>CBDCRW010000001.1:0-102229 GCA_965221125.1 Alphaproteobacteria bacterium
CCGGATGCGGCGGCGATGACTCCAATGGCGGGTTTCGTGTTGCGACGGAAGGGGGTCGGCGTGGCGGCTTGGGCGGGTGTTCGGGGCCTCGATTGCCATCGATGGTACGGGCATCGGGCCGAAGGGCGGCAACTGTGGAAAAGTCTTTTTTGCAAAACGAAGCCAATTTCTCATAACCCATTGAATTAGTGTGGTATACACCCAATATCGTCGGCCGGCGTGAGCCCCGTGTTTCGCGCCCGCGACATTGTGGATCGAGGGCGTTTGCGCTAGTCTCGGGCGCGTAAGGATCGAGTCGCGAAACGCGGCCTAATTCCTTGTCTTCCAACAATCTTTCCGGTCATTGGTGACAGAGCCACCGCCCTCCGCGCCACCTCGCGAGCCGCCCGGCGGCGACGTGCCCGCAACGCCCCCCGTCGCCATCGAGGAGGAGATGAAACGCTCCTACCTCGACTACGCGATGAGCGTGATCGTGAGCCGCGCGCTGCCCGACGTGCGCGACGGGCTGAAGCCCGTGCATCGCCGCATCCTCCATTCGATGCACGAGAACGGCTACGACTGGAACAAGCCCTATCGCAAGTCCGCCCGCGTGGTCGGCGACGTCATGGGCAAGTACCACCCGCACGGCGACGCGGCGATCTACGACGCCATGGTGCGCATGGCGCAGGATTTTTCCATGCGCCTCCCCCTGCTCGACGGGCAGGGCAACTACGGCTCGATGGACGGCGATCCGCCGGCGGCCATGCGTTACACCGAGGTCCGCCTGGGCGAGCCGGCGCATGCGCTGCTCGCCGACATCGACAAGGAGACGGTCGACTTCCAGGCCAACTACGACGAATCGGCGCACGAGCCCATGGTGCTGCCGGCGGCCTTCCCCAACCTCCTGGTCAACGGGGCGGGCGGCATCGCGGTCGGCATGGCGACCAACATCCCGCCCCACAACCTCGGCGAGGTGGTGGACGCCGCCTGCGCCTATCTCGACGATCCCGAGATCACGATCGACGCGCTGATGCAGCACGTGCCGGGGCCGGATTTTCCGACCGGCGCCCTGGTGGTCGGCGCCGCCGGCATCCGCCAAGCCTATCACACCGGGCGGGGCTCCGTGGTCATGCGCGGCAAGACGACGATCGAGCAGGCCGGCAAGGACCGCGAGGCGATCATCGTCACCGAGGTCCCCTACCAGGTGAACAAGGCGCGGATGATCGAGCGCATCGCCGGTCTGGTGAACGAGCGCCGCATCGAGGGGATCGCCGACCTCCGCGACGAATCGGACCGCGACGGCGTGCGCGTGGTCATCGAGCTGAAGCGCAGCGCGATGGCGGAGGTGGTGCTCAACCAGCTCTACCGCTACTCGCCGCTGCAGACCAGCTTCGGCGTCAACATGCTGGCGCTGCGCGGCGGCCGCCCGGAGCTGCTGACGCTCAAGGACATCGTCGCGGCGTTCATCGGCTTCCGCGAGGAGGTCGTCACCCGGCGCACGACCTACCAGCTCGCCCAGGCGCGGACGCGGGCGCATGCGCTCGCCGGGCTCGCCATCGCCGTCGCCAACATCGACGAGATCATCGCGCTGATCCGCAAGGCCAAGGACCCCGCCGAGGCGCGCGCAGGGCTGACCGGCCGGGACTGGCCGGTGAAGGACACGGGCCCGCTGATCGAGTTGATCGCCGACCCGCGCCAGAAGGTGACCAACAACAACACTTGCCGGCTCACAGACGAGCAGGCGCGGGCGATCCTGGAGCTGCGCCTGCAGCGGCTCACCGCGATGGAGCGGGACAAGATCGCGGACGAGCTTTCCGGGATCGTGGAGCAGATCAAGGACTACATCGACATCCTGCAGAACCGCGACCGCCTCCGGTCCGTGCTGCGGGCGGAGCTGGTCGCGACGCGCGAGAAGTTCGCGGACGCGCGGCGCACCGTGCTGGGCGAGGCCGAGTTCGAGCACGACGTGGAAGATCTGATCCAGCGCGAGGAGATGGTGGTGACGCTCAGCCACCGCGGCTACGTGAAGCGCGTGCCGCTCTCGACCTACCGGGCGCAGAAGCGGGGCGGCAAGGGCAGGGCCGGCATGAGCACCCGCGACGAGGATTTTGTCTCGCAGGTGTTCGTCGTCAACACGCACACGCCCGTGCTGTTCTTCTCCACCGCCGGCAAGGTCTACAAGCTCAAGGTCTACCGCCTGCCCCAGGCGGCACCGCAAGCGCGCGGCAAGGCGCTGGTCAACCTGCTGCCGCTGGCCGACGGCGAGACCGTCTCGACCATCCTGCCGATGCCGGAGGACGAGGACGAGTGGGAGAGCCTCCAGCTCATGTTCGCGACCGCCGCCGGCTCCGTGCGGCGCAACAGCGCGAGCGACTTTGTTAACGTGCCGTCGGCCGGCAAGATCGCCATGAAGCTCGGCGACGACGACCGCATCATCGGCGTGCAGACCTGTTCGGACAGCGACGACGTGCTGCTCGCGGCCCGCGGCGGCAAGTGCACCCGCTTCGCCGCCGGCGACGTGCGTCTGTTCCGGGGCCGTAGCTCGTCCGGCGTGCGCGGGATGGACCTTGCAGCCGGCGACCGGGTGATCTCCATGAGCGTGCTGGCCCGCGGCGATCTCTCGCCCGAGGAGCGGGACGCCTACTTCCGGCGCAAGCGGGAAGGGGAGGCGGTCAAGCTCTCCAAGGAGCGCCGCGCCGAGCTTGCCGCGCAGGAGCAGTTCCTTCTCACGGTCCGCAGCGACGGCTTCGGCAAGCGCACGTCCACCCACGACTACCGCCTGACCCGGCGGGGCGGCAAGGGTATCATCAACACCGCCACCGGCGACGGCGAGATCGAGGTGGTCGCGGCCTTCCCGGTGGCGGAGCACGACGAGATCATGCTGGTGACCGACGGCGGCCAGCTCATTCGCTGCCCGGTGAAGGACATCAGGCGGGTCGGGAGAGACACGCGCGGCGTGACCATCTTCCGGCTCGGCAAGGGCGAGCGGGTGGTGTCGGCGGCAAGGCTCGCCGACGTGAACGGCAACGGCGCGGCCCCCGAGGCGTCGACTGAGGCGGCCACCGAGGCGGCGGCAAACGCTGGAGCGGCACAGGATGGCTGAGAGGGTGGGCCTTTATCCGGGGACCTTCGACCCCATCACCACGGGCCATCAGGACATCATCAGGCGCACGCTCAGGGTGGTGGACAGGCTGGTCGTGGCGGTCGCCGTCAACGCGGGCAAGACCCCGCTGTTCAGCGTCGAGGAGCGCGTGGCGCTGACCGCGCAGGACCTCGCCGCGCTCGGGATCGAGCCGCCGCAGCTCGAGGTCCGCAGCTTCGACAACCTGCTCATGGAGTTCGTCCACGAGGTCGGCGCCACGGTCATCGTGCGCGGGCTGCGCGCCGTCTCCGACTTCGAGTACGAGTTCCAGATGGCGGGCATGAACGCGCGGCTCGACCAGGACGTGGAGACGGTGTTCCTGATGGCGTCGGAGCGCCACCACTTCATCGCCTCGAAGCTGGTCAAGGAGATCGCCTCCCTCGGCGGCGACGTGTCGAGCTTCGTCTCGCCGCTCGTCGCCGAGCGCCTCGCCGAGCGGTTCGGGACGGCCGGTTCCTGAGGCCGGCGGCGCCGGCGGCCATCGGTGCGGGTCGACGCCTTCGATTTCGACCTTCCGCGCGAGGCCATCGCGATGCGCCCGGCGCGCCCGCGCGATTCCGCGCGCCTGCTCGATCTCAGCGTGGACCTCGCCCATCGCACGGTGGCCGACCTGCCGGCGGTGCTGAAGCCCGGCGACATGATGGTCTTCAACGACACGCGGGTGATCCCGGCACGTCTGGCAGGCACGCGGGGCGAGGCGCGGGTCGAGCTTACCCTGCACCGGCAGCGGTCGGACGGATGCTGGCTGGCGTTCGCCAAGCCGGCGCGGCGGCTCCGATCGGGCGACGTGATCCGCTTCGCCGAGGGCTTCACGGCCAAGGTCGAGGGGCGCGACGGGCCGGAGGTGAGCCTCGCCTTCGACCGCCAGGGTGCGGCGCTCGACGATGCGCTCCAGAACCACGGCGCCATGCCGCTGCCGCCCTACATGCGCCGCGCCGCCGATGAGCGGGACCGCGACGACTACCAGACCGTGTACGCGCGCCGGGCGGGAGCGGTGGCCGCGCCGACCGCCGGCCTCCACTTCACCGACCGCCTGCTGCGCGCGATCGACGCGCAAGGCATCGGCCGGCGCTTCGTCACCCTGCACGTGGGCGCCGGCACGTTCCTGCCCGTCTCGGTGGAGGACACGGCCGATCACCCGATACACGCGGAGGACTGCGTGCTCGCGCCCGATGTCGCCGCCGCCGTCAACGGCTGCCGCGCGGCCGGCGGGCGCATCGTCGCGGTGGGCACCACGGTCGTTCGCCTGCTGGAGAGCGCGGCCCGGTCCGACGGCACCGTCGAAGCGTTCTCCGGCGAGGTCGATCTCTTCATCGAGCCGGGCTACCGCTTCAAGGCGGTCGACCTGATGCTGACCAACTTCCACCTGCCGCGGTCGACGCTCTTCATGCTGGTGTGCGCCTTCGCCGGAACTAAGCGCATGAAGGCGGCCTACGCCGAGGCGCTGGCGGCGGGCTACCGCTTCTATTCCTACGGTGATGCCTGCCTGCTCGCGCGGGAGGATGTGGCGTGACGCTGGGTTTCACCGTGGAGGCGACGGCCGGCCGCGCTCGGCTCGGCCGGCTGGAGACCGCGCATGGGCCCGTGCAGACGCCCGCCTTCATGCCGGTCGGCACGCAAGCCGCGGTCAAGGGCCTCACGGTCGATGCCGTGCGCGCGAGCGGTGCCGAGATCGTGCTCGGCAACACCTATCACCTGATGATCCGCCCCGGTGCCGCGCGCATCGCGCGCCTCGGCGGGCTCCACACGTTCATGAACTGGCCGGGGCCCATCCTCACCGATTCCGGCGGCTTCCAGGTGATGTCGCTCGCCGGGCTCCGCACCGTCCAGGAGGACGGCGTGGTGTTCCGCGCGCACACCGACGGCTCCCGCCACCACCTGACGCCGGCGGGCGCCGTGGCGATCCAGCACGATCTCGACAGCGACATCACCATGGTGCTGGACGAGTGCACGCCCTACCCCGCGAGCGAGACGGAGGCGGCGGAGGCGATGCGGCGCTCCATGCGCTGGGCCGCGCGCTGCCGGGAGGCGTTCGTGTCCAGGCCGGGCTACGGGCTCTTTGGCATCGTGCAGGGCGGCGTGTTCCCCGCACTGCGGGCGGAATCGGCGGCGGCGCTGACCGAGATCGGCTTCGACGGCTACGCCGTCGGCGGGCTCGCGGTGGGCGAGGGGCAGGCGCAGATGCTGGCCGTGCTCGACGGCCTGCAGGGCGCGCTGCCGGCGGCGCGCCCGCGCTACCTCATGGGGGTGGGCACGCCCGACGATATCGTGCAGTCGGTACGCCGCGGCATCGACATGTTCGACTGCGTGCTGCCCACCCGCTCCGGCCGCACGGCCCGCGCCTACACCGCAAGCGGCACGCTCAACATGCGGAACGCCCGGCACGCCGAGGATCCGTCGCCGGTGGATGCCGCCTGCGCCTGCCCCACGTGCGCGGACTACAGCCGCGCCTACCTGCACCACCTGTTCCGCACGGGCGAGATGCTGGGGCCGATCCTGCTGACCCAGCACAACCTCTATTTCTACCAGCGGCTGATGGCCGACCTGCGCGCCGCCATCGCGGCCGGCCGCCTCGATGCCTTCACGGCCACGCCCGGAGCGGACAGGGAGGCGGAATAACCTGAGTGTTGTGAGCGCCGGTCGGCCGGTTCAGGCGATCTCGGCTTGCGCCTCGTCGACCAGCGGGTGGGCGAGGCGGGAGATCATCTCGCGCGGGCAGATCTGCCAGAAGTTGCCGATCTCCAGAGTCCAGTCGGCGAGCAGGCGCTCGCTGTAGCGCGACAGGGTCTCGGCGTGGTGCTCCGCCACGAGGGAGCGGCACTCGTTTTCCCAGTAGGTGCTGGCGATGCGCTGCCAGACCACGGTGTCGGCGTTGACGCGGCGCTCGAATGAGGCGTCGGGGTCGTAGACGAAGGCCATGCCGCCGGTCATGCCGGCCGCGAAGTTGTCGCCCACGGGGCCCAGGATCACCGCGATGCCGCCGGTCATGTACTCGCAGCCGTTGGAGCCGCAGCCCTCGACCACGGCGCGGGCGCCCGAGTTGCGCACGCAGAAGCGCTCGCCCGCCTGGCCGGCGGCGAAGAGCTTGCCGCTGGTGGCGCCGTAGAGGACGACGTTGCCGATGATCGTGTTCTCGTTGGAGAGAAGCGGGCTCGAGGTCGGCATGCGCACGACGATGGTGCCGCCGGAAAGTCCCTTGCCGACGTAGTCGTTCGCGTCGCCGTTCACCACGATCTTGAGACCCTGGACGGCCCAGGCGCCGAGCGACTGGCCGGCGGAGCCGCGCAGGCTCACCGTGAAGTAGTTGGGCGGCAGCCCCGCCATGCCGAAGCGCCGCGTGAGGTGGGAGGAGAGCTTGGCCCCGATCGTGCGATGCGTGTTGCTGATCGTGTAGGCGAGCTGCATCTTCTCCGGCACTTCCAGCGCGTCGTCGGCGTCGCTGATGATCTGCTCGTCGAGCGTGTCGGGCACCGCGATGCGGCCCTTGCGCGGGGAGTGACGCGGATGGCCGCCGGGGTCGGCCTGGGCCAGCAGCGGGTTGAGGTCGAGGTCGTCGAGGTCGGCGCTGCCGCGGCTCACCTGGCGCAAGAGGTCCGTGCGCCCGACGATCTCGTCCAGCGTCGAGGCGCCGAGCGACGCCAGGATCTCGCGCACCTCCTCGCCGATGAAGGTGAAGAGGTTGACGACCTTCTCCGGCGTGCCCTCGAACTTGGCGCGGAGCTTCGGGTCCTGCGTGCAGACGCCGACCGGGCAGGTGTTGCTGTGGCACTGGCGCACCAGGATGCAGCCCATGGCGACCAGCGAGGTGGTGCCGATGCCGAACTCCTCGGCCCCCAGCATGGCGGCGGTGACGACGTCGCGGCCGGTCTTGATGCCGCCGTCGACGCGGAGCGTCACGGTGTGGCGCAGGCGGTTGAGCGTGAGCACCTGGTGCACTTCGGCGAGCCCCATCTCCCAGGGCACGCCGGCGTACTTCACGCTGCTCTGGGGCGAGGCGCCGGTGCCGCCGTCGTGGCCGGAGACCAGGACCACGTCCGCCTTGGCCTTGGCGACGCCGGCGGCGATGGTGCCGATGCCGGCCTCGGCCACGAGCTTGACCGTGACCCTGGCGTGGGGGTTGATCTGCTTCAGGTCGTAGATGAGCTGCGCCAGGTCCTCGATCGAGTAGATGTCATGGTGCGGCGGCGGCGAGATGAGCGTCACCCCCGACGTCGAGTGGCGCAGCGTCGCGATCTCCTCCGAGACCTTGAAGCCCGGCAGCTGGCCGCCTTCGCCGGGCTTCGCGCCCTGCGCCATCTTGATCTCGATCTCGCGGCAGCGGTTCAGGTACTCCGCGGTCACACCGAAGCGGGCGGAGGCGATCTGCTTGGTCGCGGACGACGCGTTGTCGCCGTTGTCGCGGGGCTCGAACCGCTCGGCCGCCTCGCCGCCCTCGCCGCTGCAGGACGCCGCGCCGATGCGGTTCATGGCGATGGCCAGGGTCTCGTGCGCCTCCCTGGAGAGCGCCCCGTGCGACATGCTGCCGCTGCTGAAGCGCTTGCGGACCTGCGTGATCGACTCCACCTCGTCAAGCCCGATCTCCGGCCGGTCGGACCTGAAGCCGAGCAGGTTGCGGATCTGGATCGGCGGCAGCGCGTAGACGCCTTCGGCGTACTTCTTGTAGGTCGCGTATGAATCGGTCGCGAGCGCGGACTGCAGCATGTGGATGAGCGGCCCGTCGAAGGCGTGCACCTCGCCCGAGCGGCGGTACTTGAGAAGGCCGCCGACCGGGAGCACGACCGGGCTCTCCTCGAAGGCCTTGCGGTGCTGGTGCAGCACCCGGCGCTCGATGCCGCTCAGCCCGATGCCGGAGAGGCGCGCGGTCATGCCGGGGAAGAAGTCGGCGACCAGCGCGCGGCTCAGCCCCACGGCCTCGAAGTTGTAGCCGCTGCGGTACGAGCTCAGTACTGAGATGCCCATCTTGGAGAGAATCTTGAGCAGCCCCGCATCGACGGCGCGGCGGTAGCGCTCCTCGCAGTCCGCCACGCTCAGGTTGCCGAAGAGTCCGCGCTCCTGCCTGTCGGCCAGGCTCTCCAGCGCGAGATAGGGGTTGATCGTGGTCGTGCCGACGCCGATGAGGACGGCGAAGTAGTGCACGTCCAGGCACTCGGCGACGCGCACGTTGATCGACGTGAAGGTCCTCAGCCGCTGGCGCACCAGGTGGCTGTGCACGCCGCCCGCCGCCAGGATCATGGGGATCGGCGCGCGCTCCTCCGAGACGTGCTCATCGGTGAGGATGAGGTGGGTGGCGCCGCCGCGCACGGCTTCTTCGGCCTGCCCGCGGATCTGCTCGATCGCGTGCGTGAGCCCTTCGCGGCCGGGAGAGGCGTCGAAGGTGCAGTCGATCCACACCGCCTTGTCGTCGAGGTACTCGATCATTCCCGCGAATTCGCCGTTGGTCAGCACCGGCGAATCGAGTTGCAGGAACGCGGTCTGCTCGGGCTCTTCGGCGAAGATGTTGCCCATGCTGCCGAGCCGGGTGAGCAGGCTCATCACGGCGTACTCGCGCAAGGAATCGATCGGCGGGTTGGTCACCTGCGCGAACATCTGGCGGAAGTAGTAGTGCAGGCCCCGGTACTGGCCGGAGAGCACGGCGAGCGGCGTGTCGTCGCCCATCGAGCCGGTGGGCTCCTTGCCGTCCTCGACCATGGGATGGAGCACCAGCTCCAACTCCTCCATGGAGTAGCCCACCATGCGCTGGCGCCGGCGGAGCTCGTCGCGCGAGAACAGGCGGGGCTCCGTCCGCCCGCCGACGAGGGCGCTGCCGTCCACCACGTCGCCGACCCACTTCGCGTAGGGCTTGGCGTCGGCCAGCATGTCCTTGATCTCGCGGTCGTGGTAGAGGCGGCCTTCGGCGAGATCGACGGAGATCATCTGTCCGGGGCCGAGGCGCCCGCTTTCCACGATGTGCTCCGGCGCGATGGGGACCATGCCGGCCTCGGAGCCCACGACCAGCATGTCGTTGTCGGTGACGCTGTAGCGCATGGGGCGGAGCCCGTTTCGGTCCATCCCGGCCAGGATCCAGGCCCCGTCCGTCGCGGCCACCGCCGCCGGGCCGTCCCAGGGCTCCATCACGCAATTGCAGAAGTTGTAGAACGCCCGGTGGTGGGCCGGCATGTCCTGCTTCTTGGACCAGGCGTCGGGGATCATTAGGCTGTACGCCGCAGGCACCGAGCGGCCGGCCCGCACCACGCCTTCGAGCACCGCGTCGAGCGCCATCGAATCCGAGGCATCGGGCTCGATCAGCGGGAACAGCTCGTTGTTGTGGGGGCCGAAGACGTCGCTCGCGGCCCGCGTCTCGTGGCTCGCCATCCAGTTCTTGTTGCCGCGCACCGTGTTGATCTCGCCGTTGTGGGCGAGCATGCGGAAGGGCTGCGCGAGCCGCCAGGTGGGGAAGGTGTTGGTCGAGTAGCGCTGGTGGAAGATCGCGAAGCGCGAGACGAAGCGCTCGTCCAGCAGGTCCGGGTAGAAGGCCGTGCACTGCTCGGCCAGGAACATCCCCTTGTAGATGAGCGAGCGGGACGAGAGCGAGCAGATGTAGAAGCCGGTGATGTGGTGGTCGAGCACCTGCTTCTCGATGCGCCGGCGGATGACGTAGAGGTCGATCTCGAACTGGTCGTCACCGACGCCGCGCTCGTTCGCGACCATGACCTGCTCGATCTCCGGCCGGCTCGCGTTCGCCTTTTCGCCGATCACCGAGGAATCGATGGGCACCTGGCGCCAGCCCTGGATGCCGTGGCCGAAGCGGAGGATCTCGGTCTCGACGATGCTGCGGCAGAGGTCCTGCGCGCCGAGGTCGGTCTTGGGCAGGAACACCATGCCGACGGCGAGCCGCCTGCCCTTGGTGCCCTGGCCCGTTGCCTCCACGTGCTCCCTGAAGAAGTCCTGCGGAATCTCGACGTGGATGCCGGCGCCGTCGCCGGTCATGCCGTCGGCGTCGACCGCGCCCCGGTGCCACACCGCCTTGAGCGCCGCGATGCCAGCCTCCACCACGTCGCGGCGCGGCGTGCCGTCGAGCGCGGCGATGAGGCCGACCCCGCAGGCATCGTGCTCGAACGCGGGATCGTACAGGCCGCCAGTCAGCCCGGCCGGCCCGGCGAGGGGAGGGCGCGCGCGTTCCCTCATGCTGCGGCCTTGCGCGCGGCGGCGCCTTCGCCCGCCTTCGCCTGGATGTAGCGGTGAATGGAGGCCGCAGCGTCGCGTCCGTCCTTGATCGCCCAGACCACCAGCGAGGCGCCGCGCACGATGTCGCCGATGGCGAAGACGCCGTCGAGGCTCGTCATCATGGTGCGCCAGTCGATGAGCAGCGTGCCCCAGCGGGTCGTCTCGAGCGCAGGCTCGCCGAACAGCGTGGGCAGGTCCTCGGGGTCGAAGCCGAGCGCCTTGATGAGCAGGTCGGCGTCGACGGAATAGCTGGAGCCCGGAATCGGCTGGGGGGTCTGGCGGCCGCTCGCGTCGGCGACGCCCAGGTGAATGCGCACCGCGCGGACGCCCTCGACCAGGGTATCGCCGAGCACGGCCTCGGGCGACGAGAGCCAGACGAACTCGACGCCCTCCTCCTCCGCGTGCGTCACCTCCTGCATCGAGCCCGGCATGTTGGCGCGGTCGCGGCGGTAGAGGCAGCGGACCGAGCGCGCGCCCTGGCGCACCGCCGTGCGCACACAGTCCATCGCCGTGTCGCCGCCGCCGACCACGACGACGTCCTTGCCCTCGGCGTCGAGCGTGCCGTCGTCGAAGGCCGGCACGTCGTCGCCCAGGCCCTTGCGGTTGCTCGCTGTGAGGTAGTCCATCGCCTGGAAGATGTTGCCGAGGCCGATCCCCGGCACGCTCATGTCGCGCGCCTTGTAGGCGCCGGTCGCAACCACCAGCGCATCGTGCTCTGCGCGCAGCTCGGCGAGCGAGCAGTCGCGCCCGACCTCGACGTTGAGGTGCATGTGCACGCCGCCTTCGATGAGCAGGTCGGCCCGGCGCCGGACGATGGATTTGTCCAGCTTGAAGTTGGGGATCCCGTAGATCAGCAGGCCGCCGACCCGGTCGTAGCGGTCGTAGATGTGGACCCGATAGCCGAGGCGGCGCAGCTCCTCCGCAGCCGTCATCCCGCCGGGGCCTGCGCCGATGATGCCGACGGACTGCGGCCGCTCGGCCCTGGGCTCCGGCGGCTTGACCCAGCCGTTGCGGAACGCGGTATCGGTGATGTAGCGCTCCACCGCGCCGATGGTGACCGATTCGAAACCCTTCTCGATCACGCAGTTGCCTTCGCAGAGGCGGTCCTGCGGGCAGATGCGGCCGCAGATCTCCGGCATGTTGTTGGTCGCCGACGAGATCTCGTAGGCTTCCTCCAGCCGCCCCTCGGCCGTCAGCATCAGCCAGTCGGGGATGTTGTTCGAGACCGGGCAGTGAATCTGACAGAAGGGCACGCCGCACTGGGAGCAGCGGGCGGCCTGGTCGGCCGCCGCCTCGGGGCGGAAGTCGTCGTAGACCTCGCCCCAGTCGCGGCGGCGCAGCGCCGGCGCCCGCTTGTCCGGGTGCTTCTGCTCAAGCGTCACGAACTTGAGCATGTCCGTGCCCACGTGGCCTCTCCCTCTCGTCTCGCTGTCGAGGCGGGGCTGCCGCGGTCCCTCCGCCTGCGATTGCGCCCAGTATAGCCGCACGTCGTCATGCGCGCCATGCAATTCCGCGAAGATAAGACAGTATATCTGCCTGAAATGCGTCGATAGCGTCGCGGCGGCATTGGCCGTACCAATATCGAGCTGTCTGGAGCGCTTATATTAGGACCGAACTGCGACTATGCGGGAAGCGTCGTATTCTGTCCCTGATCCGCCCCGCGGTGGTATAAGCGCGACGGCGGCGAGTCGGCCGCCATCGAGTCGGCAGCGCGCCCGTGCCCTTCTTCCATATCGCCATCCTCACGATCATCCAGGGCATCACCGAGTTCCTGCCGGTGAGCTCGTCCGGCCATCTCGTGCTGGTGCCTCTCGTCACCGGCTGGCAGGACCAGGGGTTGGTCATGGACGTGGCGGTCCATGTCGGCACGCTCGCGGCGGTCCTGGTCTACTTCTCCGGCGATCTCTGGCGCATGGTCCTCGGCTGGCTCGGCGGGCGCTGGCGCAGGCGCGACCGCAAGCTGGGCAGGGCGCTCGGCTTCTATCTGGTCGTCTCCTCCGTTCCCGTGATCGCCGCCGGCGGGGTGCTCTACCTGATGGGGTACGCGGTGCTGCGCGACCCGGAGGTGGTCGCCTGGGCGACGGTCGGCTTCGGGGTCCTGCTCTACGTCTTCGATCGCATCGGGATGACCGTCCGGCGCGTGGAGCACATGACGCTTGGCCACGCGTTCTTCATCGGCCTTGCCCAGGTGCTCGCGCTCATTCCCGGTGCGAGCCGCTCGGGAGTCAGCATGACCGCCGCCCGTTGGCTCGGTTACGAGCGGCCGGAGGCGGCGCGCTTCTCGATGCTCATGTCGATCCCGGTCATCGGGGCGAGCGGGACAGTGGCCGGCTACGAGGTGTGGAGCCGGGGCGACCCCGTCCTCACCGCGAGCGCGGCGCTCGCCGCAGCCCTCTCGTTCGTCGTGGCGCTGGTGGCAATCGCCCTGCTGCTGGCGCTGCTCCGGCGCGTGAGCTTCACGCCCTTCGTCATCTACCGCCTGGCTCTGGGCGGCGCGGTGCTCGTCTGGCTCTATTACCTGGCGTGACGCTCTACGCTTCGGCGACCGGCGCCGACTGGCTGCTGCCGCGGCGGTGGTCCCGCAGGTAGGTCGGCAGGATGAGCTCCGCCGCCGTCGCCTCGACGCCGAGGTCGGCGAGGCCCGGCGCGTCCGGCGCGACCACGTTGTCGATCCTGAGCAGCGTCACCTGGTCCGGCGTGAGCGGCGGCACCGGCGCAAACTGCAGGAACTTCGCCATGATTGCCGCGGCGAAGAACGGCACCGGGGCCAGCAGCGGCTTGCGGCCGGTCTCGTGCGCGACCATCGCCATGAGATCGGCATAGCTGTAGACCGAGGGGCCGCCCAGCTCGTAGGTCTTGCCCTGCGCCGCCTCGCCGTCCAGCGCCCGCTTGGCGGCCTCGGCGATGTCGCCGACGAAGACCGGCTGGAAGCGCGTCGTGCCGGCGACGAACTCGGGCGTAAGAAACAGCCCGTCCAGCTTCATCTTCGGCAGCCCGTCGAAGAACACGGGCAGGACGGGGACCAGCCGCACCATGGCGGCGAAGCGGTTGAAGAAATCGTCCTCGGGCCCGAACACGAGGCTCGGGCGGAAGATCGTGGCGGTGGGGAACGCGTCGCGGATCGCGGCCTCGCCGGCCGCCTTGGAGCGTGCGTAGGCCGAGGGCGAGGCCGCATCGGCGCCGATCGCCGAGACGTGCAGCAGGTGCGAGACGTCGGCCTCCGCCGCGGCCCGCGCGATGCGGTCGGCCGACGCCACGTGGACGGCATAGAAATTCTGCCGGCCGCGCTCGTAGAGGATGCCGGTAAGGTTGATGACCGCGTCCGCGCCGGCGACGGCACGGCGGATCGAGGCTTCGTCCCGCACGTTGGCCTGGACCGGAACGACCTGGCCGACATCGCCGCAAGGGCGCAGGAAACCGGCAAGCTCCGGCCGCCGGGTCGCGACGCGGATGCCGTAGCCCTCCTGCGCCAGCCGCTGGACGATGTGGCGCCCGAGGAACCCGCTTCCACCGAAGATCGTGACGATTCGCAAGACGGCCCCGCTCGATCTCTGCTGCCGTTGATGCGCCCCGACTATTAGCGCGGATGTCTCACCGATGTCACGGCCTGCGTCGCAGGCGTTGACCCTGGCAAGAGTTCCGGGCTAGGCAGCACGCCATGGCGCAGCATCTGCATCGCGGCGACCTGCCGCCGGGGCTCACCTTCGGCGACGCGGTGGCCATCGACACCGAGACGATGGGCCTCGACCCCCATCGCGACCGGCTCTGCCTGGTCCAGCTCTCGCGCGGCGACGGCGACTGCCACCTGGTGCAGCTCCCGCCCGGCGAGCCCATCGATGCGCCGTGCCTGGCGGCGTTGCTGACCGACGAGACGGTGCTAAAAATCTTCCACTTCGCGCGCTTCGACGTTGCGGTGCTGGAGCACGCGCTCGGGCTTCGCTGCGGGCCGGTCTACTGCACGAAGATCGCCTCCCGGCTCTCGCGCACCTTCACCGACCGCCACGGCCTCAAGGACCTCTGCCGCGACCTGCTCGGCGTCGAGATTTCCAAGCAGCAGCAGTCGTCGGACTGGGGCACGGACACCCTCTCCAAGAGCCAGCTCGAGTATGCCGCCAACGACGTGCTCCACCTGCATGCGCTGAAGGAGAAGCTCGACGCGATGCTGGTGAGAGAGGGGCGGGCGGAACTCGCCCAGGCCTGCTTCGACTTCCTGCCCCACCGCGCCCGCCTGGATCTCGAAGGCTGGCCAGAGGTGGACATCTTCGCCCACGACTAGGGCGTTTCCGTTTTTCACGGAAACGCCCTCTCCCTTTTTTCGCTCACGGCAGCTGGCCTGCGGCCAGCGCCTCCGCGAGGGCGCCGCATTCGCGGCGGGCCGCGGTCGCGGCCTATCGCGCGTCCGCCAAAGTCGGACGCGCTCTCGGGCGGCGCCTAGCGTTCGCACGCGAACCCCTCGCCCGCGCGGCCGACGAGCCCCGCCTGCTCGATCCACACGCGTTCCTGTGCATCGTCGACCACCGTGCCGATCCGCTGGCACGCCTTGCCGTGCGCGCCGAGGATGGCGATGGCGCGGGCCTCGTGCGCCGGCGGCACGATGGCGCAGAAGCCGATGCCCATGTTGAAGACGCGGAACATCTCCGCGTCCGCGATGCCGCCTAGCCGCTGGATCGCCGAGAAAACCGGCGGCGCGTCGGGCAGCGCGTCAATGCGCATGCCCACCTGCGCCTCGATGCGGGTCAGGTTGAGGAAGCCGTCGCCGGTGATGTGGAGCAGCGCGCGCACCGGCACGTCACTTGCGAGCAGGTCCAGCGCCTCGCGGACGTAGATGTGCGTCGGCCGCAGCAGCGCCTCGCCCACGGTCTCGCCCAGGTCGTCGAGCCGGTCTCCCGCCCCGAGCCCCGCCGTCTCGAAGAAGACGCGCCGCGCGAGCGTGAGGCCGTTGCTGTGGATGCCGCTGCTGGCGATGCCGACGATGCTGTCGCCCGGGCGCACGTCGGCCCCGACATTGACGGCGTCGAGTTCGACGCGGCCCACGGCGGTCCCCGCCAGGTCGAAGCCCCGGTCCGGCACGGCGCCCTTGATGACGTCGCGCATCTCGGCGATCTCGCCGCCCGAGATCGAGACGCCCGCCAGCCGCGCGCCCTCGGCCAGGCCCTTGCCGAGGGCTTCCAGCATCCCCGGCTCCGCACGCTCGACGGCGATGTAGTCGACGAAGGTGACCGGGCGCGCGCCGACGCAGACGAGGTCGTTCACGTTCATCGCCACGCAGTCGATGCCGACGGTATCGAAGCGCCCCGTCATCTGCGCGATCAGCGCCTTGGTGCCGATGCCGTCGGTGCAGACGGCGATGCCCATGCCGCCGAAATCGACGACGCTCGCGAAGTAGCCCGGCCTGCCCCTGATCGCGCCGAGCCCTTCGGCGCCCGCCGGCCATGTGGTGCGGATGTGGCGGACGAGCGCGGCCAGCCCCGCCTCGGCGGCGCCAAGATCGACGCCGGCGCTGCCGTAGTCCGTAGATGGGCGCTCCGGCGGCGCTGCCATGCCTCTCTCGTCCCTTCACCCACCACAGGCGGGCGCGAGCCTCGCCTATCGGCCGGCGGCCGGCAAGGATCGCGGCGCCTTCCGATCCACCGGGCCCGCCGCTATCATCGCCGCCCATCATCGGCCGGGCGCCCGCCCGCCGGCAACATGCGACAGCGGGAGAAACCATGAGCTCGAAGACCACCGCAACCCCCGAAAACGCCCTCTCCAAGCAAGAGATCGACGAGCGATTGGCGGCAGGCACGCTGGCGCGACTCGCGAGCTACCGCGAGGACGGGATGATTCACATGACGCCGATCTGGTTCGACTGGAACGGCGAGGTGTTCCGGCTCACCCTCGGCGCGGGCCGCATCCACCTCAAGAACCTGGCGCGGGATTCGCGCGTCTCGATCCTGGTCGACCGCGACCCCCGCGTGGACGAGGGCGCGCAAGGCCTCGCGGCCGGCGCGTGGGCGATCATGTGCCGGGGCCACGCCACGCTCTCGCAGGACGACGCGCTGATACGCGAGGTCACGGTCGCGGTGCTGAAGAAGGCGCTCGGGCCGGAGGATGCCGACAAGTATGCCGAGCCGGTGATGGCGGAGGGCCGCACCATCGTGACCATCACGCCGCAGGACTGGCTGACCTGGGACTACAACAAGGCCGAGGATTAGGGGGGTGTCAGTCCGCTTCCCCGGCGCGATTTACTCCGCGCGCCTGCCGGCGCGACCGGCCTCGATCGCGGCGAGGATCGACTCGGGCTTCAGCGGTAGCGACGTGATCTCGACGCGGAAGGGCGCCAGCGCGTCGCATATCGCATTTGCGAGCGCGGCGGGTACGGGCCCCGGCCTGCCTTCGCCCACCGCGCGAACGCCCAGGGGATGGTCCGGACACGGCGTCGGCGCGTGGCTGACGGTCACGGTCGGGACGTCGGCAGCGGAGGCGAGGCGATAGTTCTCGAAGTCCGCCGTCAACTGCTGGCCGTTCTCGTCGTAGAGGAACTCCTCGAACATGGCGTTCGACATGCCCTGCACGACGCCGCCCTGCACCTGGCCCTCGACGACGATGGGGTTGATCACCGTGCCGACGTCCTCGCAGGTGGCGTAGTCGAGGATGACGAAGCGCCCGGTCTCGATGTCGACCTCCACCTTGGCGGCCTGCGCGGTGAAGCAGATCATGGGCTTGGGCGCCTCGAAGTAGGCCGTGTGCTCCAGCCCCGGACTCTCGTCGGGCGGCAGGTTGACCGACCCCATGACGATGCGGTCGGCGAGCGCGGCGAATTCGCGGCGGACGTTGCCGTCCTTCTCGTAGACCACCGCGCCGCCCCGGAAGCTGAAGTCGTCGGGACTCGCGCCCTCCAGTCCGTGATCGTGAATCATGTAGCGCGCCATCTTGGCCTTGAGCGCGGCCGCCGCCTCGGCGATGGCGGCGACGGTGTAGGAGGCCCCGCGTGCGCCGACGGTGCCGGAGCTCAAGGGCGTGGTGTCGGTATCGCCGTGGCGCACGCTCACGTCGTCGGGGTGGATGCCGAAGGCGTCTGCGGCGACCTGCGCCATCGTGGTCTCGTGGCTCTGGCCCTGCGGCGCGTCGCCTTCGTGGATCGCGACCTTGCCGCGCGGATCGATGCGCATGGTGACGACGCCGTAGCCAGGCTGGTTCTCCAGCGGCACCAGCACGTCCGAGGGGATGCCGGAGAACTCGGCGCCGCAGGCGAAGCCGATGCCGAGGTAGTGCCCCTCCGCGCGGGCCTCCGCCTGCAGCGCGCGGAAGCCGGGGAGATCGACCGTGGCCAGCAGCGCGTCCCACGCCTTCACGTAGTCGCCGCTGTCGTGATGGACGCCGGTGACGCTGGTGAACGGGAAGTCGGCGATCAGGTTCCTGCGCTTGAGTTCGCTCGTCTCGAGGCCGAGCCTGCGCGCCAGCATGTCGAGGGCGCGTTCCAGCGCGAAGCGCGTGGGCAGCGCGCCGAACGAGCGCGACGGGCTCACGCACGTCTTGTTGGTGACGGCGCAGCGGAGCTTGATGTCGGCATGGCGGATCGCGTAGGCGTTCGGCAGCATGACCGAGCCGAGCGAGGGCATGACGAAGCCCCAGTAGACTCCCTGGCGCCCGTCGCCCACGTCGGCGATGCCGCGATTGCGGAGCGCGAGGATGCGCCCCTCCCGGTCCGCCGCGATTTCAAGATCGTGGATCTGGTCGCGCTCCTGGCTCACCGTCATCAGGTGCTCCTCGCGCGTCTCGATCCAGCGCACCGGGCGCCCCAGCTTGCGCGCGAGATGACAGACCACGACGTGCTCGCGGTAGAACGGCGCCTTGACGCCGAAGCCGCCACCCTGATCGCGCGGCGCGATCACCCGGACCTGGGCGGTCGAAAGCTCCAGCAGGTCGGCGAGCGCGAGCCGCTCGATGTGCGGGCGCTGCGTCGTCAGGTGCAGGGTCAACCCGTCGGTATCGCTCCAGATCGCGAGCGCGCCACGGGTCTCGATGGGGCAGACGCCGCAGCGCTGGGTACGGAAGCGCTGCGCGAGCACCACGTCGGCCTCGGCGAACAGCGCCTCGACGGCGGCGTCGTTTGCGGCGATCGCCTCGTCGTCGGCGCCGCCGGTGTAGCTGGTGCCGAAAATCTCGTTGCTGCCCCAGTCGGCGTAGACGCGGGGCGCGTCGTCATGCAACGCGGCCTCGGCATCGGTGACGACGGGGAGCGGCGCGTAGTCGACGTCCACGGCGGCCGCCGCGTCCTCGGCTACGTACTTGTCGTCCGCCACGATGGCGGCGAGCGGCTCGCCATGCCAGTACGCCTCGTCCACCGCGAGCGGCCAGTACTGCCGGTAGTTGGCCGCGAAGGCGGGGATCAGGACTGGGATTTTCTGGCCCTGCATCTCCTTCGCGAGTTCGGCGCCTGTGATCGCGCCGACCACGCCCGGCATCGCGAGCGCGGCTTCGAGGCTGATGTCCCTGATCTTCGCGTGCGCGTGGGTGGAGCGAACGAAGCAGAGATGCAGGCAATCGGGGACGCGGAGGTCGGCGAGGTACGCGCCCTGGCCGGTGAGCAGGCGCAGGTCCTCGCGCCGCTCCAGCGAGCGGCCGATCCAGCGGGTCTCGTCGGGCGCGTTCACGGCGCGCCCTCGGTTTCGGCCGGCGGCGGCGCGGGCTTCAGCCCGTGGCGCATGGCGGAGGCGGCGAGGATGGCCTCGACGATGTGGCTGTAGCCGGTGCAGCGGCAGAGGTTGCCCACCAGCGCGCGGCGCACGTCCTCTTCGCTCGGGTTGATGTTCTCCTCCAGGAAGTCGACCGCGTTCATCAGGATCCCGCTCGTGCAGAAGCCGCACTGCAGCGCGTGGTAGCGGCGGAACGTCTCCTGCAGGCGGTGCAGCTTGCCGCCCTGGGCGAGGCCCTCGACGGTGGTGATCTCCTTGCCGTCGGCCTGCACCGCGAGCTTCATGCATGATTTGTGGGCGCGGCCCTCGATCTGCACGGTGCAGGCGCCGCAGCGCCCTTCGTAGGAGCAGCCGATGTGCGTGCCGGTGAGGCCGCATTCGTCGCGGATGAAGTCGACGAGGAGGAGGCGGAGCGGCACGGTCCGCTCGTAGTCCTTGCCGTTGACGGTGACGCTGATCGTCTTCTGCACGGCCCTAGCCTCCCAGCGCGCGGGCGTGAGCCTCGGCCAGCACGTCGCGGCCAAGGGTGCGGATCAGCACCTTGCGGTAACGGGCGCTGGCGAGGTGGTCCGTCTGCGTCGGGGTCGCATCGGCCGCTGCGCTCGCCGCCTCGGCGAAGGCCGCGTCGGTGCCCGGCCGGCCGCGGAGCAGCTCACGCACGCCGTTGAAGCGCCGGGCGGTGGGCAGCACGCCGCCGACGCTGAAGCGGGCATCGGTGCAAATCCAGGCCTCGTCCACCTCGATCAAGGCGGCGATGCCGACGATCGGCAGTCCGTCCACCGTCGCACCGATTTTTTGGTAGGCGCTGCCGACTCCCTGGTGCTTCGACGACGGAAAATTGATCTCGATCAGCAGCTCGTCGTCCCTGAGCGCGGTCTCCAGCGGCCCGAGCAGGAATTCGTCGATGGGGACCACGCGCTCGCCACCGGCCAGCGAGGCAAGCACCAGCGTCGCATCGAGGCAGAGGCAGGCGTTCGGCATGCAGGAGGCGGCATCGTTCCAGCACAGGCTGCCGCCGATGGTGCCGGCGTTGCGCACCTGCCGGTCGCCCACGGTCGCCGCCGCGTCGCCCAGCGCCTGGAGGGCGCCGCGCAGGGCCGACGTCCCGGCCAGCTCGCGGTAGCGGGTGAGGGGGCGCAAAGTCACGCCGCGCGGGCCTCTGGCGAGCCCGCTCAGCTCCTCCACCTCGTTCAGGTCGATCAGCGCGCGGGGCGCCATCAGGCGCGCCTTCATCGCCTGCATCAGGCTCATGCCGCCGGCAATGAACGCCGCGTCGCCGCTCGCCTCGGCGCGGTGCTGCAGCGCCTCCTCGATGGTCCTGGGCGCGAAATAGGCCTCGATCGGCGCCGGATACATGGTGCGCTCAGCCTATGCCGAATCCCGCGCGTCCGAAACGGCCCGGTGCAGCGCGCCCGTCAGGGTCGGCCGCGTTGCCCATTTGCGAACCGTCCCGGAGCCGGGCAGAATCGCGCCCGATCCGAATTCAAGAGGGAGGAAGACGACCATGATCATCAAACGGCGCGGAACACGCAGAGAGGAAGGCGCACGCAAGCGGTTCCTCGAAAGCCGGCGGAACTTCATGAAGGGCGTGGGCCTCACCGGCTTCGGCGCCGCCGCCATGTCGAGCGGCCTGCTCGCCGACATCAACGACGGGGCCCGTGCCGAGGGCGACCCGATTCCGGTCGGCGGCTGCGTGCCGCTCACCGGCTGGGCCGCCGCCGACGGCCTCTCGTTCAAGAGCGGGCTCGAGCTCGCCTGCGAGGAAATCAACATGATGGGCGGTATCCTCGGCCGGCCGCTCGCGCCCGTCTTCGAGGACAGCAAGGAGCAGGGCGCCGACAACATCATCCCGGCGATGCAGCGGCTGCTCGACCGCCATGAGGTCCACGCGATCATCAACGGCTACAACACCGGCGCTGTCACGGCGGAGTACGACACCATCGCCGATGCGGGCGTGCCCTACATCCACCACAACACCGACATCGTGCATCACGAGACGGTGGGCAACGATCCCGAGACCTACTACAGCATCTTCATGGCCGACCCCGCCGAGTACTGGTACGGCGAGGGCTTCATGAAGTTCATCAGCGACCTCAACGACACCGGCAAGTGGCAAGCGCCCAACCGCAAGGTCGCCATCGTCACCGGCTCGCAGAACTACAGCGTGGTCATCGCCAACGCGATGCGCGATTCGGCCGCAAAGTACGGCTGGGAGATCAGCCTGTACGAGACCGTGGTGGTGCCGATCTCCGAGTGGGGGCCGACGCTGCAGAAGATCCGCAACGACCCGCCGGCGGCCATCGCGATCACCCACTGGGTTCCGCAGGATCTCGCGCAGTTCATGATGCAGTTCGTGCCCAACCCGACGCCAAGCCTGGTCTACATGCAGTACGGCCCGCTGCTCGCGGCCTTCCGGGAGATCGGCAAGGAGGCCACCAACGGCGTGCTCTTCGCCACCGTGGTCGGCGCGTTGCAGGACGATCTCGGCCAGGAGTATTTCAAGCGCTTCAACGCGGCGTTCGGCGAGAGCGCGAGCCCGCTCACCGGCTCCCAGCCCTACGATTCGTGCCACTACTGGGCGATCGCGTCGGCCCTCGCCGGCGGCACCGGCGCGCCCGGCGAGTTCGAGCAGAACGAGAAGGTCTGCGAGCGCATCCGCCGCATGATCTATCGCGGCGTGCAGGGGGCGACCGCGTGGGTGCTGCCCTACCAGGCGGCGCGGACGTATCCGACCGAGACACCGGACCCCTCGCTCGGCATGCCGCACCAGTTCCTCCAGGTTCAGAACCACCTGGAGCAGGGCAAGCTGATCGCGCCGTCGCCCTACGAGACGGCGCAGTTCCAGTTGCCGCCGTGGATTGAAGCCTAAGTCCCGTCATGGAGCGAACGGCGACGGAGGCCTTGCTCTCCTGCCAGGGCGTCGACAAGTACTTCGGCGCCCTGGCCGCCGTTCGCGACATGACCTTCGACGTCTTTCCCGGCGAGGCGCTCGGGATCGGCGGCCCCAACGGCGCCGGCAAGACGACGCTCTTCGACGTCATCTCGGGCCTCAACCCGGCGACCGCCGGCAGCATCACCTTCGACGGCAAGGTGATCACGCGGGCCACGCCCGACCGCACCTGCCAGCTCGGCATGGCGCGCACCTTTCAGCTCAACGCCGGCTTCGACACGCTGACGGCGCGCGAGAACACGATGATCGCGGCCTACTTCGGCCGCCACAATCGGCTCATTCCGGGGCTGCGCTTCGACCGTGAAACCCAGAAGCTCGCCGATGAGGCGATGGACTTCGTGGGCCTCGAAGAGGTCGCGCACGAGCCGGTGCAGACGCTCCCCACATACTACCGCAAGCTCCTGATGGTGGCGGGCGCGCTCGCGACCCAGCCGAAGATGCTGCTGATGGACGAGCCGGTCGGCGGCCTCAACCCGCAGGAGATCGACGAGGTGATGGCCCTCGTCCGCCGGCTCAAGGAGCGCGGGCTCACCATCATGCTCATCGAGCACGTGATGCGCTTCCTGGTGCGGCTCTCGGACCGGGTGCTCATCATGCACCACGGCGAGAAGATTTTTGAGGGCTCGGCGACGGGCCTGGTTCACGACAAGACCGTGGTCGACGTCTACCTGGGCGAGGGCTCGTCGCGCCGCCTGCAGCACATGCTGGAGGACCAGCCCACGCCCGGCGAGGGCGCCGCGAGCCCGCCATGAGCGAGCCGCTCCTGGAGGTCGATTCGCTCGACGCCGGCTATCACGGCCAGCGGGTCCTGCGGGACGTCTCGTTCGCCGTGCCGGACGGCGGCCTCATCACCATCATCGGACCCAACGGCCACGGCAAGACGACGCTGCTGCGCGCGGTCTCCGGCCTGATCCACCCCATGGCCGGCGAGATCCGCTTCGCCGGCAAGGCGATCGGCGGCGCGCGCGTGGACCGCATCGTGGCGCTCGGCATCGTCCACATCCCGCAGGGCGACATGATCTTCTCGGAGATGACGGTGCGCGACAATCTGCTCATGGGCGCCTACCTGCCGGGGCCCTACCGCGTGCTCGATGCGAGCCTGAAGGAGGTCTACGCGCTGCTGCCCCGGCTCGAGGAGCGGGAAAGCCAGATCGCGTCGACGCTCTCCGGCGGCGAGCGGCGGATGCTCGCGATCGGCCGCGGCATGATGACCGGCGGGCGCATCCTCCTGATCGACGAGCCCTCGCTCGGCCTCGCCCCCATCGCCATCGACACCATCTACGGCCTGATCGGCGCGCTCAAGGAGGCGGGCCGGACGATCCTGCTGGTGGAAGAGAACGCGAGCCGCGTCGCCGACCTCGCGGACCGCATCTACCTGCTCGACCACGGCGAGTTCGTCTGGCAGGGCACCGCCGCCGAGCTCGACCGGCACGACGAGATCGTCGAGACCTATCTCGGCGGCTGAGGCAGCGCGGTGGATACAGTCGTCCAGATCATCGTCAGCGGCCTCACGCTGGGCGCGATGTATGCCGCGAGCGCCATCGGCCTCTCGCTCGTCTGGGGGGCGATGGGCGTGCTCAACATGGCGCACGGCGCGCTGCTCACCATCGGCGGCTATGCCTCCTATTCCGCGGTGCTCCAGCTGGGGCTGCCCTGGTATCTCGGCCTGCCGGCGGCGATGGTCGTGAGCTTCGTGGTGGGCCTCGCCATCTACCACATCATCTTCCGCTTCATGTACCGCCACCCGGCGTTCGAGACCAACGTCATCATCGCCACCGTGGGCCTCGCCATCTTCCTCGAGCAGGTGACGCTGCTCATCTACGGCGCCTATCCCTTCCCGCAGCCCTTCTCCATCGAGGAGGGCTTCTACGTCTCCAGCGTCTTCGTCCGCTTCCAGAACGTGCTGATCCTGATTCTCGCGGTGGTGACGATGCTGCTGGTGGCCGCGCTGCTCTCGCGCACGCGCATGGGCCGCGCCATCCGGGCTACGGCGCTCAACCGCGAGGCGGCGCAGCTCATGGGGGTGAACGTCGGGCGCGTCTTCGCCCAGGTGATGGGGATTGCGGGCGTCGTGGCCGCGGTCTCCGGCGTCATGCTGAGCTCGATCACGACGCTCGCGCCGACCATGGGCTACGATCCCATGCTGAAGGCCTTCATCATCTGCGTGATCGCCGGGCTCGGCAACGTGCCGGGCGCGCTCATCGCGGCCTTCGTCCTCGGCCTGTTCGAGGCGGTGGTGCAGTTCGCCGTCGGCGTCCGCTTCGGCTTTCCGGCCCTGTTGGCGCTGGTCATCGTCGCTCTCATCTGGCGCCCCTACGGCGTGTTCGGTCGCCGCCAGGTGCGCCGCGTCTGATGTTCGAGACCGGCCCCAACTGGCGGCGGGATGTCGCCTTCGGCGCGATCCTGGTCGCGGTGATGATCGCGATCCCCTTCCTCGGGCCATCGCGCTATCTGATCGGGCAGCTCACGCTCTTCTTCCTCTGGGCGACCGTGGTCTCGCAGTGGAACCTGGTGTTCGGCGTCGGCGGCATCTTCTCGCTGGCGCAGATGGCGATCTTCGCCTTTGGCGGCTTCGCCACGGGCATGATGGGGCTCTATCTCGGCATCTCGCTGTGGATCGCGCTGCCGCTCGCCGGCATCGGCTCGATCCTGTTCAGCCTGCTGATTGGCCTCGCGTGCCTCAGGCTCCGGGGCCCCTACGTGGCGCTGCTGACGCTCGCCATCGCGCAGGTGATGTACTTGCTCATCATTACGGACACCGCCTGCTTCTACATGGAGGGTGTAACCTGCCGAAACTTCACCGGCGGCACGCGGGGGCTGTCCAAGTTCGGCGACTTCGGCTTCCGCGAGATGCTGGGCCGGCGCGAGTACCTGAAGGGCGACTACTACCTCTCGCTCTTCCTGCTCTCGCTGGCGCTGGTCTTCTCGTTCGTCATCATCCGCAGCCCTTTGGGTTTCGCCTTCCGCGCGCTCCGCGACAACCCGGAGTACGGTATCTCCCGCGGGCTCAACCGCTTCAAGTACCAGCTTCTCGTGTTCGCCATGTCGGCCTTCTTCACCGGGCTGGCCGGCGGCGTCTTCGCCGGGCACTTCCGGGTCATCGGCGCCAACGTCCTGTCGCTTCCCCTCCTTCTCTTCCTGATCTCGATGATGGTGGTCGGCGGGCTCGGACGCGCCTGGGGGCCGATCCTGGGCGCCGCGCTCGTCATGCTGGCGGACGAGGGGATGAAGGACTTCGTCGAGATCAGGAACATGGGCTACGGTGCGCTCATCGTCGCCATCGTCGTGCTCCTGCCGCAAGGGGCCGCAGGCGGGCTGGAGCAGGTCTGGGGCTGGATCCTTCGCAGCCTGCGCCGATTGCGAGGCGCGCCCGGCCCGCCGGCAGCCGGCCGCGCCGGCGGCGGACGGCGCGAATGACGGCAGGCCGGGTTGCGCGGCTCGCCGGCGGCTGACCGGCCTTCACCGTCACTCATTCACCTCCCCTGATCGCCGGGCGCCGGGCCTTGTTCCGGGCGAGCTTGTCCCAAGCGAGCTTGTCCCGGGCGAGGTGGCGGAACAGCTCCGCCTCGCGCTGTTGGAGCAGCGCCGCGCCGTCGCGCGCGCTCCAGTCATAGACGCCCCGGCCCGAGGGCAGGCCGCGATGGCCCGCATCGACCAGCGCGGTCACCGCCGAAGCGGGCTGGGAGCCCGTCTTCAAGTGCGGGATCAGGTACGCGCCGAAGGCGTGCAGCGTATCGAGGCCGCCCACGTCGGCCGACTCGATGGGCCCGGTGATGGCGAGACGCCGCCCGAGGGACGCCTTGACCACCGTGTCGATCGCCTCGGCCGACGCGGCTCCCTCCGCCCAGAGCGCCCAGGCCTCGCGCAGGATCGCGTACTGCAGCCGGTTGCCGATGAAGCCCGGCACCTCCTTATCGACGATCACCGGCTCCTTCCCCGCTGCGCGCAGCACGTCGCAGAGCCAGGGCGCCACGTCCGGGTCGGTCTCCGGCCCGGCGCAGACCTCGACGAGGGGGATGAGCTGCGGCGGGTACCAGAAGTGCGCGGCGACCACACGCCCGCGGTGCGTGACGTTCGACACCAGCTCGCTCGCGGGCTGCCCGCTGCCCGAGGCGAAGACGGCGGGCGGCGCGCAGATCGCGTCGAGCCGCCCGTAGACCTCGTCCTGCACGGCCCGGTCGGCCGGAACCGCCTCGAGGACGAGCTGCGCCTCCGCCGCGTCCTCGAGATCGGTCGAGGTGCGGATGCGGCCGAGCGCAGCGCCCGCCTCGGCTGCCGTGACGAGCCCGTGCGCCTCGAAGGCGGCGAGGCTCTTCGCGATCTTCTCCATCGCCGCGGCGAGGCTCTCGTCGCGCCGGCCGATCATGACGACGCGGTGGCCCGCAGTCGCGACTATCTGGGCCATGCCGTGGCCGATGAGGCCGTTGCCCACGACGGCAACGGTGTCGAGCGTTGCAGGGACGGTCATCGACCTCTCCTTTCCGTGGCGTTGCCGCCGGCGAAGTACGCCAGCGCGAGCCGGGCGGCGTCCTGGCCTACGCGCTCGCCGATCAGACGGCCGGGGATGTCGTCGGCCGGCGGGTGGATACCGCCCCAGATGCGCGACAGGCTGCACTGGTCGGCGGCGTCGCGGTAGGTCGCCCATTGCAGGGTCATGTCGACCGAGGGCCCGCGCTCGAACACCAGAAAGTCGTTCGCCGGAACCGGGAAGGCGCTCATGCCGCCGGGGAAGAAGGCATCGCCGGTGAGCGCGGTCAGCACCTCCGCCGCCGCCCTCGAATACGTGGAATGGCCGGAGACGTAGCCGGCGAAGGGCGGGGTGACGAAAGAGGGCCGCTGGTAGGGCCACCAGTTCTCGGCCAGGATCCAGCCGACGCCGGCCGCGTCGGTCGCGGGATCGTCGACGAAGTCCGGCCCGCGCCACGCGCGCACCTTGATCTTGCCGGCGTGCGCGCCGTCCTCGCCCGCCAGCGGGTCGCCGGGGCCGACCAGCTCGATGAGGCCGGGAGCAAGCGGGATGCCGTCCGGCGACCATGAGGGCAGCGCCGGGTCGCTCGACTGGCCGCGCCCCGCCATGAACCTGAGCGCCGAGATCGGCCTGATGTAGTCGTACCAGCCCTTGATCGCCCACGAGGCGATGGCGGCGTCGTGCATCGCGCCGCCGAGCGCGAAGTAGGTCTTCACGTCCCATTCCAGCGGGTCGAGCACCAGCCCCGCGCCGCCCAGCCGCCTGACCAGCGCCGGATGGTCGCTCACCGCATTCAGGATCACGAACCAGTGGCCGGGCGGGGTCTCGGAATCCGGCCCGTCCGCCCAGAACTCGGCGAGCACGCGGGTGTAGTCGCCGAGCCGCACGATCTGGGGCGCGTAGGGTGCGCCGGTGGCGGGATTGATCGCATGGCCGGGGCCGTGCGGGTCGCCGTCGTAGAAGGCAGGGTAGTCCTCCAGTCGGCGTGGCAAGGCCTGAATGTTGCCGATGCCCGACGGCGCGATGTCGATGAGCACGCCGTCATCGGGCGAGAGCGCGGCCGACCAGCGGGCGACCAGCGCGAAGCCCCACTTGTAGTGCTCGGCGTGCGGCCCCCGCAGCGTCGGCGGCGGGCCGGGGTCGTAGTAGACGAGCCAGTCGGTGTTGTCCCGGCGATGGATCGCGAGGTCGTCCCCAGCGAGCGCGAAGGGCGTGACCAGGCCCCATTCCGGCGTCACGAACGCGGGAATGTCGTCCTCCAGGATGCCCGACTGGCCGACGAACACCGGCAAATCGAGGGGTTGCCAGCGGTCGGGGTCGACGAGTGCGGGATTGCCCGGTTCGGCGGGCTCCAGCGCCTCGTTGACCGGGCGATAGGCGAGGCTCGCGTAGTCGTCGGCCTCGTTCGATCCGTCCTCGAGACCGCGCGCGATGTAGAACCGCGCGATGCAGGCGCCGAGCGCCGCCGCCGGCTCGACAGCCTCGCCGCTGCCCGTATCGAAGCCGAGCGCGGCCATCAGCGTGTCCGCGTTGCGCAGCGTCGAGGCCGCGCCCGGCGATTTCTGAAAACGGTGGCGGACGAGGCGCCAGGCGGCGTGGCTGATCGCCTCTGCCTGCGCGTGTCTCAGGTCGCTGTCCGCCGGCGGGGCCGCGGCCGGGCAGGGGGCACCGCTCTCGCCGAAGTGGTACGGGGATGCCGCGTCCGACCACGCGGCCCAGGCGTCGTACATCGCGGCCGAGAGGTGGAAGAGGTTGCGGGCATGGACCGTGGGGCGGGCGAAGTCGTCGCGGATCGCCTGCAGCAGCACCTCCATCCAGCGCCGCGCCACGGAGGCCTCCGCCCGCGCCGGGCCGGGCAGGTAGTGGGCGAACACGCTCGCGGGCCCGGCCGGCATGGCGAAGGTCGTGACCGGCGCGCGCGCATCGGCGAAGGCGCCGCCGCCCTCGGCGCTCCAGTGGCTGAAGCGGTAGTGGCCGCGCGCCGGCTCGGCCCTGATGGCGGCGCTCTCGCCTGCGCCGTAATGGCCGGCGCCGGTGCCGCGCGCGACGCGCAGCAGATGACCTTCGGGCTCCGCCTGGTAGACGGTGATGCGCCGGTCGGCGGCGATGGTCCCGAGCCGGGTGACCTCGCTGCCTGGGCCGGGCCAGCGCACCTCGACGGACTGCGCGGCTCGGTTGGAGCCCAGGCCGAAGTGCAGCGTCGCCGGCGCTTGGGAGAGGTAGGCGGTCCCGAGCCGCACCTCCTGCACTTGATCGCCCGATGCCGTCCGCACCGTGACCCGCGCGCCGACGGCGTCCGGGTTGGCGTGCCGGCCCGCGAGGTCGATGGCAAGCCAGTGGTGGCGCCGCTCGAAGACGTTGCGGTAGACGGTGGGCGCCGCGCCGTGGTTGGCGATGAGGATGTCCACCCGGCCGTCGCCGTCGTAGTCCGCGCAGACGACGCCCCGGCCCTGGCCGGTGTGCCGCCCGCCCAGTTCTGCCGCCCGTTCCGTGAAGGTGCCGTCGCCGCCCGCCATGAAGAGCCGCGACGGGTCCTCGGGGAACGCGGCGATCTCCCGCTCCTCGCCGTCCGCCTCCTCGACGTACTCGCCGAACCAGCCGTTGGCGACAAACAAATCCTGGTGGCCGTCGTTGTCGAAGTCGGCGAGGCAGGTGCCCCAGCCGCCGTCACGCACGCCGGCCGCGTCCGTTGCGTCCTCGAACACGCCGTCGCCCCGATTGCGGTAGAGCCGGTTGCCCGTGGGGCCGAAGCGAGAGCCGCCGTCCGCGTCGTGGATGCTGGCGACGAACCAGTCCATGTCCCCGTCGAGGTCGTAGTCCCCCACCGCGGCGCCCATGCCGTTCTCGTCGGCGATGGCGTCGCCGGTGATGTCGGTGAAGCTACCGGCGTCGTTGCGCAGCACCTGGCTCGCGTCGAAGTCCCCTGCCAGCAGGATGTCGGGGTCGCCGTCGCCGTCGATGTCGGCGAAGGTCGGCGTGAAGGAGAACTCGCGCCTCTCGCCCGTGCGGGGGACCACACCGGGGCGGATCGGCACAAGGTGGCTCACGTCCTCGTAGCGGCCCTTGCCGTCGTTGCGCCAGAGATAGCGGGCGGGCGGCCTGATCCCGTTCCAGGGCAGGTTCCAGTGGGCGAGGAAGGGGTCGAGGTCGCCGTCGCCGTCATGGTCGGCGGCGGCCATCGAGTAGACGGAGCGGTCGCTTCCGCTGCCGAACGGGGCGGGCATTTCCGTGAATTGCCCGCTGCCGTCGTTGCGGAACGCCTGCGTTCCCTCCGCGTGGATCGAGAGGAAGTCCGGCACGCCGTCGTCGTCGAGGTCGATGAAGTAGCCGGCCCGGTCCATCGCCGCCGGCGCGATGCCGCCGTTCTCGCCGCTGCGGACGAAGCGGCGGCCGTTCCAGCTGAAGAGCCGGCCGGTCTCGCCCGCGCCGTGGGCGACGTAGAGCTCGGGCCAGCCGTCGCCGTCGATATCGGCAAGGGCGAGGCCGCCGCCCTCCCGGCCTCCCTCGCGCAATTCCGCAGCGTCTTCCTCGTCGCCCGTCTCGACGCGGTAGCTCAGGCCGACCGTCTCGGTCACGTCGACGAAGCCGGTGCGGGCATCCGTGGCCGGAGACTCCGGATCGGTGCCGCCGGCCGGCCCGGCTGCCGGCAACAGGCCGATGAGGCAGGCAAGAACCGCCGAGACGCGCACGCCGTGCAAAGGGGATATCGCCATCCTGCCGCCGCCGTCAGAGACTCGCCCGCTCTATTACCAAATCTCCGGCATCAACGAAGCAGGGCACGCCGCCGCTAGCGCGCGGTTGCCTCCCCGCGACGCTTGGTGAATTGTCCCCGCAACGCAACCGCCGGACGCACGAAGGGGACTGAGCCTGTGCCGACAATCGACAAGCTGGAGATCGAACTGTTCCGCCTGCCGCTGCCGGTGCCGATGGGGGCCGCAGCCGCCGGCGTGATGACCGCCTTCGACATGGTAACGGCGCGGATCACGGACAGCGACGGTGCAGCGGGCATGGGCTACACCGTGATGCACGAGGGCCAGGGCGGCCCCATCGCGGCGCTCTGCGACGGGACCTTCCGGCCGAGCGTCGAAGGCCGCGACCCGGACCTGATCGAGACCATCTGGCGGGACATCTACAGGCGCCACCACTATGCCGGCCGGGGCGGGCCCGTGGGCTTCGCGATGGCGGCGGTGGATGTCGCGCTCTGGGACCTCAAGGGCAACCGGCTCGGCACGCCGCTCTGGCGGCTGCTCGGCGGCGCGAATCCCTCGGTCAGGGCCTATGCCGGCAACATCGACCTGAACTTCCCCGTGGACAAGCTGCTGGACGGCGGCATGGCGAGCGTCGAGCAGGGCTTCCGCTCGGTCAAGATGCGGCTCGGCCGCCCGACCATCGCCGAGGACATCGCCCGCGTCGACGCCATGCGCACCCGTCTGCCCGACGACATCGAGCTGATGGCGGACGCGAACGAGGCGTGGCGGGTGGACCAGGCGGCGCGCGCCATGACGCTGCTTGAGCCCTTCGACCTGGTCTGGCTTGAGGAACCCATCGCGCCCGACAACACCGCCGGCTACGCGCACCTGCGCTCGCTCGGCAAGGTGCCGCTTGCGGCGGGCGAGAACCACCACACGCTCGCCGAGTTCGCGGCGCTGATCGCAGCCGGCGGCGTCGATTTCCCCGAGCCCGACCTCACCACCTGCGGCGGCATCACGCCCTTCATGAAGATCGCGCATCTCGCGGAAGCCCACGGCCTGCCGGTGATGAGCCACGGCGCGCACGACCTCCACATCCATCTGCTGGCGGCGGCCCCCAACGCGGCCTACCTGGAGTGGCATGCCTTCGGCACGGAGCGGTTCATGGCGGACCCGCTGACGGTGAAGGACGGCCATGCGCGCGCGCCGGACCGGCCGGGCCACGGCATCGCCTTCGACTGGCAGGCCCTCGCCGCCTACCGGCAATGACGGCAATAGAGTGATGGGTTGTGGGTTCGGGGCGAGGTCGTCATGCGTGGCAGTGAGGACAAGCCGCTTCCGCGCCTTGCCAACCGGGCCGCCAGAAAACTGTTCCTGGAGCGTCACGGTCTGGGGCGGCCGCCGCAGGGAGAAGATCTCACGGGGCTGATCGAGCGGCTGGGCTTCGTCCAGATCGACAGCATCGCGACGGTCGAGCGCGCCCACCACATGATCCTGGCCTCCCGGCGCAGGAGCTACCGTCCGCAACAGCTCGACGATCTGCTGGAACGCCGGCGCAAGCTGTTCGAGCATTGGACCCACGATGCGTCGGTCATCCCCATGTCGTTCTATCCCTATTGGCGGCTGCGCTTCCGCCGCGACGCCGACATGCTGCGCGCGCGCTGGCGGAAGTGGCGCGGGGCAGGGTTCGAGGAGCGCTTCGACGAGGTGCTGGAGCGTATCCGCGACGGCGGTCCCGTCATGGCGCGCGAATTCGGCGCCGGCCGGCGGCGCGACGCAGCCGCCTGGTGGGACTGGAATCCGTCGAAGACGGCGCTTGAATTCCTCTGGCGCACCGGCGCGCTCGCCATCGACCGGCGCGAGGGCTTCCAGAAGGTTTTTGAGCTGGCCGACCGCGTCATCCCGGCCTCCGTCCGCGCCGCCGTGCCGGACGAGCGGGAGACGCTGGACTGGGCCTGCGCGAGCGCTCTCGACCGGCTCGGCTTCGCCTCCGCACGGGAGATCGCGGCCTTCTGGGACACGGCGTCCCTCGACGAGGCGCGCTCCTGGTGCGCCGCCCGCGACGCCGGCGAGCTAGTCGAGGTGGCGGTGGAAGGCGCGCGGCCCGGCGAGGTCCGCCATCTCTTCGCGCGCCCGGACGCATGCGAGCAGGCCGAACGGGCGCCGGAGCCGCCCGCCCGTGTGCGCGTGCTCAGCCCCTTCGACCCGCTGCTGCGCGACCGCAAGCGCGCCGAATGGCTGTTCGGCTTCCGCTATCGCATCGAGATCTACGTGGCGGAGAAGAAGCGCGAATACGGCTACTACGTCTTCCCGCTGCTGGAGGGCGACCGGCTGATCGGGCGCATCGACATGCGCCGGCGCGAGGGCCGCCTCTGCGTGCGCGCGCTCTGGCCCGAGCGGGGCGTGCGCCTCGGCAAGGGACGGCTCGCGCGCATCGGGCGCGAACTCGACCGCATCGCCCGCTTCTGCGGCTGCGACGGCCCGGCGTTCGAGAACGGATGGATCAGGGAGAGCCGGGAGTAGCGCGGGCCGGCGGAGCTTCTACGAAGCCCGGTGCATGGCCGCGCGAGGCCTGACCGCCACGAACGCGGCCTTTCGCCGCAACCGCCCCTCGACCCGAAGGACACGACACGGCCGCGCGGAGAGCCCGCGCAGGCGCGGCAGAGTCAGCCCTGCGTGAAGGCGTCGCCGTCGAAGCGCTCGCGCGTGGCGATCTCCTCCACCAGGCGGCGCCTCAGCCTGGTGAGCTGCTTCACCGGGCGGCCGAAGGGCATGACCGCGCAGACGGCGTGATCCTCCGGTATGTTGAGCAGCGACTTGATTTCGGGCTCGTGGGCCACGGGCAGCGTCGTGATCGTGCCGCCGAACCCGTTCTGCCGGGCCGCCAGCAGCAGGCTCCAGGCGAAGGGATAGATCGAGGCGCCGCCGATCACGCCGACGCGGTCGAGGTACTGGTCGGTCGCGGCGACGACCTTGAGGTCGACGCAGACGACCAGCACCACGGAGGACTTGATCAACGGCTCGGTCAGCATGGCCGGCGCCGGGGTCGCCTCGATCTGTTCGTCCGTGAGCTTGGTCGGAACCCACGCGCTCCAGGGGCTCTCGCCGGCGTCGATCTGCGCGCGGTAGCGCTTCGCCACCGGCACCGTCAGGTCGGAAAGCCGCTGCCTCGTCGCCATGTCGCGCACGATGATGACCCGGTTGCCCTGGCGGTTGCCGCCGCTCGGCGAGAAGCGGGCGTTCTCGATCATCTCGTAGATCACCTCGTCGGGCAGGTGATCGTCAGTAAAATCGCGGCAGGCGAAAGTCGTGCGCATGGCCTCGTAAAGTTCCATCGATTCGTCCTCTCGGCGTTCAGCTAGGTCTCGGGCGCCCACGGAAATCGCCCCGGCGCGCGGCGGGACGCGGGCGGCCGCACCATATCACGCCTGCCGCGACGGCGAGCGCTTCAGCTTCAGGCGGCTGGGTTGCCGTTCAGCGCGTTCATTTCCCGCGCCCGGAAGCATGCGACCTGGCGCCCGGGCAGCAGCTCCTCCGCGTCCGGGTAGGCGTCGTTGCAGTCGCCGACGGCCCAGGGGCAGCGGCCGTGGAGGTGGCACCCCGGCGGCAGGTCGATGGGGCTCGGGATTTCGCCGCTGAGCAAGAAGCGCGAAAGCTGCTCGCTCGGATCGGGGTACAGCACCGAGGAGAGCAGCGCCCGGCTGTACGGGTGGAGCGGCTGTTCGAACAGCGCGTCCGAATCGCCGCGCTCCACGATCTTGCCGAGATACATGATCGCCACGCGATGGCAGACGCGGCGCACCGCCGTCAGGTCGTGCGAGATCAGGAGGTAGGAGAGCGCCAGGTCCTCCTGCAGATCCGTCAGCAGGTCGAGGATCTCCGCCCGCACGGAGACGTCGAGCGCCGACGTGGGCTCGTCCAGCACCACGAGCTCGGGCTGCGTCGCGATGGCGCGGGCGATGCCGATGCGCTGCTGCTCGCCGGCGCTGAACTGGTGGGGATACTTGTCCATCGAATCGGCGCCGAGGCGCACCATCTCGAGCACTTCGGCCACCCGCTCGTGACGCTGCGCCGGGGTCATGTCGCTGCCGAGGAGGATCGGCTCCTCCACGATCTTCCGGATCCGCATGCGCGGGTTGAGCGAGTCGTAGGGCTCCTGGAAGACCATCTGCACGCGCGGGCGGAGCGCACGAAGCTGGTCGGCCGACATGGTATCGACCTGCGCGCCGTCGAAGGTGATCCGGCCCTCGGTCGGCTCGATCAGGCGCAGGATGCAGCGCCCCACCGTGGTCTTGCCGGAGCCGCTCTCGCCGACCAGGGCCAGCGTCTCGCCCCGGTCGATGTGGAACGAGACATCGTTGATCGCCTTGACGGTCCGCCGGCGGCCCACCGGGAAATGCTTCACGAGGTTGGAGACCTCGAGCAGGCGTTCCGCCATCAGGCCTGCACCTCGCCCCGCGCCACCTCGCCGCGCCGGAAACAGCGCGCGGCGTGGCCGTCGTCGACCGGCTCCAGCGCCGGCGCAGACTGCTCGCAGTCCGCGATCGCCACGGGGCAGCGCGGCGCATAAGCGCAGCCTTGCGTCGCGGCGGACCGCGCCTCCACGGTCGCAGCGGCGGCACGCCGGTCATCCCGCGCCGCGCGCGCGGCCCGCAGCAGGTGACGGCTGTAGGGATGGGCGGCGGCGCCGTAGAACACCTCGGTCTCGCCGACCTCGACGATCTGGCCGGCATACATCACCGCCACGCGCTGGCAGTAGTGGGCGACCACGCCCATGTCGCGCGAGACCAGCATCAACGACGAGCCGAATTCGTGAACCAGTTCCGCCATCAGGTCCAGGATCTGGCGGGCGATGGTCACGTCGAGCCCTGCCGTCGGCTCGTCCGCCAACAGCAGCTTGGGCGAATGGCTCAGCGCCATGGCGATGACGACGCGCTGGCACATGCCGCCGGAAAGCTCGTGCGGGTAGGCGCGGACGCGCAGGTGCGGGTCCGGAATCCCCACCGATTCGAGCGCTTCCACGGCAAGCTCCAGCGCCTCCTTGCGGGTGATCTTGCGGTGCGCGCGGATGCCGTGCGCCAACTGCTCGCCGACGCGGACGAGGGGGTTGAGCTGCTTGCGGGGCTCCGGCGAGGTGAGCGCGATCTTGACGCCGCGAATCTGCCGCAGCTCCTCCTCCTGCTTGGCGAGCAGGTCTTCGCCGTCGAAGCGGATGCTCCCTCGCTGCACCGTCCAGGGCTCCTGCAGCAGATTGAGGATGGTGCGCACGAGGACCGTCTTGCCGGCGCCGGATTCGCCTACGATGCCGATGGATTCGCCCGGCTGCACGTTCAGGTCGACGCCATTGAGCACGGGAACCGACCCCGACTCCTTGTCGAAGGAAACCCTGACGTCGTCGACGGCAAGCAACGGCTCCACCGATCACCTCCTGTTGACGGGGTCCATGTAGTCGCGGATGCCGTCGCCCACCAGCGCGTAGCCCAGCACCGTGATGCCGAGCGCGAGCCCAGGGAACAACGCCGTCCACCACTGGCCCGTCATCATGTTGGGCGCGCCGATGGAGATCATCGAGCCCCATTCCGGCGTCGGCTTCGGCACGCCGGCGCCGACGAAGCTCAGCGCTGCCGTCAGCAGGATGGCGAAGCCGATGCCGGGCGAGACGTTGGCGAGCGCGGGCCCGAGCGCATTGGGCATCACGTGCACGAAGGCGATCCGCGCTTCCTTGTTGCCGGCACACCGCGCCGCCTCGATGAAGGGGCGCTCCCGTACCTGAAAGACCGCACCCCGTGTCACGCGCAGGAAGTAGGGAATGTTGAGGAAGGCGAGGGCCACGATCACGTTCTCGGTCCCCGGCCCCCGGAACCCCACCAGAGCAAGCGCGAATATGAACACCGGGAAGGCCTGCAGGATGTCCGCGCCCCGCATGATCGCCTCGCTGGCGACCCGCGGGATGCCGCGTGCGCCGGCGTAGAAGCCCGAGACCACGCCCAAGAGCACACCGCCCACGAACGCGATCACCGTGGCCGAGAGCGCGATCGCGAGATCGATGCGGGGCGCCGAGATGACGCGCGAGAAGACGTCCATCCCGGAAACGTCGGTGCCCATCCAGTGATCCCCCGAGGGCGGCTGGAGGCCCGCGCCGGGCAGGGCGCGTTCGGGGTGGTAGGGCGCGATGTAGGGGCCGCAGATGGCGAGGAACACGGTGGCGACGACGACGCAGAGCCCGAAGATGAAGCCCGGCCGACGCCTGGCGAAGGCGAGGAAGTTGCGGAACTCCGCCGCCGCCGCTTCCTTGCGCGACTGTGGGCCGCCGCTGTCGATGAGCGTCGTCATCTACGTCTTGATCCGCGGGTCGATCACGAAATAGGCGAGATCGACCAGCAGGAACACCAGCAGGGTGAAGACCGCAGCCAGCAGCACGAAGGCCTGCAGCGGTGCATAGTCCGAGCTGATCACCGATTCCACGGCGTACTGTCCGAGCCCGCCCCAGGCGAACACCGTCTCCACCAGCACCGCGCCGCCGAGCAGGAACCAGAAGACGATGCCGACCACCGTCACCACGGGAGGCAGCGCGTTCCGCACCGCGTAGCGCAGCTGGATCGAGCGCTTGAAGCCCATGGCCCGCGCATGCTGCACGAAGTCGGAGTTCATCATCTCCTCGACCATGGTGCGCGTGTTCTTGATGATCAGCGTCATGTAGACGAGGGTCAGCGTCGCCACCGGCAATATCAGGTGTAGCACCGCGGACTTGAACGCCTCCCAGTGGCCGCCGAGCAGCGCATCGAGCGCAATGGCGCCGGTGATGCGTGGCGGCGTCGAGACGATGGGATCGAGCTGGCCGATGGGCCCCGGCAGGATGCCGGTCAACGAGAAGAACACGAAGATCAGAATCAGCCCGAGCCAGAAGTCGGGGATCGACCCCGCCAGCATGCCGTATCCGAACAGCACCCGATCCGCGATGCCTCGCTTCTTGACCGCCGTGTAGATGCCGATGGGGATGCCGAGTGCCACGGAGATGAAGCCCGTGAGAAGGACCAGCTCCAGCGTTGCGGGCAGGCGCTGCTTGATGTCCTCGATCACCGGCTGGGACGTGCGCCAGGAGTGGCCGAAATCGCCCTGCAGCACGTTCGTCACGTAGCGCGCGTACTGGTCGTAGAGAGGCTGGTCGAGCCCCATGGTGGAGCGCAGCTCCTCGATGCGCTCCTCGGTTGCGAACTGCCCGGCCATGAGGAAGGCGGGATCGCCCGGCAGCAGCCGGACCAGGAAGAAGACGATGACCGAGACGACGAACAGCTGCGGGACGAGAAAGATCAGGCGCCGGCCTGCGTACTTTACGAACCGCATGTCGTCTCACACGAAGCGGGTGGCGGTTCCGCCTACTCCGCAGCCTCGATCAACGGCTCGATCCGTCTCGACGGGCCGAGGTGCTTGAACTGGCCGAAGTGCTGCGCCGCCAGATGGGTCAGCTCGCCGGTCAGCGTCGTGTATTCGCCCGCCGGCAGCGCATCCAGCGGGAAGCCCAGGAACGCACCCCAGGAGCGCTCCTGCAGCAGCTGGTCGCCGTACTCCGGCTCCTCGCCACAAGGCCAGCCGTAGGCGTACCAGAAGACGCCGTCCACCGGGTCGACGATCTCCGCGCTCACCGTGCCCCAGGCGGGCTCCGCGGGATCGAAGGCCGGCTTGTGCAGGGTGCCGTGGTTGCACACGGAGAAGCCGTGGCCGGCGAGCATCGTGTTCTCGCCGGGGAACTTCTCCTTGTGCTCGTGGTCGCACAGGAAGTCCCGCATGGCGCCGAGGTCGATCTGGCCGTCGACCGCAGAGATGCGGGCGTTGGCGCTCTCGTAGCGCGAGATGTTGGAGGTGGTCGGCACGTCGAGCCCGTATGCCGCGACGCCGTCCGCCGCCTGCATGGAGACCCAGCAGTTGACGTTGACCATGGCACCGCCCGCGCCGCGCGTGCGCCGGTCCGTCACCTCGATGTTGCGGCGCCCGATCTCGACCTGAGCGAGCTCGCCCGTCCGGTCGGCGATGAGCGCGAGGCCGCCCATGTCGCGGGGCGATTCTTCCAGGATCGCGAGCGCGTCGCCGACGCTTGTCCCCTCGCGCATCACGCGGCGCCACAGGTCGTGCGGCTTGAGCGCGCCGTCCGGCGGCGTGTTCTCCGGCCGCTCGAAGGCGAGCGCCCAGGTGAAGCCGAGCCCCTTCTCGTTGAGCCCGCGGGTCGGCGCGCCGCTCACCGAATCCCTGTAGTCGGCGGCCGAGCCGTTCGCCTCCAGAGGCGCGAGATCGGTGCCGACGAAGGCGTAGCCGCCCGCTTCCCGCTCGACGATCACCCGCGTGCGGATGTCGTAGGGATCGTCGCTCACACTGCCGAAATAGACCTTGCTGCCGCCCAGCACGCTGGCGCCGGTCGCACCGATGTTCGTGCACATGTCAAGCCTCCCCGGTTGCGGGCGGGCGAGGCGCCACTCTCGCGCCTCGCCCCGGTACCGCTAGTGGGATCGCACCCTCAACGGTTGATGTACATGAAGCGGATCTGGTTGTCCGGCGTCCACAGGAAGCCCTTCAGATCCTTCTTGGCCGCGATGGTCCAATCGAACCACGCGACCTGGATCCAGGGCACCTCCTCGGCCGCGATCTGCTGCAGCTCGCTCGTGATGGCCTCGCGCTCGGGCGAATCCATCATCCGCATGACCTGCTCGAGCAGATCGTTGTAGTGCGGGTTGTTGTAGTTAGTGGCGTTGATGAAGTTGTCCGGCCCGTTGCCGAGATAGACCCAGCTCGAGTAGCCCGGATCGCCGCTCCAAGGCCATTGCTCGTTCACGGCGAAGGCCTGCAGCGCCTTCTTGCCGTACTGCTGCTCGGTGAAGACCGCCACGGGCATGGCCTGCAGCGCGACGTTGACGCCGATCTGCTCCCAGCTGCTCTTGACCAGGATCGCCATCTCCTCGGCCTCCTTCTGGGAGGCGTTGTAGCTGAGCTTGACGTCGAAGCCGTCCGGGAAGCCCGCCTCGGCCAGCAGCGCCTTGGCCTTTTCGAGGTCGTACTCGTAGTTGTAGGTGACCTCGAAGCCGGCGTAGATGTCCGGCACCGTGCTGCGCATGCGCCGGGCGTTGCCGTAATAGACCTTCTCGATGATGTCCTCGTACGGCGTGGCCCAGGCCATGGCCTGGCGCACCTTGACGTTGTCGAATGGCGGCTTGTCGACGCCGAGCCCGACGTAGAGCTGCTTGTTGGCCGCGGCGCGCACCACTTGCAGGTTCTCGTCGCCTTCGACCTGCTGCAGCTCACGCTCGTTCAGGCCCCAGGCGATGTCGATCTGTCCCGCCTTTAGCAGCGCGAGCCGCGCGCTCGATTCCGGCACGGCCTTGAGGATCACGCGATCGAAGTGAGGCTTGTGGCCGGTCCAGTTCGGATTGGTCACGAGCACCGTCTCGACGCCCGGCACCACCTTCTCGACGTGATAGGGGCCGAAGCCGGCCGAGTGCGTCCGGGACCATTCCAGTGCCCACGGATCCTCCTCGGTGGCGTTCGCCTTCATCTCCGTCGAATCGAAGGGGCCGCCGTAGTAGTTCTGCGCGAGGATCTTGAAGAAGATCGGCGTCGTGCCGCGCAGGTTGACCCGCACCTTGTGCGTATCCAGGATCTCGATGCTTTCCGCACCGTTGATGCCGATGACGTCGCCGATGAACTTGCCGACGCCCTTGACCGCGAAGCGCCGCGCCCAGGCCCACTTGTAGTCTTCGGCCGTGAACTCGTTGCCGGCGTAGCTCTTCATTCCCTTCTTGAGATTGATCGTGACGCTCGTGCCGTCCTCGCTCGTCTCCCAGGATTCGGCAACGAGGCCGACCACGCCGCGATCGTCGGTGGACCTCAGATCGACCGTGTCCGCCGACTTGTCGGGCTGTTCGATGATCTTGTAGAGGAACAGATCGCCGCCGTGGATGTTGGCCATCATCATCTCGCCTTCGGCGCTGAGCGCCTGATCGCCGTCGAGCGAGGCGGGCGTGTTGGCGATCGCCATGACGAGTGTTTCGGCCTTCGCCACGCCGGCCGCGAAGGTCACGGCGACGGCGGCGGCAAGGCCGAACTTTGCCAAGCGCGTGAAGCTGAGCATGAGATCCCCCCTGCGTTTCTCGTTGCGGGCGCTCTCGCCAGGGAGCGTTCGCGACCCTGGCCCTCCGCGTGCGCTAAAGCCTAAGCGCCGGTCAAACGACGAGGTCCCGCTGCGGACTTTGCCGCCTGGCCTGCTCCGGCCCCGGCGCGGGGAGGGACGGCACCCTGCGTGCCATCGTGAGGGAGCGCGAAGCGGCTGGCAACGGTAAAGTGGCCGGACCGGAACGACAGCGTGGAGGGCACCATGCCCGAGCTCCTGCCGCCGCAACTGGTCGTCAACTGCCGCATGATGTTCCTGAGCTACCTGCCGGCGGAGCCCGCGGCCATCGACGCGGCGCTGCCTGCCGATCTCGGCCTCACGCCCGTGGAGAGCCGCGCCGCCGTCCTCGTCCACTACGTGGTTGACCGGGACGAGCAGACTTCCGGCTTCGGCGCGTACTCGCTCAGCTACATCTGTTTCGACGTCGTCGGCCACGACGCCGACGCGGAGACGCCGGGGCGCTGGTTCAGCCACTACTTCATCTCCTCGCCCCGCGTGCGCGACTACGCCATCGAGCGCGGCATCCCGGCGAGCGACGGCGTGACGACACTGGAGTTCGAGGGCAACACCCTGGTCGCGACGGCCACGGTCGACGGGCGGCCGTTGATCCGCTCCCGCGCGCGGACGACCGGCGAGGTCGGCGAGATCACCGGCGGTCAACTGATGGTGCTGTCGGCGCTCGACGGGCGGGTGATGCGCAACCGCCATGCGGTCATCATGGAGCGCGCCAGGGAGTTCGAGATGCAATCAATCTCGTTCCTCGACCCGGATCACCCGATCCACCCCTTCCGCCCCAGGGAGCCACTGGAGCTGGTCTTCGGCTTCCACGCGCCGCGCGCGTCGTTCTGCTACCCCGGCGGCATCGAGGCCGGCTAGCCGGATCGGATTCGTGTCAAGGGTCCGGCACAGGAGGCCATGCCATGCCGATGCTGGAACGCCCCGAGGGGGCCATCCACTACGACGTCTGCGACATCGTGCCGCCTTGGGTGGAGCCGCGCGAGACCATCCTGTTTCTCCACGGCCTCGCCATCGATTCCGACATCTGGGTCACCTGGCTGCCTGCCCTGGTTGACCGCTACCGGATCGTCCGCATGGGACCTGCGCGGCTTCGGCCGCTCGTTCGTCCCGGCGGCGGGCGAGGCCTGGACGATGGAGGCGCTGGCCGGCGACGTTCGCGACGTGCTCGCCGCGCTGGACACCGAGCGGGTGCACTTCGTCGGCGAATCGACGGGCGGCACGGTCGGCCTGCAGCTTGCAGCGCACCATCCGGAGAGCCTGCTGACACTCACCATGGTCACGGCGGCGCACCGGGGCGGCACCATCGGCAGATCGCGGGCGCTGAGAGACGACGTGGGCGCGCTGGGGATGGACGCGTGGTCGGCGAAGCTCATGCCGCTCCGCTTTCCCGCTGGCTGCCTGAGCCCCGCCATGGAGCGCTGGTTCCACGACACGCAGCGCGCCGCCGCGCCTCACGCCTGCGTCGATCTCGTGGACATGCTGGTGCAGGTCGACCTCACCGATGCGCTCGGCGACATCCACGTGCCGACCCTCCTCATCGCGCCCGACGACAGCCCCTTCGTCTCGCTGGAGGCGCAGGTCGAGCGGCTACGCGCCATGCCCGACTGCGAGATGCACGTCGTCGCCGGCGCCCGCCACGGCGTCGCGCATTCGCACGGGCCGGAATGCGCCGCCGCTCTCAGACGGTTCCTCGAGCGGCGGCGCCCGTTGCCCGATTAGCCCGTCGGCCGGGCGCCGAAGATCGCCGTGCCGATGCGGACGTGGGTGGCGCTGAGCGCGATCGCGGCCCGGTAATCCGCCGACATGCCCATGCTGAGGCAGTCGAGCCCGTGGCGCGCTGCAAGCTCCCGCACCAGCGAAAAATGCGGGGCGGGCTCCTCGGCCGCCGGCGGAATGCACATGAGCCCGACCACGGGCAGCCCCAGATCGTCCCTGCAGTGCGCGACCAGCGCATCCAGGTCTTCGGGCAGCACGCCGGCTTTTTGGGGCTCGGCGCCGGTATTGACCTGGATGAAGCAATCCGGGCGGCGCCCCTGACGCTCCATCTCGCGCACGAGCGCGTCCGCCAGCTTGGGCCGGTCGATCGCGTGGATGGCGTCGGCGATCGCCACGGCATCGCGGACCTTGTTGGTTTGCAGCGCGCCGATGTAATGGAGAGCCGCGCCGGGCCAGTCGCTGCGGAGCGCGAGCCACTTCTCTGTCGCCTCCTGCACCCTGTTCTCGCCGAAGGCGGCGTGACCGGCGGCGAGCGCAGGCAGGATCCGGCTTGCGGGGTGTCCCTTGCAGACCGCGATCAGCGTAATCTCGGCCGCGTCGCGACCCGCGTCACGCGCGGCTTCCTGGACCTCGGCCGCGACGGCGGCGAGATTGGCGGCGACATCGACGGCGGGTTGGCCGTCCGTGCAAGGGGCAGAGGCAGTGTTCGCCATGGGAACCTGAGCAGAGCGAGCGATGGGAACGCTAGCAGAGGCGGCGACGCGCCTCAAACAGGCAGCCGGCAGCGCCTTGCCTGCGCTCGTGCTCATGACGGACGAAGCGCGCCTCGCCGATCCGCTGCCTGCGGCCCGCGCGCTGCCGCCGGGGAGCGCCGTCATCCTGCGCCACTACGGCGCGGCAGAGCGCGCGTCGCTCGCCCGCAGCCTCGCCGCCATCGCGCGCCGGCGGGGCCTCGTCCTTCTGGTGGGCGAAGACCCCGCGCTCGCGCGGCGCGTCGGCGCTCACGGGATCCATCTGCCGGAGCGCGCCATCGGGCGCGCCGGCACCGTCCGCTGGCAGCGGGACTGGCGGATCACCGCCGCCGCCCATTCCCCCGCGGCGCTGCGCCTGGCCGCGGCCGCCGGCGCCGATGCGGCTCTGCTCTCTCCGGTCTTCGCCACGGCGAGCCACCCGCGCGCACGCGCCCTCGGCCCGCACCGCTTCGCGGCGCTCGTGCGGCACGCGCCGATTCCGGTCTACGCCCTCGGCGGCATCGACCGCGGCCGCGCGCACCTTTTGCGGGGGAGCGGCGTCGTGGGGATCGCCGGAATCGGCGGGCTTATCCCAGAGGGCCCGCCCCGCCTTCCAGAGGGATGATCTCCACCTCCGCCCCGCGGGCCGCCGCCGGCGCGTGGGGCGGGCGGACGACGAGGCACTGCGCCTTCACGAGCAGCGACAGCATCGAGCTGTCCTGCTTGGCGAACGGCGTCGCGATCAGCGTGCCGTTCTCGTCGCGGCCGAGCGTCGCGCGCAGATAATCCTGCCGCTCGTCGTTCTCGCCCACGTCGGCACCGAGGCTCGCCCGCTGCGCGAGCGGCCGGGCGTCTTCGTCCGCGCCGAGCATCCGCGCCATCGCGGGCCTGAGAAAGACCAGCGCGCAGACCAGCGACGAAACCGGGTTGCCGGGCAGGCCCAGCAGCCGGGTGCCGCCGACGCTGCCGAACATGAGCGGCTTGCCGGGCCGCATGGCGATCTTCCAGAAATCGAGGGCAAGCCCTTCGTCCTTGAGCGCGTCCCGAATCAGGTCGTGCTCGCCCACCGAGGCGCCGCCGGTGGTGACCAGCAGGTCCGCGCCGTCCGCGCCGGCGGCGTGGCGCACGAGAGACTCCGGGTCGTCGCGGGCGATGCCGAGGTCGATCGCCTCGCCGCCGCACCCTTCCACCACCGCCCGGAGCGCATGCGTGTTCGAGCTCACGATCTGGCTCTCGCCCAGCGGCTCGCCCGGCATCACGATCTCGTCGCCCGTGGCAAGCAGCGCGATACGTGGCCTGCGCCTCACCGTGAGCCACGGCTGGTTCATCGCCGCTGCGAGACCGATGGCGCGCGCATCCAGGCGCCTTCCCGCCGGGACGCCCACCTCGCCTGCGCGAAAGTCGAGGCCGGCGGGGCGGATGTAGCGGCCGGCGCGTGCGCCCGCGCATACGGTGATCGCCTCGCCGTTGGCGCTCACGTTTTCCTGAATGACGATGGTATCGGCGCCCTCCGGCACCGGCGCGCCGGTGAAGATGCGCACCGTCTCGCCGGGGCCGACCGTGCCCTCAAAGCGTGCGCCGGCCGGCACGCTGCCGATCTGGCGCAAGGTGACGGGCACCGCCGCCACGTCGGCAGCCCGCGCCGCGTAGCCGTCCATGGCCGAAACGTCGAAGGGCGGCTGCGTCAGGCGAGCCACGACATCCGCCGCCAGCACGCGGCCGTGCGCCGCAGCGAGCGGCACGGTCTCCGCCGGCAGCGGCGAGAAGGCGGCGGTGATGCGGGTCACCGCGTCTGCGACCGGAATCATCGCTCAGGGCGCCTGGAATTCGCCCGACTTGCCGCCCGCCTTGTGGGTGAGCCGCACGTCGGTGATGCGCATGCCGCGATCGGCCGCCTTGCACATGTCGTAGACGGTGAGCGCCGCCACGCTCGCTGCGGTCAGCGCCTCCATCTCGACCCCGGTGCGCCCCGTGAGGCGGCAGCTCGCTTCGATGTCGACGGCGCCTTCTGCCTCGTCGCAGGCGAGCGTCACGTCGATCGCCGTCAGCGCCAGCGGATGGCAGAGCGGAATCAGGTCGGCGGTGCGCTTGGCCGCCATGACGCCGGCAAGCCGGGCGACGCCGAGCACATCGCCCTTCGCGACGCCCCCTTGCTGGATCAGGCGCGCGGTCTCGGGCTTCATCAGCACGCGCGCCCGCGCCGTCGCCCGGCGCTCGGTAGACTCTTTCTCCGTCACGTCCACCATGCGCGCCTTGCCCTCGGCGTCGACGTGGGTGAGCCGCGCCACCGCTCAGCCCTCCGCCGCCCGGGCGGCAGGCACGGGCGCGAGCAGCGCCGCCGTCGCCGCCGCGACATCCGGCTGACGCATCAGGGATTCGCCGACCAGGAAGCGGTGCACGCCGCGCGCCGTCATGCGGGCGATGTCTCCGGGGCCGTGCAGGCCGCTCTCGCAGACGATGGGCGGGCCGCCCGCCGCCAGCGGCGCCAGGCGCTCGGTGGTCGCGAGATCGACCTCGAGGGTCTTCAGGTTGCGGTTGTTGATGCCGAGCAGCGACGCATCGAGGCGCAGCGCCCGCTTGAGCTCGGGCTCGTCGTGGACCTCCACCAGGGTGTCCATGCCGAGCGCCCCCGCGGCCGCCGCAAGCTCGGCGGCCTGGTCGTCCTCCAGCGCCGCCATGATGAGCAGGATGCAGTCGGCTCCCAGCGCGCGCGCCTCCGTCACCTGGTAGGGGTCGAGCATGAAGTCCTTGCGCAGCACGGGGAGCCCTACCGCCTCCCGCGCTTCCACGAGGTAGCGGTCCTCGCCCTGGAAGTAGGGCTTGTCAGTCAGCACGGAGAGACACGCCGCACCGCCGGCGGCGTAGGCGGCAGCCAGCGCCGCCGGCTCGAAGTCGGCGCGGATCAGGCCCTTGCTGGGCGAGGCCTTCTTGAGTTCGGCGATGAGCGCGGGCCGGCCGCTGCCGGCGATTTTGTCGAGCGCCGCGGCGAAGCCGCGCGGCGCCTCGGCCGCCTGCGCCCGCTCCGCCAGCGCTGCCTGCGAGACGGCTCTCTTGCGCTCGGCGACGTGATGCCGCTTGTCGTCGCAGATCCTGGCGAGGACGTCGCTCATCGGCCGGCGGCGCTCCCCGCCTCGGCCGGCGCGGCGCGGCCGCTGATCTCGACCAGGCGGTCGAGCGTGGCCTGCGCCTTGCCACTGTCGACCGCCTCGGCGGCAACGTCGACGCCTTCCCTCAGGTCGCCGGCGCGCCCGGCGACGATGAGCGCCGCGGCGGCATTGAGCAGCACGATGTCGCGCGCCGGACCGGGCGTGCCTTCGAGGATAGCGCGGACGATACCGGCGTTTTCCGCCGCGTCGCCGCCCTTGAGGTCCTCGGACGCGGCGCGCGGCAGGCCGGCGTCCTCCGGCGCGACCGCGAAGCGGCGGATGGTGCCGCCGTCCAACTCGACGACGGCGGACGGACCCGTGGTGGTCAGCTCGTCAGTGCCGTCGTTGCCGTGAACGACCCAGACGCGCTCGGAGCCGAGATTGCGCAGCACCTCCGCCATGGGCTGCGCCCACTTGGAGTCGAACACGCCGATCACCTGGCGCCTGGCGTCGGCCGGGTTCGAGAGCGGTCCCAGCAGGTTGAACACGGTGCGCGTGCCGAGCTCGACGCGGGTGGGCCCCACGTGGCGCATGGCGCCGTGATGCCGGGGCGCCATGAGGAAGCCGATCCCGGCCTCCCACAACGCCTCGCGCACCAGCGCCATGTCCGCGTCGATGGTGACGCCGAGGGCGGCCAGCAGGTCAGCCGAGCCCGAGCGCGAGGAGAGCGCGCGGTTGCCGTGCTTGGCGACGGGCACGCCGCAGCCGGCGGCCACGAGCGCCGCGGCGGTCGAGATGTTGAAGGTGCCCTTGGCGTCGCCGCCGGTGCCGCAGGTGTCGATGGTTCCCTCGGGCGCGTCGATCCTGAGCGCGCGGGCGCGCATCGCCTGCGCGCCGCCGGTGATCTCGTCGACCGTCTCGCCCCGCACGCGAAGCGCCATGAGGAAGCCGCCCATCTGGGACGGCGTGGCCTCGCCCGCCATCATCGCGTCGAAGGCGGCCCGCGATTCCTCGACCGTGAGCGCCGCGCCGCTCGCGACGCGCCCGATGAGCGCCTTGAAATCGGTCGAGTGCGTCATGGAGGTCGGGTGTCCGCTCGCCTGCGCGCCCGCCCCGGGCCTTGCCGCCCGTCCGGTGCGCACCGATTTATAGCCGGTTCTCGACGAAACGCCATGCGTGGCAATGCCTCGTTCAACGATCGTGTCCAGGCCGCGTGCCGAACAACGTTGTGGACGCGGTGGGCATGCGCCCGCATCACCACATGAATGCCCGTGACATCCCGTTCGTTCTCAATCCAAATGTGGGAACTAATGAGGGTCTGATCGTGGTGAGTTCAGCGTTTTCGTATTTGAAACAGTATTTTATCGAAGGGAGGTGGCGGAGGGAGTGGGATTCGAACCCACGGTACGGCTTGTCACCGTACAACGGTTTAGCAAACCGCCGCCTTCGACCACTCGGCCATCCCTCCAGCGGCGCCCCGTGCCGGCCGCGTCACGCTCTTTTAGAGAGCCGGCCGGAACGCTGTCAACAACGGGGCGCGGCGCCCGCGGCGCCTATTCCGGCGCCTCCTCGCCCGCGAACTTCCAGTAGGTGTCCTTGGTGACCACCTGGCCCGCGTCGTTCAGCTCCCAGACGTCGATGCCGAGCCAGTTGATCTCGTTGCCGTTGCTCTCGGTGCCGGTGACGGTCCACTCGGAACAGCCCCGGTTGCCGCTCACCCAGTGGCTGCGAATGTGCCAGTACATGTCGGGAATGGTGCGGAAGCGCCTGTGCGCCATGGCGCGAATCTCGTCCAGTCCGCGCGCGCGTCCGCCCTCCGGCGGCACGCCCCGCGAGAGCAGCCAGGAGGACTCCTCGGCGAAGTGGCGGACGATGCCCTCCACGTCGTGGCGGTTGTAGGCGTCGCAGACTTCGGTAATGACCGCGAGGTTGCGGCGTTCGCTGTCGTTCATTCCGTCTCCCTCATTGGGCGGTGGCGCCGGCGGCGGCCGGCCGGGAACGATGGGTCATCCGTCTGGCGCGGCGTCCAGCAGATGGCCGTGGTGGGTCAGGAACTCGTCGACGGCCTCGATCAGGCCGTCGCAGTCGGCTTGGCCGATGGCGAGACAGGGCGCCATGTAGCCGCGCCGGGCGGTAAAGAAACCCTTGTCGATCAGGTCGAGGTGCAGGAGCTGGCGGAGCCGTGCGTCCCTCGGCCGGAGGTCGCGGATCGAGCGGATCGGCTCGCGCTGCAGGTGCATGGTCAGGATCGAGCCGAGGCCGGTGACCTGGAACGACGCGCCGTGACGGGCGGCCAGGCCGTTGAGGGCGTCGCGCAGCGCATCGCCGGTCTCGTTGAGCGCGATCTGCACCGGCGGCGTGAAGACCTTCTCCAGGCCGGCGGCGCCGGCGATCAGCATGAACACGTTGTTGTTGAAGGTGCCGTGGTGAACGATGGAATCGGGCCTGGAGGGGTCGTAGATCTTCAGGATCTCCGCCGGGCCGCCGAGCGCGCCGCAGGAGAAGCCGCCGCCGATGTATTTTCCGAGCGTGGTCAGGTCGGGGACGATGCCGAGCTGCGCCTGGCGCCCGCCGGGTGCCACCCGCGAGGTCATCACCTCGTCGAAGATGAGCAGCACGCCGTGGGCGCTGCAGGCCTCGCGCAAGGCGCCGAGGAACGCGGCCGAGGCCGGGATCGCCCCGGAGGCACCTTGCAGCGGCTCGACCAGGACGGCGGCGAGGCGGTGCGCGTTCTCCCGGATCAGGCGGCGTGCTTCGTCCGGGTCGTTGTAGGGAGCCATCACGAAGGGGAAGGGCACGGCGATGGGCGACGGCTCGGTGCCGAAGTAGATGGTGCCGCCGTGGTAGGCGCCCTCGAACACCATGATCGAGTCCTTGCCGCTCACCGCGCGGGCCGTGACCATGGCCAGCATGTTGCCCTCGGTGCCGGAGGTGGTGAACCGCACCTGCTCGACGGAGGGGAAGCGCTCGCAGACCAAAGCCGCGAGCCGGGCCTCGTAGGGGCTCGCCGAGCCATAGGAAATCCCGGACTCCAGCGTCGCCTGCACCGCCTCGCGGATCACCGGGTGCGAGTGGCCGTAGAGGCCGGCGGAGAAGTCGCCCACGAAATCGGTGTAGGTGTGGCCGTCGACATCGGTCAGCGTCGCGCCGGCCGCCTTCTCGATGGCGAGCGGGAAGGGCGGGTAGAACATGCCGGTCCGCGTGTTGCCGCCGGGCATGCTCTCGCGCGCGCGCTCGTACTGCGCCCGGCTGCCGGGATTGGCGCTCTCGTAGCGCGCCGTCACCTCGCCGACCGCACTCTGCAGGTCGAGATTCCGGCCGGCTTCGTCGGGCCTCGTTGCCATGGCGCGCCTCGTCGTCGCTTGCGCGGCGGACGATACTCGCACCGCCTGCGGCGCGGCAAGGTCGGTCCTCCTCGCGGGCCATGCCGGCGCGGATATGCGGGTGTGATCCGCCCGCCTCTGCGCTACGATGCGGCCCGCGCGCCGGTGGGTTATGCCATGTGCCGGGCGCATGGGGGGATTTTCAACGGACGGAGGACGGCGTCCATGCCAGAGTTGCTTCGGCCCGGCTCGATCGACGAGGCGGCCGCTCTGATCGCGCGACATGGCGCTGCGGCGGCGGTGCTCGCCGGCGGCACCAGCCTGGTGCGCGAGACCTATCCGTCGGACGGGGGCTACCTGATCGGGGTGGACCGCCTCGGCCTCGACAAGGTGGTCGCGCGCGACGGCGGCTGGTCGATCGGCGCCGCGGTTCCGCTCAGCGTGCTGCGCGAGGCCGTGCCGATTGCGGCGCTCCAGGCCGCGACACGCGAGATCGGCGGGCCTGCGGTGCAGAACATGGCGACGGTGGGCGGCAACCTCTTCGCCCGCGCGCCCTTCGGCGATCTTGCGCCGGCGCTGCTCGCCCTCGGCGCGCGCCTGGTGTTCGCGGCGGCCGACGGCGAGGCGATGCAGTCCATCGACGACTTCTACGCGGGCTGGTCCGACGGCGCACCGCCCGCTGCGGGCCTGCTCACACGGATCGAGATCGACGCGCCAACTGGTTCCGCCGCCTACATGAAGTGCGCGAGGCGGCGCTATTCGACGCCAGCCGTGGTCACGGTCGCCGCCAGCGTGGAGACGGACGGCGGCACGGTGAGCGCGGCCCGGATCGCGCTCAGCGGCGCGAGCGCGCACCCCTTCCGCTGCGCAGGCGCGGAGCAGGCGGTGATCGGCTCCAGCCTCGACGAGGCGGCGGTAACGGCGGCGGCCGAAGCGGCCGAGGGCGCGGTCGCGCCGCAGACCGACGCGGTCGCGAGCGAATGGTATCGCCGGCGCATGACGGGCGTCCTCGTCCGCCGGGTGCTGGCGGCGCTCGACTGACGACGTTGAACGGGAGGCAGAGATGGACGACAAGCTGATACGCCTCACGGTCAACGGCCGTGACGAGGCCGTGGTGATCCGGCCGCTGGCGACGCTGCAGGACGTGCTGCGCGACAACCTGGAGCTGACTGCGGTCAAGAGCGGCTGCGGCCAGGGCGGCTGCGGCAGCTGCTCGGTGCTGGTGGACGGGGAGCTTCGCCTCTCCTGCCTCACGCTCGCCGAGCGGGTCGAGGGGGCCGAGGTCACCACGCTGGAGGGCCTGAACGCCACCAACGCGATCGTGCCGCTGCAGCAGGCCTTCGTCGAGAACTACGCGGCGCAGTGCGGCTACTGCACCGCCGGCATGGTGATGGCGGCCAAGGCGCTGCTCGACCGCAATCCGTCGCCGAGCCGCGACGAGATCGTGGAAGGGCTCTCGGGCAATCTCTGCCGCTGCACCGGGTTCGCGCCCATCGTCCGTGCCGTGCAGCAGGCCGCAGCGGCGCTCTCGGATAGCGGGGAGGAGGCGAGCTAATGTCGATGAAGGAACTCGGCGTCGTCGGCCGGAACGTCGGCCAGCGAGACCTCGAAAGCCACGCGCGCGGCCAGACGACCTACTACGAGGACGTCCACTACCCGCGCATGCTGCATCTCAAGATGCACCGGAGCGCGGAACCACATGCCCGGATCGTGAGCGTGGATACCAGCGCGGCGGAGGCCAGCCCTGGCGTCGTCTGCGTGCTCACCCACGAGGACCTGCCGGGCAAGAAGGTGTGGAACGGCCTTGCCGCCGTCGGCGTCGGGCCGGAGGACGAGCCGATCCTCGCCTTCGACAAGGTGCGCTGGCGGGGCGAGCCCATCGTCGCCGTGCTGGGCGAGAGCGCCGAGGCCGCGCGCGCCGGCGCGGCCAAGGTGAAGGTGGACTACGATCCGCTCCCCGGCGTGTTCGACGTGGAAGAGGCGATCGCGGGCGCAGCACCTGCGCTGACCGCCCACTGGCCGAACAACCACTACATCTACCCGGACGACCACGGCGCCGCGCAGATCCGCTTCGGCGACGTGGAGCAGGGATTTGCCGAGGCCGACCACATCGTCGAGGACAAGTACCAGACCAGCCCCATCGAGCAGGCACCGATGGAGACCAACGGCTGCATTGCCAAGCCGGGCGGCGACGGGCGCATCACGGTGCACACCAACACGCAGGCGGTGCACTTCGCCCGCGACAACACCGCCGCCATCCTGGGGCTTGCGCCGGGCAAGCTGCGCTTCCTCGGCGGCACGGTGGGCGGCGGCTTCGGCGGCAAGGTGGACGTGGCGGTGGAGCCGATCTCGGTGCTGGCCGCCATGCGGACCGGGCGCCCGGTCAAGTTCAAGTACACGCGGGAAGAGGAGATGCAGGTTTCCTCGACCCGCTCCGCCTGGCGCCTCTACATCAAGGACGGCGTGATGAACGACGGGCGCATCGTCGCCCGCAAGATCACCTCCTACCAGGATTCGGGCGCCTACCTGCGCTTCAGCTCCTACGGCTCGATGAAGCACGCGGGCCACATGCCGGGGCCCTACACGATCCCCAACGTCTGGGTCGACGCGCGGGTGGTCTTCACCAACCGGCCGCCGTCGAGCGCGATGCGGGGCTTCGGCGTCATGGCCGCCTCCTTCGCCATCGAGCTGCAGATGGACAAGGTGGCCAAGACCATCGGCATGGACCCGTGGCAGCTCCGGCTGCTCAACGCCTACCGCAACGGCGACATGCGCGCGCACCGCAAGGTGAACGAGGACGCCGCGATGGTCGAGACCATCCAAGCGGCGGCGCGCATGGCCGGCCACGCGCTGCCGGCGGAGTACCAAGCGATGACCTCCTGGGACAGAAAGGCAAGCTGATGGCCAAGGTAAGGGGCACCGGCTTCGCGGCCGTGAACTATCCGACGGGGATGCACCTGGGCGGCGATCCCACCCAGTCGCTGATCCACATGACGCCGGCCGGCGACTTCGTCGTCACCATGGCGAGCGTCGATCTCGGCCAGGGCCTGCGCACCGTGCTGGCGCAGATCGCGGCCGAGACCCTCGGCGTCCCCTACGAGAGCATCGTGGTGGAGACCGCCGATACCGACACCGGCCCGCATTGCACCGGCACCTTCGCGAGCCGCACCACGCACCGCGCCGGCAACGCCGTGGTGATGGCGGCGCAGGAAGCGCGCAAGGCCATGCTCGAGGTGGCGGGCGAGCTGCTGGAGGCAAGCCCGGAGGACCTCGAGACCGACGGCGGGGGCAACATCCACATCAAGGGCGTGGCGGAGAAGGCGGTCTCGGTCGGCGAGGTCGCCGGCGCCGCCCACTTCGCCCACGGCAAGACCATTGCGGGACGCGGTGCCTACCTCAAGCCGCCGAGCCCGATGGACCCGGAGACCGGCGCGTGCGACCCGGATTCGACGCAGGCCCATGCCTGCACCGTGGTCGAGGTCGAGGTCGATACCGAGACCGGGATGGTCGAGGTGATCGACATGAAGAGCGTCTACGAGGTGGGCCAGCAGGTGAACCCGGACCTAGTGAAGGGCCAGATCGTGGGCGGCTCCTGGATGGGCATAGGCCACGCGCTCTACGAGACCACCGCGCCCGGCTACCCGGCGATCGACCCCGCGCCGGTGGATTTCCAGAACTACCTGCAGCCCGGCGCGTCGGAGATGCCCGAGGTCGACTGCGAGGTGCTGGAGTACCCGGCCGAGAGCGGCCCCTACGGCGGCAAGGGCGTGGGCGAGATGGTGACCAACGGGCCGATCCCGGCCATCGTGAACGCCATCAACAACGCGCTCGACGTGCGCATCACCGAGATCCCGGTGACGCCCGAGGTCGTGCTTCGCGCCCTCGACGAGAAGAGGACGCAGGCGGCCTCCTGACCGGCCCTGTGCGGCCCGGGGGGCCGGGTCGTGCGTATGGCGGCCTGAAGCCGCTTCGCTGGAGCCCGTCCGTACCTGACGGACGTGCGACGCGGCGGCGCTGGGCGGGTATGAGGGCATGGTCAGCCTGAAGCTCGAATCGGTCACGGTCGACTTCTCCGTCTACAACGCCAGCACGCGCTCGCTGAAGAACCGCTTGCTGCATCGCGGCACGGGCGGGCGCATCGCGCAGGGCGCCGGCAGCCGGCTGGTGGTGCGTGCGCTGGAAGACGTGAGCCTCGCGTTCGAGCACGGCGACCGGGTAGGCCTGGTCGGCCCCAACGGCGCCGGCAAGACGACCCTGCTGCGCGTGCTCGCGGGCGCCTACGAACCCGCGCGCGGACGCGTCTACCGGCACGGAAGGACCGCGTCGCTGCTCAGCGGCTCGCTCGGCATCAACGCGGACGCGACGGGCTACGAGAACATCGTGACACGGGGGCTCTTTCTCGGCCTGCGGCCGGAGCAGGTGCGCGCGCGCATGGACGAGATTGCGGCGTTCACGGAGCTTGGCGACTACCTGGCGATGCCGGTGCACACCTACTCGACGGGCATGCGGCTGCGGCTCGCCTTTGCGGTGTGCACCTGCTTCGAGCCCGAGATCCTGCTGATGGACGAGTGGCTGGGCATGGGCGACCGGGCCTTCATCGAGAAGGCGAAGCGGCGGATGGAAGAATTCGTGGACCGTGCCGGGATCCTCGTGCTCGCATCGCAACACGCGGGCCTCCTTGCGCGGGTCTGCAGCACAGGGGTCCTGCTCGACGCGGGTCGGGTCAAGGCGCGCGGGCCGATCGACGAGGTCCTGCGGGAGTACGGGCAGGCTGCTTAGGTTCAGCCGTCGCCAGTCGCGCGGCACCATCAAGATAACTTGCGCGCCTGACCACCAACAACGAATGCTCAAGCGAATAACGTATGTTGCTCCATGCCTGTATACGGCTACAATGGAGCGATGGCGTCGGCTTCCCGATAGCGTTTGTCTTCGCACTCATAATTCCAGAGATAAGTTGGAATATGATCCACGTAATTGACGACGGGTTGTTTGCCCTTATATCGCCCGTACTTGTCCACTATTCGCTTGCAATACGCCGCGTCATATTTGGGACAATCAGGTTGGTGGTGAGGAAGCTCAGAAGGGCAACGAGGCAGCTCAAGAAACGAGTGAGACGGCTCGGAAGGCAGACGAGGCGGCTCAAGAGGACAGTAGGGAAGCTCAAGACGCTAGCGGGGCAACTCAGAAGGCTGTCGAGGCAGATCAAGAAACGGGCGAGACAGCCTAGAAAGCCGGCGAGGCAGCTCAATAGAGTAGCGCGGAAGATTGGGAAGCTGGCGAGACATCTCGTAAGGCTGGCGAGGCGGCTCAGAAGGCGAGTGAGGCGGTTCAGAAGGGTAGCAGGAAAACTCAAGAGGCTGGTGAGACAGCTCAGAAGGCAGGTAAAGCGGTTTAGACGTGCAGCGCGAAAGCTCAAGAGGATGGTAAGGAAATTCAAGAGCGCAGTACGGCAATTCAGAAGGGTCGTGAGGCAACTTAGAAGGGCGGCGACGCGTCGTACGAGAAGGGTAAAGGGGTTTGGACGCACGGGATACAGGCTGGCCCGTTCTCGCGTTTCTTGGCGGATAGCGACCGGACATCTCACATCCGTTCTGCTCAGACGTTCAGACCCTGAGACCAGGCGATTGTCCACGAAAATACGGCACGCGAACGGGAATCTGTCCACGCGAATGCTCTTTCTTCTGGGCGATTTCAGGGCGGCGATGGATCAGGCGCTGAGCGACCTCGAATCGTGCCCCGACGACGCAGAGGCACGCATGCTCGTCGTCGGCTGCGCGATCGAGCTGGGCGATCTCGAATGCGCCCGACGGTATCTGAATCGGCTGGATGCAGGGTCTACGCCCGCCTATCTCAGGGAACAACTGCCGTTCTTCCGGTACACGCTCGCCAGAGAAAATGGGCCGGACGGCCCGGTGCAGGCAATCCGGCATCTTGACGACCTGTATCTGGCCATGGGCTGCCAACCCATTCGCCTGAATCCGGCAGGCATCCACGATCCATTCGATTCGCTTGCGCCCGTTGCGGCGATGAAACCGCGTTGCCGGGATGGCTATCCGCCTCTATGCGATGGGCCGCTCGTCTCGGTCGTCATGACCGCCTACAACGTCGAGCATCTGGTGAAGACGTCGGTCATGTCCGTTCTGAACCAGAATTATCGCAACCTGGAGCTGATCGTCGTGGACGACTGCAGCACCGATGGCACGCTGGAAACGCTTCGTCTCCTGGAGGAAGAGGACGAGCGCATGCAGGTTATCGCCAAGGACACGAACGACGGGACGTACGTCAGCAAGAACCTTGGCATGCTTCGGGCCCGCGGAGAGTTCATGGCGTTTCAGGACAGCGACGACTGGTCGCATCCCGACAGGCTCGGAAAGAGCATCGCCGTCCTGGCGTCGGAGCCGGAGACCGTTGCGCTTACGACCAACTGGGTGCGCATGACGACCGAGGGTGACCTTATCCTGAAAGGCACGAACCGCTACGCATACAAATCGTGCATTTCCCTCGTGTTCCGCAGGAAGGAGGTGCTGCACCGCTCGGGCTTCTTCGATTCCGTTCGCGCCGGGGCCGATACCGAGTTCGAGGTCAGGAACGGCATCCTGTTCGGCGAACACAGGGTGGCGACGTATGCGTGGCCGCTGGCCTTTGGCCGCGTGCGCCCTGAATCGATTACCGCCGACGCCGAATACGGACTGGCGCGGTACGGAGGCAAGCCAATCCGGGAGGAATACCGGAAGGCTTGCCGAAAATGGCACGAGGAAATCCGCCGCGGCCGTGATGGCTACATGCCGTTTCCTCTTCGCGAAAGACCGTTCGACGCCCCCGGCAAGCTCCTGACCGCGAACGGGACGCCGATGCCCAGCGAGCTGATCCGGGAGCATCCTGGGTGGATGCGGCCTCATTCTTCAGAGAGGCCAACACGGAGCTCGGCCGCTCGCTGATGGCCGAGGCGCGCTTGCGGTCCCGGACGCTCCGGTGCCTTGATCCGGTGGCGCCGGCGCTGGACGGCGATCGGCCGGCAGCGGCGGGGTGCTATGCCTCGCTCTCACCCGCTGGCGCCGTCACGCGGATCGTCACGATGTCGGCGCCGTGGTACTGCTGATGGCGGACGGAGGACGCGAGCCGGCGCAACAGCCGCAGCGAGACCTCCTGCTCGGCCGAGACCTCGCCGGGCTGGTCGCCGAGCAGCGACAGGCGATCCTGGATATTGCCCTCGCGCGAGGCGACGACGAACTCGAGAACGGCGCCATCGCCCTCTCGGTAGGCCACCAGGCGCAGGCGGCGCTCCTCCTTCTCCTCTTTCGCGTCCTCCTGCTGCAAGAGCGTCAGCAGCGCCTCTTCGCAGACGGCGTCGAGGCGGGCGGTCATCGCCTCGTCCCAGCCGCTGCGGGTGGCGAAGGCGGCGAGAAAGTCCCTGATCTCGGGCAGGATCGAGTGATCGAAGGGCGCCTCGATGCGGCTGCGGCGGGGCCTCGTCAGCTCCACGAAGGCGGTCATCAGGATGGCCGTGAGACCGCCGGCCGTGACCCCGTTGCGCAGGAGGCCGCCCGCGAATTCCGCGACGTGCTCGGGAAACACCAGGTCGTTCTGGAAGCCGACGCCGATCCAGAACGAGACGCCGACGATCAGCCCCTTGCGGTAGTCGATGCCGTCCTGGATGGCGATCCTCATGCCGATCACGAAGAGCGTCGCCAGCAGCACGCCGAGATAGGCGGCGATCACCGGCCCCGGTATCGCCAGCACCAGCGCCAGCAGCTTGGGCAGGAACGCCACCGCGAAGAAGACCGCCCCGCAGGCGACGCCGACGCTGCGGGCGCCCACGCCGGTGAGCTCGGTCACCGATGCGCCCACGGTGGTGGCGGTGTTCGGCGTCGTGCCCACGAGGCCGGAGAGCACGTTGCCGAGCGTATCCACGGTGACCGCCCCCTGGACCGCGCGAAAATCCACCGCCCGCGGCCTGCGCCACGAGACCCGCTGGATCGCGACGGCGCCGCTGATGGAGCGGATCGTGGCGATCACCGCCACCAGGAGGAAGGCCGGAAGCAGCGCCCAGAACGACGGCCCGAAGTCGACATCGAAGCCCGCCCACTCGCCCGCCGGCACGCCGACCCAGGGTGCGTCCACCACGCGGCCCGCGTCGTAGAGGCCGAATGCGGCGGCGACGCCCGTGCCGGCGACGACGCCGATGACCGGCGCCCAGAGGCGGAGCGCGCCCGACGCCTTGAGCGCGATGGCAGCAAGCACGAGCACCACCGCTAACGCGCTCAACGGCGCCGCCAAAGCGGGGGTCCCCTCCGGCACCGCAGCCAGGAGCTTGAAGACGGCCGGCATCACAGTGACCGGAATCAGCATGATCACGGTGCCCGAGACCGTCGGCGTCAGGATCCGCTGGAAGAGCGCGAGACGAACGGAAATCAGGAACGGAACGAGGGAGGAGATGATGACCAGCGTGGCCAGCAAGGCCGGGCCGCCGGCCGCGACCGCATTGATGCAGACCGCGATGAAGGCCCCGGAGGCGCCCATGATGAGCACGTGGCCAGAGCCGATCCGCCCGGTGCGGAGCGATTGCAGCGCCGTGGTCAGGCCGCAGATCGCAACCGTGCCGAACACCGCCCACGAGAGGTAGTCCTCGCTCGCGCCGGCGGCACGCATCACGATGGTGGGCACCAGGATGATGCCGGCGATGGTGAGCACGGCGATCTGAACGCCGAGCCCGAAGGCGAGCGCGGCCGGCGGCCTCTCGTCCGGCTGGTAGCGGAGGCCGGTGCGGCCCCCGGACCCGTTCGCGCTCATGCTGAAGCTCGCCGACCTCGCTGGTCTCTGCCGTCCGCACGCATCATTGGGGCTTCGATGGCCGCTGTCGACCCGTTCCTCTCCAACCTCGATACCGGACATCGGCGGTGGTAGCCGCAGCGCCGGCGGCATCCCCAGGGAATTCCTCGCCTCGGGGGGACTCGTTGGCCTTGACGCCGGTGGCTAGCCGAGTGGTCCGCGAATCCCCCGAAGCCGACTCCCACGATCGCGAAATAGCGCGTATTGATAGATCGACTTCAACACCAACACTGGCCGCTCGAGCGGCCGCCAACGGGAGATGGACCATGAGCGACGAGTTGCGCACCCTGATCGCCGAAACGCAGGAGGCCTTCCGCACCGACCCGGCGGAGGCGCAAGCAACCTTCGAATCCGTGTCGTCCCTGGGCGAGGGCTTCCGCTCCGAGGTGGCGCTCCGCGACCACCGTCTGGTGGTGGACGAGCCGGAGAGCCTGGGCGGCACTGACACGGGGCCGAACCCGGTGGAGCTGATCCTGGCCGCGCTCGGCACCTGCCAGGAGATCACGTACCGCGCCTATGCCGCCGCCCTCGGCATCCCGCTGGAGCATGTCTCGGTGACGCTGGAGGGCGACATCGACCTGCGGGGCTTCTTCGCCGTCGACGAGTCCGTCAGGCCGGGCTACCAGGGCCTGCGCGGCACGGTGCGCGTCGTCTCGTCGGCGGACGAGGAGACGCTGGCAACGCTCCAGCAGGCGGTCAACGCGCACTGCCCGGTGCTCGACATCGTCTCCAACCCGGTGCCGGTCGAGCTCACCCTGGAGAAGGCGGAGAGCGCCAGCGCCGAAGCAGCGGAATAGGGTGCGGGGACAGACATTGCGCCATGCCTCGGCTAAGCTGGGCGCAGTCAGGACACGCATCTAGACTCAAGGGAGACTCTCCATGAAACGACTGATCGTCGCCGCGCTCGCGGCGGCAGGCATCGCCGTGGGCGGCATGGCCCAGGCGGAGGACTTCACGCCGGCCGTCGTCTTCGACATGGGCGGCAAGTTCGACAAATCGTTCAACGAGGCCGCGTTCAACGGCGCCGAGAAGTTCAAGGCGGACACCGGCGTGCAGTACCGCGAGTTCGAGGTCACCAACCCGTCGATGCGCGAGCAGGCGCTCCGCAACATGGCGCGGCGCGGCGCGCAGGTGGTGGTGGCCATGGGCTTCGCCCAGGCGGCGGCGGTCGAGACCGTGGCGCAGGAGTTCCCCGAGACCAAGTTCACGCTCATCGACATGGTGGTGGACCTGCCCAACGTGCAGTCCGTGATCTTCAAGGAGCACGAGGGCTCCTTCCTCGTCGGCATGGCGGCCGCGATGGCGTCGCAGACCGGCAAGGTGGGCTTCGTCGGCGGCATGGACATCCCGCTCATCCGCAAGTTCGCGCTGGGCTACGTCGAGGGCGCGAAGCACGTCAATCCCGACATCGAGATCTTCCAGAACATGACCGGGACGACGCCGGCCGCCTGGAACGACCCGACCAAGGGCGGCGAGCTCGCGCGCAGCCAGTTCGACCGGGGCGCGGACGTGGTCTACGCCGCCGCCGGCGGCACCGGCATCGGCGTCTACCAGGCCGCGAAGGACGCCGGCAAGCTCGCCATCGGCGTGGACAGCAACCAGAACTACATCCACCCCGGCACGATGCTGACCTCGATGATCAAGCGCGTGGACGTGGCGGTCTACGAATCCTTCAAGGCCGCCCAGGACGGCACCTGGCAGGGCGGCATCCAGGTGCTTGGCCTCGCCGAGGACGGCGTCGGCTGGGCGGTCGACGAGCACAACCGCAGCCTCGTCTCGGACGAGATGGAGGCCGCGGTCGAGCAGGCGCGCGAGGACATCATCGCCGGCACCATCCAGGTGACCGACTACATGGCGCAGTAGCGCGCGGGCGCCGGCCCAGGCCGGCCAGCGAGGCGCAAGCCCCGTGACGGGGGAGGAACACCGGGGGGCTGCGGCAGAGCGCGGCCCCTCGGGCGGGCCCAGTGTGCCCGCGCTCGAGGTCGCCGGCATCCAGAAGTGGTTCGGCTCGGTGCACGCGAACGACGACGTGTCGGTCGCGGTGGCGCCGGGCACGATCCACGGCATCATCGGCGAGAACGGCGCCGGCAAGTCGACGCTGATGAGCATCGTCTACGGCTACTACCAGGCCGACGGCGGCGAGATCAGGGTGGGCGGCGAGGCGGTCACCATCAAGGGGCCCGAGGACGCCATCGGCCACGGCATCGGCATGGTCCACCAGCACTTCATGCTCGTGGACACCTTCACCGTGCTGGAGAACGTGGTGCTCGGCGTCGAGAAGGGCTACCTGCTGCGCTCCACGCTCGCCGAGGCCAGGCGGGAGCTGGAGCGGCTGGAGCGCGAGTACGGGCTCGACGTCGACCCCGACGCCATCGTGGGCTCGCTGCCCGTCGGCCTGCAGCAACGCGTCGAGATCCTGAAGGCGCTCTACCGCGGCGCCGACATCCTGATCCTGGACGAGCCGACGGGCGTGCTCACGCCGCAGGAGGTCGACGACCTCTTCCGTATCCTCCGCGCGCTCCGCGACCAGGGCCGCACCATCGTCCTCATCACCCACAAGCTGCGCGAGATCATGGCGCTCACCGACCGGGTCACCGTGATGCGCGCGGGCCGCGTGGTCGATCACGTGGCGACGGCGGAAACCGACCGCGCCCAGCTCGCCGCGATGATGGTGGGGCGCAGCGTGCTGCTGCGCGTGGACAAGGACGAGGCCGCGCCGGGGGACGCCCTGCTGCAGGTGGAGAACCTCGCGGTGCGGGATCGCGGCGGCGTGCTGCGCGTGCACGACGTGAGCTTCGCCGTCCACGCCGGTGAGATCGTGGGCATCGCCGGCGTGGCAGGCAACGGCCAGTCGGAACTGCTGGAGGCGCTGGCCGGCACGCTTGGCCGCGAGCGCGGCAGCATCGCCATCGGCGGGGCGCCTGCGCCCGCCGGCGGCCGCGCCGAAGCCGCACGCGCCATGCGCCGGCGCGGGCTCGGCCACGTGCCGGAGGACCGCCAGCGCATGGGGCTGGTAACCGCCTTCGACGCCTCCGAGAGCGGCATCCTCGGCTACCACCGCGAGCAGCGCTACAACCCGCGCATGCTCATGAGCCGGGGCGCGGTCACGGACGCCGTGGGGAGCACGATGGAGGACTTCGACGTGCGCCCGCCGCTGCCCCACCTGCGCACGGCGAATTTCTCCGGCGGCAACCAGCAGAAGATCGTGGTCGGCCGCGAGATGGGCCGCAGCCCCGACGTGCTGCTGGTGGGCCAGCCCACGCGCGGCGTCGATATCGGCGCCATCGAGTTCATCCACCGCAAGCTCGTGGCCATGCGCGATGCGGGCAAGGCGATCCTGCTGGTCTCGGTCGAGCTCGACGAGATCATGTCGCTCTCGGACCGCATCCTGGTGATGTTCGACGGCGCCATCGTGGGCGAGGTGGCGCAGGCGGACGCGGACGAGCGCACGCTCGGCCTGATGATGGCCGGCGAGAGCGCGGACGGCGCGGAGGCCGCCGGGGCGTGAAGGGCTTCGGCGGGCCGACGCAAGCGCCCGGCTGGGTCACCCACGGGCTGGTCCCGCTCATCAACCTCGGGCTCGCGCTGCTCATCGCCGGCATCATCATCGCGCTCATCGGCGAGAACCCGTTCGAGGCGCTCAGGCTGCTCGTCCTCGGCGCGGTGGGGTATCCGGAGGCGATCGGTTACACGCTCTACTACACCACCAACTTCGTCTTCACCGGGCTCGCCGTCGCCATCGCCTTCCACTGCGGCCTTTTCAACATCGGCGGCGAGGGCCAGGCCTATCTCGGCGGCCTCGGCGCGGGCCTGATCGGGCTCTACCTCGGCCACTGGCCGGCGTTCGTGGCGATCCCGCTCGCCATCGCCTGCGCCATGGCCTTCGGCGCCTTCTGGGCCTTCATCCCCGGCTGGCTGCAGGCGAAGCGCGGCAGCCACATCGTCATCACGACGATCATGTTCAACTTCCTGGCCGCCGCGCTGATGACCTATCTGCTGGTCGAGATCTTCATCAAGCCGGGCCAGCAGGCGGCGGAGAGCCGCACCTTCGAGACTGGCGTGTGGCTGCCCTTCGTCCACGACGTCTTCGCGGCCTTCGGCGCCAACATCGGCCGCTCCTCGCTCAACCTGAGCATCGTGGTCGCCGCCGCCTGCCTCGTGGCGTTCTGGTTCTTCGTCTGGCGCACGCGCTGGGGCTACGAGATCCGCGCCGTCGGCCACAACGAATCGGCGGCGGTCTACGGCGGCATTTCGCCGGCGCGCTCGATCATGCTGGCGATGGCGATCTCCGGCGGCCTCGCCGGCCTCGTCGGCGTCAACGAGATCATCGGCGTCCACCACCGGCTGCTGCTCGAGTTCACGGCGGGCTACGGCTTCGTCGGCATCGCGGTGGCGCTGATGGGCCGCAACCACCCGGTGGGCATCGTGCTGGCTGCGCTGCTCTTCGGCGTGCTCTACCAGGGCGGCTCGGAACTGGCCTTCGACATGCCCAACGTGACGCGCGACATGGTGGTCGTCCTGCAAGGGCTGGTGATCCTCTTCTCCGGCGCGCTGGAGCACATGTTCCGCGGGCGGATCGAGCGCCTGTTCGCGCGCCGCGCGCGGGCGGTGGCGGCGTAAGGGGGGGCGGGGCCGCCATGGAAGCCGTGACCTGGTTCGTGCTCGTGATCGACGCGACGCTCCGCGTCTCCACGCCGCTGATCCTCGCCGCCTTCGCCGGCATGTTCGCCGAGCGCTCCGGCGTGGTCGACATCGGGCTCGAAGGCAAGATGCTGGGCGCGGCCTTCGCCGCCGCCGCGGCCGCCTACGTCAGCGGCTCGGCCTGGGTCGGCCTGCTCGCAGGCATCGGCACCTCCGTGGCGCTCGCCATGGTGCACGCCTTCGCCTGCGTCACCCACCGGGGCGACCAGGTGGTCTCCGGCATGGCGCTCAACATCCTGGTGGCGGGGCTCGGCCCCGTGCTTTCGCTCGCCTGGTTCGGCCAAGGCGGGCACTCGCCGCTGGTGGGCGATACGGCGCGCTTCCGCCCGATCCACTTCCCCTTCGCCGACCGGCTGAGCGACGTGCCCTTCCTCGCCCAGATCTATTCGGAAATCGTGAGCGGCCACAACCTGATCGTCTACCTCGCGCTCGGCATGGTGCCGCTGGCCGCGTGGTTCATCTACAAGACCCGCTTCGGGCTGAGGCTCCGCGCCGTCGGCGAGGCGCCGGCGGCGGTGGACACGGCCGGCATCTCGGTCGCCGGCATGCGCTATCGGGCGATGATCGTCTGCGGCATTCTGTGCGGCGTCGCCGGCACCTCGATCTCCATCGCCCAGAACGCGCTCTTCGTGCGCGACATGACGGCGGGCATGGGCTACCTCGCGCTGGCCGCGCTCATCTTCGGCAAGTGGCGCCCGGTGCCGACGCTCTTCGCCTGCTTCCTCTTCGCCTTCGCCGACGCGGTGCAGGCGCGGCTGCAGGGCGTGGACATCCCCGGCGTCGGCGTGATTCCGGTGCAGGCGATCCAGGCGCTGCCCTACCTGCTCACGGTGCTGCTGCTCGCGGGCTTCGTCGGCAAGGCGGTGCCGCCCAAGGCAAGCGGCGTGCCCTACGTGAAGGAGCGGTAACCCGCATTCCTCACCAAGATTACGCAGACCGTAACCCTGGTGAGAAATGCGGGCCAGACCGTCAACCGAAGTCGGGCATCGTCGCGACGGCGCTCTCGCGTTGGTCGATGGCGGCGTGCCAGCGGGCGATGTTGGCGCGGGGCGCGAGCAGGTCCGCGCCCTCCGGCGTCATCTGCAGGTAGTGCAGCACGGGCAGCACCATGTAGTCGGCAATGGACGCGTCGTCGCCGGCGAAGTGCGCCTGGCCCTCCAGCGCGCCGTCGAGCGCATTGAGCGCCTTGTCGGACTTGGGCACGCTGCTCGCGACCAGCGCCTCGTCGGGCTCGCCGCCCTGCGCGGGCACGATCAGGCGCTGCAGCACGATGTCGATCGCCGGCCGGTAGAGGTACTGGATGAAGACCGACGTCCACTGCCAGCAGCGGGCGTTGGCGAGCGGATCGGCCGGCTGCAGGGGCGGGCCGTCGAACGCATGGTCGATGTAGTTGCAGATCGCCACCGATTCGTACATGCGCACGTCGCCGTGGGTCATGGCCGGCACCGAGCCCCAGGGCTGCATCGCCTTCTGCTCGTCCGACTGCGGCGCCAGCGGGTCGAGCTCGTAGGGCACGCCCTTCTCCCTGCACGCCATGCGGCAGGTGCGGACATAGGTGCTGAGCGGTATGCCGTGGATAATCAGCGTCGCCATCGTTCTCTCCCCTGGACTGGCGCCGGCAGGCCCCGCCTGCCTCGATCGAGCGCTTATCTTGCACATCCTGGCCCCGGCTGCACCGGGAACGCATGGGGATCGCGAAGCGGGGGAGCGTTGTTCGCCCACCGGGCGCTGACTATGCTCACGGCGGGAGTGAGGCGGAGCTCGGGGGGCGCGGCATGCTGACGATCACCGGCTATTCCGACCGGATCAGCGTCCGGCCGGGCGAGACCGTCAAGTTCATGGTCAACTGCGAGCATCCGACCTACCAGGCGGACATCGTGCGCCTGATCTGCGCCGACGCGACGCCGGCCGGGCCGGGGTTCAAGGAGAAGCTGGTCCGCTCGTCCGTGAGCAAGCGGCGCAAGGGGCGCCCGCAGGCGATCCACGCGGGCTCCTACGCGCTGGTGGAGAGCCGGCCGCTGCTGGAGACGCTTGGCAGCTTCACCGTCCAAGCGATGATCTGGCCGACCACGCCGGCCAAGGGTGCGCAGGGCATCGTGACCAAGTGGGATCGGCGCGGCCCGAAGGGTTTTGCGCTGATGATCGACGACGCGGGCTCGGTCGCGCTCCGCCTCGGCATGGCGGACGGGACGGTGGAGACGGTCTCGGTCGGCAAGCCGCTGCTGGAGCGCCACTGGTATCTCGCGGCCGCGAGCTACGACGCCGGGACGGGCCGCGTCACTGTCCACCAGGAGCCGCTGCTGCCGTATGCGCGGGTGAACGACGGCGGCACGGCGAAGCGCACGCTGGGGCCGGCCGCCGCCAACAGCGCTGCGCCCATCGTCATGGCCGGCGTCTTCAGGCGGCGGCAGAAGGGGCGGACGCTGGTGGACGGCCTCTACAACGGCAAGATCGATTCGCCCCGGCTGGTGGGCCGCGCGCTCGACCGGCTGGAGATCGAGCGCATGAGGAACGAGGCCATGCCGGCCTCCATCGCGCCGGACGTCCTCTGCGCCTGGGATTTCTCGCGCGACATCACGTCGATCAGGATCTCCGATCGCTCCCCGCACCACGTCGACGGCGAGATCGTCAACCTGCCGGCGCGCGGCATGACCGGCTGGAATTACTCGGGCGAGGAGATGTGCTGGCGCCACGCCCGGCACGAGTACGGCGCCATCCACTTCCACGACGACGACCTCTACGACGCGGGCTGGGAGGTCGACTTCGAATGGCAGGTCCCGGCGCGGGTGGCGAGCGGGGTCTACGCCGCGCGGCTGCGGGCCAGGGGCGCCGAGGAATACGTGCCCTTCGTGGTGCTGCCGGCGCCCGGCAAGGCGGCGCGCATCGCCTTCCTGCTGCCGACGGTCGAGTACATGGCCTACGCCAACGAGCACATGGCCTTCGACGGAGCGCTCGGCGAGCTGCTCACCGGCCAGCTGCCGACGCTCAATCCCAACCAGCTCTTCCTCAACGAGCACCGCGAGTACGGCGCCTCGCTCTACGACACCCATTCGGACGGCAGCGGCATCTGCTACTCGTCGCGGCTGCGCCCCATCCTCAACATGCGGCCGAAGGTTGAGACGCCCTGGGCCTGCGTCGGCGAGGACGCGACCAACGCGCGCGAGTTCATCCTCGACATGTACGTGGAGGACTGGCTCACGCACTACGGCTTCGAGCATGACGTCATCACCGACGAGGACGTGCACCGCGAGGGCATCGACCTGCTCAAGCTTTACAACGTGCTGATCACCGGCGGCCACCCGGAGTACTACTCCAAGGCCATGCGCGATGCCGTCCACGGCTTCACGCAGCAGGGCGGCCGGCTGATGTACCTCGGCGGCAACGGCTTCTACTGGCGCGTCGCCATGCACGAGGAGCTGCCGGGCGTGATCGAGGTGCGCCGCTGCGAGGCCGCGATCCGCACCTGGGAGGCGGACCCCGGCGAGTACTATCACAGCTTCACCGGCGAATACGGCGGCATCTGGCGCCACCAGGGGGACTTCGCGCCGCAGCGGCTCACCGGCGTCGGCTTCGTCGCCGAAGGGTTCGACAAGTCGTCGTACTACCGGCGCATGCCCGGCAGCTTCGACCCCCGCGCGCGCTTCATCTTCGAGGGCATCGGCGAGGACGAGCTGATCGGCGACTTCGGCTATCACGGCGATGGCGCGGCCGGCAACGAGCTGGACGGCACGGACCCGCGGCTCGGCACGCCCCCGCACGCGCTCCTCCTCGCGCGCTCGGAGAACCACACCGACCTCTACATCGTGGTGAACGAGGAGGTGCTGGTGAACCACTCCGGCCTCGGCGGCACCGAGCACGAGAAGGTCAAGGCCGACATGGTGTTCTACGAGACGCCGAACGGCGGCGCGGTCTTCTCGGTGGGCTCGATCTGCTATCCCGCGAGCCTGCCGTGGAACGGCTACGACAACAACATCGCGAAGCTCACGACCAACGTGCTCCGCCGCTTCGCCGACCCCGAACCGTTCTGAGGACCGCCATCATGCCGGGCTATGTGATCGCCGATGTGACCGTGACCGATCCGGAGACCTACGCCGATTACCGGGCGTTGACGCCGGGCTCGATCGCGGCCTTCGACGGGCGCTTCTTGGTCAGGGGCGGCGAGCACGAGGTGATCGCCGGCGGCTGGACGCCGGGCCGGCTGGTGCTGGTTGAGTTCGACAGCCTGGCGCGGGCTGCGGCCTGGTACGATTCGCCGGCCTACGTGGAGGCGCGGGCGATCCGCCAGCGCGCGTCCACCGGCACCATGGTCATGGCGGAGGGAGACAGAGCGGCGAAGGGCGAGGGCTGCGTCTACGCCATCGTGCGTCACGGGAGCGATGGCTCCGGCCTCGGCCTCGCGCAAAGCGGGCGCGTCCTGGTCTCGGCGCGCACGCCGGAGATCAAGGAGGGGGTGTGGAGCGGCGCGCGCCTGTCCGTGCTCGAGTTCGACGACCGCGCGGCCGCGGCGGCCTGGCGCGCGGCGACGGACCTCGGGCAGTCGGGCAGCGAGGCGGTTCTGGTCGAGGGCGCCTGAGCCGGCTTAGGCCCGCTTAGGCCGGCGCGGCGACGATGCCGCGGTCGTGCAATGCCCCGATGGCGCCGTCGCCGAGGCCCAGGACCTCCGCGAGAATCTCGTCCGTATGCTGGCCGAGCCGCGGCCCCGGCCTGACAGCCTCGCGCGGGGCGGCGGCGAAGTCCAGCGGCGAGCCCGGCGTGAGCATAGGCCCGATCCCCGGCTGATCGATCCGCTGGAACAGCGGGTTCGCGGTCGAGCAGAAGGGGTCTTCCTCCACCATCTGCGTGTGGGTGCGGAAGGGGCCCCAGAGCACGCCGGCCTCCGTCAGGCGGGCGCCGACCTCCTCCAGGCTCAACGCCGCGAACCAGGGCTTGAGCGCGGCGCGGAGCTGCTCCCGCACCTTCCAGCGGTCGGCCTCGTCGGCGAGGTTGACGCCGTGCTCCGACTCGATCGCCTTGAAGGCGTCCGTGAGCCCGCTGGCCTGGCCCAGCGCCTTCACATGGCGCGGCGTCACCACCACCAGCATCACGCGGCGGCCGTCCCGCGTCGCGAAGTCGCCGCCGAAGGTGCCGTACATGTCGTTGCCGATGCGCGGCCGCTCGGCACCGTTGATCTCGACATCGCCGATGTAACCGAGCGAGCCGGTGATGTGATAGGCCACGTCGGCGAGGCTGAGCCGTATCTCCTGCCCTTCTCCCGTACGACTGCGGTGGCGCTCGGCCGCGAGCAGGCCGACGGCGGCGGTGAGCCCGCAGGTCAGATCCCAGCCGGGCAGGACGTTGTTGATCGGCTCGTCCAGGTCCGCCGGCCCGGTGACGAAGGGCCAGCCCATGCGCGCGTTCACCGTGTAGTCGACCGCGACCGTGCCGTCCGGGTTGCCGATGATGCGGAGCATGATGAGGTCGGCGCGGCGCGCGCTCAGCGTCTCGTAGGAGAGCCAGTCGCCGACCCCCAGATTGGTGAGGAAGATGCCGGCCTCGGGCCCCGGCGCGGTGATGAGGGCGGCCACCAGCTCGCGCCCTTCCGCCTCGCGCAGGTTGACGGCGAAGGAGCGCTTGCCCTTGTTCATGCCGGCCCAGTAGATGCTCTCGTTCTCGGGCGTGACCGGCCAGCGGCGATAGTCGAGGCCGCCGCCGAGGGGGTCGAAGCGGATCACGTCCGCCCCCATCTGGGCGAGGGTCATGCCGCCGAGCGGCGCGGCCACGAAGGCCGAGCCCTCGACCACGCGCAAGCCCTTGAGGATACCGTTCACGGCCGCGCCTCCTCGTTCCTACCGCTCCGCCCCGGTGTCGGGGCGGCCGGCGGTGCGCGCGCTGTGTAGTCGCCATTCAGGCGGCGATCAACCGTCGCTTTCGCTGGGCTGCAGGCGGGGCGCGCGGTCGTCGTCGACGGAGCGCTCTCCCGCATCCGGCGCACGGCCGAAGAACGCGGCGATATCGCGCTGGATGGCGATCAGGCAGGGCACGAGGATCAGCACGATCGGCGTCACGCCGAGCAGGCCGAAGACGATGGTGACCGCCATCGGCTTCAGGAACTGCGCCTGCAGGCTGGTCTCGAAGAGCAGCGGGGTCAGGCCGAAGATGGTGGTGACCGAGGTCAGGATTACGGCGCGCAGGCGATCCCGCGCGCCGCCGACGATGGCCTCGTGCAGCGGCTCGCCGGCCGTGAGGCGGTCCTGCATCGCGCGCACCAGGATGATCGAATCGTTGACCACGATGCCGGAGAGCCCGAGGAGGGCCACCATGCTGAGCACCGTGAGGTCGTAGCCCAGGAGGAAGTGCCCGGCGACGGCGCCCACCGCGCCGAAGGGGATCACGGCCATGACCGCGACGGGCCGCCAGTAGCTGGCGAAGACCCAGGCGAGGATCAGATAGATCGCGATCAGGCCGACCATGGCGCCGGTCTGCATGTCGCCGAGCGTCCTCGCCTGCTCCTCGGCCTTGCCGCGCAGCAGGATGCCGACGCCATGTTTCGCGGCCACCTGCGGCAGCTCCTCGATCTCGAGCGCGCCGAGGACTTCGTCCGTCGTGGTGATCGATTCGTCGATCTCGCCCGTGACCGCGACCATGCGCTGGCCGTCCTCGCGGCGGATGCGGGCGAAGCCGGCCTTCTCGTCGAAGCTCACCACTTCGGCGAGCGGCACCTCGACGCCTGCGGGGCTGCGCACGTAGCCGCGCCGCAGGTCGGCTTCGGTCAGCCCGTCGTGTGGCAGACGCACACGGATGGCGACTTCCTCGTCGCCCCGCGCGAAGCGCTTGGCGATGACGCCCTCGAACGCGGCGCGCACCTGCCCGGCGGCGCTCTCGGTGGTGAAGCCGAGGGCGCGGCCGCGCGGGCTCACGGTGAGGATCGTCTCCCGCTTGCCGTAGGGCGTGTCGTCCTCGATGTCGCTCACGCCGGGGAAGCGGCCGAGCAGCGTGCGGACATCGGCCGCCGCCGCCTTGAGCGCGCGGACGTCGTCGCCCGTGACGCGGATGTCGATCTCGCGGCCGGGCGGCCCGGCCTGGCGCTCGAGGATCGTCATGGTCTCGAGGCCGGGCATGGGGCGGACGCGGCTGCGCCATTCCTCGATCAGCGTCTGGGTGCGGATGGCGCGCTGATCGGCGGGCCTCAGCTCCACCCGCATGGCGCCGATGTGATCGCCGGTGCCGAGGAAGAACTCGTTGGGGCGGCCCGCAGGCTTGCCGATCTGACCGAGGCTCATGGCCACGAGGCCGCCGGCGCCGCCGGTCAGCTCCGCCTCGGCCTCGTTGAGCGCGCGCTCCAGCTCGCGCACCATGGCGACGGCGGTCTCGCGCTTGGTGCCTTCCACGAAGGTGACGTTGGCGAGCACCGAGTCCGATTCCGGCGAGGGGAAAAAGACGAAGTTCACGCGCCCGCCCGCGATCAGGCCCACGAAGACAAGGAGGAGCCCGATCGCGATGCTCATGGTGAGGTAGCGCCAGGCGACGCAGCCGCTCACGATGCGCGCGAACGGCCCGTCGCGGAAGGCGTTGAAGCGCGGGTTGAACCAGCGCGCGAAGCGGTTCTCGGCCTGCGGATCGCTCTTCAGCGCGACGCGCAGGTGACCGGGCAGGATCAGGAAGCACTCGATCAGGCTCGCGATGAGGACGCAGATGATCACCAGCGGGATCGCGCGGATGATCTGGCCGATCAGGTCCGACACCATGAGCAGCGGCAGGAAGGCCGCGATGGTGGTGAGCGTCGCCGCCATGACCGGCGCCAGCATTCGCTGCGCGCCGCGCTCGGCCGCGCCCACGGCGCCGGCGCCGGCCGCACGGTGCGTGACCGCGTGCTCGCCCACCACGATGGCGTCGTCCACGATGATGCCGACCGCCATGATGAGCCCGAACAGGCTCACCATGTTGATGGACTGGCCAGCGAGCATCATCACGCCGATGGTGGCGAGCAGCGAGACCGGGATCCCCACCGTGACCCAGAAGGCCACCCGTGCGCTCAGGAAGACGAAGAGGACGATGACGACGAGCGCGAGCCCGCTCAGGCCGTTGCGGAGCAGCATGTTGATGCGGTCGTCGATGAGCTCCGCCGCATCGTCGTAGTGCTCGACCACCAGCGTCGGCGGCAGCGTCGGCTTCAGCTCGGCGATGAAGGTGTCGAGGATATCCGCCTGCTCCAGCGCGTCGGAGGTGGGCGCACGGCGGACCTGCAGCTCGATGGCGGGGTAGCCGGCCCGGAACGCGACCGCGTCCCGCTCGTTGAACCGGTCGCTGATCGCCGCGATGTCCTGGAGGTGGACCTTGGCGCCGTCTTGGCGCGCGATGACCTCGACCTGGCCGATCTCCTCGGCCGTTCGCGCGAGGCCGAAGCTGCGGATCTGCTTGTTGGTGCCGGCGGGCACGATGCCGGAGGGCAGGTCGACCGAGCTCTTGCCGATTCTTGCGGCGATGTCGCCGAGGGTGAGGTCGAGCTGTCTCAAGTGCCCTTCGCCGACCTCGACCCAGATCTCCTCGCGCCGGCTGCCGAACAGATCGACCTTGTCGACGCCGGCGGACAGCAGCCGCTCGCGAATGTCCTTGGCGTGGGCGCGGAGCGCGGCCTCGGAGAAGGGCCCTGAGATGACGACGTTGCCGATGCCCTCGTAGGTGTAGATGCGGGCCACCACCGGCTTCTCGGCGTTCTCCGGCAGCGTCTCGACCCGGTCCACGGCGTTCTCGACGTTGGCGAGCGCGGTATCGAGATCCGTCCCCGGCTGGAATTCGATGACGATGGAGCCGACGCCTTCGACCGACTGCGAGACGACGCGCTTGACGCCGTCGAGGAAGCGGACTTCCGGCTCGATCGCGGCGACGACGTTGGCGTCGACGTCCTCGGCGCTGGCGCCGGGCCAGGTCACGCTCACCGAGATCCAGTCGATGCCGAAGGTCGGAAAGAACTGGGTGTTCATGCGCATGAGCCCGAGCGCGCCGAACAGGATCATGAGCACCATCAGCAGGTTGGCGGCCGTGCGATGACGCGCGAAGAACGCGATCAGGCCGCGACCGGGGCGGGTCATCTCACCTCACCTGCACCTTGACGCCGGGTCCGATCTCGGGGAAGCGGGTGGTGGCGACGCGCTCGCCGTCGGCGATCCCGCCCGAGACCACCACGTCGTTGCCGACACGCGCCAGCAGCGCCACAGGGCGGGGCTCGAGCCGGCCCTCGACCACGGCGTAGACCGTGTCGCCCCCCACCAGCGCCGTCTCCGGCAGCCGCGCCGCGGCCCGGTACACACGGTCCGGGATGCGAACCTCGACGAAGGCGCCGGGACGCAGCGGCACGCGTGCGCCCGCGTCCTCGATCCGCGCATAGACCCGCACACCGCCGCTCGCCGCGTCCACCTCGCCGTCGGCCCGCTGGATCACCGCACGGAAGGGGAAGTTGCGCTCGCCCGCACGCCACGTCACCTCTACGGGCCGGCCGCGCAGACCGGTGGGAGAGGAGACGAGCCGGCCATAGTCCCCGTCGCTGAGCTGGATGCGGATGTCGAGGCGCGCCTGGTCCAGCAGACGCACGACACGGTCGTTCACGCCGAGCCGCTTGCCCAATGCCGCCGAGACGTCCGTCAGGTAGCCGTCGAAGGGCGCGATCAGCCGCGTGTTCTCGAGGTCGCGCTCCGCCCGCTCCAGCGCCACTCTGCTCCGCGCGATCACCGCATCCTGGCGCGCGAGCCGCGCCCGCAGGCCCGCCGCACGCCGCTCCGTCGCCGCCACCGCCCGCGCCCGCTCGCTGCGCCGCACCAGCGCGTCGTCGACCGTCTTCTGCGCCGCCGTCCCCTTGGCGAGAAGCGCCTCGCGCCGCGCAAGCTCGCGCTCCGCCAGCGCAAGCTGGGTGCGGTCCTCCGCCAGGCCCGACTCCTCCGCCCCGAGCTCGGCCCCGGTCTCCGCCAGCTGCGCCCGCGCCTCCGCGAGCGCTGCCTCCGCCTCCGTCACCGCAGCGCGGTACTCGAAGGGGTCGATCTCCACCAGCAAGTCGCCGGCGCGGACCGTGCCGCCGTTCACGAAGTTCTCGCCCACCGCCACGACAGGGCCGGCGACCAGCGCGCGCAGCTCCACGTCGCGCTGCGCCACCACCTCGCCGTAGGCCGAGATGGAGGGCTGGACGTCCAGGATCGCCACCGTCGCCGCAGCGATGGGGCGCGCGCGTTCCTCGAACCCCGTGCGCTCGATCTCGGGCTTCGTCGCACGCAGGTAGCCGACCGCCAGCACCGCACACACCAGCGTCAGCAGCGGAAGCGCGATCTTCAGAAAGCGATAGCGGCGGCGGGCCAAGGGCGGCCTCTCGATCTCGTCAGGCGCGTGTCACGGAGGGGATGGTGTGGACCTCGGGTTTCGCGATGTTGTCCATCCCGTAAAGAAAGGTTAACCCATGCGACGCACGGCGGGGCCGGCGGCGCGCACGGTACCCGCCCACGGGCGGCCTTGTGCCGCGGCCATGTCGCGGCGACAATCCCGCGCCGGCGAACGAATGGTGACGTGAATGTCCAGCACCCATTACGACCCCATCCAAATGATTGAGCGTCTCGTGTCTTTCGACACGACTAGTCGAGAGTCGAACCTCGCGCTCATTCACTTTGTGCGCGACTATCTCGCCTCTCACGGCATTGACTCTACACTTATACATGACGAAACGGGAAACAAAGCGAATCTTTACGCGACAGTAGGGCCGCAAGACGTGCCCGGAATCGCGCTCTCCGGCCATACCGACGTCGTGCCGGTGGACGGCCAGCCGTGGGACACGGACCCGTTCAGCATCGTGGAGAAGGACGGGCGGCTCTACGGGCGCGGCACCTCGGACATGAAGAGCTTCAGCGCGATCGCGCTCGCCCTCGTGCCGGAGTTCGTCGCGCGCCCGCTCAAGACGCCGATCCACTTCGCGCTCTCGTTCGACGAGGAGGTGGGCTGCCTCGGCGCGCCGCTGATGATCGACCGGCTCGGTGCCGAGCTCGGCGTCAAGCCGCACATCGTGATCGTGGGCGAACCCACCAACATGGCGGTGGTGAACGCCCACAAGGGCGTCTACAGCTTCGAGACCAGGTTGCGCGGGCTGGAGGTGCACTCCAGCGCCACGCATCTGGGCGTGAACGCGGTGCAGCACGCGGCCACGCTGGTTCACTTCCTCACCGAGCTGGCGGACGAGATGGCGGGACGGGCGGAGCCGGAAAGCGGCTTCGATCCGCCGTATACGACCGTGCACGTGGGCACGATCCGGGGCGGCACGGCCCAGAACATCGTGCCGCTCGACTGCGCCTTCACCTGGGAATACCGGCTGCTGCCGGGCGCGGACCCCGACGAGATCCGCACCCGCTTCGAGCGGTTTGCCGAGGAGACCGTGCTGCCGCGCATGCACGCGGTCGATCCCGGCACCGCGATCGTCACGGAGATCCGCGCCCAGGTGCCAGGCCTCGTGCCGGAGGAGGGCTCCCCGGCGGAGGCGATCGTGATGGCGCTCGCGCGCACCAACCGCACCGAGGTGGTCGCCTACGGCACCGAGGCGGGGCAGTTCCAGGAGGTCGGGATCCCGACCGTGATCTGCGGGCCCGGCAGCATCATGCAGGCGCACCAGCCCAACGAGTACATCGAGCTGAGCCAGGTGCGCGCGTGCGAGACCTTCATGCGCCGCCTGCTCGACGAGGTGTGCGCGGCCTGAGGGCGTTGCGGCCAAGGGGAATTCCACAGGTTATCCCAGGGGTTTGCACGAGTTTTCTACAGGCTATCCATAGGAATTCCACAGCTTATCCACCGGGTTATTCAGCAGGGACGGAGGGACGCGAGGAATGGGCGGCGCAAGCTTGGAGCGCGAGGGCGCGGTCGGCATCATCACCATCGACAACCCGCCGGTGAACGCGATGAGCCCCGGCGTGCCGGGCGCGATCCTGGCGCGGCTGGCGGAGGCGCAGGCCGACGATGCGGTGGAGGCAGTGGTCCTGCGGGGCGCCGGCAAGGGCGCGCTCGCCGGCGCCGACATCCGCTCGTTCGGCAAGCCGTGGCCCGAGGGCGAGCCCACGCTCCGCGATGTGATCGCGGCGATCGAGCGGTCCGCCAAGCCGGTGATCGCCACGCTCGCCGGCTACTGGCTGGGCGGCGGGCTGGAGCTGGCGCTCTCCTGCCACTACCGGGTCGCGAGCCGCAAGACGCAGGTGGGCCAGCCGGAGGTGGCGCTCGGCTTCCCGCCCGGCGCCGGCGGCACCCAGCGCCTGCCGCGGCTCGCGGGCGTGGAGGCGGCGCTCGCGATGATCGTGAGCGGCAAGCCGATCGGCGCGCCGGAGGCCGCCGAGAGGGGAATTCTGGACCGCGTGATCGACGGCGACCTGCTGGACGGCGCGGTCGCCTTCGCCGGGGAGCGCATCGCCGCCGGGCCACCGCACGCGCTCGCGCGCGAACGCACGCCTGAGCTGAAGGATCCGGACGTCTTCGCCGCCACGCGCAAGCGGCTGGAGCGCCGGGCGCGCGGCCAGCGGGCGCCGGTCGCCTGCCTCGAATGCGTCGAGGCGGCGCTGACGCTCCCCTTCGACGAGGGAATTCGCAAGGAGCGCGCGATCTTCGAGGAATGCATGGCCTCGGCCGAATCGCGGGCGCTCCGCCACGTGTTCTTCGCCGAGCGCGCGGTGCGCAAGGTGCCCGGTATCGGCCGGGAGACGCCCGCGCGGGCCATCGAGAGCGCGGCCATCGTCGGCGCGGGCACCATGGGCCGGGGCATCGCCACCTGTTTCGCCAACGCCGGCATCCCGGTGCGCCTGATGGATTCGGACGGGCAGGCGCTCGAGCGCGCCCTGGCCGGGATCCGCAGCGAGTACGAGGGGCGCGTGGAGCGCGGCCGCATCGGCGGGGCGGAAGCCGAGGCCCGCGTGCGACTGATCGAGCCCATCGAGACGCTGGAAGGCGTCGCCGGCGCCGATCTGGTCATCGAGGCGGTGTTCGAGGAGATGCCGCTCAAGGAGGAGGTGTTCCGCGCCCTCGATTCGGCGTGCGACGCGGGCGCGATCATCGCCTCCAACACCTCTTACCTCGACGTGAACCGCCTGGCCGACATCGTGCCCGGCCGCCGGGGCAACGTGCTCGGCCTGCACTTTTTCAGCCCGGCGCAGGTGATGCGCCTCTTGGAGGTGATACGCACCGATTCGGCCACGCCCGAGACGCTCGCGTCAGTGCTCGCGCTGGCAAAGCGGCTCGGCAAGATCGCGGTGGTGGCCGGCGTCTGCCACGGCTTCATCGGCAACCGCATGCTCGAGGGCTACACGCGGGAAGTGCGCTTCCTGCTGGAGGAGGGCGCGTCGCCGGCGGAGATTGATTCGGCGCTTACCGGGTTCGGGATGGCGATGGGGCCGTGCGCCGTGGCCGACCTCGCCGGCCTCGACGTGAGCTGGCGCAAGCGCAAGGCGGATGCCCACCTGCGCGATCCCGCCAAGCGCTACTCGGCGGTGGCGGACCGGCTGTGCGAGCTGGGGCGCTTCGGCCAGAAGACCGGCGCCGGCTACTACCGCTACGAGCCGGGCAGCCGCACGCCCGTGCCGGACCCGGAGGTCGATGCGCTGATCGCCGAGGTCGCGGCGGAGAGCGGCATCGACCGGCGCACCATCGGCGCGAACGAGATCGTGGAGCGCTGCCTCTACCCGCTGGTGAACGAGGGCGCGCGGATCCTCGACGAAGGCATCGCGCTCCGCGCCAGCGACATCGACATCGTGTGGATCAACGGCTACGGCTTCCCCCGCTGGCGGGGCGGCGTGATGCACTGGGCGGACGAGATCGGGCTCGCCGCCGTGCACGGGGCCATCGCCCGCCTCGACGAGAGCCAGGACCACTGGGAGCCGGCGCCTCTCCTGAGCCGGCTCGCTGCCGAGGGCAAGAGCTTCGCCGACCTCGACCGTGCGGCGTGACAGGAGCGGGCCGCCTCAGGCGGCGGTCGCGCTTGCCGCTGCGGCGGCCGCTCTGCGGCGCGAGGGGCGCGGCGTGCTCGCCGACTTGAGCTGGCCGCAGGCGGCGAGGATGTCCCGGCCGCGCGGGGCGCGCACCGGCGCCGCATAGCCCGCGCGGTTGACGATGGCGGCGAAGCGCTCGATCGCCTCCGGCGAGGAGCACGCGTAGGGCGCGCCCGGCCACGGGTTGAAGGGGATCAGGTTGAGCTTGGCCGGGATACCGGCGATCAGGCGGATCAGCGCGCGGGCGTCGGCCTCCGAGTCGTTCACGCCCTTCAGCATCACGTACTCGAAGGTGATGCGGCGCGCGTTGCTGGCGCCGGGGTAGCGGCGGCATGCGTCGAGCAGCTCGGCGATCGGGTGCTTGCGGTTGATCGGGACCAGCTCGTCGCGCAACTCGTCGCGCACGGCGTGGAGCGAGATCGCGAGGCCGACGCCGAGCTCCGCGCCGCAGCGCTCGATCATCGGCACGACGCCGGCGGTGGACAGCGTGATGCGCCGCCGCGAGAGCGCGATCCCCTCCGGGTCCATCACGATGCGGAGCGCCTTGGCGACGTTGTCGTAGTTGTAGAGCGGCTCCCCCATGCCCATCATCACGATGTTCGACAGCATGCGCTGCCCGCGCGGCGACGGCCATTCGCCGTAGGAATCGCGGGCCACCAGGAACTGCGCGACGATCTCCCCGGCATCGAGGTTGCGCACCATGCGCTGGGTGCCGGTGTGGCAGAAGGTGCACGACAGCGTGCAGCCGACCTGCGAGGAGATGCAGAGCGCGCCGCGGTCCTCCTCCGGGATGTAGACCGATTCCACCTCGCGGCCGTCGGCGAAGCGCAGCAGCCACTTGCGCGTGCCGTCCGCAGACCGCTGCTCCGCCGCCGTCTCCGGGCGCGCCAGGGTGTGGCGCTCGGCGAGCGCGGCGCGGAGTGCGCCGCCGATGGTGGTCATCGCGTCGAACTCGACGGCGCCCCGGTGGTAGATCCAGTGCCAGAGCTGCTTGGAGCGCATCCCGACCTTCTCGGGCGGCACGCCTGCGGCCTGCAGGCGCTCGGCAAGCTCCGCCCGCGTGAGGCCGATCAGGCTCTCGCGCCCGTCCTCCGGGGAATTCGCCTTGTTCGCTGTGTCGCCGCCGGCGCCGGACCGGGAATGCGCGCCGGGTTCTGTCGCTACGGGCACGCCCTGCTGATGGCGTCGTGGATCTTGGTAAAGCCGATGAGGGAATACGTGTCCTCGGAGAAGGTGTTCTTGAGCGACACCCCGCGCACCTTCAGCTCGCGGCCGCGGATCATGGCCTTGACGACGGTGGCGTCGTCCTCCTCGTCGCTCACCCACGCGTGCTCCCCGTGGGTCAGGTCGAAATTGTAGCGCCGCCCGTCGATGGTCACCTTCACGGGCTTGCCCTCGGGATAGGGATAGCCGGAGGTGACGCTCACCTCTTCGGTGGTCCTGCTGCCCTGGCGGCGCGTCACCATGATGTTGGGCGCGCCACGCCGCTTGTAGTTGCCCGTGGACTTGGCGGGCTTCGCGTGCATGTAGCAGACCTTGCTGCCGTCGCTCACGTAGGTGTGAGACTTCCAATTCGCGTTGTCGGCCAAGGGCTCGGGCTTGACCTGCGCGTGTCCCTGCTGCGCCCCCACGAGGAGCGCGATGCAGAGAAACGCCGCGAAAACGAGGGCCGGCGCTGCGGCGATACGTCGGATCATGGCCTCTTGCAATGTAGTGCCGAGTGGCGCGGAGCATAGCGAAATTGGAAACGGGCCGCCAGTACCTCTCACCGCCCGTTCGGGTCACGATTTCGGCAGCGGCCGCCGCTCGACCGGCGCGCCGGGGCGAAGCGGTTTACGGCAGGCCCGCCGCAGGCCATATAGTGGACATGGCAATTCTCAAGATCGCGCGCATGGGCCATCCCGTGCTGGGCAGGCCGGCATTGCCGGTCGCGGACCCCGGCGCGCCGGAGATCGCGCGCCTGATCGTCGACATGGTCGACACGCTGGTGGACGCGAACGGGGCGGGCCTGGCCGCGCCCCAGGTGCACGTGCCGCTGCGGCTCGTGCTCTTTCGCGTGCCGCCCGGCCGCGAGACGGCTGAGCAGGAAAGTGGCGAAGACGACGGCGACTCGGCGCCGGCATCCGTCCTCGAGTCGCCCACGGTGCTCATCAACCCGGAGATCGAGCCGATCGGCACGCGCATGGCGGAGGACATGGAGGCCTGCCTCTCGCTCCCCGGCCTCGCCGGGATGGTGCCGCGCCACGACCACATCCGCTACCGCTGGACGGACATCCTGGGAGAGGAACACGAGCAGGAGGCGACGGGCTTCCACGCCCGCGTCGTGCAGCACGAGTGCGATCACCTGGACGGCATTCTCTACCCGATGCGGATGACCGACCTCTCCACCCTGGCGTTCACCAGCGAGCTCGGCCGCTCACAGCCGGCGGAGGACTGAGGCGTGTGGCGCGCGCTGCCGGACGACGAGACCCGCGACCGGCTTCTGCTGGCCACGCTGGCGCACGTGCCCTTCGACGGCTGGTCCGAGACGGCGCTCGCGGCCGCCGCGGTCGATCTCGGTATCGAGACCGAGGAGGCGCGCAATGCCTTCCCCGGCGGCGCGGTCGCGCTCGTCACCTATCATGCGGCTTACGCCGACCGCCGCATGGAGGAGGCGCTGAAGGAGGCGGCCCTGGCGGACATGCGGGTGCGGGAGCGCATCGCCCACGCCGTGCGCGTCCGGCTGGAGCAGAACGCGGCGCACCGGGAGGCGATTCGCGCGGCGCTGCCGATCCTGGCGCAGCCCGGCAACGGCCCCCACGCCCTCTATTCCCTCTACCGCACCGTGGACGCGGTCTGGTTCGCGGTCGGCGACACGTCGACCGATTTCGGCTTCTACACCAAGCGCGCCCTGCTGGCCGGGGTCTATCTCTCGACCCTGCTCTACTGGCTGAACGATGGCTCGGAGGAGGCGCAAGCGACCTGGGGCTTTCTCGACCGCCGCATCGCCGACGTCATGCGCATCCAGACGGCGCGGGGGCGCTTTGCCCGCTTCCGCCCGCCCGGCGCGGAGCTGCTGCGGCGCCTGCGCGAAGCCGCCCGCGCCGCCGCCGACCCCATGCGCGGCCGAGGCCCGCAGAGCCCGGCTTAGCCCGCACCCGTTGCTCCCATCGCGGGCCGGTTCGTCTCGTGCCGGGCCAGCCTGTATGGTGGCGGCGGCTCGCCATCAGGAGTGATCGATGACCGCGATTTCCCCGCTTGCGCCCGCGCGCTTCCCCGACATGCCGCCGGTCCCCGGCGTTCGCCTCGCTGCCGCCGAGGCGAGGCTGCGCTACGAGGGCCGCCCCGATCTGCTGCTGGCGTCGTTCCCGCCGGAGACCGCCGTCGCGGGCACGCTCACCCGCTCGCACACGGCAGCGCCGCCGGTGCACTGGTGCCGGGCGCTGCTGGGCGAGGGCGGAGGCGGCGCACGCGCCCTGGTGGTCAATGCGGGCAACGCGAACGCCGCGACCGGCGGGCAAGGCGACGCCGCCGTGCGCCGGACGGCCGAAGCGGCTGCGGCGCTCGTCGGCTGCCGGGCCGACGAGGTCTACGTCAGCTCGACCGGCGTGATCGGCGAGCAGTTGCCGGTGGAGCGCCTGACCGCGGCGCTGCCGGGTCTGCACGGGCGCCTCTCCGACAGCGCCTGGCCCGAGGCCGCCCGCGCGATCATGACCACGGACACCTACCCCAAGGGTGCGACGGCCAGCGCGGCGATCGACGGCGTGCCGGTGGTTGTCAACGGCATCGCCAAGGGCTCCGGCATGATCGCGCCCAACATGGGCACCATGCTCGCCTACGTCTTCACCGATGCGAACCTGCCGGCTGCCGTGCTGAGACCGATGGTGCGGCGCGGCGTCAATCGCTCCTTCAACGCCATCACGGTGGACGGCGACACGTCCACCAACGACACCTGCCTCCTCTTCGCCACCGGCGCCGCCGGGCACCGGCGGATCGCGCGCGCCGGCGATGCGCGGCTGCAGTCGTTCCGCGCCGCGCTGGAGGCGGTGCTGACCGATCTCGCCCGGCAGATCGTGCGGGACGGCGAGGGCGCCACGAAGCTCGTCGCGATCACCGTGCGCGGCGCGGCCTCGGAGGCGGCCGCGCGCAAGCTCGGGCTCGCCATCGCCAACTCGCCGCTGGTCAAGACCGCGATCGCCGGCGAGGACCCCAACTGGGGGCGGATCGTCGCCGTGGTGGGCCGCGCCGGCGTGGCCTTCGATCAAGCGCAGCTCGCGATCTGGCTCGGGGCCGAGCGCGCGGCGGCGAACGGCGTGGCCGACCCCGCCTTCGACGAGCCGGCCGCGGCCCGCCACATGAAGGGGCAGGAGGTGGAGATTACCGTCGAGATCGGCTCCGGCCCCGGCGCGGCGACCGTCTGGACCTGCGACCTCACCCACGGCTACATCGAGATCAATGCCGACTACCGCTCCTGAAGCGGAGAAGCCCATCGTCCTCGTGGCCGCGGTCGCGCTGGTCGATGCGGACGGCCGCGTGCTGCTGGCGCGGAGGCCGCCGGGCAAGGCCATGGCGGGGCTCTGGGAGTTCCCCGGCGGCAAGATCGCGGGCGGCGAGACGCCGGAGCGAGCGCTGATCCGCGAGCTGCGGGAGGAACTCGGGATCGACACGGAGCAGAGCTGCCTCGCGCCCCTGGCCTTCGCCTCCCACGGCTACGACGACTTTCACCTTCTCATGCCGCTCTACGTCTGCCGCGTCTGGAGCGGTGTGGCGACGCCGAAGGAGGGGCAGGAGCTTCGCTGGGTGCGGCCGGCGCGACTCCGCGACTTCCCCATGCCGCCGGCGGATGCGCCGCTGATCCCCGTGCTGCGGGACCTTCTCTAGAGCGTATCCGTGATGCACGGAAACGCTCTGACTCTTTATCGCTCACGGCAGCCGGTCTTCGACCGGCGCCTGCGCGGGCGCGCCGCATTCGCGGCGGGCCGCTATCGCGGCCTATCGCGCGTCCGTATGGGTTGGACGCGCTCGAGCCCCGTGCCGCCATGAAGATCACGGCAATCGAGATCACCCGGCACCGCATCGCGCTCGACCCGCCCGTGCCGGTCTCGTGGGACAGCCGGCCGCGCGGGAGCTTCACGGTCAGCCTCGTGCGCGTCCGCACCGACGAGGGGCTGGAGGGCGTGGCCGCAGGCGACACGATGGGCGGCTTTTCCGAGCACGCCGATCTCTTCCTGGGCCGCGACCCGCGCGACATCGAGCGCCACCACGCCGTGCTCGACAACCTCTGCTTCCACCACGGGCGCTGGTGGCCGCTCGACATCGCGCTCTGGGACCTGCGCGGCAGGATCGAGGGCGCGCCGGTGTTCCGCCTGCTGGGCGGCGGCGAGGGCCGCGTGCGGGCCTACGCCTCGACCGCGCTCCGGCGCGACGAGGCCGCGAGCCGGGACCTCGCGCAGATGCTCGTTGGGCGCGGGTTCCCCGCCATCAAGCTGCGCTGCTCCACCGACGACTGGCGCCGCGACCTGGCCCGCTTCGCCGCGGTGCGCGACGCGGTGGGGCCCGGCATCGATCTGATGGTCGATTGCAACCAGGCGTGGCGCATGCCCTGGGACACGGCGCCGGCATGGGATCTTGCGACCGCGCGCGAGGTGGCCCGTGCGCTCGCCGATCTCGACATCTACTGGATGGAGGAGCCGCTGCACCGCGGCGACTACGCCGGCATGGCGGCGCTGCGTGCCGAGACCGGCGTCAGGATCGCCGGCGGCGAGGTGACCCGCGAGGCGCACGAGTTCCACACCCTGATCGAGCGGGGCTGCCTCGACGTGCTGCAGCCGGACTGCGTCTTCGTGGGCGGCATCACCGGGTGCGCGCGCATCGCCGCGGCGGCGCGCAAGGCGGGCCTCACGTTCACGCCCCACACCTGGGGCAGCGGCCTGATGCTGCTCGCCAACGCCCATCTGACGGCCGGTACCGGCGGCGCGCCCTATCTGGAGTTTCCGTTCGACCCGCCGGACTGGGTGCCGGCCCGGCGCGACTTCTACCTCGCCGAGCGGATCGAGACCGATGCCGATGGCTGGCTGGTGCTGCCGGAACGCCCCGGCCTCGGCGCCGTGCTCGACGAGGACGTGCTGCGCGCGACCCGGATCGGGTAGAGCGCGTCCGTCTCTTGCGGACGCGCGACAGGCCGCGACAGCGGCCCGCCGCGCATGCGGCGCCCTCGCGGAGGCGCCGGCTGCAAGCCGGCTGCCGTGAGCGACAAAGAATTCAGAGCGTTTTCGCGCAAGGTGGAGCGCTCTTGGAGCGGGCCCCCGCGCCGGGATGACAGGGAGGCCCGCAGCGGCCATGATCCCGGCCCCGATCCACGACCGCCGAGGAGTCGCCGGTGACCGATGATCTCTGCTTTACGCCCGCCACCGAACTCAGCACCCTGATCCGCAGCAAGGCGCTCTCCCCGGTCGAGCTGGTCGACGCCGTGCTCGCCCGCGTCGAGGCCTACGAGCCCCGCGTCAACGCCTTCGCCACGTTGACCGCCGAGCGCGCGCGCGACGCCGCCCGGCGCGCCGAGGCTGCGTTGATGAAAGGCGAGGCGGCCGGCTCGCTGTTCGGCCTCCCCGTCACCATCAAGGACCTGACCGAGACCGCCGGAATCCCCACCGAGCGCGGCTCGCACTCGCTGAAGGACCACGTGCCGACGGTGGACGCGCCGGTGATCCCGCGGCTGGAGGAGGCCGGCGCCATCATTCTCGGCAAGACCACCACGTCGGAGTTCGGCTGGTCGGGCGTGAGCAACAGCCCGCTCACGGGGATCACGTCGAACCCGTGGAAGGAGGGCTACAACGCGGGCGCCTCCTCCGCCGGCGCAGGCGCCGCCGCCGCGGCAGGCTACGGGCCGCTGCACCAGGGCTCGGACGGCGCGGGGTCGATCCGCATGCCGTCCCACTTCAGCGGCATCTTCGGCCTGAAGCCCACCTATGGGCGGGTGCCCAACTGGCCGGTGCCGAACAACGACCAGGTTTCCCACGTCGGGCCGATGACGCGAACCGTGGGCGACGCCGCTCTGATGCTGCACGCCATGGCGGGCCCGCACCCGTGGGATCACACCAGTCTCGAGGCCGGCCCCGCCGACTACATGGCCGGGCTCGACGACGGGATCGCGGGCCTCAAGGTGGCCTACAGCCCCGACCTCGGCCACGCCCGCGTCGATGAGGACGTCGCGGCGCTGGTGCAGAGCGCGGCCGAGGCGTTCGAGTCTCTCGGGTGCAAGGTCGAGACCCCGACGCTGCCTTTCGGCCCCGAGGGGCCCGAGATCATCCGCCTGCTCTGGCCCATCCACCTCCACGCCTACCGCCCCCTGCTCGGGGAGTTCGAGAACCGCATGGACCCCGGCCTCGTCGCCTGCATCCGGGCGGCGGACGGGGTGACCGGCGCGACCTACCTGGAGACGCGCGCGCGCAAGCTCGCTTACGTGGAGGCCGTGCACCGCTTCTTCGAGGAGTGGGACCTGTTGCTCACGCCGGCCGTCTCCACGCCCGCGTTCCCGGCCGAGCGGCTGCAGCCCGCGCACTGGCCCGCGCACCCGTGGGACTGGATCGCGTGGGCCGAGTTCTCCTATCCCTTCAACTTCAGCCACAACCCCGCCGCCTCGGTGCCCTGCGGTTTCACCGACGAGGGGCTCCCGGTCGGCTTGCAGATCGTGGGCAAGCGCTTCGCCGACCTCGCCGTGCTGCAGGCGGCACGCGCCTTTGAGCAGGCGCGCCCGTGGGCCGACTGCCGCCCGGCGCTGTAGAGCGGGGGCACTCTCCCGCGCACGAGCCCGCCTTCGCGTTGCTTGCCGGCCGCCGGCGCCTGGCGCTATAAGGAGCGCGCGCAGGCGCGGTCAGGCCGTTCCGCGCGCGTCATCGGTCGGAGTGTAGCTCAGCTTGGTAGAGCACCGTCTTCGGGAGGCGGGGGTCGGTGGTTCAAATCCACTCACTCCGACCATTCATTTCAAGTACTTATCCCAAAAAAGAGAACATCCGATTCTCGCGGAAACTGTGCACGTGCGCAGTTTCAGCCGGAACTTGTTCTGTCAGCGGGTGCCGGCGAAGCCGGCGCCGAGGTCGTCGCGCACGAGCGTGCCGCCCATGCCCCGATGGGAGGCGCCGAAGAACGCGCCGGTGATCGCCCCCTCGTCGCCGCCGGTGCGCGCGAAGACGTTGCCGTCCACGGCGATCTCGTAGCTCAGGTCGCCGTCGCCCCACATGGTGCCGGTGCCGCTTTCGCCGGGCGCGCCGGACCAGGACTCGAGAGACGTGAAATCGAGGTCGCCGTCGAGGGCTGAGAGGTCGACATCGAGGTCGGCGGCGCCGGCGACGGTCGCACCGGCAGGCGTGAGGCCGAGCAGGCGGCCGGACCAGCTCGCGCTGCCCATGAGCTGCGGGTTGTCGGCGAGGTCGCGGCCGGGACGGGGGCCGAGCGCCCACGGCCGAACGAGGCCGTTGCGCAGCGATGCGCCGAAGGCGAGGTTGCCGAGGTCGCCGCGCACGTGTGTCGATTCGTCGTCCCATGGCCCGAGGTCCCTGGCGATGTCGGCCGGCGTGGCGCCCGGCGCGAGCACGCCGTAGACCGCCAGCAGGGCCTCGCGGTCGAGCTGGTGCAGCACGTAGCCCTGCGTCCCCTCCCCGTGCGCGTGCATCAGGGTGGAAGGGAAGCGCGCGGGGTCCGCGTGGCCGCGGCCGAGGGCGTGGATCAGTTCGTGCACGAGCACCGCCATGGGGTCGTCGCTCCGCGTGCGATCAACCCAGACCCGAACGGTGGAAATGTCCCCGGTGTCATAAAACCTTACGGTCGCTATGCCGACCGTGTCTTCGCCCACATCGTCTTCGGCTTCGGGAGACAATTCCCAATCCTCGCGGCGGTCGTACTCGACGAGAATCTGACCGTCGGCCATGGTGGGATCGGTGCCGATGCCCGGAGGAACGGCCGCCTCGGAAACGGGCGTCGGATCGACGGCGAGTTGAAAGTCGCGCGGCAGGTTGGCGTTGATGAGCTGCACGGCGCGGACGATCTCGTCGATCTGCGCGGTCGTGGTGCCTTCGACGAAGCGCACGACCGGCGCCGCGGGGAAGCGCAGCAGGACCCCGTCGCCGAACGAGGTGTCGGCGCTGAGGTAAGCGGTGAGCTCGGCCGCGCCCAGCCCGTCGCGGAGGCGGCCGTAGCGCACGGCCGCGTCGCCGTGGGTTGCGGCGGACGCGAGCGCGCCTCGGCCGGGCGGCGGCATGCCGCCGACTCGGAGTTCGTTGCCGAACCGGATGACGGGGGCCTGCCGGGTCGCCTCGATGCCGAGCGTCGGCAAGTCGAGATCGTGGACGGGTTGCGGAGCAGACTCGGGCGGCGAACCGGAGCCGCCGCCGCAGGCCGCAAGCGCCAGGAGAGCTACGATGGACGCAACGGCGCCGATCGAGGTCAGCGTATTTCTACACATTGCGCGCTCCTTCAACCGGAGGGTTGCCCCATGTGGCAGCCCCTCGCACCGGGAGTGCGGGAGCGAGCGTCGGCCTTCCGGCGTTTCCCTGTCAACTGGGAAGCGCCTCTGGAGCGTTTCCGCGTAGCGCGGAAGCGCTGTCGTACTCTATCGCTGACGGCAGCCGGTCGTCCCGTGATTCCGCGCGCCTGCCGGCGCTGTCGATTCCGCGCGCCTGCCGGCGCGATGACCGGCGCCTGCGCAAGGGCATTGTCGAGGACGCGCTCACGGGCGTGGCCCCCGACGACGACGCCTTTCGCGCGGCGGCGAAGGCAGGCGCATGGGCGAGCCCCAGGCCATCGCCGCGGCCATCGAGGACGCGCTGAAGCCTTTCGGCATCAAGGTGGATTCGCTCCCGCTAACGCCCAAGGTGCTGCGCGGCATGATCCGCGCCGCGGAGCAGGGGAGCGGGGGGTGAGCCAGCAGGATCGGCGTGAAGGGGAAACAAAAGTATACGAAAGGGAAACAAGGGTATACAAGAGCCTCTTCAGTAACCTCGTAAACCATCATGGAATTTGGAAAATTCTCTCTCGCAGTAATTTGAGCCGAGTGCAGCCTGCATACAAAAACAATGAATGCCGGCTAGCACTGTGCGTTGCATTGTCGGCTAGACTTGGACTACTACTCGCTTTCGCTCAACCGGCCCATTGGTCGAACCGAACGCGTATGTCGTAAGTAAATGGCCTAACACGATCCATTTGCGTGATCGCCGAAGCAAATTTCTTGTCAAATTCCCTACCTACGACGATAGCACGGGCTTTCGTTCTGTCGCCCTGCACCATCCGCTCCGTCACCCAACCGAGATAACGAACAGTTTGCCCAATCACTCGGTCACTAGTTCGTCCCCTCTTTAGCCCGACCTATTCATGGACTGCCTTGCACTTGATGCTCGGTTGATTGGGCGCGTCGGGGCCTGACGCGGTTTGGCGTCGGGAACTGAGGATGGTCGTTATCGGGTTGATGGTTTATGGAGCCTGGGTGATTGGGGCACGCCGCCCCGTCGCTCATGGGCCTGCTGCGGCGAGGCGGCCTGCGAGCAGGCGGAAGAGGGCGGCGTCGGGGCAGGCCGAGGCGAAGTGGATGCGGATGCGGGTGGCCTTCTCGATGACGCGGGCACCGATCTTGAGGAGGCGCAGCCTGAGGGTTGCAAACTCTGCACGGGCGAGCGGCGCGGCGCGGGGAATGGCGTCGCGCAGCGCGAGCATGAGCCAGTAGGCTGCGGTGTGGAGGACCAGCCTGAGCTGATTGGCGAGCGGGCTCTGGCAGGAGGTGCGGTCCGAGGCGAGCTGGCCCTTGTGCATCTTGATCAGGTTCTCGGCCTGGCCGCGGGCGCAGTAGATGTCTTCGTAGAGATGGCGGGGCTCGCCCTTGAGTGAGGTGACGACATAGCGGGCATCGAAGCCGCGGGTGCTCGCCTCGAGCCGGGCGACGACCCGGCGTTCGCAGCTCCAGGAGCGGGCGGCGTAGTCGAAGGCGGTGAAGCTGCGCATCCTGTCTGCGCCGGCCTTGGCGCGGCGCACCTTGAGATCGTCGGCCATCTCGTATGCGAGCGCGTGCAGCGCGCGGTTGCCCGCGAGGCCGAAGATGTAGTCGACCCCGTTCTCCTCGCACCAGGCCATGGCTTCCGGGCGGCCGTAGTGGCTGTCTCCGCGGAAGACGATCCGGGTGTGCGGCCAGTGGCGGCGGATGCGGCGGACCAGATGCTTGATGAGGGTGCGGACCTCAGGGCCCGACGGCGTCTTGCCCGGGCGCAGGAGGACCGCCACCGGCTTGCCGCTTTCCACATGGTAGACGTGGACGGGCAGGAAGCAGCGCGTGTCGTAATGAGCGTTGAAGAGCGAGAGCTGCTGGTGGCCGTGCACCGCATCGCAGGTGTCGTCGATGTCAAGGGTTATGGCGGCGGGAGGGGCTTGGAAGCTGCGGCAGAAGAGATCGACCAGCGCCGCCGTCATGCGCGCCACCTCGATACGAGACGGCGCGTTCTCCAGGCGGCTCATGGTCGGCTGGGAGCAGAGTGCGCGGCCGCTCTCCGGCGCCTTGCCTGAGGCCAGCTTGAACAGAGGGTCCGCGCGCAGCGCGTCGCAGTCGTCGGCATCTTCGTAGCCACACGCAATGGCGAACATGCGGAAGCGCAGCATGGCCGAGAGCGAGTGGATCACCTGCGCCTGCTTGCGCCGGTCGCGGATGCAGCCGGCCAGGGTCTCGGCCAGGCGCAAGCTGCGTTCCGCCTCACGAAGCAGGACGAGGCCGCCGTCAGACGAGATCAGGCCGCCGTCGAAGGCGGCGCTCACCTTCTTGCGTTGGACGCTTGGCAGATCGAAGGGAAGAAGACTATCGTCGGTCATGGCGGGCGTGGCATTTTCGTTGTTCGGAGAGGAAGACGCCTCGGCAACGAATTCCTACCCGATGGCAACGACTTACGCTACGTCCGCCACCCCAAAACCAGACCTGCCATGAATAATTCGGGTTAGCTCAATGACGACATAAGTGTCGTTCTCATCCTGGGCCAACAAATCGATCGGTCCCACAGCTGTAGAGAATTGCCGCTCCACAAGCGACAAACCCCGCTCTAACTCTTGAAGATTCTGCTCCAAGATATCCTCCAATACGCGTTCCAGAATCTGGACCTGTTTGTACTCCTCGACGTGTTTTGGAGAAATATCTTTGCGTTCGCGCTTGAGCGCTTCCGCTGCAGCATCGATTTTACCGATTCGCTGATAATACTCTCTAGCATCGCTTGACGTTGCCCACGGACCATTCCACACATTCTTAGCGGGCAGCTCACCATATCGTGCAAGCCAATCCTGCGCTGATCGATAGTCAATGATTTCTGCTTCACGGGAGGCTTCTACAATCTGCCGTACAGCGCGACGATGGCGTGCGGGTATCTCTATACGACCGTCCTTCACTTCCACAAATTTGGACAATCGAAAGAAATTCCAAATGTACGCCACATTGTTCTTTACCTTAATGTATGTGGTTCCTCTTTCATTCTTGGTGTGCGAGTGCGCTGAAAGCAGATTAGCCAACTTATGAAGCTCTGCATTCTCCTCTCTACTGCAAGCCCGCAGGTCTTCTATCAAGCTCGCAACTTCTGTTGCATCCGCAAAACTCTTTACCCGCGACCCCAAAAGAACAAACTCTTCTCGGGTGATATGCCAATTGATACTCAAAAGTAAATTATACAAAGATAATATCGGAAGTGTTCTGAATTCTTTGAAGTGAACTGCATTGGTCGGATTCCAAAACTGATACCTATGTACCTGCATTGAGAGAAGTGTCTTTCGGCTTTTGGCTTGCGCCTTGACGAATGCTCTTCCGACGTCTGTTACTTCCGGAACTCCATTTTGATTGATCCATGCCAGTCCCAGGAGTCTCCATACCGGAAATTGCATGCGTCCTATCGCGCTAAATTGCTCACCATGCTTCTTGTATGGGTCGATAAGGCGCTTTTTCTGTAACTCCATGACAAAACGAGGTTGAGCGTCCTTCCAAGGAATTTGCCGATACTGGTCTAGCCCGAATTATTCATGGCAGGTCTGGTTTTGGGGTGGCGGACGTAGCGTAAGTCGTTGCCATCGGGTAGGAATTCGTTGCCGAGGCGTCTTCCTCTCCGAACAACGAAAATGCCACGCCCGCCATGACCGACGATAGTCTTCTTCCCTTCGATCTGCCAAGCGTCCAACGCAAGAAGGTGAGCGCCGCCTTCGACGGCGGCCTGATCTCGTCTGACGGCGGCCTCGTCCTGCTTCGTGAGGCGGAACGCAGCTTGCGCCTGGCCGAGACCCTGGCCGGCTGCATCCGCGACCGGCGCAAGCAGGCGCAGGTGATCCACTCGCTCTCGGCCATGCTGCGCTTCCGCATGTTCGCCATTGCGTGTGGCTACGAAGATGCCGACGACTGCGACGCGCTGCGCGCGGACCCTCTGTTCAAGCTGGCCTCAGGCAAGGCGCCGGAGAGCGGCCGCGCACTCTGCTCCCAGCCGACCATGAGCCGCCTGGAGAACGCGCCGTCTCGTATCGAGGTGGCGCGCATGACGGCGGCGCTGGTCGATCTCTTCTGCCGCAGCTTCCAAGCCCCTCCCGCCGCCATAACCCTTGACATCGACGACACCTGCGATGCGGTGCACGGCCACCAGCAGCTCTCGCTCTTCAACGCTCATTACGACACGCGCTGCTTCCTGCCCGTCCACGTCTACCATGTGGAAAGCGGCAAGCCGGTGGCGGTCCTCCTGCGCCCGGGCAAGACGCCGTCGGGCCCTGAGGTCCGCACCCTCATCAAGCATCTGGTCCGCCGCATCCGCCGCCACTGGCCGCACACCCGGATCGTCTTCCGCGGAGACAGCCACTACGGCCGCCCGGAAGCCATGGCCTGGTGCGAGGAGAACGGGGTCGACTACATCTTCGGCCTCGCGGGCAACCGCGCGCTGCACGCGCTCGCATACGAGATGGCCGACGATCTCAAGGTGCGCCGCGCCAAGGCCGGCGCAGACAGGATGCGCAGCTTCACCGCCTTCGACTACGCCGCCCGCTCCTGGAGCTGCGAACGCCGGGTCGTCGCCCGGCTCGAGGCGAGCACCCGCGGCTTCGATGCCCGCTATGTCGTCACCTCACTCAAGGGCGAGCCCCGCCATCTCTACGAAGACATCTACTGCGCCCGCGGCCAGGCCGAGAACCTGATCAAGATGCACAAGGGCCAGCTCGCCTCGGACCGCACCTCCTGCCAGAGCCCGCTCGCCAATCAGCTCAGGCTGGTCCTCCACACCGCAGCCTACTGGCTCATGCTCGCGCTGCGCGACGCCATTCCCCGCGCCGCGCCGCTCGCCCGTGCAGAGTTTGCAACCCTCAGGCTGCGCCTCCTCAAGATCGGTGCCCGCGTCATCGAGAAGGCCACCCGCATCCGCATCCACTTCGCCTCGGCCTGCCCCGACGCCGCCCTCTTCCGCCTGCTCGCAGGCCGCCTCGCCGCAGCAGGCCCATGAGCGACGGGGCGGCGTGCCCCAATCACCCAGGCTCCATAAACCATCAACCCGATAACGACCATCCTCAGTTCCCGACGCCAAACCGCGTCAGGCCCCGACGCGCCCAATCAACCGAGCATCAAGTGCAAGGCAGTCCATGAATAGGTCGGGCTAGTACATCCAAAAAGGCGGCAATGAGATCCCAATTGTCGTGACTTACGGCCTTTCCCTTTGGAACGTACAGAAATGCAGGAGATTCTGCGTCCGACTTAATGCGCGCTGCTAGTGTACGGCTCCAAGCCATACTCAAGATCCCTCAAGATCAAGGGGCAATTGGTCGTTGTCGTGTACGAAATCGAAAGTGGGACTGTCCTGAGCAAGTGCAGATCGTCCGTAAGTTTCGTTTCGCGCTTGTGCTTCTTTTCGGCCTCGGCACCAGCGTTTCCTGTGGCGAGACGGCTATTGATTTGAGTTAACTCGTCCCTGCCCGGATATTTTCCGCGACCCACAAGAAGTAGGGGAGTATCGCCTTCTCTGGCGCAAGCTACCCGATGCCTCGCCATTGCGATATACTTTTCAGATATATCGATTCCGATGTATCGTCTTCTCATTTTCTTCGCGACGGAACAGGCTGTGCCCGTACCACAGAAGGGATCTAGTACAATATCTCCCAGGAAGGGTTCACACGCCCCGTACGTGTACATGCGAATCAAACGTCCAGGAAGCTTTTCCGGGAAAGGGGCTGGGTGTTCCGCGTCCCGCTTAACGTCTTCTGGATAGATAAACCAAACTTGCTGAACCAAGTCCACCCATTCAGGCTGCTGTATAATGTTTCCTTCCTTAACAGGTTTGGGGTACTTGGGCGGCTTCCCCGGTTTTACATAGACACTGATAAATTCAATGGTATTATTTTCCAAAATATTGCCAGGGTACGGGTAGCTGCCAAACATCATCTTTGATGTCTGCTTTTGCCAAACAAAAAGACTGTACCGTAGAAAAGCGGAATTGGAAAGAATTGAGTACTCGATATCGTTGTTGATGTTCTTGACGTGGCGAGTGTGCTGGTCACCAATTATTTTCTTGGGTATGGGCAGTATAGGAGTGTTGATGGCTAGTTTACCATTCGGTCGCAAAATTCTGAAGCATTCAATCCATACGCTGAGTAGTGCATTGATGTAAGTTTCGTACGCGCCAGTACTCTCGGATGTTGTTGTTTCATATTCTACTGCTGTCCAATAAGGTGGAGAAGTTATGATAAAATCAATACTATCATCTGGAAGTGCAGAAAGAGTGGTCGCCGCGTCACCCACGATCAAACAGTCAACAAAGTCTTGCAAAGTCTTGACCATTGCGGTCCATGCCCGTATGTGCCGTCAAACTGTATTTTGCATCTACAACGCGTCTCTTGCAAGTGACCGCGTGATATCGGTCGGAGAGGCAGAGGCTGATGGTCGGGCATCTGGGTAAGTCTCGGCGTCAGATAGAAAAAACGCCCAAGCACGAGGGTCTGGTATCGTGTGGCGCCGTCGTGCTCTCTGCTGATATGGTTGTCGTCGGTGTTAGGCGCACGTGCGAGACGGCCGCCGGTAGGAGCGGCGCGCGAGCGGGGAGGGGGGCATGTATATCGGTCAGGCGGTTCTGCGCCGGGAGGATGAGCGCTTTCTCCGGGGGCGGGGGCGGTTCGTCGAGGACGTGAGGCTCGACCAACCCATCGCGCATGCCGCCTTCGTCCGCAGCCCCCACGCCCACGCCGCAGTGACGGGAGTCGATACGGCTGAGGCCGCGGCGATGCCGGGCGTGCTCGCCGTGCTCACCGGCGAGGACTGGACCCGGGCGGGCTACGGCGAAGCGGAGGGGGTCTGGCCGGTCAAGGACAGGAGCGGGGCGGACGCGCGCACCGCCTACCGCCCGCTCATCTGCGTGGACGGCGTGGTCCGCTGCGTCGGCGAGATCGTCGCCATGGTCGTCGCCGAGGACCGCCACCAGGCGCTCGACGCCGCCGAGGCGGTCGCGGTCGCCTACGAGGAGAAGCCGGCCAACATACTCACCGCCCGGGCGCTCGATGCCGAGACCCCGCTGGTGCACCCCGCCTTCGGCACCAACGAGGTGCTGGTCACCGAGCACGGGCTGAAGGCGGAGACGGAAGCGGCGCTGGCGAACGCCCACCACGTCACCGAGGTCGCGGTGCCGTCGAACCGCATCACCGCCGCCTCGATGGAGCCCCGCTGCTATCTCGGCCACCACGACGAGGTCAACGACCGCTACACGGTGTGGACCACCAACCAGGCGCCGCACATCGTGCGCCGCTACTTCACCAAGTCGCTGAACATCCCCGAGCACAAGTTGCGCGTGATCGCGCCGGACGTGGGCGGCGGCTTCGGCATGAAGCTCTACCACTACCCGGAGGAGGCGCTGGTGCTGTGGGGCGCCATCGCCTCCGGCCGGCCGGTGCGCTGGGCGGGCACGCGCTCCGAGTGCCTGCTGGGCGACACCCATGCGAGGGACCACCACACGGTGGGCCGCATGGGCTTCGACGCGGACGGCCGGATCCTCGGCGTGCAGTTCGAGACGCTGGCGGCCTTCGGCGCCTACGAGAGCCAGTGGCAGGCGAGCATCACCAATGCCTATCACTTCTCCATGCTCTCGTGCGCCTACGACATTCCGGCGATCCACACCACCGTGCGCGCGGTCTACACCAACGCGACGCCGGTGGACGCCTACCGCGGCGCCGGCCGGCCCGAGGCGGTCTACCAGGTGGAGCGCCTGATCGAGAACGGGGCCCACGAGATGGGCATCGACCCGATGGAGCTGCGTGCGCGCAACCTGATCCCGCCCGAAAAATTTCCGTACCAGACGGCGCTCGGCATCACCTACGATTCCGGCGACCCGCCCGTGCTCATGGAGAAGATCAAGGCGCTCGCGGACTACGACGCGCTCCGCGCCGAGCAGGCGGCGCTCAGGGCGCAAGGTCAGTGGCTGGGCATCGGCATCGCGGCCTTCTTCGACATGGCCGGTGCCGGCCCGGTCAAGATGATGAACGACCTCGGCGCCAGGATCGGCTGCTACGACGTGGCCAGCGTGCGCGTGCACCCGGACGGGCGCATCACCGTGTTCGCCGGCAGCCACAGCCACGGGCAGGGGCACGAGACGACGTGGAGCCAGATCGCCGCCGACCGGCTCGGCTGCGACATCGACCGCATCGACCTGGTCGAGGGCGATACCGACCGGGTGCCCATGGGGATCGGCACCTGGGGCTCGCGCTCGCTGTCGACCGCCGGCATGGCGGTCTACACGGCAGCCGACCGCGTGGTGGCCAAGGCCAAGCGGCTGGCGGCGCACATGATGGAGTGCGCGCCCGACGACATCGACCTCGCGGACGGCGAATTCACGGTGAAGGGCACGGACAGGAGGCTCTCGTTCGAGGTGGTCGCCAACGCCGCCTACCACTCCGGCGACCGGCCGGCGGACCTGGAGATCGGCCTTGAGGAGACCTCCTTCTTCGATCCGGCCGACTGCACCTATCCCTCTGCCGTCCATCTCTGCGTCGTGCTGGTCGATCCCGAGACCTGCGCCGTGACGCTCCGCAACTACTGGGCGGTGGATGACGTCGGCACGGTCATCAACCCGCTGGTGCTGGAGGGGCAGGTCCACGGCGGGCTGGTGCAGGGCATCGGCCAGGCGCTGATGGAGGAGTGCGCCTACGATCCCGAGAGCGGCCAGTACCTCTCGGGCACCTTCATGGACTACGCCGTGCCCCATGCCGAGGACGTGCCCTCCTTCGGCCTCGATTCGCACGTCACGCGGGCGCTGGGCAATCCGCTGGGCGCCAAGGGCGCGGGGGAGAGCGGCACGATCGGCGCGCCGGCCTGCGTCTGCAACGGGGTCGTGGACGCGCTCTGGCATCTCGGCGTGCGCCAGATCACGCAGCCGATGACGCCCAGAAAGATCTGGCGCGCCATCGCGGACGCCGGGCGGGCGCAGCCCTAGGGCCGCGATGGGGGCAGAAGGAGAGGCGATGGACAAGGCGTCAGTCAGTTTTTCCGTGAACGGCCGGGAGGTCGCGGCCACGCTCGATCCGCGCACGCTTCTGGTCCACTTCCTGCGCGAGGAGCTGAAGCTCACCGGCACCCACGTCGGCTGCGACACGAGCCAGTGCGGGGCGTGCACGGTCCACCTCGACGGCAGGCCGGCGAAGTCCTGCGCCCTGCTGGCGGTACAATTGGAGGGCGCGCACGTCACCACCATCGAGGGCGTCGCCGGGCCGGACGGGCTGCATCCGATGCAGGCCGCGTTCAGGGAGCATCACGGCCTGCAATGCGGGTTCTGCACACCCGGCATGGTGATGATGGGGATCGACATCGCGAACCGGCACGAGGCGCCCAACGAGGCGACGATCCGGGGCGAGCTGGAGGGCAACCTCTGCCGCTGCACGGGCTATCACAACATCGTCGAGGCCATCGCCGCCGGCGCCAAAGTGATGCGGAGCTGAGGGGAGGGGCATGTATCCGTTCACCTACCACCGGCCGGCCTCGCTCGACGACGCGAAGGCCTTGCTGGCCGGGAGCGAGGACGGCCGGCCGCTCGCGGGCGGCATGAGCCTGCTGCCCACCATGCGCTTCCGCCTCACCTCCTGCGCGGACCTGGTGGACCTCAACGGCATCGACGCGCTGGCCGGGATCGAGCGGCAGGGCGGGCACATCCGAATCGGCGCCATGACGCGGCACGTGGCGGTGGCGGAATCGCCCGAGGTGCAGGCCGCGATCCCCGCGCTCGCGGCGCTCGCAGGCTCCATCGGCGACGTGCAGGTGCGCAACCGGGGCACCATCGGCGGCTCGATCTGCTTCGCCGACCCGGCGGCGGACTACCCGGCGGGCCTGCTGGGCCTGGGTGCGACGGTGAACACCGACCGGCGCGCGATCGCGGCGGACGACTTCTTCACCGGGCTCTACGAGACTGCGCTGGAGGACGGCGAGATCGTGGTCTCGGTCGACTTCCCCACGCCGGAGCGCGCGGGCTGGGCCAAGTTCGGCAACCAGGCCTCGCGCTTCGCCATCGCGGCCGCGATGGTCGCGCAAGCGACCGACGGCGCGGTGCGGCTCGCCGTCACAGGCGCGCGGACCCACGTCTTCCGCGTGGGCGAGATGGAGGCGGCACTGGCCGCCGACTTCTCCGAAGCGGCGCTCTCCGGCATCGCCGTCGCGCGCGAGGGGCTCAACGAGGACCTCCACGCCGATGCGGAATACCGCGCGCACCTCGTCGGCGTGATGGCGAAGCGCGCCGTCCGCGAAGCGCAGGCGAAGCAGGCCTGAAGCGAATTTCTCGCTCACGGCAGCTGGCCGTCCTGCAATTCCGCGCGCCTTTCGGCGCGACGGCCAGCGCCGTCGCGCGGGACGCGCGGAGAGCGCACGATGCAGGCGCGCCGTGTTCGCGGCGGGCCGCTATCGCGACCTAGCGCGCGTCCGTCAGAGCCGGACGCGCGCCAGAATCCGGCCCGAAGTGCGCGGCTTCCCAGCCCAGCATGACGCGCTTGCGGGCGGGGCCCCACTCGTAGTTCGAAATGCGGCCCGTCTCCCGGATCACGCGGTGGCAGGGGATCAGGTAGGAGACCGGGTTGGCGGCGACGGCGCCGCCCACCGCGCGGGCGCTGCGCGGCAGCCCGAGCGCCCGTGCCAGCGCCCGGTAGGAGGTGATCCGGCCGGGGGGAATGCGGAGCAGCGCCTCCCACACCTTGAGCTGGAAGTTGGTGCCGGCGACGGCGAGGCGGAGTGGCGCGCCGTCACCGGGGTGCTCGCCGAAGATGCGGGCCACGACGGCGGCGGTGGCGGCGCGGTCCTCGCGGAAGCGGGCCGCGGGCCAGCGGCCTCCGAACTCGGCGCGGACGACGCTGCCGTCGCCGTCGGCGAAGCCCAGCGCGCAGATGCCGCGCGCGGTCAGCCCGGCGAAGCAGGGGCCGAAGGGGCTGGGATGCACGCCCCAGGCGATGTCCACGCCCGCGCCGCGCCGCTTGAAGGCGCCGGGGCTCATCGCCTCGTAGGTGACGAAGAGGTCGTGCAGCCGCGCCGGGCCGGAGAGGCCCGCGTCGTAGCTGGCGTCGAGGATCGAGGCGGAGGCGTCGAGCTGGGCCTTGGCGTAGTCCAGCGTGAGGTACTGGCCGAAGCGCTTGGGCGAGATGCCGGCCCAGCGGCGGAAGAGGCGCTGGAAGTGGTGCGGGCCGAGACCGGCCTCCCGCGCCAGGGTGGCGAGGCTCGGCTGGTCGCGGAAGTGCGCCTCCAGATAGAGGATCGCGGCCTCGATGCGGGCGTAATCGCGCGCGTTGTCGGCGATGTCGGTGCGTGTTGCTGGCATGGCGTTCCCTCCGAGCCACGGAGACTAGGGAGACGCCGCGCACCGGGCCACCCGATTGTTGCGGTGGCTCACGACGTGGGGTATCGGATCGTCAGCTTGAGGAAGACCGATGAACGAGAACGAGCGATCTGCGACCGACGATTTCGACCCCGATGACGCGCCGGACCTGTCCCGGGATGGGTGGCCCGAGAAGTTCGCCAAGGCGAAGGTTCAACGCGGTTGGCGGAAGCCGATCGACGAGGAAAGCTGACGCTCAGCCCGAGGGCGTGACCGTCACGCCGTGATTGACCGGGCCGTGGCCCGCGCCGTAACCGGGCGCGGCCTCGATCGCCGCGCGCAGGTAGCGCCGGGCCCGTGAGACCGCGTCGACCAGCGGCAGGCCCTGCGCGATGCCCGTGGCGATGGCGGATGCCAGCGTGCAGCCGGTGCCGTGGGTGTGGCGGCTCTCGATCCTTTTCGCCTGGAAGCGCTCGATGCCGCCGGGGTGGCTCAGCAGGTCGGTGATCTCGTCCGAGGCTAGGTGGCCGCCCTTGACGAGGACCGCCCTGGGCCCGAGCCGGTGAATCTGCTCGGCCGCGCGGGCCATGTCGTCGACGGTGGAGATGGTGAGGCCGGTGAGCCGCTCGGCTTCCGGGATGTTGGGGGTCGCGAGGTCGGCCCGGCCGATGAGCCGGGTGGCGAGCGCGCGCATGGCCGATGGCTCCAGCAGCGAGGCCCCGCCCTTGGCCACGAGAACGGGATCGACCACGAGCGGGACGCCGGCGGCGTAACGCTCTGCGGCCTTCGCGACCGCCTCGATGATCGGCACGCTGTGGATCATCCCGGTCTTGATGCAGTCGGCGCCGATGTCGGCGAGGACCACGCGCATCTGCTCGGCCACGAATTCCGCCGGCACGGGATGGACGCCGTGCACGGTGCGCGTGTCCTGGGCGGTGAGCGCCGTGATCGCGGTCGCAGCAAAGCCGCCGAGCGCCGTCACGGTCTTGATGTCGGCCTGGATGCCGGCGCCGCCGCCCGAATCGGAGCCGGCGGCGATGAGCACGCGGCCCTTCATCGGGCCTGCGCGCCGCTGTGCCCGCCCCCTCCTTGCGCCGCCCTGCCGACGGCCGCCGCGATGTCGTCGACCACCGCCGAGACCAGCCCCTCGTCGTCGCCCTCGGCCATGACGCGGATCACGGGCTCGGTGCCGGACTTGCGGATGACCAGGCGGCCCGCCTCGCCGAGCCGGGCGCGGCCTGCCGCGATCGCCGCTCTCGCCCGCTCGCTCGCCAGCGGATCGCCGCCGTCGACGCGGACGTTGCGGAGCACCTGGGGCAGGGGGGCGAAGAGGGCGGTCACGTCGCTCGCCCGCCGGCCGGTCGATGCCAGCGCCGCCATGGTCTGCAGCGCCGCGATGAGGCCGTCGCCGGTCGTCGCATGGTCGCTCATGACGATGTGGCCGGATTGCTCGCCGCCCAGGTTGAAGCCGTGCTCGCGCATGTGCTCGACGACGTAGCGGTCGCCCACGCGGGTGCGCGCGAGCACGAGGCCGAGCCCCGCGAGATAGCGCTCCAGCCCGAGGTTGGACATGACGGTCGCGACCACGCCGCCGCCCCTGAGCCGGCCTGCGTCCGCCCAGCTCGAGGCGATCAGCGCCATGATGTGGTCGCCGTCGACGACCGTGCCGTGCTCGTCGCAGATGACGACCCGGTCGGCGTCGCCGTCGAGCGCGATGCCGATGTCCGCGCCGCGCTCCAGCACCGTCCTGGCGAGCAGGGCCGTGTCGGTGGAGCCGCAGCCCCGGTTGATGTTGAAGCCATCGGGCGCGGCGCCGATGGCGATGACCTCTGCGCCCAGCTCCCACAGCACGGTCGGCGCCACCTTGTAGGCGGCGCCGTGGGCGCAGTCGATCACGACGCGGCGGCCTTCGAGGCCGAGGGGCTGCGTGACGCTGGTCTTCACGAACTCGATGTAGCGGCCCTCGGCGTCGTCCAGGCGCCGGGCGCGGCCGAGCGCATCCGGCGCCGCCAGCCTGCGCGCGCCGCCGTGGACCGCCGCCTCGATGCGCGCCTCGGTCTCGTCGGAGAGCTTGTAGCCGTCCGGCCCGAAGAGCTTGATGCCGTTGTCGGCGAACGGGTTGTGGGAGGCGGAGATCATCACGCCGAGGTCGGCCCGGAGCGCGCGAGTGAGCATGGCCACCGCCGGCGTCGGCATGGGGCCGACCAGGATCACGTCCATGCCGACCGAGACGAAGCCTGCCGTCAGCGCCGGCTCGAACAGGTAGCCGGAGAGCCGCGTGTCCTTGCCGATGACGACGCGGTGGCGGTGGTCGCCGCGCACGAAGAGGCTGCCGGCGGCGGCGCCCACCTTCATCGCGGTCTCGGCGGTCATCGGCTCGCGGTTGGCGACGCCGCGGATGCCGTCTGTCCCGAACAGGATGGGCGCGTCGCCGCTGGTGCTATCGCCGCTCGCCTGGCTCACCGGGGGGCCTCCGATGTTTCCGGATCGCGAATGCCGCGCCAGATCGCGAGCGCCTGGCGGGTCTCGGCGACGTCGTGCACGCGCAGGATGTGCGCGCCCTCGCCGAGCGCGTGGAGGCCGGCGGCGAGCGAGCCCGGCAGCCGCGCCTTGGGCGCTTCGCCTGTGCTGAGGCGGCCGATGAAGCTCTTGCGCGAGGCGCCGACGAGCAGCGGGCAGCCGAGGCCGTGGAACAGCGCGAGGTCGCGCAGGACTTCGAGGTTGTGCCGCGCGGTCTTGCCGAAGCCGATGCCGGGATCGACGACGATCCGCGCCCGCGGGATGCCGGCGGCCTCCGCAGCGTCCACGCGCTGGGCCAGCGCGTCGAACACGTCGAGGCTCGCGTCGTCGTAGCGGGGGCGCCGCTGCATCGTCTCGGGCGTGCCCTGCATGTGGGCGAGCACGACCCATGCGCCGCGCCGCGCGACGACCGCGCGTGCTTCCGGGTCGTGGCCGAGCGCGCTCATGTCGTTCACGATGCGCGCACCTGCGTCGAGCGCGGCCGCCATCACCGCAGCGCGGCGGGTGTCGACCGAGACCAGGAGCCCGTCGCCGGCGAGCGCGCGGATCACGGGAACGACGCGCCGCATCTCTTCCGCCTCGTCCGGCGCGTGCGAGCCGGGCCGGGTCGATTCGCCGCCGACGTCGATGATGTCCGCGCCGGCTTCGGCCATGGCGCAGCCATGGGCGATGGCGTTGTCTTGCACGGCGAAGTCGCCGCCGTCCGAAAAGCTGTCCGGGGTCACGTTGAGGACGCCCATCAGGCGCGGCCGGTCGAGCGCGAGGCCGCAGAGGGGGCCGCGCGGCGCGCCGAGGCGGTCGCCGAGGCGGGCGATCTCGTGCGCCGCGCCGGGGGCGTTCTTCTCGGCCCAGCGGTGGAGCACGGCGTGCTGCAGCCGCACCCGGCGCCGCGCGGGCGTGCCGCGAAACAGCAGGTCCACGAGGTCGAAGGCGAGGGCTGCGCCGGGGACCGGGTTGCAGGGCCTGAGGTAGACGCCGCCGGGGACGGGCTCCGGCGGGATCGCCTCGGCGTCCAGGGTCGCCGGCTGCGTCTGGGGTGCCGCCGTCATGACGGCTCGGGTGCGGCTACGAGCCCGGCTGCGGGTGGGGCTCGAGGTCGGGCGGCGACTTGCCCTTGCGCCGGTTCGACGAGGGCACGGTGCCGCGCCGCCCTTGGGTCACGACGGGCTCGTCGTCATCGCTCCGCACGATCGATTCGCCCTTGAGGACGGCCTCGATCTCCTCACCGTTGAGCGATTCGTACTCGAGCAGCGCGTTGGCGAGTTGGTGCAGCGACTCCAGGTTGTCGGAGAGGATGCCCTTCGCCCTGGTATAGGCCTCGTCGATGATCTTGCGGACCTCGAGGTCGATCTTGTGCGCGGTCTGCTCGGAGACGTTCTTCTGCTGCGTGATCGAGTGGCCGAGGAAGACCTCCTGCTCGTTCTCGCTGTAGCTGAGCGGCCCGAGCTCGTCGGACATGCCGAACTGGGTAACCATGCCGCGCGCGATCTGGGTCGCCATCTTGATGTCGGACGCAGCCCCGCTGGTCACCTTCTCGTAGCCGAAGATCATCTCCTCGGCGATGCGCCCGCCCATGGCGACGGTGATGTCGGCTTCGAGCTTCTCGCGGCTGACCGAGATGCGGTCGCCCTCCGGCAGGCGCACGACCATGCCAAGCGCGCGGCCGCGCGGGATGATGGTGGCCTTGTGGATCGGGTCGGAGGCGTCGAGGTGCGCCGCCACCACCGCATGGCCGCCCTCGTGGTAGGCGGTGAGGCGCTTCTCCTCGTCGGTCATCACCATGGAGCGCCGCTCGGCGCCCATCATGACCTTGTCCTTGGCGTCCTCGAACTCGATCATGGTGACGACGCGCTTGCCGCGCCGGGCTGCCAGCAGCGCGGCCTCGTTCACGAGGTTGGCGATGTCCGCGCCCGAGAAGCCGGGCGTGCCGCGCGCGATGGTGCGGGGCTTCACGTCCGGCGCCAGCGGCACCTTGCGCATGTGCACCTTGAGGATCTTCTCGCGCCCGAGCACGTCGGGGTTCGGCACCACGACCTGGCGGTCGAAGCGGCCCGGCCTGAGCAGGGCGGGGTCCAGCACGTCCGGCCGGTTGGTCGCCGAGATCAGGATCACGCCCTCGTTGGCCTCGAAGCCGTCCATCTCGACGAGGAGCTGGTTGAGCGTCTGCTCGCGCTCGTCGTTGCCGCCGCCGAGGCCCGCGCCCCGGTGCCGGCCGACGGCGTCGATCTCGTCGATGAAGATGAGGCAGGGCGCGTTCTTCTTGCCCTGCTCGAACATGTCGCGCACGCGG
>CBDCRW010000002.1:0-210748 GCA_965221125.1 Alphaproteobacteria bacterium
GACTTCGTCGACCGGACCGGGGGAACGGAGTGTTGGCTCGCCACCCTCCCGGCGGGCCAGACGACGCTGCGCCTGATGACGCTCCGGGTTCTTTCCGACTCGGACATGCACGAGCGGCCCGAGCGGGTGACGGTTCGCCTGAAGCCGAGCACGGTGTCGGCCAAGCCGACCTCGGGCTTCATGGGCATCGTGCCCATCCCGCCCAGGGGCCAGGCCCAGCCGCCCTACACGTCCTCGATGCTGATCATCAAGGACGACTTCCCCGTCGTGCGGGTCGAGCTGTCCGGCATCGACGGGTCGGGAAGGCTGCTTTACACGGTGCGGGGCACGAGCGGCCCGCCGGTGGGCTACCCGAGGATTCACTGGGTGGTGGAGGACGACATCAGCGGCACGATCGGGAGCGGCTCGTTCTCGTTCCAGAGGGGGCAAGACCGGCCTTCCAGGAGGGTGCGCTTCAAGCCTCCGCTCTATGATGCGTCGCATAACGGCTATATGATTTTCAGGCTGACGGACGGCGAGTACCGGCTGGCGGATCCCTCGCACGGAACCTTCTGCTTGCCGCTCGGCTTCCACGGTTCGTGTCCCCAGCTCCAGACGCCGGGCAGCAGCGACGACGCTGTCGAGGTCCCGGACACGCCGGTCGCCAACGTCCAGGTGACGGCGGTCGACGCCGCCAGCGCGACGGTGACGTGGGACGCGGTGGAGCACGCAACGTCCTACCGGGTGGAGTACGAGTCGACCGGCACCCTGGCGTATCAGGGGAACTACGTTCAGGGCGCCTCGAACGGCCACACCGGCACGAGCTGGACGTTCACCCACAATGCCGCCGAGGCCATGACGCTCACTGTGACCGTGACGCCGGAGGTCCGGGAGGACGGCAATGTGCAGCTGTTCGACGACCTCGCGGGGACGGCGACCATCGACGTGGCGCCCGCCGGGACGCAGGACACCGTTCAGGCGCACGGCTGCGATCTGACATCGGTCAAGGCGGACGTGAACCGCTATATCGGGGAGACGCAGTACGGTAATGCGCACGTGGCGCGCTGGAAGCAGGCACTGGCCGGGCTGAACGAAGAGACCGGCGGCATGACGGCGGCGCAGGCGCGGCAGATGATGGCGACGTATTCGCCGGGCCGCTGGCAGCCGGTGGTGGACGCGCTCGACTGCCTGGAGGAAGCTGCCGCGGCGCAGCCGGAGACGCCGGCGGCGGTTCCCGAGGTTACGGTCTCGGGCGGCAGCGGGGTGACGGAGGGTGCCTCGGCGTCCTTCACCGTCACGGCGACACCCGCGCCTGCCGCACCGCTCGCGGTGACGCTGACGGTGGGCCAGAGCGGGGATTACGCCGCATCGGGCGAGACCGGCACGCGGCAGGTCACCATCCCGACCGGGGGCAGCGTGGCGATAGAGGTCGCGACGGCGGACGACGCCGTGGACGAGCCGGACGGCTCGGTGAGCGCGACGGTCGAGGCCGACACGGGCTACACGGTCGGCGGCGCCGGCACAGCCTCGGTGGCCGTGGCCGACGATGACGACCCGGTTCCGGACCCCGTGACGCCCGAGCTCCGGCTCTCGGCCGGGAGCCCCGTGGACGAGGGCGGCAACGCGGTCTTCACCGTCCATGCCGACCGGGCGCCGGCGGGCAACCTCACGGTCGGGCTCACCGTTGCCCAGACCGGCGACGTGCTGAGCGCGCCCGGCACGGGCAGCCGGCAGCTGACGCTGGCGGCGGGCGCGACGAGCGCCACGCTCGCCCTTGCCACGGCCGACGACGGCGTGGACGAGCCCGACGGCGCGGTGAGCGTCACGCTCGATGCGGGCGCGGGCTACACGGTGGCGGCGGGCCAGGCGGCCGGCACGGTCGCGGTGCGCGACAATGACGAGCCGGTGGTGAGCATCGCCGCCGGTGCCGGGGTGACGGAAGGAGCCCCGGCCTCGTTCACCCTGACGGCCACGCCGGCGCCGCACGCGGCGCTGACGGTGAGCCTCGCGGTGACCCAGAGCGGGGACTTTGCTGCTTCCGGCCAGACCGGCACGCGGGAGGTGGTGATCCCGACCGGGGGCAGCATCGCCTTCGAGGTCGCGACGGTGAACGACGGGGCGGACGAGCCCGACGGCTCGGTCACCGCGACCCTTGCCGCCGGCACGGGGTACGCGGTGGCGGTGTCGCCCAATGACGCGGCCTCGGTCGCGGTGGCGGACGACGACGTGGCGGCGGCGGGCGTGCCGACGCTCTCGGTGAACGATGTCGAGGTGAAGGAGGGTCCGTACCGGCGGGTCGAGTTCACGGTGACGCTCAGCAAGGCGTTGGAGAAGGGCGCCTGGTTCTACTACCGGGTGCGGGAGTCGAGCCCGGTGTCGGCGAAGCGGGGCGTGGACTTTTCGGCCTCTACCGGAAAGAAATTTGCGTCGATAAGAGCGGGCGCGACCGAGCACCGGATCATGGCGGCCCTGGTGATCGACGACAGCCATGACGAAGACCCGGAGACCTTCGAGGTCGTGCTGTCGGACGCGCATGGCGCGGCGATCGCGGATGCCGTGGGCGTGGCCACGATCGTCAACGACGACCCGATGCCGGCGGCGTGGCTCGCGCGCTTCGGGCGCACGGTGGCGGAGCAGGCGCTCGACGGGATCGCCGGCCGCATCGCGGCGCCGCGCACGGCGGGCGCGCAGGGCACGATCGCCGGGCAGGCGCTGAGCTTCGGAGCGGGCTCGGGGGCTGACGGCGCGGCCAACGGGTTCGGGGCGAGGTCCTTCGGATCGTTGTCGATGGCGGCCAACGACAATGCCGGCCTTGGCGGCGCGGGCCTCTCCGGCAGTGGCCTCGGCTCGCAATCCGGGACAGGCCTGCTTCTGGTGTTGTCCGAGTTCGGCACGCACGTCGAGGACCCCGGATCGGGTCCGGCTTTCGACGGCGGCCATGGACTGGACGATGCCCATGGGTTGGGCGAATCCCGCACCGTGACGTCGCACGAGCTGCTGCTGGGTTTGAGCTTCACCGCGACGGGGGAGCAGGACGGCAGCGGCGGCAGCCTTGCCTTCTGGGGCCGGGCGGCGCAGTCAAGCTTCGACGGAAGAGAGGGCACCTTCTCGCTCGACGGCGAGACCACCACCGCCATGCTCGGCGCGGACTACGCGCGCGGCAACTGGCTCGCCGGGCTCGCGCTCATGCAGAGTTCCGGCGAGGGCGGCTACAACGATAGCGGCATCGGGGCCGAGCCCTGTCCCGACGACATGGACGGGAGTCTGTGCAACGGAGCGGTGCGGACGGGCGACGGCGATGTCGAGGCGTCGCTGACAGCCGCCGTTCCCTATGCGGCCATCCAGGCGTCCGAACGTCTCAAGCTCTGGGGCGCCGCCGGCTACGGCACGGGCGAGGTGACGCTGAAGCCTTCCGTGGGCGGCACGCTCAAATCGGACATCTCCTGGACCATGGCGGCGGCAGGCGCGCGCAGCGACCTTGTGACGCTGTCCAAGGAGGGGAGCGGCCTTGCGCTGGCGCTGACGTCGGACGCCTTGTGGGCGCGGACGAGCTCGGAGAAGACGCACGAGCTTGCGGCGTCGGACTCCGACGTGACGCGGCTCCGGGTCGGTCTGGAGGGCAGCTACGCCATCGCCACGGAGGGCGACGGTCATCTCACGCCCAGGCTTGAGATCGGCGCGCGCCATGACGGGGGCGATGCCGAGACCGGCTTCGGTGTCGAGCTCGGCGGCGGCATCGCCTGGGTCGATCCCGCGATGGGGCTCAGCCTCGACCTCTCGGGCCGCACGTTGATCGCGCACGGTGACGACGACCTGGAGGACCGGGGCTTTGCGGCCTCGATGGTCTTCGACCCCGATCCGGGCACCGAGCGTGGTCTGTCGCTCACGCTGCGCCAGGACTGGGGCGGGTCGGCGCAGGGCGGTCTCGACGCGCTGTTCGCGACCGACCCGCTGGCCGACCGCACCGGCTTCGGCGAGGCGACCAGCCGCTGGCAGGCGGAGGCGGCGTATGGTCTCCCGGCCTTCTCGGGGCGCTTCACCGGCAGCCCGCATGTGGGACTGGGGCTTGCCACGGGCTCGCGCGACTACACGCTCGGCTGGCGGCTCTCACCGGCGGCCAATGCCAACGCACCCGATGTCTCCTTCGGCGTGAAGGCGACGCGTCATGAGAGCGACGGGGCGGAGCCTGTGCATACCACCGGGCTGGAGGGCGTTCTCCGATGGTAGGGACGGCACGCCGGGATAGTTCCTGTGAGCGGCGGCCTCGCGGCCTTCGGCGCGGTCACCGCCTGGCGCATCCGCAGGCGCCACCCGGACTACCGCAGGCAGTGGCTGGCGGCGGCGGGACGCACGGGACGCGCTGAGGGCGGGCCGGTCCCGGTTCGCACCCAGACCGAGGCCGACCTCGAGGCCGCGCCCTGGGGCCTGCTTGCCTGGGAGGACTCCTTCGCGGACGACGGCCCCGCCTCGCCCTTCTGGGCAGACGCCACGATACCCTGCCGGGCGCAGGGCCCGCATAGCGTCATCCGGCTGTGGCCGTTACAGGTCCATCAAGGCGGCGATCTCCTGGCCGACCCTTTCTGCGGCGGCCTCGATATCGCGGTCTCCGAGGTGGGCGTAGCGCAGGGTCATCCGGGTGTTGGAGTGCCCCAGCATGCGGGAGACGACGGGCACCGGCACGCCGTTCATCACCGCGTGGCTGGCGTGCGTATGCCGGAGATCGTGAAGGCGCACGTCCTCGATGCCGACCTCGCGCCGGACCCGCTCCCAGAGAGGGAGTATGCGGCCGCGCGGCCGCGAAGGGTCGCGCGGCGAGGGGAACACGAAGGGGCTTTCCGTTTGCGGCTGTCGTGCGAGGATGCGCCGGGCCTCGGTGCCGAGGGGAATCTTCCTCGGCCCGGTCTTGGTATCGACAAGCACGAGCATGTCACCATGAACTTCCGACCGGCGCAGCTCGACGATCTCGCCCCTGCGGCACCCGGTGAGCAGCAGGAGCCGGACAATGTCGGCCTGCTGCCGGAACCTGTTTCCCTTCGCGGCCTCCCTGTCGAGTGCAACGTGAAGGCGGTCGACCTCCTCACGCGACAGGAAGCGGGTGAGCGCCGGGCGCGGGTTGGGCTTGGTGCCGCGCGCCGGGTTGGCGCCGACATGGCCGTGCGCGCCGGCGAAGTTCATGATCTGGCGCAGGAGGGCGAGAGCGTGGTTGGCGTTGCCCGGCGCGGTCCGGCTGAACGCGTCGAACCAGCGCCTGACATCGGCCTGGGCGATGCGGTCGAGCGGCTTCGGCCCGAAGGCTGGCAGCAGCCGGGCGTCGAGCAGCGAACGGTAGCCCTTCCTGGTCGAGGGCTTGCATCGCTCGAATTGAACCTCCCTCCACTCGCCCTCGACGAAGTCCCGGAACAGGGGAACGGTGCGCCTGGGCGCCGGTTCCGTTTCCGGGCTCGCGCGCCGCGCATGGCACTCCCGGCGCGCCTCCTCGACGCCCATTGCCGAGACCGGGCCGAGCGTCGTCCGCCGCGACCCGTCCGCCGCTGCCCGCAACAGGACCCAGCTCTTCCCTCCGGAAGGACGAACCCGGACCCCGAGGCCGGGCATACGGCTGTCCCAGACGGTGTATTCACGCTCGCGCGGGCGCAACCGGGCGACCGCCGTGTCGGTGAGGCGCACGCGGCGCGCGGCGCTCATGGCCGGCCTCCGAGTACGGTACCGATGGTCTCGGCGGCGTCCATCGCCATGGCGTCGGCGAAATGGGTATATGCGAGGGTGGTCTGGGGGCTTCGGTGTCCGAGCAGCCGGGCGATGGCGAGAACGGTCTCGCCGTTCTTCAACGCGATGCTGGCGTAACTATGCCGCAGATCGTGAAGGCGGACATCCCGAAGACCGGCTTCGGTGCGCAGCGCGTCCCAGAAGCGGTCGAGCGAGGCGGAGCCTTCCGGCCCGCCGCTGCGGGCCGCCGGGAAGACCCACCGGCCGGTCCGTGGGAGGGAGTCGAGAACGTTCCTGGCGGGCTGGGAGAGCCAGACCGTTCTGGGTCCGGACTTGGAGTCTCTGAGGAACAGGCGTCCTTCGCGGTAGTCCGACCATCGGAGCGTGAGGATCTCGCTCTTGCGGCATCCGGTCAGCAGAAGGAGGCGGACCGCGGCGACCTGCCGGGGATACTGATCGGCGTGGGCCGACAGCCGTTCGGACAGTCTGCGTATCTCGTCGTCGGAGAGGAAGCGCGCGCGCCCCTTGCGGCGGTATCGCCGGATGCCCCGGCAGGGGTTGGAGCCCTCGGGACGGAGACCCATGGCCTCGGCCTCGCGCATGACGACGGAGAGCACGGGCATGGAGCGGTCGGCGGCTACCGGCGTGGCGTGGAGGGATGCGAACCAGTTCTTGACCTCGCGCGCGTCGATGTCGGCGATGGGACGTTTGGCGAAGTGGGGCAGTATCTGGTTGCGCAGGTAGTTGCGGTTGACCGTGAGCGTGCCCGCCTTCCAGAGCCGCCGGTGGCGATCGAACACGGTCTGGGCGACAGTCTCGAAGAGCGTCTCTTCGGGCCGTGCGGGCGCGGGCTCGCCCCGCCGGATCGCCGCGAGCATGCTGGCCGCGCGGGATCGCGCCTCTGCGACGCTCATCCCGGCGGCGTCGCCGACGATCTTCCAGACGCGCTCGCCGTCGTGCTGGCAGTGGACGAAGAAGCGCTTGCGGCCCGAGGGCAGCACCCTGACGCCGAAGCCCTTGAGCTTGCCGTCTCGGATGTCGCGTGCGGTCTTGCGGGGATTGAGCGCGGCTATGCGGGCGTCCGTGAGGTTGATCCTGGGCATCGCATTCTCCCGGTTGCGGTTGCACCCGGGGGAACGGACTGTTGCGGCATCCGTCACCCGGTTGCACGATGAGGGAGAAAAAGCGACCCTGTGTCAGATAGTTAGCACCGAAGGTGCGTCGCGCGGTGTTCACCCCCGGCCATCACGACCACGCGCTCGACATCGCGGTGCGCGAGACCGCAGACCGCCCGCCGCTCCGCGTCAACGACGACGCCTTCGGCGACTGGAGCCCGGGCGAGACCATGCTGGCCGACCGCTCCTCGCTCCCCTTCGACTGGCTGGATATCCAGGACCGCCAGGAGTCCTTCGCGGCGCTCCGGGCGTTGCCCGGGTCGGACAAGCAGCGCCTGTTCGCCGCCTGCGTCGCGCGCACGGTGAACGGCCAGCTCGCGTTCGAGGCGGACGCCCGGCCCGAGCTCGAAGCTACCGTCGCCCGGCTCGATATCGAGTTCGCGTCGCACGTCCGGCCGACCGCCGAGATGTTCTGGTCGCGCGTCCGCAAGGACAAGATGCTCGGCGTCGCCCGCGAGGTCCTCGGCGTCGAGTGGGCGCACACCCACCGCAAGGACAAGAAGGCGACGCTGGCGACCGCGATGGAGACCGCGTTCGCCAAGGGGGTTTCGCCGCCGCTGGGCGTCACGAAGGAGGGCCACGCCGCCGCGCTCGCATGGGCGCCGCCCGGCTTCGGCGCCTTCGACTCCGGCCACGTCGACGACGAAGACGCGGCCTCTGCCGAGCCGGAAGCGCCGCCTGCGGACCAGCCGTCCCAGGACGCGGCACCTTCGGACGGGGCTCAGTCCGGTGCCCGGCAGGAGGCCGAAGCGGACCAGCCCGCGCCGGCCGCGGACGCCGAGGCTCCCGAGGGGCAGGCGTCGGATACCGCCGATGCGGAACCGGCTGAGCCGTCTTCACCGCGCAACGGCACCTCTGACGGGGAAGCCATCGCCCCCACCGGCCACGAGGCGATCGACGCCGTGAACGCCGTCCCCGTCGGGGGCGGCGGACCCAGGGTGATCGTCAGCACCGTGGGCTTCGAGAACAGCGATGACGGCGACGGCGATGCGTCCACCGAGGACGTCCCGCCCGTGCCGCCGGTTCCTGGCAACGGCCACGATACCGCCGGCGACGCGCTGGATATCCCCGCCTTCCTGCGCCGCACGTAGGCGCCACGTTCGTTGCCTGCGCCCCGCCAGTCGGCGGCCCTTCGGGTCAGCGACCCCAGGCTCCGTTCGGCGGGGCGCCCTTCCGTCCACCGCTTTCATGGGAGACCACCATGACCGATCCTTCCCATCTGCCCGCTACGATCCGGGCCCGCGTCCACGAAGGCGCCATCGACCGGGTCTCGAGATTCTTCAACGCCTCCGTCGCGGACGCGGCGGCAGAGCTGATCCAGAACTCACGCCGCAGCGGCGCGACCCGCCTCGACGTTGCCACCGAGGCCGTGCCCGAGGGCGGCACCGTCGTCACCGTAACCGACGACGGTTTCGGCATCGCCGACCCGGCCGTCCTGCTCTCCTTCGGCGAGAGCGGCTGGGACGCCCCCACGGCAAAGCGCGAGGACCCCGCCGGCATGGGGGTCTATGCGCTGTCCAAGCGCGGCTGTGTCATCTCATCGCGGCCGAGCACCGCCGGGCGCGCACCCATGCCCGGTTGGCGGGTCGAACTCACGCCCGAGTGCTTCATCGGAAAGCAGGAGGCCCGGATTGTTTCCTGCGAAGATGCCCCCCTGCCCAGCGGCACCGCGATCTCCTTCCGCGCGGACCAGACCCGGGAAGGCATCCGGGCCGCCTTCGCCGCCGCCGCGCGGCACTGCCCGCTGGCCGCGGCCGTCAACGGCGAGGCCGTCGAGCGCCAGTCGTTCCTCGACGGCGCCCTTCACGTCGAGCGCTGGCAGGGACTCTCCTTCGGCGTCTTCGACAGCAGGTTCCCCGGCTTCAACAACTCCGACCTCAACTTCCACGGGCTCACGCTCTCCGTATGCCTGCCCACGATGGACACCATCGACGGCGGCACCTGGTCGGTGGTCGCCGACGTCGACGCCTGCCCCGAGCTGGAGCTGGTCCTGCCCGCCCGCCGCGAGGCCGTGCAGACGCCCTTCCTGGACGAGATGCGCAAGGCGGCCCGTATCGCCATCTACCGGGCCATGCGCCGCGCCGACCCCACGCCTGCGCTCCCCCACGCCCATTTCACCGCGGCCCGAAAGGCGGGCATCGACATGCCGATCGCGCCGGCCGTGCTGCGTCCCTGGCGCCCGGCCATCGCCGATATCGACGACTGGCGCGACACGCCGAACCGTGAGCCGGTCAGCCCGGGCACCCTCGTCATGGCGGTCGATGCGGAGACCCAGGACCAGCAGTGCCTCTGGCGGGCGGCGGAACGGGCAGGGATCGCCGGCCGCCTGTTCGAGGCCGACACGCGCCTGGAGGGCTACGCCTGGTACGACGCGCTCGCGCGGGTGGAGAGCGTGCGCATAGACATCACCGACGCCGGCGTTACCCATCCCCTCGATGCTCTGCGCGCCGGGTCCGAGCCGTGCTCCGACGTACCCACCGCGCCGGGCCTGCCGGACACGCTGGCGCGGCCCGAGGCCATCCACATTCACCTTGACGTGGTGCACAGGGACGGGCCGCCCGAGACCATCGCCATCCCGGCCGACATCGCCTTCATCGGCGAGGAGGGGACCTGGGTCGAGGACGCGTATCCGCTCGTTACCAGGGACAGCGATCTGCAGCCCCCGGCACTCTGCCAACTCCTGCAGGCGGCGTATTTCTCGGTCTCGGACGACCCGGACGCGGACAGCTGCGACACCCAGCGCCGCCGTTTCCGCGAGGACGCGACCCACATGGCGATCAAGCTGCTGGCCAGCGAGGACGAGGCCAGGAAGCACACCATCGCAGAAGCCGTCTGGCGCGAGATCTTCTGGGTGATGCCGCGCGACCGCGAGGTCTCCATCAAGGTCAGCGGCGGCAAGGTCGCGGTGGAGTTAGGGCCCGAGACCCCGGCGCCGGAAGGGGCGGCGGCATGACCTGGTATTCGGTGCAGGCAGGCTACGCCGCCTACCACGGCAACACCGTCTCCGTCGAAGCCGACACGCTCGAGGAGGCGCTGGAGAAGGCTATCGAGGTCGCCAACCAGGACCCCAACTGGAAGTCCGTGGATCATTGCGGCCCGACTCACGTCCATGCGTGCTGCATGGGCCGGGACGAGGATCCCTGGGAGCGCGACAGGTCGCTGCCCGTCCCGGCCAGGTTCACGGAGAAGGGCGAGCCGCCGGTCGTCACCCTGACCGGCCCGCGCCCGCCCGGCGGCGTCGCGGTCACCGGGGGCACGGTGCTGATCCGGTTCGTCGATGACGCCGCCACCATCACCACGGAGGTTTCCGATCCGCCGCCGCCGCCCGGCAACAAGCCGGTAGTCACCGTCCGCCCAAGACCCGACGGAGCCCCCGACATCGAGGTCGCCGACGGCAAGGCCCTGGTTCGCGTCGAGCGTTGGGAGGGAATCGACCATGCCCCATAAACCCGGCAACGCCGCCGCATTCGGTCCCGTCATCTCCACCTATTCCCGTGCCCAGGCGATCGAGGACGGCATCCTCGTCGACGTCTCCGACACCGCGCGCGAGGCCGGATTCACCATCCCCGTCGCGGTCACTCGCACCGTTTGGACCCGCCTGATCGCCCTCCCCGAGGGGTACCGCGGCTTCCAGGACGAGCGCGGGCGCCTGTGGGACGTCGTCTGGATGGCGCACCACTACGCGCGCCGCGCATCCAACCGCGACCGCGTGACCATGTGCGTGCTGGTGCGCGACGTCCGCAAGGACCTCCGCGACAGCCACCGGGCGCCCCGCAAGCACTTTCCCATCGTGGCGATCGGCGCCGGCGATGTCGGTGAGCCGGTGGTGACGGTGATGTTCCCCGAAGACGACTGAGCGCACCTTACCCCCGCTCTCTCCGGCGCCGCCAGGAGCGAAGGCCGGCTCCGGTCGGGCGAGCGGCGCGGAACCTGGAGGACTCCGGCGTCGCCTCCCGCTCTCCTTCGGCGCCCCGCCGCGGTCTCTCCTCCCGCGGCGGGGCGTTTCCATTCCGCTTCATGGAGCCGTGCCATGCCCCATACGAACGCCGCCCTCGCGATCCCCGACCTGCCTCCCGCACCGTCTCCGGCACGAGTGTCCCCGGCCATGCACCCCATGGACCCCCGCCGGGGCAAGAACCTCTCGCCGATGTTCGCGGCCTTCCTGTGCTGGCTGCTGGTCCTCGAACCGATGACCGACCCCGCCATCACCGGCATTGCCGTCTCCGGCAACTCTGTCCTCGCGGCCACGTCCGACGATCCGCTCTTCAACGCCCATCTTGGCGCGCTGGAAGAATTCGAGCGCAACCTGCGCGGCTGGGGCCAGGTCTGCGGCGCCGATCCGCACATGATCGACGCGCTGGTGGCCAGGCTCCGGAGAGCCGGGCGATGAGTCTCTCCGATACGCCCACCACCGGCCTGCACGACGCGGCGCCGTTCCCCGCGCCCGCAGCGCAGCAGCTCGCCGGTATCGGCCACGACGAACTACGCGCGCGCTTCCTCCGCGCCGGGCGCGAGGCCGTCGACGACCGCGAGCTTCTCCAGCTCCTGCTGGCGGGATCGCACGCCGCCGCCGAAGCCTCGCTGCTCGCAACGGTCCTGCTGGACACCTTCGGATCGCCCGCCCGCGTCCTCGCGGCCCGGCCCGACACGCTCCGCGCCGTCGCCGGGCTGGGCGAGGCCGGCATCGCCGCCATCAAGACCGCCGAGGCGCTCGGAATCGCCATGGCCAGGGCCGCGCTGCCCGAGAGGTTTCATCCTCAGCTCGCGACCTACGAGAAGGTCGTCGAGTACTGCCGGTCGCTAACCGCGCACCGCGACATCGAGGAATTCCGGGCGTTATACTTGGACACCAAGAACCGGTTGATTCGCGACGAACTGCTTCAGACCGGCACGATCAACCACACCCCTGTCTATCCCCGCCAGGTCTGCGTTCGCGCGCTGGAGGTGGGTGCGTCCGCCCTGGTCGTCCTCCACGCGCATCCCTCGGGCGACCCCACGCCGTCGAGGGCGGACGTCGAGATGACCAACCGCCTGCGCGACGCCCTCAAGACGATCGACGTCGACCTCCACGACCATATCGTCGTGACGCCCGGCGACGCCTTCAGCTTCAAGCAAAAAGGCCTGCTCTGAAGCGTCCCGGCCCCGTCATCCGCCCGGCGCGCCGTCCGACCCGTCATTGCCGCCGCTCCGCCGCGGCGTCTTGAAGGGGTCCGGGATGCTGTGATGGGGCGCCGGAGCCCGCCGGTAGCAGCGCATGCGGCAGAGTTCCAGATGCTCCACCACCGCTCTGGCTACCGGCTTCATCCGGTCGTGGTCGCCGGGAACGCGCTTCCTCGGCCACAAGCGCTTCGCCTTGAGCAACGCCATCTCGACGGTGAACAGCAGGTCGCTCCGCTCGACCGGGATATCGTACTTCTCGTCCATGTGGCGAACACTACTACAGGAACATTGCAAGAACAATATGACAGCCCGCCGCCGCTGCGGGTAGTTTCGTGGAATGTGCGGTCGCTTCACCCAACGCATGACATGGCGCGAGTTGCACGAGCGGATGGACCTCATCGGCACGCCGCTCAACCTGCGGCCCCGCTACAACGTCGCGCCGAGCCAGGACGTCGCGGTTGCGCGCGCCGCGGGGGAGGGTCATACGCTCGCCATGCTGCGTTGGGGGCTGATCCCCGCGTGGGCCAAGGAGCCCAACATCGGCTACAGGCTGATCAACGCGCGCGCCGAGACTGCGCACGAGAAACCCTCGTTCCGCGCTGCCTTCCGCGCGCGTCGCTGCCTGATCCCGGCGGACGGGTTCTATGAGTGGCGGCGCGAAGGCAAGACCCGCCAGCCCTGGCTGTTCGGGCTCAGGGACGGCGCGCCCTTCGCCTTCGCCGGCCTGTGGGAGCGCTGGACGGTGCCGGCGGGTGCGGCGCTTACGGGCTCCCTCGCCGAACTCAGTCAGGGCGACGCCGTCGAGACCTGCACCATCCTGACGACCGCCGCCAACGAGACGGTGGCGCCGGTACATGGCCGCATGCCGGTCATCTTGCTGCCCGACGCCTACGGCCCCTGGCTCGCGGGGGAGGACGTGGCGCTCGCGCCCTACCCGGCGGACGACATGACCGCCCATCCGGTGAGCACGCTGGTCAACCGGCCGGCCAACGACGATCCCCGCTGCGTCGAGCCCGTCGCTCTGACCTGATCCCCGGCCGCCCGGCAGCCTGAGCGCCTCCCCCGCGTCTCCGCGCCTCCCGCCGGCGATCGTCCGGCCAGCCGGCCGGGGGCAGTCCGGCGGTGCCGGCGCGGCCCACAAGGCGGATGAGGCAGACCGATGCAACGATCAACCGACCTTGAGGGCATTTGCGGCTTCGCCGCGTCACGCTCTCAATCGCTGGTTCCGGGCATCGTAAAGCGGCTCGGCGAGCACCCGGGCCGCGTGGCGGTCGCCCAGCATCGCGATCTCGAGCTCGCTGCCGGGCTCGGCGCAATCGGCCTCGACGAAGGCGAAGGCGATGCTTTGGCCCACGGCGTATCCGTACGCGCCGCTGGTGGTGAGCCCGACCATGCGGCCGCCGGCATAGACCGGCTCGCTGCCGTGGGCGTCGGCGTCAACGGCGTCGACTGCGAGATAGACCAGCCGGCTCTCGACGCCCTTGCGGGCCCGCTCGCGCACGGCGTCGCGGCCGATGAACGGGCTGTCGAAATCGACGAAGCGCTCCAGCCCGCACTCGATCGGCGTGATCTCGGTCGTCAATTCCAGCCCCCAGGCCTTGTAGCCCTTCTCCATGCGCAACGCGTCGAGCGCGTAGAGGCCAACATCGGCGACGCCGAAGCCCTCGCCCGCTTCCATCGCAGCGTCGTAGAGCGCCGCCATGCCTTCCATCGGGTGGTGCAGCTCCCAGCCGAGTTCGCCCGCATAGGACACCCGGAGCGCCCGAGCGGGGACGCCCGCGACCTCGATCTCGCGCACCGACAGCCAGGGGAATGCACCGTTGTCGAGATCGGCGTCGGTCAGCCGGGCGAGCAGGTCGCGCGCGCGTGGGCCCGTGACCAGCAGAGCGCCGTAATCGTCGGTCACGTCGGTAATCTCCACATCCTCGTCCGCGTGCCGGTGCTGGACCAGCCAGTCGAAATCGTGGATCCGGGCGACGGCGGCGGACAGTAGATAGAACCGGTCGGCGCCCAGCCGCGTGGCAGTGAACTCGCTCTCGATGCCGCCGAGTTCGGTGAGCGCGTGGGCCAGTGCGATCCGGCCCTCGCCCGGCACGCGGTTGGCGAGGATACGGTCGAGGAACGAAGCCGCATCGGGGCCGGTCACGTCGAACTTGGAGAACGCCGTGAGGTCGAGCACGCCGACCCGCTCGCGCACCGCGCGGCATTCCTCGCCCACCGCGTCGAACCAGTTCATGCGCCGGAAGCCGTAGCGCTCCTCGACGCCTTCCGGCGCGAACCACTTGGCGCGTTCCCAGCCGAACGTTTCGGCGAACACGGCGCCGCGCGCGGCGAGCCTGTCGTGGATCGGCGTGGTCCTGATCGGCCGCCCGGCCTCCCGGTACTCGCCGGGATAATGGACCTTGTACATCTGTTGGTACTCGTCGACCGCCTTTTCGACGCTGTACTTACCGACCGCCCAGTCGCCGAACCGCCGCGCCTCCATCTCGCGCACGTTGATCTCGGTCTGGCCGTGCACCATCCACTGCGCGAGATACTTGCCCGCGCCAGGCCCCTGGGTGATGCCGATCCCCGCCCCGCAGCACATCCAGAAATTGTCGAGCCCCGGCGCCGGCCCGATCAGGAATCCGCCATCCGGGGTGTGCGTGATCGGACCGCTGACAACCCGCCTGATGCCCGCGTTCTCGAAGACTGGGAGGCTCTTGGCGGCGCGCTCGAGCCACGGGATCAGCCGGTCGATATCGGGCGGCAGCAGTTCGGCGTCGAAAGACCAGTCGATCCCGTCGAGCGCCCAGGGCTGCGCGCCGTCGGTCTCGTAGGGGCCAACGATCAGCCCGTCCTGCTCCTGGCGGTAGTAGCAGGAGGCGCGCGGGTCACGGACCACCGGCAGCTCCAGTTCCAGCGCCGCGACCTCGTCAAGGTTCTCGGTCACCAAGTACTGATGGACCATGTTGACGATGGGGACCCCGAGCCCGACCATCGCGGCCACCTGCGGCGCGAACCCGCCTGCGGCGTTGACCACGTGCTCGGCGACGATGGTCCCCCGCTCGGTGACCACGTCCCACTCGCCGCCGGGGCGCCGGGCGATGTCGACCACGCGGTTGCGGAGCTCGATCCCGGCGCCGCCCCGGCGCGCGACGGCGGCCATCGCCATGGTGCTGCCGGCGGGATCGGTGTGCCCGTCGCCCGGCGTGTAGGCACCGAGCAGCACGCCTTCGGTGTCGAGCAGCGGGTGCAGCCGAGCGATCTCGGCCGGGCCGATCAGGTGGCACTCCGCGCCCACGCAGCGCAGCACGCCCTGCACATGGTGGAACCAGTCGACTTCGTCTTTGTTGGTCGCGAGCCGGATCGCACCGCAGCCGTGCCAGCCCGTGGCCTGGTCCGATTCCGCCTCCAGCTGCCGGTAGAGCTGGGAAGCGTAGAAATGCACCTTCGCCATGTTGAGGCTGCCGTTGAAATGGGGGATCAACCCCGCCGCGTGCCAGGTCGAGCCCGAGGTGAGCTCGCCCTTCTCGACCAGCAGGACGTCTTTCCACCCTTCCTCGACGAGGTGGTAGAGGAGCCCGACACCCATCACGCCGCCGCCGATCACGACCACGCGCGCCTGCGACTTCATCGTCGGTTCCGCGGCGGCGGCTCAACGAACGGTATCGCGCTCGACATCGCTACACTCCTGCTTCGCGCCGCTGGTGCATCGGACGACCTCGCCCTTACCCCCGGCCTGGCGCCGCCACAAGCGGTATTTTCGAGGCAGCGCTCGCCGCGTGAAGGGGTTCCTCCACACGGGTATGCGTCGGCGCAAATTTCACGCTGATCGGAACCTGGAGCCTCCGGTTCTGGCCCAAGGCGGTGCACACGAACGCGCGGAACCACTCGGCCTATACGGTTATGGTCGACGGGACGCGCCGTGCGACCGGCAACACCTTCTGGGAAGACAACACGGTGGGCCTAGTGCTGGCGGCACCGCTGCGCCACGGCGAGACGGTCACGGTGGCCTATACGAAGGCTTTCGGGGGGATTCCGTTCCGCTTCGCCTGGACAGGCACGCGGGGCGTTGGTCGGGAAGGGCCATGCTGCGGACCGCGTGCCGTCACGGTGTCTTCCAAACGGCGGGCACGATCCGCATTATGTTGGCGCTGCCGGCTCTCGTGGAAGGCGGTCGCAGCGAGCCTACGACGGCGGGGGCCTGGACGGCAGACGTCGGCGGGAAGGAGAGAACAGATACCTGTCTCCGGGAGCATCGGTCTCGATGGCTTCGGGGTGGGTGTGGCACGCATCGCCTGGAAAGTGTGTAAGGGAGAACCGATCATGACACATCCATTTACCAGTCCTCGGCGGCTGCGCCGCGTGGCGGTCGCTGCGGCTGCCATGATCGCCCTGTGGTGCGCGGCAGGCACCGCCGCCGCAAGCGAAAGCGGCACCGTCGAGCTGGTCACCAGCTTCGAGCGCGACTACGTCACGTTCGACCACGCAGGTGGAACGGTCACGGGTGGCATCTTGCGCGGGACGACGACCATCACGGAGAGCAGCGGCGGCCCCTTCGCGGAGGGCGAGAGTAGTCTCGTGGTGTGCCTGGTCTACGCGAGGAAGACGGATGCCGGCCTGGACCTGGAAACACCCTGCACGAACACGGACACGTCGGGCGACACATGGTTCTGGATGGCGAAGAGGACTGCGGGCGATACGGAAGCCGGTGGCGGCGGCGACGGGCAACGGGAGCTTCTTGGTGGCACCGGCAAGTATGCCGGCGTCAGCGGCGCCTGCACCTACTCCGCCAGTTATCTCGCGGACAACCGGTCCGTTTCGGTGGCGAGCTGCGAGTGGCGAAGGCCGTGACTCTCGAGTTCGGCGACGACATGGCATGGCGGCCTGCAGCTCCAGCGGGCGGCGTCCGGTGCGGCCCCTGGCGTGCCGCGAAAGGCTGGAAGCGCTCTCGGGACGGCCTTGCCGATTACGCCGACCTCTGGACCGCCATCCGATCCTCACGCGGTAGGCCCCGCGCATGGATCATTCAGGACAAGCCATGAACCGCGCACCAAAATCGTTACACGAAACTGAAAACTATCAGTCTTTAGACCCAGGCGTGAATATGGGGAAGATCGCCGCGTATGTGCACATTTCGGAGGAGTTCATGGAATTGGGGAAAGGGCGATTGGAAACATCGTCGTTCTCCCAAGAAGGATTGTATCGTTACAGCGTTGGCGTATTTTGTCTCGGCCATGCGTTTGAATTATTGTATAAGTCCTTATTGCTTCTGGAAGCGAAGAATGATCCTAAAGGACATAATTTCGGATCCTTGTACAAAAAAATAAGTGAGACGCGTAGGAAGAGAATTAAGGAAATTATCGTTGGTGAAGGATGGTCGTCAGTGGATGAGTTCCACAAATTCATGCTGGAAACGATTAACCCCGTGCATAGGAAGTACTTTGATGTGAGTAGTGGCTGGGATATATGGAGCCATGATGGCACCGGAAAAAACATAAGCCATAAGTTGTGGCCGGGCTTAGTTCAATTGTGGAAAGACATACACGATTACGCTGCGTCTCAAATTTGGAAGAATCCCAATCTTCCAATATGTTGACCTTTGAGGATCATCTTGTATATGCTTTTCGCTGTTTGCGTTATCTCTACTGATATGCTGCCCTAGCAGTTTGCACATGCATGCAATCTCGATGTTCTTTTGGTTTGAGCTAATCAGGCTACGCCCTGCCCTAATCGAGGTTGAGGAGGCCCCGCAGATCCCGTGCTTCCCTGGAGCGGCGAGCCTGAGGACTGTTTATAAGCCCGGGTATGACGACCTCCGTTGAGAAGGCAGTCCCACGTACATTTAGCAGATCGTCGTTAGCACTCAGGCAGTGGTGAATCAGCATGTTTTCCACTCAGTTAGCCTCCCTCGGTCCCAATTTGCTCGCGAATCGTCCTGTCGGCGTCATTCGTGCCAGAAGGAACAGGATTGGCGTTCCCTTCCTGTCAGTGAGTACTTCGTTGTAGTGAACCAGCTTATGGGTCGTGAAACACTCCTGTCTGAATGTCTTCGTGGCTTGACCGACGTACCAGGGCTTTGCTCCCTTTCCCGCCCGGATCGCGAAAATATAGCAACCGCTGGCTGAGGCCAGGCCTTCGTTGTTCTGGTGCGGCGCCTCGACCTCGTTCCAGAAGTCCCTGAGAGCTTTTCTGTCGACCCGCTGCCGATTTGCGGTACGCGGAATTTCAAATGGCCCGAACACATCGAATTTCCTATCTGGCATGAAACGCCCCCTTCCTTCTTCCCCGCATCGTCGTTTTCCCCGTTCTGTCCCGAAGAGTAGCGATTGTACCGCTCGAGAGGGACTGGAGACGTTCGAGCTACCGGACGAACCAACTGTGGCGTCCCGCCCGGCCCGCCGGGCCGCACGCTCCGCGATTTCGCTCGCTCCCGAATCGGGTCGCCGCTGCCGTCGCCGCAGTCGAGCCGGGCGTGCGATGCCGAAACGGCTTCTACGGATAGACCGGAACGGCCTTTATCGCCAGAACGCAGTCATCAGACTTCCTCGACGCTGACCACCAGGCGCTTCCGGAAGCGGGCCAGGGCCTGCTCCAGCCTGCCTATCTTGGTTGCATGGCGGGGGTCGAGCATTCTGCGGACCTCGCTTTCCTGAATGCCCATGGCGACCGCGAAGGCGCTGTTGGACAGCCGCTGCTCGCGCAGGGCCTCGTAGAAGGCCGTCTTCGCGGCCAGGACCGCGCCGGGGACCGCCACCGGGCGGCCTTCGGCTGGACTCCCGGCGGGAATGTCCTCGCGCCGCGCCATGCGGCCCACGAGCGCCTGCTCTAACCGCTCCCGGGCGTTTGTGATTGCCTCGGCGAACGAGTCGCCATCCGTGAACGCCTCCTCGAAGTCTGGAAACGTGACCGAGAAGCCGCCTCCGCGTGCCCTTTTGAGGTCGATGGGATAGCTGTACCGGGTTGCCATGATCGGGGTTCCTCAACGCTCGTCCGGCTTGATGCCGGCCCGTTTGCGCGTGCCGACGAGCCGTAGATTCGCACAAAAATGCGCGAGCGTGCAAGAGTTGCCGCAACCGCCTTCGTGTGCAGCGAGAAACATCCTGTCGCGGAGACCGGGACCGGGCGCCTATAGCCGCATCGAGCGCCCTCTGCCGCCGCCACGGCCTTCGTGGCAAGAGGCGGTCTTGCCGGCCTCTTGCGTGCGCTCCTCGGCCTTGCGGCGCGCCAGCTCGGCCGTGACGGAGGCTGCGATGCCCTCCAGGCTGAACGACCCGCCGCGCGCCGGTCGCCCATGCCCTTCCAGCCCGGAGACCGCCCTGCTGCCAGGATCATCGGCCGCACCGTCAGGTACACCCCAGCCGCGATTTGCGCGATCGCCGCGCTGCCGACCCCCGCTCCGGGCCTGACCGCAGCCGTCCGACCGACCCGCCTCTTCCATCCTGAACTTGTCGACCCCGCCCCCTTCCGATCTGCTCCCCCGCCGCGCCCCGCCACGAATTTAGGTCGTCCAGCCGGCCTGGGGCAGTCCGGCGGGGCGGGGCGGGAGTGGTGCTTCGCGTCCGGCCTGCGCCGGTTCCATGCATTTACAGCACGGAGCCTGCCATGCTCGACGCCCACCCGGCGCCGGATGCCCCCGCGCGTCCGCCCGCCGTTCCCGTCTCCCCGATCGCCGAACCCGCCGCGCTGCAGCCCGCCTCCGCGCCCGCCGCGCTGCTGGCCGCGGCCCGCACCCTGCTGCCGGTCCTCGAAGCCGGCCGGGCGCTCGATGCCGCGACCCTCCGCAACGCCATGACGAATGCCTTCGGCGCCTCCGACGCGGACGGCGCCTGGCTCTGGAAGGATTCCTACGAAGCGGCCGAGGCCGCGCTGGTGCTCTTCCTCCAGCGCTACGGCCGCGCCATGCGGCGCGAGGCCGGTGCAGGTCCGGCCGGACCCGCCGCCATGTTGCGGATGCTGGAGACCCTGGCGGCGCTGGAGCCCTCGCAGACGCGCCGCTCCGAGCAGCAGCTCAAGTATCAGCAGTTCTCGACGCCTCTGCCTCTGGCCTACGCCTCGCTGCAGGCCGCCATGATCCGGCCCGGCGACGTGGTGCTGGAACCCTCGGCAGGCACCGGCATGCTGGCCGTCATGGCGCAGCTTGCGCTCGGCAAGGACACCAACGCGCTGCACCTCAACGAGATCGCCGCCGTCCGCGCCTGCCTCCTCACCGGCCTGTTTCCGGGCTGCACGGTCACCCGCCACAACGCGGAGACGATCAGGGACCGGCTGTCGGAACTCAGGCCCACCGTGGTGCTGATGAACCCGCCCTTCTCGGCAAGCCCCGGCGTGGACCGCATCCGCCATCATGTCGATCTGCACCACATAAGGTCGGCCGTCTCGATGCTGCCGCCGGGCGGACGGCTCGTGGCGATCTCATCCGCGCACTGCGTCCCCGGCGACGCCGCATGGCAAGACGCCTTCGCCTCCCTCGACCCGCCGGCTCATGCGGTGTTCACGGCGCCCATCGACGGGCGCGCCTATGCGCGGCGCGGAACCACCTTCGACACCCGCCTCACCGTCCTCGACAGGGGAGGCGAGAAGCCTGCGCGGGTCTATGCCGGCCACCCCGTGCGCGACGCCGGCCACCTTCTTCAGGCGCTCACCCGCACCGTGCCGGCGCGGCGTCCCATCGAGCCCGTGCCGGGCGCCGATCTGTTCGGCCAGGCGCCGGCGCCGTCGAGACGGTCCCGGCCCACGCGGGCCAGGCGGACTCGCACCACCCCGCAGGAGACGCCCCCAGTTGAGCACGACTGGGGTCCTGTCTCGGAGCTCGCCTACGAGGCGGTGCCTGCCGGCGGCGGTCCCGCCAAGGGCGCCCAACCCTCCGGCCCCTACGCCCGGTGGCGGGCATCGAGCATCCACGTGCCAGGGGCGACGGAGCATCCGACGCCACTGGTGCAGTCGGGCGCCATGGCGGCGGTGCCGCACCCCATGCCGTCCTACCGTCCAATGCTGCCGGAGAGGGTGGTGACCGAGGGTCTGCTGTCCGACGCCCAGCTCGAGAGCGCGATCCTCGCCGGCCAGGCGCACGACCGCCACCTCGCCGCCGAGTACCGCATCGGCGCCGGCTGGGAGACCGTGCAGCGCGTCGACGCCGACGGCGATGACGGCAGTGATGAATCCGCTTCCGCCTCCGAAGACGACGGCAAGACCGTCGACGCCGACGAGCTGCTGTCCGAACCGGTGCGCTTCCGGCGCGGCTGGATGCTGGGCGACGGCACCGGCTGCGGCAAGGGCCGGCAGGTCGCCGCCATCGTCCTCGACCAGTGGCTGAGGGGACGGAGGCGCGCGCTCTGGCTCTCCCAGTCCGACAAGCTGCTGGAGGACGCGCGCCGGGACTGGTGCGCCATCGGCGGACGCGAAGAAGACGTCATCCCCCTCGGCAAGGTGCGCCAGGGGGCCGACATCCCCCATGCAGAGGGAATCCTGTTCGCCACCTATGCCACGCTGCGCTCCCCCGCACGGCAAGGGAAGCCCTCCAGGCTCGACCAGATCGTGGCCTGGCTCGCGGACGGCGAGGACGAGGACGAGCGCCACGCCTATCAGGGCGTGATCGTCTTCGACGAGGCCCACGCCATGGCGAATGCGGCGGGGTCGAAGGGCTCGCGCGGCGAGGTGAAGCCCTCGCAGCAGGGACGTGCGGGCCTGCGGCTGCAGAACGCGCTCCCCGACGCCCGCATCCTCTACGTCTCCGCCACCGGCGCCACCACCGTCCCCGGCCTCGCCTACGCCAGGCGCCTCGGGCTCTGGGCCTCCGGCGAGACCCCCTTCGAGACCCGCACCGCCTTCATCGCCGCCATGGAGGCGGGCGGCGTCGCGGCCATGGAAGTGGTGGCGCGCGACCTCAAGGCCCTGGGTCTCTACCAGGCACGGGCGCTCTCATACGACGGTGTCGAGGTCGACATCCTTGAGCACCCGCTCACGGACGAACAGCGGCACATCTACGACTCCTATGCCGGCGCCTTCAAGATCATCCACCAGAACATCCAGGAGGCCCTGAAGGCCACCGGCATCGTCGACGGCGAGTCCACCCTCAACAAGAACGCGAAGTCGGCCGCGCTGTCTGCCTTCGAGGGCGCGAAGCAGCGCTTCTTCGGCCACCTGCTGACCTCCATGAAGTGCCCCTCGCTGATCCGCGCCATCGAGGCAGATTTGGACGAGGGCCGCTCCGCCGTGGTGCAGCTGGTCTCCACCGGGGAGGCGCTGATGGAGCGCCGCATCGCCGAGATCCCCGCGTCCGAGTGGGACGACCTCTCCATCGACCTGACGCCCCGCGAATACGTGCTCGATTTTCTCGAGCACGCCTTCCCGGTGCAGCTGCAGGAGCCCTTCGAGGACGACGAGGGCAACCTCATGTCGCGCCCCGTCTTCGACGCCGACAACAACCCGGTTCTCTGCCAGGAGGCACTGGCCAGGCGCGACGCGCTGATCCAGAAGCTCGGCGCCCTGCCCCCGGTGCAGTCGGCGCTCGACCAGATCGTCCACCGTTTCGGGCACGACGCCGTGGCCGAGATCACCGGGCGCTCGCGCCGCGTGCTCAGGATCGAGGACGCCAGGGGCGAGCGCCTGGCGCTGCGCAGCCGGCCCGGTTCCGCCAACCTCGCAGAGACCGCCGCCTTTATGGACGGCGACAAGCGCATCCTGGTGTTCTCGATGGCGGGCGGGATCGGGCGCAGCTACCACGCCGATCTCGGCTGCGCCAACACCGAACGGCGCATCCACTACCTGCTGGAGCCGGGGTGGCGGGCCGACCAGGCGATCCAGGGGCTGGGCCGGACCCATCGCACGCACCAGGCGTCCGCCCCGCTCTTCCGCCCCGTCGCCACCGACGTGAAGGGGGAGAGGAGGTTCATCGCCACCATCGCGCGGCGTCTCGACAGTTTGGGCGCGATCACGCGGGGCCAGCGCGATTCCCAGACCGCCATGGGGGGCGACGACACCGCGCTGTTCAGGGCCAGCGACAACCTCGAGAGCCTCTACGCCAAGTCCGCGCTCAGGCAGTTCTACATCGCCCTCTGGCGCGGCCACATCGAGGGCTGGTCCCTCAAGGACTTCGAGGAGGCCACCGGGCTCAAGCTCACCTGGGAGGGCAGCCTCAAGGAGGACCTGCCGCCCATGCCCCAGTTCCTCAACCGCCTGCTGGCGCTCCCCATCGACGAGCAGAACCAGCTCTTTGCGGCTCTTGAGACTCGGATCGAGGCCAACATCGAGATCGCGGTCGAGGCCGGCACCTTCGAGCGCGGCGTCGAGACCATCGTCGCCGACTCGCTCACCGTCGCCTCGCGCGAGTCCGTGTTCACCCACGAGCACTCGGGCGCCGAAACCGAGATCGTCGAGATCGCGCGCAAGGACCGGCTGGAGCCGCTCGCCGCCGACGCGGCGATCGAGCTCCACGCGGCCACGTCCAAGCACCCGCCGCTCCTCATCGTCAACGGCCAGTCGAAGCGGGCGGCGCTGGTCATGGACGCGCCCGCGCGCACGCTCGACGACGGCGACGTGCAGGAGCGCGCGCGCCTTGTCCGTCCCGCCACGCGCGAGACCGTCCCGCAAGCCGCCCTCGACGCCTCCAACTGGCGGAGGGCGCACGGCCACGAATGGCGCGCCCTCTGGGACGCCGAGATCGCGGGCCTGCCGTCCCACCGCGAATCCCGCTTCTGGCTGGTCGCGGGCTTGCTGCTTCCCATCTGGGACCGCCTCCCCGACGAGAGCATGCGGGTCCGCCGTCTGGTCTGCGACGACGGGGAGCACCTGATCGGCCGCGTCCTCGGCCCCGCCGAGCTCGGCGAGTTCCGCGCCGCCCTCGGTCTCGACGGCGGCCCCGGCCTCACCGCCGCCGAGGTCCACGACGAGATCATGGTGCGCGGCGCGTCCTTCCCGCTCGCCAACGGCTGGAGGCTGGCTCGGCGCCGCCTCATGGGGGCCAACCGCATCGAGATCGAGGGCCCCGCGGACGGCGACACCGACGCGCTCAAGCGCATGGGCTGCATCGCCGAGATCGTCTCCTGGCGCACCCGCCTGTTCGCGCCCGACCGCGACACGCTCGAACGAGTCGTCGAACGCTGGCCCATCGCGGCGCCGGAGGCGTCCTGACCGCCCGCCTCCTACGTCGATCCCACCGTCGTCTCACCTTGCCGCCCGCACTCATTCGCGCGGCCCCGCCCCACCGCAACAAGGACACAATCGATGGCCACGCACGAGCTTCCCGAGGAGCCGGTCTTCGCCTTCGCGCCGGCCTACGAGCTGCCCGACCAGCCGCAGCAGATCCGCATCGTCTTCGAGGGCATGGACGGCTACATCCCCACCGCGCTCGTTGCACTCTCGCTCGCAGATGCGGAGCGGCTGTGCGACAGGCTCAACCGCCGCCTCGGACTGGACCGCGAGGCGTGGAGCCGGCTGGTCGCGCGGTCCATGGCCGCCGGCCGGGGCGACGCGCCGCTGCATTGAGAACGGTCACGGCCCGTCCCTTCAGGAATTCTCAAACCGTCGCGAGCAGAAGTCGATAGACGCATCGCTTACCGCGTACCGATCATTCGATCCGCTCGACGCGCGAAGGATACCGACATGACGAGAAGACCGACCCCGCCCCGGCGGCGCCGGGCGGCGATCCTCTCTGCCGGCCTGGCGCTCGCCACTGCCATCGTCGCGACAGGCCTCGCCGTCCACGCCCCGGCGCTCGGCGCCGAGACCTGGAACGGCCTCACCGTTGCGCCCGAGCACCGCTGCGCCTCCTACGACCGGGCCGACTACCCCTACCCGCAGTCGGTCGAGCGCGAGATCGTCGCTTCGATGGGCGGCAGGATCTACGGACCCTACACGGGCCGGCATTACCGGAGCATGCGCGACACCGACATCGAGCACATCGTCGCCGTCTCCGAGGCCCACGACAGCGGACTCTGCGCCGCCGGCCCCGCCGAACGGCGCCGCTTCGCGTCCGACCTCCTCAACCTAACCCTCGCCGCGCCGGAGGTGAACCGCTGCGGCGCCGGCGGCAAGTGCGCTTTCGACGCTGCGGACTGGCTTCCCGCAGTTAACAAATGCTGGTTCGCCGCGCGCGTCGTCGCCGTGAAGCAGAAATACGCGCTCAGCGTCGACAGCCGCGAGGCCGCCGCGCTCGAGCGGGTCCTCGCGGGCTGCGCCTCCGCCGCAATGATCGTTACTGCGCCGGGCGGGCCCACGGCCACGCCGCGGGGTGCGCCCGCCGCATCCTCCGATGCGCTGGCCCGGTGGGACGACAACGGCAACGGGCGCATCACCTGCAAGGAGGCGCGGCGCCACGGAATTGCCCCCGTGCCGCGGGGCCACCCGGCCTACCAGTTCATGCGGGATGGGGACGGCGACGGGGTGGTCTGCGAGTAGCTCCCCGTCCGGGCTTCAGCTGTCCAGCCCACGCTGCCGGCGGCGGCCCGCACAGATCAGCCACGCCGGCAGGCTCGTAGCAGCCGCAACCGTCGCAACCGCGAACGGCCCGAATCCCTCAAGCGCCAGCGTTCCCGCCACCGCCCCCGTTCCCAGCGCGGCGAAAGCCGTGCAGGCAGCCCGCGTCCGGCCCCGCCGCCACAGAATCATGCACGCGAGCGCCAGCGGCACGCCTCCCGCCGCGAGCGCCGCCACCTGCAGCCACCCCTCGGCATCCCCCGCCGACCCCAAGCCTCCGGTCAGCGCCTGGACGAGGTGGAAGCCGGCCGGCAGCCAGAGAAGGCCGGCCGCCGCGGCCCCGATGCCCCGAAGCGGAACCCGCACCTGCCGCCTGCTGCGCACCCCGGCGAGCATTCGCGGCGGATAGCGAACAAGAGTAAGCGTGACCGGATCGGTCATCGACGATTCTCCTTCCCGGCCGGCGGCCAGCTGACACCCATTTAGGGACGAGGTCGCCGGGGCGCAACCGCAGCCTCCCCCGTTGCCTCCCGATGTGTCCCGATTCCGCCACACGGCCGCCCCGCACAGCCTCGATTCCGACACTCACGGGTCGGCAGGGGAGGTGAAGAGGGGCTTCCGTCGGGCGAGCCATCTCAGGGAGGAGAGGACCATGACGCAGCTCGTCTATGCCGGCATCGGATCGCGCGCCACGCCGCCTTCCGTGCTCGAAGCGATGACCACCATGGCCGCCTGGCTCGCGCGCCGCGGCTGGCACCTTCACTCCGGTGGGGCGGCGGGGGCCGACTCGGCATTCGCGGCTGGAGTCCCGGCCCAGCGCCGCACCCTCTTCCTGCCGTGGCCCGGATATCGCGGGAACGCGGGCCCGGATTGCCGCACGCTCAGTGCCGAGCGCGCAGCCCGCTGCCTCGCCATCGCGGCCGCGCTGCATCCCGCGTGGCACCGGTGCTCGCCGGCCGCCCGCAAACTGCACGCGCGCAACGCGGCGATCCTGCTCGGCCAGGACGCCGACACGCCCGTCCATGCCGTGGTCGCCTTCACCTCCGGGGGCGCCATCACCGGAGGCACCGGCATGGGCATCCGCATCGCGCACGACCGGGGCATTCCCGTGCTGAACCTCGGCGCCATGCACCCGCGCGCGGTGTGCGAGCGGCTGGAGGAGATCCGCGCCGCGGCATCCCCGGGCATCCGCCACGTCTGATCCCCGCACTTCGAACATCGGAGCACGCCATGATCCGTTTCACGCACGGCGATATCTTCGCCCAACCTGCCGACGCCATCGTCAATCCCGTCAACTGCGTCGGCGTCGCAGGCGCGGGCCTCGCCCGCCAGTTCAGGCGCCGCCACCCCGACGCCTTCCTCGCCTACCGCCGGGCCTGCTCCGAGGGCCGCCTGCGGCCGGGCCGCATGTTCACGTTCGACACCGGCCGCGACCGGCCCCGGTGGATCGTCCACTTCCCCACCAAGCGTCACTGGCGCGACCGCAGCGCGATCGGCGACATCGAGGCCGGGCTTCGCGGCCTCGCCGCAACCCTCGCCAGCCACGGCATCGGCTCCGTCGCCATCCCGCCGATCGGATGCGGCCTGGGCGGTCTCGACTGGCGCGCGGTGCGCCCCCTCATCACCGACTGTCTCGCGGACATCGCGGGCACGGTCATCGTTCTCGAGCCGGCGCCGGAGGCGGAGCCATGCGCAGGTGCGGGCGTCCGCTTACGAGAGGAGAGAGAGCCCATGCCCCGCAACACCACGAGCATCTTCGACCACGGCGCCACGCTGGTGCCCGACATCGTCACCGAGGCCGAGGAGCGCCGCATCCTGCTGCGCATCTCCCAGGCGCCCTGGATGACCGACCTCAGCCGCCGCGTGCAGCACTACGGATATCGCTATCAGTACCGCGGCCCCGCCAACGGGCGGCACGACCCGGCGCCCCCGTTCCCGCGCTGGGCCGAGGTCGTTGCCGATCGCCTGGCGCCGCACTTCGACGGGCGGCGGCCCGAGCAGTGCATCGTCAACGAGTACCGGCCCGGCCAGGGCATCGGCATGCACGCCGACCATGCGTCCTTTGGCGACATCGTCGTGTCGCTCTCGCTCGGCGACGCCTGGACGATGAACTTCCGGCCCCGTTCGGCCCGCCCCTACGTCCGCGACGGGCTGGCGTCCGACGAGGTGGCGCTGCTGCCGCGCCGCTCCGCCCTCGTCCTGCGAGGGCCCGCCAGGAGCGCGTGGATGCACGGGATCGATCCCGCCGCCACTGCAGGCCGCAGCGAGACCCGCGTCTCCGCCACGTTCCGGACCCTGGCCGCTTGACCTCCGCCGCCGTTGTCGTCCGTGCCGGCGGCAAGGTCGTCGGCCACTCGGCAGGCGTCGGGGCGGACGGCGGAGGAGAGGTTGAGAGGAGCTTTGGAGGGGTGAACGGGAAGGGGACCGAGAAGGGTTCCCGACCCCTTCGTCAACCCATCGTCATCAACCAGGATGTGAAGGAGACGAACCATGGCTTTCGGAGAGAACAGGGTGGTGCTGATCGGCCGCCTCGGCGACGACGTCGCCATCAACCAGCTGCAGAGCGGCGGGCGCGTTGCCAACATGAGCATCGCGACCGACGAGTCCTACATCGACAAGCAGACCGGCGAGCGGGTCGACCGGACGGAGTGGCACCGCTGCGTCACCTTCCAGAACGGTCTGGTCGACATGCTGGAGAAGCACGCGAAGAAGGGCCGCCTGGTCTACGTCGCGGGCAAGCTCCAGACCCGGCGCTGGCGCAAGGACGGCGAGGACTCCGACCGGTTCTCGACCGAGGTCCTGCTGGTCCCCGGCGGGCGCGTGCAGTTCCTCGACAAGCCGGCCGGCGCCAACGGCAACGGCGCCCCGCCCGCCAACGGTGAGGCGGCCGCGACCGCCGAGACCGGCACCGCCGATCCCGTCGACGACGGAACGATCCCCTTCTAAGGGGAAGTTAGGTAGAAATGTAAAGCTCGCAGGGGTAACACCTTGCGGGCTTTCATTTTTTGTTGAATTTCATGATTGACACGTTTGGAGTCGCAATTCTAGGTAAGCCGGAACAAGGCAAGAGCGTAAACTTTCGATGCCCGAGAGCGTCCGCAGAATCAGACTTCCCGGCGGCGAGACGCTCCCCGCCCTGGTCGAGCCCGGCTCGGCCCCCGCGCCCGAGCCGATACGGTATGCGGTCTCCATTCTCAGAAACGCCGGCCGCGCCGAGAACACGATCGAGGCGCACATGCGCGCGATCGCGGCGGCCCGGGTGTGGGCGCACTCGAACGGGCTCTCCCTCGAAGCACGCATGGCCACGGGCGCCGGTCTGGAGCTGCGGGAGGTCGAGAGTCTTTCCCATGCGCTGAAGACCGCCCGGGTTCCGGATCGGACCGAGCGTCCCCACCAAGCCAATGTCCTGCCGCTTTCCAGATCGGGCAAGGAGCTTCATCGGCACCTTCCCCACGACTGCGATGAGATGCTGGACCCCCAGACCGGAGCCAACCGTGTGCGGTCCGTCGCTGCCTATCTCGACTGGCTTGCAAGCCACAGCCGTGCCGCCGGATCGCAGCAGCTCCTTCGCGACACCGTCAAGGCTCTGACCGCCCGGGCGAAGGTGGGCGCGCGTCAACCGTCCGAGCCCAGGAAGGGCCTGTCGCCGGAACAGCGCGACCGGCTGTTCGCCGTCATCGATCCGTCCTCGCCGGAAAACCCGTTCCGGAGCGAGGCGGTTCGCTATCGCAACCTTGCCGTTGTTGCCTGCCTTGACGAGACCGGCATGCGCAGGGGCGAGCTTTGCGGCCTGAAGATCCCGGACATCGACTTCAGGAAACTGACGATCTCGATCCATCGGCGCCCTCCGGACCCCCGGGACCCTCGTCGGCAGAAGCCGAAGACCAAGTCCGGCGCACGGCCCGTGCCGATCAGGCCGGAGCTGGCGGACATCCTCTTCGCCTACCTGTCGGATTGGCGCCGGACCGAACCCGGCGCCCGGATGCACGCCTATGTCTTCGTGTCCCATGCAGGAATCAGGCCGGGAGCGCCGTTGACCCCGAGAAGCGTGGGCAACGTCTTCGCTGCGCTCGAAAGCGTTCTCGGCTTCCGTCTCCATCCTCACCTGTTGCGCCACACCTGGAACGACAGGTTCTCGGCCGCGATCGACGGCAGGGCGGAGCGTGGCGATCGCACCCCCGAGGCGAGCGAGGAGCGCATCCGCAACTTCCTGATGGGATGGAGTCCGGATTCGAAGATGGCGGCGGTCTACACGCACCGTCACGTCGAACGGGCGGCCGAGGCCGCCCTGAGAGGCATGCACCAGGGATTGTTCGAGGGTGAGTAGTCCGGGCGGATTGCAGCCTGCCGGCGCTCCGCGAGAGCGCGGCATCCATGCGGGATTCGATTCCGGCGGCGACGTCTGGAAGATCGTGCTGGAGAAGGGCGTGACCCGCATCTCCTTCAAGCCGATACGAGATCATTGGGGCGCCGGGCACGCCGACAACGTCAAGCAGGCTGCCCTTGCCTACATGGAAGATCGCTCCCCCGACACCGTGTTGGGGGGCGTCCAGGCCCTCGCAAGAATGGCGCGGGATGTCCCGGTCGGCGCCACCATCTCTGCGGCGGCTCTCATGGACTACCGGTCGCTGCTCGCTCGCGAGCAACTGCACTATCTGGGCCACGTCGCGGCGTTCCTGAAGTTCTGGGTCGCACGCGGCTACGCCGGGGTCGACCGCGACGTGCTGCAGTTCTTCAGCAGCATCAAGATACCCGGGAACGTCAAGGGCGCCGCCGTCCGCACGCACCACCCCACGAAGGGTCCCTTCACCGATGTGGAGTTGCAGAGCATCACCCTTGCGGCACGCGAGGCGTATGGCGAGGGCCGCGTGAGCAGGCAGGACTTCGGCATTCTTCTCACGCTGACCGCAACGGGGGCCCGGCCCGGCCAGCTGTCGATGCTGACTTGTGGCGATCTGGTTCCGCCTGCACCGGGATCGGCCGCATCTCGCCTCCTGGTGCCGTCTCTCAAGAAGAGGACGCCGAAGCGCCTCACGCGCGAGCGGGTCATCCCTGGCGAGCTTGCCGTTCTGCTTAGGGAACTCGTCGAGGAGCGATCCCGCGACGAGCGCTTCCGGGGCATTCCGGTCGACCGGCGTCCGATCTTTGCCGTCGAGGCGACCGCCTTCGCATCGCTCGCGGAGGCACACATCGGCAGGGGCGGTGCCGGCCGCGCTCTGAGGCGCATCCAGAGCGCGCTCGGCCTTCGGTCGGCGCGCACTGCCGCTCCGATCAACCTGGCGCCCCGGCGGTTCCGGAGCACTCTCGGGACGCGTGCTGCCGATGTGGGTCACCCTCCTGTTCTGATCGCTCACCTTCTCGATCACACCGACCTCCAGCACGTCGGCGTGTATGTGGAGTCGCGCGGCTCGATCCAGGACCGCATGGACGCCGCCCTTCATGGCCGGGCGGAGCCGCTGGCCGGGCTGTTCAGGGGCACGATCGTTGCGGGCGAGGTCGAATCCGGCGCCGGGGAAGCGCCGTCGCGTCGCGTTGCGTCCGCCGCCGGCGGAGGCGTGGGAACCTGCGCGGGCCCGCGCAGCTGTGTCCGTCTGGCGCCGCTTGCATGCTACACCTGCGCCGCGTTCCGTCCCTGGCGTGACGCGCCTCACGAGGATCTGCTGCAGTCCCTGGTCGAGGAGCGCAGGACGCTTCTCGCGGACGGGATCTCCCCGCAGGTGGCCGCCGCCAACGACGCAACCATCATGGCCGTCGCGGAGGTCGCCGATCGTTGCCGCGCGATGCGGACGGGGGTGGCTCATGGCTGAGCTCGCGCTCTTCCGGCCGGCGGAGGCGCTCGATGCCGAAGCGAGGCTCGCCGAGTTCATCCGTCATGCGCGCGACGACCTCACGGTGTTCGGCGCCGAGCTCGACTGGGACGCGCCGAGATGGGAGCTGCGCGGAGTTGCCACTGTGTCGGGCCGCAGCAAGAGCGTGCTTCGCCTCAACTGGGGTCATCCCCTGAAGAAAGCGCCAAGGTCGATCGAGCACTACGCGCCGTTCGGCGCCCGCAACGCCGACTTCTTCAAGGCGTACCTGCGCTACAGGTATGGTCTTGCCCCACAGATGGCCCCTCAGCTGATGCTCTCGGCGATGCGGCATCTCGACAAGACTCTCGCCGAAGCTGGCAAATCGATTGCCGACGCGCGGCCCGACGACTTCAACGCCGCCGCCGCGGCCTCTCGCTCTGCTTACAGCCGCCACACTGCGTATCGCGTCGGCCTGCAGCTTCAAGCGATCGCCGGCTTTCTCGACCATCACGGCCTCGTCGCGCGGCCTCTCGTCTGGACCTGCCCCATCAGGCGGCCGACGAGCTTCGATCGCATCGGCGTCGAACGCGAGCGGGCTCGGGCCCGGAAACTTCCCTCGGAACGCGCGCTTGCCGCGCTCGGAGAGGCATACCGCCGCGCCGAGCATCCAATGGACGTGATTGCCGCTTCCGCATACGCCCTTCTCCTGGTGACGCACAGCCGCATCTCCGAGCTGCACCGGCTCGACGCCTACGATTGCGAAGTGGAGGCCGTCGAGAGCGGCAAGGACCGCTACGGCCTGCGCTGGTATCCGTCGAAGGGCGGCGAGCCCGAGACGCGCTGGATCCCGAGCGCGTTCGTGCCGCTGGCGAGGGACGCGCTGAAGCGCATTCGAGACGTCACCGAGCCCGCCCGCGCGCTTGCGCGCAGGTACATGGCCGGCGAGGACATCCTCCCGGGCGACGCCCCGGACGATCCTCTCGCCCGCGAGGGCTACATCAGCATGAGGAGTCTCGGAACGGCCGCCGATCCGAGGACCGTGCTTGTCGCGCTGCGCAGAAACGGATTCGATGTTCGCGCGGACCACGCAACACAGCTGGGCGTCAAGCTCGCAATGAACGCCAAGCTTTATCTCCGCGCGCCGATCGAAGAAGGCTTTCGGGCGGAGCTCCCGCAAGGCTTCCCGCTGGCCGATCCCAGATCCGGCCTCGGATACGACCGCGCGCTGCTCGTACGCACCGCTGACATGGCCCGGCAATCGTGCACTCTCTTCTGGCGCCTTTCCTGCGTCTCGACCAGCGAGATCAAGAACACCATGAACGGGAGAGACTGCACGAGCGATCAAAAGGCTGGATTGTTCGGCCGTCTCGGGCTGGTGGACGACGATGGCGAGACCGTCCGCATCACGCCTCACCAGCTGCGCCACTACATGACCACGCTGGCGAACGAGGGGAACCTGTCGCAGCTCGACATCGCGAGATGGGCGGGCCGCAAGGACATCCGGCACAACGCGTACTACGACCACGAAACCGCCGATTCCCTCGTCTCCAAGGCGCGCTCTCTCGGCGGGGACATCTTCGGCAGCCCGATGACGGCAACCCCTCAGCGGCCGGTGACCCCGCGGCAGCTGATCGAGGGCAGTCTCGCCGGGGTGCATCTGACGCGTTACGGCGCCTGCCTGCACGACTTTGCGGCGTCGCCCTGCCCGATGTACCGGGACTGCCTGAACTGCGTCGAGCACGCCTGCGTCAAGGGAGACGAGCGCGCCGAGCGCGCCCTGCGCGACCGCCTAGCCGTCATCCAGAAAGCTGTCGCGTCCGCGGAAGAGGCCGCAGCTATCGGCGAAGGCAACTCGGAGATCTGGCTCTCCCGCAAGAGGACCGAGCTTGCGCGCCTGCGCGAGCTCGTCGCCCTGATCGACGACGCGGCGATCGCGCCGGGCGCCGTCCTGAGGCTCGACGGCGCGGCACGCTATGCGATCGGCGGCGACGGGGCCGGTTCGGCGAAAGCCCTGCCCGGCCCCGGCCCGGCTCCCGATTCCTTACCCCGGCTACGGAAACCGTGACATGGCCCGGCACCTCACCGAGACCAACGTCGAAACGCTCGCCAGGACCATCGGCACGCTCGAGGTGGCCACGTGGGGCGCGGTCGTGAGGCTGGCGCGGCGACGGCTCGGCCACGCCTACTCGCGCCAGGCGCTGTCCAGGCATGAACGGATAAGGACGGCGCTCGCGGCCCGCAGGGAGCAACTCAGGGGCAGCGGGGCGGGGCGGCGGCCGAGACCGAAGACCGACACCGAAGCGGCCCTCCTCGAGCGCATCGATTCCCTGGAAGCGGACCTCTGCCGGCTTCGCGCCGAGAACGAGGCGATGATGACCCGGTTCGCCGTCTGGGCCTACAACACGCACGTTCTCGGCATTCCCGACCATCGGCTGGACGCTCCGCTTCAGCCGGTCGATCGAGAATATAGCGAGCATGACGCATGAGCAGGGGCAGCGGCGCGGAACGCGGCCGGCAGGCGGTGCTGCGCCTGCGCGAAGAGATCGACGCGCGCGAGGCGGCCGGCGAGACCTTGCCCATGAACGGCCGGGCTCTCCATCTGGCGAAGATCTGCCAGCTGGTCGGGGTTGGCCGGTCGACGGTGACGCAGAACCCGTCCTTCCGCGCCATGCTCAAGGACTACGCCGGCCGGAAGGGCGTGGCCTTCTCCGCCAGAGGATCGCCGCCCTCCGTGCACGACCGCCAGACCACGGGAGCTGTCGAGGCGCCGGGCGACGCCGGCGGGGAGGCCATGGTGCCGGCCTCCCGCCTGCGCGAGGAACAGCGGCGCAGCGCGGCCGCCGAGCGCCGCGTCAGCGAGCTGGTCGCCAGGAACGCGGCGCTCATCGCCCGCCTGAGGCGCTATGAGGCTACCGATCAAGCGCTGATCGCCGCCGGTCGCCGCTACAGGCCCAGGCCGCCGGAGAAAGAGAACTCCGGCCCCGGACAGAGCCGCCTTCAGCTCGACGAGACGTCCGAATGAGCCGGCCGGGCGCAGCCGCCCGTGCCGCCGTCGAGGCCCCGATGCCGCGAAGGCCCGGCGCGCTCGCGGCGTACCTTGCCGAGGACCGGGACTTCCGCGGCATCGGCCCCGCGAAGGCCGCTGCCCTGGCAGCCGCATTCGGCGACGGCCTGCGTAACGCGCTCGACCGGAAACATCCCGAGGTCACCGCCATCCTCGGCGAGGAAACCGCCACCAACGCGTTCGCGGCCTACGAGTTGAAGAGCCCCGAGATCGAGCTTCTCGACTGGCTGGAAAGCCGGGGGGTCGCCCCCGCTGTCGGGACGCGTACCGCGATCAGGATCGCCCGCTGCTGGGGCCATGACGGCATCGACGCCCTGAAGGACAATCCCTACCTCCTCGCGAGCTTCCTGCCCTGGCCTGCAACCGACAGGGTCTGCCGCGCTCTCGGCGTCGCGCCCGACGATCCCCGCCGCGCCGTCGCCGCCGTCGAGGCCACCCTCTACCGCCGCCTCGACCGGAACCATACATGGACGTCCCGCGCCTCGGCAGAGGCCGGGGCCGCGAAGCTGCTCACCGGCGTAGCGGCTCCGGACGGCAGCCCTGCCGGACCCTGGGCGGTCGAGAGCGCCGTCGAAGCCGGCGGCGCCGAGCCCTTCGAGGACGGCGTTCAGCCCATGGGCGCGGCCGCCATGGAGGCCTTCCTTGCCGAAGAGCTCGCACGCTTCGCCGCCGAAGTTCCGGCGTCCGACCTGGCCTTGCCAGCTGTTGCCGGCGAGGAGATCGGGCACGCCGTTGACGAGTATGAACGCCGCCGGCCGCACCGCCTCACGGGCCCGCAGAAAGCCGCCATCGCGGGCGCCTTCCGGCACCGGCTGTCGGTGCTGGGCGGCTATGCCGGCTCCGGCAAGACCACGTCCCTGCGCGGCATCTGCGAGCTGGCGGAACGCTTCGGCCGCGACACCGTGCTCATCGCGCTCTCGGGCCGCGCGGCGCAGCGCATGGCCCAATCGGCGGGGCGCCCCGCGATGACGATCGCCCGCTTCCTCAAGGAGACCTCCGGCGGCGCGGGTGCGCGCTTGCATGCAGGCAACATCGTCATCGTCGACGAGGCGTCCATGGTCGACCTTCCCCTGCTCTGGCAGGTGGTGAGACGCATCGGGGACGCCTCCCTCGTTCTCGTCGGCGATCCCGCGCAGCTTCCGCCCATCGGCTTCGGCCTGACCTTCCACGTGCTCATCGAACATCCCGCCATCCCGAAGACCGTCCTCGACCGCGTGATGCGTCAATCGGCCGAGACCGGGATACCGGTCGTGGCCGAGGCCATTCGCAACGGCCGCCGCCCGGAGCTCGGCCCCTTCCGCGGCCTGGCGCCGGGGGTGACGTTCATCGACGCCGCCCCGGAGGAGGCGTTCGACGTCATCTTCGATGCCGGCGCGCGGCTCGCCAAGAACGGATTGCGCCGGGGCGACGCTCAGATCGTCGCGCCGGTCAACGCAGGACCGGCGGGCATCCTCGCCATCAACCGCCGGTTCCACGAACTGCGGATGCAGGGCAGCGCCCATACCCCCCGTCTCGTTCCCGGCCGTGCCGACATCGCCGAAGGCGATCCCGTCATCTGGACCCGCAACGACTACGAGCGCGACCTCATGAACGGCTCCACCGGCCGTATCGTCGAAGCGCACCGGGACCATGCGACGGCGGTCATCGACAGCCAGGAGCACCGGCTGGGCGCCGCCGACGCCACCAACATCGAGCTCGCCTACGCGATCTCCGTGCACAAGGCGCAGGGCTCGCAGTGGCCCCTGGTGATCGTGCCCGTCTACCGGTCCAGGATCCTCGACAGAACGCTGATCTACACCGCGGCCACGCGGGCCTCGGAGCAGGTCGTCTTCGTCGGAGACCGAAACGTCTTCGACGCTGCCGTCGCAACGGCGCCAAGGAATCTGAAGCGCGACATCACCCTGGCGTCGCGCTTGAGATCGATCGGGCAATGACCTCGTTCAGCGACACCCGCCTGCCGGCTGGCCCCATCGCGCCCTGATCGCCCCCATCCCGCGCCCCCCTGATCAAAACTGCGCCCTGGCGGCTTCCAATGCCGGCGCACGCCCGGCCGCAGCCGGCCTCTCGTCGCGTGCGATCCGTGAAGCCGTCGGCTACCTGTCGGCCACCGGGGCGCCGGGCCTGGCAGAGGTGGAGAGTGGCTGGAGGAGGATGAACGGAGAAGGGCGGGGAGAGAGATCCCCCGGCCCGCTTCGTTCCGCAACCATCGTCAGAAACTCGGATGAACAGGAGACGATCATGAGCTTCGGGATGAACAGGGCTGAGCTCATCGGACGCTTGGGCGCCGATGCGACCATCACCAATCTCACGTCCGGCGGGCGCGTCGCCAATATGAGCGTGGCGACCGACGAGGGGTACATCGACAAGACCGGCGAGCGCGTCGATCGCGTGGAATGGCACAAGGCGGTGACCTTCCAGGACGGGCTCATCGGCATGCTCGAAAAGCACGCGAAGAAGGGTCGCCTGGTCTACGTCAGCGGCAAGCTCCAGACGCGCAGGTGGCGGAAGGAGGGCGAGGACAGCGACCGCTTCTCCACCGAGATCCTGCTGGTGCCCGGTTCGCGGATCCAGTTCCTCGAGCGCACCAACGGCACCGCCGCCACCCAGGACGACCGCCGGCCGGCAGAAGCCGGCCATGCCTCCGATTCGCCGTTCTAGGAGCATGATCGCCGTCTACTCCCGATCGGGCCGGCGCTTCGCGCGTCGGCCCGTCCTTCCTGGCCTCGCATCGGGTGCCGACGACAAAAGTGTAAACAATGTCGCCCATATCGGGCCAATCTCGGCGGCATTGTTTACAAGAGATCCGCACGGAAGGGCACCGGAACACCAAAAGATCGTTGTGAATCAAACCACTCACTCAAACGTTACACGGTCCAACTTCCCATAACCGTTCTAGGCGGGTCCCTCCCTCCCGCTGACCCTGGCCGGTGCCGCGTCCCTCCCTGCGCGGCATCGGCCATTTTTTCTGCAGCCCATTCAGAGCCGTCTCCGGCCGGACGGCACGGCTCGCGCTTCGCGCGTCGCCCGCCGTCCCGGCACCCCCAGGAGCCGAGAGGGGCCGGGACCCTGGCGCTCCCCCGGCAGCCGCGAGCGAGGTGCTCCCATGCTCTCCGATCCCGTCCATCGTCCCGGCCGCGCCAGTGCCGTCATGCGCGCCGGAGGCGCGCCATGAACGCCACCGCCATCGCCGCAGCCCTCGGCGCGCGCGCCGAGGAGGTCTGCCGCCGCTACCTCCCCCACGGCCGCAAGAACGGCCGCTACTGGACCGCCGGCGACATTCGCGGCGCCAAGGGGCGCTCGCTCTTCGTCCGCCTCTCACCGCCCGGCGTCCCCGGCAAGTGGACCGATGCCGCCGAGGGAACGCACGGCGACCTGCTCGACCTCATCCGCATCGCCTCCGGCGCGGGCTCCCTCCGCGCCGCCCTCGCCGAGGCGCGCGCCTTCCTCTCCCTGCCGCCCGCGGCCGCCGCTGCCGCCTCCGACACCTACGACCGCACGGAGGCGGCGCGCCGCCTGTGGCAGCGCTGCCGCGCCATCGACGGCACTCATGCCGAGGCCTATCTCCACGCCCGGGCGATCCACCGCTGCCGCTTCCCCGCGCTCCGCTTCCACCCCGCGCTCTTCTACCGCGACGGCGGCGCCATGCGCCGCCTGCCGGCGCTGGTCGCCGCCGTCACCGGCGCCGCAGGGGAACACCCTGGTCACGGCTCCATCACCGGCGTCCACCGCACCTGGCTCGATCCCTTGCGGCCGGCCAAGGCGCCCGTGGCGCGTCCGCGCAAGGCGCTCGGCCGCGTCCACGGACTGGCCGTTCGCTTCGGCGGCTCGGGGCCCGCCACGCTGCTGGTGGGCGAGGGCATCGAGACGGTGCTCTCGCTGGTCACCGCCATGCCGGACACCGTCGCCGCCGCCGCGCTGTCTGCCGGCAGTCTCGGCGCGTTCGCGCCTCCTGCCGGCACCGCCCGGCTCGTCATCGCCCGCGACAACGACCCCGAAGGCGAGCGGGCGGCCGAACGCCTTGCCCGCCGCTGTGCGCGGGCCGGCGTCCCCGCCCATGTCCTCGTTCCCGAAGGCGCAGACTTCAACGACGACCTGCTCGCGCTCGGCTCCGCCGCGCTACGCGCGCGCCTCGCGCCCCTCTTCCGCTTCGCGGGAGAGAGAGGAGAGCAGGAGTCGGTGTGAACAGGGCGAAGGAAGAGAGAACCCGCCCGCCAGGCACGAAGGGAGCACCCGGATGGGACGCTATCGCACCGATCTCACCTTCCGGCGCATCACGCCGGAGGAATCCCGCATCTACCAGGACGGCACCATCGTCGGCGAGGTCTACCGGCAGGAAGACGTCCTGAATGCGGGCTCGCACTACTACGTCATTCACCTGTCGGAGGACCATCGCGGCCCCGTCAAGGTCCACGACCGCGCGCGCATCCGCGCCGAGGCCCAGCGCCTCGTCGACACGCATCCCCTCTGGTGAGCGCCATGACGCTCGTGCCGGGGAACCGCCTTCCGGCGGTCGCGGCCAGGGCCGCGAAGCGGCTGCCGCCGCTCAGGAGTGGGGAGGGACTGCCCCCCGTCGTGACGCTTTATTGTCCCACGCCGTGCTCCTCCCTCAACCCCGCCAAGCGGCGGGGTCCTCCGCTTCGCTTCGGCCTCTCGCAAGGGCCCGGCCGCGCGCGCGCCAAGATTCAAGCGCGCGCGGCCTGTCTAGGGCGGGCCGTGAAAGTCGCCGACCGTGAAGTTGGCTTACGCGAACTCTCCACCGCTTCGCGTGAGGCACGCCGGCCCCTGAAGAGCGGGGCCGGCGCGTCGGCGCAGCGCTCCCTGCCCCCGGCGACTCGAACGGCTCGCCGCCCGGCGCTGATAGAGCGCCGGATCGGCGTCCGTCCGGTCGCCTCGATGCCCACTCATAACGCGGCTCAAGAACCCGAGGCACTGCGCGCGCGGAACCACGCGCGCGCGGCGCCTCGCATCGCGCTGCGCCTCCCCAGGCCCGCAGAACGCCAACTTCCGCACCGAAATCGGCGACTTTCCGCACCGACTCCCGCCCAAGACACCCTACCGAGAGGTGAGTCGTGCGCGCGCCGTGAGCCAACAAAAGCATCACGACGGGGCACAGGGTCCCGGAGGATGAACAGAAGGAGAGCGTCATGCTCGATACAGACAGCCAGACCGCCGAGACCACCGAGACCTCGATGACCCACGCCTTCGCGAAGGCCGGATACACCATCCCCGGCATCGACCCCTACGACGTCGACGTCCGCGAGCCCCGGCACTACGCATCGCCCACCGCCGCCATCTGCGACCACGCAGCGCTGCACGGCGCCACCCCCGGCCCGGACGAGATCGACAACCGCTTCGTCTGGGACGAGGACGAGGCCATCGCCGGCATCGAGCAGACGGTGCACACGCTGATCCAGAGCGTCGCCCCGGACGGCACGCAGCTCGCCGACGAGCGCGAACCGCTGCTGTGGGGCTTCGCGAACATGCTGCACGCACAGGCGCAGCGGATCGACCGCACCGTCGAGCGGATCGCCCAGCAGATGCGCGACCTCGAACGCGCCCAGGACGGCACCGAGGTGAAGGCCGTCGAGCTCGAGCGCCTCACCGATCGCGCCCACGATCTCGGCCGGCGCCGCGACGCGTTCGAGAAGATGCGCGACTTCGCCTCGGACGCCTACCGCGTCGAGACCGGCCAGGTCTGGCGCCCCCGCCACGGATCGCACACCTCGCAGACGCGCCGGCTCACCTCGGCCGCCATCGACGCCCGCGACTTCCGGCGCGCGCGGAAGGACCGCGAGACCCAGGCGCATCTGCCCGACGGCACCCTCGTCGCCATCACCGGCGGGAAGAACGTCGCCGACGCGGACGCGGTCTGGACCACGCTGGACCGTGCGCGCGAGAAGTACGGCGACATGGTGCTGCTGCACGGCGGCGGCCCGGGCTACGAGAAGATCGCGGCGAGCTGGGCGGACGCGCGCGGCGTCGACCAGGTGGTCTGCCGCCCGGACTGGACCGCACACGGGAAGGCCGCGCCGTTCAGGAGGAACGACGAGCTTCTGAACCTGCTGCCGAAGGGCGTGATTGCGTTCCCCGGTTCGGGCATCACCGGGAACCTGGTCGACAAGGCCCGGCAGCTCGGCATCCCGGTCATGAGCGTCGCCGCCTGATGGCGACGCTTCCGCGATCCGTCAGGGCCGGTCCTTCGCTTCGGCGAGGGATCGGCCTTTCTTTATGCACCGTGCCAGGTGTCGCGCGTCGCGGCGCAGCGCTTCGCGCCGCTGCCGCTCGCGCTCCCGGCGGCGCCATCCCGCCATGCGTCAGCGCCTCAGCCTCGCGGCCAGCTCGGCGCTAACGCGCCGTCGCCGGCCGCTCGCCGGTCCTTCCTCTCCGCCGCCGCGCTTCACGCGCTGCCATCGGCAACTTCCCCCGTTCTCCCTCTTTCGGTCATCGCGTTCAACGCCGCCATCAACACATCGCTCCGAGCCCCGTTCGGCGAATTCTGGATCACCTTAGCCTGTCCGTAATCCTCGGCCGTGGTCGATGATGGCCCTTTGTCGTCCGCTGTTCCGGTCGGAAGGTATGGGCGCCCGCCCGGTCCTTCGGACCGGTCGCCGGGCTCTATTCCGCCGGGCGCGGCTTCGCCCCGCCCGGCTCCACGAAGCCCGCTTCGCGGTCTTCGCCGTCCCGGTGACGATCCCTGGCGCCTTCGCTCCCTTCGGTCGCTGCGCGCTGCGCTTGCGGGTGCGGGCATGAAATCCCGTGTCTCACCGCCGCCGTTGCTCGGTCGCTCCGCTCCCATCGCCGCCGGCTCCTCCCCACACCTTGCCCAGGCGCATTGCGTCGCGTCGCTCCGCCGCCGCTTACGCTCGCCTCGCCGCCCTTCGGCGGCTCGCGGTCCTCCACGGCCTCGCAACAGGCTCGGCGCTTTCGCGCCATCGCCGTTGCTCGCTCTCCCCACATCGACCGCGGCTCATCGCTCTTCGAGCGATATCGCCCCCTTGCGCTCGGCGCTTCGCGCCATGGCGCTCAGAAGGGATCCCCGCCTTCCCCCGAAGCCGCGGCATTCGCCACAGACTTCGCGGCCTTCCGTCCCGGCAGATCGCCCTTGTCGAGGAACGCCTTGAGGCTCCTTTCCCCGATCTCGATGCCTCGTGCTTTCAGCACTTCGTGCATCTGCGCCACCGTGACGCCCCTGGCCCGTTGCTCGACCATGCGGTCTCGCAGACGGTCCAGGACGTCCTTCAGCGACAGCTTCGGCGGCGCCAGCTTCGCCAGGTCCCCGTCTATGGCCTCGAAATCCACATCGGCTTCGTTGAAGCGCCTCGCCACCATTGTATCCCCTTCCTTTTCCGACCACTACATCTGGTATGTCGCATGATCGCCCGACCGCCCCACCATGTCAACGGACGCCCCTTTCGGTCCCTGCGATGGGGCCCCACCCCGTGCGACCTCTCCCCACCCCGTGCGACCTCTCCCCGTCCCTGCCTTTGAACCCGCGCCTTGCGCGGAGTCTCCCCTGTTGAAACCACATAACGTAGAAAAAGCCTTGTCACACCTATGCACTAAAGTGCGAGTTGCCGATAAGTATGGCCAATGCTACAGTCGACGACGCATGGATGTCACGAGTCCATTGGGTAACGGTCTGAAGCACATGAGCACTCCCTCAATCGCTCTTGGCGCTGCGGCGCTGCCTGCAAGTACGGCCGCCCCGTATCCTCCCAGCAGGGCCACCGCACCGTGGTAGCCACCCTCGCCCAGGCCGCCTCCGCCGCATACTACCTGGAGAGCCAGCGCTCGTTCCGTCATCCCAACGAGTACTACACGGCGGGCGAGGAGCCGGACGGGGGATGGTTCAATCCTGCGGGCCTGCTCGGCCTCAAGAACGGCGGCAAGGTCGACAGCAGCGATTTCCAGCGTCTCTACAACGGCTTCGCGCCGGACGGCTCCACCAGGCTCACCAGGAACGCGGGCAGCGAGAGCCGCTCGCCGGGTGTGGACATGACCTTTTCGGCCGACAAGAGCGTGTCCACGCTTTGGGCCATCGCCGATCCCGAACTGCGTGGCGAAATCGAGCAGGCGCACAACGACGCCGCCCGGGTGGCGCTGGAAGAGACCGTGTTCCGCTACTGCGCCTATACCCGGATCCGGGACGAGGAGGGTCGCATCAGGGTCCTACCTGCCGACATCTCCGTGGCCATGTTCCAGCACGGCACCAGCCGGGAGAACGACCCGCAGCTTCACACCCACTGCGTGATCTTCAACGCGGCCCGCACGCACGAGGACGGCAAGTGGCGGGCCATGCACCAGTACCCGGTCTACAGCTGGGCCAAGGCTGCGGGCGCAGTCTACCGCAATGCCCTCGCCTGGAACCTGCGCGAGCGCCTCGGCATTCGCATGGAGCAGTACGGTCCCAATGCCGAGTACACCCGCATCGAGGGCATGCCGGAGGACCTGCAGGCCTTCTGGTCGAAGCGGCGGAAGGCGATCGTCGCCAAGGCCGGAGAGCTGAGCATTCCGTCACTCGGCAATGCCTCGCGCATGGCCGGCGTCAACAAGCTGACGCGGGCGGGGAAATCCCATGACAACGACCCGGAGGTACGTCATCGACGCTGGCACGAAGAGGCCGGGGGGTTTGTCGAGCGCGAGGAACTGATCGCCTCCGTGACCGGGCACGAGGTGAAGATCGATCAAGAGGCGATCCGGGCGCTGACCGACCGGCTCGACGCTCTTCCCGCCCACCTGGCCCGGGAGGAGGCCGTGTTCCGCCGCCCGGACATGGTGGAAGCGGCGGCGAATGCGGCGGCGGGCCTGATCGGCCCCGAAGCCCTGAAGACCGCCATCGAGCGGCTGCGCCGCAATTCCGAGATCGAGCGGCTGGAGCCGAAGAAGCCCACACCTGAGTCCAGGGCCGGCATGGTCCACACGGAGGTCTATTCCACCCGCCACAACCTCGGGCTGGAACAGGCGGTCAGGGACATGGCCCAGACGATGGCCGTCGATACCGGCCACGGGCTCCCGGAACAGGCGGTCAAGGAGAAGGTGGAGACTCTGCTAGAGCAGGGATATCCGCTGAGTCAGGAGCAGTCGCTGGCGATCCGTCATGCGACGATAAAGGGCGGCCGCGTGGCGGTGATCGAGGGCGCGGCGGGGTCGGGCAAGACCACCACGCTCAGGCCCATCACCGATCTTCACAAGGAGCACGGCTACGAGATTGTGCCCACCGCCGTCGCCTGGCGGACCGCCGTGGCCCTCGGCGACGACTGCGACGCCCGTGCTTACTGTGTCGACAAGCTGCTGAAGCTTGCGGCGAAGGAGCAAGTCCAGATCGGCGCCAGGACACTCATCGTGGTGGACGAGGCGGGCATGCTGTCGACGCGGCAGGCCCATCACATCCTGCAGCTCTCCGAGAGGCACGGCGCGAAGGTGGTGTTCGCCGGCGACACGCGGCAGCAGCAGCCGGTGGAGGCGGGGCCGGGATTGAGACTCATCCGCGACGTCGCCGGCAGCGTTCGCGTGGACCGCATCAGGCGCCAGAAGGCCGGCCTCGAGGACGTGCTGGTCCATGTGCACAAGGAGACGCCGGAGCGGGCACGCTTCCGGGCGGGGCTGACCAACGCCGAGGAGCGAGACGCGATCCTCGCCGAGTACGAAGCGATGGACCGAAAGCCGGTGTTCACGCCGTGGCAAGTGGCGGTCTCGGAGGCGCTCAGGGACGGAGAGGCGGAGAAGGCGATCGAGGCGTGGCATGTGCGGGGCCGCCTCCATCTCTGCCACGACGAGGAGAAGACCCTCACCCGTCTCGTGGACGACTGGGAGCGCCATGTGCGCGCAGAGCCCGGCACATCCACCGTCGTGCTCGCGCGCACGAAGGCCGAGGGACGGGCGCTGTCGTGGCTCATGCGGCAGCGCGTGCTTGCGCAGACCCCCGACGCGAAGCGCGCCGTCATCGAGGTGAGCCGGGACCTGGACGGGCGTGTCACCGAGCCGCTGGAGATCGCGGTGGGCGACCGCATCCGCATCGGCGCCACGCAGTGGGAGAAACAGCTCTTCAACGGCACCGTAGTCACGGTTGAGAACCTGGAGGTCAGGCCCGCGGAAGCCGAAGCGGTGTCGCGAAAGGCCCGGAACCGGCAAGCCGGCGGGCGCACGCCGGAGCCGGACAGCGGAGCTTCCGAGCCCGAGTATTCCGTCCACATCGCGGCGCGGACCGACGACGGCAGGCGGGTCACGTTCCGGCACGACGAGATCCGCGACTGGCACGACAACATCCGTCTCGACTACGGCTACGCCATGACCATCGCCTCCGCCCAGGGACTGACCGTGGATCGGGCCTTCCTGCTGGCCGACGATCGGCCGGCGCGGGAGACGATTTATCCGGCCGCCACCCGGCATCGCGAGGCGCTCGACATCTACGTCAACCGTGCGCCGCTCGCCTTCGACATCGCCGAGCACCGGCCCGAGGACGAGGCGGAGCGGCCGGTGCTGGACAGCGACGTCCGGGCCTATCTGGCCGAGCGCTGGTCGCGCTCGCAGCCCAAGGAGGCGGCTCTCGACTACGTCTCCGACGGCATGTGGCGGGATGCGCGGGAGGACGCGCAGCATCACGGGCGCGGCGCCGGAGAGGCGCAGCAAGGGGCGGCCGAGGCCCACGCTGCCGCCAACGACAACGCGATCGTGCGCATCGCCCAGGAAATCCGTCACGCGGTCAACGGTTGGCGCCACGGCGCAGACGTCGACGCGTTCGCGGCGGAGCGCGCGGAGGTCCTGGCGGCGTGGGACGAGCTGCGCGAGCGGGCCCGCGACCAGGGCGACGCGGTGGCGCTGAGCCCCGCCTTCCGCGACACCCTGGACAGGCACGGTGCGCTGATGAAGCAGGCAAGAATGTTCCGTGCCAGGCCGCAAGTGTATGAGCGCCTGCTGGCCGAGCGCGCCGGCATCGGGGAAACCGAGCTGCAAGAGCTGCGCGACGTCCATGCCCGCGCCGGCAGCTACCTGCGCTCGGTCAGCGTCAGGACGGCTTCCGCGGCGCGTCACGCCGCGCAGCCCGAGGAATCAAGAACCAAGACCGTTCTGGCGGATGCGCCGGTTCATACCCCCGAGCCGCCCGTCGAGGAACACGCACAGGTCCAGCCGAGCGAGCCGGCCGCTCCCAACAGCAAACACGACGACGAAACCACCTGGGAAGTCCTGTACGACCGGTTGGAGCGCGACTGGAACCATCTTGTCGCCGGCGCCAACCGGGCCGGACTGCCGCTTCCCCTCGTTCGTGGATACGACGAACTGATCGGGCGCGTGCGGGACCTCGCCAAGCATCCGCGACTCCCCTCAACGGAGCACCGGGAACTGACAGGGCTGCTGGACTACCACCGCACGGAGACGGCCGCGCGCATCGCCGTCCATGACTACCTCGCGGCGGCGGAGCGTCACGTGAAAGCCTGCGAGCCCCTCCAGCGGGAAGCCGAAAGCCAGGGCGTGCATATTTCCGAGGTCGCCGGTTGGACGGATTGGCAGAAAAAGGCTCAACGTCTTGAAAAGGCAGGCAGTGCCATTCTCACGGACGAGGAAACCTACGGTGCCTGGCTCGATGCCGTTGCCGCCGGAAAGCCCCGCGCCCGCTTGACCGTCGACCAGTTGCGCAGCCGCATCGAGGACGGGCGTGTCAAGGCAGCCGAGGCGGAGAAACGGGGGCCCCGTCGCGACCCCGCGCCCAAGCGGCAGGAAGGTATCGCCTACATCCTCGACGACCCAGAGAGGCTCCGCGAACTGCGGGAGCAACTCAAGAAGCGCGGGCGCAAGGTCGGTCGGCAGCACAGGAGGGGCCGCGGTCTAGGCATGTAACCCCAACTCTGCCAACCGAGTCCTGGCAAGATCCACATGCTCTCGCCCGCTCCGTTCGAGAAAACCTGCCCAAATTTCCGACTGCCGCGTACCATTGGAGTAGAATCGAGAAGGCTCTTCGCGGCAGCTGCGTCACAAGACTCTCATATAGTCGTCGCGAAGCCCACTCGCAGCAGCCTGATAGCAGCGGACTTAGTCCTTAGCGATTTTGTCAGAAAGCCGGTCCTGGACGGCCTTTCGAATGCGAATGTGCCCCAAATCATCGAGCACTGTTTGCAACTGTTCGCCATCTTTTGGATCGAGCAGACGCTGCGCAGCGTTATCTGAACTGAGCAACGCCAGTAGATTGACAGCTGCGTGATGGTCACGATCTGCAAGGTGATAGGTGTTGTTTCGCACGTTATTTGACGCCGAATCTCCCAGATTATTTGACGTGATCGCTGCCCTGATTTCCCAGATTGCTCGGTCTTTTCCGGATCGAAGCGTAGGAGCTCATGGTCTCTGCGGGCGGTCCGGGGTCGCTGTCTGATTGAGGTTTGGACTGGTGCTTGAGGAGAGCTGACGAGGTGTCGCGCGGCCGTCGGCGCGTCAAGCGGCTGCGCCGCTCCTGCGCTTCGCTTCGGCCCTTCGGGTGACTCGCCACCGTCCACACGACGAAGTGCTGCCATGGCCTGAAGCAAGCTTCCGGCCACGGACTGGCCGCTCACCTGACGTAGTATCCCGGTGGAGGCGCAGCGCCTTCCGGACCGTTGGGGAAGGGTGGTTCCCGACGGCGGTTCCGGCTCGAACCCCTAGGCGTTGGCGGAACCGGGCTCCGGGAACCGCGGGGCCTGCGGCCGACTGCTGCCGTTGGCGGCGGCGGCCGCCGCCCGCTTGTCCGCTGCGCCTGCGACGACGCTGTAGCCGCCCTCGGCGTTGCGCGCGACGCGACCCTCCTGGACGAGCTTTTGCAAGATTACGCCGACGGTCTTGTGCCGGGTCGCGGCGCGTTCCCGGATCTGGCGTTGCGAGAGCGGCGCCCCGGCGTCGGCGAGCGCCTTGAGAACGCGGCATTCGGGTGTTTCGGGCTGAGGCGCCCCGCCGCCGGCCGTGGGCGGCTGGCGCAGCCGGAAGGAGGGCTCCTCTCCGTCTTCCTTGAGCTCGATCTCGATGTCGTCGAGACCGCGTGCGGCGCGATGCTCGACGGTCATGAGGGTCTGCCGGTCCCGGCGGCGCAGGTAGAGGTTCGAGTCCCCCCAGGCGTGCAGCTCACTGCTGCCCCGCAGGGCCTGCCCCGGCCTCGTGGCCCCGCTCTTGCGGGCGTGGTGGACGAGGAGGACGGCGGTCTCGAAGCGGCGTTGCAGGTCGCGCAGGAAGCCGAGGATCGGGGCGACGTCCGCAACCGTGTTCTCGTCCACGCCGTGCAGGCGGACCAGGGGGTCGAGGACCACGAGGCGCGGTGCGATGCGCTCCACGGTCTGCTGCAGGCGGCGGCGGTCGTCGAGATGGTCGAGGCGCAGTGTGGGCACGTCGATGACGGCGATGTCGAGGGTCTCGAAGCGGGCGCCTGCGGCGCGGGCGATCCCCTGCAGGCGCTTGCGCACGAGGTGGCCGGCGTCTTCTGCGGCGAACAGCAGGACCGGGCCAGGCCGGGCCGGGGCGAAGTGCCGCAGGCATGGGACGCCGGCGGCGACTGCGACCGCGAGGTCCAGCGCCAGGATGGACTTGCCGCACTTCGGCTCGCCGCCGACGATGCCGACGGCCTGCTCGCCCCATAGCGTGTCCACCAGCCATTGCTGCTCGCGCGGCCGCTCCTCCAGCTCGATCGGGGCGCGGGTCGGGAAGCCGGTCATGGCCGCAGTTCCTCGAGCGCGTGCTGCAGGTGGTCGGCACTGACGGTCCTCGCCTCGTCGAGAGCGGCGGCGGAGAGCGCGTAGTGGGCGATGCGGTTGATCTGGCGCGGCAGGCCGCGCGCGCCCTGGAACAGGGCCTCGACGGCGGGCTCTTCGAACAGCGGCAGTTCGCATCCCGCGAGCCTGAGGCGGTGCTTGATGTAAGCGTCGACCTCGTCGCGGTCGAGACCGCTCAGGTGGTGGCGGACGACGAGGCGCTGGCTGAGGGATTCGTGCATGGCCATGGCCAGGCGGCGCCTGAGCTCGGTCAGACCGACGAGGACGAGGCACAGGCGCTGCTCTGCATCCATGGCGAAGTTGGTGAGCAGGCGCAGGTCCTCAAGGACGTCGTTGCGCAGATGATGGGCCTCGTCGATGACGAGGACCGGCAGCTGCTTGGCCTCGGTGACGAGGCGGGAGATCTCGTTTCGGATGGCCTGATAGGCCGAGGCGCGGGAGCGCTCGATGGGCAGGCCGATCTCCCACGCGATCGCCTTGTACATGTCGAGCACGTTGCCCGTGGTCAGCGAGACGTAGTGGACCCGGTAGAGGCCTGGATGAAGCTGCGCGGTCAGATGCCGGCACACGGTGGTCTTGCCGGAGCCCACCTCGCCGGTGAGCAGGCCGATGCCGCGCAGGTCGATGAGGTGGCCGAGCCTGGCCTCGGCCTCGCGGCGCGCGTTGGACTCGAACAGCTCGTCGGTCTCTGCCGGGGTCTCGAAGGGCAGGCGGGTGAAGGCGAAGTGGCGCAGGTACATCACTCGTCCTCCTTCTTGTCCTTGAGGTTGCGCATGGCCAGCGGCGAGGGCGGAGGCTCGGGCGCCGGATCTTCGGCCTCGATCTCCCTGGCCGGGTAGGTGCGCCTGACGGCGGTATTGGCGTAGGCGTCGAGAGGGCTGGCCTTGCCGGCCGGCTTGCCGTCATGGACCACGTCGAGAGGGCGCGAGGGCGGCGCGGCCGGGTCGTAGCGCAGGATGACGTTCTGACCCACCAGGAGGGCGTCGACCTCGTAGACGCGGCCGTTCAGACTAACGGTGCGGTCCTTGTAGACACGGCGCCTGGCCTCGAAGAGGAACAGATCGTCGAGGTCCATGGTGGCGTCGGGATAGCGCACGCCGGCCGAGGCCAGCGCCCACTGCTCAAGCGGGGTGCGCCCCTCGTCGAGGCCACGATGCGGGCTGTTGTGATACTCCCCCTCGATCCAGGCCCAGAGGCTGCGGTTGAGCGCCTCCAGGCTGTCGACGTCATCGCCGAGGTGGCGGAGCCAGCCGGCCCGGAGGGTGCGGAAGAAGCGCTCGATCTTACCCTTTCCCGCTGGCTGGAACGCCCTTGCGTGAATCAACGCAACGCCGAGCCTGGCGCAGACCAGGGAGAGATGACGGGAGCGGTAGGCGCTTCCGTTGTCGACGTACAAGCGGGCCGGGAGGCCGCGCCGGATCAGCGCGTCCTTGAACACCGGCAGGAACGCCGCAGTGTTCTCCGCCATGGCGAAGGCGGCGAACGGGATGACGCGGGTGGCGTCGTCGATGAAGGCGATCAGGTAGGTCTTGCGCCGGGTTCGGCCGTGCCGGACCTTGGGTCCGTGCATGACGTCGCTCATCCACATCTCGCCGGCATGCCGGAAGGCGAAGCGGCGGCGATCCGCCCCGTCGGGCGGCTTCTTGTCGAACAGGCCCTCGCGGCTGAAGAGGCGGTGCACGGTGGACGAGGCGAGCGGGTGGTCGATACCCTCCTCCTTGACCTTCTGGATGATGGCGCGAACCGACAATGCGTCGTTCTCGGTCTTCAGCGCGATGAGGCGCTCGGCGACCTCGGGCGGCAGCCGCCGGGGCTTCCCCCGGTCGGTGCGGGGCTTGGGGTAGAGCGCGTCGAAGCCGCCGTAGCGGTAGTCCTTGATCCAGCGCCGCATGGTCTCGGCGGCGACCCGGGTCCTGGTGGTTCCGGGGATCGTGTAGGTCTTCTCGGCTTTGGCGCGCATCATCGCGCCGGCACCCGGTGCACCCACGGGCAGATGCACCAGATCGGCGATGACGTCGTATCGGAAGAGCGCGATCTGTTGGCGAAGGTCGTCGTCTGAGCTGTTCATGGTGCGATCCTCGTTCAGGGACTCCCTGGCCCCGGGATCGTCACGCTACGAACTCTCCGGCGGCGGGTCCGGCCCCGCCCGTTGTTGGAACTGCGGTTTGCGATTCCCCACGTCGATGCCGTGGGGTTGGAAGCCCAGAGGCGCGGGTAGCGTCCGGAGCTGCCCGGCGACCAGGCCGCGCAGTTCCATCAACGCGCTGTCGCTCTTCAGACGCTCGCGCACCGCGCTCATGGTGGGCGCGCAGCCCGCGAGCAGGTCGGGGATCAGGCCGATGACGCGCACAAGCGCGTCGTGCACAAGCTTCAGCCTGCGGCGGATCCAACGCACGGCGCCGGGAAGCTCGATGGCGTCCTCGTCCTCGGGGCAGCGCACCTCGTCCGCTGCCTCCTCCAGGCTGCCGGCCTCCTCCGCCACGACAACAACCGCTTCCAGCGCATCGAGCGTGCCCGGCAGCCGCGCCGCCAGACAGTCGGCCAGCAGGCCGATGGTCGTATGGCTCTCACGGCAATACCAGCGAGGAACCCTTGCGCCGGGCGGGGTCTTCCGCTCGTAGGTGCCGTGGCTTGCCACAGAACATCCGCCGTGCGGGTGATTCGGGCAGCGCTCAAGCCTTGCGTCGCGCCACGCCTCGGTCTTAACGTATTCCTCGCTGGTGAGCCCCGTTTCGTAGCGAAGCTGCACCGGCCCTGGCCCGGCGGGAGTTCCGTCCCCCGGGCCTCTCTTTGTCGTTCAGTGAGAGGCCAAGATTACGGACGCTCCCCGCCGCCGCCAAGCTGTGGAGCCGTGGACGCGTCCTGCGGACCGATCGGCGTCCTGCGGACCGTGTGGACAGCCCGTGGACAAGCTGGCGCTTGCCCACCGCCTGACCACACTCGCCGATCTCGCGCCCACCGCTCCACAGCTTCAACAGCAATGAGGATTCTGCTGAGGATCAAAAAAATGCCGCAGGCAGCGTCCTTCCCGCACTCGGCCACCATCCCGGGAAATCCACCAACCAATCAAAGTGAGAAAAAAACCCGTGCTTCTATCCGGCTAGACCGGAAAACAACAATAGGCCCCTAGCAGCAGCAGAGCGCAACTCTTCGTCGACTGCGCAATTCGTTCCATCGCCGCGACCACTGCGGCGACCTGTCCATGAATCGCAAGTAGAACGCAAGCAGAGGCGGCCAAAGGTGGCCCAAGTTGCAAAAGAAGCTTGGCAGTGATCGCATCTAGAATGTCGCTTTCGACCACATCCGCCCGGCTCAAGGCGTCGATGGCGTCGACGCGGACCCAACGGAGCTGATCAACGAACGATAGGGCCCATATTGCTTTGCGGATCGCTGGGCCGCAGCATTGCGCAGCAGTGTTGAGTGCGACAATGCCGAGCGAGCGATCGTCCGTGCGCTCGGCTCGCAACAACAGCGTTTCTCCGATTTCATCTGATAGGCTGCCGTAGGCAGCCAGCCCGACTATCGCCTCGCGCGCGATCGGATAAGATGGCGGCTCATTGTAGAAGGCTTCGGCGTCGGACCAATTGTCGTCGATCAATCGGAGTAGCACGTTCATATGATGCCCATGAGGCCGGTCCGTAAGAATGTCGACTAGGCTGCGGCGAACTCGGCTACTGGGATCGGTCGCCATATATAGAAGTCGCTGCGGCAGCGGGCTTGGCAGGCAGTTGGCGAGATAGACGAGCGCCGCCTCGCGAGCATCCGCACGCGCATGGTCAAGTGCGAGCCACACAAGCTCTTCGTTCCGAATGCAAATTGCTGCCTCGACGGCAGCTTTCGCGAGTTTACGGTCCTCGGTCTCCGCGAGCCATCGCCGAATGACTGCCGCTGGAGTGGAACCACTGACGATCATCATCGGTACGATCTTGTCGAGGATAATGGGCGGTACCATCTCCGCAGCCTCATTCAACAGATGAAGAGTCGTCTGGCCGACAGGGCGTGGAGGTTCGTCCTTGATGGATAGAGCCTGGAAAATCTCTTTGCCAGCACTCGAGATCGACTTCAGGACGTGCCTCGCTCGCCGCGCGCGCTTCTTGCGGGAGATCCGGAGATGCGCCGCATGCGTATCCACTAGTAGGTGGACGAAATCTGCCGGTGCGGTAGACAATCTCTCCAAGCAGAGGCCAAGCGTCGCTGGCGATTTCTTCAAGGCGCAATAGATAAGTGAATGGCGCAAGCGATCGTCGTCCGGATTGGAAAGGAGCCGCTCTTCAAGGTCGGAGGCCAGCGTAGATTGCCAATGCTGGCGCGCAGCTTCCCAAGCATGCTGTTCGTCATCGCCCGGCTGCGTGACAGCGATGACGCTCCGAAGCTCCTCCGGCGACACCGACCGGCTCGTGTGTGAGATGTCCTGGGCCCAAGCACGGCCCAGTTCCAATATTCGGGAGTGTTTTGCCAAGGATTTCCAGTGGCCTAGCGACCTAACCTGTCTTACGTAGGCTTCAACGAAAGTACTCGCCGCATAACCGTCATCTTGGTGCTGCCATTGATAGCCTTCCTTAAAAGCTACATCGCATTCTCCGTCTTCGATCGCCCGCCATTGATTCAGGCCCTCTCGCTCGTGGGATCGACTAACGCGCGCAAGTTCTTCAAGCGCCGCATCAAGCACACCTTCATAGAGATCAAGGTCCCGCACTGCCCCAGCCGCCACCGCACGGACATTACTAACGAAGCCAGAGTCTACCAGCTTGCGTGCTGCCGCGACGAAGGCCGGCGTGAGGTCGCTCGCGATTCGATCGAGTTGGTTTGCAAAGTCATCGCCAAAGCCGTCCCGATCCTGCGGCAACAGCTCGCGAACAAACCGATCAGCGATCGCAAAAGACCGTGAATCGGCGGAGACCCGCGCATACCACGCATCATTGACAGGCGGTGGCTTCCAATCGTCGAGGGAGAATTGACCACCATGCCGGTTGCCATTGATGAACCAGCGCGCAAGTTCTGCCGGGATCGATATCTGCGTACCCACATCCGACGCCAGTTGCAGCACGGGTCCGAAATCGGCTCGTGGATCAACCAAGCTCTCTTCCAGCCACGCATCGATTGCCTCATGGCTGGCACTGTCAGCCTCAAATTCCGCATAAGGGCTCTCAATGTCGGAAGTGAGATCGGCGATTGCCTTGAGCGACCGGGCGGCGGTCTCCAGCGCCCAATCCTGATGCGATCCACCGAGTTGAGTCAAAGCAGAGATCATTGACGTCAAGGCGGCTTCGCTGCGTCCCCAATTCTCTTTTATGAATGTCTCGAAGCCAGCCCGGACGCTCGGATGAGAGAAGCTGACGGTCTGGCCGGGCTGGCGCAGATGACGCGTGGCGACGAGCCGGTTCACCAGCTTCTCCAGCCCGTCGAAGAAGGTCGGATCGCCGCTCCGCAGCTGCCGGTTGAGTCTGACCAGCTGATTGCGGTCGAACTGCGATCTCGCTGCCAGCAGTGCCCAGATGATCGCTGACGCGCCGGTTTGATCGCTGTCGCTCAGATAGGAGATAACCACATCTTCCACGGCCTCACGATGCGCCAGTGCAAGAGTACGTTTGAAGAAAGCACGGTCGATCTCACCCGGTTGCGGACGGTCGCCGATGTAGCTGATAAACAACTCGACTTCGAGTGGCGTTTGGAGCGCGTCGAGAGCGCCCGCGCGGAAATCCAGCGCCTTGGCTTGCAAATCCTTTGCCAACAGCTCGATGCGATTGTCGTAGATTCTTGCGAGTTCACCATCGCGATATTGATCGGCGTCCAGCACGACGGTCCAACGCTTCAGGCCCTCGCCGGCCCTAGACTGATCCAGCATGTCTGTGCGCGAAGTGACGACGTACTGGTGTCCGGCATGCGCCTCCCGCAACAACCGAGGAAGCTGCTCGGTCCAGATGTCGGCGCCGACCCGGAGGCTCGACTGCCCCCAAGGATCCTCAACGTAGTAGAGCCTCGGTCCGGTGTCGGAGAGCGCTCGCGTACTCGACGGACCGTTGTTGACATTGACCTCAATGATTTCAGGCGCTGAAGGTCCCTGTCGTGCCTGATCGACGAGCGCCCGCGCCGTCCAGGTCTTGCCTGTACCTGACGGGCCGGCGATAACGAGGGCGTTTTGGCGTTCGAGCAGATCGCTCATGGTTTCGTAGTTCGCTGGCGGCACGAACGACTTGAGCTGCGGAGCGCTAGCTAGATAACCACCACAGTCGCGAATGACACTCAGCAAGTCCTCGCGCGTCCACTCGCCTACTTCCGTTCCGCGCATGCGCTGAAGTGCCTCGTCTCTCAACCGCGCACGACATTCTGCTCTCCGGTTCTGGGGTACCCGCAGAAGAGACCCGAGGATTTCGTTTGTTTCCAGATCCAGAAGGCGCTCAGTAAGAACGCCCCAGATAGCGACCCGACCCTCTGGTCTATAGGGTAAGGTTTCTGATAGGAGAGCTGGAAAAGTCTGCTCTTCCGGCCATTCTTCCAAGCCCTGTACGCCCAGGTTGCGAGCCTCCCCAGTTGTGTCAGCGTTGGTGATCAACAAATAACGCGTGCCGGGATGGTCAAGATGGCATCTGGCCGGTTCCCGAGTCGTACCGCGTTTGAGCAGGGCATCGAAGTCGGCGATCGACCACGGGCCACTGTTGCGGAGCTTCACCTGCACGACAAGCTTGTAGCCCGCCGCCATATTCGCGCTAGGCCGCACCCGGCCCGGCGTAGCTGGTTCAAGGTCCGCCGCCAGATCTTCCTCGTTAGCGGGTTCGAGTGTGATCTGGGTCGCCGACTTCGTGATCAGCATCAATTGCAGGGCTATCAACACCGAGACACCGAGCTGGTACTCAAAGCCGTCGAGCGCTGCTTTAGCCCCGCCTGCTGCAGATGTTGGAGCTCGCGATTTCAAATCCGTACGTCCATCAATGATGATTGATCATCAATAGGGATATGTAACAACAGTTCAACTCGGCTTCTTTCGTGCACGGCCAGAACTTCCTCATTCTCTTTGTGTAGGAGAGAGCAACGTTCTCATGATCGAGCATCCATTCATACCGTAAGTGCACCGTCGTTCAAGTATGACGACACGGTCCCTCCAAACGGCTAGCCCATGGGCCTTCGGGGGGAGGGGTACCAGCATCATCGACGCCAGCGCGCAACCAGACCGGAACGAGCTGCGTAAGCAGCCTCAACCGCGCGCTGCGCGCGCTCCCAAACGAGATGGCCGACGACGTCTAGGTCCGCCGCCTTGAGGCCGGCGCAGGGAAGATGCGCAGTTTCGCTCCCTTCCCCTACTCCGCCCGCTCCTGGGGCCGCGAACGCCGAATCATCGCCCGGCTCGAGGCGAGCACCCGCGTCCGCATCCACTTCGCCTCGGCCTGTCCCGACGCCGCCCTCTTCTGCTTGTTCGCAGGTCGCCTCGCCGCAGCAGGCCCCTGAGCACTGGGACGGCGTGCCCCCGATCACCCAAGCTCGTTCGACCCTCAAACCAATCACGACCATCCTAAGTTCCCGCCGCCAAACCGCGTTAGGACCCGACGCGCCCAATTGATCGAGCCTCGAGCGCAAGGCCGCCCGTGAATAGGTCGGGTTAGTGCGAACACGGCCTGTGCGCCCCTTTTTCAACTCGTCCAAATGAACAAGCGAAATTCCCTTCTATCTCAGCCAGTTGTTTGCTATGCATCTTCCCGTCCAGCAATCTTCCGCTCGCTGGCCCACGCAAGCCTGGGCGACGCATTCAGAGCACTAGACTGGGTTGCCCCAAGATCTTCTCGACACGGTGAAAGTAAGGTGAAATGACGATATCTTTCGCGGAAGCAACACAGACGCTGCTCGCGGGTGAGCCGCTAGCATGGAGCGGATTTGAAGGCCACGCAGCGGGATCCCTTACCTTAACCTCATCTGGCCAGAGACGCCTCTTCGCATTCCTCATGAGCCAAGACCGTGCGAAAGTCGCTCGCGGCGATGAAAGTCTCTTTGCTGGACTAACTTCGGCCTGGAACAACGAGGGCTCAGATCCAGCCTCGACCGCAACCACTAAGACTCAAGCGTCACCTACGGATGTATGGAGATTAGATAAAATCGAAGCATCCGGTTTCGGTGGCCTGACGCTCTGTGGTGGGCCCACATTTGAACTGCGAACGAATGGTCGGAACTGGTGTCTGAATGGACAGAACGGCTCGGGAAAGACTTCCATAGTTAGCGCTATCCTGTGGGCACTAACAGGTCAGCGCATCCGCGAGCAAGATGGCCCAATCAAAGAGAACGGTGAACGCTCTGCAGTCATCAACAAGGCCGGAACGATAATTGGCACTTGGCCTTCTTTCGCGTCATATCCAGCAGAAGAACATCAATTGGCCAATTCGGTCGAGGTCTGGGTGCGGCTAACCTTTGTGAACCAAAATGGCGAAGCTGCTAGTGCCTTTCGGCGAATGGTGTGTCCGACAGCCGGAGACTCCATTACAGATACTACGATCGATCCCAGGTTACTAAGCGCCCCTCAGTTGTTAGAATCAGGCTTGCTAATGCCAGCACGGTTGGCCGGAATCGGGTTTGGCGAAAAGAGTAGTTCGTTGTATGAAGCAGTTAAAATGCTCACTGGTCTTGACCAACTATCCGATGTTGCCGAAGGGAGCAGCCAATTTACGCACCGAGGTAGACGTTTCCTCAAGTACGGCAAGGATAGCGGTCTCGATCGTTGGAGTGACACGTTTGTTGACGAGATGACTAAGGCAGTTGAGACAGCGGAAGCGCTGCGCTTCAAGCTGCCCGTCAATCGACAGTTGGGCAACAATACTCTTGTCTCTGATCTTCAACACGCTGCCAAGAATGCCTCGGATCAAGCAGCCACTCATTTTCGCGCTCTAAAGTCTGATATTGCACCCGATATTGATACATCTACCGCCGAGGATCGTGAGACAGTGCGCAATGCGGTAGCAACAGCCCGAATGCTTGTGAACCAGGGCACAAAGGGCGTCTCACTGTTCGATGCATGGACAGCCCTGGAAGAAGCTAGCGAGGATACGAACTGGGCGAAACTTCCCAATGCCATTGCAAATGCCCGTATCATGTTGAAGTCTGCTATCAACTGGCACACGATGCAAATGGCCGACGAGAAATTCAGACTCAAGGCCTTAGCAGCACAATATTTCGTTCCTCCGCACCGTCATTCCGATTCTGCTCGGTGTCCTTTGTGTGAGGGGCTCTTGTCCACCAAGGAGCAGGAGGCATTAGCAGCACAACTGACTGAACTTCAGAAGGACGCCGAAGAAGCGGAACGCAAGCTGGACGATGTTTGTCGGCGCTTGGAAGCCGATTTGCTGGATTGTTTTCCGCGAGGGATGAAACAGCACCGTGACCGTCTAGCTACCATGAATCCAAGGAAGAGTTACGGTATTGCTGCTCGCGAACGCTTCTGTGAGCAACCTCCCTTCGTTGATGTTCTTGTAGCACTCTCGGCGCATAATCGGACCAAGATTGAAGAACAGGAGGCTTTGCTACCTGAGTTTGAGTTTTCTAAATTTGAAGAGGATGAGAAAGGGGAGTCTGAAAGCGTTGCCCGCTTGCGCCGTAGTTTCCATAGCATAGATCGGCTCTTGGCGCTCGTTGCTTGGTGGAGTCAACATCGTGAGAACTTTCGGGCGGCATGGGCGGAACTTATCGGGATCGTACCAGATGACTATGAAGGTCCGGCCTTAGGTATTGTTGCCCGGATTGATTTGCTTGAGGAAGCGCTGTCCAAGGCTGCCCCGGCGGACCAGCTAGCCAAGTCTCTTCTTGGTGCCGCGGTAGCGGCAGAGAAGTGGGCGGAGATCAGAAAGGTGCAGGACTTACGTGAGGAAATCGCCAAAGCGTTACAGCCCCTCAAGGACCTGCGCCATTTAGTAGGGGCCGAGACGGCCCGCTCTATTGCGAACCTGTCGGGTCGGATAAGAGATATCGTGGAGCGAATCCATCTCAGGGAACGTTTGATATACGAGCAAACTTCACTTGGGAGGAAAGTTGTACATGTAGGAGGTAGTTTTGCACCAGGCCTGCAAATAGATGCGGCTCTAGTCGCTAACTCATCGTGGATACGAGCCATTTTGTGGGCTTTTATCTTTGCTCTGCGGGAAGAAGCAATCGAGACCCTTAATGCCAACCCGTTTCCGTTGATGGTACTCGATGATCCTCAAGCAAGCTTTGATCCTCGCAACAAGCGCAAATGGGCAGAGGAGCTAGCTCGCCTGGCCAACATGGGCCGAACGTGCACGCAGGGGGTGCAACTCTTCCTAGTTACGCACGAACGCCAATTCTACCAATGCATGGTGGATGTGGAGCGACTGGAAGGAGAGCAGGGTTTAATCGGCGGTGTCAACAGCACTGCCGGCGTCGTTACCATCGTAAATGCCGGATGGCTTCAGCGAGCGTGGCAGGAGGCAAGTGAAAATAACGACGATTCGCGCGCGCGTGATTACATATCTGACGTCCGAATCTATTGTGAAGATCTTCTCAAATTTATGTTGAGAGGTGAGGGTCCAGACATTCCACATTTCAGTTTAGGCGGGCTGATAAGGAAACTCAAGGATTTGCATGACGATCATGTGCCACCTTTTGATCGAAAAGTATTTTCACAACTCATCAATACGTTTTGTGGTGGTGGCGGCAAGCCGATGAACTTGATAAATGAGACTCACCACAAAGACGATGAGAGCATTGGATTAGCGCAAGCAAGTGAAGTAAAGAACTTTTGGGAAGGCAAGTTAATGGGGCAGATTCACGACGCTTTTGCAGTCTATGATCGCTATGAGTCCTTTTATGGTGAACCGAGGACGTTTCCCTGGGCCAAGACAGTGGTCGATTTCCCGATTGGCTTCCGAGACGAGTTGAGAGAGGTGGCGTTGCAGCAGTCAGGGATTGCCGCCGCGGCAAGAACTGACGGCAGGGCTGGCGACGGTGTTATGACCATCACGGAATGGGATGCCGCCAGTACGGTTGCTTTACCAAATCATGAAGTGTTTCAGCTGGCGGCTGGAACTCTAGAGCCGGTCGCGAGTCTGGGCGATTTGCTGATAGTGTGTAATCATGCGAAAGTGAATCCTCGCAATTTGGTTGTTGCAGCACACGGAGATGCGTTGTTAGCTCGTCGCTACAACGAGATGGGCGAGCATCCCGAGATTGCGGTACTGACTGGAGAGGTAGTTGACCCGTATTCTCTACCAGAGCCATTGATTATCGCACCGAACACAACGAAGTTGCGCAAAGTTGTTGGAACCCTTTTTGCCGCACATCAGCTGCCGGTTCCCGCCATTGAGGAGAATGCAGAGATTGTGCCACTCAGAGACCCGACAGTTCCAAGACGAATCCTCCAGGGTGCGCGTTTATTTCAAGTTGAAGGACGGAGCGCGGAACCCATTGCATTAGATGGCCAGTTCTTGATCACCAGCGATGTGGAGTTGGGCATCGAACACGTTCGGACATTGGACGGTCGACTTGTAGTTGCGATCGATGAAGATGGCACAAGGTACTTTAAGAGATTGCGCTGCATAAGGGAAGTTGTGGTATTGGAAAGCCTGAATCAGGATGGCAGTACAAGTAGCGAGTTGTTGGGCTTAGACGGAAGCAGCGGGCTGCCAATGCTATCTCACGTACGCGAAGTTGTTGGGGTATTGTTTGAGGTGAACAGTGGGAATATTAGTGCTTGAGTATGTGTGAGACGGCGGAACATGACGTTGCAAGAGAACCCAGGAATAGTTTACTTCATGGTATCCATCCGAGCAGTACCGCAGCTGGTAAGGCACCACCGTCCAGCCGATGGGCCCTGCGGGAGCTTTCAGCGAGTGACGGAGATCAGGCCGCGAGGTCTTGATACTGTCGGGTCTTCCAGTGCCAAGGTAGGAGTTCCGGCAGGCGGGTCTGCGGCTGCTCGGCGATGCGATCGAGCACGTCGGCGAGCCAGGCCTGGGGGTCGACGTCGTTGAGCGTGGCGGTGCCGATGAGGGTGTACATCACCGCCGCCCGCTCGCCGCCGCGGTCCGACGAGGTGCGGTTGATCCCGCCGATCTACGTGAAGCCATTCGTGAAGCGGCAGAAGAACGACGCTACGGACGCGGAGGCGATCTGCGAGGCGGCGCAGCGTCCGACCATGCGCTTCGTGACGGTGAAGGGGGAAGAGCAGCAGGCCCGGGGCATGCTGTTCCGCACGCGCGACCTGCTGGTGCGCCAACGCACACAGACGATCAATGCGCTGCGTGCTCACCTGGCGGAGTTCGGCGTTGTCGCTCCGCAGGGGCCGGCCCATGTCCGCCGGTTGGCATCGGCACTTGAGGATCCGAGTTCGGGCTTGCCGGGGCCGGTTCGCGAGCTGGGCGCCCTTCTGCTCGATCGGATTGCCGACCTCGATACGAAGATCGCCGGCCTGGAGAGGGAGATCCGCGCGTGCGCACGCCGGGACGAAGAGGCAGCGCGGCTGATGACGATCCCGGGGACCGGGTCGATCAGCGCGATGGCGCTGCAGGCCTTTGCGCCGCCGATGGAGAGCTTCCGGCGCGGGCGCGACTTCTCGGCCTGGCTCGGCCTCGTGCCGCGGCAACATACGACGGGCGGCAAGCCACGGCTGGGGAGGATATCGAAGATGGGTCAGCGCGATCTGAGAAGGTTGCTGATCACGGGCGCCATGGCCGTTGTCAGCTGGGCGGCTCGGCGCGGCGAGACGAGGGACCCCTGGTTGGCCCGGATGCTCGCACGTAAGCCCAGGCTGCTGGTCGCGGTGGCGCTGGCCAACCGGATGGCGCGCATCGTCTGGGCGCTGATGACGAAGAAGGAGAGCTACCAGGCACCCGCCTTCGCCTGAGAGAGCGGCGAAGGCAGGAAGCCGTCGGGGGTGTGAGCAGGTCGGAGGACAGTCAAGGGCAAACGGTCGATCGAGACGGGATCGGGAAAACCAGAGTCGGGGTCAGGGGCCTTCAAGCCCGCAATTTTGATCTTGGACTCGGTCCGCGCATCTCCATACGGGCCTGCGGCGCTGAACCAGCCGCATCATGAGACCGGACAGATGACCGCACCTGACCACATGCCCGAGACGTTCAAAGAAATGCTTGCATCAACGGAGGCGTCCACAGATGACCCCTCGCCAACCGAAATCCGAATCCCATCGCTAACCGATTCACCGTGGCCGATCCCTCGCGACACTCGACACACTCCTGAGCCCATGGACCGCGTCGCCCGCGCCGGTCGAGCACACTAACACGGGCACCGACTGGGGCGGCGACGGCAACAAAATGTGGAAGGGCTACGCGCCCATCGCCCTCAGCGCCAGCTCGGCCAGCTGCTCGTTGGTGCCACGCGACTGGCTATCCAACGGGATGGCGACGGCGTCGCCGGGCTCGACCGCGGACAGGCCGAACACCGTATCGAACGCCCGGATCCACTTCGCCTCGACCCGCTCCTACAACATGATGCCCTCCCCGCCGCAACGCTCCGACCCCAGCAACACGCCAAGCCGCGGACGGAGCCAACGGGGCAGGCGGCATGCCGGGCGTGTCAACCGCGCTGAGCCGGTTGGGGCTTCCGTTTCGCGCGGCCGATCTGTATCAGTCCACCGGACCGGACCAAACCGACAGGCCCCTGCCATGTCCACGCCCGACTTCGATGCCTATCTCCGCGCGCTTCGCGAAATTCCGCTGGACGAACATACGGAATTTACTGGCCGGACGGCGCTGGAAACTCTGTTACGGGGCGTCGCCTCCCGGCAAACGGGCGGACGGATCGGAGTCCAGCAGGAACCCAAGAGAGAAGCCGGCAAGGGCGCACCGGATTTCAAGGTTTCGCGCCAGGGCATGATCCTCGGCTATGTCGAGACCAAGCCTGTCGGCGAAAATCTCGACCGGGTTCTGAAATCCGATCAATTGAAGAAATACGGGAGCCTTTCCGACAACATCCTGGTTACGGACTATCTGCATTTTGTATGGATAAACAAAGACGGCGTACAACGCGAAACGCTGTGCCACGCGACGGATCTCGAATCTCCACAATTCAGGGCGCGGGAGGACCGAGCGGCAGAGGTCGCGCGATTGCTGAACGGGTTCTTTTCGACGGCCCCGCAGGGAATCGGCCGGTCGCAGATTCTGGCTCAGGCGCTTGCCGTGCGCAGCCGATTGCTGCGGGACAGTCTCGGCGGGGAACTGGTCCGGCAAAGGAAAGATGACCAACGAGGCCGGTTATACGGGCTGTTTGAAGTCTTCCGCGATCAGGTCTTCCACGAACTGGAACTCCCGGAGTTTGCCGACGCCTTTGCACAGATGCTGGCCTACGGACTGTTTCTGGCAAGAATCAATTCTGGAACCGATGCCGTCACCTTGCAGAACGCCCGGCAATTCGTGCCGGGCTCGTTCCGCCTGATCCGGGAACTGGTCGAATTTCTGCCCGAACTGGAAGGCCCGGAATACCGAGATGTCCGCTGGGTGGTCGAGGAAATCCTGTCCATCGTCAACGGCCTCGACATGGCGGCGATCCATGACGACCTGTCGTTCCGGCAGCGCCGGGCGATCAGCAGGAATGTGCGCGCCGGGGATGAGGAAGAGCACCGGTTGTTCGAGCGCGACCCCTTCATCTACTTCTACGAGGACTATCTCAAGGCGTACGACGCAAGGACGCGCAAGAGCCGCGGCGTCTACTACACGCCGCCGCCGGTCGTGAACTTCATCGTCCGGGCCATCGACGACATCCTCAAGGACAGCTTCGGCATCGAGGACGGCCTCGCCGACCATAAACGGGTAACGGTACTCGACTTCGCCTGCGGCACCGGAACCTTCCTGCTGGAAGTCTTCGAGCGAATCTTCGACCAGATCGGCGGACCCGCAGCTGGCCGTGCCAACTTGATTGTCCGCGAGCATTTGCTCAAGAACATATTCGGGTTCGAATTTTTGATTGCGCCATACACCATCGCCCATCTGAAATTATCTCAATATCTAGGCGACAAGGGGCATTCTCTTGAAGACGGAGATCGGCTCAAGATCTTTCTTACAAACACTCTGGAGCCGATCGCACCGCAGCCAAACCTGCTGCTTCCTGCGGTTACCGCGGAAGTAGAGGCTGCGCAAGAAATCAAAGAAAAACCTATCCTCGTCATTACCGGGAATCCACCCTACGCCGGACACTCAAAGAACAATGGCGAGTGGATCACTTCAAGAATCGAAGATTACAAGTTTGTCGACGGCAAACACTTTGGAGAACGTAAACACTGGCTCCAGGATGACTACGTCAAGTTTATTCGTTTTGCGCAAGAAAAAATGAAAGATGTCCCTAGAGGTATCGTAGCATTGATTTCAAATCATTCCTGGCTTTCCAGTCCGACTTTCCGCGGTATGCGACAATCATTACTGAACTCATTTCATCAGATACACGTTATAGATTTGCACGGCAGCACAAAGCCGAAAGAAACCCCTCCAGGTGGCGAACGAAACGAGAATGTGTTTGACATTATGAAGGGTGTGGCGATATCACTGTTCATTAAAGACGAAAATTTGGAACGCGGCGTGTGGCACGGTGACATTTGGGGTCGTCGTCTCGAAAAATATCAATTTTGTGCCGCCGCAGACTACCGAACAGCAACCTCGGCTCGAATAGAGCCAGAAACTCCGTATTATTTTCTTCGACCTCATAGCTCGGATGAAGTGTGGAAGGGATTTTTGTCACTGGAGGAAATTTTCATGCGACAAAGCGTTGGAATGTTGACCGCGAGAGACAAGTTCAATGTCGAGTTCAGTAAGTCCGAATTAATTCAGAAGTTGAACGAATTTGCAACACTTTCGCAGGAAAGAGCACGTACGCGTTTTTCTCTAGGCCAAGACTCGAGAGATTGGAAAGTATCGTTGGCGCAAGATGATTTACGTTCTTCGGGTATCGAAGAAGGAAATTTAATTTCCGTTTTCTATCGACCATTTGATAACCGATTTGTATATTACACGGGAAAGTCCAAGGGGTTAATTGGTCAACCGGCAAAGGTTTTGTTTGACGCAATTGAGTTACCTTCTATTGCCTTAAGTACAGTAAAACGTGTGGAGGAAGGAGAATTTCGACATGCGCTAGTTTGTTCAAAGTTGCCAGACGGGCATTCGGTCTCGTCGAAAGAGACGACGCATGTGTTTCCACTATACTGGTGTCAGGAGGGCACAGGGAGTTCAACCGGTAAGATTGCAAATTTGTACCCGGATTTTAGAGAGTCATTAGATGCGCGGTTTGAAGACCACTACACACCAGAAGATATACTAGGTTACATATATGCGATTATGTACGCGCCGAGCTACCTAAGAGATTATGCAGAATTCTTGTGTATTGATTATCCTCGTATTCCGCTCCCGACGTCCGGCAAGGACTTTGAATTACTTTCACAGCTTGGGTGGACGCTCACACAATCACACTTGCTGATTGATGTATTGCGCCTCGGGCTCGCTCGTTACCACGGCCAAGGTGACGATATGATAGCGGCTGTTCGCTATTCGGCACGTGAAGAGTCGATCCACATTAACAAGACGCAATGTTTTCGGCCGGTGCCTCAGGCGGTGTGGGACTTTTGTATCGGCGGCTACCAGGTGCTCGACAAGTATCTGAAGTCACGAAGGGGTCGAACTCTGTCGCTCGACGAGATCGACCACGTTGCGAAGGTCGCGGACAGCGTCGCCTTCACGATCGACCAGATGGCGGCCATCGACGGAGCCTACAAGGCAGCGTTCAAAACCTCGAGGTAAGTTCGAAAATTCGCTGGTGCGGACGGCATGCTGAATGTATGGTCCGTTTTGGTCTGTACCACCATATGTAGGACAATCGACCAGCGATGGACCTGAACGGCATGCCGGACGGAAACGTACAGGGCGATCTGTTCGGAGAGGCGAAGCCGCCGGCATACCGGCCGGATCTGGAGCGGGTACGCCGACGGATCGACAGCATTCTGACGGAGCTTCGCGGCGAGGAATCGGTACGGGACTGGCCTTACGGGCAGGCCTCATTCTTCCGCATGGTGATGCCGAACCTGACCCGCTGGCTGCCTGAAGACGAAGCCGGGCAATTCACGTCGGAGTTCGAAGCGGAGATGGCGCGGCTCGAAGCCGCCTGACGCGCCAGTGGGCGCCCTAATGTCTCCACCCCCCGCGCGCAGACCCCCTCACGTCGCCAGCACGACCCGGCCGACGATGCGTCCCGCTTTCATGTCGTCCAGAGTCTTCAAGGCTTCGGCGAGCGCCATCAGCTCGGTCAATTCCGCCGGGCTGCCGACATAGCTACTGGTGAGCATCATCGAGATCAGCGGCGGCAACGGCACCTCGCCGCCCATCAGACCGACGACGATCACCGTGCCGCGTCGGCCGACGGTGCGCACGACGAAGCCGGCCCTCGCCGCCGCGTCGACGAAATCGACCACCGCCGGTGCGCCGCTGCCGGTCAGCTTGCGGACCTGCCTGACCGCTCAATGGTGCGTGAACCAGCAGGCGCCGTTACGACTCCGGAATAATTCGCCGTGATTTGGCGAACGACGTCCTTGCCTCGCATCGACCGCCCCCAGACATGGGTGAAGCCGAGGAAGTCGAACGTCGTGGCCGATGCCATCCAGTGACGCCCGTGGGGGCGTCTCCGACGGAAGTCCACATAGCGCGTCTTCCGTAATGGGGCGGTTGATGTCAAACACCGATCTTCACGATCTTCCGGCCTGGCACGGTGGCTCGCACATGAAGCACCGTAGCCTGTTGCAAATCGAATCACAGGCGCGGTCAACATAGCGGATTGCCATGGCGGGAGCGGCTAACTGACTCGTCTGCGCGGCAAAGAAGGAAGCGGGATTCCCGGATGTGTCCGTCGCCAGGCTCTCGCTTCCGTCCGTGGTCAGCGCAGCGGCTGCCAACGTCATGCCTGGTCCAAACGATTCCCGAGTGCCGATCTTGGTCGCGTGCTCGAACGCGATGAAACGGTTCGGCCGACAAGACGCAGCGCGTGCATCAACGGGAACCGCGTCCCGGCGAGGGGACACCGGTGGATCGCCACCTTCAGGCGCGGCTCTTTCCTCCTCTCGCTTCCGATTGCCGGTGGGATGCAGCCGCGCCTATGCCGTCTGGAGCGCCATCGCCTCCTCGCGCGTGAAGCGGAACTCGGTGCCGTCCCGCCACATCCGGTGAAGTACCACGCCGATGCGCCGGGCCAGGGCGACGGTCGCACGCTTCTTGCCACGGAGCTTCGCCAGACGAAGCGCCCAGGCCTTCAGCCAGTTCGGCCCGGCGGTGCCGTTCAGCATCACCGTGGCGGCCTGATAGAGCGCGGTACGCAGACCTGCGTCGCCGCACTTCGTGATGCCGCCGACAATATCTCGCTCGCCGGATTGGTCCCGGCCCGGCGTCAGTCCCACCCAGGGGCCGACATCCTTCGATCTCCGGAACCGCCCGGGATCGTCAATCGCCGATTTGAAGGTCAGGGCCACGACCGCGCCTACGCCGGGCATGGTCATCAGCAGCCGGCATACCGGATCCTCCCTGGCCAGATCGCGGACCAGCTTCTCCAGGCCGGCCAGCTCGCGGCGCAGAGCCACCCGCGCGCGCAGGATCGGTTCGGCGGCGGCCTCCAGCATCGCGTTGCCTGCGATCAACTCCCGGACGCGGGCCTCCCAGCGGCCCTTCGAGACCTGGCCCAGCTTCAGGCCAAAGTTGCGCAACACGCCGCGCAGCGAGAGTTCCATATCGGTGAGCGCGCCCTTCACGGACCTGCGCGAGGTCAGCAGTGCGCGCATCTCCTGCGACGATACCGACTTGCAGTGCACCGGCCTGAACCAGCCCATCTGCAAGAGCCGTGCGATGCCCTCGGCATCCCGGCGATCCGTCTTGATCGGCATCGCCTTCAGCGCCGCCTTCACCCGCCGGGTCTCCATAAGGACGGCCTCGAAGCCGGCGTCGGTCAGCCCCTTGTGCAACCAGTGGGACAGGGGACCGGCCTCAAGACCGATCACGGCGATCTCGTGCTCCAGCTTGCCCATGAACGCAACCAACGCGTCAGGCGTGCTGGCGACCTGAGCCTCGGTCACGATCTTGCCCTTGTCGCCGATCACGCAGATTGTCGTGCTTGCCAGCGATACATCCAGCCCGATATAGACAGCCATGTCGTTGCCCTTTCCTCTCGAAGGATTGGGGCGCGCCTTCCGGCAAGACCCCGTGAGCACGCTGAGCGTGCAAGGGCAACGACACCCGATTCGTCGTCATCGGGACAGGCTCCGATGGTACCGATTGGCGCCGAGCCCCATTACGGCATCTTGGTCTCATGGAGCGTGAGCCCGTATCGACCGAGACGTTTGCCCAGCGCGTCAAGCAGCCGCTTGCCGCTGTGGCGGTCTTCGAGGGCGACGACAAAGTCATCGGCGAATCGCACCAGCTGGCAGTTTCCGCGTAGGCGCGGTTTCGCCACTTTCTCGAACCACTCGTCCAGCACATGGTGCAGGAAAACGTTCGATAATAGCGGCGAGATCACCCCGCCTTGGGGAGTGCCAGCGACCGGCCTGTGCACGGTGCCCTCTTCGAGCACCCCTGCCTTCAGCCATTTGTCGATCTTGCGCCTTGCGACGCCGTCCTTGATCCGCAGGTCGAGGAACGACCGGAGGTGGGTGTGCGAGATCGAGTCGAAGTAGGATTTCAAATCCGCGTCGATCACCCATCTTTGGCGCTGCTCGATGATGCCCGCACGCAGCGCGTCCAGGGCATCGTGAGCCGACCGTCCGCGCCGGAAGCCGTAGGAGCACGGCAGAAAGTCCGCCTCGTAGATCGGCTCCAGCAGCATCAGGATCGCCCGCTGTGCCACCTTGTCTTCGAACGTCGGGATGCCGAGAGGGCGCTTCGTCCCGTCCGCCTTGGGGATGTAGTGCCGTCGCACCGGCGGCGCGAAGTAGCGGCCCGACTTCATCCGGCACAGGAGGTCATCAAGATTGGCCTCCAGGTCCTTCTCGTAGTCGACCGCCGTCACGCCGTCGATGCCCGTCGCCCCATCCTTGCGCGTCAGGCGATACGCTTCGCGCATCCACTCGCCGTCGATCAGGTGGTGCAGGGACGTGAACACCCGGTCCGGATGCTCCCTCGCCTGTTCGGCTATCCACTGCTGTTTCGTGTACGTGTTGGTGGAACTCAGGGTTTCCTCCAGCGTTTCCCATCAGTGGGTCTGGTCAGGTGACGCCCCGCTTCCCTCCAGCGGGTCCCGATGGCCACGGTTCCCCGCCTTCAGCGGTACTATCAGGGCGCTACGACTTCCTGCTCCCGCATGTCCTTCGGCTTATTGATTTCGCCAGCCGGCTCCGCAGGCGCCTGCCAAGTTCGTGTCCGCCCTGTGGGGCGCTCCCGTCGCCGTGCAGACCCGGCGGCGGGCCAGGGTCTGGATTGTTCACGCTGGCAGTCCCCTTTCCAGCGTCCTTGCCCGCGGGCAAGAGCAGGATCTCCCAGGTTCCCTGGCGATCCATCCCGTGACTCTGCGCCGGTCCACGACCCCGGACGACCCGTTGCGCCTCGCCATTGGCGGCGCTTCCGGTGCTGCCCCCACGTGCTTAACAACGAAGGCGTCATCGCTTCACCGATTTCGAGGCTTACCCCACCGCTTCGTCACCTGCTGTCTACGCTTCACGACGGACGTTGCCGCACGCCATGCAAGACTCGCTTCCGGCTGGCGGGCTGCGCCTTTGCCGGGCGGGGGTCGAACCCGCTGGACCGCGACGAGAGGTTTCAGTTCATGGCATCCTCCTCTCCAGGGCTTACCCTGGCGCAATAAGCATCCGGCGAAGGCCCTTTGGCTCCGTTGAGAGAGGATGGTGGCGGTGACGGGACGCGCGGCGAACGCGGAGATGCCGGCCTACTCGGCTTCCGTCAGCGCGATCACACTGCTGCGGAGTGAATGCAGGAGTTCATCGAGCGCGCGTCGATCCCCGGCCCCGTACTTCAGGCCCATCGCAACGGTGACGACAAATCGTGCCAACTGGGCGGGCGTCTGGCCGGAGCTGGCAATGGCATCGGCATGGGGCTCCAGCAATTCGGCAATCAGCGCCGCCTGACGGGCGTGGGCCTCCTCGATCGCCGCCCTTCCCGCCTCGTTGTGACCGCTGATCAAGTCCTCCGGGTCGCCTGCCTCCTGCAGCATCTCGAAGGACTTCACCACCGTCTCCTCGAAATAGACGTCGAGCCGTTCGCCCAAGGTGCCGCAACCGCCGAGCCGCGCCCGGATCGCCGCCAGCGACGCCTCCGAGACGTGGCGGATGCACGCCACGATGATCCCGTCCTTGTCGCCGAAGGACGCGTAGACGGTCTGGCGCGACACCCCGGCCGCCTCGGCAATGTCCGCCATGGTCGTCTTCTTCGCGCCATAGCGGACAAAGATGCCGATCGCGGCCTCGACGATCCGTGCTTCGGTCTCGGAGAGGGGGATGCGACGCACGCTGCTCATGCAGGGGGAGATATCTCAGGATTCACGACTTGACAAGATGTGGTTGCATGTAAGATATACTGTACAGAACGTCATAATCTGTCGATATGTAAGGACGCGCCATGACCCAGACCGTTCTCATCACCGGATGCTCCAGCGGATTCGGCAGGCTGACCGCCCAGACCTTCCAAGACGCGGGCTGGAACGTTGTCGCCACAATGCGCGCGCCCGAAAGGGTGCCTGAGCTTGCCGACGACGACCGGATGCTGGTCCTCAAGCTGGACGTCACCGACCCGGCCAGCATCTCCGCTGCCTTCGCCGCCGCGCGCGCACGATTCGGCCGCATCGATGCCGTCGTGAACAATGCTGGTTATGGAGGCGACGGCCTGTTCGAGCAGGCCAGCGACACGGATATCCGCGCCATGTTCGAGACCAACGTGTTCGGCCCGATGAACGTCATGCGCGAGGCGCTGCCCGAGATGAGGGCGGCGGCGAATGGCGCCATCGTCAACGTGACCTCGATGGCCGGTCACCTGGGCCTGCCGCGGCACGCGGTCTACGCCGCCTCGAAGCACGCCATGATCGGCCTGACCGAGAGCATGGCGCTGGAATACAAGCCCCTGGGGGTGCGCATCCACTCGGTCGCGCCGGGCGCCTATCCGACCACCGCGTTCGGCGTCAATACCGACGATCGGCTGGAGGTGGGCGACGCCCAGCTCGTCGCGTTCTCCAAGCGCCTGCGGGCGCAGATGACCGCGGTGGGCGAGCAGATGGCGAACCAGGGCGGGAATCTCGCCGATCCGCAGGAGGTTGCCGACCGGATCTTCCAGTGCGTCACGGGCGATGCGCCGATCAACAATCCGACCGGTGCCGACGCGGAGATGCTGATCGCGATGATGGGGCAGGACAAGCGCCAGGCATTCCTGGACCAGCTCGGCGCCATGCTCGTGCCCCCGTCTGCCGCCTGACCGGCCGTGCTCCCGACGACCCGATGGGCCGGTTCGCGAGGCTATGTGAGATGTCGAAGCCCCGCTCCCTCGTCAAATGGGGTGTCCCCACCGCCCTCCTGATCGTCTTGATCGTCGCGGTGGCGGGCGCGCTCGCCACCCGCAAGACCTTCCTCGTGGAGATCTGGATCCCCGCCCCGCCCGAGGCGGTGTGGGAGGTTCTGATCGACACGGGGGCTTACCCGCAATGGAACCCGGTCTTCGTCGAGGTCGACGGCGCCTATGCGGAGGGGGAGACGGTGCTGAACAGGGTTCGGGAGCCAAGCGGCGCGATCCTGGAAATGACCGCGAAGGTGGAGACCCTTCTGCCAAACGCGGAGCTGCGCCAGTCGGGGGGCATCCCCGGCATATTGACCTTCGACCATCGCTGGCTTCTGGAGCCTGCGGATGGCGGAACGAAGGTCGTTCAGCACGAAGTGGACCGTGGCATCGGCCTCTGGTTCTGGAGCTCGGACTGGCTCGAGCCCGCCTATGCGGCCACCAACGAGGCGTTGGCAGAGAGGGTGCGTTCAGAGATGGCGAAGCCGGGCAACTGAGCTTCCGCATCTCGTCGAAGGTGTGGTTGCCACCGCCAAGGCATCGCGCCGGTCGCCTACTTCGGTCAATCCTGCAGCCTGCCATGCGGCTGTCGAAGCGGTCGTGACGAACCTGATCCTCCAGTGGCTACACGGCGAGTGCCGGCTCCCTTTCGGCCTTCCAGTGCCAGGGCAGGAGGATCACAGATCTCGGCCTCATGCGGGGCATGGGGGCCTGCGTGCGGTGCGCATCAGTCGCGGGTGCGCATCGTAGTGCGTGCGCCGGCATTGCCCAGCGTCCCCATGTGCACGGCACGGACGCCATTCTCTGCGGGCCAGTCGAACGCCTCGAGGACCGCGTCGAGCGCCGCCTCGTGCTCGCCCGTCTCGAAGAACAGTCCGTTCGGGCGCTCTGGGTCCGCCAACACCTCCTCCGGGTAGCGCCAGTCGTGGAACGCGGTGTCGTGCGCCGCCAGCACCTCGGCCAGCCGGGAGCGTTCCGAACTCGTCTTCGACGGGTACGGGCGGAGTGCCGTGCCGGCCGCCTCGTCGAGGCATTCCCGCACCTCTTCGGGCAGCGCCTCGTAGAGCGCCAACAGGCGATGCGTGCGCTTCGCCGCCTCCCCCGTTGTGCGCAGGTGCCAGGCCTTGAGCGCCCGCTCCATCGCGAACGCGAGCAGCATCGGAGCGGCATGGCTCGAATGGTATTGCGGGATTTCGCGGGCCGCGCCGTGCAGTGCGCGGAGCTTCCCGGCGGACTCCGCCATCAGATATGCGATGTATCGTGTGTCGTCGGTTCCCCGCCATTGGAGGGCCGTGTTCATACAGTCTCTCCAATCGATTGCACCAAAGCGGCTTGGCAGCCCCACACCTCGCCTCCACGCCGCTTCATCAGCGCGCTCCCCGGCGCACGGTGGATGATTTCCGGGCGGTCAGCTTCCTGATAATCGGCCAACCGCAGAGAGTGGCCTTCCCGGCTAGTGGATCATCGGGTGATCGCAAGCTCAAGCGGTGCTATCATCATGGCGTCGGGCAGGCGACGCTCATCGTGTTTATCCCAAGTAGCCAGCCCAATCCTCCATCAGCATTCGGCGCCGCTCGAACAGGTCGGTCCGGCGATAGGCCGCCTCCACCCGATCCGAATTCACATGTGCTAGCGCGAGCTCGCAGACCTCGCGGGGCGCGTCCGAGCACTCCGCCGCCCAGTCGCGGAACGAGGACCGGAAGCCGTGCGGCACGGCCTCGATGCCGAGCTCCCGGAGCAGCTTGGAGATCGTGTTGTCGCTGAGCGCCCGGCCCTGCGGCGAGGGGAAGATCAGCCTGGACCGGTCCTCGAAGGCCCGCGCTTCGTCGAGGATCTGCAGCGCGCGGGCGGAGAGCGGCACCCGGTGATCGCGCTTCGCCTTCATCCGGCTCGCCGGCACCGTCCATGTCGCGGAGTCGAAGTCGACCTCGTCCCACGTCGCAAGCCGGACCTCGCCGGACCGGGTGGCTGTCAGCACCAGGAACTCGAAGGCGAGCGCGGTGAGTGTCTGCGCACCCGACGTCTTCACCTTCTCGAGCGCGGCGCCGACCTCGGGGAAGGGGAGGGCGCGCTGGTGCCGGCGCACGCTGCCGTTCTTCGGCAGCGCGGCGGAGATCGCGTCGCCGGCGGGGTTGTCGTCGCGGTAGCCCTGTGCGATGGCCCACTTCATCACCGCGCCGATCCGCTGGCGCACGCGCCGCATGGTTTCGTTCTTGGTGTGCCAGTGCGGGATCAGGACGGCCATCACGTCGGCGGTGGTGATCTGGTCGACCCGTCTGCGGCCGAGCCGTTTCATGGCGTAGTCCCGGAGCGAGGCACGCCATTGCTTCTCGCTCTTGCCGGCGTCCTTCCAGCCTTCGCGGTGGATGGCGATCACGGTCTCGACCGCGTCCGCGAACGTGGGCACGTCCGGTTTGCGTTGGAGCGCGATGGGGTCGCCGCCCGCCCATGAGATCTTCCGGTACTCGAAGGCTTTTTGGCGGGCTTCGGCGAGGGAGACGTAGGGGAACGCGCCGAGGCCGACGTCGCGGCGCATGCCGTTGACGGTTCCGCGCCAGATCCAGTGTTTGGAGATCGACTTCCGTTTGCGCGATTCGTAGACTCGGAGTCGCAGTCCGTGCTGGTCGCCGTAGACGCCGGGCCGGTTGACGGTTTTGACGAATGCGGCGGTTAGGCGTCCTTTCTTCGGGGTTTTGATGGCGGACGCAAACGGAATCGAACGCGTTTCGGGCATGCTTTCTGGCACCCATATTGAGTCCCACAATGCGATCGATATTGGCTGAGAACGGTGTCCAACGCAAGGCAAGAGTTGGACCGGTAACCCTTTGATCTTGAACAACAGTTACGAACGGTTGAGAAGCGTTAAAAACCCCCTTGGGCGGTCACCCCCTCCGCCACCGAACCTTGATAATACACTGTATCTGAACGTCATTTTCTTCATTGGCGTTGTTCGGCGCGGCGGCTACGGCCGGGCGCCGAGGCGCTCCAGCGAGGCGGGGGCGACGGAAAAGATCTCGCCCCAGCCGGCGATGCGGCCGGGGTCGACGCCAGCGAGCGCCAACGTGCCCCAGAGCGCTGCCGCCACGCTGTCGTAGATCGGGCGGCCGGCCTCCGCCTCCAGCGCGGGCGCGTGGGGCGCGCCCTTCAGGTTCGTGCAGACGGCAGCGATGGCCTGCGGCTCGGCGCCTGCCACGGCGCGGATCATGCCTTCCGTCTGTTCCGCCGGGATCGTGGCGTAGCCGAAGGTGTCGTCGCTATCGAGGTGGCGCTCGGCGACGCACTGAAAACCCTCGCGCCCGTAGGTCTCGATGATCGCCTCCTGCAGCGCGCTCTCGAAGGGCGTGACCAGGGCGAAGCGGCTCACCCCCCGGCTGCGGAAGAGCTCGGCCAGCGCCAAGGTGGCGCTCGTCGCCGGGATGCCGGTCTCGCGCGCGATCGTCTCGCAGAGCCTGCGGTCGAAGTCGGGGCCGAGCCAGCTTCCGGCGGTGCCGTTCCAGCAGATCGCGTGGACGCGCGCATCGGCCAGCAGGCGCGCGGCGGCCAGCATCGGCTCGTCGGCGAACTGGGCCGTCGCCTTCTCGTCGAGCGCGATGCTGCTCACCCGCACCCGGCTGAAGTGCGCGGTGACGTCGGGCAGGTCCGCGAGCAGCGCGTAGGTCACGGGCTCCAGCACCGTGTTGAGCGACGGCGTGATCATGCCGATGCGGGTCTGGCTCGCCATGGGCTCCTCCGTTCTGACGTTACGGCGCGCCGACGCTCGCGTTGGGGGACATCACGTGGGCAACGCCGGTGGCAGCGCCGCTCTCCGGGTCCCAGACCACCGCGTTGGGGCAGGCGTAGGACGACGGATGAACCCCGTGCGGCCGCACGCCAAGCGCGAAGCGGGCCTTGAGCGCAGCGAGCGTCTCCGCCGCAAGCCGCGCATCGGCCTCGACGAGGTCCGGCCCATCGACGTTGACGCGGGGGCAGTGCGCGGCATCCTCCGGGCTCATCCCGAAATCCGCGAGGAAGGAGAGGAGCTGCGCCACGGCGGGCAGGATGCGCCGCCCGCCCGAGGCGCCGAGCGCCGCGCGGCGCCCGTCCGCGAGCTCCACCACCGTCGGGCACATGTTGGAGAGCGGCCGCTTGCCGGGCGCGATCGAGTTGGGGCGGCCCGGCCGGGGGTCGAACCACATGATGCCGTTGTTCAGCAGGATGCCGGTGCCGGGCAGCATCACCTTGGCCCCGAAGGGCGACAGCAGGGTCTGGGTCAGCGCGACCACGGTGCCGTCGCGGTCGGCGACGCCGAGGTGGCTGGTGCAGGACGCGGGCTCCGCGTCGGCGCCCTCGCCCATGCCCCGGAGCCGCGCGGCGTAGGCCGCCTGCAGCGCCCCGGCGTACGCCGCGTAGCTCTCGCCGCCGGGCGCCTCGCCCGGATCGAGGGAGTCCGCGAGGCGGCTCAGCACGTCGAGCAGAGTCGGCCCCGCAGTCAGCCCCGGCGCAGCCCAGACGCGGGCATCGCGGTAGGGCACCGGCGCGACCTCCTCCACCTGCGCCTCGTAGCCCGCCAGGTCGGCCGCCGAGAGCCGCCCGCCGAGCGCCGCCATGTCGGCGGCAATAGAACGCGCGATCTCGCCCGTGTAGGCGTCGGCGGGTCCGGCCTCGGCGAGCCGGCGCAACGTCTCCGCGAGCCGGCCCAGCCGCACGCGCGGCGCGTCCCCGGTCCAGGGCGTGGCCTGCGGGAAGCCACCCCTGAGGTAGGTGGCGGCGGAGCCGGGATCCTGCGCGAGCTCCGGCGCAGACGCGGCAATGGCGATGGTGGCGTGCCAGTCCACCTCCATGCCCTGCTCGGTCAGCGCGCACGCCGGCGCCACGAGGTCGGCCCACCCTTGAGAGCCAAAGCGTTCGTGCGCGAGCCCGAGGCCCGCCACCTGCCCCGGCACGGCGACCGCGAGCGGGCCCCGCATGTTGCGGTCCTCCTCGACCGCCGGCCAGCCGAACATGTCCGCGCCCGCTTCGCCGGTGAGCGGGTAGTCCGCCGGCTCCAGCGCGCCCGGCGCGACCATGCCGAAGGAGACCGCCCACGTGCGGTCCCCGCCTCCGGGGCGGACCAGCATGTAGCCGCCGCCGCCGAGCCCGCTCATCCAGGGCTCGACCGCAGCGAGCGCCAGGCTCGTCGCGATGGCGGCGTCGACCGCGTTGCCGCCCCCCGCCAGCACCCGCGCGCCGACTTCGGACGCGGCATGGTGCTGGGTCGCGACCACGCCGCCCCGGCTCGTCACCGCCGGCTTGCGGACGACCCAGCGCTCCGGCTTCTCCGTCGCCGTTGCCATGCGGCGCTCCCCGAAAGCCCGCGCCCGCTACACGCTCTGCCAGTCCGCGCTCTTCTCCAGCGCGTCGGCGACCCTGAGCACGGTGAGGTCGTCGAAGTGGCGGCCCACGATCTGGCAGCCGATGGGCAGGTCGTCGCTCACGCCGCAGGGCACGCTGATCGCGGGATGGCCGGTCAGATTGAACTGCGGCGTGTTGTTGATCATGCTGAGCGCGCGCGACATGTACTCCCCGAAATCGGCATCCAGGCTCGGGATCGGCGCCGGCAGGTGCGGAATGGTCGGCAGCACCAGCACGTCCACCTCGGCGAGCGCCCTGTCGTAGGCCTCGGTCAGCCGCCGCCGCTGGTTCTGCGCCTTGGCGTAGTAGGTGCCGTGGTAGTAGCGCTTGAGATAGCTGCCGAGCAGCAGGACGTTCTTCACGGTGAGCGGATAGTCGTTCTGGCGGGTCTGCGCGGCGCGCGACGCGTGCTCCAGGAACTGCGTGTCGTAGTAGCCGAACCAGCCGGTGCCGACGCCGCCCGCCTTCAGCATGAACTCGGTCGCGCCCTCGGCCGCGATGGCGAACCAGACCCGGAGCCCGTGGTAGTGCAAGGGCACCGAGACCTCAGTGACCTGCGCGCCGCGCTGCTCCAGCCGGCCCACCGCGGCGCGCACCGCTGCGTCCACCGCCGGATCGCTCCCCGGCAGGCCGAACTCGGGCCACGTCTCCTCGGTCTGGCCGAAACCCTCGGTCAGCACGCCGATGCGGATCCCCTCGCAGCCCGCGCCGATGGCCGGCATGTAGTCCTGCACGTGGTTCGCCGGGATGGTGCCGCGCTGGCGCGGGTCGAGCGGGTCGGGGCCGGCCAGCACCGAGAGCATGCGGGCCGTGTTCTCCACCGTGTCCGTCATCGGGCCGATGTGGTCGAGGGTCATCTCGATGGCGAGGCAGCCGGTATAGGGAATGAGCCCGTAGGTCGCCTTGTGGCCGACGGTGCCGCACCAGGAGGCGGGAATGCGGATCGAGCCGCCCTGATCGCCGCCGATGGCCATGGCCACGTCGCCGGCGGCGATCGCGGCGCCGCTCCCCTTGGACGAGCCGCCGGGCGCGTGCGTCGGCTTGCGCGGGTTGCGCACCGGCCCGTAGCCGCTGGTGTGGCCGCCGCCGGAGAAGGAGAAGTCGGCGCAGGCGGTCTTGCCGACGATGGTGGCGCCCGCGTCGAGCAGGCGGGTCACGATGGTGGCGTCGATGGTCGGCACGTAGCCCTCGAGGACGCGCGCGCCGTTCATCATCGGCAGGCCGGCCACGGAGACCACGTCCTTGATGCCGATCTCCTCGCCCGCGAGCGGACCCGCATCGGCGCCCTTGATCTCGGCCCGCCAGTACCAGGCGTTGTACGGGTTCTCGTCCGGGTGCGGCCGGTAGCCGGAGGTGCGCGGATAGGCGACCTGGGGGCGTTCCTCCGGCATGTCGTCGATGTGGCGCAAGCTCCTGATGGCCCCCAGCATGGCCTCCCGCTGGTTCGACAGGTCCTCCTGCGTCATGTCGAGCCCGAAATCCAGGGCGATGTCGGCAAGCTGATCGATGGTGGGCAGTTCCGGACCGCGGGACATGGGGGCCTCGTTTCGTCTGATGGGAGCGGCTTGCGATCCTAGGGCGGTGCGTGGGCGCCGACAACGGGGGCGGCCGTTCTGCGATCCCGCGGGCCTGCCGGCGCGACTGGGCGGAGCCGATCCCCGATGGCCCGCGCGCGGGGCCGCGGCTACCATCGTCCGCGCCATGCGGACCGACATTGCCTAGCGGGACCGAGGAGCCGTGAACGCGACCCCACGGGCCGAGCGCCTGCGCGATCACTTCGTCGGCTGGCAGTGCCGCATACGGGCCGATGCCATGCGCCGCCGGGCCGGCCGGCCCACGCCGGGGATGTGCCCGCAGGTGCTGAGTGCTGCGGGCGCGCCGCTCGCGCGGGCGGTGACGACGCTGCTGGTGCGGCGGGAACCCGAATCCTTCGCGCCCGAGTTCCGCCACCTGGCGCGGCGCACCCACGACCCGCGCGATCGCCGCGAGGCGGCGCTCGCGCTGCTGGCCGAACGCTACTACCAGCACGCCCGCGACTTCGGCGACGTTCTCACGGCGACCTTCGCGGCCGAATCACCGCTCGCCGCCGACCTGGAGCGGGAGGGCCGCTGCGTCCTGGCGTTCGCCCAGGACGGCCAGCGCTACCGGCTGCCCTGCGCCGTTGGGAGGCTAGGGCTCGACGATCCCCGCCGCGAGGAAACCTGGTGGCACAACGCGCTCTTCAACCCGCAGCTGCCGCCGGACGTCCCCGTCCTCGCCTTCGTCCCCCGCTGGCTGGAGGCGGACACCGATCCCGACGAGTCCGCGGTGCTCATGGGAGTGAAAAACAGTGCCTGAGATATCGGAAAACGCGGGAACTCACCGCCAATGCGATTGACGCAATTTATTCGACATACCGCAGTTACGGACCCTCGATTCGGTCATATCATTGTGGGAGTCGTGCAGGCGGACCACGCTGCATAAGATTGCGAGCAGGAGGCCCCACAATGAATATCACGACAGGGACATTCAGATATTCGTCGTTTCTGGGAGCCGGCCTGCTCATGCTCGCCGGCGTTTATTCCGAGGTGCTCCCCACGACGGCACAGGCACAGGAAGGGTGTCCGCTTCCCGCTGGCGCGACTGCTGTCCAGCCTCCGGACGTGACGGCGCAGGAGGTGGAAAACGGCACTGGCAGCCTGATGGACTTCACGCTGGCTGCAACGCAGCGGTTCGCGACCCTGAACGAGACGAGGAATCTCCTGCACTACTTGTGTCTCGTCCGTCAGGAGGGGGGCCCTTGGCGTGCGGGATCCACCTACATCACGGCACTGTCGGTCGACGGCAGGGTGTTCTTTCACGCGAAAGACATGGCACTCACGGGCAGGCAGCTCCAGCCGGCGATTTATGGAGAGATCCTCGTTCGGTTGGGAGTCGAGCCGGCCGTCCTCGCCAACCTGGCGTCTCCCGATCCCGCCGTAGTCGGTCAGGCTTTCGCCGCCGTCATTCGAACACTGTCGCAAGGACCGCACGCCTCGTTCGACGCGACGGCCCCCGTGCCAGGCGCAAGGCCGGGGATACCAGGCGCCTCGGGCCATGTCGGCTCCTACGTCTCGATCGCCTATGGAGGGCAGCCGTTCCTGGCGCTCGCCGGGTTCGATCTCGACGAGTCACACCTGGTTCCCATCGGCGAAGAGATTATCGACCACGGCGACCCGGTTATTACTGCTGCAGACGTGGTGGACCGCGAGACTCTGAAGGCCTTCGTCACACAGGCGGGGGAGTACGTTCTCGCACAGCAGAAGAGCGGAGATCCGGCTGGCAGCGCGAAAGCCTTCATCGCCTTGCGGGATGAGAACGGGCCCTGGCGGCACGGTTCCGTCTACCTCTATGTCATCAACCTTACGGATCCTGACGCCGATCCTCCGGAGGGCGTTGTCCTCTTTCACGCGACGGAACCGGACAGGTTCGAGTTTCAGCCTCTGGTCGGGATTGCCCGAGACGGCGTTACCGGAGAGCTCATTCTGCCGCAGGTCCTCAGAGCGGCGACCAGCAATCCGGAAGGCGGCTTCGTGCAGTATTTCTACGACGATCCCGCTGATGACACGGACAGGGCCGACATCCCCAAGGTGGGTTATGCCCGCGAGTTTACCGCTGAAATCCAGACGCCAGTTGGAGCATCCCAGGTTAACTTTGTCGTCGGATCGGGATTTTATCTGAGCGACACCGGGGTGGTCGCGGCGGGCCGGAACACGGTCGTCCAGTCGGTGCTGCCCCAGGTCGTCCGCGCCATGACCGCCGGCACGGTCGATGCCGTTTCCAGCCGCATCCAGCGCGCATCATCCGGCGCCGCGCCCGATGCCAGCCTCAGCTTCGGCGGCGCCACGACGCTCTCCGACGCCATCGTGGCCAACGGCCCGGCGCTGCAGAACGGCACGTTCGACCTCGCGCGCCTGCTCGAGGGCTCGTCCTTCACCGTGGCGCTGGGCGCCGCGGATGGCGGGAGCAGCGGCCCGTTCGGCGACCTGACCTTCTGGGGAAGCGGCGACTACCGCAGCATCTCGGGCGGCAACGCGCAGTCCGTGAGCTACGACGGCACCGTGACGAGCGCCAACCTCGGGATCGATACCAGGCTGAGCGCAGACGTGCTGGCCGGCGTGTCGCTCACGTCGTCGCAAGGGGCGGTGGATTACACGGACCTCAACGCGCAGGAGGGCGAGTTCTCGGCCTCGCTGACGAGCGTCAACCCCTACATCGGCTGGGGAACGCCCGGCGGCATGAACCTGTGGGCCATGGCCGGCTACGGCACGGGCGAGGTCGAGATCGACGACGCGGTGGGCACGGAGGCGAGCGACCTGACGCAGCAGACGTTCGCGGCAGGCGCGAGCGGGTCGCTCATGTCCAGCGACGAGTTTCTCGATGGCGGGACCACCAGCCTGCTGCTGAAGGCCGAGGCAGCCTTCACGAAGGCCGAGGTCGATGGCTCGGAGACGCTGGCGCGCACGACGGTCAACGTCAGCCGGCAGCGGCTCACGCTCGAAGGGGTGTACGACCGGAAGCTCGCCTCGGGCGCGACGCTCTCGCCCTCGCTCGAGCTCGGCATACGGAACGACGGCGGAGACGGCGAGACCGGCGGCGGTGTCGAGACCGGTGGCGGTCTGCGCTACTCCGACCCGGCGTCGGGGATCACCCTCGAGGGCCGGGCCCGGACGCTCCTGTCGCACAGTGGCGACCACGAGGAGTGGGGCGTGAGCGGACTGGTGCGGATCGATCCCGGCGCGTCGGGCCAGGGGCTCGCGTTCAGCCTGCGGCCGGCGTGGGGCGAGACGGCCGGCGGCGTGCGGCGGTTGTGGGGGGGCGACGTGACCGCCCTGGGAGCGGCAGCGGCCGAGCACGGGGCCGGGCGTGTGAGCGCGCGGCTCGCCTATGGCATCGGCGACACGTGGGGTGCCGAGGGCGTGCTCACGCCTTACACCGACGTGTCGCTCTCCGACGCGGGCTCACGGCGTCTCGGCCTCGGCGGCCGCTACGACATCGGGCCCTGGGTCGGGATGAGCCTGGAAGGCACGCACGGCCGGCCGGCGCAGGGTGCCGCCGACAACAGCGTTATCCTCCGCGCCGACCTACGCTGGTAACGCCGCAGGGCATCCGCCCGCGGCGACGGGCGGGCGCGCTCTAAAACTTCCGGTAGACCGCGTTGAGGTCCGTCATCGGGTGGCGCGGCGACATCTGGAATTTGATCAGCAGCTCGCGGGCGAGCATGTCGCGGTCCTGCTGGTTGTCCGGCAGCTCCAGGTCTTCCGGCACCGTGACCCAGCCGTTGATGTTGCGGTCGAACACCGCCGGCCGGCCTTCCTCGTAGCCCATGTGGACGTCTTCCAGCCAGTTGAGGTCGGTCCAGCCCATGGTCTCGATGTAGCGGGCGAGGAAGGGCGTGAGCCGCTCGTAGTCCGGCACCAGGTTCACATCGTAGCGGTAGCCGATGTGCTGGCCGATCTCCTTCTCGCGCTTGCTGTCGAGCCCGCTCTGGCTCAGGAAGTAGTCGACGTCGCCGGTCTTGTCGCTCATGGCGCTTCTCCGGAGTCCTTGTGGTTCGGCGCGACCGCTTCAAACCACAAGACTCTTTCGTGATGGATCAACTTATCGGGACATTCGAACATGTTATCCTCGACCAACCGACAGCATCCGGGGATTCGAATGTCCCGGTCGATCCACTAGTAGCGGTTCATGTCGGGGCGGCCGACGGTGTGCTGGGAGCCGGCGAGCGGCACCTGGGCCATGGCGGAGGCCTCCATGGTGAGCGCGGCGAGGTCCTCCGGCTCCAGGCTGTGCACGTCGGTCTTGCCGCAGGCGCGCGCCATCATCTGGCATTCCAGCGTGAGCGTGTGGAGGAAGTTGTAGACCCGCTCCGCCGCCTCGTCGGGGTCGAGCCGCTTCCTGAGCTCCGGGTCCTGCGTGGCGACGCCCACGGGGCAGCGCCCGGTGTGGCAGTGGTAGCAGTAGCCGGCCTCGACGCCGATCTCGGACTCGAAGTCGGCCTCCGGGATGTCCTTGTTGCAGTTGAGCGCCATCATCACCGAGTGCCCGATGGCGCAGGCATCGGCCCCCAATGCGAGCGCCTTGGCGATGTCGCCGCCGTTCCGCACGCCGCCAGCGTAGACGAGGCTGATCTTGCCGCTGGCGCCGAGGTCGTCGAGCGCCTTGCGCGCCTGGCGGATCGCGGCGATGCCGGGCACGCCGGTCTCCTCGGTCGCCAGATGCGGGCCGGCGCCGGTGGAGCCCTCCATGCCGTCGATGTAGATGCTGTCCGGCCCGGTCTTGATCGCCATGCGCACGTCGTCATAGACGCGGGCCGCGCCCAGCTTGAGCTGGATCGGGATCTCGGCGTTGGTGGCTTCCCTGATCTCGTTGATCTTGAGCGCGAGGTCGTCGGGCCCGAGCCAGTCCGGGTGCCGCGCCGGCGAGCGCTGGTCGATGCCGGCCGGCAGCGAGCGCATCTCCGCCACCTGGTCGGTGACCTTCTGCCCCATCAGGTGGCCGCCGAGGCCGACCTTGCAGCCCTGGCCGATAAAGAACTCGCAGGCGTCCGCGAGGCGCAGGTGGTGCGGATTGAAGCCGTAGCGCGACTGGATGCACTGGTAGAGCCACTTCTCGGAATAGCGCCGCTCGTCCGGGATCATCCCGCCCTCGCCGGAGCAGGTCGCGGTGCCGGCCATGGTGGCGCCGCGGGCGAGCGCGGTCTTGGCCTCGTACGAGAGCGCGCCGAAGCTCATGCCGGTGACGTAGACCGGGATGTCGAGCACCAGCGGGCGCTTCGCCATGGGGCCTATCACCGTCGTGGTCGTGCACTTCTCCCGGTAGCCCTCGATCACGAAGCGCGTGAGCGTGCCCGGCAGGAAGGTGAGATCGTCGAAGGTCGGGATGTTCTTGAAGAGCGAGAAGCCCCGCATCCGGTAGCGGCCGAGCTCCGCCTTGATGTGGATGTCGTCGATCACCTCCGGCGAGAAGATGCTGCTGCGCCCCAGGATGTGGCGGTTGCGGCCGGGCCGGTTGGCGACGGCTTCGCGTCTGTCGCTGGCCATGACGGACTCCTTGCAGGGTGGCGAGAGGCGCGCGCGGCTAGAGCGCGATCTTCTTCTCGCTCGGCTCGAGGTTGTCGTAGTTCCAGAGCTGCTTGCCGGCGACGATCTTGGTCAGGCTGCCGACGCCGCCCGGCGCCTCCATCCCGTAGGTCGAGAGCTTGCGCTCGAGCCAGCGCGCCTCGACGTCGGTGATCTCGCCGGGCACGGCGTCGACGCCGAGGGACTCGATGGTGCCGCCGACGTAGATCGTGCCGTCGTAGAGCGAATCGCCCAGGTTGGGGCCGGCGTCGCCCAGGATGACGATGCGCCCGCGCTGCATCATGAAGCCGGTGAACGCGCCGGCGCGGCCGCCGATGAGGATGGTGCCGCCCTTCATGTCGATGCCGGTGCGCGAGCCCACGTCGCCCTTGCAGACGAGGTCGCCGCCCCGGAGCGCTGCGCCGAAGGTGGAGCCCGCGTTCTTCTCCACCACCACGACGCCGGCCATCATGTTCTCGGCGCAGGACCAGCCGACGCGGCCCTTGATGTGGATGTTGGGGCCGTCGACCAGGCCGCAGCCGAAGTAGCCGAGGCTGCCCTCGAAATCGAGCTTGAGCCGGTTGAGGATGCCGACGCCGAGGGAGTGCTTGGCCAGCGGGTTCTGCACCACGATGTGGCCGTAGCCCTCGCCCATCAGCTCGCGGATGCGGAGGTTGACGGCGGGCCCGTCCAGCTCGGCCGCGTCGATCGTCGCCTTCTTGCTGAAATCGACGGCGAAGCCCTCGGGGTAGGTGTAGTTGTCGCCTTCCTCGGGCACGAAGAAGACCTGCTGGGTGCGGCCCGCGAGCTGCTCCGCGTGCAGCCCCATGTCATGGGATTTGTGCCGGTCGTCGGCGCTCAGTTCTGCCATACCTTGACCTCCCCCTCGTAGGGATCCCAAGTGTCGATCTCGTCGGGCATGATGCCGCGGATCGCGACCTCCTCGGAGGCGAGGCCCACGAAGTCGTCGCTCTCGTAGAGCACCATGGGCTTGGCCGCCATGGTGTCCTTCGCCATGCCGAGGCTGTCCGCCGTCGCCACCAGGTAGGTGAAGACGCCGTCGAGCTCGTTCACCGAGCGGTCCATCGCCTCCTTGAGCGCGTCGCCCTGCTCGATGCGGTCGGCGAGGTAGACGGCGATCAGCTCGGAATCGCAGTTCGACATGAAGCGGTGGCCCCGGTGCTCCAGCGCCCGGCGGAACTTCCAGTAGTTGGTGAGCTGGCCGTTGTGGACCACGGAGATGTCGTTGAAGGGATAGGCCCAGTAGGGATGGGCCGAGCGGATGTCGACGTCCGATTCCGTCGCCATCCGGGTGTGCCCGATGGCGTGGGTGCCCCGGAAGCCGGCGAGGCTGTACTGCTCGCTCACGATGCCGGCGTCGCCCAGGTCCTTGATCAGCTCCAGCGCGCGGCCGAGGGAGAGGATCTCCGCCCCTTCCACGTCCTCGATGTAGTCGGCGAAGCGCTTGAGCCGCTGCTGGCCGCCGTCGTCGTCAGCGGGGAAGCGCAGGCCGTAGCGGAAGGCGTACTCGGTCGCCTGCTCCTCGCCGACGATCTCCACGTCCATGCTGCGGATGCGCGCGTCGACCTCCGCCTTGCGGTCCTTGATCTGCCGGTGGATTTCGAAGCCCTTGCCGATGTCCTCCTGCTCCGCCACCTTGAAGCGCATCACGTGGTCGCTCTCGACCGGGATGCCGTAGATGGCGAAGCCGGTGGAATCCGGCCCGCGGTGCTTGAGCGCCTGCAGCATCGTGGTCATCTCCGAGCCGATGTCGCCGCTCGATCCGCGATGGATCAGTCCTGCTATCCCGCACATGGGCGCCTCGTCTTTCGCTTCCGTTAGGGCAGGCTAAGGCAGGCAGTCGAGATAGGTCTCGACGTCCCACTCGGTGACGGTGGACATGAAGCGCTCCCACTCGTCCCGCTTGTAGTGCATGAAGACCTTGAACATCTCGTCCGGCAGCGCGGCCTTGATGACCTCGTCCCGCTCCAGCGCATCGAGCGCCTCGCCCAAGGACATCGGCAGCTTCTTCACCAGCTTGCCGGCTTCCATGGCCTGGTAGATGTTGCGCTCCTCCGGCTCGCCGGGGTCGAGATCGCGCGAGATGCCGTCGTCAAAGGCCTTGAGGATCGTGGCCGCCATCAGATACGGATTGACCATCGAATCGACCGAGCGGTACTCGAAACGGCCGGGCGCGGAGACGCGCAAGCCGCAGGTCCGGTTCTGATAGCCCCAGTCGGCGAAGACCGGCGCCCAGAAGCCGGTATCCCAGAGGCGCCGGTAGGAGTTGACCGTCGACGAGCCGAGGGCGGTGAGCGCGGCGAGATGCTCCATCACGCCGCCGATGCAGTTCAGCCCGACCGGGCCCGGCTTGTGGTCGTCGATGGAGGGGTCGGGCATGAACAGGTTGTCGCCGCCCTTCCAGTAGCTGAACGTGTCCTCCAGGCCGGGCATCGGGTCCTGGTGCAGCGCGTTGACGCGCTGCTCGCCGCCGGTCCAGAGCGAGACGTTGTGGTGGCAGCCGCTCGCGGAGACCCCCATGAAGGGCTTCGACATGAAGCAGGCGATGACGCCGTGCTCGCGCGCGACCTGGGCGCAGATCTGGCGGTAGGTGGTGAGCCGGTCGGCGGTCCTGAGCGCGTCGTCGTAGGTGAAGTTGAGTTCGAGCTGGCCGGGCGCGTCCTCGTGGTCGCCCTGGATCATGTCGAGCCCCATGGCCTGGCCGTACTCGATCACCTGCATGAAGATCGGGCGCAGTTCCTCGAACTGGTCGATGTGGTAGCAGTTGGGCTTGGTCACGCCGCCGTCGGCGCCGCCGTCCGCGCCCCGCTTCAGCCACATCATCTCGGGCTCGGTGCCGTGGCGCATCTGCATTCCGTGCTTGGCCTGGAACTCATCGTGGATGATGCGCAGGTTGCCGCGGCAATCCGACGTGAGGTGCCCGCCGGGGTTCTCGCGCTCCTCGCGGTTGCGGAAGCAGGTGCAGAAGACGCGGGCCACGCGCTTGTCCCAGGGCAGCTGCACGAAGGTCTCGGGGTCCGGGATGCCGACCAATTCCGAGGCTTCCGGCCCGTAGCCGATGTAGTTGGAGTGGCGGTCGGTGAAGAGGTTGGCGGTCGAGCCGTAGACGAGCTGGAAGCCCCGCTCCGCGATCTGCTCCCAGTGATCGGCGGGGATGCCCTTGCCGACGATCCGCCCGGTGACGGACACGAACTGGTAGTAGATGTAGGTGACGCCGAGCTCGTCGATCTTGGCGCGCACCTGGCGCACCAGCTCGTCCCGGCCCTCTGCGTTCACGTGGGCTTCAAGATCGGTCATCTCCGCATCCTCCCTGGCGATCGGCGGGTCCCGTCAGCTCCACGGGAAGGGGCTGTTGGAGACCGGATGAAGGCGGCCCTCCGCAAAGCGCGAGAAGCGGAAGGGCTCGAGCAGGGCGCTTTCGCGGCCCATCAGCTCGTCCGCCACCAGCTTGCCGACGGCGAGCATCTTGTAGCCGTGGTTCGAATCGGCGACCACGTAGCAGTTCTCGCGGAAGCGGTCGAACACGGGAAAGCTGTCGGCGGTAAACGCGCCGATGCCGCCGGAGGGCTCGTCGAGCCAGCGCCCGATCTGGCCGCTGTAGCGGCTCTGGCAGAAGGCGAGCGCCGAGCACCACATCTCCCTGAACTCGCCATCGACCACGAACTCGGGCGACTCCGGCCCGTAGGGGTCGATGGCTACGTCGGGCACCGGGGTCTTCACCTTGTAGGGCGCGGCCCCGCCCTGGACGCCGCCGAAGTTGAAGTCCGGCTTGTAGTAGATGCCCCACATCTCGTCGGTGATCAGCCTGCCGTCCACGTCGGAATAGAGCGGCTCGTTGGAATCGACGTGGATGACCGGCGGCATCGACCCGTCGTCGGCCATGCCGAGGGAGGGCTCGACCGCAATCGTCCCTTCCTGCAGGCACCAGAAGCGCCACATGTCGACGTCGCGATGCAGCGTGCCCTCAAGGTCCTTCACGTCGATCCGCTCCGGCAGGTCGAGCATCTCCCAGATGCGCGGTACCCAGGGGCCGACGGCGACGACCACCTGATCGACGCCGATGGAGCCCTGGTCGGTCTCCACCTGCGTCACCGCCCTGGAGTTGGCGCCGAAGCCGAAGCCCTTGACCTCGACCCCGGTGAGGATGCGCACGCCGGTGCCCCGCGCCTTGTCCGCGAGCCCGTGCATGGAGGCCTTGTTGTGGGCGTAGCCGCCCCTCTTCTCGTGCAGGACCGAGGTGATGCCGGGCGCCTGCCAGTCGGCGAACAGCTTCCGCATGTACGCCCTGCAGTCCGCCTCGCCCTCGATGAACTCGGATTCGTAGCCGATCTCGCGCTGCTGCGCGGCGATCTCGGCGACGTCGGCGTGCATGCTCTCGGGGCTGATCTGCATGTAGCCCACGGGGTGGTAGTGGTAGGCCTCGGGGTCTTCCTCCCAAGCCTCCACGCAGGCCGCCATCAGCTCGCGCATCGCCGGCTGGTAGTAGTTGTTGCGGATGACGCCGCAGGCGATGCCCGAGGCGCCGGCCGCGATGTCGGACTTGTCCACGATCGCGATGTCCGCACCGCTGCCGCTGCCCTGCGCCTTCAGCGCGAGCGCAAGGTGATAGGCGGTGCTGAGGCCGTGGATCCCGGCCCCGATGATCAGATACTTGACGTGGCCCGGAAGCGTCATCTGTTCCTTCTCCCGACCTTGATCGGCCGATGTTCCGGGGGCGCACTCAAGCGGGCAGCCCCCTTTTTGTCAAGCCAATTGTGCCCCGATCGGAGCGACCAATTGTGAACCAATATGAATGAATGGTTGAACGCAGCGCAAAAATTGACTAAAGCAAAGGGGCCCGCATGCGGCCTGTCTCGTGGCGTGAGGCGTTTTGGGAGGCGATTTGGGTCACGGGCCGGCGGGCGGCACGCAACGAAAAACGGGCTGACGCCATGCAGCTGGAAAGCACACGGTTGAGTAACGAGAACGGCGGAATCCCGAGACCGGCCGATTCGGCGGCCGACTCGATCGCCGCGCAGCTCGCGCGGCAGATCCTCGACGGCTCGCTCGCCATGGGCGACCGCCTGCCGCCGGAGCGCAGCCTCGCCGAATCCTTCTCCGCCTCGCGCGGCACGGTACGCGAGGCCCTGCGCTCGCTCAGCGCGCGCGGGCTGGTGGCGCGCCGCGTCGGCAGCGGCACCTTCGTCATCTACGAGCCGGACTCGGGCGAGACCGACGTCTCCGAGATCACCTCGCCGCTGGAACTGGTCGAGGTCCGCGCCGCCATCGAGCCGCAGATGGCCCGCCTTGCGGTGCGCAACGCCACGGCCCGCGACATGGCCGCGCTGGAACGCGCGGTGGCCGAGATGGAGGGCGTGGACGACGCCGAGAGCTTCTCGCTCGCCGACGAGATGTTCCACCTGCGGCTGGCCGAGGCCACGCACAACCCGCTGATTGTCGAGATCTATCACCGCATCAACCACGTCCGCGCCCACCAGCAGTGGGATTCGATCAAGAACAAGATCCTGACGCCGGCGCAGATCACCGCGTACAACGCCGAGCACCGCGACCTGCTCCTGGCCCTCTCCCGCCGCGATGCCGAGCGTGCGGTGGAGGTCCTGTCCGCCCACATGGAGCGCGCCCGCGCCGACCTGCTGGCCAGCGTCGGCTGATCCGCCCACCTGCGGCGGGCATCCCCCGTGGCGATTTCGGGGTGAGACGCCGCCCCGATTGTGTTTAGATTGCCCGGACAATCGCGTCCGCTCCGTCACGGAGCGCGCGCGTCGCGTCATGACTTATCGCCGTTGCCTGAAACGGGGCTGGACGCGGGCCCTGCCGCGCGGCGCCATATGGGGAGACGACCATGAACGAGGACAAACTTCTCAAGCAGATGGTGAAGCGCGACCCGGTGCGCGGTGCGGCCGCCACCCGGCGCCAGGTGCTGCAGGGCATCGGCGCAGGCGCGCTGGCGCTCGGCGCGGGCGGCGCTTTCGCGGGCCGGGCCCGGGCCGCCGACGAGCTCACGATGCTGACCTGGGACGGCTACGTCGACCCCCGCGTGCTCGACGGCTTCACCGAGCAGTACGACACCGGCATCAAGTACGAGCTGCACACCTCGGACCCGGATTCGGTCAACAAACTCCGCGCGGGCGAGACCGCGATCTGGGACATCATCAACCTGAACAACCCGTGGGCGCGCGAGATGATGTGGCCGGAAGGGCTGATCGTCGAGCTCGACCGTGCCCGCTTCGAGCCCTACTTCGACGCGATGCTGCCGATGTTCAAGCCGCCCTACAAGTGGGCGATGAGCCTCGACAACGAGCATCTGCTGGGCGTCTGCCAGCGCGTGGATACCTTCGACTTCGTGGTCAACACCGACGTGATCTCGGCCGACATGGCGAAGGACGAAGGCTGGGATCTGTTCAACAATCCCGACATGGAAGGCCGCTACGGCATCCTCGCCTACGACAACTGGAACATCATGCACATCTGCATGGCCGCCGGCCTGCATCCGTTCAAGGAGAAGACCGACGACGAGGTCGCGATCTTCGAGGAGGCGGCAAGACGCCTCATCAACGGCGCGAAGATGGTCTCGGACGACTTCGTCGCCGTGAACCTCGCCGTGATCAACGACGAGATCGACATGTACTTCGGCGGCGGCACCTACTCGATCTCGGCGGCCCGGCTCGACGGGCTCACCAACCTCTACCACGTGGTGCCGAAGAGCGGGCCTGCCGACGGCAAGGGCGGGATCAACTGGATCGAGCTCAGCTCGGTGGTGAACAATCCCGACCTGCACCCCAAGGCCATGGACTGGATGGAGTACATCCTCCAGCCCGATACCTCCTACGCCGTGGCGACGGCCGGCGGCTTCCTGCTCCCGGTGGGGCAGATGTCGCAGCCGGAGCTGCTCGCCAAGTTCACGGCGGAAGAGCTCGACTCCTTCCAGTGGGACGAGTTCGACTACCGCATCTCGCACTCCGTCGAGTACGACGTGGTGCCGGACTACAACCGGCTCTACGACATCTACACGGCGGCGCGGCGCGAGAAGTCGTAAATCCGGCCGGCTGCGGCGGGGGCGTGCGGCGGCTGAGGCCGCGCGCCCCCGCCCCGATCGCACGCCCGGCCGCACCCGGCCGGGCGGCGGTGCATTTGCGGAGAGAGAATCGAGTCGAGCGCCATGGTGGATGCCGCGCCTATCCTGCGCATGGTCAACCTGACCAAGCAGTTCGGCCGACTGGTCGCCGTGAACGACGTCACCCTCGACATCCAGGAGGGCGAGTTCTTCACCATCGTGGGCCCGTCCGGCAGCGGCAAGACCACGCTGCTGCGCATGCTGGGCGGGCTGGAGAAGCCGACGGCGGGCGATATCTACCTGCGCGACGAGCGGGTCAACCGGGTGCCCGCCAACCGGCGCCCGACCTGCATGGTCTTCCAGTCCTTGGCCCTCTTCAACCACAAGACCGTGGGCCAGAACATCGAGTTCTCGCTGAAGATGCGGGGCGAGAGCCGCCGCGCCCGCCGCGAGCGCGGTCTCTCGCTCATGAACGTGGTCCAGCTGCCGGAGGACTTCTACGACAAGTCCGTCACCAAGTGCTCGGGAGGTGAGCGCCAGCGCGTGGCGCTGGCCCGTGCTTTGGCTTCCGACCCGGACATCCTGTTCTTCGACGAGCCGCTCTCCGCCATCGACTACCGCCTGCGCAAGCTGCTCGAGGTCGAGCTCAAGGACCTCCACCGCACCACCGGCAAGACCTTCGTCTACATCACCCACTCCCTCGAGGAGGCGATGGTGATGAGCGACCGCATCGGCATCATGCAGGAGGGCCGCCTGATCCAGATCGGCTCGCCCAACGAGATCTACCTGCAGCCGCGCAACAAGTTCGTCTCCGAGTTCATGGGCGAGGTGAACACCCTTGCGGTGCACGCGGGCGCGGACGGCGGCATCGACTGCCCCGCCTTCGAGCGCCGCTTCACCAGCCCGGCCCGGCCGGACGGCTTCGCCAGCGGCTACCTGGTGATCCGGCCCGAATCGATGCGCTTCCTGAACGATCCTTCCGAAGCCGAGAACCATCTCGAGGGCTCGCTCTTCAACGAGTATGCGCTCGGCTCGCGCGTGCAGTACCACGTGAGCGCGGGTGGCTCGATGTTCGTCGTCGAGAAGCTCCGCGAGCAGGCCTATCGGGGCGCGCTCAACGACGACGTGCTGATCGGCTGGGACGCCAAGGACAGCGTGCTCGTGACCGACTGATGGCCGGCTGATGGCAGAGGCCCCGACACCGTTGATCCGCCAGCCGGGGGTGGGCTCGCTCCTGTTCGGCTGGCTGCGCTCGCCCGGCGTGCTCAACGCGACGCCCGTCCTGGTCTTCTTCCTGATCGGCTTCGTCGGCCCGCTGGTGATCGTGCTGGCCTTCAGCTTCACGCCCGAGCGCACCTTCGACCTCGGCGCCGGCTTCACCACCGAGAACTACGAGCACATCTTCACGGAGAGCTACTACATCTCCTTCATCTGGTCGTTCGGGCTGGCCGGCGTCACCGTCCTCTGCAACCTCCTGATCGGCTACCCGATCGCCTACGGCCTCGCCAAGCTCTTCGGCCGCTGGGCCGCGCCGGTCATGCTGGTGCTCGTCATCCCCCTCTTCGTCTCGGAGAACGTGCGGCTCTTCGGCTGGTATCTCTTCCTGATCAAGGGCGGCGGCATCCTGGCGGGCGGGCTCAAGACCGCCTTCGGCATCGACACCGGCACCATGCTCTACGAGCCCGGCACCATCCTCATGGGCATGATCTACGTCTATCTGCCCTTCACCCTCTTCCCCATCGTGCTCGGGCTCTCCATGGTGCCGCGCGACCAGGTGGAGGCCTCGCGCGACCTCGGCGCGAGCCGCTTCCAGATCTTCCGCGAGGTGGAGCTGCCGATCGCCATGCCCGGCATCCTCATCGGCGCGCTGCTGACCTTCGTGCTGGCGGTCGGCGCGATCTCGGAGGCCAAGCTCTTGGGCGGCCAGAACACGCCGGTGATCGCGCAGGACATCCAGCACGAGTTCACCTACGCGCAGAACTGGCCGCTGGGCTCGGCGATCTCGGTGCTGGCCATCGTGGTCACCGGCTTCCTCGTGGTGCTGGTGATGCGCCGGCTCGACCTCGACCGGCTGCTGGGCCGACGATGACGGCTGCGGGCGGGCGCTGAGATGGAGAACAAGCGCTGGGTCATATGGCTGATCGCGGTCTGGACCGGCGTGATCGCGCTCTTCCTCTACATCCCGATCTTCTCGGTCATCGTCAGCTCCTTCGGCAAGTCCCGCTACTTCCGCTTCCCCGTGAAGGCGTGGAGCGACAAGTGGTACGACCAGACGCTCGGCGCCAACCTGACCACGGACCTGCACCTCACCTCGTTCTACGTCGCGGGCTGCGTCGCGCTGATCGCGGTGGTGCTCGGCTTCTTCGGCGCCCTTGCCTTCGCCCGCTACAACTGGCGCGGCCGCCAGTTCTATCAGCGCCTCATCATGCTGCCGATCTTCTTCCCCCAGGCCGTGCTCGGCCTGGCACTCCTGCTCTGGTTCACCTACGTCGGCGTGCTGCCGAGCTGGGAGGCGGCGGTCTTCGCCCATCTGGTCTGGATCGTGCCGATCGTGACGCTGGTGATCTCGATCCAGGTCTATGGCTTCGACGCGGCGCAGGAGGAGGCGGCCTACGACCTCGGCGCGAGCCGCTGGCAGGCCTTCCGCGAGGTCACGCTGCCGGCTTTGGCCCCCGGCCTCTTCTCCGGCGCGCTCTTCGCCTTCCTGCTGTCCTGGGGCAACTTCCCGCTGTCCACCTTCACCACGGGGGCGGACAGCACGGTGACCGAGTGGCTCTACACCAAGATGGGCTCCGGCTACACGCCGATGATCCCGACCATGGGCGCGCTCTCCGTGTTCGGCGCCATCGTCATCCTCTTCGGCGGCTACATGTTCCTGATCGCCCGCCGCCGCCGGCAGGAGCGGGGCGAGTAGCGCCGCATTCGCTCACGCCAGGCCGAAGTCGTCGAACGGAGGCAGGAATGGACCTCAGATCGCATATCCGGGCGCTGCCCAAGGCCGAGCTTCACCTGCATCTGGAAGGCGCGATCGACCCGGAACTGATGATGCGGCTGGCCGCCAGGAACGGGGTCGGGATCCCGTTCCGCTCGGCGGACGAGATTCGGGCCGCCTGCCGCTTCACCCGGCTGCAGGATTTCCTGGACCTCTACCACCAGGGCATGGCCGTGCTCCGCACCGAGGAGGACTATTTCGAGCTCACCGCAGCCTACCTGGAGCGCGTGGCCGCCGACGGCGCGGTTCACGTAGAGGTGTTCTTCGACCCCCAGGGCCACACGGCGCGCGGCATTCCCTTCGCCACCGCGGCGGACGGCATCCTGGCCGCGCTCGCGGAAGGCCGCGAGAGGCTGGGCGTCACGTCGCTGCTCATCATGAACGTCTGGCGCGACCTGAGCGAGGACGAGGGCTTCGCCGCCTTTCGCGAGGCCGAGCCCTATGTCGCCGACCGGCGGATCGCCGGCCTCGGCCTCGATTCGACCGAGTTGGGCCATCCGCCCGCGAAGTTCGAGCGCCTCTTCGCCGCGGCGCGCGAGGCCGGCCTCAGGCTCGTCGCCCACGCCGGCGAGGAGGGCCCGGCATCCTATGTCGCCGAGGCGGTGGACCGGCTGGGCATCGATCGCATCGATCACGGCAACAGCGCCCTCGACGACCCGGCGCTGGTCCGCCGCCTGGCGGAGAGAGGCACGACGCTCACCGTGTGTCCGCTCTCCAACCTGCGGCTCGGCGTCGTCCCCGACCTGGAGCGGCACCCGCTGAAGCGCATGCTCGACGCGGGCCTCAAGGCCACCGTCAACTCGGACGATCCGGCCTATTTCGGGGGCTATCTGGTGGACAATTTCGTCGCGGTGGCCGAGGCGCTCGCGCTGGAGCGGGCGGACCTGGCCACGCTGGCGCGCAATTCGATTCAGGGCTCGTTCCTCGACGAGCCGGCGAAGTCGGCGCACCTGGAGCGGATCGACCGGGCCGTCGCGGCGGACGGGTGATCGTGGCGCCCGGCCACGGTGCGGGTCTCCGCCGCGGGCACACACGCGGGAGTTGTCTCGCCGGGCGCATCGCGTTCTAATCCCCCCGCTTTTGGAAGACGCGCAGGCTGCGCGCCGCAGGGAGTAGCCGATGGCCTATCAAGTCACGGAACAGGACCTTTACGTCGTCGACGAGTTCATGGAGAACCCGATCGGCCACCACAGCCCCGACCTGCAGCGGGTGCTCAACACGCTCCGGGGGGCGGACGTCAAGGGCAAGCACTGCCTTGTCTGCACCAAGCCCGGCCGCGAGTGGCAGCTCGCCCAGCTCTCGGGCGTGCGCGGCAAGCCGGTCAAGATGCTCGACAAGACCTTCGACAATATCGAGGACGCCGAGCGCTACGTCTTCCGCCTGCGCTGGAAGCAGCACACCGGCAAGGCGCTGCCCAAGTAGACGCCGCGACCGCCACCGCGCGCGCGGCCCTCTGCACCACACACGATCGACCGCCAGGCCCTGGGGGAGCTACACATGACCAGAATCGCGGGCTATTCCGACCGCGTCAGCGTGACGCCGGGTGAGACCATCAACTTCATGGTGAGTTGCGAGGCGCCCTCCTACAAGTGCGACATCGTCCGCCTCATCTGCGGCGACCAGAACCCCGACGGCCCCGGCGTCATCGAGAAGGTCGTCCGCACCGGCGCGAACGGCACCTACAAGGGCCGCCGCCAGGTCTGCCACGACGGCTCCTTCATGGAGGTCCCGGCGCACCCTGCGATCAACGGGCTGGAGAGCTTCACCTTCCAGGCCTTCATCTGGCCGACCACGCCGGATCGCGGCACCCAGGCGCTGATCTCGAGCTGGCGCGACCGCGACAAGGCCGGTGCTGCGCTCATCATCACCAAGAAGGACGGCTCGCTCGCGCTCTGCCTCGGCGACGGCGAGGGCAACATCGAGGTGACCGCCACCAACCGCCCGCTGATCCCGCACCAGTGGTACTTCGTCGCGGCCGCCTACGACGCCGGCTCGAAGCAGGTGACGCTGGTGCAGCAGCCGCTGAACGAATACCCCAACGTCAAGCACAGCCGGGTCATGAAGAAAAAGTCCGCGCTGAGCGGGCCCGGCGGGCACGACGCGCCACTCACCATGGGCGGCTACTTCAAGCGCGTCGACAAGGGGCGGACCGTCTGCGGCGGCTTCTACAACGGGCGCATCGACAGCCCGCGCATCGCGAACCGCGTGCTGAGCCCGGCGGAGATGGAGCTTGCCAAGACCCGGCCCGTGGACGGCGATCTCTCCACCTCTATCGTCGGCGCCTGGGACTTCTCGCAAGGCATCAAGACGACGACGGCGACCGATCTCTCCGCCAACCGGCTGCACGGCAGCCTCGTCAACATGCCGACCCGCGCCGTCACCGGCTGGTGCTGGGACGGCAGCGAGATGAACTGGCAGAACGCGCCGGAGCAGTACGGCGCGATCCACTTCCACGAGGACGACGTCTACGACGCGCGCTGGGAGGTCGATTTCTCGCTCACCTGCCCGAAGCGGCTGAAGAGCGGCGTCTATGCCGCGAGGCTGCGCGGCGAAGGCGGCGGCGAGGAGTACATCCCCTTCGCCGTGCGCGCACCGCGCGGCCAGCCCACCGCGAAGATCTGCTTCCTGCTGCCCACCGCGAGCTACATGGCCTACGCCAACACCAACATGTCCACCAACATGGGGGCGGCGCAGATCCTCGCCGGCCGGCTCACGGTGCTGAACGACAGGAACCTCCAGCGGAGCGAGCACCGGGAATACGGGACCTCGCTCTACGACAGCCACATCGACGGCAGCGGCATCTGCTACTCCTCGCGGCTGCGCCCGATCCTCAACTTCCGCCCGAAGGCGCTGGAGTGGATCGGCGGCACGGAGTCCACGCTCTGGCAGTTCAATGCCGACACGCACCTGACCGAGTGGCTGGAGGCCAAGGGCTTCGAGTACGACGTCGTCACCGACGAGGACCTGCACTACGAGGGCCTCTCGGCAATCGAGGACTACACGGTCGTGCTCTCCGGCTCGCACCCGGAATACCACTCGAAGGCGATGTGGGATGCGATGTACGCCTACCAGCAGCGGGGCGGCCGGCTCATGTACATGGGCGCCAACGGCTGGTACTGGCGCATCGCCTTCCACACCGAGGTGCCGGGCTGCATCGAAGTGCGCCGCGCCGAGGACGGCATCCGCACCTGGATCGCGCGGCCCGGCGAGTACTACCACAGCTTCACCGGCGAGTACGGCGGCCTCTGGCGGCGCAACGGCCGCCCGCCCCAGGTGATCGTCGGCACCGGCTTCAGCGCGCAGGGCTTCGATATCTCGTCCTACTACGTGCGCCAGCCGGACAGCTTCAAGAAGGAGGTCGCCTGGATCTTCGACGGCATCGGCGAGGACGAGAGGATCGGCGACTTCGGGCTGATCGGCGGCGGTGCTGCGGGGCTCGAACTCGACCGGGTCGACCCGCTGCTCGGCACGCCGCCCAACACCTACACGCTGGCCACGTCGGAGGGTCACACCGACCTCTACCTCGTGGTCTGCGAGGAGCTGGACGTGAACCGGCCCAACTGCGACGGCACGCAGGACCCGCTGGTGCGCGCCGACGTCGTGTTCTACGAGACCGCGAACGGCGGCGCCGTGTTCTCCACCAGCTCCATCGCCTGGTGCGGGAGCCTCGCGCACAACGACCACGACAACAACGTCTCGCGCATGACCGAGAACGTCCTGCGCCGCTTCGCCGATCCGACCCCGTTCTGAGCACGCCTTGCCCATAGGGGCGGAGCGGGTTTCCGCCCCGTCGGCCCCGACCGGCGGGCCGGTGCTGGAGGTCGACGCGCTCACCAAGCGCTTCAGCAAGGTGACCGCCGTCGACGCGGTGAGCTTCACCGTGGCGCGGGGCGCGACCGCGGCGCTGCTCGGCGCGAACGGTGCCGGCAAGACCACCACCATCGCGATGATCCTGGGCCTGCTGCTGCCGAGCGCAGGCTCCGTGCGCGTCTTCGGCCGCGAGATGGCGACGGAGCGCTACGCCCTGCTGCCCCGCATGAACTTCTCCTCGCCCTACACGGACCTCCCCCACCGGCTCACCGTGCGCGAGAACCTCACCGTCTATGCGAGGCTCTACGGCCTGGCCGACGTCCGCGCGCGCATCGAGCGCATGGCGGAGACCCTCGACCTCGGCGATTTCCTCAAGCGGCCCACCGGCAAGCTCTCGGCCGGGCAGCGGACGCGCGTGGCCCTCGCCAAGGCGCTGCTCAACGACCCGGAATTGCTGCTGCTGGACGAGCCCTCGGCCTCGCTCGACCCCGACACGGCCGACTGGGTGCGGGGCGTCATCGAGCGCTACCGGGCCGAGACCGGCGCCACGATCCTGCTCGCCTCCCACAACATGGCCGAGGTGGAACGCCTCTGCGACGACGTGCTCGTGATGTGCGCGGGCCGCATCGTGGAAAGCGGCACGCCTGCGGACATGATCGCACGCCACGGCCTCGGCACGCTGGAGGAGGTCTTTCTCGAGATCGTGCGGGGCACGGGCAGCCTCGGCGAGGCGGCGCCGTGATGGGGAACGGCGGCGCACGCGCGCTCCCGTGGCCGGGACCTCTGCAGCGCATATGGGCGCTGGTGCTGCGCCACACCTACCTGCTGCGGCGCTCCTGGCCGCGCCTGCTCGAGCTCACCTACTGGCCCACGGTGCAGATGATCATCTGGGGCCTGGTGACCATGTTCCTCGTCACCAACAGTTCGTGGGTGGCGCAGGCGGCGGGCGTGCTGCTCGCCGGCGTGATCCTGTGGGACGTGATGTTTCGCGGCCAGATCGGGCTTTCCCTGGTGTTCATCGAGGAGATGTGGTCGCGCAACCTCGGCCACCTCTTCGTGAGCCCGCTCCGGCCCTGGGAGCTGATCTGCGCGCTCATGCTCATCAGCCTGATCCGCACGCTGATCGGGATGACGGGCGCGGTGGGCTTCGCCTTCCTGCTCTACGCGTTCTCGATCTTCGATCTCGGCTTCGCGCTGATCGGCTTCTTCGTGAACCTGATCGTGATGGGCTGGGCCGTGGGCTTCTTCGTCTGCGGCCTGGTGCTGCGCTACGGCCTCGGCGCGGAGAGCCTCGCCTGGTTCCTGATCTTCGCGCTGGCACCCTTCAGCTGCGTCTACTACCCGCTCTCGATCCTGCCGGACTGGCTGGAGCCGGTCGCCGCCATCCTGCCCTCCGCCCACGTCTTCGAGGGGATGCGCGCACTCCTGGTGGACGGCGTCTTCAGCGGCGATCACATGATGCGCGCGAGCCTGCTCAACATCGCCTGGATGGCGGTCGGCGTCGCCACCTTTCTCGCCTTCCTGCGCAGCGCCCGCATCCGCGGCCTGCTGCACCAGATCGGCGAATAGCGATCAGTCCGCCGGGCCGCTGACCCCGGCCGAGTCGAAGGTCGCCATGCCGTTGTGCGCCGCCACCGCCATGCGCACGAGCCCGGCGGCGAGCGCCGCGCCCGAAGCCTCGCCGAGCCTGAGGCCGAGATCGAGCAGAGGGTCCAGCGCCAGCGCCTCCAGCAGCTTCCGGTGGCCCGGCTCCGCCGAGCGGTGCGCGACCTGCGCGTGGTCGAGGCCGCCAGCCCGCAGATGCGCGACGACCGCGGCCGCCGCGGTGCAGGCGAAGCCGTCGAGCAGCACGGGCACGCGCGCGTGCCGGGCGCGCACCACGGCGCCCGCGATCGCCGCAAGCTCGCGCCCGCCGACGCGCCTGAGCGCGGCGAGCGGATCGCGCCGGGCCTCGGGATGCCGCGCGAGCGCCGCATCGACCGCGGCGGCCTTGCGTGCGAGCCCGTCCCGGTCGACTCCTGTCCCCGGCCCCACCCACGCCGCGCCGTCGCCGCCGCAGAGCGCCGCCGCGAGCGCCGCCGCGGCGGTGGTGTTGCCGATGCCCATCTCGCCCAGGCAGAGCAGGTCGGCACCCGCATCCACCGCCGCCATGCCCGCCTCCAGCGCCGCGACGCAGTCCGCCTCGCCGAGCGCAGGCGCTTCGGTCATGTCCACGGTGGGCCGGTGGAGATCGAGGGGCACCACCGTCAACGCCGCGCCCAGCACGTCGCAGAGCTGGTTGATGGCGGCGCCGCCCGCCTCGAAGTTGGCCACCATCTGCGCCGTCACGGCGGCCGGATAGGCCGAGACTCCGCGCGCCGCCACGCCATGATTGCCGGCGAAGACGACGACCTGGATTCGCTCCGCCCGCGGCGGATGACGCCCCTGCCACGCCGCAGCCCACCGGGCGAGCGCTTCCAGCTGGCCCAACGCGCCCGCCGGCTTGGTGAGCCCGGCATCGTGCGCCCTCGCCCGCTCCGCCGCCGCCTTGTCCGGCCCCGGCATGGCCGCGACGCGCGCGCGGAATTCGCTCGACGAGGCGAGCCGGAAGTCGTCATGCATGGTTGTTCCGCGCGGGCGTTCCCGCCATCTGCGATCTGTGGGGTTTCTTGGCGGCGTCGCCGCCCTGGCCTATAAGGCTGAGGGAGGATGCCGGGCCGGTGCGGACCGGGCAAGGGCAGATGCGTTACGACGACGGCGACGAGGCTCCCCTCCAGCAGGCGGCCTACCGCGCGGTGCGGACCTGGCGGAGCGATCTCCGCGCCTCGCTCCTGTTCCTGACGCGGGTGCCGCTGAAGGCGGCCCGCGCCGAGGGCGATTCGCCACCGCTCGGCCGTGCCGTGCGCGCCTTCCCCATCGTCGGCGCGCTCATCGGGCTGGCCGCGGGGATCGTCTACGCCATCGCCGCCGGCATCGGCCTGCCCGACATCGTGGCCGCGGTGCTCGCCGTCGGCGCCGGCGCGCTCGTCACCGGCGCGCTGCACGAGGACGGCCTCGCCGACATGGCGGACGGCTTCGGCGGCGGAAGCACGCCCGAGCGCAAGCTCGCCATCATGCGGGACAGCCGCATCGGCGCCTACGGCGTGATCGCGCTGGTCGTGGTGCTGGCGGCGAAGGTGGGCGCGATCTCCGACCTCGGCAGCACCGGGCTCGTGGTCGCCGCCCTGGTGGCCGCGGCCGCCGCCTCGCGCGCGGCGATGCCGGCCGTCATGCTGTGGCTGGAGCCGGCACGGGCAGACGGCCTCGCCGCCGACGCAGGCCGCCCGCCGTCCAGCCACGTGTGGACCGGCCTCGCCTTGGCCGCCGTGCTCGCCGTGGGTCTGCTCACCTGGAGCGGCCTCGTCGCCTTCATCGTCGCCGGCCTCGGCGCCGCTGCCGTCGCCTGGCTTGCGGAGCGGCAGGTGGGCGGCCACACTGGAGACGTCCTGGGCGGCGTTCAACAGTTCTCAGAGGTCCTCTTCCTTCTCACTCTTGCGGCAGTCAGATGACCACCACAGTCACCCGGTGGTGGTGGGTGCGCCACGCGCCCGTCACCGATCATGGCGGCCGGCTCTACGGCCGCACCGACGTCTCCGCCAACACCAGCGAGCGCCCGCGCTTCGAGGGGCTCGCGCATGCGCTGCCCGAAGGCGCGGTGTGGATCACCAGCGCCCTGCTGCGCGCGCACCAGACCGCCGATGCCATCGCGGACGCGGGCCACGCGGTGCCGGAGCGCGCCATCGAGGCGGACTTCGACGAGCAGGATTTCGGCGTCTGGCACGGGCTCACCTGGAGCGAGGTCGCGTCCGAGCGCGGCAGCGGGCTCGCCCACAAGTACTGGGTCGCGCCGGCGCACGTGACCCCGCCGAAGGGCGAGAGCTTCGCCGACGTGATCGCGCGCGCCAGCGGCGCCATCGCCCGCTGCACGGCCCGGCATCCCGGCAGCGACATCGTCGCCGTGGCTCACGGCGGGACGATCCGCGCGGCGCTCGCATTGGCCCTCGGCCTCGATCCCGAGCACGCGCTCGCCTTCAGCATCGACAACCTCTCGATCACCCGTATCGACCACGTTGACGCGCCGGCCAAGGGCGGCGCTTGGCGGGTCAACGCGGTCAACCTGCCGCCGGTCTGAACGCCCGCTTTGCCCGCGGGCCGGCTGCATGGCGCCGGCGGAGCGCGTAGAGTGACGCCATGACGCGTCAGAATGCGCCGAGCCTGTTCGAGGACGCGGCACCCAGGCCGCTCGCCGACCGGCTGCGCCCGCAAGCGCTCGACGAGGTGGTGGGGCAGGACCACCTGCTCCGCCCCGACGGCCCGTTAGGCCGCATGGTGGCGGGCGGCGCGCTGGCGTCCACCGTGCTCTGGGGGCCGCCGGGCTGCGGCAAGACCACCATCGCCCGCCTGCTGGCCGACCACACGGACATGCTGTTCGCGCCGCTGAGCGCGGTCTTCTCCGGCGTCGCCGAGCTTCGCAAGGTGTTCGCGGAGGCTCGCGAGCGCCGCGTCGGCGGCACCGGCACCCTGCTCTTCGTGGACGAGATCCACCGCTTCAACCGGGCGCAGCAGGATGCCTTCCTGCCCGTGGTCGAGGACGGCACCGTCATCCTCGTGGGCGCCACCACCGAGAACCCCTCGTTCGAGCTGAACGGCGCGCTCCTCTCGCGCTGCGCGGTGCTGGTGCTGAACCGCCTCGACGACGCGGCGCTGGAGACCCTGCTCGCGCGCGCGGAGGAGGCCGAGGGCCGCACGCTCCCGCTCGAAGCCGACGCGCGGCCCATGCTGCGCGCCATGGCGGACGGCGACGGCCCGCGCGCTCATCAACATGGCGGAAGCCCTGTTCGCCGCCGGCGCCAGCGGGCCGCTCGACGTGCCGCAGCTGATGGAGACCGTGCAGCGCCGCGCGCCGCTCTACGACAAGTCGCAGGAGGGCCACTACAACCTGATCTCGGCGCTCCACAAGTCGCTCAGGGGCTCGGACACCGACGCCGCGCTCTACTGGCTCGCCCGCATGCTGGCGGGCGGCGAGGACCCCCGCTACATCGCCCGCCGCCTCGTGCGCTTCGCGGTGGAGGACATCGGCCTTGCCGACCCGGACGCGCTGGCGCAGGCGCTCGCTGGCTGGGAGGCCTACGAGCGCCTGGGCTCGCCCGAGGGCGAGCTCGCCATCGCCCAGACCGTGATCTATCTCGGCACCGCGGCGAAATCGAACGCAAGCTACCGCGCGCTCGGCCAGGCCATGGCGTCGGCCCGCGAGACCGGCTCGCTGATGCCGCCCAAGCACATTCTCAACGCGCCGACGCGGCTGATGAAGGACCTGGGCTACGGCAAGGGCTACGTCTACGACCACGACACGGAGGAGAGTTTCTCGGGCCAGAACTATTTTCCGGACGGAATGCCGCGGCGCAGCTTCTACCGGCCGAAGGAGCGCGGCTTCGAGCGCGAGGTCATGAAGCGCCTCGCCTACTGGCAGAAGCTGCGCGATGCAGCCCAAGACGGCGACGACGAGGCGGAGGAGCCGTGAAGGTCGCGCTCGCCATCGCGCTGGGGGGCGCTCTCGGCTCCGTCGGGCGCTACTACGTCATGGGCGCGGCCGAGCGCTGGCTCGCGTCCCTCATCGGCACGGGCTTCCCCTACGGCACGCTGACGGTGAACGTCGTGGGCTCGTTCGTCCTCGGCGCGCTGGTGCAGGGGCTCGCGCTTACCTTCGATGCCGGCGAGGTGGTGCAGCGCTTCCTCTTCGTAGGCCTGCTCGGCGGCTTCACCACCTTCTCCGCCTTCTCCGCCGACAGCATCGCCATGCTGGAGCGGGGCGATATCGGCCGGGCGCTGCTCTACATCGTGCTGTCGGTCGTGCTCTCGGTGGGCGGCTTCTATTGCGGGCTGCGGCTCGTGCGCGGGGTGCTCTGAGGGTGAGCGGCGTCGCCACCCTGGAGATCGCGCCGGAGGAGGGCGACCAGCGGCTCGACCGCTGGTTCAGGCGGCGCTACCCCGCCCTCGGCCACGGCCGGCTGGAGAAGCTGCTGCGCACCGGGCAGATCCGCGTGAACGGCAAGCGCGCCCGCGCCGGCACGCGGCTGGAGCCGGGCGACCGTGTGCGCGTGCCGCCCCTGCCCGAGGGCGGCAAGGTGCGCGCGCCGCGCCGCCCTGCCCCGCCGCCGGCGGAGGCCGACGTGGAGATGGTGCAAGACGCCGTCATCTACCGCGACCGCGACATCATCGCGCTCAACAAGCCACCGGGCTTGCCGGTGCAGGGCGGCAACCACGTCGCCCGCCACCTCGACGGCATGCTCGCCGCGCTCCGCTTCGATGCGGCGGAGGCGCCCCGCCTCGTCCACCGGCTCGACCGGGACACGAGCGGCGTCCTCCTTCTTGCCCGCCACGCGGGTGCGGCGCGGGAGCTCACGGCGCTGTTCCGCACGCGCGCGGTGCAAAAGCTCTACTGGGCGCTGGTCGCGGGCGTGCCGAAGCCGGCGCAGGGGCGGATCGACGCGCCGCTCGCCAAGCGGCAGGTGGGCGCGGGCGAGCGCGTGGTCGCGACCTCGGACGGCGGCCAGCGCGCGATAACCGACTACACGCTGATCGAGGCGGCTGGCCGGCGCCTCTCCTGGCTCGCGCTGATGCCGCGCACGGGCCGCACGCACCAGCTCCGGGCGCACACAGCGTCGGTCTTCGGCCACCCGGTCGTGGGCGACGGCAAGTACGGCGGCGAGGCGGCGTTTCCGGCGGGCTTCGAGCCCCGCCTGCACCTCCACGCCCGGGCGCTGGCGCTGCCACGGGCGGGCGCCAAGGCGCCGCTCATTCTCACCGCGCCGCTGCCGCCGCACATGGCCGCCGCGTGGCGCTTTCTCGGCTTCGAGCCCGAGCCTGCCGACGACCATTTTGGGCTGTTCGAGGCCGCGCCGTGAGCGGAACCAGGCCGAAGCGCTTCTACGAGGCCGCAGCCACCGTGAAGGCCGGCGGCGGGCACGGCATCGCGCTCGACGGCAAGCCGGTGCGCACGCCGGCGGGGAAACCGCTGGCGGTGCCGGGCGCTGCGCTTGCGGATGCGCTTGCCGGGGAATGGGCGACGCAGGGGGAGACCATCGATCGCGAGACCATGCCGCTCACCCGCCTCGCCTGCACCGCTCTGGACCTGGTGCCGGAGCGGCGGGAGGAGATCGTCGGTGAAGTCGCGGCCTATGCCGAGACCGACCTCGTCTGCTACCGCACCGAGGAGCCGCCGGCCCTCGCCCGGCGCCAGATCGCCGCCTGGGAGCCGCTGGTGGCCTGGGCGGCGGAGCGCTACGGCGCCCGGCTCGCGGTCACGACCGCCATCACCCCCCTCGCCCAGACGGCAGAGGCGCTCGCTGCGTTGCGCGGGGCGGTGGCGGCGCACGACGACTTCACGCTGGCAGGGCTCAGCCTGGCCGCGCGGAGCTTCGGCTCGCTGGTGATCGCCCTTGCCCTCTGCGAGCGGCGGCTCGGCGCGGAGGACGCCGCCCACGCCTCGCTGGTGGACGAGCACTACCAGATCGAGCGCTGGGGCGAGGACGCGGAGCTTGCCGCCCGCTGTGCGCGGGTCGCCCGTGACGCGGAAGACGCCGCGCGCCTGTTCCGCCTAATTTCCGCCTGACTGGAGCGCTTCCGTTTTGCTCGGAACTGCTCCAGTGATTTTTCGCTCACGGCAGCCGGTCTTCGACCGGCGCCTGCGCGGGCGCGCCGCAGGGGCGGCGGGCCGCGGTCGCGGCCTGTCGGGCGTCCGTCACAGACGGACGCCCTCTGGACGTGTGGAATCGCGCGGTAGTTCTTGCATCCGGCGGGGCCTGCGGATACGTTGACGCGCCGCCGGGCCGGGTCCCGCCGGCTCACATCAGGAGAATGACCCATGGCGCGCGTGACGGTCGAAGATTGCGTCGGCCTGGTGCCGAACCGATTCGAGCTCGTGCTGCTCGCGGCGCAGCGCGCCCGCGACATCCGCTCGGGCGCGGAGCTCACGGTCGAGAAGGACAACGACAAGAACGCCGTCATCGCGCTCCGCGAGATCGCCGACGAGACGATCGATCTCGAAACGCTGCGCCACGAGCTCGAGCACGGGCGGGAAGTGGACACCGAGATCGACGAGCCGGACGAAGACGCCATGGCGGTGCTGGCGGCCGAGGCCGCCTGGGCCGGCGTGACCGGCCAGACGCCCCCCGACGACGAGCCGGCGGAGGAGGAGGGCGAGGCCGAGCCGGCGGAAGCGCCGGAGAACGAGGCAGAAGCGGAGGAATAGCGCCCGCCGGCGGCGCAGCGGGCGCGGCAGGGCCGCGGCCCGTATCCCTGCGGGGAACTGACGGCGGCGCCGGCCGGGTGCGCCAGCGGTCGTGATCCGGCAATACGAACTCGTCGAGCGCGTCAAGAGCTACGAGCCCGCCGCGGACGAAGCTCTGCTGAACCGCGCCTACGTCTTCTCGATGAAGGCGCACGGCACGCAGACCCGCGCCAGCGGCGACCCCTATTTCGCCCATCCCATCGAGGTCGCCGGCATCCTGACCGAGCTCAAGCTCGACAGCACGTCGATCGCGACCGCGCTGCTCCACGACACCGTGGAGGACACGGGTGCCACGGTCGAGGAAATCGGCTCGCTGTTCGGCGAGGAGACCGCGCGGCTGGTCGACGGCGTGACCAAGCTGGGCCGGCTGGAGCTTCAGTCGGACCAGGCCCATCAGGCCGAGAACCTGCGCAAGTTCCTGCTGGCCCTCTCGGAGGATATCCGCGTCCTCCTCGTCAAGCTCGCGGACCGCCTGCACAACATGCGCACCCTCCATTTCGTACCCGACGAGAAGAAGCGCCAGCGGATCGCCCGGGAAACGATGGAGATCTATGCGCCGCTGGCGGAGCGCATCGGGCTTCAGGCCTTCAAGGCGGAGCTCGAAGACCTCGCCTTCAAGGAGCTGAACCCCACCGGCTTCCAGACCATGGAAGCGCGGCTCGAGGCCCTCCGCGCCGAAGCCGGCGGCATGGTGGACCGGGTCACCGAGTCGCTGACCGAGACGCTCCGCAACCAGCGGCTGCGGGCCGGCGTCTCGGGCCGCGAGAAGCGCCCCTACTCCATCTGGGAGAAGATGCAGCGCAAGAAGCTGGCCTTCGAGCAGCTCACCGACATCGTCGGCTTTCGCGTCGTCACCGAGAGCGAGGAGGACTGCTACCGGGCGCTCGGCATCGTGCACCGCGCCTACCCGATGGTGCCCGGCCGCTTCAAGGACTACATCTCGACGCCCAAGCCCAACGGCTACCGCTCGCTCCACACCACGGTGATCGGGCCCGAGCAGCGCCGCATCGAGATCCAGATCCGCACGCGCGACATGCACGAGGAGGCGGAGTACGGCGTCGCCGCCCACTGGGTCTTCAAGCAGGCGGGCGACGTGCACGACGACCGGCAGCAGCGCTGGCTGCGCCCGCTGCTCGAAATCCTCGACAAGGCCTCCGGGCCCGAGGAGCTGCTGGAGCACGCCAAGCTAGAGATGTTCCAGGACGAGGTGTTCTGCTTCTCGCCGCGCGGCGCGCTCATCACGCTGCCGCTGGGGGCCACGCCGGTGGATTTCGCCTATGCGGTGCACACCGACGTGGGCGATACGACCGTCGGCGCCAAGGTCAACGGGCGCATGGTGCCGCTCTGGACCCGGCTCGAGAACGGCGATCAGGTGGAGATCCTGCGCTCCCGCGTGCCCCAGCCGCAGCCGGCCTGGGAGCGCTTCGTCGTGACCGGCAAGGCGCGGACCTGCATCCGCCGCTTCACCCGGCTGAAGGAGCGCGAGCAGTTCATCGCCCTCGGCCAGGCCGTCGCCGAAAAGCTCTGCCGCGAGGCCGGCTCGGATTATTCGGAAGCGCTGCTTGAGGGCGCGCTCTCCCGCCTCAAGCAGCGCTCCGTCGGCGACCTGCTGGCCGCGCTCGGGCGCGGCGACCTCACCAGCGGCGAGGTCGCGGACGCGCTCTTCCCGGCCCGCATGATCCAGGGCATCGCGCGCCGCGCGCTCTCGGTCGCGCGCGGCCGGCGGGGCACCAAGGCCGGCGACGTCGGCATCCCCGTGCGCGGGCTGATCCCCGGCATGGCCGTCCACCTCGCCGAGTGCTGCAACCCGCTGCCGGGCGAGCGCATCGTCGGCATCGTGACTACGGGCAAGGGCGTCACCATCCACACCATCGACTGCGACACGCTGGAGAGTTTCGGCGACACGCCGGAGCGCTGGCTCGACCTCTCCTGGGAGGCGGACGCGGAGGAGAAGGGCATCCACGTCGGCCGCCTCAACCTCGTGGTCGCCAACGAGACCGGCAGCCTCAGCAAGCTCACCACGGCGATCGCCAGGAACAAGGGCAACATCAGCAACCTGAAGATCACCAAGCGCTCGCTGGATTTCTTCGAGATGCTGGTCGATGTCGAGGTCAAGGACGTGCGCCATCTCGGCAACATCGTGGCGGCCCTGCGCGCGGTGACGACGGTGAGCAGCGTCGAGCGCGAACGCGCCCGGCATTAGGGCGCGTCCGACTTTAACGGACGCGCCCTAGCCCTAGGCCGCGACGGCGGCCCGCCGCGTATGCGGCGCACATTGCGCGCCCCTGCGCGCGTGGCCGCACGACGCGGAGGCGCCGGCCAAGGGCCGGCTGCCGTGAGCGACAAAGAGTCAGATCGTTCCCGTGCAGAACGGATACGCTCCAGCCATTGAACCCGGCCCGAGCGGCCGGGTTACGAGGCTCGGCCTGCGGGCGCCGGGGTCACGCCAAATTGAGTAATTCCGGCGCCGGCCTTATATTCCACGCGCCCTGGCCGCATGGCGGCACGGGGCCAACGAGGAGGGAGATGGGGTGTCTCAGCCACGCCAGACGAGTCTCGCCGGCGGCAGCGACGCGGCGCCCGGCGCCGTGCTGACCGACCGCGACAGCGGGGGTACGGTCGAGCTGCCGGTCCTCGAAGGGACGATGGGCCCTCCGGTGATCGACATTCGCGCGCTCTACGCCGGCACGGGCAAGTTCTCCTACGATCCCGGCTACACCGCCACGGGCTCCTGCAAGTCGAGGATCACCTATATCGACGGCGAAGAGGGCGTGCTGCTGCACCGCGGCTACCCCATCGAAGAGCTGGCCGGGCACAGCGACTTTCTCGAGGTCTCCTACCTGCTGCTCCGTGGCGAGCTGCCGAACGCGGCGGAGAAGGACAAATTCGTCAGCACCATCACCAAGCACACGATGGTGCACGAGCAGATCAACTACCTCTACCGGGGGTTCCGCCGCGATTCCCACCCGATGGCGGTGATGATCGGCGTCGTCGGCGCGCTCGCCGCCTTCTATCACGACACCACCGATATCGACGATGCGAAGCAGCGCATGATCGCCTCGCACCGGCTGATCGCGAAGATGCCGACCTTCGCAGCGATGGCCTACAAGTACAGCATCGGCCAGCCGTTCGTGTATCCGCGCAACGACCTCACCTACGCCGAGAACTTCCTGCACATGATGTTCGCGGTGCCGTGCGAGGTCTACGAAATCAACCCGATCCACGCGCGCGCCATGGACCGCCTCCTGATCCTCCACGCGGACCACGAGCAGAACGCGTCCACGTCCACGGTGCGCCTCGCCGGCTCTTCCGGCGCCAATCCCTATGCCTGCATCGCAGCCGGCATCGCGACGCTGTGGGGGCCGGCCCACGGCGGCGCCAACGAGGCCGTGCTGCAGATGCTGGAGGAGATCGGCACGGTCGACAACATCCCGGGCTTCATTGCGCGGGCGAAGGACAAGGACGACCCCTTCCGGCTCATGGGCTTCGGCCACCGGGTCTACAAGAACTACGACCCGCGGGCGACGGTCATGCGCGAGACCTGCCACGAGGTGCTCGACGACCTCGGCATCAGCGACGAGCTGCTCAGGATCGCCATGGAGCTGGAGCGGATCGCGCTGGAGGACGCGTACTTCGTCGACCGCAAGCTCTACCCCAACGTCGACTTCTACTCGGGCCTGATCCTGCAGGCACTCGGCATCCCGACGCATCTCTTCACGGTGATCTTCGCGCTGGCGCGCACCGTCGGCTGGGTCGCCCAGTGGAACGAGATGATCGCGGATCCGGAGCAGAAGATCGGCCGCCCGCGCCAGCTCTACACCGGCCCGGCCCGGCGCAGCTTCGTCCCCCTGCACGAGCGGGGCTAGCCCGTATTTCTCACCAAGGTCATGGTCTGCGCGGCGCTATCCGGCCGACAGGCAAGGAGAGGCGCGCAGGCACCCGCCGCGACCGGGGCGATGGCGGGGCCATGCGCGACGCCCCAGCCGCAGCCTTCGTGCCAGGCGAGGGCGGCATCCTCCACCACGGATTCGGTGATCGCGCTCACAACGGGCGCCACGGGTCGATCACGTCAAGGCCGAGACCGTCGAAGTCGCGGACGTTTCGGGTCGCGACCGACAGATCGTTCGCGCCGGCGGTTCCGGCGATGAGCGCGTCCCCCAGGTCCAGGACGCGGCCCGAGCGATGCGCCCGCGCCCTCAAGGCGGCGGCTTGGCGCGCTTCCGAACGGCCCACGGGCAGGATTCGATCCTCGTATTCCGTCACGAACGCCGACAATGCGGCGCTTATGCCGTCGCGGCGGCGTCCCGGCGGGAGGAGGCCGACGCCGAAATCCAGCTCGTGCAGGACAACGGCCGACAGCCACAGGTTGTCATGTCCGGCGAGGAAGGCGAGAACCCGCGAGTCCGGCGTCTCCCTCGTCAGCTCGGACACCACGTTCGTGTCGAGGAGCACCCCGGTCATTCAGCCGTGCCGGCCGCGAACGGTATCTCTCTCCGGGATTTCCGATCCTTGGGGATGTCGAGGGCCGTGCCGCGGGGCATGTTGTCGACCAGCCATTGCCCCATGGGCCGACGAGGCGGCGAGTTCGCGTACCACGCACCGGCGGGCACGACCACGAAGGACCGCCTCATGCCGATATGCTGAGGTCCCTCCTCCTCGGCCAGGCGCAGGACTTCGGACAGCCGCGCCTTGGCCTGAGCGACGGTCCATACCCGGCGAGGTTCGGGACGACGACCGGCCATGTTTCCTCCGGACGAACGAATGTAGTCTATCATAGACCATGTCGTAATCGGCGTCAACGATGTCGGGGCCGTGCGCGACCTTCCAGCGCGCTGACCACGAGCGCGGGCATGGCGAAATTGGGGGCAGACCCGGAACAAATTTTGTTCAACCTTTGCGAAAGGTTGGACAATCGGGGGTCATACCCCATTGAGACATAAAGGAAATAAGAAATGAATGGCGTCCCCAGGGGGACTCGAACCCCCGTTTCCGGCGTGAGAGGCCGGTGTCCTAGGCCGCTAGACGATGGGGACGCGGCCCACGGGAGATAACCCAGAAAGGCCGCAAACTCAACCGCCGGTGGGACACCGCCGGTGGGGACGCCGGCGGGGGCGCTGGCGGGCTCGGGTCTGCGGGCGGCCCGGTCCGCATTTCCCATCGTGCGCGAGGACGTTTGGGATATCGTGTACCCGGCGGCGCTACAGCCGGGAGGAGGCGGTTCCCTGTGTTCGAGGAGCTGGGGTTCGAGGAGCTGACGCCGATCGGGGCGTCGGTGCTGCTGGGCCTGGTGCTGGGCTCTGCCTACGGCGCGCTGGCGCAGCGGAGCGCCTTCTGCCTGCGGCGCAGCCTGGTGGGCCAGTGGCGCGACTGCCTGCCGGCTCTGGGGACCTGGGTGATGGCGCTGGCGTGCGCGATCGCCGGCACGCGCGTGGCGGTCGCCTTCGACCTGATCTCCTTCGACGCGCACCGCTTCCTCGCGGCCGACCTCCCGGTCGCGTCCGTGCTGCTCGGGGGCGCGCTGTTCGGCGCCGGCATGGTGCTGGCGGGCGGCTGCGTCTCGCGCCTCACGGTGCTCGTCGGCAGCGGCAATCTGCGCGCCCTGCTCGTCCTGATGGTCTTTGCCGTCACCGCCCATGCGGTGATGAAGGGGGCGCTCGCGCCGATCCGCGAGGCGCTTGGCGACGCGACCCTCCCCGGCGGCGCGGCGACGGCGCTCTCGGCCTGGCCCGGCGGCGAGGTCTGGCCGCTCGTCATCGCGGGCGGCGCGTTTCTCTTCGCGCTCTTCTCCCGCGCGCCGATCGCCCATCTGGCCATGGCGGGCGCGATCGGGCTGCTGGTGCCGCTCGGCTGGATCGGCACGGGCTTCGTGCTGGTGGACGATTTCGACCCGATCCCCGTGCAGTCCATGGGCTTCACGGGGCCGATGGCGGACACGCTCTTCTGGGCCGTGGCGGCGACCTCCATTCCGGCCGGCTTCGGCACCGGCCTTGCAGCGGGCGTCCTGCTCGGCAGCCTCGCCGCGGCGCTGGCGGCCGGCGAGTTCCGCTGGCAGAGCCTGGAAGGGCCGCGGCAGACCGGGCGCTACCTCGCCGGCGCCGTGATGATGGGGGTGGGCGGCGTGCTGGCCGGCGGCTGCACGGTGGGCGCCGGCCTCTCCGGCGTGTCAACGGCAAGCCTCGCAGCCCTGCTCGCGCTCGCCGCCATGGCCGTCTCGGCGCGCGCCGTCGGCGTGCTCCTCGCCGCGCGCTAGAGCCGCGCTCTAGCCCGGCTCAGGCGTTCACGTCGACGACGACGCGGCCGCGTACGCCGCCGTCCAGGATGTCGTTGGCCCGCGCCACCACCTGATCGAGCGGCACCACCTCGGTCATCGCGTCGAGCGCGTCGCGCGGCAGGTCTTGCGCGAGCCGCTGCCAGGCCTCGCTGCGGGGCGCGGCCGGGCACATGACGGAATCGATGCCGATCAGGCTCACGCCCCGCAGGATGAAGGGCATGACCGTGGTCTTGAGGCCGGGGCCGCCGGCGAGGCCGCAGGCCGCGACTGCGCCGCCGTAGCGGGTCTCGGCGAGGACGTGGGCCAGCATCGCGCCGCCCACCGAATCCACGGCGCCGGCCCAGTGCTCGGAGAGCAGCGGCTTCTCGGGCGCCTCCGCCCGCTTGCCGCGGGGCAGCACCTCGCTCGCGCCGAGGCCGGTGAGATAGTCGCGGCATTCGGGCCGGCCGGAGATGGCGGCGACTTCGTAGCCGAGGCGCGCCAGCAGGGCGACCGAGACGCTGCCGACGCCGCCCGCAGCCCCGGTGACCGCCACCGGGCCCGCATCCTTGGCGACTCCCGCGCGCTCCAGCGCGATGACGCAGAGCATCGCCGTGAAGCCCGCCGTGCCGATGGCCATGGCCCACTTCGTGTCGCAGCCCTCGGGCAACGGCTGCAGCATGCGCGCCGGCACCCGCGCCCGCTGGGCGAAGCCGCCGGGGTGCCGCTCGCCGACGCCCCAGCCGGTGAGCACCACGGCCTGCCCCGGCGCGAAGTCCGGCGAGTCGCTGCTCTCCACCGTGCCGGCGAAATCGATCCCCGCGGTCATCGGGGGCCGCCTGATGATGGGCGCGCGCCCGGTCAGCGCCAGGCCGTCCTTGTAGTTGAGGCACGAGTAGTCGATGCGCACCGTCACCTCGCCTTCCGGCAGGTCGGCCTCGGCGAGTGTCCTGATCTCGGCGACGACGCCGTCCTCTGTCCGATCGACGACGAGCGCCCGGTAGCTGTCTGTCATTGCTCTGTCCCACCCCGTCTCGCGTGGCCCGTCTCATATCCGGCCCGGCGGGGCGAGGCAACCGTGGCGGACGTGCGCCCTGCTTGACAGGCGAAGCGCCCCGGCTAGAGTGCCGCGACTTCCGGGGCAGCCAAGGATTCGACACCGCCGCCATGCCGACACTCTCGTTGCCGGACGGCGCGGCGCGCTCGTTCGACGCCCCCGTCACCGGCGCCGACCTCGCAGCAGCGATCGGCCCCGGCCTCGCCAAGGCGGCCCTCTTGATCGAGGTCGATGGCGAGCTGTGGGATCTCTCCCGGCCCATCGAGAACGACGCGGCGGTGCGCATCGTCACCGCGCGCGACGAGGACGCGCTCGAGGTGCTGCGTCACGATTCCGCGCACCTGCTGGCCGAGGCGGTCAAGGAGCTGTACCCGGACGTCCAGGTGACCATCGGCCCCGCCATCGAGGACGGCTTCTACTACGACTTCGCCCGCGACGAGCCCTTCACGCCGGACGATCTGGAAGAGATCGAGGCGCGCATGGCCGAGATCAGGGCGCGCGACGAGACGGTGGAGCGCGAGGTGTGGTCGCGGGACGACGCGGTCGCGCTGTTCCAGGACATGGGCGAGCTTTACAAGGCGGAGCTGATCGCGGCGATCCCCGACGGCGAGCCGATCACGCTCTATCGCCAGGGCGGCTTCGTCGACCTCTGTCGCGGGCCCCACCTGCCGTCCACCGGCAAGGTCGGCGCCTTCAAGCTGCTCAAGGTCGCCGGCGCCTACTGGCGGGGCGATGCGCGGAACGAGATGCTCCAGCGCATCTACGGCACCGCCTGGCCGGACCAGAAGCAGCTCAAGGCCTACCTGCACCGGCTCGAGGAGGCCGAGAAGCGCGACCACCGCCGCCTCGGCCGCGAGATGAACCTCTTCCACTTTCAGGAGGAGGCGCCGGGCTCGGCATTCTGGCACCCGAAGGGATGGACCCTCTTCCGCACGCTGGTCGACTACATGCGGGCGCGCCAGGATGCCGCCGGCTACCACGAGGTCAGCACGCCGGACATGATGGACAGCGTGCTCTGGGAGGCGTCGGGCCACTGGCAGACCTTCCGCGAGCACATGTTCACCTCGCAGACCGAGGACGGCCGGCACTACGCCATCAAGCCGATGAACTGCCCGGGCCACGTGCAGGTCTACAAGCGCGGCATCAAGAGCTACCGCGACCTGCCGCTCCGCATCTCGGAGTTCGGCAAGGTCCACCGCTACGAGCCCTCGGGCGCGCTGCACGGCCTGCTCCGCGTGCGCGCCTTCAGCCAGGACGACGCGCACATCTTCTGCACGCCGGAGCAGACCGAGGCCGAGTGCCGGGGCGTGACCGAGCTCTGCCTCGACATCTACCGCGACTTCGGCTTCGAGGACGTGCACATCAAGTTCGCCGACCGGCCGCCCAAGCGGATCGGCGCGGACGAGGTGTGGGACCGGCTCGAGGCGGCGCTCAAGGGCGCGTTGGAGAGCATGGGGATCGACTACAGCCACAACCCCGGCGAAGGCGCCTTCTACGGGCCGAAGCTCGAATTCGTGCTGCGCGACGCCATCGGCCGCGAGTGGCAGTGCGGCACGCTCCAGGTCGACCTCAACCTGCCGGAGCGCCTCGACGCGGTCTACGTCGGCGAGGACGGTGCGCGCCACCGGCCGGTGATGCTGCACCGGGCGCTGTTCGGCTCGCTCGAGCGCTTCATCGGCATCCTGCTGGAAAACTACAGCGGCCGCCTGCCGCTCTGGCTCTCGCCCACGCACGCCGTCGTGGCCACCATCACCGACCAGTCCGTCGACTACGCGAAGACGGTGAGCCGGCGCCTGCAGGCCGGCGGGCTGCGGGTCGAGACGGACCTGCGCAACGAGAAGATCGGCTACAAGGTGCGCGAGCACAGCGCAGCCAAGATCCCGCTGATCCTCGCCGTCGGCGCGCGGGAGGCCGAGCAGGGCACGGTCTCGATCCGCCGGCTCGGCTCCAGGGATCAAGAAAATCTTGCGCTGGACGAGGCCGTCACTACACTTTGCCGGCAAGCGGCCAGTCCGATTGTCAGGCGGGCCGCCCAGGAGGGCACGGGTTGACGAAGCCACACCGTCCATGACGACGCTGTCAGGCCGCCCCGCGCCACGATGAAGGGAGGCGGAGGATAGCGAGACATCCGGTCGCGGCACCACCGACGCGTGAAGGACCGCGCGTCAATGACGACATCCAGGCGGCGAATGTCCGCCTCATCGATCAGAACGGAGGGCAGGTCGGCGTAGTCGCCGTTGAGCGCGCGTTGGAGCTCGCGGACGAGACGGGGCTCGACCTGGTCGAGGTTGCGCCGGACGCGGAGCCGCCGGTCTGCAAGCTCCTCGACTTCGGCAAGTACAAGTACGAGGCCCAGAAGAAGGCCAGCGAAGCCCGCAAGAAGCAAAAGACGATCGACATCAAGGAGGTCAAGTTCCGGCCCGGCATCGACGACGCCGACTACGAGGTCAAGCTGCGCAACATCCGGCGCTTCCTGGACGAGGGCGACAAGGTCAAGGTGACCATGCGCTTTCGCGGACGCGAGATGGTGCACCAGAACATCGGCATGGACGTGCTTGCGCGCGTGCGCGATGACCTCGGCGAGCAGGCGAAGGTCGAGCAGATGCCGAAGATGGAGGGCCGCCAGATGACCATGGTCATGACCCGCAAGTAGGCGCCCGGCGGGCACGGAAGCCTGCAATGCCCACGTGGAAACGCCTTCTCATCGCGTGGCTCTTCGTCCCGGTGCACCATTTCCTGTTCCGCCTCTCGGGCGGCCGCGTCCTCGGCAGTCTGGAAGGCACCGGGGTCCTCGTGCTCGTCACGAGAGGCCGCAAGAGCGGTGAGCCGCGCTCGTCGCCCCTGCTGTACTTCCAGTTCGAGGTTGCCGGCGACCTCATTGTCATCGCTTCGAACTACGGCCAGGACCGCCATCCCGCGTGGTACTTGAACGTCGCCGCCGACCCGATCGTATCCGTCGAGACCCGCGGCGAGCGCTTCGAGGCCGAGGCCCGCATAACCCAGGGAGAGGAACGCACTGCGCTCTACGACAGAGTGGTTGCGGCAAATCCACGCTACGCCACCTACCGCGCCAGCACGCGCCGCCAGATCCCCGTCGTCGCGCTCCGCCGCGCCCGGCCGTCGGCCTGAGGGGCAGCCGGGGAGGACGCAGGCTTTCGCCCGCGTGTCTCTGCGGCTTCCGGGATACCCGCCTACGCCCTTGAAACCTGCGGGCGCAGCGAGTAAAAGGGCGCGCGCCCGGCGCCCCCTCTTCACCCGAGAAACGACGAGAAACGCGAGACGCTTATGTCCAAGCTCAAGTCCAAGAGCAGCGCCAAGAAGCGGTTCTCCGCCACGGGGCGCGGCAAGCTCCGCCGGCGCACGGCCTTCCACCGGCACAACCTGACCAAGCGCGCGAAGAAAGTGAAGCGCAACCAGCGCGGAGCGAAGACGCTGTCCGCGTCGGATGCGGCGATCGTGCGGCCGTTCCTGCCTTATCTCTGAGCGCGGCGGAGGACTCCTCGAATGGCACGGATCAAGCGGGGCGTGACCACCCACGCCCGGCACAAGAAGGTGCTGAAGATGGCGCGCGGCTATCGCGGTCGCAGCAACTCCAGCTACCGGGTGGCCCTCGGCCGGGTCGAGAAGGCGCTGCAGTACGCCTATCGCGACCGGCGTACGCGCAAGCGCCGCTTCCGCGCGCTCTGGATCCAGCGGATCAACGCCGCCGCCCGCGAGCACGGGCTCACCTATTCGCAGCTCATGCACGGCCTCGCGCTCGCGAAGATCGATATCGACCGCAAGGTGCTGGCCGACCTCGCCGTCCGCGAGCCGGCGGCGTTCGCGGCCGTCGTGGAGCAGGCGCGGAGCGCGCACGGCGCGACCGGCTGATCGGCCGCCGCCCCCGCCGGGGGTGAGGACGGCCGACGGAGAGTGTTCCTTGGAAGACCTCCCCGCCCTGGAAGAGCGCATGCTGGCCGGGATCGAGACGGCCGGCGACCTGCCCGCGCTGGAGCAGGCGCGCGTGGCAGCCCTCGGCAAGAAGTCGCCGCTCACCCAGGCGATGAAGGGCCTGGGCGGTCTCGACATCGACGCCCGCAAGGAGGCCGGCGCGCGCCTCAATCAGATCAAGCGTCGGCTCGCCGATGCCGTCGACGCGCGGCGTGCGGCGCTGGAGCGCACTGCCCTGGACGAGCGCCTCGCCACCGAGCGCGTGGACGTGACGCTCCCGCCCCGCCCGGAGGCGGACGGCACCGTTCATCCCATCAGCCAGGTGCTGGATGAGCTGATCGCGATCCTCGCCGACATGGGCTTCCGCGTCGTCGAGGGGCCGGATATCGAGGACGACTTTCACAACTTCACGGCGCTCAACATCCCGCCGGAGCATCCGGCGCGGCAGATGCACGACACCTTCTACTTCGGCGCCGACGAAGCGGGCGAGCGCATGCTGCTCCGAACCCATACCTCGCCGGTGCAGATCCGCCACATGCAGGCCGAGCCGCCGCCGCACCGCATCATCGCGCCGGGGCGCACCTACCGCTGCGACTACGACATCACGCACACGCCCATGTTCCACCAGATCGAGGGGCTGGTGATCGACGAGAGCACCCACATGGGCCATCTCAAGGGCTGCCTCATCGATCTCGCGCGGGCCTTCTTCGAGGTGGAAGACCTGCCGGTGCGCTTCCGCCCGAGCTACTTCCCCTTCACCGAGCCCTCGGCCGAGATGGACATCGGCTGCTCGCGCGAAGGCGGGGGCTTGCGCATCGGCCACGGCGCCGACTGGATGGAGATCCTCGGCTGCGGCATGGTGCACCCGAGGGTGCTGGAGATCGTGGGGCTCGATCCCGCGCGCTACCAGGGCTTCGCCTTCGGCCTCGGCGTCGAGCGCCCGGCCATGCTCAAGTACGGCATCCCGGACCTCCGCAGCTTCTTCGACGCCGACCTGCGCTGGCTGCGCCACTACGGCTTCGCGCCCTTCGACGTGCCCAGCCTCGCCGCGGGGCTGAGCGCGTGAAGTTCACCCTCTCCTGGCTGAAGACGCACCTGGAGACGGATGCGTCGGTCGACGCCATCGCGGCCAAGCTCACCGCGGTCGGCCTCGAGGTGGAAGGGGTGCGCCGCCCCGGCGACGAGCTCGCGCCGTTTACCGTGGCCCACGTGGTCGAGGCGCGGCAGCACCCGAACGCCGACAAGCTGAGCCTCTGCGTGGTCGACACGGGCACAAGCCAAGTGGAGGTGGTCTGCGGCGCACCCAACGCCAGAACCGGCATGAAGGGCGTCTTCGCGCCGCCCGGCACGACCATTCCCGGCACCGGCGTGGTGCTGAAGAAGGCGAAGATCAGGGGCGTCGAGAGCTGCGGCATGCTCTGCTCCGAGCGCGAGATGGGCCTGAGCGACGAGCACGAGGGGATCATCGAGCTCGACGCCGACGCCCCGGTGGGCACGCCCTTCGCCGAGATCATGGGCTTGGACGACCCGCTGTTCGACATCGCGATCACGCCCAACCGCGGCGATTGCCTGGGCGTCCACGGCATCGCCCGCGACCTCGCGGCCGCCGGCCTTGGGCGGCTCAGGACCGCCGAGATCGAGCCCGTCGCCAGCGCGTACAAGAGCCCCATCGACGTGATCCTCGATTTTCCGGGCGAGGGCCCAAGCCCCTGCCCCCTCTTCCTCGGCCGCTACGTGCGGGGCGTGAAGAACTGCGAGAGCCCCCGCTGGCTGAAGGAGAGGCTCACCTCCATCGGCCTGCGCCCGATCTCCGCGCTGGTCGACCTCACCAATTACCTCACCATCGACCGCAACCGGCCCGTGCACGTCTTCGACGCCGGCAAGGTGAAGGGCGACATCTGGCTCCGGCTCGGGCAGGGCGGCGCCGCCTTCGCCGCGCTCAACGGCAAGGAGTACGCGCTCGGCGACGCGATGACCGCCATCGGCGACGAGAGCGGCGTCATCAGCCTCGCCGGCGTCATGGGGGGCGAGCCCACGGGCTGCACGATGGAGACGACGGACGTCTTCATCGAGATCGCGCTGTTCGACCCCGTGCGCACGGCGGCGACCGGGCGCGCGTTCAACCTGGAGAGCGACGCCCGCTACCGCTTCGAGCGGGGCGTCGATCCGGCCTTCGCGGGGCCCGGCATGGAGCTGATGACCCGCCTCGTGATCGAGCTCTGCGGCGGCGAGGCGAGCGAGGTCGTGGTCGCAGGCGCGGAGCCCGCATGGCGGCGCGAGATCGCCTTCCGCCCGTCCCGCGTCAAGGCGCTCGGCGGCGTGGACGTCGCGCGCTCGGACTCCCTCGGCATCCTCGCGAGCCTGGGCTTCGCCTGCGAGGAGCAGGACGAGGACCGGGTGGCGGTGCGGCCTCCGCCCTGGCGCGGCGACATCGTCGGTGAAGCGGACCTTGTCGAAGAGGTGCTGCGGATCGCGGGCTTCGACCGAATCCCGTCCGTCTCCCTCACGCCCACCGCAGCCGAGCGGGCGCGGCCCGCGCTCTCGCCCACGCGCCGCCGGCTCGGCGCCGTGCGCCGCTCGCTCACCGCGCGCGGCATGTTCGAGGCCGTGACCTGGTCGTTCGTGCCCAGGCAGCACGCGGCGCTCTTCGGCGGCGGCGGGGACGAACTGGTGCTGGCGAACCCGATCAATGCCGAGCTCGACGCCATGCGCCCCTCGATCCTGCCCAACCTGATCGAAGCCTGCCGGCGCAACGCGGACCGCGGCCTCGGCGACGTCGCGCTGTTCGAGACCGGCCCCGTCTACGACGGCACCAGCCCTGAGGATCAGCGTTCCCACGTCACGGGCGTCCGCGCCGCCGCGGCGGTGCCGCGCAACTGGCACGGGGCCGAGCGGCCAGTCGATCCCTTCGACTCCAAGGCCGATGCGCTTTCTACGCTCGACGCGGCCGGCGTCCCGCTCGGCAGGCTCCAGACCAGGGCGGAGGGGCCCGCGTGGTACCACCCCGGCCGGGTCGGCACCCTCGGGCTCGGGCCCAATGCGCTGGCCCATTTCGGCGAGCTGCATCCCGGCGTTCTCGCCGAACTCAGGGCCGAGGGGCCGATGGTGGGCTTCGAGGTGATGGTGGACGCGCTGCCCAGGCCCAAGGCGAAGGCGACGCGCGCGAGACCGCCCCTCGCCGCCTCCGACTATCCGGCGGCAGAGCGCGACTTCGCCTTCATCCTCGACAGCACGGTCCCGGCGGCGGAGGTGGAGCGCGCCGCCCGCAACGCCGAGAAGGCGCTCATCAAGGCGGTCACGGTGTTCGACGTCTACGCCGGCCCCGGCATCGAGGACGACAAGAAATCGCTTGCGATCACCGTGCGCCTGGAGGCGCGGGACCGCACGCTGACCGACCCGGAAATCGACGCGGCGGCCGCGAAGATCGTCGCCAACGTGGCGAAGATCACCGGCGGCGTGCTGCGCGGTTGAGCGCGCCTGCGCGCGGGCGAAGGGTTCGGGCCGCCCCCATGAGCGACCTCGCGCGCATCCGCAATGTCGCGATCATCGCCCACATCGACCACGGCAAGTCCACGCTTGCTGACCGGCTGATCGAGCGCTGCGGCGGCCTGCAGAAGCGCGAGATGACCAGCCAGGTGCTCGATTCCATGGAGCTGGAGCGCGAGCGCGGCATCACGATCAAGGCGCAGACGGTGCGCCTCGCCCATCGCGGTGCCGACGGCACGGAGCACGTGGTCAACCTGGTGGACACGCCCGGCCACGTGGATTTCTCCTACGAGGTGAGCCGCTCTCTTGCGGCATGCGAAGGCTCGCTGCTGGTGGTCGACGCCACGCAAGGCGTGGAGGCGCAGACGCTGGCCAACGCCTACCAGGCGGTGGACCACGACCACGAGATCGTCCCGGTGCTCAACAAGATGGACCTCGCCTCGGCCGAGCCGGAGCGGGTCAAGCGGCAGATCGAGGACGTGATCGGCATCGACGCGTCCGGCGCCGTCGAGGTCTCGGCCAAGACCGGGCACGGCATCGAGGCCGTGCTGGACGCGCTGATCGCCCGCCTGCCCGCGCCCGAGGGCGACGCCGACGCCCCGCTCACGGCGCTGCTGGTGGATAGCTGGTACGACCCCTATCTCGGCGTGGTGATCCTGGTGCGCGTCCTGCACGGGCGGCTTACGGCAGGCATGAAGATCCGCATGATGGCGTCAGGCGCCGAGCACGACGTCGAGCGCGTCGGCGTGTTCACGCCCAAGAAGACGCTGGTGGACAGCCTGGGCCCCGGCGAGATCGGCTTCATCACCGCCGCCATCAAGGACGTGGGCGACTGCGACGTGGGCGACACCATCACCGCGGTCCGCCGGCCTGCGGCGGCGGCGCTGCCGGGCTTTCGCCCCAGCGTGCCGGTGGTCTTCTGCGGCCTCTTCCCGGTCGATTCCAACGACTACGAGCGGCTGCGCGAAAGCCTCGCCAAGCTCCGCCTCAACGATTCGAGCTTCCACCACGACGCGGAAAGCTCGCCCGCGCTGGGCTTCGGCTTCCGCTGCGGCTTCCTCGGCCTGCTCCACCTGGAGATCGTGCAGGAGCGGCTGGAGCGCGAGTTCGGCCTCGATCTCGTCGCGACCGCACCGAGCGTGGTCTACCGCGTGACGCTCACCGACGGCGACGAACTATCGCTCCACAATCCGGCGGACATGCCGGACCCGACGCGGATCAAGCGCATCGACGAGCCCTGGATCCACGCGACCATCCTGGTGCCGGACGAGCACCTGGGCGGCGTGCTCGCGCTCTGCGAGGAGAAGCGCGGCATCCAGCAGGACCTCACCTACGCCGGCAACCGGGCGATGGTGATCTATCGCCTGCCGCTCAACGAGGTCGTCTTCGACTTCTACGACCGGCTGAAGTCGGTCTCGCGCGGCTACGCGAGCTTCGACTACCGGCTCGAGGACTACCTGGAGAGCGACCTGGTCAAGCTCGCCATCATGATCAACGGCGAGCCGGTGGACGCGCTGGCGCTGATCGCCCACCGCAGCCAAGCCGAGCGGCGCGGCCGCGCGCTCTGCGTCCGCCTCAAGGAGCTGATCCCGCGCCAGCTCTTCAAGATCGCGATCCAGGCCGCGATCGGCGGCAAGGTCATCGCCCGCGAGACGGTGAGCCCGCTGCGCAAGGACGTGCTGGCGAAGTGCTACGGCGGCGACGTGACGCGCAAGCGCAAGCTTCTCGAGAAGCAGAAGAAGGGCAAGAAGCGCATGCGCCAGATCGGCAACGTCGAGATTCCGCAGGAGGCGTTTCTCGCCGCCCTCAAGATGGGGGAGCCTTAGATCGCTTCCGCGTTTCGCGGAACCGATCTAAGTATTTCTCGCTCACGGCAGCTGGCCTGCGGCCAGCGCCTCCGCGTCGCGCGGTCACGCGCGCAGGGGCGCGCGATGTGCCCCGCATTCGCGGCGGGCCGCGGTTGCGGCCTGTCGCGCGTCCGTCGAGGACGAACGCGCTCTGGCTCGGACGTTGGACGGGGATGCCGGCCCGGCGCCTCACGACCAGATCTTGCGTTGCCGGCGCCGGCTGAGCAGGAGCAGCAGTGCCGCCGGCACGAGAGGAATCGCCCAGGCCGGCCCGCGCAGCACCGGCAGCACGATGTCGGACCAGAGCCAGGGAGCGATCTTTTTCTCGATCAGGGCCTGGAAGCCGACGAGGCTGTTCCCGTCGAACATGAACCATAGCTCGCCGCCCGAGATCAGGCGGTAGCCGCCGCCGGCCACCGCGCTGTAGACCTCGTGGCCGAACACCGCGAGAAACACGAGCAGGAGCACGACCCCGACGAGGCGAACGATCACCATATGACCTCTCCTTTCGACCAATATGGTGTCTCGCGTATTGCAGCGCCAGACGTTGTTGCTATTGTTCCGCCGCCCCGGAGGGATGGCCGAGTGGTTTAAGGCGCACGCCTGGAAAGCGTGTTCACCGAAAGGTGTCCGGGGTTCGAATCCCCGTCCCTCCGCCATATTTTGCCGCTCACGCCTGGAATCGCACGAAGATTTGAACGGCCGGCGAGCGTCCGCGGAGTGCGGCAGTCGGCGGCGGTTCAGGCCGTATCCCGCCCCCGGAGCATGTCGCGGAGCGTGCAGAGCTCGTCGAGAACGCGGGCGGCGCGGGCGCGGGCTTCGGCGTCGAGAGGTCCATCCGCCGCGTCCGTTTCCGGCGCCTCGGGCGCGGCGGCCGGTCGCGACGCCCGCTCGCGCAGCAGCTTCTGCACGCCGCGCACGGTGTATCCCTCGGCGTGGAGCAAGTGGCGGATGTGGCGCAGCAGCGCCACGTCCTCGGGCCGGTAGTAGCGCCGCCCGCCGCCCCGCTTGAGCGGCCTGATCTGCGGAAACTTGGTCTCCCAGAAGCGCAGCACGTGCTGCGGCACGGCGAGCGCCTCCGAGACCTCGCCGATGGTGCGGAACGCGTCCGGCGATTTCGGAACGCCCGCGCCTGCGGGCTCCGCACCCTGCATCGTCTAGTAGGAGGGCGGCCCGTCGGGCCGCTCGAAGTCCGCCGCCGTCTCCGCGCCCTCGCCCTCTTCGGCGGGCGCGAGCGAGCTGTTGATGCGGTCCTTCAACACGTGGGACGCGCGGAACACCAGGACGCGGCGCGGCAGGATCGGCACCTCCTCGCCGGTCTTGGGATTGCGGCCGATACGCTGGCCCTTCATCCGCGCGCTGAAGCTGCCGAAGGAGGAAATCTTTACCGGCTCGCCGCGCGCGAGCGCGTCGGCCATCAGGTCGAGCACGGACTCGACCAGATCCGCCGATTCCTTTCGTGACAGGCCGATTTCGCGGAAGACAGCCTCGGCGAGATCGGCGCGGGTGACCGTTCGCCCGGCCATTGTTTCCCGCCTCCCTTATGACGGCGGCCACGGTAATGCCTTGCGGCGCCAGCGTCAACCACGACTCGCATGGCGGGCGGCTTTCAATTGTCGGGCGGGATCAGCGCCTTACAGACGGATGACGCCGGCCCCCCAGACCAGCCCGCCGCCGATGGCCTCCACCACCAGCAGGTCCCCCGGCGTGATCCGCCCGTCGTCGATGCCGGCGTTGAGGGCGAGCGGGATGGAGGCGGACGAGGTGTTGGCGTGGCGGTCCACGGTCACGATCGTCTTCTCCGCCGGGATGCCGAGCTTCTTGCCGGTGGCGTCGATGATGCGCCGGTTCGCCTGGTGGGGGACCAGCCAGTCGACCTCGTCGGCGCCAACGCCGGCGGCGTCCATGGCCTCGCCCGCGATCTCCGCGAGATTGGCGACGGCATGGCGGAAGACCTCGCGCCCCTGCATCCGCAGGTGGCCCGACGTCTGCGTCGACGAGACGCCGCCGTCCACGTAGAGCGCCTGGTAGTGGCGCCCGTCGGAGCGCATGCGGACCGCGAGCACGCCCCTGTCCGCCGTCTCGCCGGTGCCGGCCTCCGCCCGCAGCACGGCGGCGCCCGCGCCGTCGCCGAAGAGCACGCAGGTCTGGCGGTCGTCCCAGTCGAGAATGCGCGAATAGGTCTCGGCGCCGACGATGAGCGCGGTCTCGGCCGCGCCGCTCCGCACCATGCTGTCGGCCACCTGGAGCGCGCAGACGAAGCCCGCGCACACGGCCTGGACGTCGAAGGCGATGCCGCCGGTCATGCCGAGCCTCGCCTGCACCTTGGTCGCGGTGGCGGGGAAGGTGTTGTCCGGCGTCGACGTCGCCAGCACCAGCAGGTCGAGGGACTCCGCGCCGATGCCGGCCGCCTCCAGCGCCGCCCGGCTCGCCGCGCAGGCGAGGTCCGAGGTGAGCTGGTCGTCGGCGGCGACGTGGCGCTGGCGGATGCCGGTGCGGGTCCTGATCCACTCGTCGCTGGTGTCGATGCGCGTGGACAGCTCGTCGTTGCTGAGCACCCGCTCAGGGAGGTAGGCGCCGCAGCCGACCAGCCGGGAGCGGCGCATGGCTAGAGCGCAGCCCTCTTCGGCTCCGGCAGCTCGGCAAGCTGGAGGCGCGACAGCTCGTCGATGATCTTGGGGTTGATCCCCTGGTTCACCATGTCGAAGGCGACGCCGATGGCGTTGGCGAAGCCCTTGTGATCCGTGCCCCCGTGGCTCTTCACGACGACCCCGTTCACGCCGAGGAACATCGCGCCGTTGTACGCGCGGGGGTCCACGCGCTCCCTGAGCAGGCGGAGCGCCGGGCGCGCCAGCAGGTAGCCGAGCCGCGAGAACAGCGATCGCCGGAAGGCGCTCTTCAGATACTCCGTGTAGAGACGCGCCGTGCCCTCCGCCGACTTGAGCGCGATGTTGCCGGCGAAGCCGTCGGTTGCGATCACGTCGACCGTGCCGGCGGCGATGTCGTCGGCCTCGACGAAGCCGTGGAACTTGATCGGCAGCCCGGAATCCCGCAGCACGGTCGCGGCGGTGCGAATGGTCTCGCTGCCCTTCAGCTCCTCGGTGCCGATGTTGAGGAGGCCCACCGTCGGCTCGCGGACGCCGAGGACGTTGCGCGCGAAGACCTCGCCCATCACCGCGAACTGGGCGAGCGTCGCCGAGTCGCAATCGATGTTGGCGCCGAGGTCGAGCATCACGCTCTCGCCGCGTACCGTGGGCACGATCGAGCCCATCGCCGGGCGGCCGATGCCCGGCAGCGTCTTGAGCGCGAACTTCGACAGCGCCATGAGCGCGCCGGTGTTGCCCGCCGAGACGACGCCGTGCGCCGCCTTCTCGCCCACGGCGTCGATGGCGAGGCGCATGCTCGAGCCCTGGCGCCGGCGCAGCGCCTGGACGGGCTTGTCGTCGTCGGCGATCACCTCTTCCGCATTGTGGATAGTGCTCGCGGACCTCAGGCGCTTGAAGCGCTCCAGGCTGGCCGCGATCGCCGACTCCTTGCCGAAGAACATGAAGCGGAGCTGCGGATAGCGCACGCGGGCGATGTTGGCGCCCCGGATCACCACGTCGGGTGCGCCGTCCCCGCCCATCGCATCGAGGGCGATCACGATCTCCGATTGGCTCATCCTGGGGCCTTCGCCTCGGCCTGATGTTCGGCTAGGCCTTGCCCTCGATCACTTCGCGGCCATCGTAGTAACCGCAGGCCCGGCACACGTGGTGGGGCAGCTTGTACTCGCCGCAATTGGGGCATTCGACCGGATTGGCCTTCGCCAGCGCGTCGTGCGACCGGCGGCTCCCGCGGCGGGCGCGGGAGATCTTCTTCTTCGGGACGGCCATCGATAGCTTCTCACCGCTTGGGGGCGCCGACGCTGCGCCTTCGCTTCAGCTGCATCGCGTCGCGTGCGTCGGCACTACACGATCAATTCGCACATTACAACTTGCTTTTGAGTTGGCCAAGCGCCGCGAACGGCCCGGCGGGCGCGTCGTCGCCCGCAGCGCTCCGTTCCGCCTCTCCCCCGCCCGCCGCGTAGGTGAGCGGCTCCTCCGGCGCGTCCGGATGGCGCGGATAGGGGTCGAGGACGAGGGCGAGATGCTCCGCCACGATCTCGCTCACGTCGATGCCCTCCGCAGGCAGGGGCTCGGCCTCGTCGCCCTCCGCCAGCACCTCGACCTCGTGCCCGGACGACTCCTCCGGCAGCGGCGCGTAGAGGACCGAAACCGGCTCGGAAATCTTGCGCGGCACGGGCTCGAGCGTCACCACGCAGCTCTGGGCGAGCTGCGCCTGGACCCGCCCGCTCACGCGAATGGCCCCCTCGGCCTCGTCCGTCCGCTCGAAGCGCAGCGCGGCCGCGAGCCGCTCCAGCGCCAGCAGGTCGAGCCGGCGCTTCAGCGCCTCCCGCTCGCTCTCGTCGAATTCGATCTCGCTCGTGAGGCCCTGCGGCCCCACCTCCTCCGGCGCGATCAGGCGCGGGCGCCCGCCGCCCCTCGGCGCGTCGACGCTCACGCGCCGCCCTCCGCCGGCGTGGCGGCAGCAAGCGGCGGCACCGGCGGCAACTCCAGTTCGCCGGCGAGCAGCGCCGCCGAGTTGTTGCGGTCGAGAGCGTCGAGCAGTGTCTCGACGTAGCCTGCCATCGCCCGAACGCGATCGGCGGCCGGCGGATCGTTGTTGAAGACGTTGCGCTCCAGCGCCTCGGCGATGGCGCGGCGGCGGCCCGCGCCCGGCGCCTGGTCGAAAGCCTGGTCGTAGGCCGCGGCGCGGCCGTAGAAGGCGCGCGCCATCTGCTTCACCCGCTTGCCGACGCGCAGATCGCCCACGCCCATCTCCCGCAGGCTCTGATCCATGTCGTCGAACATCACGTCGAAGAGCGACTGGCTGAGCTGCCGGCCCGGCTCCTCGCACTGGCGCAGCCGGCGCATGACCGGCACCACGTGGAGCACGATCAGGTCGAAGCGGCCGTCCAGCGTGTCCGCGACGCCGCCTTCGGTATAGAGCACAGGCTCGCGCGCCTGGCGCACCGCCGCCAAGTAGAGGCGCCGCGCCGCCTCGCGCCGCCGCTTGCGCCCCTCCAGGTGGCGCCAGATGCGCCCCACCGCCACGACGGCCCCCTAGCCCGCCGCGGCGTTGACACGCCCCGCCAACGCGCGCACGGTTGCGCGGCTCGGCGAGCGGAAGAGGTTTTCATGAAACTCCGGCGCGGACATGCGGACAAGACAGCGCCTCGGGCGCGGCGCTGGCGGCGCACCCTGCTCGGCTGTGCGCTGGCGGCGGCGCTTCTCGCCGGCTGCGCGCCGCAGGTCCACCAGCAGGGCCACGTCGCCGATCCGGACGCGCTGGCCGAGATCGAGCCCGGCGTGCAGACCCGCGCGGAGGTCGCCCGCCTGCTGGGCACGCCGTCGGCGGTGGGGACCTTCGAGGACACGCACTGGTACTACATCACCCGCCGCGCGGAGACGACGGCGTTCTACGCGCCCGAGCTGGTCGACCAGAACATCACCGTGATCGCCTTCGACGAGAACGGCGTGGTGGCCGAGATCTCGACGGTGACGCTCGCCGAGGCGCGCGCCGTCGACTTCGCGGAGCAGGAGACGCCGACGCGCGGGCGCGAGCTTACCCTGCTCGAGCAGCTCTTCGGCAATATCGGCCGGCCGACCGCGCCCACGCAGTAAGGCGCCTCCTCCCCTCGACCTCCTGTCGGCACCGCGGCGCATCAACCCGCGACGAACTTCGCGATGATAGCCAAAAGCAGGATCGCCACGATGTTGGTGATCTTGATCATCGGGTTGATGGCGGGCCCGGCGGTGTCCTTGTAGGGATCGCCGACGGTATCGCCGGTCACCGCCGCCTTGTGGCTCTCCGAGCCCTTGCCGCCGTGGTTGCCGTCCTCGATGTACTTCTTGGCGTTGTCCCAGGCGCCGCCGCCCGCCGTCATGGCGATGGCGAGGAAGAGCCCGGTCACGATCGTGCCCATGAGCGCGGCGCCCAGCGCCGAGAAGCCGGCCGACTGGCCCGCGATCGCCCAGATCACGATGTAGAGCAGGATCGGCGCCAGGATCGGCAGCAGCGAGGGCAGGATCATCTCGCGGATGGCCGCCTTCGTGAGCAGGTCGACGGCGCGGCCGTATTCCGGCTTGCCGGTCCCCTCCATGATGCCGGGGACCTCCCTGAACTGCCGGCGCACCTCGAGCACGACCGCGCCCGCGGCCCGGCCCACCGCGAGCATCGCCATGGAGCCGAAGAGGAAGGGCAGCAGGCCGCCGTAGAAGAGGCCGACGACCACGTAGGGATTGCTCAGCGAGAAGTCGAGCTCCACGCCGGGGAAGTACCGCACCACATCCTCGGTGTAGGCCGCGAACAGCACGAGCGCGGCGAGCCCGGCCGAGGCGATGGCGTAGCCCTTGGTCACTGCCTTCGTGGTGTTGCCCACCGCATCGAGCGCATCGGTGGTCTTGCGCACGTCCTCGTCCAGCTCCGCCATCTCGGCGATGCCGCCGGCGTTGTCGGTCACCGGGCCGTAGGCGTCGAGCGCCACCACCATGCCGGCGAGCGCCAGCATCGCCGTCACCGCGACCGCGATGCCGAAGAGGCCGGCCGCGAGAAAGGCGAGGATGATGCCCGCCGCGATGATGATCGCGGGGATCGCCGTCGCCTGCATGGAGACCGCGAGCCCCTGGATGATGTTGGTGGCATCGCCCGTGGTCGACGCCTTGGCGATGCCCCGCACCGGCTTGAACTCGGTCGACGTGTAGTACTCGGTGACCCAGATCATGAGCCCGGTCACCACCAGCCCGATCAGGCCGCAGAGGAAGAGGTCGAGGCCCGACGCGGTCACGCCGCTCACGGTGAACTCGGTGCTCCAGCCCACCACCCAGTCGGTGATCGGGTAGAAGGCGACGGCCGAGAGCACGGCCGAGACCAGGAAGCCGCGATAGAGCGCGGGCATGATCTTCTGGCTCTTGCCGAGGCGGACGAAGAACGTGCCGATCACCGAGGCCAGGATGCAGGCGCCGCCGATGGCCAGTGGGTAGAGCATCAGCGCTTCCTGCAGCGGCCCGGTGAAGAACACCGCCGCCAGCAGCATGGTCGCGACGATGGTGACGGCGTAGGTCTCGAAGAGGTCGGCCGCCATGCCGGCGCAGTCGCCCACGTTGTCGCCGACGTTGTCGGCGATCACCGCCGGGTTGCGCGGGTCGTCCTCGGGAATCCCGGCTTCCACCTTGCCCACCAGGTCGGCGCCCACGTCCGCGCCCTTGGTGAAGATGCCGCCGCCGAGGCGCGCGAAGATCGAGATGAGCGAGCCGCCGAAGCCGAGCGCCACCAGCGCCTCCAGCACCTTCTTGGTCTCGACGTCGGCGATCAGCAGGATCGCGTAGTAGACCGCGACGCCGAGCAGGCCGAGGCCCACCACCAGCAGGCCGGTGATCGCGCCGGAGCGGAAGGCGACGCCGAGCGCGGGCTTGAGCCCGCCGGTCCGCGCCGCATCGGCGGTCCGCACGTTGGCGCGCACCGAGACGTGCATGCCGATGTAGCCGGCCGCGCCGGACAGAACCGCGCCGATGAGGAAGCCGATACCCACCAGATAGCCGAGCAGCCCGGTCAGGATGGCGAACAGCACCAGGCCGACGAGGCCGATCGTCAGGTACTGGCGGTTCAGGTAGGCCCGCGCGCCCTCCTGCACGGCGCCTGCGATTTCCTGCATGCGTTCCGTGCCGGCGCTCGCGGCCAGGACCGACCGGGTGGCGTAGAGACCGTAGGCGAGCGCGACGAGTCCGCTGGCCACGGCAAACCAAAGGATTGCTGACATGGTGGCAACCTCATTGAGCGATGGGGAGAAAGGCGTTTGTGCACACGATGGTGCGCGCCGGGGCGGCCCCGCCGGCGGGCCGGAAAATGCCAGAAGCGCCCGGCGAACGCAACCGGTGTACGGGCGACCTCGCCCCGGCAGCAAACGGGCGTGCACATTAGTTGGGCCGGGCCGCTAAGCGGCCCGCAGCGCGCGACCGCGCGTCGCACGGCCACGTGCGCAGGCGCACGATGCGCCAATTGGCGCGAAAGCCAAGCGAGCGTCGCGCGTCCACACGCGCGCGGGCGCGTGATGCGAGCGCCCGGCGCCTGAGGGATATCAATAAGGCCTCGGGCTGGTATAGTGCGCGCGCCTTCAGAGCCGGGAGAGGACGAATGAAGCTGTTGCGTGTTGGCGAGGCAGGCGCCGAGCGGCCGGCCGTGATGCTGCAGGACGGAACCATCATCGACGTGTCGAGCGAGGTCGGCGAGATCGACGGCGCCTGGCTCGAAGGCGGCGGCATCGGGCGCCTGGCGGGGGTCCTGGCCGAAGGCACGGACCGCTTCCCCATCGTGGAAGCCGGCACGCGAATCGGCGCGCCGGTCGCGCGGCCGGGGCACATCATCGCCATCGGCCTCAACTATGCCGACCATGCCAAGGAAGCCGGCATGGACCTGCCGACGGAGCCGATCATCTTCAACAAGGCGCCGAGCTCCTACAGCGGGCCGGACGACGACGTGCTGATCCCGCGCGGCAGCACCAAGACCGACTGGGAGGTCGAGCTCGGCATCGTGATCGGCCGCGGCGCCGAGTATCTGCCCGACGAGGCGGCGGCGATGGCCCATGTCGCCGGCTACTGCATCTGCAACGACGTCTCCGAGCGCGACTTCCAGCTCAATCGCGGCCCCACCTGGGTCAAGGGCAAGTCGGCCCGCACCTTCTGCCCCACGGGCCCGTGGCTGGTGACGCCGGACGAGGTGCCGGACCCCCAGAGCCTCGCCATGTCGCTCACCGTCAACGGCGAGGTGCGCCAGAGCGGCAGCACGGCCACGATGATCTTCGGCGTCGCCCACCTCGTCCATTACATCTGCCAGTTCATGGTGCTGGAGGCGGGCGACCTGATCGCGACGGGGACCCCGCCCGGCGTCGGCATGGGCATGAAGCCGCCGATCTTCCTCAAGGCCGGCGACGTGATGGAGCTCGAGATCGAGGGCCTCGGCCGCCAGCGGCAGACGCTCCGCCAGGGGTAGCCCTGCGCCCAGGGGTAGCCCTGCTCCAGGGGTAGCCCTGCGCCATCGTTTGACAGGGGTGCGGGTGCTCCCTATGGTGCGCCGCGCTTCCCGAAGAGGATGACATGAAGGTCCGCAACTCGCTTCGCGCCGCGAAGAAGCGCCACAAGGATTGCCAGATCGTGCGCCGCCGGGGCCGCGTGCTGGTCATCAACAAGCGCAACCCGCGCTTCAAGGTGCGCCAGGGCTGATCGCGCCGCGCTACGCCAGCCGCGCCGGCGCGGCATCCGCCTGCATTGACGGGCGGCGCTTGCGCACCGACAATCCGCTCCCAACGACAACCAGGGCCCCGGCCGGGCCCCGAAAGGTGCTGCCGTGGTAGCCATGCCGGAGCCCGACGCGGGCGTCATCAGCGAGCGGCAGTCCTTGGTCGCGGCGCTCCGCAAGCTGCTGCCCGAGGACTGCGTCATCGACGACGAGCGCGGCCTGCGCCCCTTCGAGTGCGACGGCCTCAGCGCCTACCGCGCGCTCCCTATGGTGGTCGTCCTGCCGCGCGACACCGGCGAGGTGAGCCGCGTGCTCGCGCTCTGCCACGAACGCGGCGTCAAGATCGTGCCGCGCGGGGCCGGCACCGGGCTTTCCGGCGGGGCGCTGCCGCTCGCCGACGGGGTCACGGTGGGCTTCGGCAAGCTCAACCGCGTGCTCGAGATCGACACCGCCAACCGCTGCGCCGTGGTGCAGCCCGGCGTCGCCAACCTCGCCATCTCGACGGCGGTGAGCCCCCACGGCTTCTACTATGCGCCGGACCCCTCCAGCCAGATCGCCTGCTCCATCGGCGGCAACGTCGCCGAGAATTCCGGCGGCGTGCACTGCCTCAAGTACGGGCTCACCACCAACAACCTGCTCGGCGTCGAGATGGTGCTGATGGACGGCGAGGTCCTGCGCCTCGGCGGCAAGCAGTTCGACGCCGAGGGCTACGACATGCTGGGCGTCGTCACCGGTTCGGAGGGCCTGCTCGGCGTCGTCACCGAGGTGACGGTGCGGATCCTGCCCAAGCCGGCGACGGTGCGCGCGCTGCTCCTCGGCTTCCCCGACAACGCATCGGCCGGCGCCTGCGTGGGCGAGATCATCGCCGCCGGCATCATCCCGGCCGGGCTGGAGATGATGGACAAGCCCGCGATCGAGGCGGCGGAGGCCTTCTGCCAGCCGGGCTACCCCTTGGACGTGGCGGCGATCCTGATCTGCGAGCTGGACGGGCCGGAGGTGGAGGTCGACGAGCTGGTCGACCTGGTGGGCGAGCTCGCCCGCAAGTCAGGTGCTACGACGATCCGCTCGAGCACGAGCGAGGAGGAGCGCGAGCGCTTCTGGCTCGGCCGCAAGACCGCCTTCGGCGCCGCAGGCCGCATGGCGCCGGACTACTACGTGATGGACGGCACCATCCCCCGCGCGCGCCTGCCCGAGGTGCTCAACCGGATCGGCGAGCTTTCGCAGGAGTACGGCCTGCCGGTCGCCAACGTCTTTCACGCCGGCGACGGCAACCTGCACCCGCTCATCATGTACGATTCCGCCGTCCCCGGCGAGCTGGAGCGGACCGAGGAGATGGGCTCGGAGATCCTCAGGCTCTGCGTCGAGGTGGGCGGCGTGCTGACCGGCGAGCACGGCGTCGGCGTCGAGAAGCGCGACCTGATGGGCGCGATGTTCACCGAGGACGACCTCAAGCAGCAGCAGCGCATCAAGTGCGCCTTCGATCCCGACCAGCTGCTCAACCCCGGCAAGGTCTTCCCGACGCTGCACCGCTGCGCCGAGCTCGGCCAGATGCACGTGCACCGGGGCGAGACGCCCTTCCCCGACCTGCCCCGCTTCTGATGGCCGATAGCCTGGCGCCGGCCGACGCGGACAGCCTCGCGGACGCCGTCCGCTGGGCGATCGCGGGCGAGCATCCGCTGGAGGTCATCGCCGGCGGCTCCAAGCGGGCGCTCGGCCGGCCGGTGCAGAGCGCGGCCACCCTCTCGCTCGCCGCGTTCGACGGCATCGTCGATTATCAGGCCTCCGAGCTGGTGCTGACGGCCGGCGCCGCGACGCCGCTCGCCGCCATCCAGGCGGCGGTCGAGGCCGAGCGGCAGATGCTGGCGTTCGAGCCCGCGGACTACGGGCCCCTCCTCGGCGCGGCGGAGCCTGCGACGCTCGGCGGCGCGCTCGCCTGCAACCTCTCGGGCCCGCGCCGCATCAAGGCGGGTGCGGCGCGCGATCACTTCCTCGGCGTGCATGCGGTGAGCGGGCGGGGCGAGCGCTTCAAGGCCGGCGGCCGCGTGGTCAAGAACGTGACCGGCTACGACGTCTGTAAGCTGCTCGCGGGCTCCTACGGCACGCTCGCGCTCATGCACGAGGTGACGGTCAAGATCCTGCCCGCGCCGGAGCGCACGCGCACGGTGCTGGTGTTCGGCCTCGAGCCGCCCGCGGCCCTCGAAGCCCTGGGCACAGCGCTCGGCAGCGCGCACGAGGTTTCCGGGGCGGCCCACATGCCGGCCGAGGTCGCCGCGCGCTCGGCGGTCTCCTACGTCTCGGGCGCCGGCGCTGCGGTGAGCGCCGTCCGCGTCGAGGGATTTCCCGCCTCGGTGGAAGCGCGCTGCGCGGCGCTGCGGGAACTGCTCGGGCGCTTCGGCGCGGTCGAGGAGCTGCATTCCAAGAACTCGACGACGCTCTGGCGCGAGATCCGGGACGTTCGCTCCTTCGCCGGCGACGACCGGCCGCTCTGGCGCCTCTCCGTGCCCCCGGCAGCGGGCGCGGACGCGGCCGCGCGCGTGACTGAGGCGGCGGACGTGCGCGCCCTCTTCGACTGGGGCGGCGGGCTCGTCTGGCTCGCGGTGGGTGGTGCTGCCGACGCGGGCGAAGCCGCCGTGCGCGCCGCTGCGGCGGCCGTCGGCGGGCACGCGACGCTGGTGCGCGCCGATGCGCCCACGCGGGCGGCACGGGCGGTGTTCCAGCCCCAGGCGGCGGGCCTGGCCGCGCTGACCACGCGCATCAAGCGCGCGTTCGATCCCACGGGCGTGCTCAACCCCGGGCGCATGCACGCGGGCGTCTAGCGCGGATGCAGACCCAGTTCTCCGAGAGCCAGCTCGCGCACCCGGCGGTGGCCGAGGCCAACCAGGTGCTGCGCACCTGCGTCCACTGCGGGCTCTGCCTCTCCACCTGCCCCACCTACGCGCTGCTGGGCGACGAGCGGGACAGCCCGCGCGGGCGCATCTACCTCATCAAGGACATGCTGGAGCAGGACGCGCCGGCCGACGCCACGGTGACGCGCCACATCGACCGCTGCCTCTCCTGCCTCTCGTGCATGACGACCTGCCCGGCGGGCGTCGACTACATGCACCTGGTCGATCACGCGCGAGGCCACATCGAGCGGACCTGGCAGCGGCCGCTTGCCGAGCGCGCGCTCCGCACCGTGCTCAGCACCGTGTTGCCGCGCCCGGCCCTGGCCCGCCTCGCGCTGATGGCGGCGCGCGGCCCCTCCCTGCTGGCGCCGCTCTTCGGCGGGCGCATCGGCGCGCTGCTGCGCCTGGCGGGCCGGCCCTCCTACGGGCCGAGCTGGGTCGAGCGGCCGCAGGTGATTCCCGCCCAGGGCCCCCGCCGCAGGCGGGTGGCGCTGCTCACGGGCTGCGTGCAGTCCACGCTTGCGCCGGAGATCAACGAGGCGGCGGTGCGCGTGCTCACCCGCCACGGCTGCGAGGTGGTGGTGGCGCGCGGCGCGGGCTGCTGCGGCGCGCTCTCGCACCACCTGGGCGACGAGGCGCGCGGCCGGGCCCAGGCCGGGCGCACGGCGGCGGCGCTCGCGCGCGAGGCCGGCGACGGCGGGCTCGACGCGGTGGTCGCCACGGCGTCCGGCTGCGGGACCATGCTCAAGGACTACCGCCATGTGCTGAAGGACGACCCCGCCCATGCCGACACGGGCGAACGGGTGGCGGCGCTTGCCCGCGATGTCAGCGAGGTGCTGGCCGAGCTCGGCCTTGCCGCCGACGGACCCGCGCCCACGGATGCGCCGGTCGCCTACCACTCGGCCTGCTCGCTGCAGCACGGCCAGCGGGTCGAGCGCCAGCCGATGGCGCTCCTCGCCGCCGCCGGCTTCACCGTGCGGACGGTCCCGGACGGACATTTCTGCTGCGGTTCGGCGGGAACCTATAATATTCTTCAATCGGAGATCGCCGAGTCACTCGGAAAACGAAAGGCGGCAGCAATCGAAAGCACGGGCGCCGCGCTCGTCGCTGCGGGCAACATCGGCTGCATGGTGCAGATCGGAGGCCACACCGCGCTGCCGGTGGTGCACACGGTCGAGCTGCTCGACTGGGCGACCGGCGGCCCGCGCCCTTCGGCGCTGCCGCACTCGGCCGCCGCATAGCGCCACCCGGCCGGGACCGGCGCGCAAGAGAAACGACAGGTGGGGCATTCGTTGGGATCGCCCAGAGCCAGCCAGGACATCATGAACGTGACGACGGAACGCGAGGCCGGCGTGCTGTCGGTGCGGGTCGAGGGGCGCATCGACGGCTCCACCGTGCTCGCGTTCCACGAGGCGATCGAGACTGCGCTCGAGGACGGCGATCACACCGTGGTCGTCGACTGCGAGAGGCTGACCTACATCGGCAGCGCGGGCCTTCGCACCGTGCTGGCGCTCACCAAGGCCGTCTCCAACCGTGACGCCCGGTTCGCGCTCTACGCGGTTTCGGCTCACGTCAGGAGCATTTTCGAGAAGAGCGGATTCGACACCATCATCACGATCCGCCCGTCGCGGGCCGAGGCGATCGCCGCCCTCGCGGAGTGAGGTCGCGCCCCGCGCACGCGCTCACGCGGCGTGCGACCAAGAATCAGCCCGCACCATGGTGCGGTGCACGGGGCGGGCGGGTGGGGGCAGGCTCTGCGGATGCAGCACGCAGACCGTCGCACTTCAGGGAAAGCCGGGCCGGAGCGGCTCGGGGGAGCCGGCGCGTGGCCGGGCGCTTATACACCGGGTTCCCGCCGCCGCCGGCTTGTGCCGCCTTGTGCCACCTTGGGCCACTTTGTGCCACCTTGTGCCACTTTGTGCCACTTTGTGCCGCCCGATTCGTGCCACTTTGTGCCACTTTGTGCCGGCGTATGCCGGAATGTGCCGGGTTAAAGCCTTTCCGTGTGAAACGGGACCGCTCTACAGGCGGATCGCCTTCTGCGCCTCCTCGGTGAGCGCGGCTCCAGCGCCGGCCGCGGCCTCCGCCAGCACGTCGATCCACCGCTGGCCGTGGGCGGCAACCCGGTGGGTGAGGCCGATCCGCCGCGAGGGCTCGGGCGCGGCGAAACGCAGGAAGCTCAGGTCGGGCTCGGCTGCGCGCTCGGCGAGCGCGGCGGTTTCCGGGAGGAGCGTCAGCCCGGCGCCGCTCGCGACCAGCCGGGACAGCGTGGCAAGCGATTCCGCGCCGCGGCGCACCTCCCGCGTGCGCCACATCAGGGAGGCGCCGAGGACCTGGTCGGCCAGGCAATGCCCGTCGCCGAGCGTGAGCAGCGGCCCGATGTCCGCCCGCGCCAGGTCGGAGGGACGCACGTCGTCGCCGAGCGTGCGCCGGATCGAGGCCAGGCGGTCGGCCCGGCCGGCGAGCACGAAGTGATCCTCGAAGAGCTCGCGCTCGGGCAGCTCCATCAGCCCCAGCGGGAGAGAGACGATCGCCGCGTCGAGGCGCCCGGCAAGGAGGCCGGCCACGACGTCCTGCCCCGGCGCCTCCCTGATATCGAGCTCGATACGGGGCGAGGCCTCGTGCAGGCGGCTCAGGATGCCGGAAAGCAGATAGGGCGCGAGCGTGGAGACGATGCCGACGGAGACGTGGAGCGGGCCCGACTCGAACCTCTGGCCCAGGTTCTCGAGGAGCAGCGTCTCGTCCAGGATGCGAAGGGTCTGCTCATGCGCCTCGCGGCCGAGCGGCGTGAGCAGGATGCCGCGGGGCTCGCGCTCGACCAGCGGCCCGCCGAGCGAGCCCTCCAGCTCGCGAATCTGGAGCGAGAGCGCGGGCTGCGAGACGTGGACGCTCTCGGCGGCCCGGCTGAACGAGCCGTGCTCGATCAGGGCCTGGAAGTAGCGGAGCTGACGCAGGGTGACGGGCATGTCCTGTCCCTATGGGCGCGGCCGCTGCGGCGAGGGCGATCGAGGCCGGATGCCGGCGAGAGCATGCCCCGGCGACCGTGCCGTCAGACGGTGCGAAAGAACACCACCGGCCGCCGGAATCAACGATTCATGATATATCATAATTGATATTACTCTGTCGCCTGCAATCGCATCGCAGTATACCTCGCCCTTTGTGACGACATGGGGCAACAACTTCAAATATAGAATTCTTTATCGATCTATAAAATGTGCTTATGCGTCACCGTCGCGGCCACGCGCAGGGCCGGAACTCAGTCAGGCAGGGGCGGTATCGCCCGGCTCGCCATCGTAGCGCAGCACGATGCACGTGATGTCGTCGGACTGCTCCGCGCCGGCGACGAATTCGACCACCGCGCTGGTCACGTTCGTGAGCACGGCGTCGACGGGCAGCGCGTGGCCATCGGCAAGAACCGCCTCCAGACGGGCCTCGGTGAACTCCTCCTCGTCGGCGTTCATGGCCTCGGTGATGCCGTCGGTGTAGAGGAACATCGTGTCCCCCGGCGCCAGCGTCGTCTTGTCTTCGCTGTAGGGCAGTCCGGGCATGACGCCGACGGCCATGCCGCCCGTCATCGGCAGCGCCAGGACGTCGCCGGGGCGCTTGACGACGAACGGCGGGTTGTGCCCGGCATTGGCGTAGACGAACTCGCCTGTCTTGGGGTCCAGGATTCCGTAGAAGAGCGTGACGAACAGGTCTTGCGGGTTCTGCTCGCAGATCGCGTCGTTGACCTCCTCCAGGCAGGGGCCAGGATCGGGATGCCGGGCCGCAGCCGCGCGCATGACGGTGCGCGCGATCGCCATGAAGAAGGCCGCCGGCACGCCCTTGCCGGAGACGTCCGCCATGACCACGCTGAGCCGGCCGTCGTCGAGCATGAAGAAGTCGTAGAAGTCGCCGCCCATCTCGCGTGCCGGAGTCATGAGCGCGTGCCCTGAGAAGGACGGGCTGTCCGGCAGCGTCTTGGGCAGGATCGCGCCCTGCAGGGCGTGCGCGATCTTGAGCTCCGACTCCATGCGCTCCTTCGCCCGTTCGAGCTGCGCGTTGGATTCCTCCAGGTCCCGCGTGCGCGCGCGCACCATGCTCTCCAGGTATTCCTCGCGCGCCTGCACCTGGCGCACCATGTTCTGGAACACGCGGACCAGGGTGCCGAGCTCGTCCCGCCGGCCGGCGACGGGATCGAGGGTCTCCGGCGCGAAGCTGAGCGTGTCGGTGTCTACCTCCGCCGCCGCCGTGGTCAGCGCCGTGACCGGCTGCACGATGCGGCGCGCCGAGATGGCGGCGATGATCGAGCCGATGGCGAAGGCCGCCGCCGCGACGATGAGGCCGTACTTCACGTGGTCCGCGAACAGCCGGTCCAGGTGGTCGCGCCCCATGTGGAGCACCGCGGCCCCGGTGGCGACGCCGCCGCGGTCGAGAATCGGCGCCGCCACGTGAAGGGCGCGCTCGCCCAGGTAGGACATGGAACCGTCGATGCCGAGCGCGCGCGTGGCGAGATCCTCGTCTTCGGCCGAGAGGGACGCGTCCGTTATGGGGTCGTCCGGGCCCGCGAACGCAGCCATGCCGATCAGGTCGAGCAGGTCGTTGACGACCCAGATCGCCTGGATCGCCTCGCGCCCGGCCAGCGACTCCAGCGCCGCCTCGATGCCGATGATCTCGCCGGGGCCGCCGGTCTCGGCCGCCAGCGTGCCGACCAGGACGGATTCGCGACTGCTGGCGCGAACGCCTACGTACCGCATGGGCTTTTCCCACCCGCTTGGCGGGATCGACTGGAACGTGATCGAGAAGCGCCGGCCGGAGACCAGCGCCTCCACGACACGGGAATCGATGCCGGCGGACGCGAGATCCGAGGGCCTGTCCTCGCTCAGCCCGCCGACCGCCCGCAGCTCCGGCTTGCCGTCCTCGTCCAGCAGCCAGATGTCGTCGACGGCGCTATCTGCCGTCAGCTTCGCGAAATAGGCGCCGAGGGCTTCTTCGCTGAGCTCCTCCTCGTGGTCGCGGCTTTCGAGATGGCGGGCGATCGCCAGCGCCTGCGCCTCCATCTGGCGGACGATCATGCGGTCTATCTCGTCGGCGGTGAGCTCCGCCCGGTTGGCTTCGCTCGCGATCAACCCGGCGACGAGCCGGGCCTGGTCCTCGGCCTGCTCGATCAGCGCGTCGCGCGCAAGAAAACCCATCGCCAGCGAAACGCCGACGATGGCCACGCCGACCGACGCGGCAACCGTGATGATCAGGCGTCTCGAGAGGGTCAACGGCGGTGTCCGGCAGTGGTGTACGCCCGATGCGAGCCTCGGGCGCGGGGCGCTGTCACGGCAGCGGAGCCCCGGTTATATCGGTCGTCTCTTCCAGCGGCCGATGCACGCGCCGCCTGATGTGTCTGCTCAGCCAGTTCATTCCGAGCGTCAGCAGGATGCTGAAGCCGAGGAACCAGATCATAGCCCAGAGATAGACCCAAAGCGCCAGCCCGATCTCGTCGACGGCGCCGATGACCGTATCCGCGCGCCGCACGAGCTCCGGCACGCCGATCACCGAGGCGGTGCTGGAGGCCATGACGATGATCAGGAAGTAGCTGGTCCAGGCCGGCACGAAGAGCAGCGCCTCCGGCATCTCCTGGCGGCGCATGTGGCGGATCGCGGCGAGCGCGTTGTCCGACACGTAGCCGGCGACCGCGATGCCGAGCGCGAGCGATGCCTTGATCCAGGCCGGGAAGGTCGCGGAGGCGCCGAAGAGCGTGAACTCGGTGGGGATGATGTAGGCCAGGTAGAACAGCATCACGAAGGTCGGCGCGTTGCGGGCCAGCGTCGTGAGCCCGCTGCCGCCGTGCCTCACGCCCCAGTTGGCGCCGCCCCGCAGCAGCGCGAGCACGACGCCCACGACCGTCCCGATCGCCATGGCGAGCAGGGAGACGATGATGTTCCAGCCGAAGCCCTCCGCCAGGAAGGGCGACCAGACCCAAAGGACGTCGATCGTCTCCCCCGCCGTCATCGTGTCGTGGCCCTGCCCCGCTCGAACCGGCGGAAGAGCTGCACGGTGATGATGACCAGAACGAAGTAGCAGATGAGGAGAAGGTTCATCATGACGTCGGCATTGCCCTTCTCCGCCACGATCGACGTGCTGGCGTGCACCAGCTCGGGCAGGGCGAGCGTGCTGGCCATGCCGGTGGCCTTCACGATATTAGCGGAGTTGCCCATGATCGCGGCGTAGCAGAGCCTGAACGCCCGATTGATGTCGCGCGGCACGAATTTCAGCTTGTGGCTGCCGGTGGCGGCGACATCGGCCGCCAGCGAGAACGCGATCGCATTGCTCGAGGCGGCATAGAGCGACAGCACCACGGCGGCGACCAGGAAGGCGTCGAGCGTGAACCCGAGCGACAGCAGCACGCCGCCGAGGCCGAAGAACACGATGTAGAGCTGGAGCAACGGGGGAGTCATGCGCAGGAACTCGCTGAACGCCCGCAGGAAGTGGCTGACCCCCGGCACGCGGCGGTGCATCAGCCAGCCGAAGATCACCCCCAGCAGGATGCTGCCGAAGACCGTGATGGCCGAGAGCGCCGCGGTGAGCGCGAGGCCGTAGAGGAAAACGCTGCGGTCGAGCGGGTCGTAGAGGATGCTGATGTCGAGGCCCGTCACCTCCATGATCGTCAGCGAGAAGCCCGAAAGGCCGCCGATGCCGCTGCCGGTGACGAGGGCCACCACCCGGCATTCGAGCGGCCACTGGCCCTGCTCGTTTCGCCGGCACTTCGGCTCCCCGGCTTCGTCGGTCTCCTGCCAGGTCGTCCGCGCGTCACGCAGGAAGGGCGAGGGCGGCAGCTCCCACTTCTTCTCCAGCGATTGCAGGAAGCCGTCGCGATGCCACCCCGCCAGCGTGTCGCCCATGAGCCGGTCGAGCGCGCCGCCGCCTTCCTCCTTGGCGATGGCGACGGCCCAGGGCAGCACGAAGCGCGTCGGCAGCGAGACGCTGAAGCCATCCCACTCGCCGGATTCCAGTTCGTGGAGGAGGAGGACCTCGTCGTAGATCCAGCCGACGCAGTGCTCGTTGCGCAGCCCCTGGCTGGCCTCGCGGGTGCTGTTGAAGGCGGTCACGTCGAGCAGCAGCCGCTGCTTGGCGAGCCGGTTCCAGAGCGAGCCCTGAAGCCCGCAGACGGTCTGCCCGCGCAGGTCGGCCCAGGTGCCGATCCTGGCGCTGTCCCGCAGCAGCACGTTGGCCCCGTCGCCGTAGTATTGCGGCTCGATCATGGTGACCAGCTCGCGGCGGCTGCGGGTGTCGCCCATGGTGGCGGCGACGATGTCGATCTCGCCCTGCTGCACCTTCTGCAGCCGGTTGGCGCTGGTGACCGGCTCCAGCCGGAGCTCGACGCCGATCGCCTCCGCGAAGCCGCGCGCCACGTCCACGTCGTAGCCGACCAGCGTGCCCTCGGCGTCGCGAAAGCCGAAGGGCGCGTAGTCCTCCTTCACGCCGACGGTGACGTAGCCGCGCTCCTGGATCTCCTGCAGCCGGTCGGCAAGCGCAGGCGAGGCCAGGCCCGCCCAGGCGACGAGGGCGATGGCGCCGAGCAGGCGCCAGGGCGGGAATCGCAAGCTCATGCGGCCGACCGCGCCTCGGGCGCGGAGACAACGGGTTCGACGGCATGGCCGCTGCCCGCGGCAGTCGAGCGACGGGATGGTGGAACGGGAGCGCGCCTGCGCATCAATCCGCCCCGGCCGTGGCGGCACGAGCCCCGGAGGCCAGGCAAGATGCCACGGCCGCATTGCGTCGGAGGTCGATGATCGTCGCGTGAATCATCGTTGCCACTCTTCTTGACGCGAACCGGAAACAGGGTTCTGCGCAACGGAACGCTCGCCCTCCCGGCCATCGCCGCGGTGCCGTCGGCCGCGGCAACGAAGAATCCTATCCGATATGGACATAGGACGAAATAGAGTATCGTGCCGCACGGGTGGAACCAGTTTCTGCCGTCATTCCATGCGTCGCCGTGCCGCAGGGGGTCGGCGCGCGCGCATCGCGGCCCGCGGGAAGGACGGCAGACCGTCGGGGGAAGAATGACCGGCTTCAGTCATCGTCTGCACCTCGCTCTGCCGCGACGTCGGGCGCTGCCGCGCTACGGGGGCGCCCTGCTTGCGCTCGTCATGCTGGCGTCGGGCGCGCCGCACCCGGCGCCGCCGGCACACGCCGCCGCCGACGGCGTGCTCGCCAGGATCGAGGCGGACGGCGTGATTCGCGCCGGCACCCGGGCGAGCGCGCCGCCCTTCGCCCGGAAGCTCGAAACCGGCGGCTTCGAAGGCTTTTCGGTCGACCTGCTGGAGCTGGTCCGGGCCGCGACGCAAGAGAAGGTGGGCCGGCCGGTCGCGCTGGAGCTGCAAGAGGTGACGCCGGGCGACCGGCTGCAGCGGGTCGCCGCGGGCGAGCTCGACATCGTCTGCGGCATCACCACGCCGACCTGGGATCGCGAGGCCCTGGTCGACTTCTCCGTGCCCTTCTTCCGCGACGGCACGCGCATCCTGACCTATCGCGAGCATGCCACGGGCGGAGTCGATCTCGGCCGGCTCGACATCGGGGTGGTCGAAGGCACGACGACCGTGAACATCGTCAACGAAGAGCTGCCGACGGCGAACCTGCATCGGTTCCCCACCATGAAGGACGCGATGAGCGCGCTTGCGGCTGGCGAGGTGAAGGGCGTCGCCAACATCGGCATCACGCTGCTGGGGCTTGCGGCGAAGGCGGAGCCGCGCCGGAGCGTGGTCCTGCTGCCGCGCACCTACGCGCTCGCCATGGAAACCCTGGCCTGCGTGCTGCCGCAGGACGACAGCCCGTGGCGCGATACCGTCAACCGGGTCATCATCGACATGTTCAGCGGCGTCGAGGACTCCAACAGCCGCTACGACGAGGTCTACGACCGCTGGTTCGGGCGCGACAGCGAAATCTTCTATCCGCTCGACCGTGACAATCGCACCTACCTGAGCACGGTATCGATCTGGGCGCGCTGACGGCCTCCGCCGCGGCGCCCCCGCATCCGCCATCCGACGCTAAGCCTGGGTGATGGTATAGTGTAGCCTGACGCGGCGGCCGCAGGACGTCTCGCGATGCGGCCGGACCGGGGAACGAATGGACGCTCCATCCGCAGACCGGCCCGCCTTCCACGACGGCGGGCACGAGCACCGGGGCTGCATCGCGGACGCGCTGGCCCGCGCCGAGGCCGTCTGCCGCGAGCGCGGCGCCCGCCTGACCCCCTTGCGGCGCAGGGTGCTGGAGCTGGTCTGGGAAAGCCATCGGGCGGTCAAGGCCTACGATCTGCTCGCCGCGCTCGGCGACGAGGGCGGCGCGGCCAAGCCGCCGACGGTCTACCGCACCCTCGAGTTCCTGATGGAGCATGGCCTGGTCCATCGCATCGACAGCCTCAACGCCTTCGTCGGGTGCCCGCAGCCGGACGAGGGCCACAGCGCCCAGTTCCTGATCTGCGGCGATTGCGGCGAGGTCTCGGAGATGAACGCGGCCAGCATCGACCGCGCGGTCGCCGCTCAGGCGGCCGGCTCGGGCTTTGCGCTCACGCGCACGATCGTCGAGCTGCACGGCAAGTGTCCGCAGTGCGCGCCGCGCCCGCAGAGCGGCTGAGCCGGCAGCCCGCCGCGCCCGGGCCGCTGCTTGCCTCGGGCCGCGACCTGGTGGTGCGCTACGGCGGCCGCGCGGTGCTGGACCGGGTCTCGATCGAGGTCCGCCGCCAGGAGGTGGTAAGCCTGATCGGGCCGAACGGCGCGGGCAAGACCACCGCGGTGCGCGCGCTGCTCGGCCTCATCAGGCCCGATTCCGGCGCCGTCCACCACGAGCCCGGCATCGCGGTGGGCTACGTTCCCCAGCGCTTCGAGCAGCAGGAGCTTCTGCCGCTCAGCGTGCGCCGCTTCGTGGCGATGGCGAGGCGGCGCGCCAGCGGCGATGCTGCCGCTGTGCTTCAGGAGGTGGGGGCGGCGGCGGCCATCGACCGCCAGCTCAGCAGCCTCTCCGGCGGCGAGTTCAGGCGGGTGCTGCTCGCCCGCGCCCTGTTGCGCGACCCCGACCTGCTGGTGCTCGACGAGCCGATCCAGCAGGTCGACTTCGCCGGCCAGATGGCCATGCACCAGCTGATCGGCCACCTGCGGGACCGCCGCGGCTGCGGCGTGCTGGTCATCTCCCACGACCTTCACCTCGTCCTCGGCGCGACCGACCGCGTGATCTGCATCAACGGGCACGTCTGCTGCGCGGGCGAGCCGGAGGCGGTGAGCCGGCATCCCGAGTACGTCGCGCTGTTCGGCCCCCATGCGGCTGCGGCGGTGGCGGTCTACACCCACCACCACGACCACAGTCATGGCCTTCCCGTCTCCGTGGCCGCGATGGAGCCCGGCCTGCCGGACGGCGGACCACCGTCCGGCGACGGACCTGCGTCCGGTGACGGACCTGCGTCCGGCGAGGCCGGCTGAGCGCGCAGTGCTCGACGACTTCTTCGCGCGCGCGCTCGCCGGCGGCATCGGCGTGGCGATCGCCACCGGGCCGCTCGGCTGCTTCATGGTCTGGCGGCGCATGGCCTACTTCGGCGATTCGGTCGCCCACAGCGCGCTGCTCGGCGTCGTGCTGGGCGTCGGCCTCGGCATCGAACCCAACGCCGGCATCCTCATCATGTGCGTGGCCCTCGCCCTGCTGCTCCTGCTCCTCCAGCAGCAGCGCCGCCTCGCCACCGATACGCTGCTCGGCATCATGGCGCACGGCGCGCTCGCTCTCGGCCTCGTCGGGATCAGCTTTCTCGAGACCGTGCGGGTGGACCTGATGAGCTACCTGTTCGGCGACATCCTGGCCGTGAGCGGCCGCGACCTGCTCTGGATCTACGGCGGCGGCGGCGCGGTCCTGCTGGCGACGGCGCTGATCTGGCGGCCGCTGCTGGCCGTCACCGTGCACGAGGAGCTGGCGCGTGCCGAGGGCGTGCGCGTGCACCTCGTGCGCATCGCCTTCACCCTGCTGATCGCGCTCGCGGTCGCCATCGCCATGAAGATCATCGGGCTGATCCTGATCGTGTCGCTGCTGATCATCCCGGCGGCGACGGCGCGCCGGCTCGCACGCTCGCCCGAGCAGATGGCCCTGCTCGCGAGCGCGACCGGGGCGGTGGCCGTGGCCGGCGGGCTCCACGGCTCGCTTGCGTGGGACACGCCGTCCGGTCCCTCCATCGTGGTCGCGGCGCTCGCGCTCTTCGCGCTGGCGCACGGCGGCGCCGCGCTGGCCTCGGCCTTCGCCGGCCGGATCGTTGATTCGGCACGCGCCAACCACTAGCTTCGCGCTCTCGCGCAAGGAGAACGCAGATGGCTGCGAGCGGTGAGGTGGCCCGGCAGGTGATCGAGCGGCTGCGTTTCGACGATGCCGGCCTCATCCCCGCGATCGCGCAGTCGCACGAGACCCGCGAGGTGCTGATGCTCGCGTGGATGAACGCCGACTCGGTGCGGGAGACGCTCGCCACCGGCCGGGTCTGCTACTGGTCCCGCTCGCGCCAGCGGCTATGGCGCAAGGGCGAGAGCTCGGGCCACACGCAGCGGCTGGTCGAGATGCGCTTCGACTGCGACAGCGACGCTCTGCTCCTGCTGGTCGACCAGACCGGCCCCGCCTGCCACACCAACCGCCCGGCCTGCTTCTACCACGCCGTGCAGGACGGCGAGATCCGCGTGATCGCGGAGCCGGTCAGCTAGCTAGGAGGCGGCCGGGGCCGAGGGTCTCGGCGGCGATGCCGCGGGCGGCGGCGGCCTCGGGCACCGGATTGCCGCTGGCGAGCGCCGCCACCACAGCGCCGAGCGCGGGCGCGGTCATGATGCCGGCGCCCCCCTGCCCCGCCAGCCAAAAGAAGCCTTCGGCGGCGCGGTCGAAGCCCGCGACCGGCTGACGATCCTTCACGAAGCTCCTGAGCCCCGCCCACTTGTTGCGGATGTGGCGGATCTCCAGCCGCGTCGCCTGCATGATGCGGTCGGCGCCGATGGCGATGTCGAGCTCCTCGGGATACGCATCGCAGGGCTCGGACGGGACCTCGTCGGCGGGCGATCCCAGGACCCGGCCGGCGTCGGGCTTGAGGTAAAAGGAATCCTCGACGTCGTGCACCATCGGCCAGCCGTCGACGCCCTCCGCCGGCCCGTCGAAGATGAACGCAGTGCGCCGCTTCGGCTCGAGACCGATGGGCGCGACGCCGGCAAGCGCGGCCACGGCGTCGCACCAGGCGCCGGCGGCGTTGACCACGACGGGCGCCGCGAACCCGCCGGCCGGCGTCTCCGCGTGCCAGAGGCCGCCCTCGCGCCGGAGCCCCGTCACCGCCGCCTCCGTCATCAGCGTGCCGCCGCGCGCGCGGAGGCCTCGCAGGTAGCCCTGGTGCAGGGCGGCGACGTCGATCTCCTCCGCATCCGGCTCCAGCACCGCGCCGGCGACGTAGTCCTCGCGCAAGGGCACGGGCTGCGCCAGAGCTTGCTTGGCGTCGAGGCGGGCCAGGGACGGCACGCGCCGCCGGTTCTCCTCGTAGAAGCGGTCGAGCGCGGCGATCTGCTCGCTGCGGCCCACGTAGAGCACGTGGCGCGGGCTGAGCAGCGGCGCGGCCGCGAAGCCGGCGGGCGGGTCGGCGAGGAAGGCGCGGCCCGCGACGGCGAGACCCTTGGTGAGCGGCCCGCCATACGTCTCCATGTACATGGCGGCTGAGCGCCCGGTGGAGTGATAGCCGGGCGCGTCCTCCTGCTCGAGAACGACGACGCGGCCCCGCTCGGCAAGCCAGTACGCCGCCGAGGCGCCCGCCATGCCGGCGCCGACGACCAGGAAATCGCAACGCTGCATGGCGCGCATTCTATGCGGCGCACCCGGCAGCCGAAATGGCGGGACTCGGCGTTCGGGGATACGGAACTGCCGCTCTCGGCAAGGCGGGCGCGGCCCGCTACTCTTGCGCCCTCTTCAAGAGCGGGAGCGGACGATGGAAATTTCGTGTGAGGGCCGGCGCGCGGTGGTGACCGCAGGCGGGTCGGGGATCGGGCGGGTCATCGCGGAGACGCTGGCGGCCAACGGCGCCGCCGTCTTCACCTGCGACGTCCAGCCCGGACTGGTCGAGGACGTGCGGAGCAGGAGGATCGGCGCGATCGAGGCCGACGTCGCCGATCCGGCCCAGGTGGACCGGCTGTTCGAGGTCGCGGCGGAGGCCATGGGCGGCGTCGACATCCTCGTCAACAACGCCGGGATCGCCGGCCCCACCGCCCACGTCGAAGCCATCGAGCCCGCCGACTGGGACCGCACGATCGCGGTCAACATCTCCGGCCAGTTCTATTGCGCGCGCCGCGCGGTGCCGCTCATGCGCGCGGCCGGACAGGGCGCCATCGTCAACATCTCGTCCACCGCAGGGCGCATGGGCTTCCCGCTCCGGCTCCCCTATGCGACATCGAAGTTCGCCATCACCGGGCTTACCAAGACGCTCGCCATCGAGCTGGGCCCGGCCAACATCAGCGTCAACGCGATCCTGCCGGGCTACATCCTGAACGAGCGGGGCAGACGCGTGGTCCGCGCCAAGGCCGAGGCCGCCGGGCGCACGGTGGAAGAGATGCAGGCGACCATCCTGCGCAACATCGCCATGCGGACGGGCATCACGGAGCAGGAGATCGCCGACCTCGCGCTCTACCTCTGCTCCGACTCCGGCCGCCACATCTCGGGCCAGCTCCTCGGCGTCGACGGCATGTTCGACACCTACATGGGCATGGACAACCTCGACGACCCGCCGTCCGGCGCGGCCGGCGCGTGATCGTCCTCTTCACGGATTTCGGGCCGGGCGGGCCGTACACGGGCCAGATGAAGGCCGTGCTCGCGCGCGAGGCGCCGGGCGTCCCCGTGGTCGACCTCGCGGACGACCTGCCCGCCTGCGATCCCGAGCCCGCCGCCTATCTGCTCGCGGCCTTCGCGCCGGCCTTCCCGCCGGGCGCGGTCTTCGTCTGCGTGGTCGACCCCGGCGTGGGCAGCGCGCGGGCGCCGGTGGCGGTGAGCGCCGGCGGTCGCTGGTACGTCGGCCCCGACAACGGCCTCCTCGCCATCGTCGCCCGGCGGGCGGACGACGCGCGCTGGTTCGCCATCGACTGGCGGCCACCCACCCTCTCCGCCTCCTTCCACGGCCGCGATCTCTTCGCGCCGGTGGCGGCGCAATTGGCGCGCGGGGACGCGCTGCCGGGCACGCCGCTGGACGGCGCCCCGGCCGGCGCCGACTGGCCGGACGACCGGGCCGCGATCGTCTACATCGACCCCTACGGCAACGCGATGACCGGAATCCGCGCGGCCCGGCTGGCGGAGGACGCGGTCGTCGTCGCAGGCGGCCGGCGGCTCCAGAAGCTGCGCACGTTCTCCGACGCCGCAAGGGGCGCGGCCTTCTGGTACGAGAACGCGAACGGGCTCGCCGAGGTCGCGGTCAACCGGGGCCGCGCGGACCGGGTTCTGGGTCTCGGCGTGGGAACGCCGGTCCGCATCGAGACGGCGGGCGGCGCGGGATGACGGGCTGGCGGCCGAACGGAGACCAGATTCGCGCGGGCGCGCTCGCCGGCGCCGACCTCTCGGGCTTCGACCTGCAGGGCTTCCACTTCCGCCAGGCCGACCTGCGCGGTGCCAGCTTCGCCGGCAGCATCCTGCGCGAGGTCGACCTCTGGGCCGCCGATCTCACCGGCGTCGACCTCACCGGCGCGAACCTGCGGCTTGCCACCTTCAAGGGTGCAAAGCTGCAGGGCGCGCGGCTCGCCGGCGCGGACCTCTGGAGCGCCGATCTCAAGGTCGCCGACCTGGACGGCGCCGTTCTCTCGGAGTGCAATCTCGCCCAGGCCGAGCTTGCCGGTGCGAAGTGCCGGGGCGCGGACTTCAGCGGCGCCGAGCTCTACTGCGCCGACCTGCGCCTCGCCGACCTGGAGAACGCCAACCTCGGCCGCGCCGACGGGCGCCTCGCCAAGCTGGAGGAGGCGGTGCTGATCGGCGCCAACCTGCGCGAAGCGAATTTCTCGGGCGCGAGCTTCAAGCGCGCGCGCCTCGCCACTGCCGACTTCGCCGGCGCCTACCTGCGCGAGGCGAACTTCCGCGAGGCCGATCTCATCCGCGCCGACTTTCGCGGGGCCGAGGTGGCGGACGCCTTCTTCGGCCAGGCCAACCTCGACGGCACGGTGATGCCCGACGGCACCATCGAGTCCGCGGCGCTGCGCCACTGGTCCCCGCCGCCGGAGCCGGACGAGGATTGAAGCGCGTCCGTCATGCACGGACGCGCTTCAGGCCGCGACCGCGGCCCGCCGCGAATGCGGCGCGCCCGCATCGTGCGCTCCGCGCGCGTTCCGCGCGACGGCGCCGGTCGAAGACCGGCTGCCGTGAGCGATAAAGGCATAGAGCGTTTCCGTGCAATACGGATACGCCCTACCGCCCTTCGTTCCCGAAGCCGTCGTCGACGACGACATCGAGGAGCGTCGGCCCGTCGCGCCGGGTGGAGTCGGCGAGGGCCGGCGCGATGTCGTCCGCATCCGTGATCCGCAGCGCGGTCACCCCGAGCGAGCGGGCGAGGCCGGTGAAGTCGATCGCCGGGTCCTTGAACTCCATGCCGGCGTAGTGCTCGACGCCGTGAAACGATTTCAGGCGCTCCTTGATGATGCGGTAGCCGCCGTTGTTGGCGATGACGTAGGTGATCGGCAGCCTGGCGTTCGCGGCGGTCCAGAGCGCCTGGATGCTGTACATCGCGCTGCCGTCGCCGACGACGGCGACGACGGGCCGGTCGGGAAGCGCCAGCTGCACGCCCACCGCGCCCGCCATAGCGAAGCCGATGCCGCCGCTGCCGAGGCCGAAGTACGCCCTGGTGTCGCGGAAGGGATAGAGCGCGGGGAGCGCGCGGGCGCTCAGGATCCCCTCCTCCACGATGACCGCGTCGGCGGGCAGGGCGTCGACGAGCCGGAGCATCGCGAGGTCCGGCGCCATCGGCGTCTCGCCCGCGCGCGCACACGCGGTGGCGCGGACGGCCTCGCGCTTCGCGGACCAGTTGGAGGGCCCGAGCGCCGCAATCGCGGCTTCTGCCTCGGCGGCTCCTGCAGCGCCCCGCCTGCTCGCGATCAGGCCGGCGAGGGCGGCGAGCGTCTCCTTCACGTCGGCGCGCAGCGCGATCTCCGCCGGGTAGTTCTTGCCCATCTCCCAGTCCCGGAGGCCGATCTGGACCACGGCCAGGCCGTCGGGCATCGGGTCGGTCTCGCTGAACACCGACATGCGCAGCACGTCCGAGCCGATGCAGAACATCAGGTCGTGGGGCGCAAGGGTCTCGCGGATCTCGCGCTGATCGCGCGTGAGCGCGCCCATGAAGGCCGGGTGCTCGGAGAGGAAGTGCGCCCCGTCGCACACCGTCTGCTGGTAGACCGGCGCGCCCAGCGCCTCGGCAATCCTCGCCGCTTCCGCAAGGGCGCCCGAGGTCGCGACTTCGTGCCCGGCCACGATGACCGGGCGCCGCGCCGCGAGCAGGCGGTCCGCCAGGCGACCGAGCGCCGCGTCGCTCGGCCTGCCGGCCGCATCCACCCGCGTCGGCTGGCCGAGCTCGAGCGCGTCCTGCTCGTTGAGAATGTCGCCCGGCAGCGAGATGAACACCGGGCCGGTGGGCGGCGTCGTCGCGATCTTCGCGGCACGGCGCAGGATGCGCGGCAGGTCGCGCAGCCGGCTCACCTCCACCGCCCACTTCACGAGCGGCTGCGCGATCGGCACCAGGGGCGCGTAGAGCAGCGGCTCGGTCAGCCCGTGGCCCTGCTCCTGCTGCCCGGCGGTGACGATGACCGGCGAGCCCATCCACTTCGCGTTGTAGAGCGAGCCCATGGCGTTGCCGAGCCCCGGCGCGACGTGGACGTTGCAGGCGCTGAGAGCGCCCGAGGCGCGCGAGTAGCCGTCCGCCATGGCGACCACCAGGGCCTCCTGCAGCGCCATGACGTATCTGATCGCAGGCCGGCCGGGGAGCGCCGCCATGATCGGCAGCTCGGTGGTGCCGGGGTTGCCGAAGAGATGCGATACCCCCTCGCTCTCGAGCAGCGCGAGGAAGGCGTCGCGGCCGAAGATTGTGTTCATGGCGTCGGACATCGGGCCGGCCCCTCCTAGGCGCCCACGTCCACGATGGCCACCACCGGGCCGCCGCCCTGCGGCCCCTGGTGCATCGCATCGACCGAGACGAACACGGCGGGATCGCCGATGGCCGCCGCCGCGACGCCGCCGACCGCGCCCTTGGAATGGCGGTGGTGGTGGACGTCGGAATCGTCCAGCATGATCTGGCGGCGGCCGCGCAGGCGCGCGGTGCGGTCGGCCTCGCACTTGATGAAGCAGTTGACGAGCTTGCCGCCGAGATCGGCCGCGCGCGCGCGCTCCGGCAGGTCGAGGCCAGCGTTGCGGATGCCATCGTAGATGCCGTCGATGTCGAGCGCGTCCTGCATGACGCCGTGGCCGATGCGGAAGCGCCCGCCGGCGCCGCGCGCGTTGCCGAAGAGGACGATCTGCCCGCGGTCGAGCTCCACGCCGGACGAGCACGAGGCGACCGAGGAGTAGAGGTCGAGGTTGCGGCAGATTTCCTCCGCCCGCGGCATGGCGACTTCGCCGAGAGCGACCGCGATGCCGAGCCCGGTGGTGCCGTTGGAGACCCCCATCGATTCGTGGACCTCGCAGGCCGCGCTCTCGCCCCGCCCGTGGGCGTCCTGCACCGTGTCGATGGTGAGCAGCGGCGTCTTGGTCTGCACGTAGTGGACGTCCGCCGCATCGGCGATGCCGGCGTCGGCCATGGCGGCGCGGACGCCGTCCGCGATCTTTTCCACCATCGCCGGCCGGCCGATGTCCTCGGGCAGGATGGGCGCGCTCATGGCGGTCCCCATGGCGAGGCGGAGCGCATCCGGGGGCCCGGTCTCGTCGTTGCGGGCGAAGACGGTGGCGTGCGGGGTGAGCACGCCGTCGCAGCCGCCCGACCAGACCATGGGGATCTCGCCGACCTCCGCTTCGCTCCGCGCGCCATGCGCGAGGAGGACGCCGCGGAAGGCGTTGTCCGACAGGATCCGGGTGAAGTCGTTGACCCCGCCGTTGCCCTCCGTCTTGCCGATCACGGCGACGACGGAATCCGCCGCCATGCGGCCCGACGCGATGAGTTCCTCAAGCCCTGAGGCGTCCGAGACCGACTTGATCTCGACCTTCGCGACGTCGATGGCCATGTCTCCCTCCCCTGCCGCTCTCAAGCCCAGGCCGTGCGCCGCTGCGTCACGGTCTCGGCGACGACGCGGCCGCGCTTGATGACGTGGGTGCGGTCGGCCCGCCGGGTCAGCGCCTGCAGCGGGTCGGCCGCGTCGATGACGACCAGATCGGCGACGCAGTCGGGCGCCGCGCCATAGTCGGCGAGCCCCATGGTGCGCGCGGCGGCGCCGGTCTGCATGTCGAAGACGGTCTCGATCTCGTGCGGGCGGCTCATGTGCGCGGCGTGGCTCGCGAGGAAGGTCACCTCCAGCGGATCGCCGGTGCCGAAGGGGTAGAACGTGTCGCGGATGCAGTCCTGACCGCAGGAGACGTTGACGCCCGCCTCCAGCAGCTCCTTCACGCGGGTGATGCCGCGCCGCTTGGGCTGCGCGTCGCCCCGCCCCTGCAGCATCAGGTTGGTCGCCGGGTTCACGATCATGTGGATGCCGGCGTCCCGCACGAGGCCGATGACGCGGTTGGCGTAGTTCTCCTCGTAGCCCGCGAGCGCGCAGGTGTGGCCGGCGGTGACGCGCCCCTGCCAGCCGTTCTCCATCGTCTGCTCGGCCAGCATCTCCAGCGTCTTGGCGTCGGGGTCGTCGGTCTCGTCCACGTGCATGTCGATATCGGCATCGTGGTGCTTCGCGATCTCGAAGGCGAGCGCAATGTGGCGCGCGCTCTCCGCCGGCGAGGCCTCGTTGAAGGGCATGCCGCCCACCAGATCGCAGCCGGCCTCCATCGCCTTCCACATGAGGTCGTGGGTGCCCTTGTCCTTGAAGATGCCCTCCTGCGGGAAGGCCACGATCTGCACGTCGGCGATGTCGCGGGTGCGCTCGCGCGCTTCGAGAACGCCTTCGAGGGGGCGCAGGCCGCCGATGCTGTCCACGTCGACGTGGCTGCGAAAGCGCGTGACCCCGTGGGCGACGGCGGAGCGGATGGTGCGCACCGCGCGCGCGGCGATTTCCTCCACCGTGTAGGCGCGCTTCCGCGCCCAGATGATCTCGATGGCCTCGTCGAGCGTGCCCGACGCGTTGGGCCTCACGTCGTCGTTGATCTGCGCCTTGTCGAGGTGGATGTGCGGCTCCAGAAAGCCGGCCACGCAGAGGCGCCCGCCGGCATCGACGGTGCGCTCGGCCGCAGCCGCGCCGCCCGGAGGCGCGTCGACGAAGCGGCCGTCTCGGGCGAAAAGGTCGCAGGGCGCGTCCTCCCGCCAGAGGCGCGCGCCTGTGATCGCGAGGTCGACCCGGTCGTCCGTCATCGTTCGCTCCTTCCTCAGCCGCCAGCGTCCGCAAGGCGGGCCAGAGTCTCGTCCCGGCCAAGCGCCGCCATGACGGCGAAGATTCCGGGCGACGCATGGGAGCCCGTGAGCGCCGCCCTGAGCGGTTGCGCGACCTTGCCCAGCCCGACCCCTTCGCCTTCGGCGAAGGCGCGGACGGCACTCTCAAGCGCCGCCTGGTCCCACGCCGCGCCATGCTCCAGGGCGGCCTTCAGGCGGGCAAGACGGGCGCGCGCCTCGCTGCCCGCGTCGCCGATCAGCTTCGCCGCCTTGGGCGTCATGGCGTCTCGCGGATCGCGAAACAGGAACGCGAGGTTGTCCGCCAGCTCGACCAGGGTCTTGGCGCGCGCCTTGGCCTCGGGCAGCAGGGCTGCGATGCGCCGGCGCCCCTCGGCGGTGGCGGCCAGCGGGTACGTTGCGGCGAGGCGGGGCTCGACCTCGGCCAGCAGGTCCGAGTCCGCGCTCTCGCGGATGTAGTGGCCATTCAGGCTCTGCAACTTCTCCATGTCGAAGCGGGCGGCGCCCCGGTTCACCGCCCCTAAGTCGAACCAGGCGATGGCCTGGGCGGTGTCGATGATCTCGTCGTCGCCGTGGCTCCAGCCCAGCCTCAGCAGCGCGTTGCGCATGGCGGCGGGCAGGATGCCGTCATCGGCATAGGCGCCGATGGCGACCGCGCCGTGCCGCTTGGAGAGCTTCGCGCCGTCGGCGCCGTGGATCAGCGGGATGTGCGCGTAGGCCGGCGGCTCCCAGCCCAGCGCGCGGAAGAGCTGGGTCTGGCGAAAGGCGTTGCTGAGGTGGTCGTCCCCCCGGATCGCGTGGGTGATGCCCATGTCGTGGTCGTCGACGACCACCGAGAGCATGTAGGTGGGCGTGCCGTCGGCCCTGAGCAGCACCATGTCGTCGAGCGCGCTATTGTCGATTTTGACTTGTCGTTGTACCAAATCCGATATGACTGTCTCCCCCTCCTGCGGCGCCCGGAAGCGGATGACGGGGTCTGCGCCGGGCGGCGCGTCCGCCGGATCGCGGTCGCGCCAGCGGCCATCGTAGAGCGCGGCCCGGCCCTCGGCGCGGGCCTCGGCGCGCATGGCCTCCAGCTCCTTCGGCGAGCAGTAGCAGCGGTAGGCCCCGCCGGCGGCGAGCAGCCCGTGCGCGACCTCCACATGGCGCTGCCGGCGCTCGGACTGCCGCACGATCTCGCCGTCCCAGTCGAGGCCGAGCCAGCCGAGCCCGTCGACGATGGCGGCGATGGCCTCGGGAGTCGAGCGCTTGCGGTCGGTATCCTCCAGGCGGAGCAGAAAACTGCCGCCGTGGTGGCGCGCGTAGAGCCAGTTGAAGAGGGCGGTCCGCGCGCCGCCGAGATGCAGCATGCCGGTCGGCGACGGCGCGAAGCGCGTGACGACGCTCATGTGCGGTCTCACCCCCGGCAGGCGGCCCGGCGCTTGGCCGCGGATCGGAACGGTCGAGCGTTTAGCATATCGCCCGGCGGCAGGCGACCGGCGGCGGCACGTGCAAGGCGCCTTCGCTGCGCGAGCTTGCCCGCGTGCTGAGGCGCCTGGCCGGGCTGCGCCTCCATCTCGCCTCGGTGTGGGCTGCCGAGCGTCAGCGCGTGTTCCTCTGGGTGCCGGTGCTGTTCGGCGCGGGCGGCGGCCTCTATCTCACCCTGCCGGCGGAGCCGGTGGGCTGGATCGCGCCGGCGGCCGCCGGGATTTTCGTGTCGGGCGCGCTGCTCGTGCGCCGGCACACGGCGCCGGCCCTCGCACTTGCGGCGCTGGCGCTGCTCGCCGCCGGCGTCGCCGCCGCCGACTGGCGCACCGGGCGGGTCGCCGCGCCGGTGCTGGAGGAGCCGATCGGCCCGGTCGATGTGACAGGGCGCGTGGTTTGGGTCGGCGCCGGCGACGGCCCGCAGCGCTACCTGCTCGACCGCGTGCGCATCGAGCGCCTGGCCCCGGAGGCAACGCCCGCGCGCGTGCGCCTCAGCGTGCGCAGCACGGGCCCGGACGGCCTGGCCGCGCCCGGATCGTGGCTCACGGCGCTCGCCTCGCTCAGGCCGCCGCCGGCGCCGGCGGAGCCCGGCGCGTGGGACTTCGCGCGGCAAGCGTGGTTCCAGCGGATCGGCGCGGTCGGCTTCGTCTACGGCGCGCCGCAGCCGTTGGCGGCGTCTGAGGGCGAGGGCGGCGGGCTGCTCTCGCTGCTCTCCCAGGTGCGCCACTGGGTCTCGGCGCGGATTCTGGCACACACCACGCCGTCTGCAGGACCCTTCGCGGCGGCGCTGCTCACCGGCGACCGGAGCGCCATCGAGAAGACGACGCTGCAGGCCATGCGGGACTCCGGCCTGGCTCATCTGCTGGCGATCTCCGGGCTTCACGTCGGCCTCGTCGCCGGGTTCATCTTCTTCGCCGCGCGCGGGGCGCTGGCGCTGATCGAGCCGGTGGCGCTGCGGATGCCGATCAAGAAATGGGCGGCGGGATGCGCGCTGCTCGGCGGTGCCGCGTACCTGTTGCTGTCCGGCATGAGCGTGCCGACGCAACGGGCGTTCGTCATGGTCGGTTTCGTGCTGCTCGCGATCATGCTGGACCGGGCGAGCATTTCCATGCGCCTGATCGCCCTGGCGGCGCTCCTGGTGCTCGCGCTCGCGCCCGAGAGCATGCTGGGCCCGAGCTTCCAGATGTCCTTCGCCGCGGCGACGGCGCTGATCGCGACCTACGAGGCGGCGCGCCGCCCCTTCGCCCGGCTGGCGGCGCGGGGCGGCCTCGCGCTCCGCCCCCTCGTCTACGCGGCGGGCGTGGCGCTCACCTCCCTCGTTGCCGGCATCGCCACCGGCCCGTTCGCGGTCTACCACTTCAACCGCATCGCCGACTACGGGCTGGTCGCGCTCGTCCTCATGCCGCTCGGGCTCGAAGGGCTCGCGCTCGCACCCATGGGCTGGGGCATCGACGCGGTGGTGTGGATCGCGAGCCGGGTCGCCGAACAGCCGGGCGCGGTCACGCTGGTTCCGGCGATGCCGGCGGCTGCGCTGCTTGCCATCGTGGTCGGCGGCCTCTGGCTCTGCCTCTGGCGCAGCCGCTGGCGCTTTCTCGGGATCGCCGTGATCGGCGGCGGCATGGTGATCGCGGGCCTGGACCGGAGGCCGGACATTCTGATCGACGGCGAGGCCAAGGTGATGGCGGTGCGGGGCGAGGACGGGCGGCTCTGGGTCTCCACCCGCAAGCGCGGGCGCTTCGTGAGCGACGTCTGGCTCAGGCGGGACGGACAGGCGGAGCCGCTGACCTGGCCGCGCGCCGGCGAAGGCGCGCCCGCCGCGGGCCTCCGCTGCGATACGCTCGGGTGCATTCAGCAGCGGGGCGAGAGAATCATCGCCTTCGTGCGCGACCCCCGCGCCTTCGCGGAAGACTGCCGCCGGGCCGATCCCGTCATCGCCGCCGTCCCCGCCTGGGATCTCTGCCCGAGCCCTGAGACCGTGGTGGACCGCTTCGACCTGTGGCGGGCCGGCAGCCACGCCATATGGTTCCTGCCCGACGGCGTCCGCGTGGAAAACGTGACCGAATTGCGCGGAGAGCGGCCGTGGGTCGCACGGCGCACTCCGGCCTGGGAGAAATAGAGCGCGTCCGCAAGAGTCGGACGCGCTCTAGTAGCGGCGGAGGATGCCCTTGAGCTGCCCCTGCACCTTGACGCGGCCGGGGCCGAAGATGCGCGTCTCCAGCCGCTTGTTCGCGGGCTCCAGCGCGATCGACTCGCCCTTGCGGCGCAACCGCTTGAGCGTCACCTCGCTGTCGTCGACCAGGGCGACCACGATGGCGCCGTTCTCCGCCGTGTCGCAGCGCTCGATCACGGCGGTGTCGCCATCGAGAATCCCGGCTTCGATCATCGAATCGCCGTCGACCTCGAGCGCGTAGTGCTCGCCGGACCCCAACATGGCGCCGGGGACATCGGTCTGGCTGGTCTCGTCGCGCAACGCCTCGATGGGCGTGCCGGCGGCGATGCGGCCGTAGAGCGGCAGCGCCACGCTCGCCCGGTCGTCGGACGGGCGCTCGGTCCCCCGCCCGGAGCGGAAATCGCCCTTGATGACGCTCGGCCGGAAGCGCCGGTTGGGCTGCCGTTGCGGCACGCTCTCGACCCGCGACGGCGGCGGCCGCAGCACCTCGAGCGCCCGCGCCCGGTGCGGCAATCGTCGCAGAAATCCACGCTCCTCCAGTGCTTTGACCAGCCTGTGAATGCCGGACTTGGACTTGAGGTTGACCGCCTCCTTCATCTCTTCGAAGGAAGGGGCGATCCCCCGTGTCTCCAGATACGAATCGATGAAGAGCAGAAGCTCTTTCTGTTTCTTGGTCAGCATCGGACGAACTCCAGGAGCCGAACAAAGGGGCAACTGACGCGCCATGTTCTAGTTTGGTTCGCCCGCTATGTCAAGAGGCGCAGTTCTCCCGCGCCCGCGGTCATGCCGGAACGACCTCGGCCAGAGCCTGTCCCGGACCTTCCCGGCCGCGAAAGGCGTCCGCGAACTGCATTGAACCTGCTTCGGCCAAGGGCTAGCATTTACCGAAGGATGCGACGGGGGGACCTCCGACATGGCACACGATCATGCTCACAATGCGCCTCCATCCGATACCGCGATGAGGGTGAAGGCGCTGGAGACGCTGCTCACCGAGAAGGGCCTGCTCGATCCGGCCGCCATCGACGCCCTGGTGGAGACCTACGAGACCAAGATCGGCCCGCGCAACGGCGCCAAGGTGGTGGCCAGGGCGTGGACGGACCCGGACTACAAGGCAAGGCTGCTGGAGAACGGCAGCGCGGCGATCGCCGAGCTCGGATTCAGCGGCGTGCAGGGCGAGGACATGGTCGTCGTGGAGAACACCGACGACGTGCACAACATGGTCACGTGCACGCTCTGTTCCTGCTACCCGTGGCCGACGCTCGGCCTGCCGCCCATCTGGTTCAAGAGCGCGCCCTACCGGGCCCGCTCGGTCATCGACCCGCGCGGCGTGCTCGAGGAGTTCGGCGTCGAACTCTCCGACGACGTCGAGATCCGCGTGTGGGACAGCAACGCCGAGCTCCGCTACCTGGTGCTGCCGCAGCGGCCGGCAGGCACCGAGGGCATGAGCGAAGACGCGCTGGCGGCGCTGGTGACCCGCGATTCGATGATCGGCACGGCGCTGGCCGAAGCGCCCGCCGCCTAGCAGGTCGCAAGGGAGCAGAGCGATGAACGGCATCCACGACATGGGCGGCATGCAGTGCATGGGCCCGATCGTCCGCGAAGAAAACGAGCCCCAGTTCCACGAAGAGTGGGAGGGCCGGGTCTTCGGCATGTTCTTCACCAACTTCGCCGAGGGCCACTTCAACGTGGACATGTTCCGCCACGCCATCGAGCGCATGGGCCCGGCCGAGTACCTGGAGACCTCGTATTACGAGCACTGGCTGCACGTCTACGAGACCGTGCTGGTGGAGCGCGGCGTGCTGACCAGGGAAGAACTCGACGAGAAGCTCGCCAGCCTTCGCGAAGCGGGAGGATCGTGATGCCGACTCTGACGCCTGACATGGTGCCGGGCCTGGTGGCCGGCGGCGCCTCCTGCCGGATGGACGTGGACGTGGCGCCCAGTTTCAAGGTGGGCGACGCGGTGACCGCCCGCGACATCAACCCCGTGTCCCACACGCGCCTGCCGCGCTACATCCGCGGCAGGACCGGGCGGATCATGCGCGATCACGGCGTCTTCGCGTTTCCGGACACGTCGGCCGCGTCCGGCACCCACTGCGACCCGCAGCACGTCTACAGCGTGCGCTTCGAGGGGAGCGAGCTTTGGGGGGCGCATGCGAACGCCAACGCCTGCGTCTACATCGACCTCTTCGACGACTATCTCGAGAGCGCATGAGCGACGCGCCGTCGGCCGACGATCTGCCGCAGCTTCCCTGGGAGGCCGAGGACGGGCCTGTCTTCAAGGAGCCGTGGGAGGCGACCGCCTTCGCCATGGCGGTGCGGCTGTCGGAGGCCGGCACGTTCACCTGGTCGGAGTGGGTTGACTACCTCTCCGCCGAGATCGCGGCGGCGAAGCGCAGCGGCGAGCCCGACCTCGGCGATCGCTACTACGAGCACTGGCTGCGCGCGCTGGAGAAGCTCGTGGTCGACAAGGGGCTGGGTTCCGAAGCGGAGCTTGCCCGCCTCAAGCACGACTGGACCGAGGCGGCCGTCCATACGCCCCGCGGCAAGCCCATCGCGCTGAAGAAGCGCACGCCCGCCGATTAGCGCGGGGCGGGCGATGGCCTCGCCCTAGATCACCCTCACCGCATCGCCTCGCTTTACCGTCCCGCCCTGGATGACGAAGGCGTAGACGCCCGCGCACGGCAGCGACTCGCCGTCGAGCAGCGGGACCGGGAGGCGGTTGTGCTCGACGATGGTGCGGAGTATCTGCGGGTCCTTCGCGAGGTCCTCCTGCGCGAGGGTTGGGATCGAGCAGCGGGGCGTGGGATCGGAGATGCGGAGCCGCACGTCCGCGCCGATGGCAAGCTCGCGGCCGACCCAGTCGTTCTCGACGAAGCCGGTTTCGCCCTCCGGCGTCGCGATCGTCACGTTGGGGCGAAAGCGGCGCGCGTTGAACTTGGACTCAGGGCGGAGTTCCGCGAGGCGCGCCATCGTCGCCGTGGTGATGAGGTGCAGCGCCGCGTAGTCCGAGAACCGGCCCGCCATCATCAGCTCGCCGATGTCGACGATGGTCTCTTCGTCCGCGAGCGGGTCGAGGCGCTCGAGGCTCACGGTCTCGGGCCGCTCCGCGGTGAGCGTCACCGGCCGCCCCAGGGTATCGGAGAGGCGCGCGTCGGCGTCGCCGCCGTCGCTGGCGGCCTCCGCGCCGTCGGGCCAGACGATGCGGACCGGCGGCAGCGGCGCGCCGGCCTGGGGCGGGCTCGTGAAATCAGCGGCAAGGGCCATCAGCGCGGCCCACTTCTTCGGGGTCTTGGCGCTCCCCACCCGGCCGCTGGTCCTGTCGATCACGGCGTAGGCGCGATCCCCCAGGATGCCGCCCTCGGCAATCACGGCCTCGTCGAGCTTGTTGCCGGCCATCGACTTGACCGGATAGCGCCAGAGCGCCTTGACCGTGCCGCCGTTGGTACCCTGTGATGCCATGATCGATCCCTCCGTGATGTCCGCGCGCCGTGGCCGGGAGTGTCTCACACTACTGATCGAGCAGTCCGCGGCTCCGGTGCCAGTCCTCCAGCGACTGGTCGGGATACGCGGCGAAGTGCGGGTCGCGCCTGCCCGACGGGATCCTGACCCAGCCGGGCGCGAATTCCGCCATGATATGGCAGCGCTCGGGCGGCGTCGGCAGGGCGGTGTCGATAGCCGAGGCGAAGGGGTGGATCAACTCGGGCCAGCGCGGGTCCCAGACCCAGAGCGCGCTGCCGCAGCGGCCGCAGAACCGCCGCTCGGCCGGGCTCTCGCTGCCGTCCTCCAGCGTGGCCCGGTAGACCCTGAGATGCCGCCTACCCTGAACGCTCAGCGTTTCCGCCTCGCCGCCGAGATTGATGGCGTAGCCGCCGCCACCGGCGGTCTTGCGGCAGATCGAGCAGTAGCAGTGCATGTAGGGGCGCGGCGTCCTGGACCGGAGCGAGAACCGGACGGCGCGGCAGTGGCAGGAGCCTTCGAGCAGCATGGAATCCCCCGTGGGGCGGTTGGGCGTCGCGGGCACTTCGGCACAGTGTCGCGCGCTTCTGCCCTGAAAGCGATTTCGGCCGCTCCCGTTCCGCATCCTGGACAATTCAGGCGTTGGAAGGGACAGTCTTGCCTCCTCGGGAGACCCTCGGCCTTGAGCGACACGCCGCCCACAACCAGCGAATCCGCCACAGCGCCGCCAGTCGAGCTTCGCTTCTCGCGCGACGAGTACGCGGCGCGGATCGCGAAGACCCGCCGCGCGATGGCGGAGAGGGGGCTCGAGCTGCTCGTCGTCTCCGACCCCTCCAACATGGCGTGGCTCACCGGCTACGACGGCTGGTCCTTCTACGTACACCAGTGCGTGCTGCTCGCCCACGACGGCGATCCGGTGTGGTTCGGGCGCGGCATGGACGCGAACGGCGCGAAGCGCACCGTGTTCATGGCCCACGACGACATCGTGGCCTACGCGGATCACTACGTGATGTCCACCGAGCGCCACCCGATGGACTACCTGAGCGAGGTCATCGCCGCGCGCGGGTGGGGCGCGTCGCGGATCGGCGTCGAGATGGACAACTACTACTTCAGCGCCGCCGCCTACCGCGCGCTGGAGACGCATCTCCGCGATGCGACGCTGCGCGACGCGACGGGCCTCGTGAACTGGCAGCGCATCGTGAAGTCGGAAGCGGAGATCGCCTGCATGAGGAACGCGGCGCGCATCGTGGAGAAGATGCACGCGCGCATCCTCGACGTGATCGAGCCCGGCATGCGCAAGAACGACCTGGTGGCGGAGATTTTTCACGCGGCGATTACCGGCGTCGACGGCGCCGGCGGCGACTACCCCGCCATCGTGCCGATGCTGCCGACCGGCATCGACGCATCGGCGGCCCACCTCACCTGGGACGATAAGCCGATGCGCGCGGGCGAGGCGACCTTCTTCGAGATCGCGGGCGTCTATCAGCGCTATCACTGCCCGCTCTGCCGCACGGTGTTCCTGGGCAAGCCGTCGGCCCGCGAGCTGAACGCGGAAGGCGCGCTGCTGGAGGCCATCGAGGCGGGGCTCGAAGCCGCGAAGCCGGGGAACCTGTGCGAGGACATCCACCGCGCGTTCGCGGCCTCGCTCGCGCGCCACGGGCTCACGAAGGAGAGCCGCTGCGGCTACTCCATCGGGCTCAGCTATCCGCCGGACTGGGGCGAGCGCACCATCAGCCTGCGCCCCGGCGACCGCACCGTGCTGCAGCCCAACATGACCATCCACTTCATGCCGGCGCTCTGGTTCGAGGACTGGGGCCTCGAGATCACCGAGAGCATCCGCATCACCGAGACCGGCGCGGAGACCCTCGCAAACTGGCCGCGCAAGCTGCAAGCGAAGGGGTAAGGGGTAGCGCCTACACCTTAGAAGGGTCGGGCTGCTTGCCGTAGGTCTTCATGAACGCCAGGACCTCGGCCATCTTGCGCTGGGAGACGACCTTCGGGTCCTTGCCGGTGGCGGCGCCGATGGCGAGCGTGCGGATATAGAGCTCGGCCAGGTACTCGACCTCGGCGAGCAGGTTCACGCAGGCCTCGGGCGTCTCGCCCAGCACGATGCACCCGTGGTTCTGCAACAGGCAGGCCCTGCGCCCTTCGAGCGCGGGGAGTGCCACGTCGGAGAGCGCCTGGGTGGTGGGCGTGCGGTAGGGCGCGCAGCGGATGGTGGTGCCGCCGGCGGCCGCGACCATGTAGTGCACCGCCGGGATCTCCATCCCGTGCACGGCGAGCGCGGTGCAGTGGACGGCGTGGCTGTGCAGCACGGCGTCCACCTCCGGCCGCGCGGCCAGGATGTCGCGATGGAAGCGCCATTCACTGGTGGGGCGGCGGGCGCCGACGTGCGTGCCGTCGAAGCGCATCTCCACGATGTCGGCCGGCGTCATCGCGTCGTAATCGAGGCCGGAGGGCGTGACCAGGAAGCGCTCGCCCACGCGAAAGCCGACGTTGCCGGAGGTCCCATGATTGAGGCCGAGCGCGTTCATCCGCCGCGCGGCGTCGATGATGGCGCGCCGCGCCCTGAGATGCGTCGGTCTCTTGCCAGGCATGGAGGCCGGCCGGCGCTCTCGCGCTAACGCCCGCCCGCCGCGCCGGCGCCTTCGAGGGCCGCGACGATGGCCGCCGAGATGGCCTCGATGCCGCCGGAGCCGTCGACCCGGGCGAAGCGCCCGCCGGCCTCGTAGTGAGGGATGATCGGGGCGGTCTGCTCGCGGTAGGCGGCGAGCCGAGCTGTCATGGTCTCGCGGTTGTCGTCGGCGCGGCGCGTGAAGTTCGTGCTCCCGCAGTGGTCGCAGACGCCTTCCGTGCTCGGCCGGTTGAACTGGTCGTGGTAGCCGGCGCCGCAGTCGGCGCAGGAGAAGCGGCCGACGATGCGCTGGATCAGCGCCTCCTCGTCCACCTCGATCGCGACCACCTTGTCGAGCGCGAGCCCGCGCTCGGCCAGCATGCGGTCCAGCGCTTGCGCCTGCGCCACGGTGCGCGGGAAGCCGTCGAGGATGAAGCCGGTGGCGCAGTCGGGCGCGTCGATCCGCTCGGCGATGAGCGCCACCATCAGGTCGTCCGGCACCAGCTCGCCGGCCTCCATGATCGCCTTGGCCTGGGTGCCGAGCGCGGTGCCCGCCTTCACCGCCGCCCGCAGCATGTCGCCCGTGGAGAGCTGGACGATGCCGAAGCGCTCGACCAGCCGCTGTGCCTGTGTGCCCTTGCCCGCGCCCGGAGGGCCGAGAAGGATCAGGTTCAACGCCGGCTCCCTCGGAGCTTCGCCTTCTTGATGAGACCTTCGTACTGGTGCGCGAGCAGGTGGGACTGGATCTGCCCCACCGTGTCCATGGTGACGGTGACGACGATGAGCAGACTCGTGCCGCCGAAGTAGAACGGCACCGCGTATTGCGAGATCAGCAGCTCGGGCAGCAGGCTCACGGCGGCGAGGTACATGGCACCCCAGAAGGTGAGCCGGGTCAGCACGTAGTCGAGGTATTCCGCCGTGTTCTTGCCTGGACGGACTCCGGGTATGAAACCGCCGTTCTTCTTCAAATTGTCGGCCGTGTCCTCTGGATTGAAGACGACCGAGGTGTAGAAGAAGGTGAAGAAGATGATCGCGGCCGCGTAGATGATCATGTAGATCGGCTGGCCGCGCCCGAGGTAGCTGGTGATCGCGATCATCCAGTCGGGGCCGGTGCCGGCGTTGATGCTGAGCGCGGTGATCGGCAGCAGCAGGATCGAGCTTGCGAAGATCGGCGGGATCACGCCGGCGGTGTTGACCTTCAACGGCAGATGGGTGCTCTCGCCGCCGAACATGCGCCGCCCCACCTGTCGCTTGGGGTATTGGACGACGATGCGCCGCTGCGCCCGCTCGATGAAGACGATGAAGCCGATGACGGCGACCGCCATGACGAAGAGCGCGATGAGCACGACGGCGGACAGCGCCCCGGTTCGCCCGAGCTCGAGCGTGCTCGCGAGCGCGCCCGGCAGCTCCGCCACGATGCCGGCGAAGATGATGAGCGATATGCCGTTGCCGACTCCTCTGGCGGTGATCTGCTCGCCGAGCCACATGAGGAAGATGGTGCCGCCGGTGAGCGTCACCACCGTGGTCAGCCGGAAGAAGCCGCCCGGATCCAGCACCAGGTCGCCGCTCTGGCCGGTGTAGCCTTCGAGGCCGGACGAGATGCCGAAGGCCTGCAACGCTGCGAGGAAGACGGTGCCGTAGCGGGTGTACTGGTTGATCTTCTTGCGCCCGGCCTCGCCCTCCTTCTTGAGCTGGGCGAGGTGCGGCGAGACGGTCGTCATCAGCTGGATGATGATCGCCGCCGAGATGTACGGCATGATGTTGAGCGCGAAGATCGTCATGCGCCCGAGCGCGCCGCCGGCGAACATGTTGAACATGCCGAGGATGCCGCCGGCCTGCTGCTGGAACACCTCGTCGAGCACCACCGGGTCGATCCCGGGAATCGGGATGTAGGTGCCGAGCCGGTAGATGATCAGGGCGCCGAGCGTGAACAGCAGGCGCTTCTGAAGCTCCTTCGCCTTGGCGAAGGCCCCGAAGTTGAGGTTCGCAGCGAGTTGTTCGGCAGCCGAAGCCACGTTCGTCAGGCGTCCTTAGCCGTTTCCTCGGCCGTGGTGTCGGCCTTTGCCGGTGCGCTGAGGGCCACCGAGCCGCCGGCCGCCTCGACCGCGGCGATGGCGGCCTTCGATGCGCCGGTCACCTCGACGGCGACCGCGCTCTCGATCCGGCCCTTGGCGAGCAGTCGCACGCCGTGGCGCCCGCGCGTGAGGCCGGCAGCCGCGAGCGCAGCCTCGGTCACGGTTGCGCCCGCGTCGATGCGGCCGCGCTCGATCGCCTCCTGCAGGCGGCCGATATTCACGGTCTCGAAGGTCTTGCGGAAGCGCGCGTTGGTGAAGCCCCGCTTCGGCAGGCGCCGGTAGAGCGGCATCTGGCCGCCCTCGAAGCCCTTGAGGGCGACACCGGCCCGCGACTTCTGGCCCTTGTGGCCGCGGCCCGAGGTCTTGCCCGTGCCGGAGCCGATGCCGCGGCCGAGCCTGCGGCCCTTCCGGGACGCGCCGGCGCGGTCAGCGAGTTCGTTCAGCCTCATCACTCAGCCTCCGCGTCCACCGGCTCGGCCCGCACGAGGTGCGGAATCTTGTCGATCATGCCGCGCACCGAGGGCGTGTCCTCGAGCACGCGGCTGCGGTGCATCTTGTTAAGGCCGAGGCCGACGAGCGTCGCGCGCTGATCCGCCGGCCGGCCGATGGGGCTGCCGATCTGGGTGACCCGCACCTTAGGCGCCGCGCTGCCTGCCTTGCTCCCAGCCATGGCCTACGCCTGCTCCGTCCGCTCCCTAGCGGACTCGTCCTGGCCGAAGATCTGGCCCACCGTGCGGTTGCGCTTGGCGGCGACGGCGCGGGGCGAATGGCAGCGCCCGAGCGCGTCGAAGGTCGCCTTGACCATGTTCTGCGGGTTGGACGTGCCGACCGACTTCGCGACCACGTCCTTCACGCCCAGCATCTCGAACACGGCGCGCATGGGGCCGCCCGCGATGATCCCGGTGCCGGGCGGTGCTGCGCGGACGATCACCTTGCCCGCGCCGAAGCGGCCTTCCACGTCGTGGTGGAGCGTGCGCCCCTCGCGAAGCGGCACGCGGACCATGCGCCGCCGGGCCTGCTCGGTGGCCTTGCGGATCGCCTCCGGCACCTCGCGCGCCTTGCCCGAGCCGCCGCCCACGCGCCCGCGCTGGTCGCCGACGACGACGAGCGCCGAGAAGCCGAAGCGCCGGCCGCCCTTCACCACCTTGGCGACGCGGTTGATGCTGACCAGCTTGTCGAGCAGCTCGGGCTCTTCGCGGTCGCGGTCGCGCCCGCGGCCGCCGCGATCGCGATCCATGGATGGTCGTGCCATACCGGGCCCTTCCCCCTAGAAAGAGAGGCCGCCTTCGCGGGCTGCCTCGGCGAGCGCCTTCACGCGCCCGTGATACTGGTATCCGCCGCGGTCGAACACGACCTCCTTGTGACCGGCGGCCAGCGCGCGCTCGGCGATGAGCGCGCCGACGCGCCCGGCAGCCTCGCGGTCCGCCCCGCTGGTGCTGCGCAACGCGCCTTCCACCGTCGAGGCCGCGGCCACGGTCCTGCCCTCCCTATCGTCGATGAGTTGGGCGTAAATGTGGCGGTTGGAGCGGAAGACCGAGAGCCGCGGCCTGCCGCCTGCGGCGGTGCGCAGCTTGAACCGCACCCGCTGCTTGCGCTTGTCGAATTCGCTGGTGCTCATCGCTACTTCTTCTTGCCCTCCTTGCGCCGGACGTACTCGCCGACGTAGCGGATGCCCTTGCCCTTGTAGGGCTCGGGCTTGCGGAAGGCACGAATCTCGGCGGCGACCTGGCCGACCGCCTGGCGGTCGTAGCCGGCGACCCTGATCGCCGTCGGCCGTTCGCACGTGATCTCGATGCCGTCGGGAATGGGATAGCGCACCCGGTGGCTGAAGCCGAGATCGAGCGTGAGCGTGCGGCCCTCGACCGCGGCGCGGTAGCCCACGCCCTCGATCTGCAGGTTCTTGTGGAAGCCCTGGCTCACGCCCACGACCATGTTGTTGATGACGCTCCGGGTCAGCCCCCACATCTGGCGCGCGCGCTTGGTCTCGCCCCTGGGCGTGACCACGACCGCGCCGTCCGCGAGTGCGGCGTCCACCTCCGGCGCGATGGTGGCGGCGAGGCTGCCGAGCTTGCCGCTCACGCTGACCGCGGCGCCGTCGATGGAGACCTCGACGCCGTCCGGGATGGCGACCGGGTTCTTGCCGACGCGAGACATCTCAGAACACCCGGCAGAGCACTTCGCCGCCGACATTCTGCTTGCGCGCCTCGTTGTCCGAGAGCACGCCGCGCGGCGTCGAAAGAATGGAGATTCCGAGCCCGCCGTAGTGCTTGGGCAGGTCCTTGATGCCCGAGTAGACCCGGCGGCCGGGCTTCGATACCCGGTGAATCTCGGCGATCACCGGGCGGCCTTCGTGGTACTTGAGCTCGACGGAGAACGCCGGCTTGCCGGTGTCCGATTCCGCCGCCGCGTAGCCGCGGATGTAGCCCTCGCGCTCGAGCACGTCGAGCACGGAGCCGCGCAGCTTCGACGCCGGCGTGAGCACGGAGGACTTGCGCGCCTGCAGCCCGTTGCGGATGCGGGTCAGCATGTCCGCCAGAGGGTCAGTCATCATGGCGTCAGCCTCACCAGCTCGATTTCACCATGCCCGGCACCTGGCCCGCCGAGGCCAGCTCCCTGAGCGCGATACGCGACAGCCCGAACTTGCGGTAGGTGCCGCGCGGCCGGCCGGTGAGCCCGCAGCGGTTGCGCACCCGCACCTGCGCGCCGTTGCGCGGCAGCTCTGCCAGCTTGAGCTGCGCCGCGAAGCGCTCCTCCGCCGGGCGCGAGCGGTCGCGCACGATGGCGCGGAGATCCGCCCGCTTGGCCGCATCCCGCTTCGCCATCCGCTGGCGCCGCTTGTTCTTCTCGATCGTGCTCTTCTTCGCCATCTCTCAGCCCGGCCCCTCCGCACTCACTGGCCGACGAACGGCATCTGAAAGCCGGCAAGCAGCGCGCGGCCCTCGTCATCGGTCATCGCCGTCGTGCAAATGACGACGTTCATCCCCCGCACCTGGTCGACCTTGTCGTAGTCGATTTCCGGAAAGACGATCTGCTCCTTGAGGCCCAAGGCATAGTTGCCCCGGCCGTCGAAGGCGCGCCCGGAAAGGCCGCGAAAGTCGCGCACCCGTGGCAGCGCGATGGTGATCAGCCGGTCGAGGAACTCGTACATCCTCTCCCGCCGAAGCGTCGTCTTGCAGCCGACCTGCATGCCCGTGCGCACCTTGAACGCGGCCACGGACTTGCGCGCCTTGGTGATGATCGGCTTCTGCCCCGCGATCAGGGTCATGTCCTGAAACGCGGCGTCGACCTTCTTGCCGTCGGTGGCACCTTCGCCCACGCCCATGTTCAGCACGATCTTCTCGAGCCTGGGCGCCTGCATGGCGTTGGTGTAGCCGAACTGCTCCATGAGCTGAGGCCTGATCTCGCTCTCGTAGAGCAGTTTCAGCCGGCTCGGCTCCCTGGCGCCGCCGTTCGGCTGGCCGTTGGTCTCAGACATCGATCACTTCCCCCGAGCGGGCGGCGACGCGCACCTTGCGCCCGTCCTCGAGCGTCTTGTAGCGGACGCGGGTGGGCCGGTCGCTTTCGGGATCGATCAGCGCCACGTTCGATATATGGATCGGCGCCTCGCGCTCGACAATACCGCCTTGCGGATCGCCCTGTGTCGGCTTGACGTGGCGCTTGGTCACGTTGACGCCCTCGACGAGCACGCGGTCGGTCCTGGTCACGACCCGCAGCACGGCGCCGCGCTTGCCCTTGTCCCGCCCGGTGAGGACGATGACTTCGTCATCCTTGCGTATCTTTCGCTTGCGCATGGCGGCCTACAGCACCTCGGGCGCGAGTGAGATGATCTTCATGTACTGGCGCTGCCGGAGCTCGCGGGTCACCGGCCCGAAGATGCGGGTCCCGATCGGCTCTCCCTGCGCGGTGATGAGCACGGCGGCGTTGCGGTCGAAGCGGATCGCGCTGCCGTCCGGCCGGCGGATCTCCTTCGCGGTGCGCACGATGACGGCGCGGTGAAGCTCGCCCTTGCGCACCTTGCCGCGCGGGATCGCCTCCTTGACCGTGACGACGATGGTATCGCCCACCGAGGCGGTCTTGCGCTTGGACCCGCCCAGCACCTTCACGCATTGCACGCGCCTGGCACCGGAATTGTCGGCGACGTCCAGATTCGTCTGCATCTGAATCATGGGACCCGGCCTTTCCGCTGCCTGCCGTGCCGCTCAGCGCTGCTCGGCGCCGGCATCGTCGAGGACGATCCAGCGCTTGCGCTTGGAGATGGGGGCGCATTCGCGAATCTGCACGATGTCGCCGACCTTGTGCTTGTTGCCGTCGTCGTGCGCGGCGTAGCGCTTCGAGCGGCGCACGACCTTCTTGTAGAGCGGGTGCATGACGCGGCGGTCGATGCGCACGATGACGGTCTTGTCCGCCTTGTCGCCGACCACGGTGCCTCGCATTACGCGGCGCGGCATGTCAGCCCTCCTTCACCCATCGCTCTCACCCTCAGGCCTCGCCGCCGGCAGCGCTCCTGCGCTCGGCGACGATCGTCTTGATGCGGGCCACGTCGCGCCGGACGGCGCGCATGCGCGCCGTGTTCTCGAGCTGGCCCGACGCCCGCTGGAAGCGCAGGTTGAAGGCCTCCTTCTTCAACGCGAGCAGCATGGTCTGGAGCTCGTCGTCGGTCTTGAGGCGGATCTCCACGCCGTTCATCAGGTCGCCCCCTCGCCGAGCCGGGTCACGACCCTGGTCTGCACCCGGAACTTGGCCGAGGCGCGGCGGAAGGCCTCTTCCGCCACCGCGCGCGGCACGCCGTCGACCTCGAACATGATGCGTCCGGGCTTGACCCGCGCAACCCAGTATTCCGGCGAGCCCTTGCCCTTGCCCATCCGCACCTCGGCGGGCTTGGTCGAGACGGGCACGTCGGGGAAGACGCGGATCCAGATCTTGCCGGCGCGCTTCATGTGACGCGTGATGGTGCGCCGCCCGGCCTCGATCTCGCGTGCCGTGATGCGGCCCGGCGTGATCGCCTTCAGCCCGTAGGCGCCGAAATTGAGCTGCGTGCCACCCTTGGCCGCGCCGTGGATGCGGCCCTTGTGGGCCTTGCGGTACTTGGTGGACTTCGGCTGCTGCATGATCCGGCTCCGATCCCGGCCCTAGCGCGGCGTCGCCTGCTCCATGGCGCGCTTGTCCTGCGCCATGGGGTCGTGCGCCATGATCTCGCCCTTGAACACCCAGACCTTGACGCCGCAGGTGCCGTAGGCGGTGCGCGCCGTGGCGATGCCGAAGTCGACGTCGGCCCGGAGCGTGTGCAGCGGAACCCGGCCCTCGCGATACCACTCGGTCCGCGCGATCTCGGCACCGCCGAGCCGGCCGCCGCAGTTGATGCGGATGCCCTGCGCGCCCAGCCTGATCGCCGACTGCACCGCCCGCTTCATGGCGCGGCGGAAGGCGACGCGGCGCACGAGCTGCTGGGCGATGTTCTCCGCCACCAGCTTGGCCTCGATCTCGGGCTTGCGGATCTCGACGATGTTGAGGTGGACGTCGCTCCCCGTCATCGAGGTGATGTCGGTGCGCAGCCGCTCGATGTCCGCGCCCTTCTTGCCGATCACGACGCCGGGGCGGGCGGTGTGAATGGTGATGCGCGCCTTCTTGGCCGGCCGCTCAATGACGATGCGCCCGATGCCCGCCTGGTTCAGCCGCTTGAACAGGAATCCCCGGATCTGCAGGTCCTCGTGCAGCAGCCGGGAGTAGTCGTCGTCGGCGTACCAGCGCGAGTCCCAGGTGCGGTTGATGCCGAGGCGCAGCCCGACGGGATTGACCTTCTGACCCATCAGGCCCCCTTCGCGCGTTCGCGCACCACGATGGTGAGGTGGCTGAACGGCTTCATGATGCGCCCGACCCGCCCGCGGGCTCTCGGCCGCCAGCGCTTCATCACCAGACCCTTGCCCACCGTCGCTTCGGCGACGATGAGCCGGTCCACATCGAGCTCGTGGTTGTTCTCGGCGTTCGCGATGGCCGACTGCAGGCACTTGCGCACGTCGCCCGCGATGCGGCGGCGCGAGTTGGCGAGCGTGACAAGCGCCTCGTCCACCGGCCGCCCGCGGATGGTGGCGGTCACAAGGCCGAGCTTCTGGGGGCTGATCCGGAGGTTCCGGATCCTGGCCTGGGCTTCCGTCTCGCCCAGCTGCCGGGGTCGTGCCATCTTGCCCATGCTCAGACCCGCCGCGCCCGCTTGTCGCCGGCATGGCCGTGGAAGACCCGCGTCGGCGAGAACTCGCCGAACTTGTGGCCGACCATGTTCTCGTTCACCAGCACGGGCAGGAACTTGCGCCCGTTGTAGACGCCGAAGGTGAGGCCGACGAACTGCGGCAGGATCGTGGACCGCCGCGACCACGTGCGGATGATGTCCTTGCGCCCGCTCGCCCGCGCCTGCTCGGCCTTCTTGAGCAGGTAGCCGTCGACGAAGGGGCCTTTCCATACGGATCGCGCCATCGCTCGTCCCCCGCCCTACTTCTTGCCCCGACGCCGCATGATGAAGCGGTCGGTTCTCTTGTTGCTCCGCGTGCGCTTGCCCTTGGTCGGCACGCCCCAGGGGGTGACCGGATGCCGCCCGCCCGAGGACTTGCCCTCGCCGCCGCCGTGGGGATGGTCCACCGGGTTCATGGCGACGCCACGCACCGAGGGCCGGCGGCCCTTCCAGCGCATGCGGCCGGCCTTGCCCTGGTTGGTGTTCTGGTTGTCCGGGTTGGAGACCGCGCCGATGGTGGCCATGCAGCGCCCGTGCACGATGCGCTGCTCGCCCGACGGCAGCCGAAGCTGGGCATAGCCCTGGTCCTTGCCCACGAGCTGCACGTAGTTGCCGGCGGAGCGCGCGATCTGGCCGCCCTTGCCGGGCTTCATCTCGACATTGTGGATGATGGTGCCGACCGGGATGTTGCTCATCGGCATCGCGTTGCCGGGCTTGATGTCGCAGCGCTCGCCGGAGACCACCTTGTCGCCGGGCGAGACCCGTTGCGGGGCCAGGATGTAGGCCTGCTCGCCGTCCTCGTAGCGCACCAGCGCGATGAAGGCCGAGCGGTTGGGGTCGTACTCCAGCCGCTCCACCGTCGCCGGCACGTCGAACTTGCGGCGCTTGAAGTCGACCTTGCGGTAGCGGCGCTTGTGGCCCCCGCCGCGGTGGCGCACGCTGATGCGGCCGTCGTTGTTGCGCCCGCCCTTCTGGCTCAACCCCTCGGTGAGCTGCTTGACCGGCTTTCCCTTCCAGAGGTCGGAGCGGTCCACCAGCACGAGCTGGCGGCGCCCCGGCGTGGTCGGCTTGTAGTTCTTGAGTGCCATCGCCTAGAGCCCGGTCATCACGTCGATGGTGTCGCCCTCGCCGAGCGAGACCGTTGCCTTCTTCCAGTCCGAGCGCTTGCCCAGCCGGCCGCGCCGGCTGCGCTTGACCTTGCCCTTGACCACGCTCGTGTTGACCTTCCTCACCTTGACCTCGAAGAGCCCTTCCACGGCCTCCTTGATCTGGGGCTTGGTCGCGTCCGTGCGCACCCTGAAGGTGACCTGGTTGTTCTCCGAGCCCTGGGTCGACTTCTCGGTCACCACGGGGCCGAGGATCGTGTCGTACCAGCGCTCCTTGGGCTCGACGCTCATGCGAGCCTCGCTTGCAGGCTTTCCACCGCCTTGCGCGTCAGCACCAGGCGATCGCGGCGGAGGATGTCGTAGACGTTGGCGCCGAGCTGCGGGAGCACCTGGATTCCGGTGAGGTTGCGCGCCGCCTGGGCGAAGCCGGCATCGATCTCGTCGCCGTCGATCACCAGCGCCGACGACCAGCCGAGGCCCGCGAGACGCTCGGCAAGCACGCGGGTCCTGGCCGAGCCGAGGTCGAGGGAGTCGACGATCGCGAGCTTGCCGTCGGCCTGCTTGCTGGAAAGCGCGGACTTGAGCGCGAGCTTGCGGACCTTCTTCGGCAGCTTGTGGGCGTGGTCGCGCAGCACCGGGCCGAACTGGGCCACGCCGCCCCGGTGGTGCGGCGCCCGGCGCGAGCCCGCGCGGGCGCGGCCCGTGCCCTTCTGCTTGAAGGGCTTGCGCGTGGACCCCCTGATCTCGGCGACCGACTTGGTCTTGTGCGTGCCCGCGCGGCGCTTGGCGAGCTGCCAGCGCACGGTGCGGTGCATCAGGTCGGGCCGCACGTCGACGCCGAACACCTCGTCGGCAAGGTCGATCTTGCCGACCTTCTTCGCGTCGAAGTCGATGACGTCGACCTTCACGAGGACTCCTCCTCGCCGCTCTCCGCAGCGTCCTCTGCTTCGGGTGCGGCCTCCTCGGCCTCCGCCTCCGCTTCAGGCGCAGCGTCCTCTTCGGCCTCGGGCTCTGGCTCTTCGGCCGGCTCCGGCTCCGGCTCGGCCATCAGCCCGGCCGGAAACGGAACGTCGTCCGGCAGGCTGCGCTTCTTCGCGTCCGAGAGCAGCACGACGCCGCCCTTGGGGCCGGGCACGCCGCCCTTCACCATGATGAGCCCGCGCGCGGCGTCCGTCGCCACGACCTCGAGGTTCTGCACGGTCGCCCGCGCGTTCCCCAATTGGCCGGCCATCTTCTTGCCCTTGAACACCTTGCCGGGGTCCTGGCACTGGCCGGTCGAGCCGTGGGAGCGATGCGAGACGGAAACGCCGTGGCTCGCACGCAGACCCGCAAAGTTGTGCCGCTTCATGCCCCCGGCGAAGCCCTTGCCGATGGACGTGCCGACCGCATCGACGAACTGGCCCGTGGCGAAGTGGTCAGCGCCGAGCGTGGCGCCCACGTCCACCAGTGCATCCTCGCTCACGCGGAACTCGAACAGATGGCGCTTGGGCTCGATCCGCACCTTCGCGTAGTGGCCGCGCACGGCACGCGTCGTGTTCTTCACCTTCACGCCGCCGGCGCCGAGCTGGAGCGCCGTGTAGCCGCCCTGATTCTGCGTCCGCTGGCCGATGACCTGGCAGTTGTCGACGCGCAGCACGGTCACCGGCACGTGCTCGCCGGCATCGTTGAAGACGCGCGACATGCCGAGCTTCTCGGTGATCACGCCCGTGCGCCTGCGCTCTGCGGCCTGGCCCGCCATGACGCCCTCCTACAGCCTGATCTCGACGTCGACGCCGGCGGCGAGGTCGAGCTTCATCAGCGCGTCCACGGTCTGCGGCGTGGGGTCGACGATATCGAGCAGCCGCTTGTGCGTGCGGATCTCGAACTGCTCGCGCGACTTCTTGTCGATGTGGGGCGAGCGCAGCACCGTGTACTTCTCGATCCTGGTCGGCAGCGGAATCGGTCCGCGAACCTGGGCGCCGGTACGCTTGGCCGTGTTCACGATCTCGCTCGTCGAGGCGTCGAGCACCCGGTGATCGAACGCCTTGAGGCGGATCCTGATATTCTGGCTGTCGATGGCCATTGTGGCTTCCCGGCCCCTTCCCCTGCGCGCTCTGGTCTATTCCACGATCTTTGCGACGACGCCGGCGCCGACGGTGCGCCCGCCCTCGCGGATGGCGAAGCGCAAGCCCTCGTCCATCGCGATCGGCGCGATCAGGTCGACCTTCATCGTCACGTTGTCCCCCGGCATCACCATCTCGGTTCCGTCGGGCAGCTCGATCGTCCCCGTCACGTCCGTCGTCCGGAAATAGAACTGCGGGCGGTAGTTCGAAAAGAACGGCGTGTGACGCCCCCCTTCGTCCTTCGTCAGGATGTACGTCTCAGCCTCGAAGCGCGTGTGCGGCGTGATCGTGTCCGGCTCCGCAAGAACCTGGCCGCGCTCCACCTCGTCACGCTTCGTGCCGCGAAGCAGGACGCCCACGTTGTCCCCCGCCTCGCCCTGATCCAGAAGCTTCCGGAACATCTCGACGCCCGTGCACACCGTCTTCGTCGTCTCGCGGATCCCGATGATGCCCACGTTGTCGCCGACCTTCACAACGCCGCGCTCGATCCGCCCCGTCACCACCGTGCCACGGCCCGAAATCGAGAACACGTCCTCGATCGGCATCAGGAACGGCTGGTCCTTCGGGCGCTCAGGCTGCGGCACGTAGTCGTCGACCGCCGCCATCAGCTCAAGAACCGAATCCCGGCCCGTCGCCGCGTCGCCGCCCTCAAGCGCCGCAAGCGCAGAGCCCCGGATCACAGGAATGTCGTCGCCGGGAAACTCGTACGTCGACAGAAGCTCACGAACCTCAAGCTCCACCAGGTCCAGAAGCTCCTCGTCGTCAACCATGTCCACCTTGTTCATGTAGACGACCAGCGCAGGCACGCCCACCTGGCGCGCCAGCAGAATGTGCTCCCGCGTCTGCGGCATCGGCCCGTCCGCCGCAGAGACCACCAGGATCGCGCCGTCCATCTGCGCAGCACCCGTGATCATGTTCTTCACGTAGTCCGCATGGCCCGGGCAATCCACGTGCGCGTAGTGGCGACTCCCCGTCTCGTACTCGACGTGCGCGGTTGCGATCGTGATGCCGCGCTCGCGCTCCTCCGGCGCCTTGTCGATCTCGTCGAAGGACACGAACTCGGCGCCGCCCGCCTCGCCCAACACCCGCGTGATCGCCGCAGTCAGCGTCGTCTTCCCGTGGTCGACGTGGCCGATCGTGCCAACGTTGCAGTGCGGCTTCGTACGCTCAAACTTCTCTTTCGCCATCGGTGCTCTCTCAGGGGGTTCTTGTCGCGGCTGCGCGTTCAGGCGTAACGGGCGCGGACTTCGTCCGACACCGCCCGGGGCACCTGATCGTAGTGGTCGAACTCCATCGTGAACTGCGCCCGCCCCTGGGTGAGCGAGCGCAGGGTGTTGACATACCCGAACATGGTCGCAAGCGGAACCATGGCGCGAATGACCTGGGCGTTGCCGCGCGGCTCCATGCCGCCGACGTGCCCGCGCCTGGCGTTGAGGTCGCCGATGACGTCGCCGAGGTAATCCTCGGGCGTCACGACCTCGACCTTCATCATGGGCTCCAGCAGCGCCGGCGCCGCGCTCTGCAGGGCGTCGCGGAAGGCCGAGCGGGCGGCGATCTCGAAGGCGAGCGAACTGGAGTCGACGTCGTGCGAGGCGCCGTCTATCAGCCGAGCCTTGAAGTCGATGACCGGAAAGCCCGCGATGATGCCGGCCTGGCGCGCCTCGTCGATGCCCTTCTCGACCGCCGGGATGTAATCCCTGGGCACGGCGCCGCCGACCACCTCGCTCTCGAAGGCGAAACCGGAGCCTGACTCCATCGGCTCCAGCACGATCTTGACGCGCGCGAACTGGCCCGCGCCGCCGGTCTGCTTCTTGTGCGTGTGGTCGATCGTGGCCTCGCGGCCGATGGTCTCGCGGTAGGCGACCTGCGGCTGGCCGACGTTCGCGTCCACCTTGAACTCGCGGCGCATGCGGTCGACCAGGATGTCCAGGTGAAGCTCGCCCATGCCGCGGATCACGGTCTGCCCGCTCTCGGGATCGGCGGTCACGCGGAAGGAGGGGTCCTCCTCGGCCAGCCTTGCCAGCGCGATGGAGAGCCTGTCCTGGTCGGCCTTGGTCTTGGCCTCGACCGCGACCTCGATCACCGGGTCCGGGAACTCCATCCGCTCCAGCACCACCGGATGCTGCGGCTCGCTGAGGGTCTCGCCGGTCGTGGTGTCCTTGAGGCCGGCGATCGCGACGATGTCGCCGGCGCGGGCCTCCTGGATGTCCTCGCGGGAGTTCGCGTGCATGAGCAGCATGCGCCCCACCCGCTGCTTGCGGCCCTTGGCGCTGTTGAGCACCTGCCTGCCGGTCTGGATCATGCCCGAATAGACGCGCACGAAGGTGAGCGAGCCCACGAAGGGGTCGGTCATCACCTTGAAGGCGAGCGCCGCCATCGGCTCGTCGTCGTTACACGCGCGCTCTACCTCGTTGCCCTTGCCGGGCACGACGCCGTGCACCGGCGGAACGTCGGTCGGCGCCGGCATGAAGTCGCAGACGGCGTCCAGCAGCGGCTGCACGCCCTTGTTCTTGAAGGCGGAGCCCGCCAGCACGGGAACCAGCTGGCCCGTGAGCGTGCCGATGCGCAAACATCGCTTTATCGTTGCCTCGTCCGGCTCCTCGCCCTCGAGGAAGCGCTCGAGCACGGCGTCGTCGATCTCGACCACCGCCTCGATGAGGGCCTGGCGCGCGGCCTCGGCCTCGGCCTTCATGTCGTCCGGCACGTCGCCCACGACGAACTCGGCGCCGAGCGTCTCCGACTTCCAGACGACGCCCTTCATCGCGATCAGGTCGACGACGCCGATGTGCTTCGCCTCGGTGCCGATGGGCAGCTGGATGGCGATGGGATTGGCGCCGAGGCGCTCGCGAATCATCTCGACGCAGCGGGGGAAGTCGGCGCCCACGCGATCCATCTTGTTGACGAAGCAGATGCGCGGGACGTTGTACTTGTCCGCCTGGCGCCAGACCGTCTCGGTCTGCGGCTCGACGCCCGCCACCGCGTCGAACACGGCGACCGCGCCGTCGAGCACGCGGAGCGAGCGCTCCACCTCGATGGTGAAGTCGACGTGGCCCGGCGTGTCGATGATGTTGATGCGGTGGTCGCGCCAGAAGCAGGTCGTCGCCGCGGACGTGATCGTGATGCCGCGCTCCTGCTCCTGCTCCATCCAGTCCATGGTGGCGCTGCCCTCGTGGACCTCGCCCATCTTGTAGGACTTGCCGGTGTAGTAGAGCACCCGCTCGGTCGTGGTCGTCTTGCCGGCATCGATATGCGCCATGATGCCGATATTCCGGTAGCGTTCGAGGGGCGTGGTCCGAGCCATGATCTTCTTCTTGTCCGCGGACGCCTTCGCCTACCAGCGGTAGTGCGAAAAGGCCCGGTTGGCCTCGGCCATGCGGTGGGTATCTTCCCGCTTCTTGACGGCAACGCCGCGGTTTGCCGCGGCGTCGAGGAGTTCGTTGCTGAGACGGTCGACCATCGTGGTCTCGGAGCGGTCCCGTGTCGCGCCGATGAGCCAGCGGATCGCCAGCGTCTGGCGGCGGTCGGGCCGGACCTCGGTCGGCACCTGGTAGGTGGCGCCGCCGACGCGGCGCGAGCGCACCTCCACCGCCGGTTTCACGTTGTCCAGCGCCTCGTGGAACACCCGGACGGGATCCTGCCCGGTCTTGTCCCGGATGCGGTCGAGTGCGCCGTAGACGATGCGCTCGGCCGTCGACTTCTTGCCGTCGAGCATCAGCGAGTTCATGAACTTCGCCAGCACCATATCCCCGTGGCGGGGATCGGGGTTGATGGTTCGACGCTCTGCAGCGCGACGGCGAGACACCGGCCAGCTCCCTCTCTTGCTCTATTTGGGGCGCTTGGCGCCGTACTTGGAGCGCCGCTGGCGGCGGTCCTGGATGCCCTGCGTGTCGAGCGAGCCGCGAATGATGTGATAGCGCACGCCCGGCAGATCCTTCACCCGGCCGCCGCGGATCATGACCACCGAGTGCTCCTGAAGGTTGTGGCCCTCGCCGGGGATGTAGCTCGTCACCTCGAAGCCGTTGGTGAGGCGGACGCGCGCGACCTTGCGCAGCGCCGAGTTCGGCTTCTTCGGCGTCGTCGTGTAGACCCTGGTACAGACGCCGCGCTTCTGCGGGCAAGCCTGCAGCGCCGGCACCTTGTTGCGTGCGGCAGGCGCCGTGCGCGGCTTGCGAATCAACTGGTTGATCGTCGGCATCGCGGCGGTTCCATGTTCACGAGCGTGGTCAACAGCGTGTTCAACAGGCAGTGCGGCGCGTGCAGGTGGACCGGGGCAAGCGGACCCGGCCCGCTTCCCCGCCGCCGGCCTGCGCCGACACATCGGAAACTCTCTCGAACACGGGGCATGACAGCGGGCGCCCTGGCACGCGCCGAACAGCCCCGTCGGCAAGAGGGTGGCGCATCCTAGTGACGCGCCTACCCACCGTCAAGCGGCAAGAACGGCCTAATTTACGGGAATTTCCCTGAGAGAATCGCGGGCTGGCGGGGGCCCGAGCGTGTATCGTAACGCCCGAATCGGCGGGCGCGGAGAGGCGCACATGAACGTTCTGGTGGTGGGCTCGGGCGGGCGCGAGCACGCGCTCTGTTGGCAGCTTGCAGCGTCGCCGCTGCTGGAGACGCTCTGGTGCGCGCCGGGGAACGCCGGGATCGAGGGCGAGGCGCGTTGCGTCGCGCTCGACCCCATGGATTTCGCGCGCGTGGTCGCCTTCTGCCGCGAACACGCGATCGATTTCGTCGTCGTGGGGCCGGAAGCGCCGTTGTGTGCGGGCCTCGTCGACCGGCTCGAGGCGGAGGGCATCGCGGCCTTCGGCCCGCGCAGGGCCGCCGCGCGGATCGAGGGCTCCAAGGGCTTCATGAAGGACCTGTGCGCCCGCCACGGCGTGCCGACCGCCGCCTACCGGCGCGCGGACTCGCTCGCGGACGCGGAAGCCTTCATCGCCGCACACGGCGCGCCGCTGGTGGTCAAGGCCGACGGCCTCGCCGCCGGCAAGGGCGTCGTGCTCGCGCAGACGGAGGACGAGGCCCTCGAAGCGGCGCGCGCGGCGCTGGGGGGCGCCTTCGGCGAGGCTGGCGCGGAACTCGTCATCGAGGAGATGATGGCGGGCGAGGAAGCCAGCTACTTCGCCCTGGTCGACGGCGAGACTGTGCTGCCGCTGGAGACGGCGCAGGACCACAAGGCCGTGGGCGACGGCGATACCGGGCCCAACACCGGCGGCATGGGCGCCTATTCGCCTGCGCCCGTCATGACTCCGGCGCTCTGCGAGGAGGCGCGGACGCGGATCGTCGAGCCGCTGGTGCGCGCCCTGGCGGAGGAGGGCGCGCCCTATACCGGCGTCTTCTACGCCGGGCTGATGCTGACCGCCGACGGGCCGAAGCTGCTCGAGGTCAACGCCCGCTTCGGCGACCCCGAGTGCCAGGTCCTCGTGCCCCGGCTCCGGTCCGACCTGCTGGCGGCGCTGGTGGCGGCGCACGACGGCGAGCTCAGGGACTTCGACCTGCGCTGGCGCGACGAGGCCGCGCTCTGCGTCGTGCTGGCGACCGAGGGCTATCCCGGCGCCTACGAGAAGGGCAGCGCGATCCGCGGGATCGACGCGGCCGAGGCCCTGGGCGACGTCACCGTGTTCCATGCCGGCACGGCGCTGGGCGAGGAGGGCATCGTGGCCGCAGGCGGGCGCGTGCTCGGCGTGACCGCGCTGGGTGCCGACGTCGCCGCAGCCCAGCGACGCGCCTACGACGCCGTGGATCGCATCGACTGGCCGGAGGGCTTTTGGCGCCGCGACATCGGCTGGCGGGCGGTCTAAACCCTGGAGCGTTTCCGTTTTGCACGGCAACGCTCCAGGCCTTTATCCCTCGCGGCAGCCGGTCTTCGACCGGCGCCTCCGCGAGGGCGCCGCATACGCGGCGGGCCGCTGTCGCGGCCTGTCGCGCGTCCGTCAAAGTCGGACGCGCTCCAACCCCTGCTTGGCGAACGTGGGCGCGGCCCTATAATCCCAGCGATGACCAACGAGATACGCCCGATTCAGAGCCGGGACCCGGCGCGGCCAGGCGTGCCGCGTGCCGGCGGGCTGAGCTTCCTGGGCGTGACCCCGCTCCGCCCCTGCCCGTACCTGCCGGGACGGCGGGAGCGCTCGATCGTCACGACGCTCACCGGCCCGCAGGCGGACACCGACTACGACGCGATGCTGCGCGCGGGCTTCCGCCGCAGCCACCTCGCGGCCTACCGGCCGGCCTGCCCCGGCTGCCGGGCCTGCGTCTCGGCGCGGGTCCGGGTCGGTGCGTTCGTGCCGAGCCGCTCGCTGAAGCGCGTCGGCGCGCGCAACGAGGGTGTCGCGCTGCGGGTGATGCCGGCGCTGGCCCGGCCCGATCACTACGCGCTCTTCCAGCGCTACCTGGCGGCGCGGCACGCGGACGGCGCGATGGCGGGAATGGGGCGCGAGGGCTACGGCGCCCTCGTCGAGGAAAGCGCCGTCGAGACCCGGCTCGCCGAGTTCCGCAGCCCGGACGGGCGCCTCTACGGCGTCTGCGTGTTCGACGTCGTTGCCGACGGGCTCTCGGCGGTCTATTCGTTCTACGAGCCTTTGCGGGTCAAGGACAGCCCGGGCAGCTACATGATCCTGCGCCTCCTGGGCGAGGCGCGGTCGCGGGGCCTGCCCTACCTCTATCTCGGCTACTGGATCGACGGCTGCGACAAGATGGACTACAAGGCGCGCTTTCGACCGCTCGAGGTGCACGGCACGGGCGGCTGGACGCTGCTGGACGCGCGGGAAGGCGGCCGAGACGTCTCGAATCACCGACTGCAACCACGCAAGGGAGACCCAAGGAAATGAGCACGAAGATCGGAAGACGCAGCCTCCTCAAGGGAACGGCCGTCGCAGGAGCCGCCGTGGCGGCCGCCGCGGCATCGAGCTTCCCCGCGCCCGCGATCTCGCAGGGCAAGATGGAGCTCAAGCTGGCGACCTCCTGGCCGAAGCAGTTCCCCGGCCTCGGCACCGGCGCGCAGCGGCTCGCCGACCGCATCACCGACGCGACCGAGGGCCGCATCACGGTCAAGCATTACGGCGGCGGCGAGCTGGTGCCGCCTCTCGGCTGCTTCGATGCGGTCTCGGAGGGTGCTGCGGACATGTACCACTCCGCCGAGTACTACTGGCAGGGCAAGTCCAAGGCCTTCAACTTCTTCGCCACCGTGCCCTTCGGGCTCACGGCAGACGAGGTCAACGCCTGGATTTACCACGCAGGCGGACAGGAGCTCTGGGACGAGCTCTCGGCCGACTTCAACGTGAAGCCCTTCCTCGCCGGCAACACCGGTGTCCAGTGGGGCGGGTGGTTCAACAAGGAGATGAACACGCTCGAGGACTACAAGGGCCTGAAGATGCGCATGCCGGGCCTCGGCGGCGAGGTGCTGCGCCGCATCGGCGCCAACGCCCTGCTGCTGCCGGGCGGCGAGATCTATCCCGCGCTCGAGGCCGGCACCATCGACGCCACCGAATGGGTGGGGCCGTGGAACGACCTCGCCTTCGGCTTCTACAAGGTGACCAAGTACTACTACTGGCCCGGCTTCCACGAGCCCGGCACGGTCCTGACCTGCGGCGTCAACCGTGGCGTGTGGGAGGGACTCAGCGCCGCGGACCAGAGCCTGATCGAGAGCTGCTGCGCGGCGGACAACGCCGCCATGCTGGCCGAGTTCAACGCGCGTAACGCCGGGGCGCTGGACACGCTCATCAACGAGCACGGCGTCCAGGTTCGCCGCGTGTCGGACGAGATGCTGAAGGCGCTCGGAGAGAATTCGGCCGACGTGGTCGCCGAGGTCGGCGCCGAGGGCGGCATCACGCAGCGCGTCTACGACAGCTTCAGCGCCTTCCGCAAGACCGCGGTGCCCTACCACGAGCGCTCGGAGCTGGCTTACGGCAACGCCCGGCTTCTGACCGCATAGTACGCTGGCGAGACGTGCGTTCGGGGCGGGCGGTCGTTGCCCGCCCCGAACGGCGCCGCCGCAACGGAAATAGCCCGGCGCCGCCACAGGGCGCCGGAGAGGCGGGCATGAGGGCCGCCGCCGCGCTTGAGCGCTGGCCGCCTGAAAGGAGCGCCGGCCGGCTGAAATGAGATGCAGGCGTCTCTCTCCGCATTAGCCGCGCTCACACGCGCAATCGACGTGGTCAACGAGCACGTCGGGCGCGTCGCCTCGTGGCTCGCGCTGCTCATGGTGCTCCTCCAGTTCGTCGTCGTGGTGATGCGCTACATCTTCGGCGCGGGCTTCATCGCGATGCAGGAGGGGGTGATCTACCTCCACGCCACCCTCTTCCTCGTGGGTGCGGGCTACACGCTGCTGCACGGCGGCCACGTCCGCGTCGACATCTTCTACCGGGATGCGCGCCCGCGCCTGCGCGCCTTCATCGATCTCATGGGCGTGATTCTCTTTCTGATGCCGGTCTGCGTGATCATCGGCTGGGCGAGCTGGCCCTATGTGGAGCAGTCCTGGTCAGTGTTCGAAAGCTCGGCGGAAACCAGCGGCATACCGGCGATCTACACGCTCAAGTCGATGATCCTCGCGTTCGTGGTGCTCATCGCCCTCCAGGGCCTTTCGCTCGCGCTCCACGCGGTCCTCACGCTGGCCGGCCGCCAGAGGCGCCACGACGCCATCGCCGATCCCGGCGGCGGGACCGCCTGATCCGCCATGCCCATCGGCGAAGTCCTCGTCATCGTCATGTTCGTGACGACCTTCGCCTGCCTGCTGGCGGGCTTCCCGGTCGCCTTCACGCTGTCCGGCGTGGCCGCGCTGTTCGGCCTCTTCTCGTACGCCTTCGGCGTCTTCGACGTCAGCTTCCTGCGCGCCATGCCGCAGCGCATCTTCGGCAACGCGATGTGGAACGAGGTGCTGATCGCCGTGCCGCTCTTCATCTTCATGGGCGTGATGCTGGAACGCTCGAAGGTGGCGGAAGAGCTGCTGGAGGCCATGGGGCGGCTCTTCGGCGGCCTGCGCGGCGGCATCGGGCTCTCGGTGATCGCGGTGGGCGCGCTGCTCGCCGCCTCCACCGGAATCGTCGGCGCCACGGTGGTGACCATGGGCCTGCTCTCGCTGCCGACGATGCTCAGGCGCGGCTACGACCCCAAGCTCGCGACCGGGACGATCTGCGCCTCCGGCACCCTCGGCCAGATCATCCCGCCCTCCATCGTCCTCGTGATCCTGGGCGAGCAGATCTCCAACGCCTACGTCGATGCTCAGCGCGCCATCGGCAACTGGTCGCCGGAGCCGGTCTCGGTGGGCGACCTCTTCGCCGGCGCTCTCTTGCCGGGGATGGTGCTGGTCGGCCTCTACATGCTCTATCTGATGGTCGTCGCCTGGTTGCGGCCCAATGCGGCGCCGGCGATTCCGCGCGGCGAGCTGGGCGGCGACTGGCGCGAGGTGTGGCGGCGCACCGGCCGCGCACTGGTGCCGCCGATCGTGCTCATCATCGCCGTGCTCGGCTCCATCCTCGGCGGCATCGCGACCCCGACCGAGGCTGCGGCGGTGGGCGCCGTCGGCTCGCTGATCCTCGCCGGCGCACGGCTCGCGCCCGAAGGCGGCACCAGGCTCGAACGCAGCGTCGGCAGCGCACCGCTCTACCTCGCGGGCGGCGCCTTGATCCTGATGATGATCCTCGCCGGCCAGTTCGATCTCGTGATCACGCGGGCCGGCATCGGCGCGCCGGCCATCGCCGCCTTCGTCTGCTGCGGGCTGCTTGTCTACGGGATCTGGACGAGCCTCTGGCGGGTCTGGCGCGCCGGCGTGCTCGTGCCGGTCATGCGGTCGACCATGCAGATCAGCGCCATGGTCTTCGTCATCCTGATCGGCGCCGCCTTGTTCTCGCTGGTCTTCCGGGGCCTCGGCGGCGACGAGATGGTCCACCAGGCGCTGTCGAACGTTCCGGGCGGGGTCATCGGCGCGATGCTGGTGGTCATGCTGATCATGTTCGCTTTGGGCTTCTTCCTCGATTTCATCGAGATCACCTTCGTGGTGGTGCCGATCATCGCGCCGGTGCTGCTGCAGATGGACATCAACCCGATCTGGCTCGGGATCATGATGGCGGTGAACCTGCAGACCTCGTTCCTGACGCCACCCTTCGGCTTCTCGCTCTTCTACCTGCGGGGCGTGGCGCCGCGCACGGTGCGCACCGGCGAGATCTACCGGGGGGTCATCCCCTTCGTCATCATCCAGCTCGCGGCGCTTGCGGTACTCGGCCTCTTCCCCGAGCTCACCACCTGGCTGCCGTCCGTCGTCTTCGATTGAGGGGTGGGCGGAAGTTAACGCTCCTTCGACCACGCCGTCACGACATCGATGAGCGCGTCCGTGAGGCAGGCGAGGTCGGCCTCGTCGATGGTGAGCGCGGGCGTCACATAGACGATATCGCCGAAGGGGCGGACCCAGACGCCCGCGTCGACGAAGCGCGCCTTGAGCCAGCCGATGCGGCTCATGTCATCGAGCTGGATGACGCCGATCGCGCCCCGCACGCGCACGTCGACCACGCCCGGCAGCGCCCGCGCCGGCTCCAGCGCGGCCTCGAGACGGCCTTCGATGGCGCGCGCCTGGGCGAGGCGGGGCTCCCGCTCGAACAGGTCGAGCGAGGCGTTGGCGGCGGCGCAGGCCAGCGGATTGGCCATGAAGGTCGGTCCGTGCATGAGGGCCGCGTCGGGATCGTCGGAGAGGAAGGCCTCGAAGATGCGCTCGCTCGCGACGGTCGCGGCGAGCGCCATGGTGCCGCCGGTGAGCGCCTTCGACAGCGTCACGATGTCCGGCACGACGTCTGCCTGCTCGCAGGCGAACATCGTCCCGGTGCGGCCGAAGCCGGTCATGATCTCGTCGGCGATCAGCAGCAGGCCGTGCCTGTCGCAGGCCGCGCGCAGCGCGCGCAGCGTCTCCGGCGCGTGGAAGCGCATGCCGCCCGCGCCCTGGACCAGCGGCTCGACGATGACCGCCGCCACGTCCTCCCGATGCCGGGCGAGGTAGGCATCGAAGGCGGCGCCACCCGCCTCGTCCTGCGGCAGCGGCACGACGTGCTGCTCCGGCAGCGCGCCCGCGAACAGGCTGTGCATGCCCTCCTCGGGGTCGCAGACGGACATCGCGGCGAAGGTGTCGCCATGATAGGCGCCCTGGAAACTCACGAAGCGGTGGCGCCCGCGCACGCCCTGGTTGAGCCAGTACTGCAGCGCCATCTTGAGCGCGATCTCCGCCGCCACCGAGCCCGACTCCGAGAAGAACACCCGGCTCAGCGGATCCGGCAGCATGGCGGCGAGGCGGCGGGCCAGCGTGAGCGCGGGCTCGTTGGCGAGGCCGCCGAACATCACGTGTGGCATGCGGTCCAACTGCGCGGCGACGGCGGCGCGGATGTGGGGGTGGTTGTAGCCGTGGCAGGCGGTCCACCACGAGGCGATGCCGTCGATCAGCTGGCGGCCGTCGGCAAGCACGATGCGCGTGCCCCTGGTCTCGGCCACCGCAAGCGGCGGCGGTACGGCGGCCATCTGGGTGTAGGGCAGCCAGACGTGGCCGTAGCCCTCGGCGAGCCAGTCTGGCTCAGAAGGGGTGCTTTGGGGGCGGCACGCCACGGCGAACGCTGGGAGCGCCGCGGCCGCGGCCTAGACCGGCATCGGCTGGATGCCGAGGCGGGCGAAGAGCCGGCTGTCGCGGTCGCGCTCGGGATTGGGCGTCGTCAGCAGCTCCGGCCCCACGAACACCGAGTTCGCGCCGGCGAGGAAGGCCAGAGCCTGCATCTCGTCGGACATCTGCTCGCGCCCGGCGGAGAGCCGGACCATCGAGCGCGGCATGGCGATGCGCACCGCCGCCACCGTGCGCACGAACTCGAAGGGGTCGAGCGCGTCCGTGCCGGCGAGCGGCGTGCCCTCGACCTGCACGAGCATGTTGATGGGCACGCTCTCAGGGTGCGTCGGCAGGCTCGCGAGGGTCGCGATCATGTCCGCCCGGTCGCGCGTCGATTCGCCCATGCCGACGATGCCGCCGCAGCAGACGTTGATGCCGGCGTCGCGCACGTGACCCAGGGTGTCGAGGCGATCCCGGTAGGTGCGCGTGGTGATGATCTCGCCGTAGAACGATTCCGAGGTGTCGAGGTTGTGGTTGTAGTAGTCGAGGCCGGCGTCCGCGAGCCGCGCCGCCTGGGGCGCGCTCAGCATGCCGAGGGTGACGCAGGTCTCCATGCCGAGCGCCTTCACGCCCTCCACCATGTCGGCGACCGCGTCGAGGTCGCGGTCCTTCGGGCTGCGCCACGCGGCGCCCATGCAGTAGCGCGTGGCGCCGGCGTCGCGGGCGCGCCGGGCCGCGGCCAGCACCTCGTCGAGCGACATCATCTTCTCAGCCGTGAGCCCGGTGTCGTAGCGCGCGCTCTGCGGGCAATAGGCGCAATCCTCCGGGCAGCCGCCGGTCTTGATGCTGAGCAGCGTCGACATCTGCACCTGGTTCGGGTCGAAATGGCGGCGATGCACGGCCTGGGCGCGAAACATCAGCTCGGCGAAGGGCAGCGCAAGCAGCGCCTCGACCTCCGCCACCGACCAGTCATGCCTGAGCGCGCCCACCGCCCCGGAGTGCGCGTCCGCGCCGATCGCCTCGACAGCTTCCATGATCGTTCGCCCCCGGCCCTGGATCGGCGCAGGATAGGCCGGACCGCCGCCGGGTCAAGGAATGCGGCCCGGAGACGGCTGATCGCGGCCCAACCCGCACAGTCATGTTGGGCCGCTATGCTGCATTGAACATACAATATGTGGCGTTCCGTTAGAGCAATTGGCTACAAGACCGGCAATATCCATTGACGGACGGCCCTGCCGGCATCATGCTTGCCACGAAATAGACAAAATTCGAATTCCGTGGGCCCGACTGCAATATCTGCCGCGCTCGACATCATCGAGCATGCCGATCTCGCCGCCGCCCGGCGCGTGGTGAGCCAGGAATCGCGCGCGCTCGCGCGGCTCTCCGAGTCACTGACCGAACGCTTCGTCGTCGCGACCGAGATTCTCGCGGCCACCCGGGGCCGGATCGTGGTCTCCGGCATGGGCAAGAGCGGCCACATCGCCAACAAGATGGCGGCCACCTTCGCCTCGACCGGGGCGCCGGCGCTCTTCGTTCACCCGGCGGAGGCGAGCCACGGCGATCTCGGCATGATCACCGATGCCGACACGCTGCTGATGCTGTCGAACTCCGGCGAGACGCCGGAATTGGCCGACCTCGTGAATTACGGAAAGCGCTTCCGCATCCCACTCGTCGCGATCGTGGGGAGGGCGCCGAGCACGCTTGCCGAGGCGGCCACGGTCGCGCTCGTTCTGCCCAACGAGCCTGAGGCCGGCACCCTCGGCCTCGCGCCGACCACGTCGACCATCATGATGCTGGCGCTGGGCGATGCGCTGGCGGTCGCCCTGCTGGAGCGCAAGGGGCTCACGGCCGACGACTTCAAGATTTACCATCCGGGCGGCAAGCTCGGCCGGCGGCTGGTCCGGGTCGCCGACATCATGCACGCGGGCGACGACTTGCCTTTGGTGCCTGCCGATACGGCGATGGCGGAGGCGCTGATCGTCATGACCGCGAAGCGCCTCGGCTGCGTCGGCGCCGTCGACGGCGACGGCACGCTGGCCGGCATCGTCACCGACGGCGACCTCAGGCGGCACATGGACGCGCAGCTTCTGCAACGATCCGTCTCAGAGGTCATGACCACCGATCCGATCACGATCCATGCCGGCGCGCTCGGCGTCGAAGCGGTGCACCTCATGAACCGCTGCCAGATCACCAGCCTCTTCGTGACCGAGGAGAAGCGGCCGGTCGGCGTCGTCCACGTCCACGATTGCCTCCGGGCGGGTCTCGCATGACCACCGAGGTGGGCGGAACCACGCCGGCGGGCACCACCGAGGTGGGCAGGCTCCGCTACTACCGGGCCGGCGCCGGCACGGGCGGAGGGGCTCCGAGCCGGTACAGCGGCTTCGTCGGCCTCATGCGCTATCTGCTGCCGGCGGTGGCCGCATGCCTGCTCGGACTCGTGGTCGGGTGGCCGCTGGTCAGCGACGGGGGAGAGGGAATCCACATCCCGCTGGCCACCGACGCGGGCATCGACGGCCGCCTGACCATGCTGAACGCGAGCTATCTGGGCACGGACGCGAAGAACCGGCCCTTCGCCGTGCGGGGCAAGGAGGCGTTCCAGCCGGAGAGCGATTCGCCCATCGTGCATCTCTCCGGCGTGGAGGCCGACATCTTCACTGATCCGGCGCAGAACGGCGTGCTGGCGCTGTCGGCGAACGAGGGCCTTTACCAGCGCGATGCCGAGAGCCTCGACCTTGCCGGCGATGTCACGGTGCGCTCGGACGCGGGGCACGAGTTCGTCACCACCGAGGCGCATATCGACCTGCCGGCAGGCGTCGCGACGGGCCGCGAGCCGGTGAGCGGCAAGGGCCCGCACGGGCTGCTCGATGCGGGCAATTTCGCGCTCCTGGAGCGCGGAGAGGTCATGACCTTCGGCGGCCGGGTGCGGGTGACCCTGTTCCCGCATGCGCTGGAGGAACTGGATGGCTCGTCGGGAGGACAAGACGATGAGAGCCGGGGATAGCCGACGCAGGCGGGCGCTCGACCTGTCGCGGGCCGCTCTGATCGCCGCGGCGCTCGCGGTATCGGTCGCCCTCGCCGGCGCGGGCGCGGCACAGGAGGCCGATGACGGGGCCGGCGCGGCGAGCGAAGCCATCGAGATCACCGCCGATACGCTCGAGGTGCGGCAGTCGGAGAACGTCGCCATCTTCGAAGGCGCCGTCAACGCGGTCCAGGGCGACCTGGTGCTGAACGCGGACATGCTCACGGTCCACTACCGCGAGGCGGAGGGCGGCGCGGGCAACCTCGGCGTCTCGCGCATCGAGGCCCAGGGCAACGTCGTGGTCACCTCGGCAGGCGAGATCGCGCAGGGGCAGCGCGGCATCTACAACGTGGAAGACGGGACCATCGACCTGACCGGCGGCGTGGTGCTGAACCAGGGCAACAACGTCGTCGAGGGCGAGACGCTGACGATGAATCTCGAGACCGGGGTGAGCAAGGTTTCCGGCGCGGGCGACACCCGCGTGCAGGGTCTCTTCGTGCCGGAGGAGGAAGGCGAGTAACGCGTGACGGCAGGCAGGGTGAGAGCCGCATGACCGCGCCGGCGACCGTGGGCCCCGGCGGCAGCCCTGCTGCGCCCGTCGTCCATGCCGGCAATCCGGGCCTGCGGGCGGAGAACCTCGGCAAGAGCTTCAGGAAGCGGCCGGTCCTGCGCGGCCTCAGCCTGAGCGTGCAGCGCGGCGAGGCGGTCGGCCTGCTCGGCCCCAACGGCGCCGGCAAGACGACCTGCTTCTACCTGATGACCGGCCTGATGGCGGCGGACTACGGCCGTGTCTTCCTCGACGGGCACGACATCACCGGGCTCCCCATGTATCGCCGTGCCCGCCTCGGCCTCGGCTACCTGCCGCAGGAGGCCTCGATCTTTCGCGGGCTCACGGTGGAGAACAACATCCGCGCGGTGCTGGAAGTGACGATCGAGGCGCGCGACGAGCGCGAGCATGTGCTGGACGAGCTGCTCGCCGAGTTCTCGATCACCCATCTGCGGCGCACGCCGTCGCTCGCGCTCTCGGGCGGCGAGAGGCGGCGGGTGGAGATCGCCCGCGCGCTCGCGTCCAAGCCCCGCTTCATGCTGCTGGACGAGCCGCTGTCGGGGATCGACCCCATCGCGGTGGCGGAAATTCGCGACCTCGTCGCCCACCTCAAGGACCGCGGCATCGGCGTGATGCTGACGGATCACAACGTGCGGGAGGCGCTCGACATCGTCGACCGCGCCTTCATCATCAACGAGGGCGCCGTGCTGATGGAGGGCCCGCCCTCGGAGATCGTCTCCCACGACGAGGTGCGGCGCGTCTACCTCGGCGACCGCTTCCGGCTGTAGGGCACGATCCGACCGGATCGAACCTTTCTCAGTTGCCGCACGCTCGCGTCGTCGCCTGCGACGCGGCCCGCGGCTCCCCCTCCTCACCCCGGCCCTCTCCTCCCCCGTGGGGAGGAGAGGGAGAAAAGGCTGGTTCGGCTTGCGTCCCCTCTCCGCCCCTGGGGGGCGGAGAGGGACAGGGAGAGGTGGGGGATGTTCGAGCCGCCGTGAGCCGGCAGGGTCGAAACTCGCTCTAGGCCGCCTGTTTCGCCATCTCGGCGCGGCGCGCCGCGGTCGCGGCGACGTCGATCTCCAGCGCCTCGGTGAGAACCACGCCGTAAGCGTCGCGCGCATGCTCGCGGGTGCAGAAGTCGTCGAGCACGTCTTCGCGCACCTGCTCGGCCGTGCGCTCCAGCGGGTCGCCGTAGCCGCCGCCGCAGGGGCCGAGGAAGCCTATGCAGTCGCCGGTCTGGTTGCGCAGCCCGTGGATCTTGGCCGGCAGGTCCTCGACGCGCTCAGGCTCGGCCACGTTGTACTTGATGAGGCGCCCGCCCTGGCCGGTCGTGCCGCCGCGAAAGCCCCAGGGCGGGTCGTCGTGGCGGTCCGCCTCGTGGGTGAGGAAGCCGGGCGTGAGGTAGCGCTGCACCTTGATCACGCCGATGCCGCCGCGATGGCGGCCCGCGCCCGGCATCACGTCGTCGCGCAACTCGTAGCGATCGCAGAGCAGCGGCAGGTGCATGCCGAGGTCCTCGATGGGGTTGTTGCGCGTGTTGCGCATCAGCTCCTCGATGGTGTCCGGCCCGTCGGAATGGGGCCTGCCGCCGCAGGCGCCCTCGTTGACCTCGATGAAGACCCAGTACTGGCCGTCCGGCCTGACGCCGGAATAGGCGATCGCGGAGACGTCGGCGGAAGAGCCCGCCGTCACCTTCTCCGGGATCACCGGGGCAAGCGCCTTGGCGATGCAGTCGACCACGCGCTGGATCTGGTTGAAGCGCGCCTCGGCTGACGCCGGATACTCGGGGTTGAAGATCGTGCCCTTGGGCGCGGTGACCTTGATGGGGCGGAACGAGCCCTCGTTCTGCGGCACGTGCTCGCTGATGGTCGCCGTATCGAGCAGCAGCGCGCGGAAAGCGAAGTAGCAGGCGACCTTGGTCGAGCCCTCGAAGGGCACGTTGAAGGCGGTCGGCACCTGGGGGGACGAGCCGGTGAGGTCGACCTCGGCGGAATCGCCCTCGATGCGGACCGCGACCTTGACCGGGAGTGGCTCCTTCCGGTTGCGTCCGTCGTCGTCCAGAAAACCCTCGGCCCGGTACTCGCCGTCGGGGATCGCCCCGATCTGGCGGCGCAGCATGCGCTCGGAATAGTCCATGAGCTGCTCGGTGGCGGCGAACACCAGGTCCTTGCCGTGCTGGTCGATGAGCTCGACGAAGCGCTTGACGCCGAGCTCGGCGGAGGCGACCTGGGCCTCGATGTCGCCCATCACCTGGCTCGGCACCCGCGTGTTGGTCTCGATGAACTGCCAGAGCGCACGGTTGAGCTTGCCGCCCTCGTAGAGCTTCACGCCCTTGAACAGCATGCCCTCGGCGAAGACGTCCGGCACGTCGATGATGAGGCCGGGCGTGGCTGCGCCGATATCCACGTGGTGCGCGGTGTTGGCCGAGTAGCCGACCAGCTCGCCGTCGTAGAAGACCGGCGCCACGGCGGCGATGTCCGGCGAGTGGCTCGCGCCGTAGTAGGGGTGGTTGTGGATGACGATGTCGCCCGGCTGCCAGGGGTCGTGCAGGGTCTCGTCGATCCCGCGCAGGTAGGCGGGGATGGAGCCGATGTGCATCGGCGTCGAATCCGATTCGCAGAGCGTGTTGAAGCTGCGGTCGAAGAGCCCGGCGCCGAGATCCTCCGATTCCCGGATGATGGACGAGTAGGACATGCGGTAGAGCACATGCCCCATCTCCTTGGCGATGGTGTGCAGCGCACCGCCGATCACCTGCAGGGTGATCGGGTCGACGTCGATCCTCTCGGCGGTCATGGCTGGGCGACCTCCCTCACGTGCAGATTGCCCGATTGCGCGACCGTCGCCTCGTGGCCGGGCGGGACGATGGTGGTCGAATCGGTCTGGATGACGATGGCCGGGCCGTCGATGTGCTGGCCGGCCCGGAGCCCGCCGCGGTCGAAGCGCGGCGTCTCGTAGGTCTTGCCGTCGTCGAAGGTGGTGGCGCGGCGGTAGAGCAGCGCGTCCTCCGGGTTGCGGCCGTCGCCCGCCGGCGACTCCGGCCAGCTCAGCGCGCCGATCCCGGCCGAGGCGACGACGCGGAGCGTGATGACCTCGACCTCCTGGTCCTCGAAGGCGTGGCCGTAGTCCTGCCGGTGGCGTTCGTGGAAGCTCGCCAGCAGCGCCGCCCGGTTGTCCAGCGTGAGCGGGCCGTCCGGCATGGTGCCGCGCAGCTCGAAGCCCTGCCCCTGGTAGCGGCACTCCGCGATCCTGACGACGCGCTGGTGCTCCGGCGCCACGCCGTCCGCCGCGAGCGCGTCGCGGGCGCGCTGCACGAGGGTGTCGGTCTCGGCGTTGAGCGCGTCGATCTCGTCCTGGCTCGCCTGGGTGAGCACGCAGAGCACCGAGCGGGTGAACTCGTAGCGCATGTCGGTGGCGAGCAGGCCGGTCGCGGCGTTGATCCCCGGCGCCGGCGGCACGATCACCTCGCGGGCGAAGACCGAGCGCGCGAGCGCCACGCCGTGCAGCGGGCCGGCGCCGCCGAAGGCGACGAGGGCGTAGTCGCGCGGGTCGACGCCCTTGGCGACGGAGTTGGCGCGGATCGCGAGCGACATGTTGGAGTTGATGACGCGGATCACGCCGAGCGCCGCCTCTTCCAGCGACATGCCGAGCGGGCCGCAGAGGTTGTCTTCCAGCGCCTTGCGCGATTTCGCCGGGTCGATCTCCAGCCCGCCGCCGAGGAACTGCTCCGGGTCGAGCCGGCCGAGCACCACCTGCGCGTCGGTCACGGTGGGCTCGGTGCCGCCCCGGCCGTAGCAGGCCGGCCCCGGAGCGGCGCCGGCGGAGCGGGGGCCCACGCGGAAGGCCCCGCCCTCGTCGACGTAGGCGATGGAGCCGCCGCCCGCGCCGATGGTCGCGAGGTCGATCATGGGGGCCAGGATCGGGTAGCCGCCCACCTGCGTGTCTCTCGGGTTCATGATGCGGACCTCGCCGCCCGGCACGACGCTGATGTCCGCCGAGGTGCCGCCGATATCGACGGTGATGAGGTTGCGCACGCCGGACATGTCGCCCGCCCACTGGCCGCCGATGACGCCGCCGGCGGGCCCGGACATGAGGATCGTCACCGGGCGCTCGGCGGCGCCGGCGAGCGTGGTCACGCCGCCGTTGGACTGCATGACGCGGATCTGGGCGTCGACACCGTTCTCCTTCAGCGCCCGGTCCAGATTGTTGAGATAGAAGGACGTGCGCGGGCCGATGAAGGCGTTCATCGCGGCGGTCGAGAAGCGCTCGTACTCGCGGATGACGTCGACCACCTCGGAGGAGCGGCTGACGTAGGCGTCCGGGATCACCTCCAGGACGATCTCCTTGGCGCGGCGCTCGTGCGCATCGTTGAGGAAGGCGAAGAGGAAGCAGACGATGATCGCGTCCACGCCGCGCGCCTTGAACAGCTCGGCCGCAGCGCGCACCTCGTCCTCGTCGAGCGCGGTCTCGATGCTGCCCTCCGGCGGCAGGATGCGCTCGGTGATCGGCACCCGGTTGCGGCGCTTGACCAGCGGGCGCGACTGCCAGGGCACGTCGAACTGCACCGAGAAGTTGTGCGGGCGCTTGTGCCGCGCCATGTGCAGGATGTCGCGGAAGCCGCGCGTGGTGAGCATGCCCACCTCGGCGCCGGAATACTCGATCACCGTGTTGGTCGCGATGGTCGTGCCGTGAACGATCTGCTCGATGGCGCCGGGCGCGACGCCGGCCTCGGCGCAGATCTCGAGCACGCCCCGGATGACGCCCAGCGACTGGTCCTCCGGCGTGCTCGGCACCTTGTGGACGAAGACCCGGTCGGCGGCGGCGGCGCTCGCGTCGCCATCGGTCTCCAGGATGAGGTCGGTGAACGTCCCCCCGACATCGACGCCGATTCTCGCCATCGTCCCCTGTCCTCGAACGTGCGCTTCGCGGCCATGACGGCCGCGGGCGGGTCATCTTAGCGGGCGGACGATGCGAAGAAAGGGGGGATTCCCGTTACCGAGCCTGGGCGAGCGCGCGGACCCTAGGGGCTCGGGCCGTGTCCCGTCGCCGACCATCCGGGGACGCGTCGGGCTCCGGCACCAGCGCCAGCGCCGCCTCGATGATCTCGGCGCCGGCGCCGGGGCGGTGGCCGCCGCCGCCGAGCGCGCGGCGCCAGGCACGCCCGCCGGGCCGGCCCGCGAAGAGACCCAGCATGTGCCGGGTGACGTGGTGGAGCGGCACGCCGTCCGCGCACGCCCGGCGCGCGTAGGGCAGCATGGCGCGGGCGATGTCGTGCCGGCTCGGCCGCGCGCTCACGGCTGCGCCGAAGATGCGCCGGTCGGCATCGCGCAGCATGGCGGGGTCGGCGTAGGCCGCGCGGCCGATCATGGCGCCGTCGACCCGGCCGAGGTGCGCGGCCGCCTCGTCGAGGCTGGCGACGCCGCCGTTGATGACCACCTCCAGACCCGGCAGCTCCCGCTTCAGGCGGTAGACGGCGTCGTAGCGGAGCGGCGGGATCTCCCGGTTTTGGGCCGGACTGAGCCCGTCGAGCACGGCGATGCGCGCATGCACGGCGAAGCTCGTCACGCCGGCGGCGGCGACAGTCTCCACGAAGCGCCTCAGGTCCTCGTACTCGCCCCGCCCGTCGATCCCGATACGGCACTTCACGGTGACGGGGATGTCGACCGCGCCGATCATCGCGCGCGCGCAGTCGGCCACGACTTGGGGCGTCTCCATGAGGGCGGCGCCGAAGCGCCCCTTCTGGACGCGGGGGCTCGGGCAGCCGATGTTCAGGTTGATCTCGTCGTATCCGAAGGCCTGGCCGACCTCCGCCGCGCGGGCGAGCGCGTCCGGCTCCGCGCCGCCGAGCTGGAGGCCCACGGGATGCTCCGCCGCGTCGAAGCCGAGCAGGCGCTCGCGGTCGCCTCGCAGCACCGCCTCCGCATGGATCATCTCGCTGTAGAGGAGCGTGCGCCGGCTGATCTGCCGCAGGAAGTAGCGGCAGTGCCGGTCGGTCCGCGCCATCATCGGCGCGACGCTCAGCCTGCGGTCGAGCCCAGCCACGAGTCCTCCAGCGGCGGCGTAGCGATCCGACGAAACCCACCTCCCCCTGCCCCCTCCTCCCAGGAGGAGGGGGAACGAATGCGGTGCCGCCCCTTCTCCCTCTCCTCCCCTCGGGGGAGGAGAGGGTCGGGGTGAGGTGGGGGCGCTTTGGACCGAAGGGTGCCACAGGGCGGGGGCGAGCGACAGCTTGCGGGTGTGCCGGAATTGCGGCTAAAGCGATGGCTCTGCCAGGGAGGGACCGATGAGCCAGATGCAGGCCGACTTCAGCGGGCGCAACGCCTTCGTGACCGGGGCCGGCGGCGGCATGGGGCTGCAGATCGCGCGCGACCTGCTTGCGGCCGGCGCGGAGGCCACGCTCTTCGACGTGAAGCCGCAGCCGAACGACCTGCCCGCCGACGCGCGCTACGTCCAGGCCGACCTGCGCGATGCCGACGCCGTCGCCCAGGCGCTGGCGGAATGCCACGAGGCGGCCGGCCGGCTTGACTACCTGGTGAATGCCGCCGGCGTGCTCTGGTTCGGCCGCGACCGCTCGCTGGTGGATATCGACCTCGGCGTCTGGGACGACGTGCTCGCGATCAACCTCAAGGGCGCGGCGCTCTGCGCCCGCCACGCGGTGCCGCTGATGAGGCGGACCGGCGGCGGCGCCATGGCGCACATCTCGACCATCCAGTGCGTGCGCGGCGACGACGCGCCGCAGGACGCCTACCAGGCCTCCAAGGCCGGGCTCATCGCCATGTCGAAGTCCATCGCGATCCAGTTCGCGGGCGACGGCATCCGCTCCAACACGATCCTGCCGGGGCCGACGCAGACGCCGATGCAGCAGCGCTGGATCGACAACCCGGAGCAGGGGGACGCGATCGCCGCGGTGGTGCCGCTCGGGCGCGTCGGCACGCCGCGCGACATGGCGAACGCCGCGCTGTTCCTGCTTTCTGACGCGGCGTCCTTCATCACCGGGACCGAGCTGATCGTCGACGGCGGGGTCCTGGCGAAGCCTTAGTGGCGGACCTCTCCCCTACTCCAGCGGGAGCGGCGGCAGCTCGGCGAGCTTGATCGTCGCCACGGTCAACGTGCCGTCCTGCGCCGTCACCGGCACGCCGCGCAGCACCGGCGCGCTGCCGTCCTCCGGCCTCTCGGCCAGCATGTTGAAGGCGACCTTGGCGATGAAGCCGTCGCCGAGCGGGATCAGGTTGCTCATGATGAGCGCGTCGATCACGTCGCCGTAGCCGATGATGTCGGCCGTGAGCGCGGCGATGGGGCGCATGGCGCCGTCGAGCGCGATGGTGCCGCTGGTCTCGATCCCGAGCGGCCCCCAGCGGACGCGGAAGCCCGTGAGCTCCAGCGTGCCGCCGGCGTCGCGCCAGGCGGTGATCGCCGCGTTGGTGCCGCGCTCGCTCGGGATCGAGCCCACCACACTCGCGTCGATGTCGAGGAAGTCGAGGGTCTCGCCCAGCCCCTCGGCGAGGTCGCTCGGGAGTGTGGCGTCGCGCACGGCGATGGACGTCTTCAGGACCTCCTCGCCGGTCCCCTCGTCCTCGAGGGCGACGCCGTTGGCCTGCAGGCTGCCGATCCGGGCGAGGCCCTCCGGCCAGATGCCCGCGACCTCGACTCCCTGCAGGTCGAGCGTGATCTCCTCGAAGCGCCGCTCGTCGTCCAGCCGGACGACGAGCTGGCCGCCTGCCAACGCCGCCTCGATGGCGCGCCATTCACCGCCTTCGACGAGGACCTGAACCGCGTTGCGGGGGTGGGGGAAGACGGTGACCTCGCTGAAGTTCCAGGCGGAGGCCTCGGCCCGCAGCGAGGCGGCAGCCCAGCGCCAGCCGTTGCGCGTGTCGTGGATGCGGGGCTCGCGCAGCGTGACCTCGAAGCGGGTGGGGAAGCCGGCGACCTCCGTGCCCGCGCTCTCGATCTCGAGCCCTTCGGCCCGCTGCGTCTCGGCCCACTCGTCGATGCGGTCGCCGATTTCGCCCGCGGCGATGAACCAGTAGCCGGCATAGCCGGCCACGGCGATCACGATCGCGCCTGCGGCAAAGGCGGCCAGGAGGACGAGTCTCATCGGTCTTCTCATGGACGGACTCGGTCCGAAGAACGGTAAACGGGGTGCCTTACGGGTTCAAGCGCACTTGGAGTAGCCGCAGGCCGGGCACATGTCGCAGCCCTCGCGATGCAGGAGGCCCGGCTGCCCGCAGCGCACGCAGAACCGCGCCGAGCCCGCCGGCGCCCCGCCGCCTTCGACCGTGGGCGGCTCCAGCCGCGCGGCCTCGGCCTCCGGGGCTGCGAGCGCGCCGATGGTCACCAGGTGCTGCTCGATCACGCCGCCGATGGCGGCGAGGATGGACGGCACATAGTGGCCGCCGACCCACTGGCCGCCGCGCGGGTCGAAGACGGCCTTCAGCTCTTCGACGATGAAGGACACGTCGCCGCCCCGGCGGAAGACGGCGCTGATCATCCGCGTGAGCGCCACCGTCCAGGCATAGTGCTCGGTGTTCTTGGAGTTGATGAAGATCTCGAAGGGCTGACGCCGGCCGTCGCGGACGATGTCGTTGATGGTGATGTAGATGGCGTGGTCGTGCTCGGGCCAGCGGATCTTGTAGGTGCTGCCCTGCAGCGCCTCGGGCCGCTCCAGCGGGCGGGTCATGTGGATCACGCCGCCCGCCTCGAAGGCGTCTGCGGGCCTGGCCGGCGGCGGATCGAGCGGAAGCTCGCTCTGCCGCGCGGCGGGGAGACGCGTTGGCGCCTCTGCCTGCGGCGGGGCGGCGCCCTCGGCCCCGGCTGCGGGCGTGCTGCCGGCAGCCCTGCCGGATGCGCCCTCTAGCACCGCGCCGGTCACCGGGTTGGGCCGGTAGGTGGTGCAGCCCTTGCAGCCGAGGTCGTAGGCCCGCATGTAGACGTCCCTGAAATCGTCGAACGCCATCTCCTCCGGGCAGTTGATGGTCTTGGAGATGGAACTGTCGACGAAGGCCTGCGCCTGCGCCTGCACGGCGAGGTGATCGGCCGGGCGGAGCGACTGGGCGTCGACGAAGTAGTCCGGCAGCGCCGCCGCATCGCCCTTGAGGCGGCGGAACAGCAGGTAGGCGTGGTCGTCCACGGTTTCCGCCCGGCGCGAGCCGTCGGGCATGAGCACGTTGCGCGTGTACGAGTAGCTGAACACGGGCTCGATACCGGACGAGACGTTGCCGGCCAAGAGCGAGATCGTGCCCGTCGGCGCCACCGAGGTGAGCAGCGCGTTGCGGACCCCGGATTCGGCGATCGCCGCCCGCACGTCGTCGTCGAGACCCTGGATCGTCGGGCTCTCGGCATAGCGCGCGGCGTCGTAGAGGGGGAAGGTGCTCTTCTCCGCCGCGAGCCGGGCGGAAGCGAGGTAGGCCGCCCGCTGCAGGCCGCCCATCCACTGGGCAATCAAGCCGTTCGCCGTAGCGCCGCCGTAGCGCGCCCGGCACATGATGAGCGCGTCGGCGAGCCCGGTGACGCCGAGCCCGATGCGCCGCTTGGCCTGCGCCTCCTCCCGCTGCGCCGCGATGGGGAAGCGCGAGCAGTCGATCGCGTTGTCCAGCATCCGGACGGCTGTGGCGGTGAGCGCCTCCAGCGCCGCCATGTCGAGGGCCGCATCCTGCTCGAAAGGGTTCCGCACCAGGCTCGCGAGGTTGATGGAGCCGAGCAGGCACGCGCCGTAGGGCGGCAGCGGCTGCTCGCCGCAGTTGTGGACGACGAGGCCGTTGGCATCGAAGGCGTTGACCCCGGGAATTGCTACGTCGAAGACCTCCTCTTCGCCCATCGGCTCCATGGCGCGCACGGTGACCGCGAAGCGTTCGCGATTCAGCCGTCGGCGATAGCCCGCCAGCGCAATCTCCAGCTTTCGCGCCTTGTCGCGGTCATGGAACCCGATCAATCGATGAAAACGCAGAATGTTCTCGCGGCTGATGACGAGTTCGTGGTTGGCCCTGACACTGTACTCGCGCAATCCACCGCGACCGTCGGGGAGGCGTTTTTGGCCTTCGGCCCGTCGGTTTCGGTACAGGCGCGAGGCGACGCCCAGGCGCAGGAGCATGCGCTGAACCTCGACCAGGAGCTGCTCGTCGCTCTGCGCCAGGCGCACGCTGATGCCCTTGCCGTGATTGCCCTGCACGCTGCCATCCGAATCGAAGAGTCCACGAAGGAAGCCGACATGAAAGGCGGCGGATGTGCGATGCATGACAGGCGTGACCGCCTTGCGAGCGGGCCGTAGACCCAGGTCCTTCGCCAGGTGCCTGAGCGCGCCGAGCTTCATTCGATACTCGCCGCGGCCGGGTATCGCGTGCCAGCCGCGAAAATCGGCACGGTGGCGCAGCGTTCGCGCCGCGTCGTGGGCGGCGTCCATAACGGCGTGCACTCCCGGACGCTCATAGCCGCCATTTGCCGCCAAGGCACCCGGCCATGCGGAGAGGACGGCGGCGTCGTCCTTCAAGGTTCCGTCGCCGATCAGGAGACCGATCAGATAGCCTTCGGATTCCGTATGGGGGCCGGACCAGCCTGGCGTGCCGCGGTGATCGTGCACCAGGATTTCATCGCCGGGCCGGAGATGGCGTGTCTCAACCCATTCTGTTTCGATTATGCGCCGAAGCGAGCGGGTAACGCGACGAACCCGATGATTCGGGGTGAGGGACAGGCGATAGCCTTCCTCGGTCAACAGGTTGAGAACCTGGCGGCGCCCGGTCGGGAAAAAGCCACGCGGGTCCGACTGCGAGACGGCGCCGTTCACGATGGCTTCAAAGGGTCGGCCGACCAGTTCCCTGACTTGTCGCGGGCCATTCGATGTCTGGATCCAACCATCGGCCGTGATACAGGGGTTGGTCGCAAAAATCTCCTCGCAGTAGGCGAGGTTGTTGGCCCGGTTGATGCGGTCGATGAAGATCACGCCGGGCTCGGCATAGGCGTAGGTCGAGCGGATGATCCGCTCCCACAGCGCGCGGGCCTGGACGGTGCGGTAGACGACGCCCTCGAAGGCGAGCTCCCACGGCGCGTTGTCCTTCACCGCCTGCATGAACGCGTCCGTCACCAGCACCGAGAGGTTGAACATGCGCAGCCGGCCGGGATCGCGCTTGGCCTCGATGAAGGCCTCGATGTCGGGGTGGTCGCAGCGCAGGCAGCCCATCATCGCGCCGCGCCGGAAGCCGGCGCTCATGATGGTGCGGCACATCGCGTCCCAGCAGTCCATGAAGGGGAGCGGGCCCGAGGCATCGGCGCCCACGCCCTTGACCGGCGCGCCCTTGGGCCGGAGCGTCGAGAAGTCGTAGCCGATGCCGCCGCCCTGCTGCATGGTGAGCGCGGCTTCCTTCAGGTTGTCGAAGATCGCGGTCATGTCGTCCGCGACCCGGCCCATCACGAAGCAGTTGAAGAGCGTGACCTGCCGCTCCGCCCCGGCGCCGGCGAGGATGCGCCCGGCAGGCAGGAACCTGAAGCCGGCGAGCGCGTCGTAGAACGCGGGCTCCCAGCGCGCGGGCTCCGCCTCGGCCGCGGCGAGCGCGCGGGCGACGCGGCGCCACGTGTCCTCGATGGTGCCGTCGACGGGCGTGCCGTCCGCCGCCTTCAGGCGGTACTTCATGTCCCAGATGCGGGACGAAATCGGCAGCATCTCGGTCATGATCGGTCCACCGTCACCGCGTCCTCATCCAGCGGCTTGTCATGCGCCGATGTTCGCACTTTGTTTCTCGCCTGCTCACTCTACCAGCCGGGCTCGCTTCACGCAATATAGTGCGATCGGACGACCGACGGATCGACGAATCCGACGCCGGCCTAGGCCGCGTCGGCTTGGCCGGGCCGGGCGTCCTCGGCCTGCGGGGGCGCGGCGTCCTCCGGCGGCCCGTAGAGCTCGGCGAAGAGCCGCTGCGCCGCCTCTTCCATCGTCGATTCGAGGCGCTGCATGAATTCGCGGCGCGGCAGCCCCGGCGGGATCGGCGGCAGGTACTCCATGACGATGGTGCCGGGATAGCGCCGGAAGGAGCCCTTGGGCCAGTGCATGCCCGAGTTGAGCACCACCGGAACCACCGGCACGTCGAGGGCGCCGTAGAGGGCTGCCACGCCGGGCCGGTAGGGCAGCTTCTCGCCGGGCAGGACCCGCGTGCCTTCGGGGAAGATCACCACCGGGCGGCCGCGCGCCACCGCCTTCTTCGCGCCCCGGATGAGGCCGCGCAGGGATTTTCCGCCGCCCTCGCGGTCGACGAAGATCATGTTCACCTTGGCCGAGAACCAGCCGTAGCCGGGGACGTAGGAGAGCTCCTTCTTGATGACGTAGGCGGGGTCGTCGAGCTCGTGCAGGAAGACGTGGGCCTCCCACTCCGACTGGTGCTTGGACGCGATGATCGCGGCCCCCGTGGGCCGGTGCTCGCGGTTGCGGATTTCGGAATGGACGCCCGCGATGATCCTGAGCAGGAACCCGTTGCCGGCGGACCAGGTGATGACGAATTGGCGGAACCAGGCGCGCGGCAGCACCAGCATCGGCACCATGACGGTGCCGATCATCACGCCCCAGGTATAGAAGGCGACCGTGCAGAGCGCCGAGCGCAGCGTGTTGCCAAGCGTGTGCGCCGGCGCAGGCCGATACCGAGAGTCCGGCGCGCCAGTGCCCACAGATACTTGGTGAACTCGCTCGCGATCAGGGCCGCGGTCCCGCGATAGCGCCACCAATGCTCGACCTTGACGTGCTCCGGAAACACAGGGTGTGCCACGAGAGTAGCATTTGGCATGGCGCTTCGGAACTCCATCATGGCGCGCAGCATGTGATAGCCGCTGGTGACCAGGCGCAGGCTCGTGAAGGCGCGGCTCTCCATCCAGGCGGCGGCTTCCCGCGCGTTCGCCTCGGTGTCCTCGGCCTCGTAGCCAAGCTCCACGCAGCAGGCCCAGAGGGCGGGATCGTGGCGCTCGCGCAGCTCCTCCCGTTCGACTCCCTCGCCCACGCCGGTCACGAAGAGCGCCTGCGCGCGGCCCTCCTCCAGCAGGCGCAGGCCCTCCTCCAGCCTGCCCGAGCCGCCGGTCGGCACGACGATGGCCTCTGTGACGAGGTCCGGCCGGTCGGAGGCCTCGCGCGAGGCCTCGGCGAACCACGCGAGCCCGCCGGACCAGAGCAGGGCTGCGACGGCGAGCGCCGTCAGCACCACGCGCGCAACGCGGAGCGCCCATCGCCGGGTTCGTTCTCTCGCGCTAGACTCCATGCCGGGCTGCCGAGTCGGCCACCGCCTGGCGGGTACGCGGGCCGTGCGCCCCAGCACCGCCGGACCATCCGGGGTTGACAGAGCGGGTATAGAGGGTACTTGGTCCCGCCGCCCATGCCATGGGTATTGATTCGGAGAGAGGGCGCCTGCCCGTTCCCCCATGATCATACGCTGCTTCGCCTGCTCGACGCGCTTTCGGATCGATCCGGCCGCCCTCGGCGACTCCGGCCGCCGCGTGCGGTGCTCGAGCTGCGGTCATGTCTGGCTCGAGCTGCCGCAGCGGAGCGTGGCCCCGCGGCCTGAGCCGAACGTGCCCCCGCCGGCGCCTTCCCCGCCGCCCGCGCCTGAGCGCAGCGGGGTGTGGATCGGCTGGCTTGTCGCCGGCTTCGTCGTCGCGGTCGTGCTGACCGGGCTTGCGCTCGGCCGCAACACCATCGTCGCCGCCTGGCCGGACACCGTGGGGGCCTACGATTCCGCCGGGCTGCCGATCAGGGTGCCACACGCCGACGGCCTTCGCATCGCCGGGATCGAGTCGGAGCGCGTGCAGGGGGGCAACGGCGCGGTCCTGCTGGTGCGCGGGGTCATCGAGAATACCATCGAGAACAGCCGCACGGTGCCCACCCTGCAGGCGGTGCTTGTCGACGAGGCCGGCACGGAGCTGCATCGCTGGCGCGTGGCTGCGGTTGCGACCGTTCTCGACGGCGGTCGGACGACGACCTTCGAGAGCTGGCTCGCGGAGCCGCCGGAGGGAGCCGCGCGGGTCACCGTGGGCTTCGTCGTCGAGGATCGAGGGTAGCGCGGCACGGCCGGGCGGCTCTCAAGCGAGCCAGGAGGGGACCAGGTTGCGCGCCAGCAGGGCCTCGTGATCCTGGCGCGGTCGGATGGACGAGAGCGCGTCGCCCCGCACCATGACCTCAGCAGGCAACGGGCGGCCGTTGTAAGTTGATGCCATGACGGAGCCGTAGGCGCCCACGTCGCGCACCGCCAGCAGGTCGCCGGCGGCAAGAGGCGGTAGCCGCCGCCCCCGCCCCAGCACGTCGCCGCTCTCGCAGACCGGGCCGGCAATGTCGGTCTCCACGGTTTCGGCGCCCGGCGCGGGTTCCGCCACCGGCTCGATGCCGTGCCAGGCGTCGTAGAGCGCGGGCCGCAGCAGGTCGTTCATGGCGGCGTCGACGATGGCCCAGCGGCGCGCGCCCGCCTGCTTGACCGCGATCACGCGGGTGAGCAGCACGCCTGACGGCGCCACCAGCCAGCGGCCGGGCTCGATCGCCACGGTCACGCCGAGACGCTGGCGGACGCGCTCGACCAGCGCGCCGTAGGAATCGACATCGGGCGGCGTCTCGTCCCGGTAGCGGACGCCGAGCCCGCCGCCGAGGTTGAGCCGCGTCACCGGATGGCCGGCCGCGCGCAGGCTGTCGACCAGCGCGACGAGGCGGTCGAAGGCGGCCTCGAACGGCGCGAGGCGCGCGAGCTGCGAGCCGATGTGGACGGCGAGGCCCACGGGCTCGATCCCTGCCAGCGCCGCCGCGCGGGCGTAGAGCGCCGGAATCTCCGCGTCGTCGATTCCGAACTTGTCGCCGCGCCGGCCGGTGGCGATCTTGTCGTGGGTCTCGGCATCGACGTCCGGGTTGACGCGGAGCGCGACCGACGCGCGCGTGCCCTGCGCCTGGGCGGCCGCGTCGAGGGCGTCGAGCTCGGCGGGCGATTCGACGTTGAACTGCCCGACCCCGCTGGCGAGCGCGAAATCCATCTCCTCCCGCGTCTTGCCCGGCCCGGCGAACACCAGGCGGTCCGGCGCCATGCCGGCGCGGAGCGCGCCACGCAGCTCGCCGCCCGAGATGATGTCCGCGCCCGCGCCGAGGCGGGCGAAGGTGCGGATCACGGCGAGGGTGTCGTTGGCCTTGACCGCGTAGCAGACGAGCGCGTTCGGCGCGGCGGCGGCGAGCGCGCGGTAGCGGGCGACCAGGGCCCCGTTGGCATAGCAGTAGGTGGGCGTGCCGAACTCGGCAGCTATGGCCGCGAGCGAGACCCCCTCGGCGTGCAGGACGCGGCGGCCCTGCTCCCCCCGGTAGACGAACGCGTCCACGTGGCGCGCGCCTCAGGCCCGGTACGGGAGCGAGGCGGCCCGCGCCTCTTCCGGCGGCGGCTCGAGCGGCGCCTTTCTGCCGCAGCTCGAGAGCGCCACGACCAGGCCGATGGCGGCGACGATCGTCATCAGGAGGCTGAGCTTGCGTATCATGTGATCCGGCCCTCCGCGCGGCCCCGGCACGCGGGCCGGGGCGCGCCTCTATAGGAAACGCCGCCGGGCGCGCGCAACCTGTTTCGCGACCTCGCCGGGCGCGGTGCCGCCCTCGCTGGTCCGCCGCGCGATGGCCTGGGCGGGGTCGAGCAGCGCCAGCGCGGCCGCCGTGATGCGGGGCTCGACGGCCTGCAGGTCGGCGAGCGGCAGGTCCTTGAGATTGCAGCCCTTGTCGTCCGCGAGCCTGACCACCCGCCCGGTGATCGCGTGGGCCTCGCGGAAAGGCACGCCCGCCTCCTGCACCAGCCAGTCGGCGAGGTCGGTCGCGGTCGCGTGGCCCGTGCCGGCGGCGCGCGCCATGGCATCCGCGTTCACGGTCATGTCGCGGATCATGCCGGTCGCCGCCGCGAGACAGAGCGCGAGCGAATCGAAGGCGTCGAAGAGGGGCTCCTTGTCCTCCTGCATGTCCTTCGAATAGGTGAGCGCGAGACCCTTCATCATGGTGAGCAGGCCGATGAGCGCGCCGACGACGCGCCCGGTCTTGCCGCGCACCAGCTCGGCGGCGTCCGGGTTGCGCTTCTGCGGCATGATGGAGCTGCCGGTCGAGAAGCGGTCGGAGAGCGCGATGAAGCCGAACTGCGCGCTCGACCAGAGCACCAGCTCCTCCGCCAGCCGCGAGAGGTGCATGACGATCAGCGCCGCCGCCGCCAGCGCCTCCACCACGAAGTCGCGGTCCGAGACCGCGTCGATGGAGTTGGCCGCCGGCCGGTCGAAGCCCAGCAGCGCGGCGGTCATGGCGCGGTCGATGGGAAACGAGGTGCCGGCGAGCGCCGCGGCGCCCAAGGGCGATTCGTTGAGGCGCTCGCGGCAGTCGGCGAGGCGCCCGCGGTCGCGGCCGATCATCTCGACGTAGGCGAGCAGGTGATGGCCGAGGGCGACCGGCTGCGCCACTTGCAGGTGGGTGAAGCCCGGCATGACGGTGGCCGCGTGCTCCTCGGCCCGGTCGATCAGCGCGGCCTGGAGGTCGCGGCACGCCGCGTCGGCCTCGTCCAGACGCGCGCGCAGCCAGAGCCGCAGGTCGGTCGCCACCTGGTCGTTGCGCGAGCGCGCGGTGTGCAGCCGGCCGGCGGCCGGGCCGATGAGCGCGGCAAGCCGGGCCTCGATGTTCATGTGGATGTCTTCCAGCGCGCGGTCGAAGGGGAAGCCGCCGGTCTCGATCTCGCCCTGCACCCGGTGCAGGCCCTGCGTGATCGCGTCCGCGTCCTCCCGCGACACGATCCCCTGCTTCGCCAGCATGGTGACGTGCGCGACGGAGCCCGCGATGTCCTCCGCGTAGAGCCTGCGGTCGAAGTCGATGGAGGCGTTGATCGCCTCCATCACCGCGTCGGGCGATGCGTCGAAGCGGCCGCCCCACATGCGGTTGGGGGCGTTCGTTGTGTCCGCCTCGGACACCGGCGGCTCGGCCGGAGGTTTCTTGCGTGTCATGAGTCGGCGACTCCACCGCTTCCTCGACTAGTATTGCAGAGTCCCGCGGGAATAGGAGCCGAACGCAGGGTTCTGGAACCCCGCGCAAGGGCGTGGCACCCTGCGCGCCATGAGCGACGCGCGGCAATTCATGGTCAAGCCGGACCCGGACGACGGGCGGCTCACGCGCCTGCTTGGCGGCGTGGATCAGGAGGGCGCGGCCATCGAGGCGCGGGTGGTGGAAGAACGGCCGCTCACGCTCTTCCTCAATTCGCAGGAGATCGTCACGGTGATGACGATCCGCGACTACCCGGAATATCTCGCGCTCGGTTACCTGCTCAACCAGAACATGCTGCGCCACGACGACGAGGTGACGGGCATCGACTACGACGAGGACATCGAGACCGTGGTCGTCCGCACCCGCCGCGCGACGGACTACGAGGCGACGCTGCGGAAGAAGACGCTGACCTCCGGCTGCGCCCAGGGCACCGTGTTCGGCGACCTGATGGAGCGCTTCGAGGCGACCGTGCTGGACCCGGAGGCGAAGCTCAGGACCTCGTGGCTCTACGCGCTGAGCCGGGCCATCAACATGCAGCCGAGCCTCTACCTCGCAGCCGGCGCCATCCACGGCTGCGTGCTGTGCCAGGAAGCGCGGCCGCTGGTCTACATGGAGGATGTCGGCCGGCACAACGCCATCGACAAGATCGCGGGCTACATGTTCCGCGGCGGCATCGGGGCAGCGGACAAGATCATGTACACCACCGGGCGGCTCACCAGCGAGATGGTGATCAAGACGGTAACCATGGGGATTCCGATCCTGATCTCGCGCTCGGGCTTCACCGCCTGGGGCGTGGAGCTCGCCCGCGAGGCCGGGCTCACGCTGATCGGGCGTGCGCGGGGCAAGCGCTTCATCGCGCTCGCCGGCGCGGACCGCCTCGTCTTCGACGCCGATGCGTCCGCCGTCGCCGAGGAGGCGAGGCACCATCGGCGCAAGGGCAGCGTCGCGGCCGAGGACGCGGCCTGACGGGTCAGCGCGGCGCCGGCTGTTTCCGACAGAGGAGCCCGATGATCGAGATCAACGGCATGGCCCACGTCGTGCTCACCGTGAGCCGCTTCGACGAGGCGCGGGCCTTCTACTGCGAGCTGCTGCCCTTCCTCGGCATGCACAAGGTCTTTGACGGCAACGACTTCGTCTACCACGTGGGCGGGCGCACCGCGCTCGGCGTGCAGCGCGCGGCCGCGGAGTACGAGGGCGAGCGCTTCGTCCAGGGCCGCGTGGGGCTGCACCACCTCTGCCTGCGCGCACGCTCCCGCGAGGACGTGGACACGGCGGCGGCCAAGCTACGCGAGATGGGCGCCGTGATCGACCGCGGGCCGATGGAGCGGGAGTGGGCGCCCGGCTACTACTTCGTGGTCTTCGAGGACCCGGACGGCATTCGCCTTGAGATCAACCACATTCCGGGCAAGGGGCTGCTGGCGGGTGAGACGCCGGCCGCGCCGAGCGACGACCCGGACTGGGGGGCGAATCCGTGAGTCACGCCGCTGGAGAGGGCCGGATGCTGACCGGGGAGATGCAGACGCTGATCGGGCGGTTCTCCGCCGGGGCCGTCGCGACGGTGAACGCCGACGGCACGCCCTCGGTCTCGCCCAAGGCGACGTTCGTGATCCTCGACGAGCGCACCCTTGCCTTCGGCCACATCCGCTCGCCGGGGACGATTGAGAACCTGCGCCGCAACCCTGCGGTGGAGGTCTGCTTCACCGACGTGGTCGCCCGCCGGGCAGTGCGGGTGACGGGCCGGGCCACGATCGTCCGCCGGGCGGATGCCGATGCCGCCCTCGATAAGGCCTTCGATGCGGCGTGGGGACCCTACTGCCCCCGCATGGGCGCCTACGTGAAGATTGCCGTGAGCGCCGCCGAGATGATCCTCTCGCCGGCCTACGACCTCGGCTTCACCGAGGATGAGCTGCGCAAGACCAACCTCGAGAAGCTGAACACCTACTGACCGGGCGCCGGGACCGTTTCGGTCGACCCCGGTCCGGCGCCAGAGGGCGTCACGCGGCAGGCGCGAGACGCTCGACCTTGATCCGATCCGCCTTCTTCAGGGCCTGGGCCAGTTCCCAGGTCGACTGCAGCCGGTACCAGGTATCGGCACCGCCGCCGAACGCCTTGTCGAGGCGAATCGCCATCTCCGGCGAGATGCCGGCGCGGCAGTTCACGACGTCCGAGAGCTGCTTGCGGCTGACGCCGAGCTTGCGCGCCGCTTCCGTCACGCTGAGGCCCAGCGGCTCGAGGCAGTCATGACGCACCGAGAGACCCGGATGCGGCGGGTTCTTCATTGGCATGGTGCGGTCCTCCCCCCTAGTGGTAGTCGACCAGATCGACATCCGTCACGTCACTGCCTTCGAAGCGGAAGACGATGCGCCAGTTGCCCGAGACGCTGACGGCCCAATGATCGGCGAGATCGCCCCTCAGGAGATGCAACTGGAATCCGGGCAGGTTCATGTCGCCAAGCTCGGACGCTTCGTCGAGGCGGGCAAGGACACGTTCAATCTTGGGCATCAACTCGGGCGAGACCCGTCGACCGTCACCCTTCTCGAACAGGCGCCTGAGGCCCGCATGACGGAAACGAAGAATCATGAGCGATCATGTCACCTGTCACGGGGCACTTTACACCATGAGATATGATTCGTCGCCTCGAATCTTCAATCCCTTCACGGCCGGATTGGCAGGGTCGTGGCCCCGCCAGTTGCCCGGACCATGGTGCGGTGCACCGCGCGGGGCGTGCGCGCGATCATCGTGCCATGTGGCAGTCGGAAAACCCCGCGTGTGCCGGCGGGACGGAGAGGGCGCGCGCAGCAGAAGGAGACCCGAAGAGTGGGGATTCGTGGCGCGGGGCGTTGCCCAGGGCGGTCCGCTTCGTCGCCGGCGGCCGGCGCCACAAATGCGCCGCCGCGGCTTCTGTTGCCGCCACTCGGAAGCGCGGCTGCCCGTTTTGTCGTATCTCACCTTGTCTCGGCTTGTCTCGGCTTGTCTCGGCTTATCTCGGCTTTTTCGGCAAAAAAAGTTGGCGGACAAGTGAGATACGCTGCCGGAATTCTTGCATGTTCAGCATATGTTCCATGTGAGGAAGACAGGGATTCGGCGGTCAACGTGGCATCGCGCGCTGCGTCGCGGAGGCGCTGCGCGAGGGGGTGGATGACGTCCGCGACTCTTGATTTTGCCTGCGCGAGCCTGTGGGCGCGCAGGACTCAGGCGATGGCGGCGACCGGCTCGCGGTCGAGGTCGCGCAAGCCCGCATCCTGCTCCGCGCCGACGAGCCGCCATGCGTCCGCATCGTCCAGGAGAGCGGAGAGGAGCGCGTGATTCATGCCGTGGCCGGAGCGCAGGCAGCGCACGTGGCCGAGGATCGGCGCCCCGGCGAGGTAGAGGTCGCCGAAGCAGTCGAGCGCCTTGTGCCGCGCGCACTCGTCCGGGAAGCGCAGGCCCTCTTCGTTGAGAGGCCCGTCGTCGCCCATGACCACGGTGTTCTCCAGCGACCCGCCGCGGCCCATGCCGGCGGCGAGGATGCTTTCCACATCCGATTCCCGGCAGAAGGTCCGCGCCCGCGCAAGCTCGCTGCGGAAGCCGGTGCGCGACGGATCGAAGAGGATCGACTGATGCCCGAGCGCGGGATGGTCGAAGTCGATGTCGCAGCGAATGGAGAAGGCGTCCGCCGGGGCGATGCTGATGTAGCGCTCCTCGTCGCCGAGGTGGATGGGCTTCAGCACCTGGATCGTGCGCCGGGGGGCGCACTGCTCGACGATGCCGGCGCACTCGATGAGGAAGACGAACGGGGCGGCGCTCCCGTCCATGACGGGGACCTCCTCGCCGTCCAGCTCGACCACCGCGTTGTCGATCCCGCAGCCGGCGAAGGCGGCCATCAGGTGCTCGATGGTCCGCACCGAGACGTGGCCGTTGCCGATCGCGGTGCACAGCCTGGCGTCGACGACGTTCCCGTAGACGGCCTCGATCGTCCGGCGGGAGCCGGCCGGCCGGTCGGTGCGGCAGAACACGATGCCGGTGCCGGGCGGCGCCGGGCGCAGCTCCATGCGCACCTTGCGGTTGCTGTGGACGCCGATACCGGCA
>CBDCRW010000003.1:0-551580 GCA_965221125.1 Alphaproteobacteria bacterium
GCGGTCCTCGCCGCCCCGGCCGCCGCGCAGACGCCCAACGCCGACGGCTCCTACACGGTGTCCCAAGGCTGGCCGCTCAAGCCTTCGGGCCTCGAGGGCGGTGACAAGTTTCGGTTGCTCTTCGTTACTTCCACGAGGCGCAACGCGCAGTCGAGCAACATCGACGATTACAACACTTTTGTGCAGGACAGGGCCGCGGCCGGGCATACGGCCATCCGTCTCTACAGCGCGCAATTCAGGGTGCTCGGCTCGACCTCCACGGTCGATGCGCGCGACAACACCGAGACCACCGGAACGGGCGTGCCGATCTACTGGATGGATGGGCAGAAAGCTGCGGACAACTACGCCGACTTCTATGACGGCACCTGGGACAGTGGCAGCCACTCGGTTAATGAAGACGGGGCATTTAAAAGGGCGTTTGTGTGGACGGGCAGCAATGCAGATGGGACAAAATTCAACAATCAATATCTTGGCGCCGGTACGGTGAGACAGGGTTCCGTGCTCTATGCTGCGCTTTCCCATGGTCAGTTTGCGTCCAACGCTACAAGATCCTTATATGCCCTCTCTCCGGTGTTCCAGGTGGAGCCACCCCCCGCCGAGCTGTCCCTGATCTGGACGGAGACCATTCCGGCACCGCCCGACCCTAACCCGAACCTATCGACGGGCCGTCCTGTTGCGAAGCAGGTCAAGGAGGGCGATTCGGGCACGAGGGACGTGCATTTCTACGTCCGCACCGAGCGTCTGCATTCATCGAAGCTGCCGTTCCGTGTGTGCGTGTCGGGCAACGCCACGCAGTCCACCACGAACAGCCCGCGGCCGGAAGACGGGGACGACTACCAGCTGGTGGTGGACAATGCGGTGCAGGGCCGGTGCGTCGACACGTCGATCCCGGCCAATACGCGCTACAAGCGGATGACGATCCGGGTTCTCAACGACGACCGTCTGGAGGACCGGTTCCGGGACACGGAGCAGGTGCTCCTGACCCTGTCGCAGGCTCCGGGCAGTCCGCTTCCCTCGCCGTACAGGATCGTCTCCCGGGAAAGCGGGTACTGGAAGCTGCAGCTGAACATCGTCGACGACGACTTCGGTCAGCAGCCGGTCCAGTTTTCTCCCGCCGAGTACGAGATCGTCCACGCGAAGTCGGTGGTCGGCCGCGCGCAGACAAGGCGCGTGAAGGAGGCGCACCGCGGCGGGCGCGTCGGGCTCATGTTCACGAAGGGGCCGGACTACACCCCCTACACCGTGACCTACAGGGTGGTGCATGCCGAGAGCACGGCGACCTACGGCGCCGACTACACGCTGGTCGGCTACAACCGGAACACCGACCGGGGCACGATCCGGGTGCCGCGGCCGAGTGAGCGGCAGGGCGGCGCCGCCCTCCGGGTGAACGTCGTCGACGACCGCCGGGTCGAGGGCGAGGAGCAGTTCGTCATCGAGATGGTGAGTGTCTCGAGCCCGTTATGGGTGAACAAGGAGAACGACCGCCACAAGCTCTCCATTAAGGTCGACGACAACAGCCCGCGGAGCGAGCTGAATTTCGACTGGCTGGAGCGGACCGTGCAGGAAGGCCACGGGGCCGACACCCATGACGTCCGGGTGTCGCTGCGGCCGCAGCGCGGGTCGAACAGCGATCCCCGGCTGCCCGAGGACACCCACTTCGAGTATTGCGTGGAGAGTTCCGCCACGCTGGGGACGGAGTATCAGAGACTCTACCGTCCCGCCACGCCGGGTTCGGACTACGAGATAACCAACCGTGCCGGCGACTTCGTCGACCGGACCGGGGGGACGGAGTGCTGGCTCGCCACCATCCCGGCGGGCCAGACGACGCTGCGCCTGATGACGCTCCGGGTTCTTTCCGACAAGGACATGCGGGAGCGGCCCGAGCGGGTGACGGTTCGCCTGAAGCCGAGCACGGTGTCGGCCAAGCCGACCTCGGGCTTCATGGGCATCGTGCCCATCCCGCCCAGGGGCCAGGCCCAGCCGCCCTACACGTCCTCGATGCTGATCATCAAGGACGACTTCCCCTTTGTGCGGGTCGAGCTGTCCGGCATCGACGGGTCGGGAAGGCTGCTTTACGACGTGCGGGTCACGAGCGGCTGGACGGTGGGCTACCCGAGGATTCACTGGGTGGTGGAGGACGACAGCAGCGGCACGATCGGGAGCGGCTCGTTCTCGTTCCAGAGGGGGCAATACCGCCCTTCCAGGACGGTGCGCTTCAAGCCTCCGCTCTATGATGCGTCGCATAACGGCTATATGATTTTCAGGCTGACGGACGGCGAGTACCGGCTGGCGGATCCCTCGCACGGAACCGTCTGCTTGCCGCTCGGCTTCCACGGTTCGTGTCCCCAGCTCCAGACGCCGGGCAGCAGCGACGACGCTGTCGAGGTCCCGGACACGCCGGTCGCCAACGTCCAGGTGACGGCGGTCGACGCCGCCAGCGCGACGGTGACGTGGGACGCGGTGGAGCACGCAACGTCCTACCGGGTGGAGTACGAGTCGACCGGCACCCTGGCGTATCAGGGGAACTACGTTCAGGGCGCCTCGAACGGCCACACCGGCACGAGCTGGACGTTCACCCACAATGCCGCCGAGGCCATGACGCTCACTGTGACCGTGACGCCGGAGGTCCGGGAGGACGGCAATGTGCAGCTGTTCGACGACCTCGCGGGGACGGCGACCATCGACGTGGCGCCCGCCGGGACGCAGGACACCGTTCAGGCGCACGGCTGCGATCTGACATCGGTCAAGGCGGACGTGAACCGCTATATCGGGGAGACGCAGTACGGTAATGCGCACGTGGCGCGCTGGAAGCAGGCACTGGCCGGGCTGAACGAAGAGACCGGCGGCATGACGGCGGCGCAGGCGCGGCAGATGATGGCGACGTATTCGCCGGGCCGCTGGCAGCCGGTGGTGGACGCGCTCGACTGCCTGGAGGAAGCTGCCGCGGCGCAGCCGGAGACGCCGGCGGCGGTTCCCGAGGTTACGGTCTCGGGCGGCAGCGGGGTGACGGAGGGTGCCTCGGCGTCCTTCACCGTCACGGCGACACCCGCGCCTGCCGCACCGCTCGCGGTGACGCTGACGGTGGGCCAGAGCGGGGATTACGCCGCATCGGGCGAGACCGGCACGCGGCAGGTCACCATCCCGACCGGGGGCAGCGTGGCGATAGAGGTCGCGACGGCGGACGACGCCGTGGACGAGCCGGACGGCTCGGTGAGCGCGACGGTCGAGGCCGACACGGGCTACACGGTCGGCGGCGCCGGCACAGCCTCGGTGGCCGTGGCCGACGATGACGACCCGGTTCCGGACCCCGTGACGCCCGAGCTCCGGCTCTCGGCCGGGAGCCCCGTGGACGAGGGCGGCAACGCGGTCTTCACCGTCCATGCCGACCCGGCGCCGGCGGCGGAGCTCACGGTCGCCTTCACCGTCGCCCAGACCGGCGACATGCTGAGCGCGCCCGGCGCGGGCAGCCGGCAGCTGACGCTGGCGGCGGGCGCGACAAGCGCGACGCTCGCCCTTGCCACGGCGGACGACGGCGTGGACGAGCCGGACGGCTCGGTGAGCGTCACGCTCGATGCGGGCGCGGGCTACACGGTGGCGGCGGGCCAGGCGGCCGGCGCGGTCGTGGTGCGCGACAATGACGAGCCGGTCATAAGCATCGCCGGTGGAGCCGGCGTGACGGAGGGAGCCCCGGCCTCGTTCACCCTCACGGCGAACCCGGTGCCGCACGCGGCGCTGACGGTGAGCCTCGCGGTGATCCAGAGCGGGGACTACGCGGCTTCGGGCCAGACCGGCACGCGGCAGGTCACGATCCCGACCGGGGGCAGCGCGTCCTTCGAGGTCGCGACGGAGAACGACACGGCGGACGAGCCCGACGGCTCGGTCACGGCGACCCTCACGGCCGGCAGCGGCTACGCGGTGGCGGCGTCGCCCAATGACGCGGCCTCTGTTTCGGTCGCGGACGACGACGTGGCGGCGGCGGGCGTGCCGACGCTCTCGGTGAACGACGTCGAGGTGAAGGAGGGTCCGTACCGGCGGGTCGAGTTCACGGTGACGCTCAGCAAGGCGTTGGAGAAGGGCGCCTGGTTCTACTACCGGGTGCGGGAGTCGAGCCCGGTGTCGGCGAAGCGGGGCGTGGACTTTTCGGCCTCTGCCGGAAAGAAATTTGCGTCCATGAGGCCGGGCGCGACCGAGCACCGGATCATGGCGGCCCTGGTGATCGACGACAGCCACGACGAGGATCCGGAGACCTTCGAGATCGTGCTTTCGGACGCGCACGGCGCGGCGATCGCCGACGGGGTGGGCGTGGCGACGATCGTCAACGACGACCCGATGCCGGCGGCGTGGCTCGCGCGGTTCGGTCGCACGGTGGCGGAGCAGGCGCTCGACGGCATTGCGGGCCGCATCGCGGCGCCGCGCGAAGCCGGTGCCCAGGGGACGATCGCAGGCCAGTCCCTGAGCTTCGGAACGGGCTCGGGGGCTGACGGCGCGGCCAACGGGTTCGGGGCGAGGTCCTTCGGATCGTTGTCCGGGGCGGCGAACGACAATGCCGCCCTTGGCGGCGCCGGTCTCTCCGGCAGTGGCCTCGGCTCGCAATCCGGGACGGGCCTGCTTCTGGTATTGTCCGAGTTCGGCACGCACGTCGAGGACCCCGGATCGGGTCCGGCTTTCGGCGGCGGCCATGGGCTGGACGATGCCTACGGGCCGGGCGAATCCCGCACCGTGACGTCGCACGAGCTGCTGCTGGGCTCGAGCTTCACCGCGACGGGGGAGCAGGACGGCAGCGGCGGCAGCCTTGCCTTCTGGGGCCGTGCGGCGCAGTCGAGCTTCGACGGCCGCGAGGGCACGTTCTCGCTCGACGGCGAGACGACCACCGCCATGCTGGGCGCGGACTACGCGCGCGGCAACTGGCTGGCCGGGCTCGCGCTGATGCAGAGCAGCGGCGAGGGCGGCTACAACGATAGCGGCATCGGTCCGCAGCACTGTCCCGACGACATGGACCCCGGCATGATGGAGTACCTGTGCGGCGGCGCGGTGCAGGAGGGCGACGGCGACGTTGAGGCGTCGCTGACGGCGGCGGTTCCCTATGCGGCCATCCAGGCCTCGGAGCATCTCAAGCTCTGGGGCTCGCTGGGCTACGGCACGGGCGAGGTGACGCTGAAGCCCGCCATGGGCGGCTCTCTCAGCTCCGATATCTCCTGGACGATGGCGGCGGCAGGCGCGCGCAGCGACCTTGTGACGCTGTCCAAGGAGGGGAGCGGCCTTGCGCTGGCGCTGACGTCGGACGCCTTGTGGGCGCGGACGAGCTCGGAGAAGACGCACGAGCTTGCGGCGTCGGACTCCGACGTGACGCGGCTCCGGGTCGGCCTGGAGGGCAGCTACGCCATCGCCACGGAGGGCGATGGCCATCTCACGCCCAGGCTCGAGATCGGCGCGCGCCATGACGGCGGCGACGCCGAGACCGGCTTCGGTGTGGAGCTCGGCGGCGGCATCGCCTGGGTCGATCCCGCGATGGGGCTCAGCCTCGATCTCTCGGGCCGCACGTTGATCGCGCACGGTGACGACGACCTGGAAGACGAGGGCTTCGCGGCCTCGATGGTCTTCGACCCCGATCCGGACACCGAGCGCGGTCTGTCGCTCACGCTGCGCCAGGACTGGGGCGGTTCGGCACAGGGCGGTCTCGACGCGCTGTTCGCGACCGACCCGCTGTCGGACCGTGCGGGCACGGCCGAGGCGACCAGCCGCTGGCAGGCGGAGGCGGCGTACGGCCTCCCGGCCTTCGGCGGGGCCTTCACCGGCAGTCCGCATGTCGGGCTGGGGCTTGCCACGGGCTCGCGCGACTACACGCTCGGCTGGCGGCTGTCGCCCGCGGCCAATGCCAACGCGCCCGATGTCTCCTTCGGGGTAAAGGCGACGCGTCATGAGAGCGACGGGGCGGAGCCTGTGCATACCACCGGGCTGGAGGGCGTTCTCCGATGGTAGGGACGGTACGCCGGGATAGTTCCTGTGAGCGGCGGCCTCGCGGCCTTCGGCGCGGTCACCGCGTGGCGCACCCGCAAGCGGCACCCCGACTACCGCGAGCAGTGGCTGGCGGCGGCGGGGCGCACGGGACGCGCTGAGGGCGGGCCCGTCCCGGTTCGCACCCAGACCGAGGCCGACCTCGAGGCTGTGTCCTGGGGCCTGCTCGCTTGGGAGGACCCCTTCGTGGACGACGGCCCGGCCTCGACCCCTTCCGGGCAGACGCCACGATACCCTGCCGGGCGCCGGGCTCGGATAGCGTCATCCGGCTGTGGCCGTTACAGGTCCATCAAGGTGGCGATCTCCTCGCCGACCCTTTCTGCGGCGGCCTCGATGTCGCGGTCTCCGAGGTGTGCCGAATCTCACGAAAGTAGCCACCCAATCTCAGGCAAAGTAGCCACCGAATCTCATCGAAAGTAGCCACCCAGTCTCACCAAAGTAGCCACCCCCTCGGGGCGGCGGCTTTTGGAGCGACTCAGAGCGCCGTCCTACCCGTCGGATTTCGCGATTCATCCGAGGGGGGGCTGGGATGGCACGGGGAAGGCTGCCGATGAGAAAGGTGAAGAAGGTTCTTGGGTTCCATTTCGAGGAGGGACGTAGCGCCCGCGCGATCGCAACCCACTGCGGTATGGCGCGTCGCTCGGTGGCGTCGGTCTTGGAGCGCTTCGCGGCATCTGGTCTGAGTTGGCCGGAAGCCGGCGACATGGCCGACGAGGCGCTGGAGGCGACACTGTTTCCGGCGCCCACGCAAGCCGCGCCGCAGCAGCAGGAGGTGGACTGGGCGAAGGTCGAGACGGACCTGTCCGAGCCGGGCGTGACCCTGAAACTACTGTGGGAGGAATGGCGCGAGACCCATCCCGGCGGCATGAGCTATCCGACCTGGTGCCGCCGCTTCCGCGAGTGGCGGCCGCGCCGGGACGCGACGATGCGCCAGAACCGCCGTCCCGGCGAGAGGCTGTTCGTCGATTACGCCGGCATGACGATCCCGATCATGATCGACGGGGGCGAGCACGAGGCGCAGGTGTTCGTGGCCTCGATGGGCGTCTCGGGGCGGCTCTACGCCGAGGCGACGCTCAGCCAGAAGATCGAGGACTGGTGCGCCTCGCACGTGCGCTGCTTCGAGGATATGGGCTGCGTGCCGCAGGTCGTGGTGCCCGACAACATCAAGCCGGCGGTGATCAAGCCCTCGCGCTACGAGCCGGTCCTCAACGAGACCTACGCCGATCTGCTCGACCACTATGACGTTCGGGGCTTCCCGGCGCGCGTGAAGAAGCCGCGCGACAAGGCCCTGGTCGAGAACGGCGTGCTCCAGGGCGAGCGCTGGATCCTGGCGCCCCTGCGCAAGCGCGTCTTCCATGACCTGGCGTCGGCAAACCGGGAGATCGGCGAGCAGGTCAGGAAGATCAACAGCCGGCCCTATGCCGACGGCACCGGCGAGAACCGCTACGGCCGCTTCGAGAGCGTCGACCTCCCCCACATGAAGCCGCTGCCGAAGCGGCGGTGGCAACGCACGGTATGGCGCAAGAACACGGTCCACCGCGATTATCACATCGCCATCGATTACCACTTCTACTCGGTGCCTCACGAGCTCATCGGCAAGGAGGTCGACGTCCGCCTGCGCGACAACCTGATCGATGTCTTCGTTCGGGGCCGGCACGTCGCCAGCCATATCCGCAGCTCAGCCAGGGGCCGCGCCACCACCGTCGAAGAGCACAAACCGAAGGCGCACCAACGCGCCGGCGTCGAGGCCACCCGCGCCCACCTGGAGAAGAGCGCGCGCGATATCGGGCCCCATGTCCACGCCTACGTCGTCGTGCTCATGAAGCGGCAGAACAATCCGGAGTTCGGCTTCCGTGCCTGCTACGGCGTCCTCCGGCTGGCCAAAAGCTACGAGCAGGACCGCTTCGACGGCGCCTGCCGCTACGCGCTCGAGCTCGGCACGCGGAGCTACCGCGGGCTCGAGAACATCCTGCGCACCGGCGCCGACCGCGTCGACGCCGAGCAGGAACCCGACACCATGCCCATCGATCATTCCAACATCAGAGGACCGGAGGCCTACCGATGACCGAAAACCCCGTCTCCCACCCGCTGGCCGAGCGCATCGCCTCGCTGCGCCTGCCAGGCATGCACGCCGCCTTCCTCGAGCAGGTGGCGCGCAACGATCTCGGCGACATGCCCTTCGAGGATCGGCTCGCGCTGCTGATCGACCGCGAGATCGCAGAGCGCCGTTCCAGGGCCCTGCAGCGGCGCCTCAAGAGGGCACAGCTGCGCCATCAGGACGCCTGCTTCGAGGATATCAACCTGAGCCGCCCGCGCGGCCTCGACCGCAGCCTCGTGCTCGGCCTCGCAGACTGCGCCTGGGTCCGCAACGGCGCCAACATCCTGGTCACGGGTCCGTGCGGCACGGGCAAGAGTTGGATCTCGTGCGCCCTCGGCCACAAGGCGTGCCTCGAGGGTCACATCGCCCAGTACCACCGCGTGCCCAGGCTACTCACCGAGCTGCGCATCGCCCATGGCGAGGGCACGATCCCGAAGCTCTACCGCGATCTCGCCCGCATCGCGGTGCTGATCCTTGACGATTGGGGCATCGCGCCCATCGATGCGGCTCGCGCGCGCGATCTCCTCGAAATCCTCGACGACCGCTTCGGCCGGCGCTCGGTGATCGTCACCAGCCAGTTGCCCGTGGCCGACTGGCACCGCCAGCTCAACGACCCCACCGTCGCTGACGCCATCCTCGACCGCCTCGTCCACGGCGCCATCCGCATCGAGCTGCACGGCACGTCCATGCGCATCGACGACGCTGCCGCCGGAACAAAGGCATGAGCGCGACTACAGAGCGCCGCGCTGCGCGCGGCGCGAACGTCGCTCCGCTCCGGGGCGTCGGAGAGGCGGGGCCGGTGGTGCCAGGCATGGTGCGCGCGCGCCGCCAGACTCGTGAGGGGTCTCACGCGTCGCGCGCGCACCATGCTCCACCGCCTTGCCACTGTGCCTTCGGCGGTGGTACCGATCACGGAGAACTCGCGGAAGGAGAACCGCTGACAACAACGTAACCGCGTCGCTTCGCTCCGGGGTGGCTACTTTGCTGAGATTGAGTGGCTACTTTGGATGAGATTCGCCGGCTACTTCGGGTGAGATTCACCGGCTACATTGGTGAGACTGGGCAAGGTGGGCGTAGCGCAGCGTCATCCGGGTGTTGGAGTGCCCCAGCATGCGGGAGACCACGGGCACCGGAACGCCGTTCATCACCGCGTGGCTGGCATGAGTATGCCGGAGATCGTGAAGGCGCACGTCCTCGATGCCGACCTCGCGCCGGACCCGCTCCCAGAGAGGGAGTATGCGGCCGCGCGGCCGCGAAGGGTCGCGCGGCGAGGGGAACACGTAGGAGCTCTCCGTGCGCGGCTGGCGTTCGAGGATGCGCCGGGCCTCGGTGCCGAGGGGGATCTTCCTCGGCCCGGTCTTGGTATCGACAAGCACGAGCATGTCGCCATGAACCTCCGACCGGCGCAGCTCGACGATCTCGCCCCTGCGGCACCCGGTGAGCAGCAGGAGCCGGACAATGTCGGCCTGCTGGCGGAACCTGTTTCCCTTCGCGGCCTCCCTGTCGAGCGCCGCGTGCAGGCGCTCTACCTCCTCGCGCGACAGGAAGCGGGTGAGCGCCGGGCGGGGGTTCGGCTTGATGCCGCGCGCCGGGTTGGCGCCGACATGGCCGTGCGCGCCGGCGAAGTTCATGATCTGGCGCAGGAGGGCGAGAGCGTGGTTGGCGTTGCCCGGCGCGGTCCGGCTGAACGCGTCGAACCAGCGCCTGACATCGGCCTGGGCGATGCGGTCGAGCGGCTTCGGCCCGAAGGCGGGCAGCAGCCGGGCGTCGAGCAGCGAACGGTAGCCCTTCCTGGTCGAGGGCTTGCATCGCTCGAATTGAACCTCCCTCCACTCGCCCTCGACGAACTCCCGGAACAGGGGAACGGCCCGCGCAGGCGCCGGTTCCGTTTCCGGGCTCGCGCGCCGCGCGTGGCACTCCCGGCGCGCCTCCTCGACGCCCATTGCCGAGACCGGGCCGAGCGTCGTCCGCCGCGACCCGTCCGCCGCTGCCCGCAGCAGGACCCAGCTCTTCCCTCCGGAAGGACGCACCCGGACCCCGAGGCCGGGCATACGGCTGTCCCAGACCGTGTATTCGCGCTTGCGCGGGCGCAACCGGGCGACCGCCGTATCGGTAAGGCGCACGCGGCGCGCGGCGCTCATGGCCGGCCCCCAAGCACGATACCGATGGTTTCGGCGGCGTCCATCGCCATGGCGTCGGCGAAATGAGTATATGCGAGGGTGGTCTGGGGGCTTCGGTGTCCGAGCAGCCGGGCGATGGCGAGAACGGTCTCGCCGTTCTTCAACGCGATGCTGGCGTAACTATGCCGCAGATCGTGAAGGCGGACATCCCGAAGACCGGCTTCCGAGCGCAGCGCGTACCAGAAGCGGTCGAGGGAGCCCTTGCTCCGCGGGCCTGCCGCGCGATGTGCGGGAAAGACCCAGCTTCCCTTTCGATCCAGGGAATCGAGAACATTCCTGGCGGGCTGGGAGAGCCAGACGGTTCTGGGTCCGGACTTGGAGTCCCGGAGGAACAGGCGTCCTTCGCGGTAGTCCGACCATCGGAGCGTGAGGATTTCGTTCTTGCGGCATCCGGTCAGCAGAAGAAGGCGGACCGCGGCGACCTGCCGGGGATACTGATCGGCGTGGGCCGACAGCCGTTCGGACAGTCTCCGGATCTCGTCGTCGGAGAGGAAGCGCGCGCGCCCCTTTCGGCGGTATCGCCGGATGCCTCGGCACGGATTGGAGCCCTCGGGACGGAGACCCATGGCCTCGGCCTCGCGCATGATGACGGAGAGCACCGGCATGGAGCGGTCGGCGGCTACCGGCGTGGCGTGGAGGGATGCGAACCAGTTCTTGACCTCGCGCGCGTCGATGTCGGCGATGGGGCGTTTGGCGAAGTGGGGCAGGATCTGGTTGCGCAGGTAGTTGCGGTTGACCGTGAGCGTCCCCGCCTTCCAGAGCCGCCGGTGGCGATCGAACGCGGTCTGGGCGACAGTCTCGAAGAGCGTCTCTTCGGGCAGGGCCGGCGCGGGCTCGCCCCGCCGGATCGCAGCGAGCATCTGGGCCGCGCGGGACCGCGCTTCTGCGACGCTCATCCCGGCGGCATCGCCGATGATCTTCCAGACGCGCTCGCCGTCGTACTGGCAGTGGACGAAGAAGCGCTTGCGGCCCGAGGGCAGCACCCTGACGCCGAAGCCCTTGAGCTTGCCGTCTCGGATGTCGCGGGCGGTCTTGCGGGGATTGAGTGCGGCTATGCGGGCGTCCGTGAGGTTGGTTCTGGGCATCGCATTCTCCCGGTTGCGGTTGCAGCCGGGGGAACGGACGGTTGCAGCATCCGTCACCCGGTTGCACGGTGAGGGAGAAAAAGAGACCCTGTGTCAGATAGTTAGCACCGAAGGTGCGTCGCATGGTGTCGCACTTCGCGAACGCGCAGTCGCTCACTACGCCGATGCAACGGTCCGGGTACTTCGCCGCGAACTTCAGCGCGATCATGCCGCCGGCGGACGTGCCCATCACGTGCGCCCGCTCGATCTGAAGCGCATCGAGCAGCGCCGCGAGGTCGTCCGCCCAGATATCGAGGTCGTAGCGCATCAGCGGACGGTCGCTCTGCCCGTAGCCCCGCTGGTCGTAGCTGATGAGCTGGAACGACTCGGCGAGTCCTTCCCAGACCATCGCGAAGTTCTGGCGCCCGAAGAGCGAGCCGCCGATCAGCGCCAGCGGGTCGCCTTTGCCCATCAGCTCGTAGTAAATATTGATCCCGTTGGCATTGACCTTCGGCATGACGTGTCCCTCCCGATCACCTGCCCCCGCCATCCGGCGCGCTGCCGGTTGCACATGCCGGCGCGCGCCCAAGGGCCATGCACCATGATGGACCGGGATCGCCCATGAACCTAGCGCCGGAATGGAAGGACGCCGCGCGGCCGCCCCTGCCTGCGGACGAGGATGCGCTCGCGCTCTGCTGGGAGCGCTGGCGCGAAAATGCAGAGCGAAGCGAGGATGACGTCCTCGTCGCGTTCGCCGAAGCGTGCGAGGGCGATGCCAGCGCCAATGCGCTGCTGAGCGCGCTCTTCGGCAACAGCCGCTATCTCAGCCATTGCCTCATCGCCGACCAGGCATTTGCCCGATTGCTGGTCGAGCAGGGCGCGGAGGCCGCCTACGCAGCTGCCCGCGAGATGGCGGCGGATACTAGTGCCCTGGGCGAGGAATCGCGGCAGCAGGTGATGAAGCGCCTCCGCGTCGCCAAGCGCCGCGCCAGCCTCGCCATCGGCATGGCCGACATCGTCTCGGTGTGGCCGCTGGAGCGCGTCACGGGGGCTCTCTCCGACATCGCGTCCACGACGCTCAGCGCCGTTTGCACCCACCTGCTGCGGAACCTGCACGACCGCGGCAAGCTCGCCCTGCCCGATCCGGCAGCGCCCGAGAAGAGCTCCGGCCTCATCATCCTCGGCATGGGCAAGCTCGGCGCGGGCGAGCTCAACTACTCGAGCGACGTGGACATCATCGTCCTCTTCGACGAGGAGATCGCGTCCGACGCCAGCGGCGACGGCTTGCAGCAGACTTTTGCGCGCCTGGCCCGCAACCTCGTCACGATCATGGACGAGCGAACGGCCGACGGATACGTCTTCCGCACCGACCTCCGTCTCCGCCCGGACCCCGGCTCCACTGCGGCCGCCCTCTCGGTCCGCGCCGCCGAGGCCTACTACGCGACCACCGGCGAGAACTGGGAGCGGGCCGCCATGATCAAGGCGAAGCCCGTGGCCGGCGACATCGAGGCCGGGAACGGCTTCCTGGAGCGGCTCGAGCCCTTCATCTGGCGCCGCCACCTCGACTTCGCCGCGATCCAGAACATCCGCGCCATCAAGCGCCAGATCGACGCCCACCGCGGCGGCGGCCAGGTCGCCGTCGCCGGGCACAACATCAAGCTCGGCCGCGGCGGCATTCGCGAGATCGAGTTCCTCGCGCAGACCCAGCAGCTCATCTGGGGCGGGCGGGATCCGGCGCTCCGCGTGCGCGGCACGCGCGAGGCGTTCGACCTGCTCGTCGAAGCCGGCCATGTGCGCCGGCAGGCGGTGACGGAGCTGATGGAGGCCTACACCTTCCATCGCACCGTCGAGCACCGCCTGCAGATGGCGGACGACCGCCAGACCCACAGCATGCCGGAGGATGACGAGGGGGTCGCACAGGTCGCGACCTTCCTCGGTTTCGAATCGAGCGAATCGTTCGCCGAGACGCTCCTGGGCTACCTGAGAACGGTGGAGCGCCACTACACGACACTCTTCGACGACGACGCGACCCTCACGACGTCAGGCACGCTCGACGTCAGTGCCGAGGGCGACGGCGACGCCACGCTGGAGACCCTCGCGGCGATGGGCTACGCGCACCCCGAGCGCGCGTTCGAGACGCTGCGCGCCTGGCACGAGGGCCGCTATCGCGCCATGCGGAGCGAGGAGGCGCGCGAGCGGTTGGCCGAGCTGGTGCCGACCATTCTGGACGTCCTGGCCGCGTGGCCGGACCCCGATTCGGCGCTCGCGCTCTTCGACGGGTTCCTCGCGCGTCTGCCGGCCGGCTCCCACCTCTTCTCAATGTTTGCCGCCCACCCGGAGCTGTTCGACCTGATCACGGAGATCATGGGCTCGGCACCCCGCCTCGCCGGCTGGCTGGAGCATCGGCCGATGCTGCTCGACAGCGTGCTGAGCCGCGAGTTTTCCGATCTGGACGTGCCGGACGCCGACGAGCTGGGACCCGAGCTTGCGACCATGGCACGCCGCGGCCTCGTGCGCGTCTTCTACCAGCGCGAGTTCGGCGCGGCGGAAATGAAAGCCGAGCTTGCCGACGAGGCGCTCCGCGCGCGGGACCTGCAGGATTTTCTGGATGCCGAGAGACGCTGGGCCAACGACAAGATTTTTCATATCGGCGTCCACATGCTTCGCGGGCTGCTCTTCCCCGTCGAGGCCGCCGTTCCGCTCTCCGATATTGCGGACGCATGCCTCGGCGCGGCGCTCCCCGTCGTCGCCAAGGCCTTCGCCGCGACGCACGGTCATATTCCGGGCGGCCGCTTCGCCGTGGTCGCGCTGGGCCGGCTCGGCAGCCGGCAGATGACGGTGACCGCGCCCCTCGACCTCATGCTCGTCTACGACCACCCGCAGAACGCATCGGAATCCGACGGCCGCAAGGCCCTCAGGCCCGACCGCTATTACGGGCAGTTGAGCCGGCGCTTCATCGCCGCAATCCGGGCGGCGACGGCGGAGGGCACGCTCTACGACATGGACATGCGCCCGCGTCCCTCGGGCAACGCCGGCCCCATCGTCACCTCGCTCGCATCCTTCGTGAAGCATTTTGAGGCCGGCGTCCCGGCCTGGCAGCACCAGGCGCTGACGCGCGCGCGCGTGGTCTGGGCGGGGGGCGACCTCGGCGAGCGGTTCGAGCAGGCGCGCCGCTCCATCCTCAGCCGGGAGCGTACCCGCGAGGATCTCGTGGCCCAGCTTGCCGAGGTGCGCGAGGACCTGCGTGGCGACGACCCCGACGAGGACATCTGGGCGGTCGAGCAGAAGCGCGGCGGCCTGATGGACACGGAGTTCATCGCGCAATACCTGCAGCTGCTGCATGCGGCGGAGACCGAGGACATCCTTGCCGGCACCACGGTCTCCGTCTTCGAGGCCGCGGGCAGCCGGGGTTTGATCGAGCCAGAGGCCGCGCGCGAGCTGGCCGACGCCGCGACGCTCTGGCACAACCTGCACGGCATCCTGAGCCTGACGGTGGAAGAGCGCTTCGTCGAGGCGACGGCGCCGCCGGCGCTGCTCGCCGTCATCGAGCGGGCCTGCGACATGGCGGGCATCGACTCGCTCAAGGAGGCGATGCGCGAGACGACGGCCCGCACCGCCGCTCACTACGACCGCCTGCTGGGGAATGGCGGGGCCTGACCTGCGCCCGCGCGTTGTGGTGCTAGAAACGGTCCGGTGAGAGGCCCGCCATGTCGATCCCGGGCTCCCGGCCCGAGACGATGTCGGCGATGATCCGGCCGGAGCCGGACGAGTAGGTCCAGCCCGTGCTGCCGTGGCCGGTGTCCATGTAAAGCCCCGGAATGCGGGTCTTGCCGATGACCGGCAGGCAATCCGGCGTCATCGGCCGGAAGCCGATCCAGCGCTCGGCCCTGGTGCGGTCACCGCAGCCCGGAAACACCGCCATCGCCGCGTCCAGCGTTGCGGTCGCACGGTCTGGCCGGATCGTCGCGTTGTGCCCGTCGAGCTCGGCGGTGCCGGCGCAGCGCAGCCGGTCGCCGAGCCGGCTCATGACGATGCGCCGGTGGCCGTCGTGGATGGCGCGGGTGGGTGCGCCGTTGTAGCCGGTGGTCGGGATGGTCACCGAGTAGCCCTTGAGCGGGTAGATCGGCACCCGGAGCCCGAGGCGCTTGAGAAAGGCCGCGCTGTAGCTCGCGAGACTCATCACCACCGCATCGGCCTCGATGGCGCCCTTGTCGGTCTCCGCGCCGGTCACCCGCCGGCGGTCGCCGGTCAGCCGACGCACCGTCTCGCCATAGCGGAAGGTCACGCCGTTCGCCGCCGCGGCCGCGGCGAGGGCCTGCGTGAACTTGTGTGCATCGCCCGACTCGTCGTTCGCGAAGTAGACCGCGCCTGCGAACTGGTCCGCCGTCTGCTGCAGCGCAGGTTCGGCCTCGAGCATCGCCTCCCTGTCGAGGCGCTTGGGATGGAAGTGCGTGTCCGCCATCCGCGTCTCGTACCTGTAGGACGCATCCAGCGACGCGCTATCGCGGTAGAGGTGGAGCACCCCTTCGGCGCGCTGGTCGTAGGCCAATCCCTCCTTCTCGCGCAGCGTCTTCAGGCAGTCGTAGCTGTAGGTCGAGAGCCTGAGCGAGACCTGCTGCGAGCGCTCGAATTGCGCCCGCGTGCAATGGCGCAGGAAGCTCACGGCCCAGCGCCACTGGGCGAGGTCGGGGCGGAGGCGGAACAGGTAGGGCGCATCCTCGCGCCCGAACCACTTGACCAGCATGCGGGGCACTTCGGGGTGCGCCCAGGGGCGGGAGCTGTAGGCGCCCACGATGCCGCCGTTGGCGAAGCTGGTCTCCAGGCCGGCGCCGCCCTGCCGCTCCACCACGGTGACCTCGTGGCCGGCCTCGTTCAGGAAGTAGGCGGCCGCGGTGCCGACGACTCCGGCGCCCAGCACCAGGACGCGCATTGCCTGCCTCCGGCCGCCGGCGCCTGCGGTGGGCGGCCTACCCTATCTCCACCGCGAGCTGGCCCACGTCCACGGCGTCTTCCTCCTTGACGTGGAGCTTCTTGACCACACCGTCGCTCTCGGCGTCGTGGGGCACCTCGGTCTTCATCACTTCGAGGATGAACAGCGTGTCCCCCGCCTTGACCGAATCGCCCTCGTTCACCAGGACCTTCCACACGTTGCCCGGAGCCTGGGTCAGAACCTCCTCCGCCATGAACTGGCCTCCCTCTATTCGATGCTGTCGTGCGTGCAGGCCTCGTCGAGGGCGAATCGCAGCGCCTGCGCTTCGCCCACCGAGACCTCGCGGAACTTGATGGATTCGTTGGGCTTCATCTGCCCGAGCTTCCAGAAGGCGGCGGACGGCACCGTGTAGGGGCAGATGAAGCCGCCCATGCTGGGGCCGTCGTTCATCAGGATGATCGGCGTCTGGCCGCCCAGGTTCACCGCGCCCAGCGGATAGCCCTGGTCGATGATGTTGGAGGGGAAGTCGCCGTGCTCGGGCAGCTTGTCGGTGGCCTTCTCGGTGAAGGTCCAGTCCGGCCCCCTGAGCCGATAGCCGGTGCGGTCGCTCCGCGCTTCGAGCAGCCATGCCGTCTCCGTGAAGCGGTCGTGGCCGGCGTCGTCGATCCAGTCGTCGTTGGGGCCCCGCACCGCTTCGACCTCCCAGGTCTTGCCGCCCGGGAAGGCCGGCCGCGCGCGCTCCGCGACCCTGCGGCCCGGCGTGCCGGCGGCCTCCTTGACCGGGAGCACCTGCCCCGCCTGCACCGCGTGGCCATCCAGCCCGCCGACGCCGGCCTTGTGGAAGGTCGACGCCGAGCCGAGCCATTGCGGCGCGTCGATGCCGCCCGCCACAGCCAGATAGCCGCGCGCGCCGGCGACCGCCGGGCCCATCACCAGCGTCTGACCGGCCTCCACTGCGACGCTCTCCCACATCGGTATGGGCTGCCCGTCGAGGATCGGGCGCATGTTGGCTCCCGTCACCGCGATCACGCCGGCCCGCTCGAAGCGGATCGTCGGGCCCATGAACTGAGCCTCCAGCCCCGGCGCGCCCTCGTCGTTGCCGACCACGAGATTGGCCAGCCGGAACGACCACATGTCCATCGGGCCGGAGGGCGGAAACCCCTGGTTCCAGTAGCCGATGCGGCCGGGAAAATCCTGGATGCTGGTCTCAAGGCCCGGCTTGACGATCTCAAGCATGGACGCGCGCTCCTAGTTCAGGTGCTTGAGGTACTGGTTCACGAAATCGAAGCCGATGAGCTTGCAATAGAGACCCATCAGCCGCTCCGTCAACGGGCCGGGGATCCTCCGCTCGCCGAAGGGCACGTCGTTGATGGTCGCCACCGGGCAGATGCAGAAGCTGGTGGACGTGATGAAGGCCTCGTCGGCGCCGTGCGCGTCGAAGAGGTCGAGGTCGCACTTCACCACCTCGATCTCCGCCTCCTCGGCAAGCTCCAGCACGGTCTCGCGGCTGATGCCGTTGAGCACGTAGCGGTCCTGCGGCGTGTAGAGCACGCCGTCGTCGACGAGAAAGATGTTCGAGCCGACGCCCTCGGAGAGATTGCCGTTGTGGTCGAGGAACAGCGCCAGGGCATTGGGATCACGGCGGCGCACCTCGTCGTTGCCGACGAACAGGCTCAGGTAGTTGTGGGTCTTCGCCCTGGGTGAGATCGAATCCGGCGCGGCCCGGCGGTTCGAGGGAATCATCAGCGGAATGCCGTCGCGGTAGTAGTGGGCCCGCTGGGCGATGGGAAGCGGCGTGCAGTCGATGATGAGCACAGGGTCGGTCGAGCCGTGGAAATCGCCGCCCGCAGGCTCGAGCCCGCGGGAGATGCGCTGAAAAACCCAGTAGTCGTCGTCCGGCCCCAGCAGGTGCAGGTTGCGGGCGAGCACCTCCTCGGTGTGGCGCTTCATCTCCGACGGCGCCATGCCGGGGTCGATCCGGAGGTAACGCAGGGTCTTGTAGAAGCGCACGATGTGCTCTTCGAGCTTGAAGATGCGGTGTCCGAAGGTGCGGGTCGTGTCGAAGGCGCCGTCGCCGTAGCGGAAACTTCGATCGCGGAAGGAGACCAGGGCCCGGCTCTCCGGCACGATCTCCCCGTTGAAGTAGCAGACCCGCTCGTTCGCGCGTTCAGCGACCATCCCTTCGCCCCCCGAACCTTCCGACTCTCCTGCCGGCCGGGGCGCGATCATGGCGCAAAAGCCCGGACGGTGCGAGTGCCCAGCGCGCGCCCTTATATGACACGGGGCGGCCGGCGCACCACCAGGCAGCGCGCCAGCATGTCGTGCAGGCCCTGCTTGCGGCGGTTGAAGGCGACCGCGATACAGGCGGCGACGGCGGCGAATCCGACGACGTAATTCAGACCGACGACCATGCTGACGAGGCCGGGAAGCCAGAGCGGCCAGCAACGAAAGATCGCCACGTGCGGCGAGATACGGGCGCCGTCGAGCCCCATGACCCGAAGCCCCAGCATGCGCTTGCCTATGGTCGCCTGGGCCCGCCCGCTCTCCTGCAGCGCCGTGTAGACACCGAGGGCGACGCCGAAGACTGCGGTGCCGAGCGTAGACAGCGCGTAGCTCACGACCTCCAGCCGGGCGCCGTCGCTCTCGGAAACATGCGTGGTGGTCTTCACCAGGTCGGGCCAGAGGAACGAGCCCACGAGGTAGACGCCCACCAGCACGATGATCGTGTCGATGACCCACGCCGCGACGCGCCGCCAGAAGCCGGCGGGGACGACGCCCAGTGTCGCGCCCTCCGGCGCTCCGTCGGTCACGGGGCCGTAACGTTGGAAGGGCCGCCCGGTTGCGGCGGCCCTTCCCCGTCAATCCGCGATCCGCAGATCGCGTCGTCACCGTCAGCCGTGGGCCCCATCGCAGGGGGAGACCCAGTTCACGGTGACCGCCGATCGCGGTTTACGACAGTCTGACACTGGATCACCTCCTTTCGTTGTTGACGACACCGCGTATATGGCGCGCCCGACCTGGCCGTGCAAGCGCCATCAAGTGGCCGATGGCGTCGCAGGTCTCGGCACGTTGTTCCAGCCCTCGCCGATCACCTCGCCGTCGCGCACGATGATCGTCGCGCAGCAGCCTTCGTGGTCCATCGTCGCCTCCCCTGTCATCCCTTGCGGCCAGCCACCGCCTCCGCAAGCACGCACAGGATTTCGAACATCATGGTGGCGCCCACGAGCGCCGTGTTGCCGCTCGGGTCGAAGGGCGGCGCCACCTCCACCACGTCGCCGCCCACCAGATTGAGACCGCGCGCACCCCGCAGCATGCGCTGCGCCTCGTGGGTCGAAAAACCGCCGATCTCGGGCGTGCCGGTGCCCGGCGCGTAGACCGGATCGAGCCCGTCCACGTCGAAGCTGATGTAGGTCGGGCCGTCGCCGACGACGGCGCGCGCCTCGGCCACCACCTTCTCCCAGCCGATGTCGAAATACTCCTCGATGGTGATGACGCGCATGCCCGAATCGTGCGCGAAGTCCATGTCGTGGAGGTCGTAGACCGAGCCGCGAATGCCGATCTGGATGGTGCGCTTCGGGTCGAGCAGGCCCTCCTCGACCGCCCGGCGGAAAAGCGTGCCGTGCGTGATCTTGTAGCCCCCGAAGTAGCTGTCCCAGGTATCGGAATGAGCGTCGAAATGGATCAGGCCGACGGGCCGGTCCTTGGCGATCGCCCGCATGATCGGGAGCGTGATGAGGTGGTCGCCGCCGGCCGAGAGCGGCACCGCGCCGGCCTCGTGCAGCGTGGTGAAGAAGCGCTCGACGCGCCCGATGGTGTCGTTGAGGTCGATGGGGTTGACGCTGGCGTCGCCGCAGTCGGCGACCCGGCAAAGCTCGTAGGGGCAGATGCCGAGCACGTGATGGGTCCGCCGCATCAGGCTCGACATGTTGCGAATCTCGCGCGGGCCGTGGCGGGCGCCAGCACGGTTGGTGGTGCCGTTGTCCCAGGGCACGCCGACCAGCGCGATGTCCACGGCCGAGAAGTCGGTGACGTGCGGCAGCCGCATGAAGGTCGGCATCGCGCTGAAGCGCGGCATGTCCATGCCGCTCACCGGCTCGTAAAAGCCCTCACTCATCGCTGGCGTCTCCTTCCCTTCTCGGCCGCGACGTCAGGGTCGCGCACCCTGCGGTCGTGCTCGGTCCAGTTGATTTCGGCCACGCGCACGGGGCGGGTCATGGCGGCCTCCTCGTCAGGCTCGGCCGGGCGGGCTAGCGGTTGGTCGGCCAGCGCGGCTGATTGTCGCTGCCCCAGCGGTTGATGCCGATATCGGTCTGAGCGCAGCGGCGCCAGACCTCCGCGAGCGGCGGAATGAACGCCCTGTTCTTGGCCTCGAGTCGCTCCTGATCGGCCTTGATCGCCGGCATCAGGTCGCGCAGCTCGTCCATCAGCGCCTGCTCGTCGACCCGCGTGAGCGAGCCGCCCTCCACCATGACCTCGCCGTTCACGATCACCGTCTCCACGGAAGAGCCGTTCTCGCAATAGACGAGGTGGTTGCGCACGTCGTTGAGCGGCGTGAAGTTGGCGGTGCGCATGTCGAGGATCGCCATGTCGGCGCGCTTGCCGGGCTCCAGCGAGCCGATCTCGTCCTCCATGAGCACGCTGTAGGCGCCGCCGAGCGTGGCCGCGTGCAGCACCTCGTGGGCATCGAGCCAGTAGGCGTTGTCCGGCGAGGAAATATTGTGCATGAGGCCCGCGCACTGCATCACGCTGAACATGCGCGGCGTGTCGCTGGTGGAAATCCCGTCCGAGCCCAGCGCCAGGTTCACGCCCGCATCCAGCAGGCGGCGCACGGGGCAGATCCCCGAGCCGAGCTTGAGATTGGAGAGCGCGTTGTGCACCACCGAGCAGCGCGCCTCGCCCATCAGCGCGATATCGTCGTCTGTGAGCCAGATCCCGTGCGCGATGGTGGTGTTGCGGGTGAGCAGGCCGAGGTCGTGCATGTAGCGGATCAGGGTCTTGCCGTAGAGCTCGCGGCCGGTGACCGCCTGCACCTTCGATTCGAGGATGTGGGTGTGGAAGGGCAGCCCGTTCGCGCGTGCGAATTCGTCGGCCGCGCGCATCAGGGGCTCGGTGCAGCGTTGCGGGCCGGAGGGTGCCGGCATGAAGCGGAGCCTGCCGGCGCGGTCGTGATAGAGGGAGAGCGCCTCCTCGCAGAAGGCGGTGAACTCATCCGCCGTCGGCGGCACCATCTCGTCGATCTCGTCCTTGAGGTCGCCCGGCAGGTGGTCGTTCAGATAGACGATCGTGTCGGGCAGCTTGCGGTCGATCACGTGGCCCGAGATCGAGGCGCGCAGGCCCACGTCCTCGTAGGCCTGGAACACCGCCCCGATGGTCTCCATGGACTGCAGCGGGAACTCCAGGATGTCGTCCGAGAAGAACGTGACGCCGGTCTTGATCGCGTCCATGGCGCAAAGCGCGGAGCGCAGGTAGATCATGCGCGGGGTCAGCTCGGCGGCGCCCAGGATGCCGTAGGCAAGCGTCATCCACAGCTCCAGCGGCATGTTGTCGTAGCGCCCCTTGGCGAAGGCTTCCGGCGTGTGGATGTGGCCGTTGACGAGGCCGGGAATCACGAGCTTGCCCGCGCCGGAGATCACGCGCTCGGCCTCGACGCCGGATGCGGTCTCGCCGATGGCGGCGATGCGCTCTCCCTCGATCAGGATGTCGCCCTGGAACGGCTCGCTCCCATGCGTGGGGTCCATCGAGACGATGGTGGCTCCCTCAATCAGTATCGACATGCACTCCCCTCCCCCGTGTCGCACGCCCCCGGCTCACGCCGGCAGCACATAAGTATCCTCCGCCCGCCAGGATGGCATCGCCGCCGAGCGGGTTCACCTGTCAGCAGCCGCACGAGGATCGAGGTGTCAATCCCGAAGCGCTGGGTCACGAGCCTGCTCGCGGATGATCCCGATGTCGAACGTTCCGTGCCCCCGCCCGAGCTTTCCGCGCAACGGTGCAAGCCGCGCGGGGTCGAGACGCCGAGGCCGCAGAACAAAGCCGTCGGGACTTTCCTCCAGTTCGAGTTGGTCGCCGAGCTTCACCCCGAGTGCCTCCAGCACGCGGGCGGGAAATGTAACCTGCCGCTTCGACGTGATCCTTACAAACACGGGGCTCCTCCCCAAGCTATTGCCTTACTATAGCGGTATTTCGGTAAGGTGATCCGGTCAGTCCCGCACACATCGCGCTCCTCTACACCGGCACCTCGTTCCACGTGTTGCCCGTGGTCTCCTCCCTTTCTAGTTTGCTGGCCATTGTGGCAGAAGTGACCTATCTCCCTACCTCATCCGCGCGACCGCCGCCGCGCGCGCCACAGGAGAAGAGCAGTGCTGCAACTCGGGCTCGTGCTCGGCTATTCGGGCCGGGACTTCGCCATCGACATCGACCTGATCCAGGAGGCCGAGGCGCTCGGCTACCAATCGATCTGGACCTCCGAGGCCTATGGCTCGGATGCCGTGACGCCGGCCGCGTGGATCCTGGCGCAGACCGAGCGAATAACGGTCGGCACCGCGCTGATGCAGATGCCGGCACGCACGCCGGCCTGCGCCGCCATGACGGCGATGACCCTGCAGGCGCTCTCCGGCGGTCGCTTCGTTCTCGGCGTCGGGCCGTCGGGCCCGCAGGTCATCGAGGGCTGGCACGGGGTGGCTTACGGCAAGCCCCATGAGCGCCTGCGCGAATACGTCTCCATCGTCCGCAAGATCGTCGCCCGCGAGGAGCCGGTCGTCCACGAGGGCATGCACTATGCCCTCCCCTATCGCGGCCCCGACGCAACCGGGCTCGGCAAGCCCCTGAAGAGCATCATCCACGCCCGCCAGCCGCTGCCGATCTATACCGGATCGGTCTCCCCTGCGGGGCTGAGGCTCGCGGGCGAAATCACCGACGGCCTGTTTCCGCTCTTCATGATGCCGGAGCGCGCCCACGTCTACCGCGCGCCGCTGGTGGAGGGCTTCCGCAAGGGCGGCCACGGTGAGAAGCGCGAGGGCTTCGCCATCGCCCCCTTCGTGGATGTGAAGATCGACGACGATCACGCACGTGCGCTGCTCAGGGTCAAGCAGTCGCTCGCGCTCTATGTCGGCGGCATGGGCGCGCGCGGCCGCAACTTCTACAACGACTACGCGAAGCGGCTGGGATTCGGCGAGGCCGCGGAGACCATCCAGGACCGTTTCCTATCCGGCGACAGGGAGGGCGCGGTTGCGGCCGTGCCGAACGAGTTCGCCGACGGCATCGCCCTGGTCGGGCCGAAAGCGCACATCAGGGAGCGCCTTGCGGCATGGAAGAAGGCGGCGGCGGACGGCTCCGTGACGGCGCTCCTGCTCGCCGGCGCCGGGCGCGAGGAAATCCGCTTCGTCGCCGAGGAGGTGCTGTAGCGCGGCGGAGGACGGTGCAGGGCGGGCGCCGTGAAGCGCTGGCTGCTCTGGCCGGCGCTCGCGCTCTGCACCGTCTGGCTTGCCACCTGCGAGACGGCGCCGCCCCTGCCTTCCGAAGACCACGGCCCGCGCACCCACCCCATACAGGTGGCGAGCAACGGCTGGCACACGGCGATTATTGTGCCCGTCCCTGCCCTCGCCGCGACTGGCGTGCTTCCCGAGGCGGCGGATTTTCCCGACGCAGCGTTTCTCGAATTCGGCTGGGGAGACCGCACCTACTATCCGGCGAAGGAGAAAACGCTGGGCATGACCCTTGCCGCCGCCCTTGTACCGACCCCGGCAGTCATGCACATGGCCGGCCACGCCACCGCTCCGGCGGCCGCGAGCGGCGGCTTCGAGGTCGTGCCGGTAGCCCTGAGCGAAGCGGGATTCCGGAGTCTGGTGGACGCAATTGCGGCGACGTTCGAGCGCCCTTCAGGCGGCCGGGCCGAGTCCGTTTCTCCCGGTCTCTACCCCGACAGCCGCTTCTATCATGCGCAGGGAGAATTTCACCTGTTCAACACGTGCAACACCTGGACGGCACGCATGCTGCGCGCCGGCGGCGTCGCCATCTCTCCTTCCGGTATCGTGACGGCGGACGGGCTGATGGCCCGCCTGAGGGCCGCGTTAGCTGTCGAGTGAGCTCAGCGCTCCATCCCGGGTATCGTGGATCGGGATGATCTTGTCGAAGCCGCTGATCTCGAACACTTCCTTGACCGGGCCCGAAAGCGAGCAGAGCGCGAACTTCGCGTCCCGCTTCCACAGGGTCTTCGCGGTCATCAGCACGGCGCGAAGGCCTGCGGAACTGATATAGGAAAGTTTCTCGAAGTCCATGATCACGGCGTGGTCGCCGTCTTCGATCTTGGTCCGGATCGCTTCTTCGAAATCCCGAGCGTTGGTACTGTCGATACGCCCGTTCACCTTGGCGGTCACGGCGCTACCGTCGCGCTCGATCGTCAACTCCATTGCCATCGTCTCCTGTCGCCGTGGCGCGCCCGATCATACAGCGTGTTCGAGGAAGGACACACCCAAAATATCCTGCCTGCCGCGGTGGTGCGGCGACACACCGCGGCAGCGCGAAATCAGTCGTCGACTTCGGGCATCAGCACGAACTCGGGATAGGACTCGATTCCGAGTTCCGCCGCATCCTGGCCAAGCTCCTCGTGAACGGGCGGAATCCGCGCGCCCAGGGTCTTGTCGATGATGAACCACGCCAGGAGCGACGTGCCGAACACGAAGGCCCCGATGGCAAGGATGCCGATAATCTGCACGCCGGGGTCGCCTCCGGCGGCTATGCAGACGGCCAGCGTTCCCCACACGCCCGCGAAGAGGTGGGCCGGAACCGCGCCGACCACGTCGTCCACCTTGACGATTTCGAGCAGCTTGACGCCGAGGACGACGATGGCGCCGCCGATCGCGCCGATGATGACGGCAAAATAGTGATCGACGATGTCGGGTCCGGCCGTTATCGCCACGAGGCCGGCGATGGCGCCGTTCAGGCTGGTGATGAGGTCGACCCGGCCCATGATCGGCCGCGACAGCGTGATTGCCGCGAGCACGCCGGCGGCGGCGGCCAGGTTGGTGTTGGCCAGGATGTTGCTCAACGCCACGGCATCGATCGCGCCGCTCAAGGCAAGCTGCGAGCCACCGTTGAACCCGAACCAGCCGAGCCAGAGGATGAACACGCCTAGCGTCACGGCCGGCACGTTGGAGGGCGCCGTCGCCTTGACGCTGCCGTCGGCGCGGAACTTGCCTTTCCGGGCGCCCACGATGAGGGCGCCGGCCAGCGCCGCCCAGCCGCCGGTCGAATGCACGATCGTGGATCCGGCGAAATCCTGGAAGCCCATCTCGCTGAGCCAGCCGCCGCCCCATGTCCAGGAACCGATCACCGGATAGATGAAGGCGGTCAACAGCGTGATGTAAATGAAGAAGGACCAGAGCTTGACCCGTTCTGCCAGCGTGCCCGAGACGATCGAGGCGGTCGTCGCCACGAACACCATCTGGAAGAACCAGTCGGACATCGTGGAATAGCCGCCCTCGATCACGGCCTCGGCAGCGGCCTCGTCACCGCCGAGAAGGGCGATCTCTTCGGCGGTGGTCGAGTACGGCAGGGCGAACGATCCGACCCAGCTCCCGACATCGACGTACATGAGGTTGTAGCCGACCAGGTAATAGGTGAGCCCCGCGATGGAATAGAGGCCTATGTTCTTGAGGCAGATGACCGATGCGTTCTTGGTGCGGACCGAGCCGGCCTCCAGCATCGTGAAGCCGGCGCACATCCACATCACCAGCGCGCCCCAGATGAGGAACGAGAAGCTGTTGAGGATGAACTGCGTCTCGGCGGTGACCGCCGCATAGGCCTGCGGCACCACGAACACCAGAGAGACGGTGAACATGAGGACCAGACCTGCGGCCCTCCACCGCGATCTGCCTGACGATCTGAAGGGTGCCAGACCCAGGCGAAAGACGTCCGTCAACATTCCGCGCGTGGTTCTGGAGTCTCCCCGCATTGTCCGATCCCTGTCCTCGATTCGCATTTTCGTGAACCTTGACCATTTCGAATGCACTGTCAATCCGAGCGTACTGATATAGGCAATAGACATGCCTGGCTTCGAATTCACACGTCGCTCGAATTGGGTTCGCCTCCCGTAACCCCTTGACACGATGCGCTTCCGACATCGCTTCCTGGCGACCGATGAACGTCTTATCCGGCCAATTTCCTGAGAACGGAGGGGAGGGTCTCCGTCAGGTCCTCGGCGATCAGTCCGGGGCCGAAGGCGGCCGCGGCAGCGCCATGCAGCCAGACACCCGCCGCCGCTGCCTCGAACGCCGGCATTCCCTGCGCCAGCAGGCCGAGGATGAACCCAGCCAGAACGTCGCCTGAGCCTGCCGTCGCCAGCGTCGGCGGCGCGTTGGCGTTGATGGCGGCGCGGCCATCGGGGGCCGCGATCACGCTGTCAGCGCCCTTGAGGACCACCACGGCATCGCTCTCGGCGGCCGCGGCGCGGGCACGGGCGAGCCTGTCCCCCTCATGGGCGAACAGGCGCCGGTATTCGCCCTCGTGGGGGGTCAAAACGGACTCGGGTGTGAGTGCGGCAAAGAGCGCTGCCGGCTCGTCGCGGAATGCGGTCAACGCGTCGGCGTCGAGGACGCAGCGCTTCCCCGCACGAAGTGCCTGGATGGCCTGTGAACGTGTCGTGGGGCTCACGCCGCAGCCGGGGCCGATCAGTAGAGCATTGCGGCGCTCGTCGGCGAGCGCTTCTCCCAGGTCCGCCGTGGACGCGACCATCACCGCCGTCAACTGAGCGGCATAGACGGGGATAGCATCGTCCGGCGCGTGAACGGTGACGAGACCGGCGCCTGCCCGGAGTGCCGCGCGGGCCGCGAGCCTCGCCGCGCCCGAGTGTGCGCTATCGCCGCCGACCACCAGCGCATGACCGCGGCTGTACTTGTGATCGACCGGCGACGGCCCGGGCATATGTGCTTGCCACAGCCCCGGCCCGTTCTCGTGTACTCGCAGCTTCAGCGCCTCGATTGCCGACACCGGAATGCCGATGTCGGCGACCGCCACCTCGCCGGCGTGCTCCCGCCCCGGCAACAGCAGGTGCCCGTACTTGCGCCGGGCGAAGGTAACGGTCGCCGCCGCGCGAAACGCCCCGCCGAGCGCGGCGCCCGTGTCGCCGTGAATGCCGCTCGGGATGTCGACCGCGACGCACGGCAGATTGCGCCCGGCGCTCGCCTCGGCGAGCGTCAGCGCGACGCCGTCCAACGGCCGGGCAAGGCCGGCGCCGAACAGCGCGTCGACGACCAGCGGCTCGCCGTCGAGAAGCGCCAGGTCGAGCGGCTCGACCGGCTGCGGCCATTGCGCGGCTACGGCGGCGGCATCGCCCTTGAGCCGGTCCCGGCTGCCCATGAGCCCGAGGCGCACCGGCCAGCCGGCATCGGCCAGCAGCCGGGCCGCCACGAATCCGTCCCCACCGTTGTTGCCGGGACCGCAGAGCACGGAGACGGGCCGCGGCCCCCAGCGCCGCACGACGCCGTCCGCGACCGCGCGGCCGGCGTTCTCCATCAGCGTCAGCCCCGGAATCCCGGCCTTCGCGGCCGCCGCATCGGCCGCATACATCTCGGCGACGGAAAGCAGGGCGAGCGCGCCGGCGTCTCTCATTCGCGCTCGGTGTGGAACAGATCGACCCGCATCGGCTGCACGAAGGCGTAGTCGCCCGCATCCGTCCGCCCGGCTTCGAACAGGCGCTTCACGGTCTCGCTCCGCACCGCGTCGGCACCGTAGCTGTTGTAGGAGAGGCCGGAGAAGAGATCGACGAAGGCCGCGTGACTCTCGAAGCGTCTCTCGACCTCGTAGTGGATCTCCTGCGCGCCGGCGAAAAGCGGCGCCGAATCGGCCAGCGCCTCCCGCGCCTGCCGGCGGACCTCGGTCTCGTCGTGAAAGGGCTTCATGACGGTGGAGAACGCCCCCTCCATCACCGGCTCCAGCACGTAGAGGAAGCCGCCTGCAGCGAGCACCCTCCGTGCTTCCTTGAGCGCCGGCCGCATCGCCGCTTCCGGCACGTGGTGCAGGGAGCGGCCGAAGATCACCCCGTCGACCGCACCGTCGCCCACCGGCAGCGCCTCGGCGCGCCCTTCGGCGAAGCTCACGCCGTCGGCCTCGGGCGCGTCGCGGTTGCGCTCGGCCTGGACCGGATCGGGCTCGACTCCGAGCACCGTGGCGCCCCGCTCGGCGAGCGAGCGGGCAAGGGCGCCCGCGCCGCAGCCGACATCGACGATCGACCGCCCGCGCACCTGCACCAGCCGGTCCAGCACCGCGAGATCGGTGCTCAGCCCCCAGTGTTCGACGGTCCCCGGCATGAGCCGAGAATAGCCCCCGCCCCGCCCGCGGGCCAGCATCGACCGACGCCTGCTAACCGGACGGGCTGCACGATCATATCAAATCGGATATGAAAGCCGGTGAGTGCTTGCGCCCGGCCGATGACGGGTGCGTGTCCGATCGGCCGGAGTCGCCGCATGGTCGCCCATATCGAGACCGTCGCCTTCCAGGGCATCGAGGCCCTGCCGGTCGACGTTCAGGTGCATATCGGCGCGGGCCTGCCCGCGTTCATGGTCGTCGGCCTTCCCGACAAGGCGGTGGCCGAGAGCCGGGAGCGGGTGCGTGGCGCGCTCGCGGGTCTCGGCCTGGCCCTGCCGGTGCGGCGGATCACGGTGAACCTCGCGCCGGCGGACATGCAGAAGGAAGGCAGCCACTTCGACCTTCCCATCGCGCTCGGTCTCCTGGTGGCGATGGACGTGCTGGCGGCGGACGATCTCGGGACCTACGTCGCGCTGGGCGAGCTTGGACTCGACGGCGCGCTGATCCCGGTGGCAGGCGTGTTGCCCGCCGCCATCGGCGCCAACGCACGCGAACGCGGCCTGATCTGCCCGGCCGCGAACGGCGCCGAGGCCGCCTGGGCCGGCGGCGGCGAGGTCGTGGCGCCCACCGACCTGCTCGCGCTCATCAATCATTTCAGGGGCACGCAATTGCAGGCGCCGCCAGGCTCGGTGACGCTGGCGGCGCGGCCGCGCTACCCCGACCTCCGCGACGTCAAGGGGCAGGAGACCGCCAAGCGCGCCCTCGAGCTCGCGGCTGCGGGCGGCCACAACCTGCTGATGATCGGCCCGCCCGGCACGGGCAAGTCGATGCTGGCGTCGCGCCTGCCCGGCATCCTGCCGCCGCTGGAGCCCGAGGAGGCGCTGAGCGTCAGCATGATCGCCTCGGTCGCGGGTCTCATCGGGGACAACGGCCTCACCCGAAGCCGCCCCTTCCGCGACCCGCACCATTCGGCCTCGATGGCGGCGATGGTCGGCGGCGGCACCCGCGCGCGGCCCGGCGAGGTCTCGCTCGCGCATCTCGGCGTCCTCTTTCTGGACGAGTTGCCCGAGTTCCCGCGCCCCGTGCTCGACGCGTTGCGCCAACCCATCGAGAGCGGCTCCGTGGCAGTGGCCCGCGCCAACGCCCACGTGCGCTATCCCGCGCGCTTCCAGCTCGTCGCCGCGATGAACCCGTGCCGTTGCGGCTACCTGTCGGACCCCGCGCGGGCCTGCTCCCGCGCGCCCCACTGCGCGCGCGACTACCAGGTCCGCATCTCAGGCCCGCTCTACGACCGGATCGACCTGCACGTCGAGGTCCCGGAGCTTTCCGCTGCCGATCTCTCGCTGCCGCCACCCGCCGAGGGATCGGCCGAGGTCGCGGCCCGGGTGTCGGCCGCCCGCCTGCGCCAGCGAGAGCGCTTCAAGGCGACGGACGCCGCACCCGACGTGCGGACCAACGCCGAGGCGGAAGGCGAATTGCTTACCCGAATTGCGACGCCCGACGAGGGCGGGCGGGCGCTGCTTGCCGAAGCGACCGACCGGCTGAGGTTGTCCGCGCGCGGCCATCACCGCGTGCTCAAGGTCGCGCGCACGATCGCGGACCTCGTGGGCGCGGAGACCGTCGCACGACGGCACATCGCGGAGGCGCTCTCCTACCGCCGCATCGGCCCTTACGGATAGAAGGTGGCCGCCGGCGTCGCGGCTCTCGCTGGCGGTCAGGCCTGGGGGATCATGCGCCCCAGGCGGCGCCCGCCGCAGAGGTGAACGTGGAAGTGAGGCACTTCTTGGCCGCCGTGGACCCCGGTGTTGGCGATCGTGCGAAAGCCATCCTTCTCCAGCCCGAGCGAGCGGGCGATCTCGCCCACCGTCTTGAAGAAATTGCCGACCTCCTCCGCCGCCGCGTTGCGGGTGAAGTCGTCGAGCGAGACGTAGGCGCCCTTCGGAATCACCAGGACGTGCACCGGCGCCTGCGGCGCGATGTCGCGAAACGCAAGCACCATATCGTCCTCGTAGACGGTGTCGTTGGGGATTTCGCCACGCAGTATCCTGGCGAAGATATTGTTGTCGTCGTAGCTCATCGCCCTTCCCCGGCCTTGCCTCTCGCCGCGTCGCGCTCGAATCCGGAGATGCCGCGCCTCTTCGCGAGCTCTTCGAGAACCTCGGCCGGCGAGACGCCCGCGGCCGACCACAGGATCATGAGATGAAACAGCAGGTCGGCACTCTCGGAGACGACGCCCTGCCTGTCGCCGAGGGCACCCGCAAGCGCCACCTCGACGCCCTCCTCACCCACCTTCTTCGCCACGTGCTCGCGCCCCCGCGCGAACGTGCGCGCGACGTAGGATTCGTCCGGATCGGCGCCCTTGCGCTGCTCGATGACGCCGAACAGCTCGTCGATGACGTTGCCGGCCTCGTCCTGCTTCATCGTGCCGTCCCGCTCCGCTCAGAGGGCTTGGGTAGCAAAATTTGCGCGCGCCGTCATGGCCGCATCGGAATGCCCGCGGCGCGCATGTGCGCCTTCGCCTCGCCGATGGAGTGCTCGCCGAAATGGAAGATCGAGGCCGCCAGCACCGCCGTCGCGTGGCCGTCGCGGATGCCCTCGACGAGGTGATCCAGCGTGCCGACGCCGCCCGAGGCGATGACGGGAATCGTCACCGCGTCCGCGACGGCGCGCGTCAGCTCCAGGTCGAAGCCGGCGCGGGTGCCGTCCCGGTCCATGGAGGTCAGCAGTATCTCGCCGGCGCCCGAATCCGCCATGCGCCGGGCCCACTGGATGGCGTCGATGCCCGTGGGCCTGCGGCCGCCGTGGGTGAAAATCTCGAAGCCGCCGCCTGCCACGCGCTTCGCATCGATGGCGACGACGATGCACTGGGTTCCGAATTTCTCCGCCGCCTCGGCGACGAATGCAGGGTTCGCCACGGCCGCGGTGTTGATCGAGACCTTGTCCGCGCCCGCCAGCAGGAGCGCGCGGACATCCTCGATCGCCCGCACGCCGCCGCCCACCGTGAGCGGCATGAAGCACTCTTCGGCCGTGCCGGCGACGACGTCGTAGATGGTATCGCGCTGCTCGTGGGAGGCGGTGATGTCGAGGAAGCACAATTCGTCCGCCCCCTGCTTGTCGTAGACCCGGGCCTGCTCCACCGGGTCGCCCGCATCGACCAGGTCCACGAAGTTCACGCCCTTGACCACCCGGCCGGCGTGGACGTCGAGGCACGGGATCACGCGCATCTTCAGCATGGGAGCGGCCCCGCCGGTTCAGGTGGCGAGCAGCGCCAGCGCCTGCGCCGGGTCGATGCGGCCGTCGTAGAGGGCGCGGCCGCAGATCACGCCGCAGACGCCGTCCGCCTCGTATGCCTTTAGCGCGGCGAGATCATCATGGGAGGCGACGCCGCCCGAGGCGATGACCGGCGTGGCGAGCGCTTGCGCGAGCGCGCCCGTCGCCGCGGCGGCAACCCCTTGGAGCGCCCCGTCGCGGGCGATGTCCGTGTGGATGATCGCGGCGGCGCCGGCATCCTCGAACCGGCATGCTAGGTCCAGCGCGCTCATGTCCACCGTCTCCGCCCAGCCTTCGACGGCGACCCGTCCGTCGCGCGCATCGATGCCGACGGCGATGCGGCCGGGAAAGGCCCGGCAGGCGTCGCGCACAAGATCGGGATCGCGAACCGCCACCGTGCCGAGGATCACCCGCTGCACGCCGGCCCCGAGCCACGCCTCGATGGTGGCCATGTCGCGGATGCCGCCGCCGAGCTGCACCGGAATGTCGACGGCGTCCACGATGGCGCCGACCGCGTCGGCGTTGACCGGCTTGCCCGCGAAGGCGCCGTCGAGGTCGACGATGTGGAGCCAGGCGAAGCCCGCCGCCGCGAAGGCCCGCGCCTGGGCCGGCGGATCGTCGGAGAAGACCGTCGCCCGCGCCATGTCTCCCTGCACGAGCCGCACACAGGCGCCGTCCTTGAGGTCGATGGCGGGGAAGAGGATCACGGTGCCGCGACCGGCGGCCGGTCCGTCAGATCCTTGCAGTAGTAGTGGCCGGCGATGGATTGCCCGTCCACGAACGCGTACTTGGGATGCGTGCCCCAGCGCTCAAATCCGAGAGATTCGTAGAGCGCGATGGCGGCCTCCTGGGTCTCCCGCACGCTGAGGTTCATCACCTTGAAGCCGCGCGCCTGCGCTTCCGCTTCGGCCTCCTCCAGCAACCGCCGGGCCAGGCCGTGCCCGCGCGCCCACGGTGCGACGAAGTGCGTGTCGATGAGGCACGACAGGCGCCACGCCTCCTTCTGCGGCGGCGCCGAGACGAGCTGCACCGATCCCGCCACCACCCCGTCCATGCGGCCGATAAAGAGCATCCGCTCCGGCACCACGGTCACGCCCCGCCAGTAGCGCTCGAAGGCAGCAGGCTCGGGCGGACGCACCCAGCCGAACCCGGCGCCGTCGTTGATCGCGGCGGCGGCAGCCTCGCAGAGCTCGGCAAGCTCGCGCTTGCGCAGACGCTCGACAGTGCCGACCTCGATGCGCGGGCCCACTGTCGCGAGCTGGCTCATGGCTGCCACCGAAGGAAATTCTCGATCAGGGTCAATCCGACCTCCTGGCTCTTCTCGGGGTGAAACTGGGTGCCGACCATGTTGTCCCGGCCCGCGACTGCGGTGACCGGGCCGCCGTAATCCACGGTCGCGAAAACCTCGTCGTTACGGCGGCACGTCAGTCCGTAGCTGTGGACGAAATAGGCATGGGCGTCGCCGGGCAGGTCCTTCAGGATCGGGTGCGCTTCGCCCATGAGAGCGAGATCGTTCCACCCCATGTGGGGCACCTTCAGCGTCTCGTCATCGGGCTCGAGCGGCCCCACTTCGCCGTCGATCCAGCCGAGCCCCTCGTGCTCGCCGTGCTCGTGACCCACGCGCGCCATGAGCTGCATGCCGACGCAGATGCCGAGGAAGGGCACGCCCCGCCGCAACACCGCGTCTTCCAGCGCCTCGACCATGCCGTCGCGCGCGGCGAGGCCGGCCTTGCAGTCGGCGAAGGCGCCGACACCGGGCAGCACGATCCGCTCGGCGTTTCGCACCCGGTCGGGATCGTCGGTCACGACCACCGGCGTGGTCGGCGCAGCGTCGGCGGCGGCGCGCTCGAAGGCCTTGGCGGCGGAGCGCAGGTTGCCCGAGCCGTAGTCGATGATCGCGGTGGCCACGGCGCGTCAGCTCCAGAAGCCGGGATCGGGGTCCAGGCCACGCGTGCCGGTCGCACGGGCCCCGAAGGGCGACGGCCGCGGCTGCGGCGCCGCTGCGGGCGTCAGGGCTTCGGCGTAGCGGATGAGCGCCTGCGCGCGGCTCGGCGCAGCCACCACCTCCACCAGGCGATAGCCGCGAGCCGCGAGGCCGGCCCGGCGCAGATCGTTGCCCGACATGCCTGCGAGCACGCCGTAGCCGAGGCCGAGGATCACCGGGAGCAGCGGCCCCAGACCCAGCACATGGGGCACGACGACGATCGCCGCCAGCGAGCCGATCAACGCGACGGCGGCGAGCCACAATCCCTCCGCCAGAGCCCAGAACGGCGCGAAGAAGAACGCGAGCCAGTTGAACCCCTCGCGCACGAGAATCGCGCGTCCCAGCGCGCCGTCCTCCGCGCCCTCGTCGCTGGCCGGGAGGTGAACCGTGTAGAAGCGCACCGCCTCAGACCTCCAGGCTGCCGCCCAGCACGCCCTTGGTAGACGGCACCTCCCCCGCCATGCGCGGGTCGGGCTCGATCGCCTGCCTCAGCGCCCGCGCGAGGCCCTTGTAGCAGGCCTCGATCATGTGGTGGCTGTTCTCGCCGTACATGACCTCGACGTGGAGCGTCAGCCCCGCCGCCTGCGCGAACGCCTGGAACCACTCCTTGAAGTGCTCGGTGTCCATGCCGTCGAGGCGCGGCCTCTCGAACTGCACCCGCCAGATCAGGTAGGGCCGGTTGCTCGCATCCAGGGAGACACGCGCGCAGGCCTCGTCCATGGGGATCACGGCGCTGCCGTAGCGGCGGATGCCGCGCCGCTCGCCGAGGGCCTGGCTCACGGCTTCGCCGATGGTGATCCCCGTGTCTTCGACCGTGTGGTGCAGCGTCACGTCGATATCGCCTTCGGCCGTGCACTCGATATCGATCAGGCTGTGGCGCGAGAGCTGCTCCAGCATGTGGTCGAGGAAGCCGATTCCGGTCGCAATCCGCGAGCGGCCACTGCCGTCCAGATCGACCGCAACGGCAATGCTCGTCTCCTTGGTAACCCGCTCGACGCGGGCCGTGCGCGCAGGCTCGCTCATGACGCAGACCAGTGATCCGGGGGGAACGGCGATCTTTTAGCAAGAACCGCTGCCGGCTGCCAGCCTCCAGCAGCCCCTCCGCTTCGGGCTTTGCGGCGCGCGCACGCCGGGGCATGATGGCGCGAGACTGCGCAAACGGGGAGATTGCGGCATGGCCGGAACCTTCGACATCAACATCGATTGCGGTGAGAGCTTCGGCAACTGGGTCATGGGGGCGGACGAGGCGCTCATGCCCCACGTCACCACGGCGAATGTCGCCTGCGGCTTTCACGCGGGCGATCCCATGACGATGATGCAGACCATCGCGCTGGCCAAGGCGAACGGTGTCGCGGTGGGCTCCCATCCCGGGCTGCCGGACCTCATGGGCTTCGGGCGGCGGGTCATGGCGATCACGCCGGAGGAGCTCTATGCCTACGTGATCTATCAGACCGGCGCGCTCAAGTCGGCGCTCGAGGCCCACGGCATGGCCCTGCACCACGTCAAGCCGCACGGCGCGCTCTATCGCATGCTGAACGGCGACGAGGCGCTGGGCGAGGCATTCGCCCGCGCGGTGATCGATCTCTGTCCCGAGCCGATGATCTACTACCCCGCGCCGGTGGAGCGTCACGCGGTGACGAAGATCGCGGCGGCCATGGGGATCGACGTGGTGCCCGAGCTCTATTTCGATCTTCCCTACGAGGACGACGGGACCCTCGCGCTGAAGCGCTCCAACGAAGGGGCGGACCTCGACGAGACCCGGCAGAAGCTCGGGCTCTTCCTCGAGACCGGCAACACGCTCAGCATGAACGGCGCGCGCGTGCCGATTTCGGCGCGCAGCATCTGCCTGCACGGGGACGGGCCGAACGCGGTGGAGCTCGCCACGACCATCGGCGACACGCTCAAGGAGTGCGGCTACGCGCTTCAGCCGCTCGAGCCCGCACCGACGATTCGGCACCAGGCCGCCGAGTAGGGGCTGGAATCGCGGCGCCGGTTGGGGCATGTTCCGCCCGCAGCCGGCGCGCGCCGAGTCTGAGGAGAGAAGGAGACGTCGATGAGCGACGATCACGGCCCCTCGCTCGAGGAGCTGACACGGGCACGAATCCCTTATGTGGTGGGGCTCGGCCTCGCCGTCGTCATCATCGGCGTCCTCGCCGGGCTCTCGGCAGGCGGAATCGTTCCGTAAGACGATTCAGGAGGCGGGCAGCAGCCCCTCCTCCTTCATCCAGCCGCACAGATCCTCGAACATGGTGCGGAGCGGCACCGGCTTGAAGCCGAGCTCCCGCACCGCCTTGTCGCAGAGCATGATCTGCGTCCGGTTCGACGTGTACTGAATCTCGGGGCTCGCGTCGGGGTTGGGCTCGCTCGTCACCACCGGCGCCTCCACGCCGACGAGTTCCGCGACGATGGCGGCAACCGTCTCGTACTTCTCGTTGGCGCCGGCGAGGATATAGCGCTCCCCTCGCCTGCCCCGCTCGCAGGCGCTGATGTGCGCCTTTGCGGTCTCGTCGACATGGCAGTAGGCCCCTCCGCCGGTGCCGACGGTGGTCATGGCGCCGCTCGCGATCGCCTGGACGAAGGGGCCCCAGATCACCCGGTCGTAGGGACCGACGACGTTGCCGGGATTGACGCAGACGGCGTCCAAGTCGCCGGCCGCGGCCTCCAGCACGATGTCCTCCGCCGCCTTCTTGGTGCGGTAGTAGTTGACCGGGATATCGTCGGCGTTGGACGGCGCGGTCTCGTCAATGGGCACGCCGTCGTGGAGGCCGAAGACGGCGCCTGTGGACGTGTGGACAAAGCGGCCCACATTCCTGGCCTGCGCCGCCGCGACCACGGCGCGGGTGCCCGCCACGTGGGCGTGAGTCTGCGCCTCGTCGCCGGACGAAGCGAAGCTCACGTTGCCGGCCACGTGGAAGAGGGCATCGACGCCGTCAGGGATCGCGCTCTCGAGAAAATCTCGGTCTCCGATGTCCCCCACCACGCGCGTCGCCGGAAATTGGCGCAGATAGGTGAGGTCCGAGGTTTCCCGGTGCATCGCGATCACCGACCAGCCGGCCTCGCCGAGCTGCTTCACCAGGTTGACGCCGATGAAGCCGGACGCGCCGGTGACGAATGCCGTCTTGCCTGTCATGTCGAATATCCTTGCGTGTGTGCGGCTCAGCGCCAGATCGGCTTGCCGGAGCCCGGCAGGCCGTAGGACTCCCACTTGCCGCTCACCCGCTCCACGATCTCGTCCGCCATGTGGATGCGCTGCCCCCAGGCGCGGCTGGTCTCCGGCCCGATCTTCGTCGTGGCATCGAGGCCGATCTTGGCGCCGAGCCCAGGCTCAGGGCTGGCAAAGTCGAGGTAGTCGATCGGCGTGTTTTCGACGACCGTGATGTCGCGCGCCGGGTCCATGCGGGTGGAGACCGCCCACATCACGTCCTTCCAGTCGCGAGCATCGATGTCGTCGTCCACCACGATCACCCATTTCGTATACATGAACTGCCGCAAATAGGACCAGACGGCCATCATCACCCGCTTGGCATGGCCCGCGTAGGATTTCTTGATGGAGACCACGGCGATTCGGTAGCTGCAGCCTTCCGGCGGCAGCCAGAAGTCGACGATCTCGGGGAACTGCTGGATGAGGAGCGGGATGAAGACCTCGTTCAGCGCCTCGCCGAGGATGCTCGGCTCGTCCGGCGGGCGCCCGGTATAGGTCGAGAGATAGATCGGCTCGCGCCGCATGGTGATGGCGGAGACCGTGAACACCGGGAACGGCTCGACCGCGTTGTAGTAGCCTGTATGATCGCCGTAGGGGCCTTCGTCCTCGTAGTCGTCGAGGCTGACATGGCCTTCAATGACGATCTCGGCCTCGGCCGGAACCTCGAGCGGCACCGTCTTGGCCCGCACGAGTTCCACCTTCTGGCCGCGCAGGAGGCCCGCAAACTGGTATTCCGAGAGCGTATCCGGCACCGGCGTCACGGCGGCGAGAATGGTGCCGGGGTCGGCACCGATCACGGCCGCGGCCGGCAGCGGTTCGCGCTTCTCTTCTGCCCAGCGCCGATGCTGCTGGGCGCCGCCGCGGTGCGCGAGCCAGCGCATCAGCGTCGTGTTTCGGCCGGTGACCTGCATCCGGTAGATGCCGAGGTTGTAGTTGTCGATGCGGGAGCGGCTCGGCCCCCTGGTGACGACCAGCGGCCAAGTGATGAGCGGCGCCGGCTCCCCCGGCCAGCATGTCTGAATCGGGAGCCGGCCGAGGTCGATGTCGTCGCCGGTGAGCACCACCTCCTGCACCGGGCCGTCGCCCACCGTGCGGGGCTTCATCGCGCGCACCGTGTTGAGCAGCGGCAGCATTTCGACCGCCTCGCGCCAGCCGCTCGGCGGCTCGGGCTGACGCAGGAAGGCCAGGGTCTCGCCTACCTCGCGAAGCTGGTCCGGCTCCCGGTTCATGCCCCAGGCGACGCGCTCCACGGTGCCGAAGAGGTTGACCAGCACCGGCATGTCGAAGCGTCCGCCGTCATCGCCGATGACGTTCTCGAAGAGCACTGCCGGCCCCTGCTCCGCGATGAGGCGGGTCTGGATCTCGGTCATCTCCAGATGGGGCGAGACCGGCGCCTGGACCCGGCTCAAACGTCCCGCACTCTCCAGGCGGGCGATGAATTCGCGCAGCGATCGATAGGCCATGGGCACCTCGGCGAGTCGCCGCCATTCATGGGCACCCGCGGGCGCCCGTCAAGCCCGTGCCGGCGAACGGCGGCGACGCGCGGCGGCCGATGACCCGGCCGCCAACCGGGACGGTGGAGATCGCGAAACGCTATCCCTTCCCGCGGCCGGGATACTCGTTTCTCTACGTGGACGGCGAGGCGCTGCCCCTCCTCTCCCTCGGCGAGTCGCTGGAGGATGCCGAGATCGAGGTCGACGGGCGATCCGTGCCGGCCGGTTCGTTGATGCGCCAACGAGGGATTGCCACGCCGGCGCCAATGAGTTTACGCACATCCGTCCTCGCCTACGGCGCCAACGCCGCGCCCGAGCGGCTGCGGCGGAAGTTCGCGCCCATCGGCCAGGCGGTCTTCCCGGTGCTGCAGGCGCGGCTGCACGATTTCGACGTCGTCCACGCCGCCCATATCTCGAGCTACGGCGCGGTGCCGGCCACCATCGAATACGCGCCCGGCACGGTGTGTGACATCGCCATCACCTGCCTCGACGAGCGCGAGCTCGCCCGCATGCACGAGACCGAGTTCCGCCGGCACACGTACCTGTTCGGCCTGCTGAGCAACGTCAAGCTGGAGCCCGACCTGCTGCCGGCCATGGATTGGGTGAGCACCTACGTCGGCGGGTTCGGCCATATCGCGCCGGAGGGGGAGCCACTTGCGCTCGCCGCCATTCGAGCCGAGGGGCGGCGCTTCCGCACCTGCTCGCAGACGGAGGCGCTGGAGACGGTTCAGGCCATGCTGGGCGTGCCGGGGCCGCTGGATGCGTTCGTTCAAGCGGCGATCGACGACGATGCGGTCAGGCGCGCACGCACGGAACGCCTCAGGGCGCAGGCGCAGCCCTTCTCCTACGGCGACTTTGCGTCCGTCGCGCCGGAGGCGCGCGACATCAAAGAATAGTCGATCGCCGTGACAGTCAGCCGAGCGCCTGCGCGGCGACGATTCCGGCGAAGAGCGCAAGGCCGACCAGGCTGTTGTTCTTGAACTTGGCCAGGCAGTCGGCGGGGCTGTCGATCCGCACGCGCAGTGCCTGCCAGGCGAGCAGCAACGCCGCCACCGCCACGCCCGCGTAGTAGGGCCAGGCCACGGCCGCGGCGGCTCCGGCGCCGGCAAAGCCCGCCACGGCGATCACGTAGAACGCGATCAGGAAGGGCCGCGTCCGCTGGCCGAGCGCGATGGCGCTGGATTTCACCCCGATCAGGAGGTCGTCCTCCTTGTCCTGATGCGCGTAGATCGTGTCGTAGCCCAGGGTCCAGGCGATGCCGCCGACGTAGAGCAGCCCCGCCGGCCAGCCGATTCCGCCCTCCACCGCGGCCCAGCCAAGCAGCGCGCCGTAGTTGAAAGTGATGCCGAGAAATGCCTGCGGCCAGTAGGTGATGCGCTTCATCAGCGGGTAGAGAACCACCAGCAGCAGCGACGCCGCGCCGAGCACGACCGCGAACAGGTTGAACTGCAGGAGGATGGCGAGGCCCGCGCCGAGCAGCACCGCCATGAAGGCGACGGCGCCCTTCAGCCCGATGGCGCCGGAGGCCAGCGGGCGCCGGCGGGTGCGCTCCACGCGGGCGTCGAAGTCGCGGTCGAAGATGTCGTTCAGCGTGCAGCCGGCGGCCCGCATCACGAACGCGCCGACGGTGAAGAGAACCAGTATCTCCAGACTCGGCAGGCCGTCCGAGGCGAGCCCAATGGCCCAGAGGCAGGGCCAGAGCAGGAGCCACACGCCCACCGGCTGGTCCAGCCTGGCCAGCGCGACGAAGGGGCGCGCGAAAGGCGGCATCGCCCGCTCGATCGGCCCAGGCCCTCCGGCTCCACGCCCGGCGGGCGATTCGGCCGCGTTGTGCAGGCGCTCGACCATGGCCGCTGGTGTATCGTGGCGCCATGACAGTGACAAGCGGAGAGCCGCAAGTGGACGGGCCGGAGCGCGAGCATGAAGACGGCCGGCCCACGATCCGGCTCTTCGTCGAGGACGCGCTCGAATCGGGCGCGACGCTCGCGCTCGGGCCAGGGCAGATCCACTACCTCCGCAACGTGATGCGCCGGGCGCCGGGCGACCGAGTCCGCCTCTTCAACGGACGCGACGGGGAGTGGGAGGGCATCGTCGAGAGCATCGCGCCCCGCCGTGCCACCGTTCGCCTCGGCATGCAAACCGCAGAGCAAACGCCGGCGCCCGACGTGCGGCTCCTCTTCGCGCCGCTCAAGGCGACCCGCACCCGCTTCGTGGTGGAGAAGGCGACGGAGCTGGGGGCAGGCCGCATCCACCCGATCCTCACCCGGCATGGCCAGACTGCGCGCGTCAATGTCGAGCGGCTCCGCGGCCACGCCATCGAGGCGGCGGAGCAGTGCGGCCGCCTGGACGTGCCGGCGATTGCGCCCCCCTGCCCCCTCACAGAGGCGCTTGCCGCCTGGCCGCCGGAACGCCGACTGCTGGTATGCGATCCCGATGCCGAGTCGTCGATCGCCGAGGCGTTGGCCGGCGCGCCGGCAGCGTCCTGGGCGATCCTGATCGGGCCGGAAGGCGGCTTCGCGCCCGACGAGCGCCGCTTGCTCGCCGACCATCCGGCAGCCGTGCGCGCCCGCCTCGGCCCGCGCATCTTGCGCGCTGAGACCGCCGTCGCGGCCGCCCTCGCCTGCTGGCAGGCTCTCGCGGGCGACTGGCGATGAGGCCGCGCGGCGCAAGACACAGACCTGCCATGTCCCGGTTCGCAGTCCGACAAGCTGGACAGCGGCGCCCGAATAGGGGAAACCCCGCACAGCTTTGACGCGAGAGTTGGGAGGGGGCGTGAACGACAGCGCCACCAGGCAAGGCGAGGCGCTCACCCGCCGCGACCTGATCGAGTACCTCGAATCCGGCTGCAAGCCGCGCTCCGCGTGGCGCATCGGCACGGAGCACGAGAAATTCGGCCACCGCCTCGCGGACCATGCGCCGCTCCCCTACGACGGACCGTGGGGTATCCGCGCGCTTCTGGAAGGGCTGCAGCGCTACGGCTGGACCCCGTACCTGGAGAACGGCAACCCCATCGCCCTCCTCAAGGACGGACAGTCGGTGACGCTGGAGCCGGGCGGCCAGCTTGAGCTTTCGGGCGCCCCGCTCCACAACCTGCACCGCACCTGCGACGAGGTGCACGCGCATCTCGATCAGGTGCGCACGGTCTCCGGGGAGCTGGGCATCGGCTTCTACGGCGTGGGCTTCCGCCCCGACGCGCCGCGCGACGCGATCCCCTGGATGCCCAAGGGCCGCTACAAGATCATGCGCCGCTACATGCCGACGCGCGGCAGCCTCGGCCTCGACATGATGACGCGCACCTGCACCGTGCAGGTCAATCTCGACTTCGACTCGGAAACCGACATGGTGCGCAAGATGCGCGTCGCCATGGCCCTGCAGCCGGTCGCGACTGCGCTCTTCGCCAACTCGCCCTTCGTCGAGCGCAAGCCCAGCGGCTTCCGCAGCTACCGGAGCCATGTCTGGACCGATACGGACCCCGATCGCTGCGGCCTTCTCGGCTTCGTTTTCGAGCCCGGCATGGGGTTCGAGCGCTACGCCGATTACGTGCTCGACGTGCCCATGTACTTCGTGGCGCGCGACGGCGGCTACGTCGACGTGGCGGGCGAATCGTTCCGCGACTTCCTCGACGGCGCCCTGCCCCAGCTCCCCGGCGAGCGGCCGACCATGAAGGACTGGGAGGATCACCTGACCACGGTGTTCCCAGAGGTGCGCCTCAAGACGTTCATCGAGATGCGCGGCACCGACAGCGGGCCGTGGGGCAAGATCTGCTCGCTGCCGGCGCTCTGGGTCGGCCTGCTCTACGATTCGACGGCGCTCAACGAGGCCGAGGCGCTCATCGCCTCCTGGTCGGCCGACGATGTCGCGGCATTGCACCGCGCCGCGCCGCGGGAGGCGCTGGGCGCCAGCATCGGCGGGCGGACGGCCCAGGAGGTGGCGCGCGATGCCGTGGAGATCGCGGCCGGGGGCCTGAAGCGCCGCGCCGTCGCCGGCAATCTCGACGTGGACGAACGCTCCTACATCACCTACCTGCGCCAGATCGCGGAAACCGGGCGGACCGCCGCCGACGACATGCTGGAGGCCTACGAGGGCCGCTGGGGCCGCAGCATCGAGCCGCTCTTCGAGGAATACGCCTATTAGCGCAGAGGGCACACCCCCGACCGGCGGCATCGCCTACCGCATCAACCCGGCCGTCCGCGCCGTCATCCCGCCGCCCATCGCCGCGATTGCGCGTCTCGCAGCGGGCCGCGACTTTCCCCCCGACAAGCCGCTGCTCGACCTGGCCCAGGCAGTGCCGGCCTACCCGCCGGCGGAGGCGCTGACCGCCCATCTCGCGAGCGTCATCCGCAAGCCGGAGATGGCGCGCTATACCCCGATCGTCGGCCGGGACGATCTTCGCCATGCGCTCGCGGCGGCGCTCAGCGAAACCTACGGCGGCCGGGTCGCGCCCGATCAGATCGCGATCACGGCGGGCTGCAACCAGGCCTTCTGCCTCGCGCTCATGGCGCTTGCCGGGCCGGGCGACGAGGCGATCCTGGCCGGGCCCTCGTACTTCAACTATCAGATGTGGCTGGAGATGCTGGGCGTCTCGCCCGTCTACCTTCCCTTCCGCCCGGAGCGCGGCGGCGTGCCGGACCCGGCGGACGCACGCGCATGGATCACGCCACGTACGCGGGCCATCGTGCTCGTGACGCCCAACAACCCCACGGGCGCCATATACCCGCCGGAGACCATCGACGGCTTCCATCGCCTGGCGCGCGAGGCCGGCGTGGCGCTGGTGCTCGACGAGACCTACCGCGACTTCCTGCCGGGCGACGGCCCGCCCCACGGCCTGTTCGCGCGCTCCGATTGGGACGAGACGCTGGTCCACCTCTACAGCTTCTCCAAGGTCTACAGCCTCACCGGCTATCGCGTCGGCGCCCTCGTCGCGGGAAGCGGTCTTCTCGCCGAGGTCGCCAAGGCCGCCGACTGCGTCGCAATCTGCGCGCCCGCCATCGCGCAGGAGGCGGCGCTCTACGGCCTTCGCAACCTCGCGGATTTCCGGGCCGAGAAGCGGCGCCTCGTGCTGGAGCGCGTCACGCAGTTCCGTGCCGTCTTCGAGCGTCGGGACCTGGGCTACGAGCTGATCTGCGCTGGCGCGTTCTTTGCCTACGTGCGCCACCCCTTCGCCGGCACGCCGGCCGTCGACGTCGCCCACCGGCTCATCCAGGAAGAGAACGTGCTCTGCCTGCCCGGTAGCGCCTTCGGCCCGGACCAGGAGAATTATCTGCGCTTCGCTCTCGCGAACATCGACGGCGCCGCGATGGTGGCGCTCGGCGACCGTCTGGTCGCCAGCCAGAAATAGTCAGGTTAGGGCGCGACCTCGGTCTGCGCTTCGGTGAAGCGGCCGATATCGAAGCCCTCGATCGGCGTCTCGGTGCGGCCGTCGAGAGCAAGCTCCGCCGCCACCGCGCCGGACGCCGGGCCCAGGCAGAAGCCGTGACCGCTGAAGCCGAAGGCGTGCACCAGGCCGGGCGTGGTGCGGCTCGGGCAGAGCACCGGCAGGTGGTCCCGCGTGCAGCCCTCGACCCCGCTCCAGAAGCGGATCACGGCGAGGTCTGCGATACGGGGGATGATCTCGATCGTTCGCGCCAGCGTGGTGAGGTTCTCCTCGGCGTTGACCTTGCCGAAGCCGACATCGAGATCGGCGGTGCCGCTGCGCCCGCCGAAGATCACGTTGCCGCGCGGGATCTGGCGGGCATAGACGTCGCCACCCACCACGGCGAGCACGGGCTCCATGAAATAGGGCGCGGGCTCGGTGACGACCATCTGCGGCTCCATCGGCCAGATCTCGACCGGCTCGCCGAAGCGCGCCGAAAGCCGCCCGCCCCATGCGCCCGAGCTGTTGATCAGCGTGTCCCCACGCAGCGTGCGGCCCGACTCGGTCTCAACCGCGAAGCTCGCGCCGTCGCGCTCCACGTGCTTCGCGCCGTCATGCTCGATCAGCACCGCGCCCGCCGCCCGCGCCGCGCGGGCGAAGGCGGGGCCGACGAGGCGCGGATTGGCCTGCCCATCACTCGCGCAATAGGCGGCGCCGAGGGCGCTCGGGCCGAGCCAGGGGTAGCGGTCGCGCAGCGTGTTCCGGCCCAGCATCTGGACCTCGACCCCGTACTCGGATTGCGCTTCGGCATGGGCCGCGATCTGGTCCATGTCCTCGTCGCTGCGCGCGACCTTGATGTTGCCCGTGACCTCGTACTCGCAGTCGCTGCCGACGAGCTCCGGCAGGCGCTGCCAGATCGCGATCGCGCGGGCGGCGATGGGAAGCTCGGCGAGCTTGCGCCCGTTGCGCCGCACGCCGCCGAAATTGACGCCGCTCGCCGCGGCGCCGAGCTGGTTCTTCTCCACGACCGCGACGCTCGCGCCACGCTCACGCAGGCAGAGCGCCGCAGCGCAGCCGACCAGGCCGCCGCCGACGATGACCACGTCGGTTCGCGAATCGCTCATATCGAGGCCGCCCGCGAGCGTTCCTCGACCGCTGCCTCCGCGCCTGCACGGATGGAGAGCGGCTTGACCGGGGCCTGGCCCCGCAGGCGGCCCACCTCCTCCACCGCGCACCCGCGCGCGTCCGCGAGGATCTGAGCGGCAGCCAGGCCGCACACACGGCCTTGGCAGCGGCCCATGCCGACGCGGGTGAACGCCTTGGCCCGGTTCATCTCCGCCGGCGACAGGGCGCGGCCCTCACGGATGTCGCCGGCCGTGATCGCCTCGCAGCGGCAGACGACGGTCTCGTCCGGCAGCGCTCGCGCCAGGTGGAAGGGCGCCGGCAGCGCCCGCTCCAGCGCGTTGCGGAAGCGCATGATGCGCCGCAGCTTCGCCCGCAGCCTCGCCCGCTGCGCGCGCTCCACCGCGATGTCGTGGTCGGCGAGCAGAGCCAGCGCGGCGAGCCGGCCGCGCAGCTCCGCCGCATCGGCGCCGGCGACCCCGGCCCCATCGCCCGCAAGGTAGACGGAGCCCGTGAGCGCGCGGCCGTCCTCGTCGGCCTGGGGCAGCCATTGCTGCGCCAGCGGGTCGAACGCCATCTCGCAGCCGGCAAGCTCGGCAAGCTGCACCTCGGACTTCACGCTGTAGCCGATACCGAGTCCGGTGCAGGCGACTCGGTGCTCGCGTCCGCGCCGGTCCCGGTAGCGCACGGCCTCCAGGGCGGAGTCGCCCTCGGCGGCGACGGGCATGATGCCGGCCCGCACCGCTAACCCCGCCGCCCTGAGCCAGGTCATGTACCAGACCCCCTTGGCGAAGGTCCGCCCGCCCGAGAGCAGACCCGGAATCACCGGGATCGCCTGGCTCATGCGGGAGGTGTCGAGCACCGCCGCCACGCGCGCGCCCGCGTGGACGTACTGGTAGGCGACGAGGTAGAGCAGCGGCCCGGTGCCCATGAAGACGACCGGATCGCCGATGGCACAGCCCTGCGCCTTCAACGCGACCTGGGAGCCGCCCATGGTGAAGACGCCGGGGAGCGTCCAGCCCGGAAACGGGATGACCCGATCCATGGCGCCGGTGGCGAGGATGATCGCGTCGAACGCGATCCGCTCGATGCCGTCCGGGCCGAGCGTCTGGGCGACGCCACCCTCGATGTTCCAGATCAACGTGTCGGGGCGATAATCGATCCGCCCCCGCATGCCGTCGAGCGCGGCATGCACGGCTTGCGCCTTGCCCGCCTCGAAGCCGTAGAGCTTGGCGGCAGGTCTCCGGAACCCTTCCGGCGGCCGGCGATAGATCTGGCCGCCGCTGCGTGCGCCCTCATCGACGACGATCGGCGCGATGCCGTGACTGACGAGCGTTTCGGCCGCCCGCGTTCCCGCCGGACCGGCGCCGACGATCAGCACGGTGGGATTGCCGCCGCTCATGACCCGCCGTCGGGCGCGCAGACGCGCATGCCGTCCCGCACCTCCGTCGTGCACGCGCGGGCACGGCTCCCGTCCTCGAGCACGACCCAGCAGTCCTGGCACGCGCCCATGTTGCAGAACCCGGCGCGCGGTCCGCCGTCGAACTCGTTGCGCCGAAGGGCGACGCCGTTGCAGAGAAGCGCGGTCAGGAGGGTATCGCCGGCAAGCGCGGCAAGCGGCCGCCCGCCGTGAAAAATCGTGACGCCCGGCCGGCCGGTCTCGGCCAGACGAACGAGGCGGCACCCAGCGCCCGACGGCTGTTCGGCAGGCTGCGACATGCGCCCGTGCTGACACGCCGCTCTGCGCGCGTCAAGAAAGGCGCGCGCCGCTGCCCCTCACACCGCCGGGCGACCCTCCGATTCCCGCCCGTAGACGCGCCCCTTCCACACGCTCCGCCGCCCGCCCCAGTCGCGCAGCGCCGAGTGCCAGGTCATGGCGAGGTACAACGTGCCGATGAGCGGCAAAGCCAGCGACCAGGCGGGCGAGAGCCGGTAGTAGCGGAGGGTTGGCACGTAGCAGACCCACATGGCGACCAGCCCGGCGGCTGCCGCGATCCGTGCCGCAAGGGGTCCGGCCAGTCCCGCAATCGGCGCCCAGAATGCGAGCGCCATGAGCAGCGTGCAGAGCAGCAATAGCGCAGGCGAATAGCGGAGCTGGGTGTAGGCGGTGCGGGCGACCATCTGCCACATCGCGCCCAGCGTCGGATAGGCCCGGTGACTCACCGCGCCGGAGGTGACGCCCACCCAGGTTCGCAACCCGGCGTCCTTCACCGCACGCGCCAGCGCGCAGTCGTCGATGAGCGCCCCCCGAATGGCGTCGAAGCCGCCGATCCTGTCGAGCGCGGCCGTTTCCATCAGTACGCAGCCGCCCGCCGCGGCGGCGACCCACCGGCTCGGCCTGTTCGCCAGGTGGAATGGATAGAGCAGGCGGAAGAAGAAGATGAAGGCGGGCAGCAGGAGCCGCTCCCAGCCTCTCTGCATGCGAAGCGCCGCCATGACCGAGACGAGCGCCGCGCCGCTTTCTTCCTTCCTGGCAAGCAGCGCCCGGATCATTCCGGGCCGGAGCGTGATATCGGCGTCCAGCAACAGGATCAGCGGCGTCTCGACGTGCCGGCGCCCCTGCTCCAGAGCCCACAGCTTGCCGGTCCAGCCGTCCGCCAGCGGCGCGCCGCTGTAGACGTCGAGGTTGAGCGACTCGGTGGCAGCACGGCGGGCGACCTCCGCCGTGCCGTCGCTGGAGCGGTCGTCGACCAGGATCACGCGAAGGCCCCGGCCCTGTCGACCGAGCGCCGCCAGAGTATCGCCGATGACCGCCGCCTCGTCCCGCGCCGGGATGAGAACGGTCACGTCGGCGAGCCCGGTCTCCGCCCCGTCGCCCGCAGTCTCCGGCTCCAGCCGCTCCCGCACGCGCCAGGGCTGCCAGGGCAGCACGAGGATGCAGAGCCAGATTGCGGCGCCCGCCGCGGCGAGGCCGCTCCAGAGCATCATCGTACCGCTCATCGGCGGGGTTCGCGCGCCGCCCTTGGGCGACGGCTCAGGAGGATTGCGCCCGTGCCGCAGCCGTCGCGATCGGCGCTGCAGAGACAGACAGACGCCGGCACATCAAGTATCCCTGCGCTTGGTCAAGGTGACGATGTTCCGCCCGTCCTCGCGCCGGTAGCTGGCCTCGTCCATCAGCTGCAGCACGAGATAGACGCCGAGCCCGCCGATCGGACGTTCCGGTATCGGCGAATCGAGATCGGGCGGCGGCGCTTCGTTGAACGGATCATACGGCTTGCCGTCGTCAATGACCTCCATGGTGAGAGCGTCCTTCTCCGAAGTCAGCGTGATCTGGATATCGCTGTCCCCCTGCTCATCGTATCCGTACTTCACGATATTGGTGCCGATCTCCTCGAGCACGAGCTTGATCTGAAACACCAGCCCGGACTCCCAGCCTTCGGCCTCGGCCAACAGATCGACCGCCGTGTGAATGCGGTCGATCTCGTCAAGCCGGGCTTCCATATTGAGGGTAAGGTTCGCGCCCACTCTCTGGTCCTCGCTCGAATAGAGGCCATGCAGGCTACCGTCGCGTTGGCTGGAGCCAATCCCGCGTGGCCTACCGCGCCGCAGCCTGGCCGGCGCCCTATAGCAATGTCACGAGGCGCAGACTCGTCGACGGCCGATGCAACACGCTGCTATACCTGCCCGCGCTTGGCAAGCACTCGTTCTTGCCGGGCAGGGACCGTGCCGTCGGAGAGGTGAAATCGTGGAGCAGGCAGGGTGGGGCGAGTGATGGGATTCGAACCCACGACCCCCGGAACCACAATCCGGTGCTCTAACCAACTGAGCTACACTCGCCGCCGCCGGCCTGACTTAGTGAAGCGCCGGTGCCGCGTCAAGCGGAGGCCCGTCTTGCGGACGAGTTCAGCGAACCAGTGGTGGGGCATGCGGGCGAGACTCGCCGCGCTGCTTCTTGTCGCGCCGGCCATCGTGGGGATGCCGGTGGAGGCTGGCGGAGCCGACGCGCCGGTGCTTGCTGAGCACGCGATGATCGCTGCGGCGCACCCTGCAGCGGCCGAAGCCGGCGCCCGCATCCTCGCGGAGGGCGGCGGTGCCATCGACGCGGCGATCGCGGCGCAGATGGTGCTGGGTCTGGTCGAGCCCCAGTCGTCGGGCATCGGCGGCGGCGGGTTCCTGCTCTACCACGACGCCGAGCGGGAGCGCGTGGAAAGCTACGACGGGAGGGAGACCGCACCGGCTGCCGTCGACGAACGCCTGTTCATGGCCGGGGACGGCATGCCGAAGGCATGGCCGGAAGCTGCCGTCGGCGGATTGCCGGTGGGCGTGCCGGGCGTCGTCCGTATGCTCGAACGCGCGCACCGCGCCCATGGCCGCATGCCCTGGGCGCGACTCTTCGAGCCCGCAGCGGCTCTCGCCGAACAGGGCTTCACCATTTCGCCGCGGCTCGCCTCGATGATCGAGCGCAATCCCGATCTGGCGCGCTTCCCCGCCGCCCGACGCTATTTCTTTCACCCGGACGGCGTGCCGAAACGCGCTGGCGAGACACTGGTCAATCCGACCTATGCCGGGACGATGAGGGCGGTTGCCCGCGAGGGCGCGGACGCTCTCCACGAAGGACCCATCGCGGCCCAAATCGTCGCAGCCGTGCGTGGCGATTCGCTCAATCCGGGGTTCCTCGCCCTCGCCGATCTCGCCGGCTACCGCGCCCGCGAGCGGCCGCCGGTGTGCCTCGACTATCGGCGACACAGGGTATGCAGCATGGGGCCGCCGAGCTCCGGCGGGGTGACGATGCTGCAGATCCTGGGCTTGCTGCGGCGTTTCGACCTCGCCTCTCTTGCGCCCGGCTCCACGAGAGCGGTCCACCTCGTCAGCGAGACGAGCCGCCTCGCCTTCGCCGACCGCAACCGCTATCTGGCCGACTCGGACTTCGTGACGGTTCCGGTCGAAGGGCTGCTGGATCCCGCATACCTGCGGCGGCGCTCTCTCCTGATCGATCCCGGCCGCACCATGGGCAGGGCGGAGCCGGGCGTTCCGCCGGGCTCCGAAGACGTCGAGCGTGCCGATGCCGCATCGCCGGAACTTGCCTCCACGAGTCATCTCTCGGTCGTCGATTCGCGCGGCAACGCCGTCTCGTTCACCACCAGCGTCGAGCGCGCCTTCGGCTCCCGACTCATGGCCGCTGGCTTCATCCTGAACAGCCAGCTCACCGATTTTTCCTTCGCGTCCACGGACGCACACGGCCCCGTCGCCAACCGGGTGCAGCCGGGCAAGCGGCCGCGTTCATCGATGACGCCGACGTTGATATTCGATGAGAACGGCGAACTGGTCGCGGCCCTCGGTTCGCCCGGCGGACCGCGCATCATCGGCTTCGTCGCGCAGTCGGTCATCGCTCTCCTGGATTGGGGCCTCGACGCACAGGCCGCGCTCGGCCTGCCACGGCACGTCAATCGGAACGGCGCGACCGAGCTGGAGGCGGGCACCGCGCTCGAGCAGCTCGCGCCTGCGCTGGAGGCACTCGGGCACGAGGTGCGTATCCGGCCGCTGGTGAGCGGCCTGCACGCCGTCCGCCGGGTCGAGGGCGGGCTGGAAGGCGGCGCCGACCCCCGCCGTGAGGGGATCGCGCTCGGGCATTGATCGGGGACGCGCGTTCCCCGATCCGCTTACCGTTCGCGCTCTTCCGAACCGCCGTGATCGGGAAAGTCCGGCACGCGCAGCCTGAAGACCGTGCCCGAGGAATCCGAGCGTTCCAGGTGAATGTCACCGCCGAGGTTGCGCATGAGGTCACGGGCGATGGCGAGGCCGAGGCCCGTGCCGTCGCTGCGTCCGCCGTCCGCAAAGGCTTCGAACAGGTGATCGCGCACCGAGGCCGGAATGCCGGAGCCGGTATCGGCGATCTCGACCACCGTGTCGCCCGTATCGCGCCAGGCGCTCACGCGCACCGTCCCGCCGCCGACATGGCAGGCAAGCGCCTGCACCGCGTTCTGCGCCAGATTGATGATGACCCTGTAGAGCTGGTCTCGGTCGGCAGCGACCTCGAGGTCCTGCGGCACGTCGTTGCGCCAGACCACCGAGTCGTCGTCGACGTGAAGCGCCGCCCGGACTTCGTCCACCAATGGCGCGAGCGCGAAGGACGTCTGTCGCGGCGACGGCAGGCGCCCGGTCGCAAAGCTCAGCGTGTGGGTGCACAAGGCGATGGCCCGGTCGATCGCCGCGACGAGAGGATGCGCGAGCCTTTGCACCTCCGGATCGCGCGCCGTCGCCAGGCGGTCGGTCAGCACGGCCGCCGTCGTCAGCATGTTGCGGAGATCGTGGTTGATCTTCGCAACGCCGGACCCCACTGCGGCGAGCCGCTCCCGCTGGCGAAGCGCCGCGCGGACGCGCCGCTGCATTACCTGAAGCTCGCGTTGCGCGAGCCCGATCTCGTCGCGCCTGCCGCTGACCCTGACGGTCGCGGACGCATCCTCCGGCGCGCGGCGGAACGAGACCAGGCTGTCGGTCATGCGGCCGAGCGGCAGAACCATGAGCCAGTGCAGCGAGATGTAGACGAGGCCCGCGACGACAAAGGCGAGGATGATGGAGAGCACCAGGATCCGCCCGGAATAGTCGAGCATCGACGCGAACATCGGAGCCTCCGGCAGCACGATGTCGACCAGGGTGTCGTCGGGGTCGCCGCGTGCGATGCCCATCACGCGAATCGTCCGATCGCCGCCGTGGCGCAGCGCATCGGCGGCCTCCCCGATCAGGCCCATCGCCGTCTCTTCGCGCAGGTCGAAGCTCGCGTCGACGGTGATCGGCATGTCGTCCCCCAGCACCAGCCGGCGCGTGCCGGCCCGCTTGAGAGAGACCGCCCTCACCCCGGCGCGCTCCAGAAGGGCGGCGCGGAGCTCCTCGGTCACCATGCCGTCCGGCGATGCCTCGACCGCCAGCGCCGCGATCCGCGCGGCGTCGATCCGTTCTTCGAGATAGACCAGGCGGTGACGCGCTATGGACGGGACATAGATGAAGATTTCGCCCAGGAGGACGAAGAACACCGTGAGCACCAGAAGCCGCGCCGAGAGGCCGCTGACTGCCCGCGACAAGACCGAGAACTTTAAACCAGCCACGGTGATTCGAAGGAATCGCCTGTTGCTTTGCCTGCTCGACTATAAGGCGGGCGCCGGATTGGCGCCACGCTCACCGCATGCGATCAGCCAAGGCGGGCGAGCAGACGCACCAGCCGCTTGGTGCGCGCGCTGAAGAGCATCGGTGCGTGGAAGCTGCCGGCGGCGCGAGCGCTGACCTCGCTGAAGGTCGGGTACGGCACGATCGCCTGGGACAGCTTGCCGACTCCGAGCTTGTATTTCACTGCCAGGACCCACGGGAGAATCAGCTCGCCGGCATGGGCGCCGACGATGGAGGCGCCGAGCACCCTGCCCCGCTTCGTCGCCACGACCTTGATCAGCCCGTTCGTGGCGTCCTCGGCAATGGCGCGGTCGTTCTCTTCGAACGGGAAGCGCAGCACGCGCACCTCGTCGCCCCTGGCGCGGGCCTCCGCCTCGCTCAGGCCGACGTGGGCGAGTTCCGGATCGGTGTACGTGACCCACGGCACCGCGTCGTAGCGTGCCCGCGCCGGCAGCCGGAACAGCGCGTTGGTGATCACGATCCGCGCCTGATAGCTGGCCGTGTGGGTGAAGCGGTAGGGCCCGACGACATCGCCGATGGCGAATATCCGCTTGTTGGTCGTGCGCAGGCGCGCGTCCACCAGCGGCACGCCGTCGTTGAGCGCGACGCCGGCGTCCTCCAGCCCGAGACCGTCGATCTTCGGCCGCCGCCCTGCCGCGACCAGCAGATGAGAGCCGGAGAGGTGCAGGTTCGCCTCGCCCGATCCGCTGGTCAGCGCAACGCCGCCGTCACCCGTCTCCGCGACCGCCGTGACCGGCGTGTCCTCGTGGATCGTCACGCCGTCCTCGATCAGCTGCGCGCGCACGAAGGCCGCCATCTCGGGATCGTCGCGACCGAGGACCCGCCCTTTTTCGATCAGCGTGACCTCGGCGCCGAGCCGGCGATAGGCCTGGGACATCTCGACGCCCACCGGGCCGCCGCCCAGCACCAGCAGATGGCTCGGCTCGGGCGCCGAATCGAACAGGGTCTCGTTGGTGAGGTAGGGCACCGTTTCGAGACCCGGAACGGCGGGGACGACCGGCGCGGAGCCGGTGGCGACGACGAAGCGCCGCGCCGTCACGCTGGTATCGCCCACCTCCAGGAAGCGCGGCGCGACGAAACGGGCCTTGCCGAGCACCACGTGGACGCCGAGACCGCGGAAGCGCTCAACCGAGTCGTGCGGCTCGATGGCCGCAATCGCGCCGCGCATGTGATCGTAGGCCGCGGCGAAATCGTCGCCTCGCGCGGCGGCGGCCAGCAGAGCCTTGGAGGGGACGCAGCCGGTGTTGAGGCACTCGCCGCCCATCCGGGACTGCTCGATCAGGATCACCGAAGCACCCATCTGCACGGCGCCGGCAGCAATCGAAAGTCCGCCCGAGCCCGCCCCGATCACACAGAGATCCGCCCGGATCCTGTCGCTGATGGTCCTCGACCGATCTACGCCCGCCGCTCCCATGCTCCGCCCTGCGTCTGCTCCCAATAGGTGACGGTGTCGCCGCGATCCTTGTGCGCCCGCCATCTGCCGCGTGCAGCCTCCAGCGTCGCGGGATCGCTCCCGTCGAACATGTCGAGGCAGCGTTCGAATCGATTGAGTTCTGCGGGTGCAATGCCGTCGACCATGACGGCAATCTCGGCGCCGTTGGGATTGGTGTCGTCGGTTGCGAGGAAGATCGGCTGGCGCTCAGGACTGCCGTCCCGCGCCGTGCCGTGGGGCAGGAAGGAGCCCTGCTCGTAGGTCCACAACGCCGCGTTCAGCGCCTCGGCGCGCTCCTCCGACGCGGCGAGCACCACCGCGCGGCGGCCGCTCTCCAGGACCTTTTCCAACAGTTTAGGGAGCGCTTTCTCCAGCGGCGTGCGGCGAAGCTGGTAGAAGGCGATCTCGACCATTGCCGGGCTTCAGGCCTCGTAGTGCGAGCGCACCAGTTGATCGAGAAGCCGGACGCCGTAGCCCGACGCGCCCTTCGGCACGGTCGGGTCGTCTCCCCGCTTCATCCAGGCCATGCCCGCGATGTCGAGATGCGCCCACGGCACGTCGTTGACGAAGCGTTGCAGGAACTGGGCGGCCGTCACGCTGCCGGCCTCGCGCCCCTTGCCGACATTCTTCATGTCCGCGATGGCCGAGTTGATGTCCTTGTCGTAGCGCTCGCTGAGCGGCAGGCGCCAGACCTCCTCGCCGCTCTCCTTGCCCGCCGCGATCAGCCGCTCCGAGAGCTCGTCGTCGTTGCTGAAGAGGCCGGCCTGGAAGGTGCCGAGGCTGATGATGATGGCGCCTGTGAGCGTCGCCAGATCGACCATGAACTGGGGCTTGAACGTCTCCTGCGTGTACCAGAGCGCATCGGCGAGCACGAGGCGGCCCTCGGCGTCGGTGTTGATGACCTCGATGGTCTGGCCCGACATGGAGGTGACGACGTCGCCGGGGCGCTGCGCCTTGCCGTCGGGCATGTTCTCGACCAGTCCCACGACGCCGACCGCGTTCACCCGCGCCTTGCGGCCGGCCAGGCACTTCATCAGGCCGATCACGGTCGCAGCGCCGGCCATGTCGTACTTCATCTCCTCCATGCCCTGGCTCGGCTTGATGGAGATGCCGCCGGTATCGAAGGTCACGCCCTTGCCGACGAAGGCGACGGGCTGCGCGTCCAGCCCTTCCGGCGCGCCGTTCCAGCGCATGATCGCGAGATAGGGCTCGTGCTCGCTGCCCTGGGCGACGCCGAGCAGCGAGCCCATGCCGAGCGAGGCCATCCTCTCGCGGTCGAAGAGCTCGACCTCCACCCCGTCCTCGGCGAGCGCCTCGATGTCCTGGGTGATGGTCTTCGGATACTTCACGTTGCTCGGCTCGGAGACCAGATCGCGCGTGACGAAGACGCCCGTGGCGAGACTGTCGTTGGGCTTGAAGGCCGCTTCCGCCGCCGCCGGCTCGTCGAGCATCACGGTCAGCTGGCCGAGCGTCTTCTTGTCCTCGTCCTTCTTCTTGGTGTGGTACTTGTCGAAGCTGTAGCTGCCGAGGCGCGCGCCGAGCGCGATTTCGGCAGCCATCGCCTTCGGCGCCAGCTCCGCGCCGTCGACCGCGTCGACGACGAGCGCCGCCGTCTTTGCGCCGGTGGCGTTCACCTTGCGAACGACCGAGCCCCCGAGCGCCCGCAGCTGGCGGCCGTCGATCTTGGCGGGCTGACCGAGCCCGACCAGGATCACGGCGTCGACGTCGAGCCCGTGCGGCGCGACGATCGTCGACGACGTCCCCTTCTTGCCGCTGAAGCGGCCGCTGCCGAGCGCACGGCTCAGCACGCCGCCGCTCTGCTCGTCCAGCGCGCGCGCGGTCATGCCCAGGGTGCGATCGTCCGTCACGCCGACGGCGATGACGCCCGTGGACGGTGTCGAAATCTCGGAAAATGCAATCTTCATTGGGTCATCCATCCTGACGATGCCTGCACGGGCCACACGGTCTGCGAGAGCACCGTATAGCTAACGTGGTGCTTCGGGTGAAGGGAGGCAAGGCGTGGGGTCAGGCGGCCATCGGCGCGGCCGCCTGGACCCCCTTGTCGACCTCGCGCGAGAACTGGGTGAAGTTCTCGTGAAAGCGGCCCACCAGATCGCGGGCCTGTGCGTCGTAGGCCCCCTTGTCCGCCCAGGTGCCGCGGGCGTCGAGAACCGAATCCGGCACGTCGGGGCAGTGCTCGGGCACGGCCAGGCCGAACGGGTTGCCGTTCGAACACGGCACGCCGTCGAGCCTGCCTTCCAGCGCGGCGCCGAGCAGGGCGCGCGTGTGGCCGATGGCCATGCGCTCCCCGGTGCCGTAGGGGCCGCCGGTCCAGCCGGTGTTGACCAGCCAGCACGCGGCGCCGGTCATCTCGATCCGCTCCCGCAGCAGGCGCGCATAGGTCGTCGGCCGGCGCGGCATGAAGGGTGCCCCGAAACAGGTGGAGAAGGTCGCCTGCGGCTCCCGCCCGAGGCCCCTCTCCGTGCCCGCCACCTTGGCCGTGTAGCCGGAGAGGAAGTGATAGATCGCCTGCTCCGGGGTGAGGCGGGCGATGGGCGGCAGCACGCCGAAGGCATCGGCGGTCAGCATCACGATGTTGGTGGGGTGGCCGGAGACGCCGGTGGAACTCGCGTTGGGGATCGAGGCCAGCGGATAGGCGCCCCTGGTGTTTTCCGTGTGGCTGCCGTCGTCGAGGTCGAGGACGTGCGAGTCGGGGTCCATCACGACGTTCTCGAGCACGGTGCCGAACATCCGCGTGGTGGCGTGGATCGCCGGCTCGGCGCTGGCAGAGAGGCGGATCACCTTGGCGTAGCAGCCGCCCTCGAAGTTGAAGAGGCCATCGTGGCTCCAGCCGTGCTCGTCGTCGCCGAGAAGCATTCGCGTCGGATCGGCGGACAGCGTGGTCTTGCCGGTGCCGGAGAGGCCGAAGAAGACCGCAGGCGCGCCGTCCTCGCCCACGCTGACGGAGCAGTGCATGGGCAGCACGTCCCGCGCCGGCATCAGGTAGTTCATGATGGTGAAGACCGATTTCTTGCACTCGCCGGCGTAGGCGGTGCCGCCGATGAGCACGAGGCGCCGCGCGAAATCGAGCAGCACCACGGTCTCGGAGTTGGTTCCGTCGGTCTCGGGGCGGGCCTTGAAGCCCGGCACCTGCACGATGGTGAACGCCGGCTCGTGATCGGCCAGCTCTTTGTCCGCCGGCGTGATGAACAGGTTGCGCGCGAACAGGCTGTGCCACGCGAGCTCCGAGACGACGCGGATCGGCAGGCGGTAGCCCTCGTCGGCGCCGGCATGGCAATCCTGGACGAAGACCTCCTTGCCCTGGAGGTAGGCCGCCACGCGGCCGTGGATGTCGTTGAAGACGTCGCGCGAGATCGGGCGGTTCACGTCGCCCCACCAGATATCGTGTTCGGAGGACGGCTCGCGGACGATGTACTTGTCGTTGGGCGAGCGGCCCGTGTGGGCGCCGGTCATCGCGATCAGGGCGCCGCCCTCGGCGATCTGAGCCTCGCCGCGGCGCACCGATTCTTCGTAGAGGGCGGGTCTTCGGTAGTTCCAGTGGGCCGCGGCAACGTTGCCGATGCCGTGCCGTTCCAGCCCGTGGCGGCTGATGTGGGGTCCTCGCTGATTCATCGGCTGCTCTCGGGCAGGGAGACCGGGCCTATCGCCCCGCTGCTCGCCCGCATTTCTCACCGTGGTCACGGTCTGCGCGGCGCTGTCCGGCTGACAGGCAAGGAGAGGCGCGCAGCGCGATGTGGGGCATCGGGCAAGCGCATCGACGTAGCATGTCGGCCGGAGAGCGCCGCCCTTCGGGTCGCGCCCAGGCGCCCGCCCGCGGCGTCGCGGGCCTCAACCGTATTCCCCGATACGCTTTTCGGCCCGCTTCTGGCGGATCGAACGCCTGGGCGCGACGCAGGCCGTGACTACGGTGAGAAATGCGGGCTGGACCTCCGTCGGCCCGCCACGCGCAGGGTTGAGCGAAAACGCTGCTTGAGATGTTCATGAGTGCCGGTCGAGGCGTATGACGCTGATCGTACTCGCTGGTGCCGTGCATAACAGGATTCGCCCTCCCATGACAACGAGATGACTCTCATCGCCGAAAGAGCGCAACTGGACGGGGGATCGGGCTTCGGCGGCAGGGTGAAATCGCGCGCCCACCGTGCCGCCGCCGCCGCTCGACCCCGGCGGCGGAACTGCCTATCCTCTGCGCGCATCGCGGTCCCGAGACGTCGGCGAGGCCGCGTACCCGGCAGCAGAATGGCCAGGAGGTCGCACGATGGAGATCGCTTCGGCGGAGCCGCCGGTCTGGAAGTACCAGCGGCAGTTCGATTACGGAGAGGGTGTTTCGACGCTCGCGCAGCGCCCCGACCTGATGCACGACACGGCCTTGAAGCGGTTGTCGGACGAGCAGGTGCGGACCTTCATCGCAAACGGCCACATCACGCTTCAGCCCGACCTGCCCGCCGCGTTCCACCGCGAGATGTTCGACCGCTTCGTCGGAATCATCGGAGAGGACAACGACCACAACCCCGGCAACAACCTTCTGCCCCTGGTGCCCGAGCTTCAGCTCGTCTTCGACGATCCCGTCATCAGTGGTGCGCTGACGAGCGTGCTCGGCGAGGACTACATGATGCACCCGCACCGGGTGCTGCACGACAACCCGCCCGGCAGCGATCCCCAGCTCTGGCACCACGACAGCTACTGGGGCTACAAGCGCAAGGTGCACAACCATCACCCGTGGTGGGTGATGATCATGTACTACCCCCAGGACATCTATGAAGAGATCGGCCCGACCGGGGTTATCCCCGGCAGCCAGTACATCGCGCAGAGGCTCGAGGACATCGAACAGCTCGGCAGCCACACGCGTGGCACGGGCGGCGCCTGCGTGATGATTCACTACGACATCTGGCACCGGAAGATGAAGAACTTCACCAACCTCAAGCGCTTCATGGTGAAGTTCGAGTTCATGCGGATGCGGCGCCCGCAGGGCGTGACCTGGGACAGTGACGACGATGCATGGAGCAACCCGAGCGAGCTGCCGGGATACCGCATGGAGCCCGCGTGGCGTTCCACCTGGCACTGGCTGGGGGGAAGCCTGCTTCCCTCGCTGCCTCCCGATCCCGCCGTTGCGTTGGACGAAGCCCTCGCCGCGGCGCGCGACCGCTCAGGCGATGTGGACCATCGCGCGCGCGCCGAAGCGCTTGCCGATATCGCCCGCCTCGGCGCCGACGCCGCACCGGCGATCCCGGCGCTGGTCGAGCTTCTCGGCGACGACAACGAGGCGGTCGGTCTCAACGCGGCCTACGCTCTGGCCCACGTCGGCGAGGCGGGAATCGCTCCCCTCGTCGCGGCCATGCGCGGCAACGACGGCGAGAACGTGGACGACGCGCGCTGCTTCATCGACCAGGGCGAGAAGAGCGAGCTCGAGATGGTGGCGCGAAACGCCGCCCACGGCCTGGTTGCGGCCGGACTGCCGGCCCTGCCCGCGCTCCTTGATTGCGCGCGCGAGGGCGGGCCGCGGGTGCGCAAGTACGCCCTCTTCGCGCTGGGCGAACTCGATACCGACGACGACGCGGCCATCGACGCGCTCGTCGCGGGCTGCCGCGACGAGGATCCCGCGGTGCGCCTGAACGCCGTTGAAGGGCTCGGCCTCAAGAAGGGAAGCCCGACCGCCGCCGAGGCCCTGGCCGCCGCCCTCTTCGACGGTGACGACGAGGTCCGCTTCAACGCCTCGCTCGCCCTCGCCCGCCTCGGCCCGGCCGCCGCTCCCGCGATCGGCGCCCTCGTCGAGGCGCTGCGCGACGGCAACCGCTACACCATGGGCTATGCGGTCGAGGCGCTGGAGCGCATCGGCACGCCCGAGGCGCACCAGGCCCTGATCCGCTTCCTCAAGATTGCGCGCTGGTGTCCGATCACCACCACCGGCAACCTGTTCTGACCCGCCCCCGTTAGCGGGCAAGGAAAAAAGGGAGGGGCGTTTGCCCCTCCCTTCATGTTGGCAACGGAAACTAAACGTCGAAGTTGAGTCCGGCGCGCTTCGTCGCCTCCAGGAACTTGTCGTGCTGCGACTTCTGCGAGTCGTAGCCGAGCTTCTGCGTGATCTGCACCCACTCTTCCGCCGCCTCGTCGAGCGCGTCCTGCGCACCGATCTCGTCGGAAATGAAGCGCGAGATTGCGCGGCCGAGGGCATCGCCGTATTCGCCCGCACCTTCCCAGTAAATCTGCGGGAAGGCGTTCTCCACATTGGCCTGGCAGCCGTCGAGGTGACGCCGTGCCTGGTCGAATGTCTTGAAGATGCCGTCGTTGACCGGCCACAGCTCGTCGGTGCCGCGCTGCGGGTTGGGCTCGGTGTACATCTGCGCCGCTTCGTCGGTGAAGTGGGTCTTCCCATAGGGGTCGGAACCGCAGAACGGGTCGGCCACGATGTTCATCGAGTAGTCCGGGTGGGACATGCGGTAGATGAAGTACGCGGCGGCTTCCTTCACTTCTTCCGAGGCGTTGGCAGGCACGGCGAGTGTCCGGCTGTAGAGCGCGACCGGCGTGTGCTTCATGCTGCCGTCGGCCTGCTGGGTGCCGGGCACCAGCGCGGTCGCCTGATCCGACGCCCGCTCGAGGCCCTGACTGCGCACCGTGAACTCGGCCAGGTCGATCCACCAGACCGACATGACGTCCGCGCCCGATTCCCAGCGCGCGATCGTTTCGCCGATCGACATGGAGGTCTTCCCTGGCGGGCCGGTCTCCACGATCTCCTTGAACATCTCGAGCGATTCCGCGGCACGGCCCTGGTTGATCTGCGGGTTCATGTTGCGGTCGAAATAGGTGACGCCGTAGCTCCCCGCGACGTCGATCCAGAACCCCCATGAGAAGTTCGGCGGGTTCATGACGACCGACGTGCCGTAGATGTCCTGCGAGCTGTACTTGTCGGTGAAGAAGCGCGCCGTGTCGCGATACTCTTCCCACGTGGTGGGCACGGTCAGCTCGCGCTGGAAGCGCTTCGAGAACTCCTTCTGGTTGTCCGCATCGGCGAAATAGCTCGGCCGATAGTGCAGGTTGTGGATGTCGCCATCGACCATCAGACCATAGGTCTGGCCGCCCCACTGCGAATAGAATTCGCCGTAGCCCGGCATGATCCAGTCGAAGTACTCCGCGGATCCGCCGAAGTTATCGAGGTACTGGTCGAGCGGCTCGAGCAATCCGACTTCCGCGAAGAGGCCGAAGTAGAGGCTCGGCATGCAGAACCAGTCGAAGCGCGGGTTGTTGGACAGGAGCTGCGGCACGATCTTCGCCGTGGTCTCACCCGCGTCGTAGAGCTCGCGGCTCTTCAGGCTGACGCCGGCTTCCGCCTGAAGCAGCGGCGACAGCCACATCGGCGCGTTCTGCCAGTTGTTGTCCCAGAGGCCCGCGACCTCGATGTCGTTGAAGCGCTTGTCGGCCTTGAGGCTGCCGGCGCCGAGGCCGGTTCCCATGCCGCCCAGCGCCAGCGCGCCGCCGGCCATGGCAGAGCCCTTGACGAAATCGCGGCGCGAGAGCCGCCTGTTAACGAGGTGTTTGAAAGCGCCCATGTTTCCCTCCTAGCTTTCCTGTCTCGGGGTTGGTGAATTTGCCGTGCGGAGCGAAGGCATCACTCGTTTCTCAGCCCAGCACGTCACGCGTCAAACAAGCAAGTCCTCCGTTTCGGCATCGAAAACCAGCACGTCGTCCGGGTGGTAGTAGAGTTCGACCTCTTCGTCCCGGCCGGCGCCATCGCTCGACGTGGTGACGGCCTGCAGCTGGGCGTCGCCACTGGTCAGCGTCAGGATCGAGCGCTCGCCGGAATACTCGTTGATGAGCACCTTCGCGGTGATGCTGTTCTCCAGGCCATCCGCGAAGCGGGTCAGATTCTGCGGCCTGATTCCGACGATGTAGCCGTCGGCCCCGCGGCTGCGAATCTTCGTCATCCGTTCGGCCGACGGCTGAAACCGTGTGGCGCCGTCGTGGGTGACGAGCGTCACGTCGCCGCCCGCTTCCTCCGGCCGGACCTCGAAGAAGTTCGTCGGCGGCTCACCGATGAATCCGGCCACGAAGACGTTGTTCGGCGCATGGTACAGGTCGTCGCGCGTGCCGAACTGCTGCAGGCGGCCCTCGTGCATGACCGCAACCCGGTCCGAGAGTGCGAGCGCCTCCATCTGGTCATGGGTGACGAACAGCATCGTGCGGCCCAACGACTGATGAATGCGGCGAAGCTCGATCATCATCTGGAACTTCAGGTGGGCATCGAGATGGCTCATGACCTCGTCGAGGATGAACGCCGCCGGCTCGCGGATCAGCGCGCGGCCCAGCGATACCCGCTGCTGCTGGCCGCCCGAGAGCGCGCCGGGCTTCTGGTCGAGCACATCCTCGATCTGCAGGAGCCCGGCGATCCGCCGCACTTCCTGCCTCCTGTCCTCCTTGCTCACGCCCCGCACTTCCAGCGGGAATCCCAGGTTCTCCTCGATCGTGAAATTGGGATAGAGCGCGTAGGTCTCGAACGCCATGGCGACGTTGCGCTCCTGCGGCTCCATGTCGTTGACCACGGTGTCGTCGAAGCGGATTTCGCCCGACGTGACGGATTCGAGCCCGACGATCATCCTGAGCGTCGACGACTTGCCGCACCCCGACGGCCCCAGCAGCGAGACGAACTCGCCATCCGCGACGTTCAGCGAGAAGTCCTTGACCGCGTGCACGTTGCCCCGCCGGCTGCGGTAAATCTTGTCGATGCTGTCGAGCGTGACGCGGGCCATGGCTAGAGCACCAGGTTCTTGCCGTCGTCGGGATCGAAGAAAAACGCCTGTGTCGTGTCGATGGCGAGGCGGACGCGCTCGCCGTGCTCGTAGCGGTGTTCGGGCGACGACAGGGCCGTGATGGTGGCGCCGCCCGCCTCGGCGATCAGGATCGCGTGGGTGCCGAGCGGCTCGAACAGCGTGACGGTGCACTCGAAGACATGCTGATCGGCGCGGACGTCTTCTCCGTCCAGCACCACGGAGACATGCTGCGGGCGTATGCCGTAGGTGACCCGCCCCGTGCCCGCGCCGTTCAACCGCTGCACGTGGGGCCCTGCGACGGGCACGGCGAGCGAACTCTCGACGTGACGCGCGAGCAGGGCGCCGTTCTCCGAAGCCAGCTCGCAGCTGAGCACGTTGATCGACGGCTGGCCCATATGCTCGGCCACGAACAACGTCTCCGGTTTCTCGAACACCTCGTGGGCCCCGCCGATCTGCACGAAACCGCCGGGGCCGGCGACGCCGATCCGATCCCCGAGAGAGAGCGCCTCCGCGTAATCGTGGGTGACGTAGATGGTCGCGACCTTGCGCAGCGCTTCGAGGGTGTGGAACTGCGCGCGCAGCTCGTGACGGATCTTGGCATCGAGGTGGCTGATCGGCTCGTCGAGCAGGAAGGCTTCCGGCTCCGCCACCAGCGTGCGCCCCAGCGCCGTGCGCTGCTTCTGCCCGCCCGATATCTCGGCCGGCCGGCGCCCGACCAGCTGGTCGATCTTGAGCAGGCGCGCCACGTCCATCACGCGCTGCTGGACCTCGGCCCTCGGCAAGCGGCGTGCACGCAGGGGGCTCGCGATGTTCTCGAACACGCTGAGGTGGGGATAGAGCGCATAGGATTCGAAGGTCATCGCGACCCGGCGCCGGTAGGGCGGCAGCCGCGAGATGTCCTTGCCGCCCAGGATGATGCGCCCCTCGTTCGGCACCTCGAGGCCGGCGATCAGGCGAAGCAGCGTCGTCTTGCCGATGCCCGACGGCCCGACCACGACGAAGAACTCGCCCTCCTCGACGGTCAGGTCCATCCGGTCGATCACCGGAAAGTCCCAGCCCTTGCACAGTCCCTCGATTTCGAGCCGTGCCATGCGCCTAGCCCTTCACGACGCCGAGCGAGAGACCGCGCACCATGTAGCGGCGCAGCACCAGGAAGAGAATGACCGGCGGAAGCACCGCGATCAGCGAGAACAGCGCGGCGAGATTCCAGAGTTTTTGCGCACCCTGGACGAACCCCGGAGTCTGGATCGTGTTCACGGCCACGTTGGAGCCGACCAGCATGTTGGCGAACAGATACTCGTTCCAGGCGAAAATCCAGCAGAGCAGCGCCACCGACATCATGCCGGGCACGACCTGCGGCAGGGTGATCTTGAAGAAGGCTCTGACCGGCGAGTAGCCGTCGAGGTACGCGGCTTCTTCCAGCTCGCGCGGCGCGTCGCGGAAGAAGACCATCATCAACCAGGTCGCGAGCGGCATGTTGAAGACCAGGTAGAGGATGATCAGGGAAATGTGGTTGTCGGTCGATCCGAACACCGTGTCGAACGCGCGGAACATGGGCAGCAGGATCGCGACGGGCGGAAACATGCGGTTGGACAGGATCCAGAACGCCATGTTCTCGCCGCCGGCCTGGCGCGGGAAGCGCGCCAGGGCGTAACCGGCGAGGGAGCCTAGGAAGACCGCAAGCGCCGTGTTCGCCGAGGCGATCAGCAGCGTATCCAGCAGGGCGGCAACGTTGGTCTCGTCCGAAAAGATCAGATCGAGATTGCTCCACATGAATTCGTCCGGCCAGAAGGTCGGCTTGATACGGTTGACCTCCTCGATGCCCTTAAATCCGGTAATGAATTGGAAATAGTACGGGAACAGGGAAATGATCGCCCATACTCCCAGGAATACGAACATAAGGATGGCGACGAGCTTGTAGTGACGATCGCTCATCGGTCAGGCGATCGCCTGTGCTTTCAGAACCTTCTTGAGATATTTCAAGAAGAGAGTGATAAGAACTGCGGCAACGATAAAAATAACGATTGCGTATCCGGCCGCTTCACCAACCTGAAAATCTCGAATGCCGCGCTGATAAGCGATGTAGACGGGCAGTTCCGACGATTCCGCAGGTCCACCGGACGTCATCACGTAAATCTTGTCGACATACTTGTACGCGTCCATGAAGCGGATGATGAAGGCGATGGCGATCACCTCCTTCAGCATCGGCAACGTGATTCGCGTCAGCACCTTCCAGCGCGACGCGCCATCGACCCGCGCAGCCTCGTAGATCGATTGCGGCAGAGACGCGCGCCCTGCGTAGACGATCAGCAAGGGCAGAGAGGTCCATTGCCAGATGTCGGCGAACGTCACCGACCAGAGAGAAAGGCTGGTGTTGAACCACTCGACCTTTTCCGTGGAGATGCCGGTAACGATCAGGATTTCATTGATGATTCCGTTATGTGGCGTGAGCATCAGGAGCCACATGAGCCCGGTCATGGCAGGCGGCAGCATGAGCGGCACCACCATGCAAATCAGCAGCAATGTTCGCGCCCAGTTCCATTTCACGACCGAGAACAGCATGAGCGCGAGCGCAGTGCCCAGGATCACCTCCAGCACGGCACCGAAAACGAGATACTGCACCAGGTTGACGACGCTGCTGACGAAGCGGTCGTTGGTGAAGACGTTGGCGAAATTATCGAACCAGATGAAGTTGTATCTGTCTCGCGTGAGCGACATCAATGTCGTGTCGTGGAACGCGTGGAAGAACATCCAGATCGTCGGATAGATGACGATCGCGAGGAGAACGAGGACCGGCAATCCGATGAGAGAAATCGGCACCCACCGCGAGACGATGAGCAGGCGCTCTCGCTTCTTGTTCTTGAACCACTCCGGGTATTCGGGCGATCCGGTTTTGGAACGGGCAGGCGTCATCTAGCGCGACTGGGCATCATTGCGCTGGACGGCGAACCGAAACATTTATCGCGACACACCCCGCCAGCGAAGTGCCAGTCGTTCACCCTATTCCTCCAGACCCCGGGATTTAGGTCGCGGGAGCCTAGTGTCGCGCCCCAACCGAGTCAAGGGAACGGCCGGACAGGCGGCTGCGCGCCGCGCGGCAAAGGGGGTACACGCCGATGACGGCCAAGGGTCGCGGCCCACCGGCGCGCAATCCTGTCTCCCGACCCAGCAAATCGGTTAGGGTCCGGCGCCATGACGAAGAGAGTCGCAGCCGCGCCGGAGCGCCCGGTGAGCGCCGCCATGCCGTTCGGCCGCCATCTGACGCGGACGGCCCGCCTCGCCGGCCCGGTGATCCTCGCGCGCGCCGGCCTGCTGGTGATGGTCGCGGTCGATTCCGCAATGCTGGGGCACTACGGCACCCTCTCGCTCGCCTACTACGCCGCGGCGAACGCGGCCCAGGTCGTCATGATCCTGATCGGCGTGGGCCTGCTCCAGGGCACGACGATCCTGGTTGCGCAAGCCCACGGCGCGCACGACCGCGCCGCCTGCGGCACATTCTGGCGCGTGAGCATGGTCCACGCGGCCGCCCTCGGCGTCCTCATGGGGCTGCTCTGCCTGCTCGGCCGCTGGATACTGGAAGCGACGGGGCAAGAGCCCGAGGTTGCCCTCGGCGGCGGCCGCGTGCTCGACATGATCGCGTGGGGCTCGCCGCCGCTGATGATGTGGGTGGTGTGCAGCCACTTCCTGGAGGGCATCAGCCGGCCGATCCCCGGCATGCTGGTGATGTTTGGCGCGGTGCTGCTCAACGTTCTGCTCAACTGGATCTTCATCTTTGGTCACTGGGGCGGGCCCGAGATGGGGGCGGAAGGCGCGGCCATCGCCACCTCGCTGGTGCGCTGGGTGATGTTCGGGGCTCTCCTTCTCTTCGTGCTGCGCCTGCCGGATGGCCGGGCGCTCGGCATCAGCCGGCGGGTCGCGGATTTCTGGGCGGTCTCGCGCCGGCTGCGCCGCCTGGGGTACCCGCTGGCCGCTGCGCGGGGCCTCGAGACGACGGCCTTCGCCGCCCTGGTGATGCTGGCCGGCAACCTCGGCACGGTGCCGCTCGCCGCCTACCAGATCGGCTACAACCTGATCGGTCTCGTCTTCATGGTCGCGATCGGCACCGCTGCGGCGAGCATGATCCGGGTCGGCAATGCGGTGGGGCGGCGCAACCCGACCGATATCTCGCGCGCCGGGTGGGCAGGCGTGCTGCTGATTGCCTGCCTGATGGCGTGCTTCGCCGGGCCGTTCCTCGGCCTCGGCATGCCGCTCGCGGGTCTCTACACGGACGATCCGGCCGTTCTGCCGTTGGCCGCGTCGCTCATCGGCATTTGCGGTATCATCCTGGTGTTCGACGGGATGCAGGCGGTGCTGATGGGCGCGCTGCGCGGCATCGCCGACGTCTGGGTGCCGCCGGGGCTTCAGCTCATCTCGTGGTGGTGCATCACGGTGCCCATCGGTTACGTGCTGGCCTTCGTGGTCGGGATCGGCGTCGACGGCCTGATGTGGGGCGTCCTGGCGGGCGCGCTGAGCGCCAGCATCCTGCTCTCGGGTCGCTTCCTCGCCATGGCCCGGCGGCCGATCGCCCGCTACTGAGGGACCAGCATCGGGGCGAAGAGCCGCTCGGCGCCCCAAAATGGCCACAGTCGGCCCATAGTCGGGGCAGCTGCCGCAGAAGGAGTGAGAAACGGTGTCTTCGACCATCGCGCTCGTCGATGACGACCAGCACCTGCTCACCTCGGTCACCATGGCGCTGGAGGCGGAGGGGTTCGTCGTCCGCCCCCACAGCGACCCGGTAAAGGCATTGCAGGACCTGCTGAGCCGGCCGGTGGACCTTGCGGTGCTCGACATCAAGATGCCGCAGATGGACGGCCTGGAGCTGCTCGCCCAGTTGCGGAAGCACTCGACCGTACCGGTGGTGTTCCTGACCTCGAAGGATGCCGAGGACGATCAGCTCTACGGTCTCAGCCAGGGCGCGGACGACTACATCACCAAGCCCTTCTCGGTCCGCCTCCTGGTCGAGCGGATCCGGACGATCCTGCGGCGGGCCGAGCCAGCAATGAGCACCGATTCGGCGCGCGCCCTCATGGTGCGGGGCGCCCTGGTGCTGGACGAGGACCGTCACCTCTGCACCTGGCAGGGCGAGGCGCTCTCGCTGACGGTGACCGAGTTCCTGTTGCTGAAGGCGCTGGCCCAGCGCCCTGGCCACGTGAAGAGCCGGAACCAGCTGATGGATGCCGCCTACGGCGACCAGATCTACGTCGAGGACCGCACCATCGACAGCCACGTGAAGCGCATCCGCAAGAAGTTCAGGGCCACCGATCCGACCTTCTCGCAGATAGAGACGCTCTACGGTGTCGGTTACCGATACACCGCGCCGTGATCCGATCGGGCACGATCTGAAGGCGGCGCCCTCCGCCTCGCAGGCGAGGGCAAGGCGTGGCCTGCGGCCGCGTATCGCCTTTCCGCTCACTGCCCGCATCCTCGCCATCAACGTCATGGCGCTGGGCGTCCTGGTGGCGGGCTTCTTCTACCTCGATCACCTTCAGCGCGACCTGATGGACGCCAAGCTGGAGGCGCTCGCTCGCGAGGCGACCTTGCTGGCTGCGGCGCTCGGCGAAAGCGCGGTCGACACCGCCGGCGCATCGGAGGCGGGTCTCGACCGCACCGCGTCGGCGACGCTCGTGCACCGCCTGAACCTGCCGATCGACACCCGCGCGCTGCTCTTCGATGCCGACGGTACCCTCGCCGTCGACTCCTGGCGGCTGCCCATGGCGCCCGTGCAGACGACGGAATTGCCGCCCCCGGACGAGGACAGAGGCGCCCTCGGCCGGGCGGCGGACGCCGCCTACGAGTGGATCACCGCGCGCCTGCCGCCGCGCACGACGGTCCCTCTCTATACCGAGCCGAGCGACCCGCGCGCGGCCGACCTGCCCAAGGTGATGAGCGCGCTGCAGGGCACCGCCGGCCAGGCCATGCACAGAACGCAGGACGCCCGGCTCGTCGCAGTCGTGGCCGCGCCGATCCAGCCCTTCCGCCGGGTTCAGGGCGCGCTGCTGCTGGTGGCGGACGCGGAGGACGTGCTGGACAGCGTGCGCAACGCCCGCTTCACGATCCTTCAGGCGTTCTGCATCGCGCTCGGCATTACCATCGTCCTCAGCCTCTTCTTCGCGGGCACGATCACCCGCCCGGTGCGCCGGCTCGCGCGGGCGGCGGAGCGGGTGCGCGCGGGCGGCGGGCGCAAGGTCGCGATCCCCGACTTCACGGCGCGGAACGACGAGATCGGCCGCCTCTCCGCAGCGCTCCGCGACATGACCGAGGCCCTGTGGGTGCGCATGGACGCGATCGAGCGCTTCGTGGCCGACGTGGCGCACGAGGTGAAGAACCCGCTCAGCTCCGTGCTCAGCGCCGTCGACACGGCCCGGCGGGTCGACGACGAAGAGAAGCGCGCGAAGCTGCTCGCGCTCGTCGGCGAGGACGTGAAGAGGCTGGACCGGCTGCTGAGCCAGATCGCCGATGCCTCCAAGATCGACACCGAGCTGGCCCGCGCCCAGATGGAGCCGGTCGACATTCGCGCCATGCTGACGACTCTCGCGGAGATGCACGGCGCCGCCACATCGGCGAGCGATGAGCCCGCGTCGACCACGCTTGAGATCGAAGGTGAGGGTCCGTTCGCGGTGCTCGGCGTCGAGGACCGCCTCGCCCAGGTGCTCCAGAACCTGGTGAGCAACGCCCGCTCGTTCAGCCCGCCGGGCGGCACGGTCGCGCTCGGGCTCCGCCGGGACGGGGCAGAAGTCGTGGTGAGCGTGGACGACGACGGCCCCGGCGTGCCGGCCGGGATGGAGGAGGCGATCTTTCGGCGGTTCTATACCTTCCGGCCCGGTGGCGAAACCTTCGGCACCCACTCGGGTCTCGGCCTCAGCATTTCACGCCAGATCGCCGAGGCCCACGGCGGCCGGCTCATTTGCACCAACCGCTACGATTCGGCAGGCCGCGTGCTGGGCGCGAGCTTCCGCCTGGAGCTTCCTGTCGCGGCTCCCGCCCGCCCGTCCGAGGCTGGCTAAGCGCGAATCGTCCGGCTCAGTGAACGCTGAGCGGCTGGAGCTGATGCTGGCGGGCGGCGGCGAACGCGATCTCGCGGTCCGGTGCCACGCCGAGAAGGCGGCCGTCCGGCGCGTGAATGCCGAAGACCATGGCGCCATCCACGAGAACTTCGCGGATGTAGGCTTCGTTGCCGGCGAGGAAGTGGACGTGTTCCCGCTGCTCGCCGGCAGTCGTCCGTTCGACGTCATTCATGACCTTCCTCCTTCACCCTCGGCACGGGGCCGCAGCCCCGCCAGCCGCGCCATTCACACAACCCGAGCATCCGTCAGGCCCCTGCCCCGCCTGCGCCCACGATCGGCGGTTCCGCCTCTGAGCGATGGCTGGCGGTGGCGGCCATGCCGCCGACCAAGCGCATGTCTTCCATGTGGGAATGGCGGGGTCGTGAATCAAACCGTTTTGGTATCCAGATTGCTCCGCAATGCAGAGCTATCTGGATATGCTGTCCTCCGGTATCTGGACCGCATCATCGCCGAGCTGCCGGACTCCTCGTACGCGCTCATGGCTGAGCGGCAACTCGACGACCCGGAGACGCCTGCTCAACTCACCTGCCTCGGCTGCCACAAGTACTGAACCGGCGGCGAATGGAACGCGCCCGCACATTCCTCGACGTCAATTCGGCAGGTATTCCGGACGTGGCTGTCCCCGCCCGGCGGATATGGCATGGTGGCGTGAGCGAACGATTCCGCCGCCTGCGCCCACGGGTACACACCCGCTGAAGGGGCGCCGGGCGGGCGGCGCAGGGGAGCAGGCCGCCCGCCATGAGCACGCAATCGACGCACGGGGCGGGCGGGCCCGCCATCGGGCGCACCTGGGAAGGCGTGCTCCTGATGATCTTCACCTGCGCCTGCTTCGCCGGCATGTCGGCGGCGATCCGCCACATCTCGGCGGAAATCTCGGTGTTTCAGATCGCCTTCATCCGCAACGGCATCGGCACCCTGATCCTCGTGCCCTTCATGGTCAGGATCGGCTTCGGCTCGTTCAGCCCGCGCCGCTTCCGCCTCTTCGCGGTCCGCGCCGGCATCGGCGTCCTCGCCATGTGGGCCTGGTACTCGGCGCTGCAGATCACGCCGCTCGCGGAAGCCATCACGCTCAACTTCACGGTCTCGCTCTGGATGATCCCGGTCGCCATCCTGATGCTGGGCGAGCGGGTCGGCCCGCGCCGCTGGATCGCCACCGTGGTGGGCTTCGCCGGCGTGCTGATCGTGCTGCAGCCGGGCGCGGACACCGTTTCCGTCGGCGGCCTGCTCGCGATATCGGCGGCGCTGCTCTTCGCCATCTCGATGGCACTGGTCCGCCTGCTCGCACGCGCCGAATCGCCGCTCGCCATCGTCTTCTACATGAACCTGATCATGACGCCGCTCTCCCTCGGCCCCGCGCTCTGGTGGTGGCAGATGCCGACGATGGAGCAGCTCGGCTGGCTTCTCGGTATCGGCTGCGTCCTCACCATCGCCCACTTCTCCATGGCCCGCGCTCTCTCGATCATGGAGGCGACGGCCATCGTGCCGCTGGACTTCACCCGCCTCCCCTTCGCGGTGCTCATCGGCTGGTTCGCGTTCGGCGAGTTTCCCGGCGTCTGGACCTGGGTCGGCGCGGTCTTCATCGTGGCGAGCGCTGTCTACATCGCCCGCCGCGAAGCGCTGCTCGTGCGCCGCCGCCCCGCCGTGATCGACCCGTAGTCGCCGGGCCGCCGAGCGACTTTTGCAGGCTCCTGCGGTTTGCTATGTAGGCGGCCGCATCACCTGGGGAGTGGGACATGAACATCAGCGGGCAAACGGCGATCGTGACCGGCGGCGCGTCGGGGCTGGGCGAGGCGACGGCGCGGGCGCTGGCTGCCGCCGGCGCCAAGGTCGGCATCCTCGACATGAACGAGGCGCTGGCGCAGAAGGTCGCGGCCGAGGTCGGCGGCGCGGCCGCAGTCTGCGATGTGGTCGACCCGGCCAGCCACGAGGCCGCCATGGCGGCGGTGCGCGACGCCCTCGGGCCTGCGCGCATCATGGTCGCCTGCGCCGGCATCGCGCCCGGCGCCAAGCTGGTCGGCCGCGACGGCAACGCGAGCCCGCTGGAAAAGCTCACCCGCGCGATCCACGTCAACCTGATCGGCACCATCAACTCGTGCCGGCTTGCCGCCGCCGACATGGCGGCGATGGAGCCGATGGAGGACAACGAGCGCGGCTGCATCGTCACCACCGCTTCCGTCGCGGCCTTCGAAGGCCAGATCGGGCAGCTCGACTACGCGGCGTCGAAGGGCGGCGTCGCGGCGATGACGATCCCGCTCGCGCGCGAGCTTGCCCGCGACGGCATCCGCGTGAACTGCATCGCGCCGGGGCTGATGGACACGCCGATGATGGCGGGCCTCTCCGAGCCCGTGAAGCAGTCGCTGCTGGAAACGACGGTCTACCCGAGGCGCCTCGGCAGCGCCGAGGAGTATGGCGCGCTCGCCGTGCACATCGCGGAGAACACCTTCATGAACGGCTCGGTGATCCGCTTCGACGGCGCGCTCCGCATGGCGCCGAAGTAGCCGTACCGGCCTCCCCCTACTCGGGAGACCAAGGCGCGATCCGGGTCTCCCAGGCCGCGCTGTCGGCCGGGCTGAAGAGCTTCAGCGTGAGGTCGATGCGCGCGAACTTCCAGGCGCCGTCCTCCTTGCGCAACCGGGAGTCGTACCAGCCGCCGATCCAGGTGTCCCTCGTCGGCCCCCCACCCTCGGGCGTCACCTTGCCCAGCTCCCACAGGTAGTGGTTCGACGTGGCACTGCGCCCGTCCGCCGCCACCTCGACGATGGGCTGGGTCATGTAGTGGATGGCCCAGGGCATGAAGGTGGTGCAGTTGGGGCGGATGTCGCGGACGATCCCCGCCCGCGTCTCCCAATGGCCGATGCCTTCGCAGTGCCACACCGCATCCTCGGTGAAGAGCGGCGCGACGAGCGCGGGGTCGCCGTTGTGGTCCACGGCCTTGGCGTAGCGGGCGATGAGCTGCTGGATCGCCTCGATATCCTCGAGACGCCGGAGCCGCGCTTCGATGCTCACGGCCGCCTCCCTTCGTTGCGCCGGCGCGCTACCCCTTCCAGGGCGGGATCGGCGTCTCCCACGAGGTCGCATCGGCGGGGCTGAGCAGCTTCAGGATCAGCTCGATGTGGGTGAACTTCCAGTCGCCGCCTTCCTTGCGGAAGGTGGATTCGTACCAGCCGCCGATCCAGGTATCCTGGTCCGGGCTTCCATCTTCCTGCACCGCCTTGGCGAGCTCCCACAGGTAGTATTCGCCGGTAGCCGTCTGACCGTCGTCCGCGATCTCGATGATCGGCTGGGTGAAGTAGTGCAGCGCCCACGAGAGCTGCTTGGTGGAGACCTCGCGCAGGCCCGAGACGATGGCGTCGCGGCTCTCGTAACGCCCGATCCCCTCGCAGTTCCAGACCGCGTCCTCGGTGAAGCACGGCGCCATCTTCTCCGGGTCGGCGTTGTTGTCCGCCGCCGTCATGTAGCGGGCGATGAGCTGCTTGATGGCTTCGATATCCTCAAGGCGCTGAAGGCGTTGCTCCACGGACATGGTCTCTGTTCCCTATGGTTGTTCCAGGTGTTCGTTCAGTTTGCGACGCGTTTCGCCGGTGTCTCTTCCGGCTTGCAGCCCGTGGGGCAGCACCGCCCCGGCTGACGGTCGCGGCTTTCCGTGCCGCTTTCGTCCGCAAGCACGCCCCGGTCGAGCAGCTTCTCCACGAGCGCCACCTTGTCCTCCACCGGGTAGCTGCGGAAGATTTCGAGGCCCGTCGCCTGCGGCGAGCCGCCGCCGTGCAGGCTGATGACCGAGTACCAGCCGGCGGTGCCGGAGGCGGTCAGGTCCTCGATCAGGCGGGCGACCTCCATGCGCTCGCCATAGGGCAGGTCCTCCCGCCCCTTCAGCATCTCCGCGAGGGTGCCGGCGGTCGCCGGATTGTGGTCCTCGTCCGGCCCCGGCAGCGCGACCACCAAACCGCCCGAGACCTCGTGCGCGATGCGGTGCATGTCGTAGATCTGTGTCGACAGCAGCAGCTTGCCGATATTGGCGAAGACGCGGTCGGGCTCGACGCAGCCGGAGCCGTCCGCCACCGCGTAGACCGAACTCGCGACACCGCAGGCATAGAAGCCCTCGACGATCTTGATCAGCTCCACCATGCGGTCGCGCAGGTGCGACGTGCGCTCGACCTCCAGGCCGTTGGCCTCGGCCATCAGGACGCCGGCGCCGATCAGCAGGTCGCCGAAGCCCGCGCGCGCGCCGATGCAGGAATGCCGGTGGTGCGTCGCATAGGCCTGCGTGAGCGACTGCGAATATTCCCACTCGCCGGCGAGGAACACGCGCTCCCACGGCACGAACACGTCGTCGAAGATCACCACGCCGGTGGACTGGCCGTAGCGGGCGCTGAAGGTAGCCGCCTTCTCGCCCGGCCGGCCTGCGGGGCGGGCGACGACGGTGACGCCGTCGGCATCCACCGGCACCGCACAGCAGAGCGCAAAGTCCTTGTCGTCTTCCGTCATGTTGCGGCAGGGCATGACCAGATACTCGTGGACGTAGGGCGCCGCCGTGACAATCGCCTTCGCGCCGCGAATCACGATGCCGTCGGGCCGGCGCCGCGCGATGTGCACGTAGGAATCGCGCACGGTCTGGGCATGGGGCCGGCGCGAGCGGTCGCCTTTGCCGTCGGTCATGGCGACGCCGAGGGTGAGGTCCTCGGCCTGCACCCGGTGGAGGTAGGCGAGGAAGCGCTCGTGCAGGGCGCTCCCGGTCTCCTGATCCATGCGCCACGCGGTCTGGTGGATGGCGTTGAGTCCGTCCTGAGTCAGGTAGCGCTGGGCGCAGCCGGTGTACTGGCAGACGAGCCGCACCGCCTCCAGCTTGTGGAGCTGGTCGGTGGTCGAGCGGTTGATGTGGAGGAAGCGGTGGACCTCGTCGCCGGTGCTCTCCTCCACCGCCGTCATCGTCTGGCGGTGCTGCTCGGCCTGCGCGAAATCGTAGACGAGCCCCAGCGCGGCAACGCCGGGCCCGAAGCGCGGCTCGTCGGCGACGGACGCGACCTCGTCGCCGTCGACATAGACGCGGGGCGAGAGCCGCCGCAGTGACTCCCGGTACTCCTCGCCGGACATCAACATCCTGTCCCCCGTTCAGCCGGCCTGCGCGTCCCGCTGGCGGATCGCCTCGGCAATCCGCAGCACGCGCTCGGCCTTCTCGTAGATCGGGTAATCGATGAAGTAGCCGTCGACCTGGATGGAGGCCGAGCCCGCAGCCTCGGCTTCCCTGAAGGCGGCGACATGCTTCTCGGCCTGGACCACGGCATCGGCGCTCGGTGTGAACACGCGGTTGACCGGCTCCACCTGCTTGGGGTGGATGCAGAGCTTGCCCTGGAAGCCGAAGCTGAGCGCGGTGTGCGCCGAGCGCTCCAGGTTGTCTGCGTCCGCGAGATCGATGAAGACCGTGTCGATGGGGGGCTCCAGCCCGCCGACGCGGGAGGCGAGCACGATGGTCGCGCGCGCGTGCGCAAGCTCGGCTTCCGCCCCGGTCCAGACCATTCCCATGTCGCGCGTGTAGTCGCCCGCGCCGAAGGAGAGCCGGCGGACGCGCGTACCGGTAGCCGCGATCGCCTGGGCCGCAGCGACGCCCCGGCCGGTCTCGATGATCGGCACCAGGTCGATGGCGCCCCTCTCGAGCCCCCGCTCGCGCTCGAGCTGGCCGAGCAGCCAGTCCACCGTCTCCAGCTGGCCGGGCGCCTCGACCTTCGGCAGCATGACGCCGTCCACGCCTGCCGCCACGACGGCCTGGAGGTCGCCGTAGCAGTAGTCGGTGTCGAGCCCGTTCACGCGTACGTAGCCGAGGCAGGCGCGCGGCGCCTGCAGGGCATCCACGACGACCGCCCGCGTCGCTTCCTTCTCCGCCGCGGCGACGGCGTCTTCGAGGTCGAGGATCACGGCGTCGGCGCCGGCGCCGAAGACCTTGGCGACCTTGCGCGGATGGTTACCCGGGGCAAACAGGTAGGTGCGGTGCAGCTTCATGGGAACTCGCTGAAGGCTCGGGCCAAACAACCACAGCGCACCGCCCCGATCAAGGCGGCCGGTGCCGGCGGCGGGAACTTTAGCGGGGGAAGCGGGTCTGCGGCGTTATTTGGGTCTTTGTTATGGAAAAGCCAAGGAAAGCCCGTATGCTTCCCGAAATATACGCTTTGTTCTGGCAAGGTGGACCATCTTCTGGTCTTGTGCTCGACTTGCGAACGACGCTTGTGCCAGCCTGAGCGATGACCCGAACGGATTGAGACGCCACGTCTCGGGCCATCGATGACGAACGGAGGACGGCCATGATCCGGAGCTGGAAACGACGCCTGGTCGGCGGACTCGCGCTTGGCGTTGCCATCATGCTGGGATCGTCCCTGGCGGCAACCTCCCTGCGGGCCGATTCGGAATGGTCGTGGGAAGGCGCGATCGTCGGCGGGGTCATCGGCGGATTGATCGGCTCGACGCACGACGGCAGGACCGATCGCCGGGCCGCGCTCCGCGTCACCACGGCTCTGGCTCCCTTCTACGACGGGCCGTTCATCGTCCATCATCACCACGGGGGTTGGCATCGCCACCCGTGGAAGCACCGGCGCGGGTGGCACGTCTGGCTGGGACACTGGGAGCCCTGGCACGTGCGCTTGGATCGGTATCACCATCGCCAGTGGCGCGGCCCGTGGGTCCAGCTACGGTCGGTGCCCCCGCATCCGCAAGCGCACCAGCATCGCCACGGCCACCAGGCGCACCAGCAGACCCGGCAGACGAATCCGCAGGTGCACCGGCACGGTCATGCCCACAGGTGGTAGCGGCCGCGCCGCCGCGCCCTGATCGAATCGGCGCCGCCTATTCCGGGTGAAAGGCGATCTCGCCGTACCAGGCGCGGGCGCTCTGCCCGCAGTTGTCCGAATCGGTCATGACGGCAACGCCTTCGAGCGCGTCGACCTCCATGCCGAAGAGGCGGCGGAAGTCGGCGCGAACGTTCCTCCTGTAGCTCTGCCACGTCCCGGCCTCTCCCTCGCCTGACTGGACGGCGACCATCATGACCTTGGAGGAGAACGGGTTGGGCCAGCTCTGGCCCACGTCCGCCTGGTTCGCCCACACGTAGTTGACCGCCCGCGGCATGTCGAACCATTCCTCGCCGGGCGCGACGACGTAGATCCGGGCCGCGAAGTCGTCGCCCTCCTTGATCCGCTCGTCGGCGACCGCGAGCGGCTTCTCGATGCGCCAGCTCCACTCGAGGATCGGCGTCTCCGTCAGGTCGATCTCCCGCTCGAGGTAGAGGCTCGATGCCGTGGCGGCACTGTCCGCCTCGACGACGCGCCGCCCGTCGACCTCGACGACGCGGTATCGGGTCTCGCCCTCGAACTCCTCGATCTCCCAGCCGCCGCGGTCCCCCGACGACGGCCACTCCAGCACGAGCGGCGCGGCGTACGCCGGCAGCGCAATCATCGACAAGGCGAGAAAGGCGGGCGCGAAGGGGTGCATCGGGCGAGTCTGTCCCACCGCGGCACCGCGGGCAACGGCGCGGGACGGCCAACCCGCATTGCCGTTTTGCTCGGAAGGGCATTAAAGCGGTCCATTCCGGCATACGCCGGCACAAAGTGGGACAAAGTGGCACAAAGTGGCTCATGATGGCCCAAGCTGGCCCGTCCCGGCGGCGGCAGGCGCCCGCTGGAGCAGCCCGCAATTCTCACCAGGGTCATGGTCTGCGCGGCGCTGTCCGGCCGACAGGCAAGGAGAGGCGCGCAGCGCGATGCAGGGACATCGGGCAAGCGCATCGACGCAGCATGTCTGCCGGAGAGCGCCGCCCTTCGGGTCGCGCCCAGGCGCCCGCCCGCGGCGTCGCGGGCCTCAACCGTATTCCCCGATACGCTTTTCGGCCCGCTCCTGGCGGATCGAACGCCTGGGCACGACGCAGGCCGTGACCCTGGTGAGAAATGCGGGCTAGCGCCCGGCGACGAGCCGGCTCCCCGGAGCCGCTCCGGCCCGACTCCCCCGGACGTGCGACGGTCTGCGCGCTGCATCGGCAGAGCCTGCCCCTACCCGCCCGCCGGCCCCGTGCACCGCACCATGGTGCGGGCCTAACCGGCGGCATCGTCCGCGCCTCTGCCCAGCAGCCGCACCCGCGCGCCGGCGAGCAGGTCGCGAAGCTTCGCGCGGATCGCCCAGAGGCACACGAGGGAGGGGATCACCATGAGCGTCGTAATCACGAAGAAGGTGCCCCAATCGCCTTCCAGCCAGTCCACCAGCTCGCCGGAGGACGCGGCGAGCAGCGTGCGGCCCGCCGTGCCGAGCGAGGCCAGCAGCGCGTACTGGGTGGCTGTATAGGTCCGGTCCACCAGCATCGAGATGAAGGCGACGAAGGTGACGGTCGCGAACGCGCTGGTGAGGTCGTCGATCACGACGGCCGCGGCGAACAGCACCTCCGACTTTCCGGACCACGCCAGCAGCGCGAACATGAGATTGGTCGTGGCCATCGCGATGCCGGAGACGAACATCGCGCGGACGAGGCCGATGCGGATCGCGACGAGGCCGCCGAGCACCGTGAACCCCACGGTGACGATCCAGCCGAGGCCCTTGGAGTAGAGCGCGATGTCCGACTTGGTGAAGCCGATCTCCGTATAGAAGACCAGCGACATGCGCCCCATGAAGGCTTCGCCGATCTTGAACAGGAAGACGAAGCCCAGGACCGCGAGCGCGATGGCGACCCCGTTCTTGGCGAAGAAGCGCATCAGGGGGCCGGCGACCGTGCCGCCGAGCCAGGCGGCGGCGCGCCCGAGCGGGCCGGTCATGCGCAGGCGCGACGCGATGCGCTCTTCGTCCTCGGCCTGGGCGGCGAGGCGTTCCGCCGCCGCAGCCTCCCGCACGAACAGGAGGCCGACATTGCAGAGCACGACCACGATGCCGAGCACGAGGAATGTCGCCTGCCAGTAGTTCTCGACGCCTGCGGACTGGAGCCCGCCGGCGGTCTCCAGCGCGACGATGCCGCCGAGCTTGAAGCCGCTCCACCAGCCGACGACCGCGACGGCCGCGCCGGCGGCCATGGCCTCGCCTTCCGACTTGCCCATCTGCTCGATCCTGAGCGCGTCGATGGCGATGTCCTGAGTCGCCGACGCCACGGCGATGGCGAGGCCGACTGCGATGACGGAACCGAGGCTTTCGGAGGGATCGAGCGCGCTCCACAGCACGAGACACAGCAAGACCGCGACTTGCAGGACGAGGATCCAGGCGCGCCGCTGGCCGATCCGGCTAGACAGCCACGGCAGCCGCACGCGGTCGATGAGCGGGGCCCAGAGAAAGTTGAACGCATAGACGCCGAAGATGAGGCCGGCCCAGCCGATGGTGCTGCGGCTCAGCCCGTCTTCCGTCAGCCAGAGGGTGAGGCTGGTCCCGATGAGCACCCACGGAAAGCCGCTGATGATCCCGAGAAGGAGGATGCGGGCCATCCGCCGCTCGAAATAGACGGCGAGCGATTGCGCCAGTCCTTGCACGACGACCCCCGGGCGACTCGGTGCGCGATCGGCCCAGACCATAGCGAGACGTTTGGCGTGCCGTCACCTTTTCATGTGTGAGCGGGACGGAGCACCGGCGCTATGGCGCACGCGGCGGCCACGGGCTATGTCGGCGCAGGGCGGAGCGAACCCGCGCACGGAGGCGACCCATGAAGCTCGAAGGGATCAGGGTGCTGGATCTCTCCCGGTTCCTGCCGGGCCCGCACCTGGCGATGATGATGGCCGATCACGGTGCGGACGTGATCAAGGTCGAGGACCCGAAGAGCGGCGATCCCGCGCGCGCGATCGGACCCGCCGAGGCCGGCCACACGGTCTATTTCCGCAACGCGAACCGGGGCAAGCGGAACCTCGCCGTCGATCTCAAGAGCGAAGCCGGGCGCGAGGCCTTCATGCGGCTCGCCGAGACCGCCGACGTGATCCTCGAGACCTTCCGCCCCGGCGTCGTCGAACGCCTCGGCATCGGCTACGACGCCGTGCAGGCGCGGGCGCCGCAGGTCGTCTACGCCTCCATCTCCGCCTTCGGCCAGTCGGGCCCCTACCGCGACCGCCCGGCCCACGACCTCAGCGTCAACGCGCTCGCCGGCGTCGCGAGCCTCAGCGTCGACGGCGACGGCAAGCCGGCCATGGCGTGCCTGCCGCCCTCCGACATGGGCGGCTCGCTGATGGCGCTCGCCGGCATCCTCATGGCCCTGCTGCGCCGCCAGAGCACCGGGCGCGGCGACTACCTGGACCTCTCCATGTTCGACACGGTGGTATCGTGGACGCCGCACGTCGCCGGCCGCGTCTTCGCCGAGGGCAGCGCGCCGGACCCCTCATCCCAGCGCACGCAGGGCGGGGCCGCGTTCTACCGCCCCTACCGCACCAGGGACGGCCGCTACATCACCCTCGGCGGCGGCGAGATGAAGTTCGTCGTCAACTTCCTGGAGGCGGTGGAACGCCCCGACCTGATCCCCCTCGGCCGCGAGCCCGCCGGCCCGGCGCAGGCGCAGCTCCATGCCTTCCTCGAAGAGACCTTCGCCCGGCGCACGCAGGCCGAGTGGGTCGAGTGGTTCGCCGGTCGCGACATCTGCTTCGCCCCGGTGCTCGACCTCAAGGAAGCCTTCGACGACCCACACCTAGCCGCGCGTGACATGCTCGTGCGGGACGGCGACGGCGCCTCCCACCTCGGCATCCCGATCAAGTTCCGGGAGGAGCCGGGGCGGATCGACCCGGCGGTGCCCACCCTCGGCCAGCACAGCGCCGCGATCCTGCGCGAGATCGGCTACGGCGAGGCGGAATGCGCGGCGCTCGCCCAGGGCGGCGTCATCCGACAGGCGGAGTAGCCAAACGCGGGTCAGGCGCCCTTTGCGATTCGCTCGGTGAAGAAGGCCGTGAAGCGGTCCGCGTCCACGTCCACGCAGGTGTCCATGTTGGGCTCCAGCTTGCGCGGGATGGTGCGCAGGATGTCGTTGCGGACGATGAGGTCGCGATCGATGGGCGTCGGCGCGAACTCGGCCGAGATGTGCAGCCGGGTCATCTCGCAATAGGACTTGTCGTGGGCGAGCGTCACCGCCAGCGGGTCGTGCAGCCAGAGGCCGGTATGTTCGGTGGGGATGCCGACCGAAAGGTAGATCTGGCGCTCCTGCGGCGGCCAGACCGCGAGGATGCGGCTCACCATCTGCGCGACCGGGCGGTCCGAAGCGTTGATCACCTTGAGCTGGTCGTCGCGCAGCGGCACCTTCAGGGTCACGTCGATGGGGCAGAGCACCATCGGCAGGCCCGAATTGCAGACGATCTGGGCCGCCACGGGGTCGTTGTTGAAGTTGTACTCCTCGACAGGCGATCGACGGATCCCCTTCTCGTCCACGATGGGCACGATCACGCCGGCCATCATGATCAGCTCCTTGATGTTCTCCCTGATCGCCGGCTCCAGGACATAGGCGACCGCCATGTTGCTGACGGCGCCGAGGGTGACCACCGTGACCTCGCCCGGGTTCTCCATGATGTTGCGGATGATGAAGTTGGGCGCCGGCTCGTCGAGATAGGCGAGGTTCTCGTCTCCCTCCTCCAGGATGCCCTCGCCCTCGAAGCCGAACATCAGGTAGTTGCCGCCGAGCGGCTGGCCGACGCCGCGTGCTACTGGCACGTCGGGCCGGCCGTTCACGTCGAGCACCTTGCGTGCGATTCGCGAGCGCAGGTGGGTGTCGCCGTAGACGGTGGTGACGCCCAGCAGGTCCAGCTCCGGCGACTGGCAGCCGACGGAGACCGCGAGCGCGTCGTCGTAGTAGGTCCCGATGTCGGTGTCGATAACGATCTTCTGTGCCATTGAGATGTCCCTTCTCTTCGTTGTTCAGTCGGCGCCGGTGCCTGCCGATTGCCCGACCGCCACGCCCGTGGCCGCATCGAAGAAGTGGATGCGATCCGCCCTCGGGTGCAGCCGGACGCGCTCGCCTTCCCGCGCGCTCAACCCGCCTCCGGATCGGAGCCGCAGACGGTCGCCTTCCGTATCCACCGCCAACAGCGTCGTGTCGCCCAGTGCCTCGCGGATGCGAATGTGCCCGGCGATTCCCGGCGCGCCCAGACCGCCTAGACGAATATCGTCCGGCCGCACGCCCACATCGACGGCACCGCCGGCCGCGTCCGCCGATGCCTCGATGGCGGCCATCATCGCCGTCGGGAGTCCCTCAAGCGCATAGTCACCGATGGCGACGCGTCCGCCGCTTACTCTGGCTCGAACGATGTTCATCGGCGGCTCGCCGACGAAGGTGGCGACGAAGCGGTTGGCCGGACGGCGATAGACGTCCTCCGGCGTTCCCACCTGTTGCAGGAGGCCCTGGTGCATGATCGCGACGCGGTCGGCCATGGTCAGGGCTTCGAGCTGGTCGTGAGTGACATAGGTGGTCGTCGACTCATTGGCCCCGTGGACGCGCTTCAGCTCGATGCGCATCTCGTTGCGAAGCTCGGCCTCAAGGTGGGAGATCGGCTCGTCGAGCAGGAATACCGATGGCCGCCGGACCAGGGCGCGCGCCAGCGAAACGCGCTGCCGCACGCCGCCGCGCAGCGCGTTGCACAGGCGCGCGTCGAGATGGGCAATGGGCTCGTCCAGCAGCGTCGCGTTGGCGTCGCGCACGAGCGCCCGGCCGAGCGAGACACGCTGGCGCTGCCCGCCGCTGAGCTGGTTGGGATGCCGCTCCAGCAGCTCGGTGATATCGAGCAACGCAGCGACCTCGCGGATGCGCTCGGCGCGTACGTTGGCGTCGAGGCCCCGCCCCGGCGCGCGCAGAGGGAACTCCAGATTGCGCCACACGGAGAGATGCGGATAGAGCGCGTAGGATTCGAAGGCCATCGCGATGTCGCGGCGCTGCGGCGGCTCGGCGGTGACGTCGTGCCCCGCGATCCAGACCCGGCCCTCGCTCGGATCCTCGATCCCCGCCACCAGCTTGAGCAGCGTCGACTTGCCGGCGCCAGACGGCCCGAAGACCACGAGCAGCGCGCCGTCCGCGCAATGGAGGTCGACCGACGAGAGGGCGGTGTCGTCGCCATAGCTCTTGGTCACAGCGGCGAGGCGAAGGTCGCTCATGTCAGCGGGCGCCTCCGCTGAAGACTTGCCGCTCCATGTAGCGATCAAGGATGGTCGCCGCGACGATGGGCAGGATGATGGCGACGAGCCCGGTCGCCGCGAGCAGCCACCAGCACGGCTCCATCTTCGCGCTCCACGCCGTGATGACGATGGGGAGCGTCTGCGCCTCGCGGAAGGTCAGCATCAGCGCCAGCAGAAAATCGTTCCAGGCGAAGATGAAGGCCAGCAGATAGGTGGCCGCGAGACCGGGCATCGCCAAGGGAAACATCACCTTCCAGATTTGCCCGAACTTGCCGTAGCCGTCGACGGCGGCTGCGTGCTCGATGTCGGGCGGAATGCGGCGCATGAAGTCGGTGAGCAGATAGACGGTGAGCGGCAGGTTGTACCAGGTGTAGACGATGATCATGCCGAGGTGGCTGTCGAGCAGGCCGACCCAGCGGAACATCATGAAGAGCGCGATCACGGCTACGATCGGCGGCATCATGCGCTGCGAGACGATGAGGAACGAGAGATCGTTGTTCTTCATCCAGGCGTACTTGTACTCGTAGCGCGCCAACCCGTAGGCCGCGAAGGCGCCGATCACGACAGCGAGGAAAGCGCTCACCGAAGCAAAGAGGACGCTGTTGCCAAGCCCGCGCAGGAAGGCGTCCTGCCCCTCGCCGCCGAGGAATTTCCATGCCTTGAAGGTCGGCTCGCAATCCACCTCCGGCACGTAGAACGGCCCCTGGTAGATGTCCTTGGGCTTCTTGAAGGCGGTGACGGCCATCCAATAGACCGGGAAGAGCGCAAACAGCCCCCAGATCGAGAGCATGAGGTAGCGCACGCCGGTGGCTCTTCGGCGGTCTCCGACGCCCGCACTCATGCCGCAGCTCCGCGCACGGCGCCGGGCCGCATGGCGCCGGCGGGAGCATCGTCGACCAGCTCCAGCGCGCGCCGGAGCGCCCGGTTTCGCCTGTTCGTCAGCAGGCCTGCGCCGGGGTCGGGCGGCGCAGAGTGTGGGGTCGCGACGAGCGGTCCTTGAGGTCTTCGCTACCCTTGGCCCGGAAGCGCGCGGCCCACTTGCGCACGGTGCGCTCGCAGACCCTTAGGTCCGTGGCCACGGACTTAGAGGTCTACCCCTGCTCGACGACGCGGCGCACGATCTCGGCTCGACCGCGGGGCGCGAGTCTTGCATTCTTATGGACGTTCATCCGGGGCTCGCTTCTCGGCTTGTTGACAGGCATTCAGCACCCATCAGCTTCCGAGATTCAGCCCCGGATGGATAACCCATTGAGAGTTCACAGCTAGTGGCGCCCTCTCGACCAGAGTTGAACGCCTGAGCCGCGTGCCTCGCCTTGCGTGAGCCGCCCGGCCGCGACCATGGTGGCCAGGGCGGCGCGGAGCGAGCGGCTGGACACCAGGTACTTGCTGATCTTGCCGGCGGGAAGCGTCGTGTCGGATCCCTTCAGCGCACCGGAAACGTATGCGCGCATCTCGGCGAACGAGCGGGGCTCGACCAGGATCGGCGCGAGCAGCGCGTCGAACTCGTCGAGACAAAGTGGCCTCTCCCACTCCACCGTGACCTTCTGCTCGAAGCTGTAGCTGCCCGCGAGCAGCACCGCGTCCGGGCCCGGCCGGCCGGCCCGCCTAGCGCGGCGCGCTTGCGCCATGGGCCGGAACCTTCGGACTCAGTATCTCCGAGCGGGAGAGCTCCCGGTCCAGCACCTCGACGATGGCGGCTGCCAGCGCCCGGATGGCCCCGGTCGCACCGCCCGGCCTCCAGAAGAGCCCGATGTCGAAGTCGTCGAGCGCGGGCAGCTCCGCGCAAGGCGGCAGAGCGTGCAGGCTCGGCGGCACGGTGCTCGTCGAGATCGCCGTGAGACCGAGCCCGCTCTCGATCGCGGCCTGGTTGCCGGCGAGGTTGGAGCTGGAATAGACGATCCTGTAGGGGATGTCGCGCCGCTGCAGCGCGCTCAACACGCGCAGGCGGTACTGGCAGCCGTCCGGGAACAGGACCAGGGGCAGCGGGCGTCGCGTCCGCAGATCGTGGTCCTGGCTACCGACCCAGGCCATAGGCTCGCGCCACTGATCGGTCATGTGCGCGGTGGATCGGTCGTCGTGCACCGCGAGGACGATGTCGAACTCGTTCTGGATCAGCCCGCTAATGAGGTCGCGGCTCAGCTCGCAGGTCACGTCGAGCGCGACATCCGGGTGGGACTCGGAGAACCGGCCAAGGAGCTGCGGCAGGAACGAGAGCGCGTAGTCGCTGGGTATGCCGACACGGATCGTCCCGGTCAGGATGCCGCCGTCCAGCCGCCCGACGCACTCGTCGTTCAGCGCCACGATCTGCTTGGCGTATTCGAGGACGATCTCGCCCTGCGGCGTCAGCCCGAAGGCCTTGCCGGAATTGGTGAGGATCGGCGAGCCGACGACGTGCTGAAGGCGCTGCATCTGCAGGCTCACAGCCGACTGCGAGCGGCCGATTTCCTCCCCCGTCCGCGAGAAGCTCTGCGTTCGGGCCAGCACCAGCAGGGTCCGCAAGAGGTCGATCGGGAGGATGCGTTCCATTCTGTCGTCCCTGCCCTCCTTCGTTCGCGACTCGCACGGCGACGATATGAGACTTTCTCATGAAAGTATATTTACTATTCATGAAGATAATCAATCGCTTGGTGTTATTGGTGGCCGGTGTCCCCTCGCAACCGGACGGTATCCATTGCCGACGGTGACGCACACGGAGACGAAGGCGCCGTGACCGACCCGGAAAGGATCGCCACACAAAAGCTCTGGAGCGTCGGCGAGATGCAGCGCCGCCTCGGCAATCTGCACGCGCTGATGGACGAGCGCTCGCTCGACGCCGTGATCCTGACGAGCCTGCACAACGTCCTCTACTACACCGGCTTCTTCTGTCCGCCCTTCGGCCGGCTGCACTCCGCGGTCATCCCGAGGAAGGGCGAGCCCGCGCTGATCGTCTCGCTGATTGAGGACGAGCGCCCCCAACACTGCTGCTACTACGAGGACATCCGCCCGTTCCACGACTGGGAGATGAGCCCGCTTGAGAACAGCGTGCGGCTCTTCGGCGAGGTGCTGCACGACAACGGCATCCGAAGCGGCCGCCTCGGCTACGAGGAGGATTCCGTGTCGGTCGGCTTCAAGGCGCTGATCGACAGCGCGCTCGGCGGCTTCGCGTTCGCCGACGTGGCCTACGACACCATGCGCCAGCGCCTGGTCAAGTCGGAGGAGGAGATCGCCCTCATCCGTCAGGGCGTCGAGATCTGCGAGGTCGGCGGCTACGCCGCTCTGGAGGCTCTGAAGCCCGGCGTCACCGAGATCGAGATGGCGCGGGCCGCCAACATCGCCATCGAGAACGAGCTCCGCCGGCGCTTCCCCGACATCGAGGTCGACAACCTCAACATGTGCTGGGTTCAGACCGGCCCCTACCGGAGCCGCGTCGGCCACATCATGAACGCGCACCGGGTCGTGCAGCAGGGCGAGATGATCAGCGTCAATCCCTACGCGATCATCGGCGGCTACTACCACGTCCTGGAGCGAAGCCTCTACTGGGGGCATATCCCCGACGACGCGCTCGCGGTCTTCAAGACCAACGTCGAGGCGCATCACGCCGGGCTCCGGACGCTCCGCGCAGGCATCAGGTGCTCCGACGTCGACAAGGCGGTCAACCCCGTCTACCGGAAGGCGGGCCTGCTGGAGGGGCGTTCCTTCGGCACCGGCCACTCGGTCGGGATCATGTCGATCTGGTACGGACGCGAGGAAGGGGGCGAACTGCGCCAGTACAACGACACCGTGCTGGAAGAGAACATGGTCGTGACCATGGAGCCGATGGTGAACGTGGACGGCCTCGGCGGCTTCCGCCATCACGACATCTGCCGCATCACCGCCGACGGTATCGAGAACCTCAACACCTTCCCGCGCGGCGTCCTGCTGGCCGGCGACGACGGGAGCCTGGAAGAGCTTTGGCTGCCCGCCTGAACAGGGCCATCGGCCCGGCGCACCGAGCGGTGCGATGACCGCCCGGCTCGCCGCCGACATCGGCGGCACCTTCACCGACCTCGTGCTGCTGGACCGGGGCGGCGGCGTGCATGTCGCGAAGACGCTTTCGACGCCGGGCGACTTCAAGGAGGGCGTGCTGGGCGGCGTCGAGCGGATTCTGTCGGATGCCGGGCCGGCGGCGGGGCAGGACATCGCGCTCGCCGATGTCGACTACTTCGTGCACGGCGCGACCGTGGTGCTCAATGCCCTGCTGGAGCGGAAGCTGCCGCAGGCCGCGCTGGTCACCACGGCCGGGTTTCGCGACGTGCTCGAGATCATGCGCACCAACAACCCGCGCATGTACGACCTCAAGTGGATCAAGCCGAAGCCGATCATCCCGCGCCACTTGCGCTTCGAGGTCGGCGAGCGCGTCCGCCACACCGGCGAGGTGCTGCGCCCGCTGGACGAGGCGGAGACTCGCGAGGTGGCGCTTCGGATCAAGGCGCGCGGCATCCGCTCGGTGGCGCTCTGCTTCCTCCACGCCTACGCCAACCCCGACCACGAGCGCCGCGCCCGCGAGATCATCCTGGAGGAGCACCCGAAGGCGCACGTCACGGTCTCCTCCGACGTGGCCAGCGAGCTGAGGGAGTTCGAGCGCACGTCGACGGTGGCGATCAACGCCAGCACCATCCCCATCATCTCGGCCTATCTCGACGGCTTGTCGCAGGCGCTGAGCGAGCGCGGCCTGGAGCGCGAGCTCTTCGTGATGCAGTCGAACGGCGGCGTCATCACCAGCCGCACCGCCCGATCGCTGCCGGTCCGCACCGTGATGTCGGGGCCGGCCGGCGGCGTCGTCGGCGCCCAGTTCATCGCGAACCGCATGGGCTTGCGCGACGTGGCGACCATCGACATCGGCGGCACCAGCAGCGACATGGGCGTGATCGCCGACGGCCTCGCGCGGACGGTCGACCAGAGCGCCGTCGAGGGCTGGCCGATCATGGCGCCGACCATCGAAATCCTGGCCATCGGCGCCGGCGGCGGCAGCATCGCCTGGGTCGACGCCGGCGGCGCGCTGCGCGTGGGGCCGCAGAGCGCCGGCGCCCGGCCCGGCCCCGCGTGCTACGGCCTCGGCGGGGCGGAGCCCACCGTCTCCGACGCCTGCGTCGCGCTCAACCGGCTGAACCCGGACTATTTTCTCGCGGGCGAAATGACGCTCGACCGCGATGCCGCCGAGCGCGCCATCGGCGAGCACATCGCCGGGCCGCTCGGGATGGAGGTCGCGGACGCCGCCGAGGGCATCCTCCGGGTCGTCACCGCCAACATGAACAAGGCGATCCGCTCGATCCTGATTGCGCGGGGCTTCGACATCCGCAGCTTCACTCTCATGGCGTTCGGCGGCGCGGGCGGCATGGTGGCCGGCGAGCTGCTCGACATCGGCGACGTGCAGCGCCTCGTCGTGCCCAGCAATCCCGGCGCCGTCTCGGCCATCGGGATGCTCGCCACCGACCTGCGGCACGATCTCGCGCAGTCCTCCGTCCAGTCCTTCGCGGACGTCGAGTGGAGCGAGATCGGGGGCGCCCTGCAGCAGCTTCGCATTCTCGGCACGGAACGGCTCAAGCGGGAAGGCGTGGACGGCGCGGCCATGCGCTTCGACGACGCGCTCGACCTGCGCTACGTCGGCCAGGACTACTACCTGCGCGTCTACGTCGATTGCGACGACCTCGACGGCGCGCGCATACGCGCCGATTTCGACCGGCTGCACGAGCACACCTACGGCTTCGCCAACCCCGAGTTCGAGGTCGAGATGGTCAACGCGCGGGTCTTCGCCATCGGCGCGTTCGAGCGACCGCAGCTCCCCGAGATCGCCGCCCGCGTCTCGTCCGACGGGCCGCTCCCGACGAAGGCCCGGCGCCGGGTGTTCTTCGGCGGCGCGTTCGTCGAGACGGACATCTACGACGTGACTGCGCTCCGCGCCGGCGACGAAATCGAAGGACCCTGCGTCATCGAGGATCCGCGTTCGACGATCGTCGTCATGCCGGGCCAGACCGCGGCGGTGGATCGTTTCCGCAACCTCACCATCGAGGCTGCGGCGTGACGGCGCGCGGCCGGCCGGGATAGAGGCACAGCATGGCCAAGGCAGTGAGCTTCGCAGCGACGGACCGGGAGGCGGCGGTCGATCCGGTCACGCTGGAAGTCGTCCGTGCCGGCCTGCACTCGATCATCAGCGAGATGTCGATCACGCTGAACCGGACCTCCTATTCGACCATCCTGCGCGAGATCAACGACTACAGCTGCGTGCTCTTCGACAGCCGGGGCCGGCTGCTGGCCCAGGCCGAGGGCATCCCGATCTTCAACGGCAGCATGAACTTCGTCGTCGATGCGGTGATGGAGAAGTTCCCGCTCTCCGAAATGCGGCAGGGAGACATCTTCCTCTCCAACGATCCCTACACCGCCGGCGGCACGCACAAGAACGACATCAACGTCGTCATGCCGATCTTCTGGCAGGGCGCGCTGGTGATGCTGGCGGCGAACAAGGCGCACCACCTCGATATCGGCGGCAAGGACCCCGGCAGCTGGTCGGCGGACGCGCGCAACACGTACCAGGAGGGCCTTTGCCTTCCTCCGTTGCAGCTCGCGCGCGGCGGCACGATGAACGAGGAGGTCATCGAGATCCTGATGGCCAACCTGCGCACGCCGACACTTTCCCGCGGCGATTTCTCGGCCCAGATCGCGGCCCTCAAGACGGCAGAACTGCGCACCCACGAGTGGCTGGAGAAGAACGGCGCAGACGTACTGACGCAGTCGGTCGACGCGTTGCTCGACCACGGCGAGCGCGTCGTCCGCGCGGCGATCGAGCGGATTCCCGACGGCGTCTACAGGGCATCGGGCTTCGCCGACGGCGACGGCGTCACAGACGAGCCGATCCCCATCGCCGTGACCGTCACGGTGGACGGCGGCGACATCCACATCGACTACACCGGCAGCGGCGCCCAGCGCGAGGGCTCGGCGGGGAACGCCCACTGGGTCGTGACCGTCTCCATGACGCGCCAGGCGATGATGTTCTTCACCGACACCGCGCTCGGCGGCAACGAGGGCTCGTACCGGCCGATCCACGTCTCGGCGCCCGCCGGCTGCGTCTTCAACCCCGAGTACCCCGCGCCGGTGACGACCGGCATGGGGAACATGGGCACGCGGCTGATCGAGCTGATCTTCCAGGCGCTGGCCGAGGTCATTCCCGAAGAGGTGATCGGCGGCACCTTCGGCTGCTTCAGCTGCATGACACTGGGCGGCAAGGACCCGGAGAGCGACGGCGAGTTCGTGCACTTCGAGTGCTACTCCGGCGGCTGGGGCGGGCGCCACCACGCGGACGGCAACAGCGCCACCGTCTCGCTCGGCAGCGGCGATGCCTACAACATCCCCGTGGAGGTGATGGAGACCACCACGCCGATCCTGCTCTGCGAGAAGTTCGCGCTGCAGGAGCGCTCAGCCGGCGCCGGCCGGCATCGCGGCGGCTTCGGCACCGAGATCGACTACCGGATGATGGGCGAGGCCGAGCTCGCCATCGCCTTGGATCGCGAGACCTTCAAGCCCTACGGCCTCTTCGGCGGGCTGGAGGGGCAGGGCAGCGAGCTGCTGGTCGAGCCCGGCACGCCTTCGGAAGCGCGCCACGTCCGCGCGAGCGGCGTGAAGGTGGCGGAAGGCGCGCTCGTCCGCCACCGGACGGCAGGCGGGGGCGGCTATGGCCCGCCCATCGAGCGCGATCCGGCGCTCGTCGCCGAGGACTGCCTGAACGGACTGATCACGCTGAACGACGCCCGCGACCTCTATGGCGTGGCGATCGACCCCGAGACGCTTGAGGCGAACGGCGACGCCACGGCGGCGCTGCGGAAGGCCCGGCGAGGACCCGAGGACTCTTCACCACCGGCGCCCGGAAACGACCGGACGCGGTGAGTTGGCGACACGAAGAAGGATGAAAGGGAGGGCATGATCATGTGGAAATGGATTGCTGGTGCCGTTGCGGCCGTCGCGGTGAGCGTGCTCGCCGTCCCGGGCGCGCAGGCGGCCTTCAAGCTGGATGGAGACCCCAAGATCGCGATGCTCCAGCTCGGCACCGTCAACGACGGCGGCTGGTCCGAGGCTCTCGAGTACGCGCGGGTCAAGACCGAGGAGGCTCTCGGCGTCGAGATCGCCTACACGGAGAACATCCCGGAGGACAATTCGGAGATCCTCAGGGCCATCGACCTCTACGTGAGCCGGGGCCACAACATCATCATCGGCACCTCGTGGGGCTATGGTGACGCCTTTCTCGAGGCGGCCACCAAGTACCCCGACGTGGCCTTCGTGAACTGCGCCGGCGAGACCAACAACGCCACGAACCTGGAGAGCTTCTACGCGCGCAGCTACCAAGGCTGGTATCTGGCCGGGATCGTGGCCGGCCACGTGACGCAGTCCAAGAAGATCGGCGCCATCGGCGGCTATCCGCTCAGCGTGGTGAACTGGGACCTCAACGGCTTCCTGCGCGGCGCCCAGTCCGTGAATCCCGACATCGAGATGGTCGGCGTCTTCGTCAACACCTGGTACGACCCGGTGAAGGAAACGCAGGCGGCGGAGGCCCTGCTGGAGCAGGGCGTCGACGTGCTGGGCTCCAACCTGAGCACGCCGGGCCCGCACCTCGCCTTCCAGGACCAGGGCAAGTGGTCGGTCGGCTTCCAGATCGACGTGTCGGACCAGGCGCCGGACGCGGTGGCGACCTCGATGGTCTACAAGTGGGAGGCCTATCTGATCCCGACCATCTCGGCGATCATCGAAGGCACCTGGGAGCCCGGCGAATGGGGCTGGTGGGAAGGCATCGACACGGGCCTCTTCGACGTCGACCCCATCGCGTCGTGGGTGCCGGCAGCGGCGGTGGCGGACGTGGACGCGGCGCGCGCGGCGATGGTCGCGGGCACGCTCGATCCCTTCCAGGGGCCGCTGCATCGGCAGGACGGCACGCTGGAGGTGGCGGAGGGCGAGGTTCTCTCCGACGACGGCCTCTGGGGCATGACCTACTTCGTGCAGGGCGCCATCGGCACCATGCCGGCGGAGTAGGCCCGACCCGGTAGGTCCCTTCCCCGGACCATGCCATTGTAGCGGGGTGAGCCGTGCCCTAGAAATCGTCGGCGCAAGCAAGGCGTTCGATGCCCGGCCGGCGCTCAGGCGGGCATCGTTCGCCTGCGACTGGGGCGAGGTCCACGCGCTCCTCGGGGAGAACGGGGCCGGCAAGTCGACCCTGATGAACGTCGCCTGTGGGCTCTACGCGCCCGACGAAGGCACCATCGCGGTCGACGGCGAGCCCGCCACGATCACCGCGCCGGCCGATGCCGCCCGTCTCGGCATCGGGATGGTTCATCAGCACTACAAGCTGGTGCAGCGCTTCACCGTCGCCGAGAACATCGTCCTCGCCTGCCGAGGCGCACTGGGCGTGCGCCGCCCGCGCGAGGCGGCCGAGGCGGTGGCGGCGAAGGCGGCTGACGTGGGCTTCGAGATCGACCCCGGCGCCGTGGTCGGCGAACTCTCCATCGCCGAGCAGCAGCGCGTCGAGATCCTCAAGGTGCTGTTGCTGGGCGCCCGCATCCTCATCCTGGACGAGCCCACCTCGGTGCTGACCGACCAGGAGTCGGTCCAGGCGCTCACCTTCATGCGCCGCCTCGCGGAAGACGGCCACGCGGTGGTGCTGATCACCCACAAGCTGCGCGAGGTGATCGGCTACGCGTCGCGGGTCACGGTGATGCGCGGCGGCGAGACGGTGCTCGCCGGTGCGGAGACCGCAGGGCTGGATGCCGAGACGCTCGCCCGGACCATGGTGGGCGAGGAGAGCGCGGCGCAGGAACGCCGCACCCGGCCGCTGGCTCAGGTGAGGCTCAAGGTCGAGGATCTGAGCGTCCGCCGGGCCGCCGGCATCGGCGTAGACGGCATCGGCTTCGCCGTGCGCGGCGGCGAGATCTACGGCATCGCCGGTGTCGGCGGCAACGGGCAGCAGGAGCTGGCCGACGCGCTGACCGGGCTGCGCCCGCCCGCCCGCGGGTCCATCGCCATCGACGGCGCGGAGCTCGCGGGCCGGGACGTGCCGGCCTTCCGCCGCCGGGGGATGCGCGCCGTGCCCGCCGACCGCTTCCGCACCGGCCTCCTGGCGGAGCTAGCGGTCTACGAGAACCACGGCGTGACGGGCGTGCCGGCCGGCGAGTACGGCAGTCCGGCGCTGGTCCGACGCCGCGCCATGCGGGCGGCGGCGGCGCAGGCGATCGAGGCATACAGCATCCACGGCGCGGCACCCGGCACCGCCGCCCGGCTCCTCTCCGGCGGCAACGCCCAGAAGCTCCTGCTCGCGCGCGAGCTCAGGGGCGGGGCCAGCGTGCTGATCGCCCATTCGCCGACCCGCGGCCTCGACGTGAGCGCCTGCCGCACGGTCCACGACCTGCTGCAGGGCGCGGCGGACGCGGGCACCGCCTGCGTGCTGATCAGCGAGGACCTGGAGGAGGTGCTGGCGCTGTCCACCACCATCGCGGTGATCAGCCGGGGCCGCCTGGTCCGCGAGTTCGCCGCAGGCCAGGTGAGCCGCGCCGAGATCGGCCGCCTGATGCTGGGCCACGCCTGATGCTCGGCCCTGTCTATCTCGTACCCCGCCAGCAGGCGCCGCTCTGGCTGCGCGCGGCGACCTTCGTCGGCGGCATCGCGCTGGGCCTGCTCATCGCCTTCGGCATCCTCATTGCCTACGGCGTCGGCGCCGGGGAGATCGTCAACGAGTTCATCGTCTACGTGTTCCTCGACCTGAATGGCCTCGCCCAGGTGGTGACCGCCTCGACGCCGCTGGTCCTCGTCGGCCTGGCGTCGGCGGTGGCGCTCAAGCTCCGCTTCTGGAACATCGGCGTCGAGGGTCAGATGTGGCTCGGCTGCATTGCCGCGACCGGCGTTGCCATCTTCGACATCGGCCCGGAGGCCGCGCGCCTGCCGCTCATGTTCGTCGCCGCCGCCGTCGCCGGCGCCTGCTGGATCGGCATTCCCGCCGTTCTCAAGCTCCGCTTCCGGGTCAACGAGATCATCACCACGCTGCTGCTCACCTACGTCGCCTACCAGCTGGTGCAGCACCTCCTCTTCGGGCCCTGGCACGATCCGGGCAGCGCCTTTCCCAACTCGCGGCACTACGACGAAGGGGCTGAGCGGCTGGCCCGGCTCGGCTGGGGTTCGTCGCACACCGGCATCTGGATCGCGCTCGGGGCGGGCGTCCTGCTCTGGTTCGTGATGACCCGCTCTCGGATCGGCTTCTACATGGACGCCATCGGCGCCAACGCGGACGCGGCGCGGGCGGCGGGCGTCCCGGTCGTGCTCACGACGGCGCTGGCCGCGGTCATGTCCGGCGGGCTCGCGGGTGCAGCGGGCGCCAGCCTCGCCGCCGGGCAGGAATACCGCATGACCCTCTTCATCGCCGGCGGCTACACCTTCAGCGGCATCGTCATCGCCTTCATCGGGCGCTTCCGGCCGATCCCCGTCATCGTCACGGCGTTCGTGGTCGGCGGCGTCTACACGGCGGGCGACACGCTCAAGGTCTTCTATCAACTGCCTGCCGCGATCACGACGCTGATCGAGGCGGTCATTCTTCTCACCTTCGTCACGGTCGAGTTCTTCAGCCGCTACCACGTCACCTTCGGACTGAGGGAGCGCGCCTGATGGCAGCCGACTTCGTCCAGAACTGGCTCGCCACCACGCCCGGCTTCGCCACGCCCTACCTGCTCGCCGCCCTCGGGCTGATGATCAACGAGCGCGCCGGCGTGCTCAATCTCGGCTGCGAAGGCATGATGCTGGTGGGCGCGATGACCGGCGCGGTCGTGAGCTTCCACACCGGCCTCGCCGGCGCCGGCGTGCCCGTCGCCATGCTGGCCGGCGCGCTGGTCGCCCTCGTGTTCGGCATCGCCGTGGTGGTCTTCCGCACCGATCAGGTGCTGACCGGGCTCATCGTCGTCGCTCTCGGCGACGGGCTGACAGGGGTCGTGGGCCGCCCCTACATGTTCGAGAAGGTGGCGGGATTCCGCGACCTCGACCTGGGCGCACTCAGCGACATTCCCTGGCTGGGCCCTATCCTCTTCCAGCAGGACATCCTGGTCTATGCCGCCGCGGCGCTGGCCGTGGCCGTCTGGTGGGGCCTCGACAGATCGGACGTGGGGCTCAGGCTCCGCGCCGTCGGCGAGGACCCGGCGACCGCCGACATCGCCGGCGTGAACGTCCAGCTCTTCCGCCTCGCCGCCGTGGTGCTGGGCGGCGCGTTCTGCGGGCTCGCGGGCGCCTACCTGTCGCTCGCTTCCAGCTTCGTCTGGACCGAGCACATGGTCGCCGGCCGCGGCTGGATCGTCATCGCGCTTGTGATCTTTTCGGGCTGGCGGCCGGGGCGCGCGGTGATCGGCGCGCTGATCTTCGGCGGCGCCGAGGCGCTGATCCCGCGCATTCAGGCGATCGGCCTCGACGTGCCCATCTACATCGTCGGCATGCTGCCCTACGTGCTGACGCTGGCGGTGCTGATCGTCCCCACGATCCTGCGGGGCGAGCGCTCGCCTGCGCCGAGCGGGCTTCTGCTCAACTACCTGCGGCAGGATCGGCGCTGAGGTATGCTCGATAGCGAGGGCAGCGCCGATCGCCGGCGACCTTCGAGGGGAGGAATCCGATGAGCAGCATGATAACACTCATGCTGAGACGGTCAGCTGTGCTTGAGGGTTGACCGATAGATCAGGTCGAGTGGGCGACTTCACCGGTCGCGCGCGGGCGCTCGGCGAGCCACTTCTCTAGCTCGTGCTCGGCCCAGGGCCCCACCTTGACCGGCTCAGGAAACTGGCCGGCGCGCATCAATCTATAGATCGTGGAACGGGTAACCCCGCAGCGGGTCTCAACCTCTTCGCGGCGGAGTAGGCGGTCGTCGTTCATGGCGTCCTCCGGGTCTTTGTCGTCCCGGATATTGCCGCAAGTGACCGCGAGGCCTGAATGGAATCATATGGGGGTGATTTGATTCCGATATTTCTCGATTGGGCCGTACCTCTTGATGATGCGCCCAATGTAGTCGGCGGTGAGTTTCCCGCCTCCCGCGCGCGGAACAACCTCTCGAATAAAATCGACAGCGTCCGCTTTGGTCTTGCCTTCGCTGAAGACAAGCCAAGCGACTAACCGGACGATCCGTTCATCGCGCGTCCGGTTCTCATCTGGACTACGCCCTCTGCCTCGCTTGGGTCGGGTGACCTCGCCCGTAAAAACGGCAATGGCAAGCTCCAGAATTGCGTCGTGGGCGCTGTCCTCCAGGCCATGCCCGCGAATATCCTTGCGGGCAACGTCCTCCAATGTGTCGAAGGCCCACGCCCGCTGCCCGTAGGACAGCGCCTCATCGCCCACCATGTACGCCAGTCTTCGGATTGCTCGCGCCTGCTCTTTGCTATCGCCCGGCCAGTCCAACACGTTGTTCGACGGGCGCGGCAACTCCTCAAAAGCGGAGCGCAGGAATAGCCGGTTCGTCAAATTATCCATGCAACCTCACTATGGCGCCGGTACCGCCGTTTACGAAGTCCGCCCATGCTTGCATGAGAACGCGGCGTCGTTCGAACACGTCGCTTCGGAAGTAGGCTCCTTCAACGCCACCCACGGTGTGCGCCAGCGCCGCCTCGGCAAGCTCACGCGGCTTGCCCATGTCCGCACACCAGTCTCTGAAACCTGACCGGAGACCATGCACCACCGTCTTCTCGGCGAGGCCAGTCGTTCGCAAGACCTTGGTGAGGGACATGTCCGACAGGGGACGGTTCGTCGAGCGTGGCGAGGGAAAGACGAGACCCTGCCCACCGCTCAGCGGGCGCGCCTGTTCCAGCACCTCGAGAGCCGCGTCGCTCAGCGGCACGCGGTGTTCGGCACCACTCTTCATGCGCGATGCCGGTATGGTCCACGTCGCCGACGCCACGTCTACCTCGCTCCACTCGGCAAGGCGGACCTCGCCGCTGCGGCAGGCGGTCAGCACAACGAACTTCAGCGACAGTTTGGCTGCCAGGGATGCCCTTGACGCTTCCACGGTATCGAGCGCCGCGGCGACCTCGCGATAGGGCAGAGCCCGAAAGTGTGCCTTCACGGCCGGCTGGCGCGGCAACGCGCCGTCGATGGCCTCGCCCGCGACGTTGGTCTGGACGTGCCCATGAGCTTCAGCCCAACGGAGGGTCGCGCGGACTCGCTGGCGCACCTTGCGACCGACCTCCGGCTTGCTGGTCCAAATCTGAGTCAGCACCCGCAGCACGTCTTCGCGCCCGATGCGGTCAACCGCCATGTCGCCGATGACCGGGAATGCGTGCCGCTCCAATTGCTGAAGCCAGTTCGTCGTGACCTTGGCGTTGCGCCAACGCGGCCGATTCGCCTCGAACGTCGCCTCGGCCGCCGCCCGAAAGGTCGGCACCCGGGCCTTGCGCTTCGCCGCCAGCGGGTCGCCTCCCCGCCGTGCCAGCCGTCGGTTCTCGAATGCCGCCTCGCGTGCTTCGGTGAGTGTCGTGAGCGGCCAGCCGCCCAACCCAATGTCGCGGCGCTTGCCGTCGATGGCGAGCCGCTGAATCCACGATTTCGAACCACCGCGCGCCACGCGCAGAAAAAGTGTGCCGCCGTCGCCGTACATGCCGGGCTTGGTGAGCACCCGAATCTTCGCGACTGTCAGCTTCGCCATGCCTCGAATTCCCACCCGGATTGGACGCCGGGCAAGAGGGATTTGCCCCCACCCCACGTCTTACCCAACGTGATGCGTAGGACAGCGCGAGAATCGCACGGAATGCTCAAGCACAGGATATCGGCCAATTGACTGATTTATAATGGATATTGGAATATACGGGAACGTATGAAACTGGCAGGCGGTGCCGCAGGAGAGATTCGAACTCCCGACCCATGCATTACGAATGCATTGCTCTACCGACTGAGCTACTGCGGCCCGGTCCCGTGCCGGACTATCGTCAAGCCGGCCTGCGTTGTAAAGGCGCCAGTGGCGCGCCCTCCGGTCAGCACCCTGCCTGCGCTCAGCCGGCAGCGGAGCGGGCGGCGGCGGGCGGCGCGGGCGCTTCGACGCCGGCGTCATCCTCGGCCACGGGGGTGTCCAGCGGGAGAGCGCTCGCCTCGGCCTGGGGCGGTGTGCGCCACTCGATCGAATCGAAGGCGCCGCAGCGGTCGCAGACGATGGACCATGCGGGGCTCGCGCTGGCGCAGCGTGCGCAGATCCAGCCCGGATCGGGTGGCGCCTCGCTCGCTTGCCGAAGGTGCCGGCGGACAGCCTCGCCGTCCCCGGTCTCGGCTTCCTCCAGGCGCGCCAGCAGGCGATAGACGCCGGCGGTGGGGCGCGCGGCGACGGCGCGCTCCAGGTGCCGGCGCGCCGTTCCCCACTGCTTCGCGTCAAGCGCCTGGTTCGCAAGCAGCAGCAGACTCTCCGGCTCGTCGCGGTTGTCGGCCACCAGCGTCTCGACCCGCTTCAGCCGCTCCGCGGCGCTCCGGTCCACTTGTAAAGCGAGGAAGAGCCGGCCGAGCGCCGGGTGCGGGCAATGGCGCCACGCCTCCGTGACCGCACGCTGCGCCGCGCCGTCGCGGCCCGCTTCCTTGGCGAGGCCGGAACTCAGCAGCGCCGCCGGCAGGAAGGACACGTCCGCCGCCCGCGCCTCGTCGGCGACGCGGAGCGCATCCTTGACCTCGCCCTGCTCGCGCAGCGCACGCGCACGCTCGAAGAGCAGCCCCGCCTCGCGGCGGCGGCCCACCTCCTCGCTCACCGCGCCGTGGCGGCGCGCCCGCTTCACCGTGGCGAGCGCGTCGGACCAGCGGCCTGCCCGCGTCTGCATCTCCAGCAGCGCCGTCAGCACCCAGGGCGTCTCCGGCCTGAGCGCGAAGGCGCGCTCCGCCAGCTCGAGCGCCCTGGCAGTATCGCCGGTCCGCTCGGCCTGAACGAGCAGGCCGCGCAGCCCGAGAAACGCCGTCGCCGGCTGATCGAGCATGGCCTCGAAGTAGCCGCGCGCGGCCTGATCGTCGCCCTCCAGCTGCGCCGCCTGCGCCGAGAGCAGCAGCGTGAGTGGCGGCTCGTCCAGCATCAGATTGGCGCGGCGCGCGAGCCTGCGCGCGCGCTTGGGATCGCCCGCCGCGGCGGCGACCAGGCCCTGCGTGAGCGCACGGTAGCCGAGCCGCTCGCGGCGGCGGCGGCGTGCCAGGGCGACGCGGCGGGGGCCGATCCAGACGAAGCGCACGACGGCGGCGATCACCAGGACAACAGCAGCAGCCACGGCGATCGCCGCCGCGAGCACCCCCGGCGAGGTCTCGACCACGTAGTCGCCCCAGGCGATCACGACGCTGCCGGGCGGCTCCGAGATCCAGGTGGCGGCCGCGGCGACGACGATCACCGCGACGACGAAGGCGACGATCCGAATCATTGCGCCCCGCCAGCGGATGCCCAGCGGGCGCCAATGCGCGCGTGAACGATGGCGACGAGGCCAGAAAGAGCGTCGTCCGCCTCGGCGCGCGAGCGGGCGTCGCGCAGCCAGGCGTCCGCACGTTCGGCACCGTCGGCCTCGGGCATCAGCGCCTCGACGATGCCGACGGCCCGCGCGAGATCGCCGTCCACGAGCGCCGATTCGGCCTCGACGAGGCGGCCGTCGAGGCTGGCGGGATCGATGGCGCCGCCGGTGCGGCGGATCGTCACGAGCTGGCTCAACCTGGTGACGGTCTCGTCGATCCAGTCGGAGTCTTCGGCCGCCGGGGCGGCCCGGACGATGGCGTTGGCGGCCGCAGGAAAGCGCGCCTTCAGCCCGTCGAGCGTCGGCACGCCCGTGGCGGCGAAGGGCGCGAGCCGCGCCAGCGCGCTCTCGATCTCCGCATCCGCGCCGGCGACGCCGCGAACCGCGTCGAGCACGGGCGCGAAGGGCCGGGCCGAGCCGAGCGCCGCCGTAAGGTCGCCGGTGGCCAGCACCAGGCCGACCAGATGCCCGTCGGCGGCGGACTGCAGGGTCGCGTCCTCCTCGAAGCGCGCGAGCCGCGCGGTGACCTCGGCGAGCGCGGCCTCCAGCGCGGCCCGCTGCTCCTCCCAGGCGGCCAGCGCGCGGTCGAACGCCTCCCGCGCCGGGTTCTGCTCGAGAGCCTGAACCCGCCGCTCCAGGGCCGTCAGCGCGGCGCCCGCGCCCGAGGCATCGGCGGCGCCGGCCTCCAGCGCATCCAGCCGGGCGTCGAGCGTGCCGAGCGCGTCGGCCTCACCGTCGTTCGGAGTAGGCGGTGGCGCGAGAGGTTCGGCGTCGGCAGCGGTTGCCGCATCGGCAGCCACATCTGCAACGTGAGCGGCCGGGGCTTGTGCGTCGTCTTGCTCTGACGCCGCCAGCGCGGTTACCTCCGGACTCTGGTCGGCGAGTGCCGAGGATGGCGACGGAGGATCGGGAGCGGGCGCGGTCGGTTCAGCTTCAGTAACGACCGGCGGGTCGGACTCGTCCGCCTGCGGTGCGGCAGCGGGTGCCGAATTCTCCAGGGGCTCGGCCCTGGCCCCGCCCCCGGCTTCGTCCTCCGCCACGACGAGCGGCGTGTCCTCTCCGTCGACAGGCGGGGGACCGGACGCTCCCTCGTCCGTCGAACCGCCGCCGGCCTGCTCGGCAATGGGTGCTCCCGTGGCTGTGGCTCCTGCAACCTCCGGGGCTTCGCCCGTGCCCAGGATTTCGTCTCCGACCGTGGCCCACGCGGCGTAGAGGCCGACGCAGACCAGAGCCGCCGCCAACCCCCAGACGACCGCCTGCGGGACGCGGCGGGGCGGCGGGCGCTCCGGCTGCCCCGCGGGAGCCTCGGCCGAGCCCGAGTCGTCCGTGCTCTCTGCCGCGGGCAACCGCCATATCGGTGTCGGCCGGCTGCCGCCCCGGGGCGGCTCCTTGCCATCGTCCTTTCGCGCCGCCATCCGTCTCTCGCCGCGCTATTCGCGCCCCGGCGCGCATGCGTCGACCACGCACGCGACGAGGGCCTCCTGTCGCGGCCGAGCGGCCACGCAGACTCGCTTCCAGGACAGGGTTTCTACCGCCACGGCCACCGCCTGGCTCAGGCAGAACGCGGTGAGCGCCCGCGCCGTCGTTTCAAGCCTCGACTCGCGCAGGAGCTTAGCAAAGAGCCGCGCCGTACGGGGAGAGAAAAAGGCAACGCCGGCGAGGGTTTGCGCCTGCAAGGCTTGGCGGGCCGGCGGCGAAAGCGCGCCCACGGCAACCGCGTCGTAGAGCGGCACGCGCTCAGCCTCGAAGCCGGCGGCGCTGAGCCGGGCCGCGAGATCGCCCGTGCTGACCCGGCCGGCCACGTGGACGAGGCGGCCTGCGTCGGGGCGGAGCCGGGCCGCAGCCAGCGCCGCGAGCCCGTCCACGTCGCCGTGGGCTGCCGCTACCGTGTCGAAGCCGGCGTCGCGGGCGGCCTGGGCCGTCGCGCAGCCAACCGAGAAAACCGGCACGCGCCGCGCCGCCTCTGCGGGGGTCGCCGCCGCGAGCGCCCGTGCGCCGTTCGCGCTGGTGAGCAGAATCGCCTGCACGCCGGACAGATCGAGCCGCGCCGCTCTATCGAATCGGATCGTCATCATGGGCTCGATCAGCGCCGATACGCCGTGATGAGCCAGGACCTCCGCGAGGGCGAGCGAGTCCTCGCGCGGACGGGTGAGCAGCAGGCGGGGGCCGCTCACGGCTCGAACCAGCCGGGCCCGCAGGCCGCACGCAGCGCGGCGCCCGCGTCGCGGCCGATGGCCAGCGCATCCGCCACAGCGCCGGTGCGCTCGATGCGGTGGCAGACGCTGCCGTCGGGCTTCGCGATCAGGGCATCGAGGCGAAGCTGCCCCGCGCCGTCCGGCACGGCGAGGCCGGCGATCGGCATGCGGCAGGAGCCGTCCAGAACCTCCAGCAACGCCCGCTCGCACTGGACCGCGGCGGTCGTCGCCGGATCGACGATGGGCTGCAGCATCGCCTTCACGCTGTCGTCGCCGGTCCGGCATTCGATGCCGAGCGCGCCCTGGCCGACCGCCGGCAGCATGTCGTCCGGCGCGAGCACCGCCATCCCTGCGACGTCCTCGCCGAGCCGCTTGAGGCCCGCGAGGGCCAGCAGCGTCGCGTCGGCCTCGCCATCGGCCACCTTGCGCATCCGGGTGCCGACGTTGCCCCGCATCGGCACGATGGCGATGTCGGGACGGCGCGCGAGAACTTGCGCCTGGCGGCGGAGCGACCCGGTGCCGACCCGCGCGCCCTGCGGCAGGTCGGCGAGGCTGGCTGCGCCCGGCAGGCCGCGCGCGATCAGCACGTCGCGCGGGTCCTCCCGCGCTGGCATCGCGGCGATCTCCAGCCCCCCCGGCAGCCACGTCGGCACGTCCTTCATCGAGTGCACGGCGAGATCGATGCGCCGGTCCAGCAGCGCCTCCTCGATCTCCTTCGTGAAGAGCCCCTTGCCGCCGATCTCGGCAAGCGGGCGGTCGACGATGCGATCGCCCGAGGTGGTGATGACGGTGGTGCGCAGCGCGCCGTCCTCGGCCAGCGCGGGATGGGCCGCCACGAGCTGGGCGCAGACGTGGCGGGTCTGGGCGATGGCGAGCGGGCTGCCCCGCGTCCCGACGACTATTGGCAGGCGCACGTCCAATACACCGAGTCGGTGTGGCCCGCCCCTTCTACACAGGGCGCTGCGGCGATGCGAGCGCTTTTCCTCCTGTCGTTGCGCTATGGGCCGTTGCGATCGCCGCCGCCGCCCGCTATGTGCTCGGCCCATGATCGTCCTCGGCATCGAGACGAGCTGCGACGAAACGGCGGCCGCTGTGGTGACCGGCGAGCGCGCCATGCTGGCCAACCTCGTGCTCTCCCAGTGCGCCGACCACGCGCCCTACGGCGGCGTGGTGCCGGAGATCGCGGCGCGCAGCCACGTCGAGCACCTGGACGGGCTCATCGCCCGCGCCATGGACGAGGCCGGCGTGGAATTTGCCGACCTGGACGGCGTGGCGGCGACCGCCGGCCCCGGCCTGATCGGCGCGGTCATGGTCGGGCTGATGACGGGCAAGGCGATCGCCGCCGTCCACGACAAGCCGCTGCTCGCCGTCAATCACCTGGAGGGGCACGCGCTCAGCCCGAGGCTGGTTGCCGAGGATCTGGACTTCCCCTACCTGCTTCTCCTGGTCTCGGGCGGGCACTGCCAGCTGCTGCTCGTGGACGAGGTGAGCAGCTACAGGCGGCTCGGCACCACCATCGACGACGCGGTGGGCGAAGCCTTCGACAAGGCGGCGATGCTGCTTGGACTCGGCTATCCGGGGGGGCCGGCGATCGAGCGCGCGGCGCGGGACGGCGACCCGGCGCGCATCGCCCTGCCCCGCCCGCTGGCCGGCCGGCCGGGCTGCGATTTCTCGTTCTCGGGCCTGAAGACCGCCGTGCTCCACGCCATCCAGGCGCTGGGCGCGCCCACGGACCGCGACCGCGCCGACATTGCCGCGTCGTTTCAGCGGGCGGTCACCGACGTGCTGGCGGACCGCACGGCAAACGCCATCGCCATGCTGCGCGAGTCGAACGTGGAGCCGACGGCCCTGGTGGTGGCAGGGGGCGTCGCGGCCAACGGCGAGATCCGGCGGCGCATCGAGTCGCTGGCGGAAAACCGGGGCCTCGCCCTCGACATCCCGCCGCCCAGGCTGTGCACCGACAATGCGGCCATGATCGCCTGGGCCGGGATCGAGCGCCTGACGCGCGGCCTGGTCGACCCGCTTGACGCATCGCCCCGCGCGCGCTGGCCCCTCGACGAGGACGCCGGGCTCGCCGAGGGCGCCGGCGTGCCGGGACGGCTGGGGCGGCGGGCCTGACCCCTGAGGTTTACAAGTCGCCGGCGCAGCGGAAGCCCACCATGTCGAGGCCGATGTCCGGCGGGTTCTTGTGGCGGTAGCTGACGCGAAGGCAGAACGGATTGTTGCCCCAGCCGCCGCCACGAATGACGTACTTGCCGCTGTCGCCGTCGGGGCTCGACGTCCATTCCCAGACGTTGCCGGCCATGTCGTGAAGGCCGAAGGGCGAGACGCCGGCGGGATAGGAGCCGACCGGCGCGGTCTCGTGGTAGCCGTCGGTCATGTCCGCCGCGCAGCACTTGTTGGCGCCGTAGTTCGCGCGCCTCGTGCCGCCCTCGTCCGGCGCCGCCCCGCCCCAGGGGAAGATGCGCCCGTCCGTGCCGCGCGCGGCGAACTCCCACTCCTCCTCGCTCGGCAAGCGAAGGCCGTAGTAGCGGCAGAAGGCGCGGGCGTCGTTCCAGCTCACCTGCACGACCGGGTGATCGCCCAGGCCGATCAGGTCCGACGCCGGCCCGCTGCGATGGCGCCAGTCGGCGCCCGGCACCCTGGTCCAGCGGCCGGGCCAGACGTAGCCGAAGCCGCGCCGCTCGGGATCGGTGACGTGGCCGGTCTCGGCGGCGAAGGCGGCGAACTGGGCGTTGGTCACCTCGAAGCGCATGAGCTGGAACGGCGCCACCGTGACAGGTCGGGGCGCCTCGTCGGGCCGGCCGTCGGGATCGCCCGCCTCGAAGCTGCCGGCCGGGATCGCGACCATCTCGAAGGCGGTCTCGGCCTGACCCGCCGATACGGGCAGCGCAGCAAGTGGGAGCACGGCCGCCACGACGAGCACCGCTCCGAGTCGCGCCGCTCCCTGGATCACGCCCCCTCCTCCCGCCGCCGCCGGGCGGTCGGCAGCCGGCCGTCGTTCCGGCATAGTGTCGTTCCGGCATAGTATCGGTAGCCGCCAGTGGAGTCGGAAGAAACTGCCGGCAGGGAGAGACGCATGGTGAGTGTTCCGATCGTCGACGCCCACGTTCATCTCTACGACACGCGACAGTTCCCCTACGCGTGGATGAAGGACGTGCCGAAGCTCGACAAGCCCCATCTGCCGGCCGACTACCGTGCCGCCATCGGCAAGGCCCCGGTCGAGCAGGTCGTGTTCGTGGAGGTCTGGATCGACACGCCGCATCAGATGGCCGAGGCCGAGTGGGTCTCGGGGCTGTTCGAGTCGGTGCCGGAGCTGCGGGGAATCGTCGCGGCCGTGCCGCTAGAAGACGGCGCCGGGGCGGAAGGCGCAGTGGCCCGGCTCGCGGAGATGGAGCACGTGAAGGCGGTGCGCCGGCTGATCGAGTTCGAGCCGGACGTCGATTTCTGCCTGCAGCCGGGCTTCGTCGAAGGCGTCAAGCTGCTGGCCAAGTACGACCTCAGCTTCGACATCTGCGTGAAGCACTTTCAGCTCGCCAACGCCGTGGAGCTGGTGCGGCGCTGCCCCGAGGTCCGCTTCGTGCTCGACCACATCGGCAAGCCGCCGATCCGGGCGGGGGAGTTCGACCCGTGGCGCGAAAATATTCGCGCCATGGCGGCGCTGCCCAACGTCTGCTGCAAGATTTCGGGCGTCATCACCGAGGCGGATCACGACAACTGGACGCGCGAGCACGTGCGGCCTTACCTGGATCACGCCATCGAGGCGTTCGGGATCGATCGCGTGATGTTCGGCAGCGACTGGTCGGTGTCCGAGCTCACGCACGCTTACGAGGAGTGGGTGGATATCGTCGAGTGGACGATGAGCGGCAGCTCCGAGGGCGAAATGAGGAAGCTGTTCCGCGACAACGCGATTTCGTTCTACCGCTTGCCGCAGACCGGAGACTGAGCGTCATGAGGCTGGGACTCCTCAAGTTCGGGGCGGCGCGATGAAGCGCATCGGCGTAATTGGCGGCGGCGCGTGGGGCACGGCGCTCGCGACAGTCGCGGCGCGCGCCGGCCGCGCGGTGACGCTCTGGGCGCGCGAGACGGACGTGGTCGAGTCCATCGACGCGCGTCACGAGAACCGGCGCTTTCTGCCCGGCATCGGCCTGGACCCGGCCATGCGCGCGACCGACGATCTGCGCGAGGCGGCGCGCGCCGATCTCCTGCTCCTGGTCACGCCGGCGCAGAACCTCGCGGCCATCGTGGACGAGCTTGCCCAGGCTGCGGAGGACCTGCCGCCCTGCGTGGTCTGCGCCAAGGGGATCGAGCGCCAGACCGGCGCGCTCATGAGCGAGGCCGTGCGCCGGGCCGCGCCGGGGCTGCCGCTCGCCGTGCTCTCCGGCCCCACCTTCGCGCGCGAGGTGGCGACGGGCCTCCCCGCCGCAGTCTCGCTCGCCTGCGAGGACGCCCGCCTGGGCAGGGCCGTGGTCGATGCGCTGGGCGGCCCGGCCTTCCGCCCCTATCTCACGGACGATCTGATCGGCGTGCAGATCGGCGGCGCGGTCAAGAACGTGATCGCCATCGCCGCCGGCATCGCCGTGGGCCGGGGTCTGGGGGACAACGCGCGCGCCGCCATCGTCGCGCGGGGCTTCGCCGAGCTTACGCGCCTCGCCGCCGCCAAGGGCGCGCGGCCGGAGACCCTGGCCGGGCTCTCCGGGCTCGGCGACCTCGTGCTGACCTGCACCAGCGATCAGTCGCGCAACTACACCTTCGGCATCGCGCTCGGACGGGGTGAGTCGCCCGCAACGGTTCTCGATGCCCGCGAGGCGGTCACCGAAGGCGTGACGAGCGCGCCGGCCATCGTGACGCTGGCATCGACGCTCGGGGTCGAGATGCCGATCGCCGGCGCGGTGCACGCGGTGCTTCACCGGGGCGCATCGGTCGACGACGCCATCGGCGGGCTGCTCGCACGCCCCTTCAAGCCCGAAGCCGGCGCCGGCCGCGGCGACGGCCGCTAGAGCGAATCCGACCTTGCGAGATCATTGCGGCCGAACGTTCCCACCTCCCCCTGTCCCCCTCCCCCCAATGGGCGGAGGGGGGACGCAAGCCGCGCCGGTCTTTTCTCCCTCTCCGCCCCTGGGGGCGGAGAGGGCCGGGGAGAGGTGGGGGTTTCTTTTCTGGCCGCGCGGCATGTGAAACCGTGACCCTGCGACAACCGCGAACGATTCCATCCGGTCGGATAGTGCTCTAACGGCTCACCGATGGTGGCTTGACAAGACAAGGCCTTACCCTGTTTTCTCCGCACCGCCCGCTCGTCACGTGCGGGCATCCTGCGGCTGTGGCGGAACTGGTAGACGCGCAGCGTTGAGGGCGCTGTGGGGGCGACCCCGTGGAGGTTCGAGTCCTCTCAGCCGCACCATCTGGCCTGGCGGTCGTGGCGGAATTGGTAGACGCGCTAGCCTCAGGAGCTAGTGGGGGCAACCCCGTGGAGGTTCGAGTCCTCTCGACCGCACCAGGTGGATGGGCGACGGCGGGCGGTCAGCGCTTCGGCCGCTGCTCTCCCGAGATGAACGAGCCGAGCATCTTGCCCGCCTCGCGCACGGGGTCCCTCGCGGTAGCGACATCGGCGACCTTGTCCGCCGCCTTATCCATCTTCCCGTCGACCGCCCGGAAAGCCTGCCCCGCCTTCTTCTGCACGCGCGGGTCGGCAGCGGCGCGCTTCGCCAGCGACCAGAGAACTGTACGCAGAATGGCCATGGCGCCATTCTAGCGCGTCTGGCCGCCGCGGCCTCAAGATTCTCTCCCTCGACTCCGGCGCACCGCTTGGGCACAAGAAGCGGCATGGAAGAGCACCCATGAGCACCTATCTCTGCGGCATCGACATCGGCGGCACGTTCACCGACTGCGTGGTGGTGGACGAGGCGGGCCAGGTGACCACGGGCAAGGCGCCGTCCACACCGGCCGACTTCGGCGAAGGGCTGATCGCGGCCCTCGACATCGTCGCCGGCAAGCTGGGCACGCCACTCGACGCGCTCTGCACCGAGCTCGCGGTGCTGGCCCACGGTACCACGGTCGGCACCAACGCGATCATTCAGAAGAAGGGCGTGAAGGTCGGCCTCATCACCACCAAGGGCCACAACGACGTCATCCACATCATGCGGGGCTCGCGCGGGCTGACCGGCCGCGACATCCGCCTCGTCGTGCACATCCCTGAGAGCAGCAAGCCCGACCCCATCGTGCCCAAGTACCTGATCGAGGGCGTGTCGGAGCGCGTGGACTGCTTCGGCAAGGTCGTGGTCGAGCTGAACGAGGAGGAGGCGGAGCAGGCGATCCGCCGGCTGGTCGCCGACGGCGTCGAGGCGCTCGCGATCTGCTTCCTCTGGTCGTTCCTCGCGCCCGCGCACGAGCAGCGGGTCAAGGCGATGGTCGAGCGCATCGCGCCCGGCCTCTTCGTCACGTGTTCGTCGGAGCTGGTGCCGAAGTGGGGCGAGTACGAGCGCACCGCCGCGGTCGCGCTCAACGCCTACATCGGCCCGCTGGTGACTGGCTATCTCGCGCGGATGGACCGGCGCACGACCGACCTCGGCTACGACCATCCGCTGCAGATCACGCAGTGCGCGGGCGGCACGATCCCCGTCGCCAAGGCGATGGCGGCGCCGCTGCTGACGCTCGATTCCGGCCCGGTCGCGGGCGTCACCGGCTCGCGCTACGCGGGCGGCATCATGGGCTACGAGAACGTCATCACCACGGACATGGGCGGCACCTCCTTCGACGTCGGCATCATCCACGGCGGCGAGCCGGCGTTCTCCTACCGGAGCCTGGTGCACCAGTACGAGTACTACCTCTCCAAGGTGGACATCCAGGTGATCGGCGCGGGCGGCGGCAGCATGGCGCGGATCGACGAGGCGACCGGCGCCTTCCGCGTAGGGCCAGAGAGCGCAGGCGCGGACCCCGGCCCGGTGTGCTACGGGCGGGGCGGCACCGTGCCGACGGTGACGGACGCCGACCTGGTGCTGGGCTACCTCGACCCCGACAACTTCGCGGGCGGCGCCATCGCCCTCGACCGCGAGGCTTCGGCGCGGGCGCTCGCGCCGATGGGCGAGCGGCTCGGAATGGGGCTCGACGAGACGGCGAGCGGGATCGCACGCATCGTCGAGTTCCAGATGGCCGACCTGATCCGCAAGGTGACGATCCAGAAGGGCCACGACCCGCGCGACTTCGTGATCTTCGCCTTCGGCGGCGCGGGCCCCACGCACGCCGGCGTCTTCGCGCAGGAGTTGGGGGTCTCGAAGGTGATCGTGCCGCAGCGCGAGACCGCCTCGGTCTGGTGCGCCTTCGGCGCGGCGGCGGCGGACCTGCTGCACGTCCACGAGCAGGTCAACATCATGCGCTCGCCCTTCGACGCCGGGGCCATCAACGCGGTGCTTGCGGAGCTGAAGACGCGGGGCGCCGCGGACCTTGCGGCCGACGATGTCGCGCCGGCGGACTGGCACTACCGCTTCACCCTCGACATGCGGCACAAGGGCCAGATCAACGAGGTGGAGATCGAGCTGGCGGGCGAGACCGTCGCCGCCGATCAGATCGGCGCGCTGCACGAAGAATTCCGCCAGCGCTACGAGGCGCTCTACGGGCGGGGCGCGGCGTTGCCCAACGCGCAGCTCGAGATCGTGACCTTCCGCTGCCGCGCGTCCGGCGTCACCCGCAAGCCCCGGCTCACCGCCGCCGACGCGCTGCCGCCGGATCCTGCGCTCGAGGCGCGCCGGCCGCCGCGCTCGGTCTACTGGGCGGAGTGGAAGCGCCGCGCCGAGACCCCCATCTACGACGGCGCCCGCCTCGTGCCGGGCAACCGCATCGAGGGCCCGGCGGTGATCGACACCGAGGTCACGACGGTGGTGGTGCATCCAGGCCAGACGCTTGCCGTCGACGTGTACGGCAACTTCGAGATCACGCTCGCCGCCGGCACGGACGGTGCGGGATGAGCGCAAGGCAGCGACGGACGGGAGACGCGCCATGGACCTGACGGCCTTCGAACGCTCGCTGGACGACGCCGCGCCGCCGGAGGGCCTGAGCAAGGCGCTCCAGGCGCTCTGGCAGGAGGCGAAGGGCGCGTGGCACGAGGCCCACGACCTCGCCCAGGCCGACAAGGGACCGGAAGGCGCCTGGGTCCACGCCTATCTCCACCGGGTCGAGGGCGACCTCCGCAACGCGGGCTACTGGTATCGGCGCGCCGGGCATCCCGAGTCGAAGGATGCGCTGCGCGACGAGTGGCGGGCCATCGCGACGGCGCTGCTCGCCCAGAAGTAGGGAGACCGCTGCCGCTACGCGCTGTCCACCTGCAGGGACTTGGCAAAGTGACTCGGGGGGGTATTGCGCTCAACAATGGGACCGGTGGTGACTCCGCCACTGACCACTGCGGTGAGTGGCGATCCAAAAGGACGCGTGATACGTTTCGACCAAAATGGAAACGGAGTTCTGCAATGTCTCGTGCTATCGTCCTTGGCTTCCTTACCCTCTGTCTACTGTTTCCTGCGACAATTCGCGCTCAAGACTACGACGCTGAAATTACTACCCACGTTATTGATCCCTGCATCTTGGCCGCCGTCAGACACAACGATCTCGACGAGCTGATGGATGAGTACGAGGCATTGGCGACCATGAAGCTCCTCATGGCGAATAACATCAGCGAGATCGCTGACAGCGTTAAGAGTTTGGTCAGTGGAAGGGACCGTGAAACGCGCATGCAACTTTACCCGGTACTGCGCGGACTCTGTATCGAGAGTATGCTCAGCGCCGGAAACTAAATCAGAATATTAGTTGAGGAGCCGCTCAAGAGTTTGTAAGAATTTGAGCGTACATTTGGGGTGCGGTTCCGTCAGGCGCATAAGCTCCAAGAATAGCTGCGACGGGAACACGCGCACGGGTGCCGTTGACGGGCCCCGGAGCGCTCCCTACATTCCACCCATCGCCGCCTCGGAGGAGCATCCATGAGCGTTACCCACGTCACCGACGCCGAGTTCGAAGAGAAGGTCCTGAATGCGGACGGCCCCGTGCTGGTCGACTTCTGGGCCGACTGGTGCGGCCCGTGCAAGGCGATCGCGCCTGCGCTGGAGGAAATCGCCGGCGAGATGAGCGACTCGCTCTCGGTGGCCAAGCTGGACGTGGATTCGAACCCGTCGACGCCGGCGAAGTACGGCATCCGGGGCATTCCGACGCTGATCCTCTTCAAGGGCGGCGAGGTCGCCGATACCAAGGTGGGCGCGCTGCCCAAGGCCAAGCTCTCCGAGTGGCTGCGCGGCGCGGTCTGAGCGTCGGAAAACAGGAAATTACAAAACGAAGCCAATTCCGCGTAATTTGTTGTTATAAAACGAAAATTTATGAATAACGCCGGCTACGCGGCGGGCGCGCTTGCGGCCGCGAGCACGTCGCCGACCAGATAGAGCGAGCCGCACACCAGGATGCGGCCGGGCCGCTCCACCCCTTCCGTGAGGCGTGCAACTGCGGCGTCGACGCCGGCGTCCGTCTCGCAGGCAATGCCGAGGGCGTGCGCTGCAGCGCGGATATCCTCGGGCGCCGCGCTTGCGGCCTGACCGGGGATCGGCACAGCCGCCACGCGCCGCGCGAAGGGCGCGAGAGGACGCAAAAAATCCGTGGGCGGCCGCGTGTTCAGCATGCCGACGACGAGGTCGAGAGGCCGATCCGCCCAGTCTTCGGCGACGCGGGCGAGCGCGAGCGCCGCCGCCGCGTTGTGGCCGCCGTCGACCCAGAATTCCCAGCCCCCGGCGAGGCCGGGCCAGGGGACGTGCTGAAGCCTGCCCGGCCAGCGCGCCTCCCGGAGTCCCTCGGCAACGGCCGCATCGCCGATGTCGAAGCCGGGCACGAGCCGCGCGCAGACGGCGGCGAGCGCCGCATTCTCGACCTGGTGATCGCCGGCGAGCGCCGGCAGCGGGTAGCGGCCCTCGCCCAGGGCGTCCTGCACCGTCAGGTGCGATGCGGAGCGCTCGAACGTCCACTCGCGCCCGAGTCGCGCAAGCGGGGCGCCTGCACCGCCGGCGACCCGCTCGATGGCCGCATCGGCCTCCGCCTCCTGGCGTCCGATCACGCCGGTGACGCCCTGCTTCAGGATCCCCGCCTTCTCGGCGGCGATGAGGGGGAGCGTCTCGCCCAGGTAGTGGGTGTGGTCGATGGAGACAGGAGTAATCACGGTGAGCGCGGGCCGGGCGATCACGTTGGTGGCGTCGAGCCGGCCGCCGAGCCCGACCTCCAGCACCAGGATGTCGGCGGGTGTCTGCCTGAAGGCATGGAACGCCGCCGCCGTGGTGATCTCGAAGTAGGTGATGGGCGCGCCGTCGTTGACCGCCTCGCAGTGGGCGAGGCACGCGCGCAGCGCGTCCTCGGCGATGGGCACGCCGCCCAGCCTGATGCGCTCGGCGAAGCGGACGAGGTGCGGCGAGACGTAGCTGTTCACCCGGTAGCCGGCGGCGCGCAGCATGGCGTCGAGAAAGGCGACGACGCTGCCCTTGCCGTTGGTGCCGGCGACGTGGATCACCGGCGGCATGGCGCGCTCCGGGTTGCCGAGCGCGTCGAGCAGCCGCGTCATGCGGCCGAGCGAGAGGTCGATGGCCTTGGGATGGAGGTCGAGCAGCCGCGCGAGGATCGCGTCGCTCTCGCGCGGTGCCACCCGGTCCGGCACGCCGCTCACGTCACCCTGCAGGAAGAGATTTTTCGGGTGCGATGGAGCGTCCGTCACTTGGCGCCGGCGGATGCTGCCTCGTTCGTGCGCCGGCCCGCGCCGGGAGCCTTCCCGTGCAGGGCGATCACCTCCGCCGGGGGCGTCTTGTCGCGCAGCAGCGAGAGCAGCAGCGAGAGGGTCTGGCGCAGCTTGCGGCGATGCACGACCATGTCGACCATGCCGTGATCGCGCAGGTACTCGGCACGCTGGAAGCCCTCGGGCAGCCGCTCCCGAATCGTCTCCTCGATCACGCGCGGGCCGGCGAAGCCGATGACGGCGCCGGGCTCCGCGATGGCGATGTCGCCGAGCATGGCGAAGGACGCCGTCACGCCGCCGGTCGTGGGGTTCGTGAGCAGGACGATGTAGGGCACGCCCGCTTCCTTCAGCTCGTCCACGGCGATGGTGGTGCGCGCCATCTGCATCAGCGAGAGCACGCCCTCCTGCATCCGCGCGCCGCCCGAGGACGGAATGACGATCAGGGGGGCCTCCTGCAGCACGGCGAGCCGCGCGGCCGCCAGCAGGCTCTCGCCGACGGCGGTGCCCATGGAGCCGCCGAGAAAGCCGAAGTCGAACGCCGCAACGACCGCCGGCGCGGTCCCGATGGTGCCGTGCGCGACCACCATGGCGTCGTCGTGGCCGGTCTTGCTGCGCGCCTCGCGGAGGCGGTCCGCGTAGCGCTTGCGATCGCGAAACCGCAGCGGGTCCTCGGCCACCGCCGGCAGCTCGATGGTCTTGTAATCCTCGTTGTCGAAGAGCAGCGCGAGGCGCTTGTCGGCGCCGAGCCGCATGTGGTGATCGCAGCGCGGGCAGACCCGGAGATTGTTCTCGAGCTCGCGGTGAAAGATCATCTGCTCGCACGCGTCGCACTTCTCCCACAGGTCGTGCGGAATGTCGGGCTTGCGAAACAGGCCGCTCACCTTGGGGCGCGAGAATCGATCGAGCCAGCTCACGATGCAGCCTCCCGGCGTGCCGCGCGCACGCCTTCGCCGAGCGCACGCACCAGCGCGAGCGCGTTGTCGCGGCAGGCCGGCGTGGCCGTGCCGGCCGCGTCCAACCCCTCTTCGATCGCCGTGATAAGCGCGGAGCCGACGACCGCAGCGTCCGCCACCCGCGCAACCTCTGCCGCTTGCTCCGGCGTCTTGATGCCGAAGCCGACGGCGATGGGGAGCGCCGTGTGGCGCCGCAGCCGCTCCACGGCCTGCTGCGTCGCCGCGGCGGCAGCGCCGGCCGCGCCGGTGATCCCGGTGATCGAGATGTAGTAGACGAAGCCGCTGGTGTTGGTGAGAACGGCCGGCAGGCGGGCATCGTCGGTGGTCGGCGCCGCCAGCCGAATGAAGGAGAGCCCGGCGTCGAGCGCCGGGCGGCACAGCTCGGAGTCTTCCTCGGGCGGCAGGTCGACCACGATCATGCCGTCGAGGCCTGCTTCCAGCGCATCCGCAAGGAAGCGCTCCACGCCGTAGATGTAGATCGGGTTGTAGTAGCCCATGAGGACCAGGGGCGTCTCGTCGTCATGCGCGCGGAAGCGCCGCACCAGGCCGAGTGTCTTGCCGAGCGTGATGCCGGCAGCCAGCGCCCGCTGGCCCGCGCGCTGGATGACCGGCCCGTCGGCCATCGGATCGGTGAAGGGCGAGCCGATCTCGATCACGTCGGCGCCCGCGTCCGCGAGCCCTTCGAGGATGGCGTAGGAGGTCTCGATGTCCGGGTCGCCCATCATCGTGAAGGTGACGAGCCCGGCGCGGCCCTCCCCCTCAAGCGCGGCGAAGCGCCGCTCGATGCGCCCGCTCACAGCGACGTGCCCAGCGTGTCGGCGACGGTGAAGATGTCCTTGTCGCCGCGCCCGCACATGTTCATGACGAGGATGTGGTCGGTCGGCAGGCTCGGCGCGAGTTCCACCACATGGGCCAGCGCATGGGCGGGCTCCAGCGCGGGAATGATCCCCTCCAGCCGCGCGCAGAGGTGGAAGGCGTCCAGCGCCTGCTCGTCGGTGATCGCCACGTAGGACACCCGCCCGGAATCCTTCAGCCAGGCGTGCTCCGGCCCGATGCCGGGATAGTCGAGGCCGGCGGAGATCGAGTGGGCCTCGGTGATCTGGCCGTGCTCGTCCTGCAGCAGGTAGGTGCGGTTGCCGTGGAGCACGCCCGGCTTGCCGGCGGTGAGCGACGCCGCGTGCTTGCCGCTCTCGACACCGTGGCCGGCGGCCTCGACGCCCGTCATGCTGACGCTGTCCTCGTCGAGGAAGGGATGGAACAGGCCGATGGCGTTGGAACCGCCGCCGACGCAGGCGACCAGGGTGTCGGGCAGCCGGCCTTCGGCCGCCATGATCTGCTCGCGGGTCTCGCGCCCGATCACGGACTGGAAGTCGCGCACCATGGCGGGATAGGGATGCGGGCCCGCGACGGTGCCGATCAGGTAGAAGGTCGTCTCGACGTTGGTAACCCAGTCGCGCAACGCCTCGTTCATGGCGTCCTTGAGCGTGCGCGAGCCCGAGTTCACGGGCACCACCTCGGCGCCGAGCAGCTTCATGCGGAAGACGTTCGGCTGCTGCCGCTCGATGTCGGTCTCGCCCATGTAGACGGTGCACGGCAGGCCGAAGAGCGCGCAGACCGTCGCCGTCGCGACGCCGTGCTGGCCGGCCCCGGTCTCGGCGATGATGCGGGTCTTGCCCATGCGGCGCGCCAGCAGGATCTGGCCGATGCAGTTGTTGATCTTGTGCGCGCCGGTGTGGTTGAGCTCGTCCCGCTTGAAGTAGATGCGCGCGCCGCCGAGGTGCTCGCTGAGCCGCGCCGCGTGGTAGAGCGGGCTGGGCCGGCCGACGTAGTGGGCGAGCAAGCGCTCGAACTCCTCGGCGAAATCGGGATCGTCCTTGGCCGTGTCGTAGGCTTTCTCCAGGTCGAGGATCAGCGGCATCAGGGTCTCGGCGACGTAGCGGCCGCCGTAGATGCCGAAGTGGCCGTCGGCGTCGGGGCCGGGCCGGTTGGCGCCGCGCTCGCTCATGCCGTGGCCTCTCGTGCGACTGGCCTATCCGCCGCCGCAACCGCGGCGAGGAAGGCGCCGATCTTCTCCGGGTCCTTGCGTCCCGGCGCCGCCTCGATGCCGGACGAGACATCGACGGCGCCGGCGCCGGTGATCCTGATCGCCTCGCCGACGTTCCCGGCATCCAGCCCGCCGGAGAGAATCCAGCCGGTGGACGGCGGCGGCGCGGCCTGGAACAGCCGCCAGTCGAAGGTCCGCGCGTTGCCGCCGGGCCGGGTGTCGTCCGCCGTCGCCTTGGCGTCGAACAGGATCAGGTCGGCGCCCTCGCCGTAGTCTTGGGCACGTTCGATGTCAGACGCCTGGGACACGCTGATCGCCTTGATGATGCGGCAGCCGGTGCGCGCGCGAATGGCCGCTGCCCGCGCCGGGCTCTCGTTTCCGTGGAGCTGGATATAGTCGAGTCGCACCGCGGAGAGAATACCGTCGAGGAACGCGTCCTCCGGATTGACGACGACGCCGACGCTCGCAATGTCTTCGGGCAGGCCCGCGCCAAGCGCCGCAGCCCGGCCAGGTGCCACGTTGCGCGGCGAGGGCGGAAAGAACACGAAGCCCAGGAACCGCGCGCCGCCGGCCAGCGCCGCTTCGACGGCGGCGCGGTCGCTCAATCCACATGTTTTCACGGCGACGGGCATGGCCCCTACCCTTACCCGGATTTCGCACCGCGGTCACGGGCCGCGGTCGCGGCCCGTCGCGGGTCCGTCGAAGACGGACGCGCTCTACGCCAGATCCTTGGGCGTCAGCGATGCGGGCGACGCTGCGGGGACCGCCGCCCGCTGCCCGCGCACGGCCTCGTCGAGCTGCTTGCGCGTGCCCGCCAGCTCCTGCTCGAGCGCGCGCGCACGCCGCCGGCCGCGGCGCGCCATGCGGCGCACCTTGTGGTCGAGCAGCCAGCGAACCAGCGCGCCGGAGAGGAACCCCACCACCAGGGCGCCGACGACCAGAGCCCAGATCGGGATATCGAGCCTGTAGGGGAACGGCGCGACGCTGATCTCGACCGGGCCGCGATTGGCCACGGCGAAGGCGATGACGACGACCGCCACCGCCGCCGCGATTGCCCAGGCGAGTAGTCTCATGGATAGGCTCTCGTGCGCCGCGTCGTGCGGCCCGTCACCTGCGCGATCCGGCGATCATGCTCCCGGACCGCCGCGCGCCCCGCCAGCCGGGCCGCCTATTCGCTGTTGAGCCGCTCGCGCAGCTCCTTGCCGGTCTTGAAGAACGGCAGGAATTTCCGGTCCACCCGGACCGCAGCGCCGGTGCGCGGATTGCGGCCGACCCGCGCCGCACGCGGACGGACCGAGAACGCGCCGAAGCCGCGAAGCTCGACCCGGTCGCCTTGCGCGAGCGCATCGCTGATCTCGGTGAAGACCCGGTTCACCACGCGCTGATAGTCGCGGTGGTAGAGGTGCTGATCGGCGTGCTTTTCCGCCAGTAGCTGAATGAGCTCGGACTTGGTCATGCTGGAGATACTCCGCCGGCCAGAGGCTCCCGGCTCGCGTGCTCGAACGCCAAGAGCGTCATCGTTTCAGTCCGTTACCTGAGGGTGCCAAACGGCGATGAGACCGTCAAGGGCGAGCGTCCGCGCCGGCAGGGTGCTCTCGAGCGCTGCATCGATGACGTCGAGCAGGCCGTCCTCGCCGCCGCTCACCACGTCGGTGGCCGGAATGGTCTCCGATACGCCGTGCTCGACTGCGAGCCACGCGCGTGCCTCCTCCTCGCCGCCGATGGCATCGACGAGGCCGGCGTCTACCGCCTGTGAGCCGGTGAACACGCGCCCGTCGGCCAGCGTCAGCGCCGTCTCGCGGTCGAGGGAGCGGCGCTCCATCACCAGGCGCAGGAAGGACTCGTAGATGTCCGTCACCACGGTCCGCATGGCACGGCGGGTGGGATTGTCCAGCTCCTCGAAGGGCGTGGGCTTCGCCTTCAGCGGCCCGCTGCGGATCGCTTCCGCGCGCACGCCGATCTCTTCCAGCAGCGCGGTGAACTCGGCGGTCTGGAACAGGACGCCGATGGAGCCCGTCAGCGTCGCCTCGCGGGCGACGATGCGGTCCGCAGCGAGCGCCGCCATGTACGCCGCCGAGGTCGCGGTGGTGCCGAGAACGGCGACGACGGGCTTGGCCCCGGCCAAGGAACGCAGGCTGAGATAGAGCGCCTCGCCACCGACCGCCGTGCCGCCGGCGGAGTCAAGCCGCAGCACGACCGCCCTGACGGCATCGTCCTCCCGGAGATCGGCAATGAGGCGGTCGCGGGCGGGATCGTCCTCGATCAGCCCGGTCACCCAGAGCCGGGCCACGCGCTCGCCGCCCTCAAGAGCAAATGGGGCGGCCGCCACCAGCGCCAGAGCGACGAGTGCTGCGACGGCGAGGGCACGCCAGACGGCGACGCCCCGCTTGAGGCGGCGGCGGTCGAGCAACCTGTCGGGATCCAGGCTCGCCATCTCCTCCCGGACCGTGGCCTAGACGCCGAGCGTCATGGCGCGGAGCACCTCGGTGCCCGCCCTAACTCTCCTCGGGCGCGTCCTTCTCTTCTTCTGCCGTACGCGCCGCCTCTTCCTGAGTCTTGCGGTCGAGCGCGGCGCCCAGGATATCGCCAAGGCTGGCGCCGCTGTCGGTCGAGCCGTACTCCGCCATCGCCTGCTTCTCCTCCTGGACCTCCAGGGCCTTGATGGAGAGCGAGACACGGCGGTTGTTGCGGTCGATCTGCAGCACCTTGGCATCCACCTTGTCGCCCGGCGCGAAGCGCGAGGGGCGCTGCTCGTCGCGGTCGCGCGCAAGCTCCGAGCGCTTGATGTCGCCGGGGAGCGAGCCGAAGATCTCGACCTCGACGCTGTGGTCGTGCACCGCGGTGACGGTGCAGGTCACGGTCTTGCCGCGACGGCCTTCCGCACCCTGGAAGGGATCGTCGTCGAGCTGCTTCAGGCCGAGGCCGATGCGCTCCTTCTCGACGTCGACGGTCAGCACCTTGGCCTTGACCTCGTCGCCCTTGCGGAACTTCTTCAGGGCCTCCTCGCCGGGCGTCAGCCAATCCAGGTCGGAGAGGTGCGCCATGCCGTAGATCTCGCCGGGCAGCTCGATGAAGAGGCCGAACTCGGTGATGTTCTTGATCTCGCCCTCGACGACCGTGCCCTCGGGGTGGGTCTCGGCGAAGACGATCCAGGGGTTGTCCAGGCACTGCTTGAGGCCCAGGCTCACGCGGCGCTTCTCGGGATCGACGTCGAGCACCATCACCTCGACCTCCTGGCTGGTCGAGATGATCTTGCCGGGGTGCACGTTCTTCTTGGTCCAGCTCATCTCGGAGACGTGGACCAGGCCCTCCACGCCCGGCTCGAGCTCCACGAAGGCGCCGTAATCGGTGATGTTCGTCACCCGCCCGGTGAACTTCGTCCTGACCGGGTACTTGGCCTCGACGCCCTCCCACGGGTCGGCCTCGAGCTGCTTCATGCCGAGCGAGATGCGTTGTGTCTCCGGGTTGAAGCGGATGACCTGGACGTTGACCGTCTGCCCGATCTGGAGCGCGTCCGCCGGGTGGTTGACGCGCCGCCACGAAATGTCGGTCACGTGCAGCAGGCCGTCGACACCGCCGAGATCGACGAAGGCGCCGTAGTCGGTGATGTTCTTGACCACGCCTTCGAGCACCTGCCCCTCGTGCAGGTTCGCGATCAGCTCGTTGCGCTGCTCGGCGCGGGTGTCTTCGAGGACCGCGCGGCGGGAGACGACGATGTTGCCGCGGCGGCGGTCCATCTTGAGGATCTGGAAGGGCTGATCCGTGCCGACCAGCGGCGCGATGTCGCGCACCGGACGGATGTCGACCTGGCTGCCGGGCAGGAACGCGACGGCGCCGTCGAGGTCGACCGTGAAGCCGCCCTTGACCCGGCCGAAGATGACGCCGGTGACCCGCTCGCCGTCCTTGTAGGCCTGCTCGAGCTTCTCCCACGCCTCTTCGCGGCGTGCGCGCTCGCGGCTGAGCGAAGCCTCGCCGCGCGCGGTCTCGAAGCGCTCGATGTAGACCTCGACCTCGTCGCCGACCTTCACCTCGGCCGCCTGTCCGGGCGCCGCGAATTCCTTGAGCGGCACGCGGCCCTCGACCTTGAGCCCGACGTCGATCAGGGCCGCGTCGTTCTCGATCGCGAGAATGGTGCCCTTGACGACGCCGCCCTCGAAGCGGGGCGTGTCGTCCAGGAACTCGTCGAGCATGTCGGAGAAGGTCTCCTTGGCGGCGGTCGCCTGCTCGGTCGCTTGTGTGGTCTCGGCCGTCATATGATCTCCAGCATTGGCGGCGGGCGCCTTCGCGCTAGGCTTGTCGGGCGCGCGCCGCGGTCGTTGATGGGTGAACGCGTCCCGCGGGGCGGGTCTCGATACCCGTCGCTACAGGTGAGAAAGACGCGCATCGACGATGGCCACCGCCTGCTCGAACACGTCGTCGGGTCCGAGCGCAGTGGTATCGATCCGACATGCGTCTGCCGCCGGCTTCATCGGTGCGGCGCTGCGCCGACGGTCGCGGGCGTCGCGGGCGATTATTTCATCCAAGACGCGAGATTCTATACTCTCCACGCCGCGTGACCGCAACTCACAAAGGCGGCGGGCAGCGCGGACTTCGGCGGTGGCCTCGAGGTAGAACTTCACCTGCGCATCGGGGCAGACGACCGTGCCGATGTCGCGGCCGTCGAGCACGGCGCCCGGCGGACGGGCCGCGAACGCGCGCTGATAGCCGAGCAGGGCCCGGCGCACGGCGCCATGCGCGGCCACGACCGAGGCGGCCTGGCCGACATCCTCGTTGCGGAGCGCCGGGTCGCCCAAATCATCGTCGGTGATCCCGTTCGCCGCGGCTTCTGCCTCCGCCTCCGCCGCCGGGTCGCCGCCCGACCGCAGGACCCGCAGCGCCGTGGCGCGGTAGAGCGCGCCGGTGTCGAGGTGGTGCAGCCCATAATGCGCTGCCAGGCGGCGCGCGAGGGTGCCCTTGCCCACCGCCGCCGGCCCGTCGACCGCGATCACCAGCGGCGGCGCAGGATCACCCGGCGGCAATCGCGGCTCCCAGGGCGTTCATGTCGACGACGAAGCCCGGATAGCTCGTGCCGATCATGGTGCCGTCATCCACGGTCATCGGCTTCTCGCTCGCCATGCCGAGGACGAGGAACGCCATGGCGATGCGGTGATCGAGGTGGGTCGCGACGAGGCCGCCGCCGGGCGGCGGGCCGCCGCAGCCGACGATGTCGAGCCCGTCGTCGCGCTCCGTCACGCTCACGCCCGCCGCGCGAAGGCCGGAAGCGGTCGCGCCCAGCCTGTCGCTCTCCTTGACCCGGAGCTCGGCGAGGCCGTTGAGCCGCGTGGTGCCCGAAGCGCAGGCGGCGACGACGCTCAGGATGGGGTACTCGTCGATCATGCGGGGCGCCCGCTCGGCCGGCACGTCGACCGCGCGCAAGCGGCCGGCGCGCACCGCGATATCGGCGACCGGCTCGCCCGCCTGCTCGCGCAGGGAGCCCATCTCGACCTGCGCGCCCATCTCGCGCAGCGTCTCCAGCAGGCCGATCCGGGCCGGATTGATTCCCACGTTCGGGATCACGAGGTCGGAGCCCGGCACGATCAGCGCGGCGGCGAGCGGAAAGGCCGCAGCGCTCGGGTCGCCCGGCACGGTGAGCGTGCACGGCGCAAGCTCCGGATAGCCGGCAACCGATATCACGGTGCTGCCGTCCGTCTCGGTCTCGACGCCGACCCGCGCGCCGAAGAGACGCAGCAAGCGCTCGGTGTGATCGCGGCTCGCTGCGGACTCGACCACCCGCGTCTCGCCGGGCGCGTTGAGGCCGGCGAGCAGCACCGCCGACTTCACCTGCGCGGACGGCATGGGCAGCCGGTACTCGATCGGCAGCGGATGCCGGGCGCCGATCAGCGCAAGCGGCAGTCGGCCGCCACCGCTCGCCACGAACTGCGCGCCCATCCGCTCCAGCGGCTCGATGATCCGCCCCATGGGCCGCCGCCGGAGCGAGCGGTCGCCGGTCATGAAGGTCGTGAACCCGTGGCTCGCGCAGATGCCCGCAAGCAGGCGCACGGCGGTCCCGGAATTGCCGAGGTCGAGCACGGTGCCGGGCTCGGCCAGCCCGCCGACGCCGACGCCCTGTACGCGCCAGAGGCCGTCGTCGGTCCGCTCGATGGCCGCCCCGAGAGCGCGAAGCGCAAGCGCCGTCGCCAGCACGTCTTCGCCTTCGAGCAGGCCGCTGGCACGGGTCTCGCCCACCGCGAGCGCGCCCAGCATCAGCACGCGGTGGGAGATGGACTTGTCGCCGGGCACGGCGCAGGTCCCCGTCAACGGGCCGGCAGCGGACGAAATCAGGGGATTCACTTCGGACTCTCCGGCGCAATCCTCGCGGCGCGCGCGTGCCATGAGCATGGCGTCTCTAGCACAGCGCGCCTACGCGTCAAGCAGCGCAATTTCAATCGAAAAATCGCTTTGACAGAAAAGTGTCAAACTGGCATTGGCGACGGCCAAGACTGGAACAATAAGAACGGAGGCGGGGGCGTGGCAAAGCGGGAATGGGGCGCCAAGCACACCTGTGTGAACTGCGGCGCGAAATTCTACGACTTGCAGCGAAATCCGATCGCCTGTCCGAAGTGCGGCACCGAGGTCGTGGTGGAGACGGCGCGGCCGAGCCGCCGCCGTGCGCCGGCGCAGCCGGAAGTAGCGCCACCCGCCGCACCGGAAGCCACTGTCGCGGAGACCGCCGACGAAGCCTCCGATGACGACGACACCGATGAGCTGATCGACGACATCGACAGGGACGACGATGACGACGATCTGGTCGAGGACGTCGACACCGCCAAGACCGCGCAGCCCGAACCTTGACCCGCGGCCGACCCTGGCTAATTGTTGTTTGATCTTGCGTCTCGAACGGCGGAACGCCTAGGGTCCATTCCGCCGCGCGGCGGAATCGGAATTGCGGGGGCCATAGCTCAGTTGGGAGAGCGCTTGAATGGCATTCAAGAGGTCGGGGGTTCGACTCCCCCTGGCTCCACCATTCCGGCCGCAGGGGTAGCGCTACCGTGAGCGCGCAGAAGACCATCCTGATCGTCGACGACGACCAGGCCCTGCGGCAGTCCCTCGCCGAACAGCTGCAGATGTACGAGGAGTTCGTGGCCAGCGAGTCGGCGACCGGGCGCGCGGCGCTCCAGGCCGTGAAGGAAGAGCGCTTCGATCTCATTCTGCTGGACATCGGCCTGCCCGACATGGACGGCCGGGAGATCTGCAAGCTCATGCGCCGCAGCGGCGTCGCCGTGCCGATCATCATGCTGACGGCCGCCGACAGCGAGGCGGACACCATCCTCGGCCTCGATTCCGGCGCGAACGACTACGTCACCAAGCCCTTCCGGCTCGGCGCGCTGCTCGCGCGCATTCGCGCCCATCTGCGCCAGCACGAGCACAGCGAGGACGCGACCTTCACGATCGGCGAGTACAGCTTCAAGCCCGCGTCGAAGCTGCTGGTCCGGCCGGACGGCACAGGCAAGATCCGCCTGACGGAGAAGGAAGCAGCGATCCTCAAGTACCTCTACCGGGCGCGCGACCGGGTGATTTCCCGCGAGGTGCTGCTGAGCGAGGTGTGGGGCTACAACGCCAACGTCGCGACCCACACGCTTGAGACGCACATCTATCGCCTGCGGCAGAAGATCGAGCCCGAGCCGTCGGCGCCCAAGCTGCTGCTCACCGAGGGCGGCGGCTACCGACTGGCCTCCTGATCGAGAAGTTCCCACAATCGGGCACCACGTTCCCCTTCCCCGTCATGGCCGGGCTTGTTCCGGCCATCCACGCGTCCGCCAACCCCCGGCGGAACTGGCAGAGGGGGATGCCCGGATCAAGTCCGGGCATGACGGCGCTTTGGGTAGAATTCTACTCCGCCGCTTCCGCCGCGCCGTCGAGGCCGTAGTTCTCCCGCGCCGAGTCGGCTGAGATGTAGCCCTCGGCGACGTCTTCGATCACCTGCTCGCGCGGGCGCTCGCGCGGGTCGCCCCAGCCGCCGCCGCCGGGAGTCTGGAAGCGGATCGAATCGCCCGGCCGGATGCGGACGTTGCTCCACTTGCTGGGGCTGGCCTTGCCGAAGGCCTCGTCGATCATGTGCCAGCTGGTGGTGTTGGCCTGCTGGTGCCACGTGCCGGCGAGCCCGCCGGGCTGGCCGCCGTACAGCCCCCACGGCCGGTTGCGGTGGCGATCCGACATCTGGCTGCCCATGATCTCGGTGTCCAGGCTCTTGAGCGTGCGCTGCGTGCTGAGACCGCCGCGGTTCAGGCCGGCGCCGCCGGAATCCTGCACCAGGATGTAGGACTCGGTGCGGAAGGGGAAGCGGGTCTCGAACACCTCCACCGGCACCACGCGGCAGTTGCCGTTGATGGAATCGGTGGCGTCGTTGCCGTCCGCGAAGCTCCGCCCGCCCCAGCCCGAAAGCTCGATGGCGTAGCAGACGAAGGCCTCACCGCTCTCCTCGTCGGTGCCGCCGAAGACGAAGTTGGTGTGCGTCGCCCCCTCGGCCGCCATGGTGCGGTCGGGGATCGCCGGCGCGAGCGCGCCGATGACCGCGCCCGCGATCTTGCAGTGGGTCTCGGTGTTGCCGCCGACCTCGGGCCCCGGATAGTCGACGTTGAGCAGGGTGCCGGGCGGCGAGACCACGCGGATCGGGCGGAAGCAGCCCGAGTTCTTCGGAATCGTCTCGTCGGTGACCTGCAGGATGCCGTTGTAGGCGGCAGAATAGGAGACGCCGAGGGTGGCGTTGATCGGCCCCAGCGCCTGCGGCGAGGTGCCGGAATAGTCGATCACCACCTCGTCGCCCTGGATGTGGACCGCCACCTTGATGTCGTAGGGCTTGCTCTCGATGCCGTCGTCCTCGACCTGGTCCTGGAAGCGGTAGACGCCGTCCTCGATGGCGCCGATCTCCGCGCGCATGCGGCTCTCGGAGTAATCCATCAGGTCGAGCACGTTGCGGCGGAACTGCCCCTTGCCGTACTTGCGGATCAGCTTGGCCAGCCCGCGCTCGCCCACGTCCACGCCCGCGATGAGCGCGCGCAGGTCGCCGTAGTTGTAGCGGGGGGTGCGGACGTTCGCGAGGAGCAGCTTCCACACCTCCTCCACGTCCTCGCCTCTGCTCTTGATCTTGACCGGGGGTACGCGGATGCCCTCGTGGAAGATCTCGGTCGCCTCGCCGGCGAAGGCGCCGGGCACCATGCCGCCGATCTCCTGCAGATGGCCGATGGTCATGGCGAAGCCCATGAGCTCGTCATCGACGAAGACCGGCTTGATGAGCGTGTGCTCGGGGCAGTGCAGGCCGCCGCGGTAGGGATCGTTGTGGCAGATCACGTCGCCGGGCTCGAGGGTCTCGAGCGGGATCTCCTTCACGCAGCTGCGCACCAGCAGCGGCACGCCGCCGATCATCGACGGGCAGTACTCGGCCTGCGCGATCATCTCGCCTTGGGGGCTCGCGAGGGCGCAGGTGAAGTCCAGCGCCTCGTTGAAGATCGTCGAGTACGACGTCTTCATCAGCACGATGCCCATCTCGCGGCAGACCGCGGTCATGGTGGAATCGATGATCGACATGGCGACCATGTCGACGTCGTGCTTCTGGGTCATGATCAGGACTCCTCGGCGATGCGGCCGATCAGAAGATTGCCGTACTGATCCACCTTCATGGGTTGGCCGGGGCGCAGCACGGTCACCGAGACGGGCTCCTCGATGACCGCCGGCCCGGTGATCGCGTGGCCGTCGCGTAAGGCCGCGCGGTCGTAGATCGGCGTGTCGTGGCGGCCGTCGTCGAACACGACCGAGCGCGTGGTGACGAGCTCAGGCTTAGCCTCCGCCTTGCCGATGGTGGCGAGATCGGGCTTCTCGGTGAGCGAGACGACGGTCGCCTTGACGGTGATGACCTCGATCACCTCGCGCGGGATATTGAAGCCGAAACGCGCGAGGTGCATGTCGTGGAACGCCTGCCAGACCTTGGGCGTCGTCTCGTCGGTGAAGGAATCGAAGGCGATCGGGATCTCCAGCTCGTAGTTCTGGCCGAGGTAGCGCATCTCCAGCGAGCGGTAGATCTCGATGTTCTTCACGTAGCCCTGCGCCTTCAGCTCGGCGATGCCGGTCTCGATCAGCGCGCTCATGACCTCGGACGCGCGCGCCTGGTCGAAGCGCTTCGACGTCATCTGCACCGTGCGCTGCACGTCGACGCGGGCGTCGGTGAGGATGAAGCCGAAGGCCGAGAACTGGCCGGGGTAGTTGGGGATGACGCCCGACGGGATGCCGGCGTCGTTCATCAGGTCGGCCGCGTGCAGCGGGCCGGCGCCGCCGAAGGCCAGCAGCGCGAAGTCGCGCGGGTCGAGGCCGCGCTCGATCAGCACCGAGCGGAGCGCGCCCACCATGTTGTTGTTGGCGATCTGCACGACGGCGAGCGCCGTCTCCTCCACGGTGCGCCCGAGCGAGCCCGCGACGCTCGCGATCGCCTTCTCCGCCGCGGCCATGTCGAGGGCCATCTCGCCGCCGAGGAAGTTCTCAGGATTGATGCGGCCGAGCAGCAGGTTGGCGTCGGTGACCGCCGGCCGCTCGCCGCCGCTGCCGTAGCAGGCCGGGCCGGGGTTCGCGCCCGCGCTCTCTGGTCCCACGCGCAGCATGCCGCCCTTGTCGATCCAGGCGATGGAGCCGCCGCCCGCGCCGATGGTGCGGATGTCGATCATGGGGATCTGGATGGGGACGCCGAACTCCACCTCGTAGTCGGTGGTAAAATTCTCCTGCCCGCCCACGATCGTCGACGTGTCGGTGGACGTGCCGCCCATGTCGAGGGTGACGAGATGGCTGATGCCGCTCAGCTTGGCGACGTGCTTGCCCGCGATCACCCCGCCGGTGGGGCCGGAGACCGTCATCTGGATCGGCGTGCGCTGCGCCGCCTCGAAGGTCATCTCGCCGCCGTTGGACTTGATGACGACGGCCTGGTCGGTGATGCCGCTCTCGCCGAACCGCTCGCGCAGGTTGGCGACCTGCCGGTTGACCACCGGCTTCACGTAGGCGTCCGCGATGGTGGTCGACGCGCGCTCGTACTCCTTCCACTTCGGCAGCACGTCGTAGGAGATGGAGATGGGGATGTCCGGCAGCTCCTCCTCCAGGATCTCCTTGGCGCGCCGCTCGTGGTCCGGCGTCACGTACGAGAACAGGAAGTTCAGCGCCACCGCCTCGATGGAGCCGTCCTCCCTGATCGCCCGCGCGATGGCGCGGACCCCGTCCTCGTCCAGCGGCACGTGGACCGTGCCGTCGGACATGATCCGCTCGTTGACCTCGTAGCAGTGGCGGCGCTTGACCAGCGGCTTCGGCTTGATCCATGTGATGTCGTAGTGGCTGCGCCGGTTGCCGCGCTGGATGAAGGGGATGTCGCGGAAGCCCTCGGTCGTGACATAGGCCACCCTGGCGCCCTTGCGCTCGAGGATCGCGTTGGTGGCAACCGTGGTGCCGAGCCTGATGTTGCGGATGTCCGACGGCGCATCGAAGCGGCCCAGGCCGCCCAGGATGCCTTCGTTGGGATCGTGGGGCGTCGACAGGATCTTCCACACGTCGACCGCCCTGGTCTCCGAATTGTAGCTCACGAAGTCCGTGAACGTCCCTCCAACATCGATACCGACCAGATAGTCTGCCAACGCCACTCTCCCACGCGTTAGGGCGCACACCGGCCCTCCGGGCCCGGCGGTACGCCCACTCGATTGCGGCCCGGCCTCCCAGTGACTCCGGGCGGCAGGATGTTATGGGGAGAGCCGCCTTGAGGCAACCGCGAGTCCCCTGCTTGCGGACCTGGTTTGGAGGGCCTCTCCGTCGCCTGCCCTCCGCCTCGCCCGCATCGCCATGCCTTGACTCCGGGGTGCGCATCAAAGATGGACGCGCCTCAATGGTTATCCGTCCGGAGTCGCGCCATGCACTGGGTCTATCTCGCGCTCGCCATCGTCTTCGAGGTCGGCGGCACCACCTCCATGAAGCTGAGCGAAGGGCTGACCAAGCCCGTCTTCACTGTCCTGATCTTCTTCCTCTACGGGGTCAGCTTCGTGCTGTTCGCGCTTGCGCTGAAGAAGCTCGACCTCGGCCTCTCCTACGCGATCTGGGCCGGCATCGGGACGGCGGCGATCGCCGTGATCGGCTACATCTGGTTCAAGGAGCCGATGGGGCCGCTGAGAATCGGCTCCATCCTGCTCATCATCATTGGCGTGGTCGGTCTCAACCTGTCGCGCGGCGCTCACTAGCTGCATCGCCGAACACCGCATCGAAATTGCGCCGCAACGCGCGGTCGACGTCGTCCATCGTGGCCTCGACCCCCAGCGCCGCGAGCGAAGTGACGCCGTGCTCGCGAATGCCGCAGGCGACGATGCCCCGGTAGTGGGCGAGGTCGGGCGCGACGTTGAGCGAGACGCCGTGGAAGGTCACCCAGCGGCGGACACGCACCCCGATGGCCGCGATCTTGGCCTCGCCGGCATCCGTCTCGACCCAGATGCCGACGCGGCCCTCGCGGCATGCGCCGACGACGCCGAACTCGGCAAGCGTGCCGATCAGCCATTGCTCCAGGTCGCGGACGAAGCAGCGGAGGTCCATGCGCCCGCGCGCCGCGAGGTCGAGCATGACGTAGGCCACCCGCTGGCCGGGGCCGTGGTAGGTGTACTGGCCGCCCCGGCCCGACTTGAAGACCGGGAGGCTCAGCGAGTCGAGCAGGTCGTCCGATTGCGCGCTGGTGCCGGCGGTATAGAGCGGCGGGTGCTCCAGCAGCCACACCTGCTCCGACGTCGCGCGCGCGAGGATCGCGGCGACGCGCGCCTCCATGGCGGCGACGGCATCGGGGTAGGCGACGGGCGCAGGCGCAACCGTCCACTCGACCCCCTGGTTGGCGGCTGCGGTGCCGCTGCGCACGGCCTCAGCCGGCGTCATCGCTCCCCTCGTCGTCGCCGGCCTCCGCAGCAGGCGGCGGCGCCTCGCCTGACGCGACCGCAAGCCAGGCGTCCTCGCTCAGCACGTGTACGCCCAGCGTCTGCGCCTTCTTCAGCTTGGAGCCCGCGTCCTCGCCCGCCACCACGTAGTCGGTCGCGCGCGATACCGACCCCGACACCTGGGCGCCCAGCGCCTCGGCGCGCGCCTTCGCTTCCTGCCGGGTCATCCGCTGCAGCTTGCCGGTGAAGACGACCGTCTTGCCCGCGACCGGGGAATCGGCGGCCGGCGCCTCGACCGGCTCGATGTCGAGGCGCTCGCCGAGGGCGTCGAGAATCGCGCCGTTCCGGGGCTCCGTCACGAACTCGACGATCGCCTTGGCGACCACGGGGCCAATCCCGTCGATGTCGGTCAACGCATCCAGAGCGTCCGTCTCTGAGTCGGGGTCGGAAGCGGCGGTGGCAGCCGCGTCCATCGCCGCGCGCCAGTCTCGGGCGGAGCCGTAGCGGCGCGCGAGCAGGCGGGCCGTCGTCTGGCCGACATGGCGGATGCCGAGCGCGTGGATGAAGCGGTCGAGGGAGATGCGCCGACGGGCCTCGACGGCGCGGAAGAGGTTGGCGGCGGAGGTCTCGCCCCAGCCCTCGCGCTCGGCGAGATGCGGGAACGCCTCCCCGTCCGTCGCCTCCAGGTCGAAGATGTCGGCCGGGTTTTTCACGCGGCCCTCGGCATAGAACGCCTCGATCTGCTTCGCGCCGAGGCCTTCGATGTCGAAGGCGTCGCGGGCCACGAAATGGCGCAGCCGCTCCAGCGCCTGGGCCGGGCAGATCAGGCCGCCGGTGCAGCGTCGCACGGCCTCCCCCTCCTCCCGCACCGCGTGGCTGCCGCACTCGGGGCACACGGCAGGCGGAACGAACGGCTTGCTCTCCGCCGGGCGCTTCTCCTCGATCACGCGGACGACCTGCGGGATCACGTCGCCGGCGCGCTGCACCACTACCGTGTCGCCCGCACGGATGTCCCGTTCGGCGATCACGTCCTCGTTGTGCAGCGTCGCGCGGGAGACGGTGACCCCGCCGACGTGGACCGGCTCCAGCTCGGCCACGGGCGTGAGTGCGCCGGTGCGCCCGACCGAGATCGAGATGCGGTGGAGCACCGTCTCGGCCTGCTCGGCCGGAAACTTGTAGGCGATGGCCCAGCGCGGCGCGCGACCGGCGGCGCCGAGGCGCTGCTGCCAGTCGAGGCGGTCGACCTTGAAGACGACGCCGTCGATCTCGAAGTCCAGGCCGGGCCGCGCGGCTTCGATCTCGCGATGGAGCGCCAGGGCCTCGTCGAGGCCGCGGCAGCGCCGGGCATGCGGAGCCAGCGCGAATCCCCACGCGGCGAGCCGCGCGAGCACGTCGCCCTGCCGCTCGCCCAGCGGCTCGCTCGCCTCGCCCCAGCCGTGGGCGAAGAAGCGGAGCCGGCGCTTCGCGGTGAGCGCCGTGTCGATCTGGCGCAGGCCGCCGGAGGCCGTGTTGCGCGGATTGACGAAGGCTTCCTCGCCCTCCGCCTCCCGCTCCCGGTTGAGCGCCGCGAAGTCCGCGAGCCCGATGTAGACCTCGCCCCGGACCTCCAGCCGCTCCGGCACGGCGGCGCCCGTCAGCGTCTGCGGCAGATCGCGGAGCGTTCGCAGGTTCTCCGTCACGTCCTCGCCGGTCTCGCCGTCGCCCCGCGTGGCGCCGAGAACGAGCCTGCCTTCGCGGTAGTGCACCGTCGCCGAGAGGCCGTCGATCTTGGGCTCGCCGTAGAGCTCCACCGGCTCGTCCTCGTCGAGATTGAGGAAGCGCCGGACCCGGCCCTCGAACTCGGCGAGGTCGTCGTCGTCGAGGGCGTTGCCGAGGGAGAGCATGGGCCGGCCGTGGCGAACCTTGGCGAAGCTCGACGCCGGCGGTGCGCCGATCCGCTCGCTCGGGCTGTCGGCGCGCTTCAGATCGGGAAAGCGTGCCTCGATTGTGTCGTTGCGGCGGCGCAGCGCGTCGTAGGCGGCATCGCTCACCTCGGGCGCGGACTGGTTGTAGTAGAGCTCGTCGTGGCGCTTGATCTCGTGCGCCAGACGCTCCAGCTCGCGTTCCGCCGCCTCGCGCGTGAGCGCCTCCGGGGGCGTGGCGTCGGCGCTCATCGCGAACCCCGCGCGAGCAGGCTGTCGGCGGCGGCCCGCGCTTCCTCGGTGATCTGCGCGCCGGAAAGCATCCGCGCGATTTCTTCTCGCCGCTGGTCGTCGGTCAGCAACGTCACGCTCGCGGCCGCGCCTTCGCCTCCTTCGCTCTTGCTGACGCGATAGTGGCGATCGCCGCGGGCGGCGACCTGGGGCGAATGCGTCACGACGAGAACCTGGACGTCCTGCGCGAGCCGTGCCAGGCGCTCGCCGACGGCATCGGCGACGGCGCCCCCGATGCCGCGGTCGATCTCGTCGAAGACGAGGGTCGTGAGGCCGGCGGCACGCGCGAGGCAGACCCTGAGCGCGAGCAGGAGGCGTGCCCGCTCGCCGCCGGATGCGACCTTCGCCAGCGGGCGCAAGTCCGCAGCGGGGTCGGTCGCCAGCATGAAGCGGCAGCGGTCGATGCCGGTTCCGCCCTCCGTCCCCTCCGGCACCCGGTCGAGCGCCGCGTTGAAGCGCGCCCTCTCGAGCTTGAGCGGGTCCAGCTCGGCGGCCACCGCCCTATCCAGTTTCTCCGCCGCGCTCAGACGCGACCGGCTCATGGCCCCCGCCCTGTCGAGGTAAGTCTGTCGCGCCAACTCGGTCGCCGCCGCGCGTTCGGCGAGGCTGTGGGCGCCGCTTTCGATCAGGTCGAGCTGTTCCCGCAACGCGGCCAGCAACGGAACCAGTGAATCGGGGTCGGTGCGATGCTTGCGCGCCGCAGCGCGAAGCGCGAAGAGCCGTTCCTCGACCGCTTCGAGCCTCCCCGGCTCTGCATGGAGAGCATCCTCCGCCGCGCTCAAGGCGCTCTCCGCCTCCTCCGCCTCGATCGCCGCCCGATCCAGCGCCTCCAGCAGCGGATCCAGGGCGCCGGCGGCCACAGGGGCGGCGCGCTCGAGCGCACGCCGGGCGGATCTGAGGCGTGCGCCGACGCCGCCATCGGCGACGATCTCGGCCGATGCGGCTTCCAGCGCTTCCACGAGCTTCTGGCCGTTCAGCAAGGTCGCGCGCTCGGTCGCGCGGCGTGCTTCCTCGCCGCATTCCGGCGCTAGCGATTCCAGCTCGGAGACCGCATGCCGCAGGTAATCTTCCTCCCTGCGCGAGGCGTGGTGGGCGGCCTCTGCCTCATCGAGTTCCGACTGAGCGGTGCGCCAGGCGGCATGAGCCGCCGCAAGGCTCTCCCGCTCCGGCCCATGGCCGGCGAAGCCATCCAGCATGTCCAGGTGCCCAGTGGGGTCCAGCAGGCCGCCCCGATCCGTCTGGCCCTCGATCTCGACCAGCATGGTGCCGATGCGCGCGAGCAGGGCGATGCCCGCCGGCGTGTCGTTGACGAACGCGCGGCTGCGCCCGTCGGCGCCGATGACGCGGCGCATCAGGAGCTCGCCGTCATGGTCGAGGTCGTGCTCGGCCAGCAGCGCGCGGACCGAATCGGATTGCCCGATATCGAAGGCGGCGGCGATGCTGGCGCGCTCGCTGCCGCGCGCCACGACACCGGACGTGGCGCGGTCGCCGAGCGCCAGGCCGAGCGCATCCAGCAGGATGGACTTGCCGGCGCCGGTCTCCCCGGTGAAGACCGCCATTCCCTCGCCGAGGTCGATGTCCAGGCTGCTTATCAGGACGTAGTTGCGGATCGAGAGGCGTCGAAGCATCTGCCCCGTGTCAGAGCAGGTCGCCGAAGACGCGGCTGATCCATGACCCCTCGTCCGCCTCGGGCTTCAGATCCGCGCCGGTGAGCAGGGCGTAGCTCTGCTGATACCACTGGCTGCCCGGATAATTGTGACCGAGCACCGCGGCCGCGGTCTGCGCCTCGCCGGGCACCCCCAATGCGAGGTACGCCTCGGTGAGCCGGTGCAGCGCCTCCGGCGTATGGCTCGTGGTCTGGTAGAGCTCGACCACCCTGCGGAAGCGGCCGATCGCCGCGATGGGGCTGCCGCGACGCAGGTAGTAGCGTCCGACGGTCATCTCCTTGCCGGCGAGATGGTCGCGCGTCAGATCGATCTTGAGGCGGGCATCGCGCGCATAGGTGCTGCCGGGGAAGCGGCGCACGACCTCCTGCAGGGCCTGCAGCGCGCGCTCGGTCGTCTCCTGATCGCGTTCTACGTCGGAGATCTGTTCGTAATGCGACATGGCGATCAGGTAGTAGCCGTACGCGGCGTCGCGATTGCCGGGGTGCAGCTCGACGAAGCGGCCCGCCGCGGCGATGGCGTCGTCGTAGCGGTTGCCCTGGTAGTAGACGAACGCCAGCATGAGCTGCGCCCGCGTCGCCCACACCGAATAGGGATGCTGACGCTCCACCTCGGCGAAGCCCGCCACGGCGGCGTCGAAGTCCTCGCTCAGCAGGCTGTCCATCGCCTCGTTGTAGAGTTCCTCGACCGGGCGCTCGACGTAGGGCTCCTCGCTCGGCGCGCATCCGACGAGCAGCGCCAATACCAGCCCGACCGTCGCAGCCAGCACTGCCGGCGCTCTGGGAATAGTCGCAAGCCTACGCGTCATGACCGGTCCTGCCCGTCTGTCTCGATCGCCGGATCGTAGAACTCCCCGGCACGTTCCCTCTCCGCCGCTTCCGCGGCTGCTGCAGCCGCGACGCGCTCTGCCCGTTCCTCTTCCAGCGCTTCCACCAGGTCCCGCGTGATCTGCGGGGCCAGGCGCAGCCCGTTCTCCCGCAAGAACCGCCGGGCGGCCTCGATGGTGAGCGCTCCGGCGACTCCGTCCACCGCCGCGTCATAGTAGCCCAGGGACTTGAGAAGCCGCTGCGCGTAAATGGCCGAATCGCGGAAGTCGTTCGCCGGTCGCGGCAGAGCCACGCCGGCAACGGGTCTCTCGGGCGCCTCTTCGTCAAGGACTCGGGCCGCGAATTCGATGCTCAACACTTGGGCCTCGACACGTTCCGCCGGCGACAGGAGACGCGAGAGCTGGTCGCGATACTTGATCGCATCCGCGCCGGCCGAGCCCTTGGCGTGGGCAGCCAGGCTGAACCAGGCCATGGCCTGCACGAGATCGCGCTCCACGCCGAGGCCGTTCGCATAGAGCAGGCCAAGGCCGTTGCGGCCCACCGCGTCGCCCTGCTCGGCGGCCGCCCTGTACCAGCGATGGGACTGCTCGTAGTCGCGCGCCACGCCGCGGCCGAGATAGTGCAGCGCCGCCAGATTGCTCTGCGCGATGGCGAGACCCCTGCGTGCCGCGCGGTGGTACCAGACGACCGCCTTGCCGTAGTCCCTCACCCCCGCCAAGCCCTTCTCGTAGATGTATCCGAGATTGTTCATGGCCCGGGCTTCGCCGGCATCGGCGGCACGCTTGTACCAGTCCCTCGCCCGCTCGAGATCGCGCGGGGTTCCCAGCCCCTCGTCGTAGAGGGTGGCCAGATTGTACTGGGCGTCGGTCAGGCCCTGCTCGGCCGCGCGGTGATACCAGCCCGCAGCCGTCGCGTGGTTCTGGGTAACGCCGACGCCCTGATCGTAGGCCACGCCGAGCTCGAACTGCGCTTCCGCCAGGCCGCGGCGGGCGGCGGTCTCGAGCAGTTTGATCTGGTCCTCGTCCGGGCCGGGCTCGAGCGCTCCGGTGCGCTGCAGCCGCGCCAGCGCGAGCCGGGCGAGGTCGAGGCGGCGCTCCGCCGCGGCTCGGTACCAGCGCGCGGCCGTCTCGGCGTCCTCAGATACGCCCAGCCCGTTCTCGTAGAGCGTGCCGAGATTGAATTGCGCGTCCACGTCGCCGGCATGGGCCAACGTAGACCAGCCGGCGCGCGCCTCTTCATAATCGCCGCGCTGGAACGCCTCGTAGGCCTCGAAGAAATCGGCGCCCCGCGCCTGCGGCACAGCAAGCAGCGCCACGCCGAGCGCCGCCGCACCCACGGCGGCAGCGAACGCCTTCATCCGGAAACTTCGCAAGGTGCCGCGGTCCATGCCGTTGGCGGAACCCGATCGTTGCGGCGCGGCGCGCGGCGCCGCAGCCCCTGCCTCACCTTGCATGCCTTCGCGTGATCGTCAATAAACTGTTGCATGCGACTGAAAATGTTCCAGGTCGATGCCTTCACCGACAGGGTGTTCGGCGGCAACCCTGCCGCCATCTGCCCGCTGGATTCGTGGCTCGACGACGCCACGATGCAGGCCATCGCGTACGAGAACAACCTGTCGGAGACGGCGTTCTTCGTGCCGGCAGACGGCGCCTACGCGCTGCGCTGGTTCACGCCGCTGGCGGAGGTCGACCTGTGCGGCCACGCGACGCTGGCCAGCGCGCATGTCGTGTTCCACCACCTGCAGCCGGACGCCGATGCGGTGGCCTTCGACACCAGGAGCGGCCGTCTCGACGTGACCCGCGGCGACGACGGGCTCACCATGGACTTCCCGGCGCTCGCCGCGCATCCCCTGGATCCACCGCCGGCCGATCTCGCCGCCGGGCTCGGGCAGGAGCCTGTGGCCGCGTTCGCGGACATGGACTACCTCGCGCTCCTGGAGACCGAAGCGCAGGTTCGGGCCATCGAGCCCGACCTGACGGTGCTGGCCCGACTCGACGAGCGGCGTGGCATCATCGTGACTGCGCCGGGCGAGAGCGTGGATTTCGTCTCGCGGTTCTTCTCGCCCCGAATGGGGGTGCCGGAAGACCCGGTCACCGGGTCCGCCCACTGCATGCTTGCGCCCTTCTGGGCGGAGCGGCTCGGCAAGACCACCCTGCGCGCCTATCAGGCCTCGGCGCGCGGCGGCGCGGTGCACTGCACGGTCGCCGGCGACCGCGTGCACCTGACCGGCCGTGCCGTGCAGTATTTCGAAGGGACGATCACGGTCTGAGCCCGATGCGCCAGGACCGGCCGTGCCGATCATGAAGCCCAGCGTCCGCCCGAACACCCCCCTCTTCTCCTCCGGCCCCTGCCCCAAGCGCCCCGGATGGTCGCCCGACGTGCTGTCAAGCGCGCTGCTCGGCAGATCGCACAGGGCGCGAGAGCCGCTGGCGCGGATCCAGGAGCTGCTGGAGCGCTCGCGCGCGCTCCTGGGCCTGCCGGAGGAATGGCGCCTCGGCATCGTGCCGGGCTCCGACACCGGCGCCATCGAGATGGCCATGTGGTCGCTGCTCGGCCCACGCGGAGTGGACTTCCTGAGCTGGGACAATTTCGGCGCGCTCTGGGCGCACGACGGCGCGCGCGAGCTGCGCCCCCTGGATGCGCGCGTGCTCGAAGCGCCCTACGGCCGCCTGCCGGACCTCAGCGAGGTCGATCCCAACCGCGACACGGTGTTCGTCTGGAACGGCACCACGTCGGGCGTGCGGGTTCCCGACGCGGAATGGATCGCTGCTGACCGCGCCGGGCTCACGCTCTGCGATGCCACGTCCGCCGTGCTCGCCTACCCGATGGACTGGAGCAGGCTCGATGTGACCACGTATTCCTGGCAGAAGGTGCTGGGCGGCGAGGCCGGGTTCGGCATGCTGATCCTGGGCCCGCGCGCGGCAGAGAGGCTGGAGAGCGAATCGCCGCCGTGGCCGGTGCCCCGAGTCTTCCGCCTCACCACCGGCGACGGCAGGCTCAACGAAGGCATCTTCCGCGGCGAGACCATCAACACGGTCTCGATGATGGCGGTCGAGGACACGCTCGACGCGCTCCGCTGGATCGAATCGATCGGCGGCCAGACCGGCATGATCGCCCGCTCCTCCGCCAATTTCGACGTGATCGAGTCGTGGGTGGCGGCGCGCGACTGGGTGGACTTTCTGGCGGCGGTGCCGGAGACGCGCTCCCGCACGTCGGTGTGCCTCAGCATCGTCGATTCCTGGTTCAACGGGCTGGAGACCGACGATCAATGGGCCGTGATCAAGCAAATGGTCGCTCTGCTGGAGGCGGAGGGCGCCGCATATGATATCAAGACGCACCGGGCTGCCCCGCCGGGGCTCCGCATCTGGTGCGGCGGCACGGTTGAGCGCGGCGATCTCGAAGCGCTGACCCCCTGGCTCGACTGGGCCTGGGATGACGTGCGCCGGCACGGGGCCGGCTAGAGTGCGTCCGACTTGGACGGACGCACTCTAGGCCGCGAGAGCGGCCCGCCGCGTATGCGGCGCGCCCGCGCAGGCGCCGGCCAACGGCCGGCTGCCGTGAGCGAAAAATTCATAGAGCGATTTCGTGTAAGACGGATACGTTCCAGTCAAGCAAGCCGCCGAGGCCGGGTGCAATGCCGAGTGTCCTGATCGCCGACGAGATAAGCGAGGTGGCCGTGCAGGCGTTCGCCGAGCGCGGCATCGAGGTCGGCAATCATCCGGGCCTCTCGCCGGAGGCGCTGGCCGGGATCGTCGGCGACTACGAAGGCCTCGTCGTCCGCTCCGCGACCCGGGTGACCCCGGAGCTGCTGGAACGGGCCGGCAAGCTCAAGGTCGTGGGCCGGGCCGGCACCGGCGTCGACAACGTCGACATGGACGCGGCGACGAAGCGCGGCATCGTCGTCATGAACACGCCCCACGGCAACTCCGTGACCGCAGCCGAGCACACCATCGCCATGATGTGCGCGCTCGCGCGGCGGATACCGCAGGCCGACCGCTCCACCCGCAAGGGCGGGTGGGAGCGTGGCCGCTTCATGGGCGTCGAGCTCCGCGACAAGACCCTCGGTATCGTCGGCTGCGGCACGATCGGCGCCATCGTCGCCACGCTGGCCCAGGGTCTCCGGATGCGGGTCATCACCTACGACCCGTACCTCGCGCCCGAGCGCGCGTCCTCCCTCGGCGTGACGCTGGTGACGATGGACGAGCTGCTGGCCGAGGCCGACGTCATCACCCTGCACGTGCCGCTCACGGACGAGACGCGGGGGACCATCGACGCCGACGCGCTCACCAAGACGAAGGAAGGCGTGCGCATCGTGAACTGCGCGCGCGGCGGCCTGATCGTAGAGGCGGACCTCAAGAGCGCCATCGAGAGCGGCCATGTCGCCGGGGCCGCGCTCGACGTGTTCGAGGAGGAGCCCGCGCGGGACAACCCTCTCTTCGCGCTGGACGAGGTCATCGCGACGCCCCACCTCGGGGCTTCGACGGTGGAGGCGCAGGAAAACGTGGCGCTGCAGATCGCGCAGCAGATGGCGGAATACCTGTTGACCGGCACGGTGCTGAACGCCGTCAACGCCCCCTCGGTCTCGCCGGAGGACATGGCGAAGCTCGGCCCCTACCTCACCCTCGCCCAGCAGATCGGGAGCTTCGCCGGCCAGATCGCCGAAGGCCGCATCCGCGGCGTGACCATCGCCTACGAAGGCCAGGCCAGCGCGCTGGATTCACGGCTGCTCACGGCGGCGGCGTTGCAGGGCCTGCTAGGCCCCCGCCTCGACGACGTCAACATCGTCAACGCCCCCTTCATCGCCCGCGAGCGCGGCATCGCGGTGCGCGAGGTGAAGAACGCGACGTCGGCGGACTACCAGACCCTCATGCGCGTCGAGGTGCTGTCGCAGGACAAGGCGCAGGCCGTGGCCGGCACGCTCATCGGCCGCGGCGGGCGGCGAATCGTGGAGGTCGAGGGCATCGAGGTCGAGGCCGAGCTCGGCCCGCACATGCTCTACTTCACCAACGAGGACAAGCCGGGCCTGATCGGCTCCGTTGCCACGATCCTGGGCGAGGCCGACATCAATATCGCCACCTTCAACCTGGGGCGCAGGGAGCCGGGCGGCGACGCGATCGGCCTCATGGGCGTTGACTCGGCGGTGCCCGACGATGTGCTCGCCAGGCTTCGCACGCGTGCCTCCGTGATCGACGTCAAGCGCCTGAGCTTCTGACGCCGGACCGCGACATGGGCATCGGGCTCACCATCATCGTCATCGTGCTGGCGGCGCTCGCGGGCGCGGCCGTCTCGTATGCCGTGCTGGCTCTCCGGGCGGCGCGGAAAGCCGGCGAGAACGCGCGCCTCGCCGCCGATGCCGGCCGCGTGCCTCAGCTCGAAGAAGAGAACGCCGGCCTGCGCGAGCAGCTTCGGGTGGCCGAGACGAAGACCGCGGCATCCGAAGCCGCGCGAGAGACGGAGCGGAAGAGCCACGAGGCTCGCGTCCAGGAGCTCACCCGCATGGGCGCCGAGCTCGAGAAGAAATTCGCCGGCCTCGCATCGGAGGTGCTGGGCAAGAACAGTGAGAGCTTTCTCAAGCTCGTGAGCGAGCGCTTCGAGAAGCACAGCGAGAGCGCCAAGGAAGACCTGGAGAAGCGACAGACGACCATCGAGACGCTGGTCAAGCCCCTCGGCGAGAGCCTCAGCAAGTTCGAGACCAAGGTGGACGCGATCGAGAAGGCGCGCGAGGGCGCCTACCGGGCGATCTCGGAGCAAGTGAAACACCTGGAAGAGGGGCAGACGGGCCTTCGCTCGGAGACGAATCGCCTCGTTCAGGCCCTCCGCCGGCCCCAGACGCGCGGCCGCTGGGGCGAGTATCAACTCCGCAACGTGCTCGACATGGCCGGCATGACCGAGCACGTGGACTTCGTCGAGCAGACCACCCTGGAGGGCGAAGACGGCCGCCTGCGGCCCGACGTGGTGATCCGCGTCCCCGGCGGCAAGTCGATCATCGTCGATGCCAAGACGCCGCTCGACGCCTACCTCAATGCCGTGGAGGCGCCCGACGAAGAGACGCGCGAGCGCTTCATCGCCGACCACGCGCGGCAGGTTCGGGACCACGTGCGGGCGCTCTCCTCGCGGGACTACTGGAAGGCCCTGCCCGAGACGCCCGAGTTCGTCGTGATGTTCGTGCCGGGCGAGTCGTTCTTCGCCGCCGCCATCGAGAGCGATCCCGAACTGTTCGAGAGCGCGGCGCGCCAGCGGGTGCTCATCAGCACGCCGACCACGCTGATCGCCCTGGTCAAGACCATCGCCTACGGCTGGCAGCAGGAGAAGCTGGCCGAGAACGCGCAGGCCGTGGCCTCGCAGGGCCGCGACCTCTACGAGCGCATCAAGACCTTCGGCGGGCACATGGGCGACATCGGGCGCTCGCTGCAGCAGACGGTCGAGCGCTACAACAGGGGCGTGGGCTCGCTGGAGCGGCGCGTGCTGCCGGCGGCCCGAAAATTCGAGGAGCTGGGCGTCACCCCTGCCGCGTCGTCGATCCCGACGCTGGAGCCGGTCGAGCTCGACCCCCGCGAGGCCCAGGCCGAGGAGCTGATCGAGCGCCGGCCGGAAGAAGCTGCGGAGTAACGGCAGAACCGGCATCGATCCCGCGAGGGTTGTCGGGCAGAACCGCCCCTGCTTCCCCTCCTCCCCGCTTGTCATTGAAGGAGCGCCGCGCGGCCATGGACCTGCGCAACATCGCCATCATCGCCCACGTCGATCACGGCAAGACGACTCTGGTCGACGCGCTGCTGCGCCAGAGCGGCACGGTGCGGGCGAACCAGCCGATGCAGGAGCGCGCGCTCGATAGCGGCGAGCTGGAACGCGAGCGCGGCATCACGATCCTGGCCAAGTGCACCGCCATCGACTGGCGGGGCGTGCGCATCAACATCGTCGACACCCCCGGCCACGCGGATTTCGGCGGCGAGGTCGAGCGTGTGCTCGGCATGGTCGACGGCGTGCTCGTCCTGGTGGACGCGGCCGAGGGCCCGATGCCGCAGACCAAGTTCGTCGTGGACAAGGCGCTCCGGCTGGGTCTCCGGCCCATCGTCGCGATCAGCAAGATGGATCGCGCGGACGCCCGGCCCCAGGCGGTGCACGAAGCGGTCTTCGACCTGTTCGATGCCCTGGGAGCGACCGACGCGCAGCTCGACTTCCCGCTGGTCTGCACCTCGGCGCGCGACGGCTGGGCCGCGCACGGCACGGATGCTGCCGGGCGCGACATGACCGCGCTCTTCGAGACCGTCATCGCGCACGTGCCCGCGCCCGCGACGGATCGGGAGGGACCCTTCCGCATGTCGATCAGCCTGCTCGAGGCCGATCCCTTTCTCGGCCGGCTGGTGAGCGGGCGCGTGCTCTCCGGTCGGGTGGAGGCGAACCAGACCGTGACGGTGCTCGGCGCGGACGGCGCCGTGGTCGAGGTCGCGCGCCTCACCAAGCTGCTGCGCGCGCGGGGGCTGGAACGGATCGCGGTCAGAAACGCCGGGGCCGGCGAGATCGTGACGCTGGCCGGCCTCAAGACCGCCTCGGTGGCTGACACCGTCGCCGCCTCCGAGAGCTGCGCCCCGATCGCGGCCGAGCCCATTGATCCGCCGACCATCGCGATGGTGTTCTCGATCAACGACTCGCCGCTCGCGGGCCGCGAGGGAACGCAGCTCACCTCGCGCGTGATCGGCGCGCGGCTTGCACGCGAGACCGAGGGCAACGTCGCGATCCAGGTGACCGACGGCGCCGAGGAAGGCGCCTTCGAGGTCGCGGGCCGCGGCGAGCTGCAGCTCGCGGTTCTGATCGAGACGATGCGCCGCGAGGGCTTCGAGCTTTCGATCAGCCGCCCACGAGTGTTGATGCGCGACGACCCGGAGGGCGGCCCGCCCCTGGAGCCCGTCGAGGAAGTCCAGATCGACGTGGACGAGGCTTTCGTCGGCGACGTGGTCAATGCGCTGGCCGAGCGGCGGGCGGAGCTGGTCGAGCTCAGGCCCTCGGGGCGAGACAAGACCCGCGCGCTGTTTCTCGGGCCCTCGCGCGGCCTGATCGGCTTCAACGGCGAGCTGCTCACCGTGACGCGGGGCACGGCAATCATGCACCGGGTCTTCCACGGCTATGCGCCGTTCAAGGGCGCACTGCCGGGGCGGCGGAACGGCGTGCTCGTCTCGAGCGCCGAGGGCAGAGCGGTCGCCTACGCGCTCTGGAACCTGGAGCAGCGCGGGGCGCTCTTCGTCGAGCCGGGAATGCCGGTCTACGGCGGCATGATCGTCGGCGAGAACACGCGGCCGCAGGATCTCGACGTGAACCCGCTGAAGAGCAAGCAGCTCACCAACATCCGGGCCGCCGGCAAGGACAACGCCGTGCGCCTCACGCCGCCCCGGCCGATGCCGCTGGAGATCGCGCTGGCCTATATCGCGGACGACGAACTGCTTGAGGTGACGCCGGCCTCGATCCGTCTGCGCAAGCGGCTGCTCGACCCGCACGACCGCCGCCGCGCCGCGCGGGCGCTGGCAAAGGCGTCCTGAATTTCCTAGCCCGCACTTCTCACCAAGGTCATGGTCTGCGCGGCGTTGTCCGGCCGACAGAGTAGGAACGGCGCGAAGCGCGATGTGGTGCATCGGTCGAGCGCCGTGACGCACGCTGTCGGCCGGACAGCGTCGCCCTTCGGGTCGCGCCCAGGCGCCCGCCCGCGGCGTCGCGGGCCTCAACCGTATTCCCTATACGCTTTTCGGCCCGCTCCTTGCGGATCGAACGCCTGGACGCGACGCAGGCGGTGACCTTGGTGAGAAGTGCGGGCTACCCGGCGCCGACGCGATCGGCGATGGCGACGATCCGGTGCATCTCGCGCAGCACCGGCTTCTCGATGAGCTTGCCGTCGATCACCACCAGCCCCGTATCGGCCGCCTCGAACTCGGCGATGATGCGCCGCGCCTGGGCGATCCGCTCGGCCGACGGCGTGAACACCGCGTTGAGGGCCGCGATCTGCTTGGGGTGCACGGCCCCCTTGCCGCAAAAGCCCAGATCCCGCGCCTGAATCGCGGCACGCTCCATGCCCTCCGCGTCCTGGAGGTCGAGGTAGGGCACGTCGATCACGTCCAGCCCGGCGCTGGCGGCGGCATGGACGACGCGCGAGCGGGCGTAGAGCAGCGGCTCCCAGGCGTTCCGGCAGCGCAGCTCGGCGGCCATGTCGACGCCGCCAAAGAACATCGCGTCGATGCGCGGGCTGCAGTGGGCGATGTCGTGGGCGGCCTCGAGCCCGGCATTGGTCTCGATGATCACGTGCAGGCGGGTGCCGTGGCCGCGCTCGCTCAGCAGGTTGTCGAGCAGCACCACTTCGTCGGGGCTGCGCACCTTGGGCATCATCAGCGCGGGCGGCGGCGAGTCGCTGGCCAGGACCGCCTGCACGTCGGCGATGCCGAAGCCCTCGCGCAACGAGTTGATGCGGACGATCCGCTCGACCCCGTCATCGGCCTGCGGGCTCTCGAAGAGCTTGATCGCGCTGGCGCGTGCAGCCGGCTTGTCCTTGGGCGCGATGCCGTCCTCAAGCTCGACGCAGACGATGTCCGCCCCGCTCGCGAGCGCCTTCGGAAACATCTCGGGCCGCAATCCCGGCGTGAAGATGAACGAGCGGCGGGGTCGAATGCGTGTTTCGGGCATGAGGGAGACCTTCGCTGTCCGGCGGTGCGACACTGTGTTCGCCTCACCTCGACCGGATTGTCAATCGATCGGTTCGACGGCCGACCGCGTCAGCACTCGGGCATGTTGACCGCGAGGCCGCCCAGGCTTGTCTCCTTGAACTTGACGCTCATCTCCCGCCCGGTCTCGCGCATCGCCTCGATGCAGTTATCGAGCGGCATGAAGTGTGTGCCGTCGCCCCGCAGCGCGAGCGAGGCGGCGGCCACGGCCTTGGTCGCGCCGATGCCGTTGCGCTCGATGCAGGGCACCTGGACGAGGCCGCCCACGGGGTCGCAGGTCATGCCGAGATGGTGCTCCAGCGCGATCTCGGCGGCGTTCTCCACCTGCGCCGGCGTCCCGTCGAGGACCGCGCAGAGCCCCGCGGCGGCCATCGCGGCAGCGGAGCCCACCTCCGCCTGGCAGCCGGCATCGGCGCCGGAGATCGACGCGTTGGCCTTGATGAGGCCGCCGATCGCTGCGGCGGTGAGCAGGAACTCCCCGATCCTGTCCGTCTCGGCGCCAAAACAATGATCGAGGTAGTAGCGCAGCACGGCCGGAATCACGCCGGCCGCGCCGTTGGTGGGCGCCGTCACCACCTTGCCCCCGCCGGCGTTCTCCTCGTTGACCGCCATCGCATAGACGGTCAACCAGTCGGAGTAGACGTGCGGCTGCGCGCTGTTGGAGCCTTCCTCCTCGCAGAGCTGTTCGAAGAGCTTGCCGGCGCGGCGCTTGACGCGGAGCCCGCCGGGCAGCTCGCCCTGGCACGCAAGCCCGCGATCGATGCAGGCGTTCATCGCGCCCCAGAGCGCCCCGATACCGGCATCGACTTCGGCCTCCGAGCGGGCGGCGCGCTCGTTCGCCAGCATCATCCGGGCGATGGAGTTGCCGCTCTCCTCCGCCATTCGCAGCATGGAGGCGGCGTTATCGAACGGGAACGGGACCTGCGTCTCCGCATCGTCGCCGACGCTCGCCCGGTCGCCGGCCAACTCCTCGGCCGTCACGATGAAGCCGCCGCCGATCGAATAGTAGATCTGGCTCAGGTAGCCCACCCCTTGGGCGTCGACGCAGGGCTCGTTTTTTGTCCGCCCGGCGAGCGGCGTGAGGTGATCGCGGCGCTGGTCATTTCGTTTTCGCTGTGGCAGTGTAGCGGCCATGGCGACGTTGCCGGGCCTGGATTCGTCCATTGATCTGCGTGCGGTCACGGTGCGCCCGACCTGGGGCGCGCGGGAGCACCGGCGCTGGGACCGGCTGGTGGAGGAGCACCACTACCTGCGATTCCACGGCGTCGTCGGCAAGGGGCTGCGCCATGTCGCGGTGCATGGCGAGACCTGGCTCGCCCTGATCGGCTGGCAGCCGGGCGCGTTCAAGCTGGCCGCGCGCGACCGCTGGATCGGCTGGTCGGCGGAGCAGCAGTTCCGGCGCCTGCATCTGATCGCGAACAACTCGCGCTTCGTGATCCTGACGCCTGAGCGGGTTCCCAACCTGGCCTCGCGGGTTCTGGGGCTGAGCCTGCGGCGGCTGTCTGCGGACACCCAGGCGGTGCATGGATACCCGGCGCTCCTGGCCGAGACCTTCGTCGATCCCGCGCGCTTCGCCGGCACCTGCTACCGCGCGTCGAACTGGCGCTCGCTGGGGATGACGCGCGGCTTTGCCCGTGACCCCGGAGCTGCTCCGCGCTGGCGCCACCACGGCCAGCCCAAGGAGGTCTTCGTGTTCGAACTTAGCGATGGCGCCGCCGAAGCGCTGAGCCGGGCCGAGATCCCGGCGAACTGGAACGCCGAGCAACACAGCGAGCCGATGACGGCGCCCCGGCTGCGCAGCCTGTTCGAGTGCCTGGGCGAGGTGCCCGAGTGCCGCCATGCCCGGGGCAAGCGCTATCCCTTGAAGACCGTGCTGGCGGTTGCCGTCGCCGCCCGCCTTGCCGGCTACCGGGGCTCGACAGCCTTCGCCCAGTTCGCCGCCCTGCTCTCGCAGGAGCAGCTCGAGGCGGTCGGCGCGTTCTGGAGCCCTTCGAAGAAGCGCTACACCGCGCCCGCGATCACCACCTTCCACAACATCCTCGCCGCCCTGCCGCCGGAGACGCTGGACAACGCCATCGGCCGGTGGACCGGCCAGCACGACGGCGCGCACGCCCCGGTCGCCATGGACGGAAAGGACCTGCGCGGCGCCTCGAAGCAGACCGAAGACGGGCGGCGCATGATGGTCGCGGCGCTGGTGCACAAGACCGGCATGGTCCTGGGACAGGTCGAGGTCGATAGAAAGAGCAACGAGATCCCCGCCGTGCGCGAACTCTCCAGCAGTCTCGACCTCGCAGGCCGGACCGTCACCCTCGATGCGATGCACGCCCAGCACGAGACCGCGCGCTGCCTGCTCGGGCGTCGCGCCGACTACGTGGTCACCGCGGTGAAGGACAATCAGGAGACCATCCTCGAAGACCTCAAGGCGATCGACTTCTCCGACGCGCCCTGGCACGAAACCGTCGACAAGGGCCATGGCCGCATCGAGCGCCGCCGCTGCGCCGTCGTCGACCTCTCCGCTGCCGAATGGGACGGCTACGCCAACCTTCACGGACGCCGCCAGGCGATGCGCATCGAACGCGAGCGCGAGATCCTCAAGACCGGCGAGCGCAGCGTCGAGGTGACCTGGAGCCTGACCTCGCTCGGCGCAGACCGCGCCGGGCCCGAGGAGCTTCTGGCTCTGGTCCGCAATCACTGGCACATCGAGAACCGGCTGCACTACGTGCGCGACTTCACCTATGACGAAGACCGCTGCCGGGCGTACGTGCGCCACCTGCCGCGCAATCTCTCCTGCCTGACCAACGCGGCCATCGCCATCGTGCGCTGCGACGGGCGCTTCCGCTTCCTGCCCGAGGCCAACCGGCATTATGCCGCCCGCGCCCAGGAGGCTCTCGACGCGATCCTGATCGCGCCCGCTGCATGATCCTGCGGGCGTAACCGCGTCGCAGAGCGCGACGGGACGCGCCGTCGAACGGCGCGGCGGGATCGCTTTGCCCGGCGAGCCCGAAAACCGAGCCCTACCGGCCCCCGCGGACCCCATGCAGCCGCCCAGCCAAGCTCGGCCAGGACCTTCATCGGCCCAAGCCTGCCCGCTCTCGGTCATCCCGCCCTCTCAGCCATGACTAAAAAATGTTCCTGGGCGTCGACGGCGTGGAATTCCATGCCGTTGGGATGGCCCGGCAACGGCGGGCCATAGTCGAAGAAGATGTGGTGATGCGGATCGAACACGAGCGTGATGCCGCCGAGCGAAGGCAGGTGTCTGCTTGCCCTGAGGATCGCCACGTCGGCCTCGGCCTTGTCGATATCAATGTCGCCGGCGCGATGGCCGAGCAGTCCGAACACGATCGCCCGGTCCGTCGCATGGCCCCTGCCGGTGAAGGCCAGGGAGCCATGGAGCGAGACGTGAATGCGCAGCCACGAGTCGGGCGGTGGATCCTCCGCGATCCGCTCCGCCAGCAGCGCGAGGAAGGCCTCGGCCGCCGCCATCGGCCCCATGGTGTGGGACGAGGACGGGCCGATGCCGACCTTGAAGATGTCGAAGACGCTCAGGAACATCGCAATGATGCTCGGCGATTGGCCGGGCCCCGCTGGCTTGAAGGCGACCTTCACCCGTCAGGTAGCGACGACCCGGGCCCCTTGCAAGACACCATTTCGTGACGGCCGCGCATCGGGCGATCTCTCCTCCCCGGCGGCATCGCGCCGCAAGGCGATTGTCGCGCAGCCGAGCCTCGGCGAAGATGAGACATACCGGCGTGCGAAGGAGAGGAGCCATGCGGCGCATCGGCGTAGATGTCGGCGGTACCTTCACGGACCTCATTCTGGTCGACGAGGCGGCGGGCGCGATCACGGTCGACAAGGTGCCGTCCACGCCGGACGATCCGGCGCGCGCCGTAATGACGGGCGTGGACGCCCTCTGCGGCAAGGCCGGTGTGAGCCTGGAGTCGGTGGACCTGCTGCTGCACGGCACCACCGTGGCGACGAATATCGCGATCGAGCACAAGGGCGCCGAGGTCGGCCTGATCACGACCGAGGGCTTCCGCGACATCCTGCACATTGCGCGCCACAAGAAGCCGCACAACTTCTCGCTCCAGCAGGAGCTGCCGTGGCAATCGCGCCCGCTGGTGAGGCGGCGCCATCGGCTCACGGTGCGCGAACGGGTCACCGCGCCCAAGGGCGAGATCATCGTGCCGCTGGACGAGGCGGAGGTGCGGGAGCGCGCGCGGGCGCTGCGCAAGGCAGGCGTCGATGCCATCGCCGTCTGCCTGCTGCATGCCTATCTCAACCCGGCGCATGAGCAGCGCATCAAGGAAATCCTCCGGGAGGAGTGTCCCGACGCCTACCTTTCGATCTCGAGCGAGGTGCTGCCGCTCTACCGGGAGTTCGAGCGCTTCTCAACCACGTGCCTCAATGCCTACGTCGGCCCGCGGGTCGGGAGCTACGTGGGCCGGCTCGAGTCCGGCCTGAAGGATGCCGGGCTCGCGCGCGGCGTGCGGCTGATGCAGTCCTCCGGCGGCATGACGACGGCGGAGAGCGCAACCGGCGGCCCGGTCAACCTGATGATGTCGGGGCCGGTGGCGGGGCTCATCGGCGGCATCTGGGCCGGCAAGATGGCCGGCTACGACAACGTGTTCACGCTCGATATCGGCGGCACGTCCGCCGACATCGGCGTGGCCGCCGGTGGCGCGCTCAGGATGCGCCACCTGCTCGACACCAAGGTCGGCGACTACCAGGCCATGATCCCGATGGTCGATATCGACACCATCGGTGCGGGCGGCGGCTCCATCGCCTACGTCGACGAGGGCGGCATCTACCGCGTCGGCCCGCAATCCGCCGGCGCCGAGCCGGGCCCCGCCTGCTACGGACGCGGCGGAGCCGAGCCCACCTCGACGGACGCGCAGGTGGTGCTCGGCCGGCTGCGGACCGACCGCGGGCTCGTCGGCGGGCAGATGACGCTCTACGCGGACCGCGCCCGCGATGCGCTGCAGGGTCTCGCCGGCACGCTCGGCATGCCGCTGGAGGAGACCGCGCTCGGCGCGCTGCAGATCCAGAAGTTCAGCATGGTGCAGGCGATCGAGCTCAACAGCGTGCGGCGCGGCTACGACCCGCGCGACTTCACACTCGTCGCTGCCGGCGGTGCGGGCCCGCTCTTCGCCTGCGACATCGCGGTCGAGCTGGAGATCCCGCGCGTGCTGGTGCCGCCGCATCCCGGCATCCTCTCAGCCACCGGGCTGCTCGCCACCGACATGCAGCACGAGTTCGTCACAACCGAGCGCCAGCCGCTCGCCACTCTCGACCGCGCCCATCTCGCGGCGCGCTTCGAGGAGCTGACATCGCAAGCGCTGTCGCGGCTGGAGGCGGACGGCGTGCCGGAGGGCGACCGCCTGATCCGCCGCCTCGCGGACTGCCGCTACGCCGGCCAGGGCTACGAGGTCCGCTTCGACGCGCCGGCAGGCGATATCGACGACGCCTGGATCGAGGAGCTGGCCGACCGCTTCCACCGCGCGCACGAGGCCGAGTACGGCCACCGCTTCGACGCACCCATCGAGATCATCAACATCCGTGCCGTTGGCATCGGCCGCATTCCCGACCTCGACTGGCCGGAGATCGAAGGAGGCGGCGGCGGCGAAGCCACGCCGTTGCTACGCCAGCCGGTCGTCTTCGAGGTCGAGGGCAAGGGCGAGACCCACGAGACCCCGTTCTACGACCGCGTAGCGCTCCGTGCGGGCGACAGCATATCGGGTCCCGCCATCGTCGAGCAGTACGACACGACCATCGTGATCCCGCCCCGTTGCGAGGCCGCGATCGATGCGCGCGGCAACATCGTGATCGACTGCGCGGGCGCTGCGGCGCAGCACGGGCACGACCTCGCGGCGCCGATCATGCAGCGCGTCATCGGCGGCGCGTTCACCGCCATCGCGCAGGAGATGGCGGGCGTGCTCTACCGTATGTCGTACTCGTCGATCATCCGCGAGTCCGAAGACCTGGGCGCCGGCGTCTTCGACCGCGACGGCCTGATGCTGGCGGAATCGGAATCGACGCCGATGTTCATGGGCGCCATGCCGCGCATCGTGCAGAACGTCATCAAGCTGCTCGACGGCGACATTCACGAAGGCGACATCATCTTCCACAACGACCCCTATTACGGGGCCACCCACTCGCCCGACTGCGCCATCGTGATGCCGATCTACCACCAGGAGGAGCTGGTGGGTTTCGCCGGCGCATCCGCTCACCTGCTCGATATCGGGGGCGCGTATCCTGGACTCAACATCAACGCCGTCGACATCTACGCCGAGGGCAACATCTACCGGGCCGTGAAACTCGCCGTGAAAGGCGTGCGCCAGGACGGGCTCTGGAAGCACATCCTGGAGAACATGCGCACGCCCACGCCCAACGAGGGCGACATCCAGGCGATGATCGCGGCCTGCGAGCTTGCCAAGCGGCGCTACCTCGATCTCATCGGGCGCTATGGGCTCGCCGCCGTCGAGGACGCGGGCCAGCACTGGATGACCTATTCGGAGCAGATGCTGCGCCGCGAGATCGCCAAGATCCCCGACGGCGAGTACGAGACGGCCGTGGGCTACCTCGACGACGACGGGGTGAACCGCGGCCGCAAGCTGCCGGTCAAGGTCAAGGTGATCATCGAGGGCGACGAGATCACCTACGACCTCACCGGCTCCAGCGAGGAAGTGCCGACCGGCTACAACGTCCCCTTCGAGGGCACGACGTGCTCTGCCATGTCCTTCATCACGCGGATGATCTTCCTCGATACCGTGACGCACCCGGTCTACGTGCCGCAGAACGAGGGCATGACGCGGCCGATCAACGTGATCGCGCCCAAGGGCTCGATCTTCAACCCCAACTTCCCGCGCTCCTGCTTCGCCCGCTTCTGCCAGGTGCAGCGCGCCGTCGACCTGGTGCTCCGCGCGCTCGCGCCTGTGGTGCCGGAGCGGGTGACCGCGGGCAACTCGGCGCACCTGCACTTCATCTCGTACTCCGGCTTCGACACCGAGCAGGGCGAGTACTGGGTCTATCTCGAAGTGGACGAGGGCTCATACGGCGGCCGGCCGGACCGCGACGGGCTCGACGCCGTGGACTGCCTCATCGCCAACACCCGCAACAACCCGATCGAGGAGCTGGAGTGGCGCTTCCCCATCCGCACCGAGCGCTACGAGCTCCGCAACGAGCCCTGCGCCGCCGGCAAGTGGCGGGGCGGCATCGGCATGGTGCGGGTCAACAAGATGCTGGTGGACACCATCGTCACCTGCGAGGGCGAGCGGCACGAATCCGACGAGCCCTGGGGCGTGTTCGGCGGCATGGCGGGGCTGAACGCCTCCGTGGTCCGCAACCGGGGCGGCGCGGACGAGGAGGCGTGGCCGTCGAAGTTCACCGGCTTCCGCCTCGCCGCCGGCGACAGCATCGAGATCACGGTGCCCAACTCCGGCGGCTACGGCGACCCGCTGGAGCGCGATCCGGCGCTCGTGCTGGCTGACGTGTTCGACGGCTTCACCACCGTCGAGCGTGCGCGCGACGACTACGGCGTGGTGATCGAGGCGGACCCGCTGCGGCTCGACGAGGACGCGACCCGCAGGGTGCGGGCCGAACGCTCCGGCGCAGCGCGGCAGCCGCAGCCGGCGTGAGGCGTCGATTGCCGCTCAACTGCGGCGGACAGAGGCTATCCCGCCTGCGGTGGCCGTGCGATAACGGGTTGAACGATTCACGCCATCCGATGACGCAGGGAGAGGACGCATGACCGGCGGGATTTCCGAGGTTTACGGCACGCTTGACGGAATGGGGCTCGCCGCCCTCGTCGGGAAGGGAGAGGTCTCGCCGAGCGAGGTAATCGAAGAGGCGATCCGCCGCGCCGAGGCGGTCAACGGCGAGCTCAACTTCCTCACCTACAAGGCTTACGAGGAAGGCCGCACGATGGCGGCCGACCCCGCGCTCCCCGACGGGCCCTTCAAGGGCGTCCCCTGGCTCGTGAAGGAGATCGCGACCGACTGGACCGGCCTGCAGAACACCAACGCCTGCCCCTACTTCAAGGACGTGGTCTCGACCAGCGACAACGAGCAGGTGCGGCGCGTGAAGCAGGCGGGCTTCGTGCTGCTCGGCAAGTCCAACTCGCCGGAGGCCGGCTGGGCGCTCTCCACCGAGCCCAAGATGTACGGGCCCACCGTCAATCCCTGGGATACGACGCGCACGCCGGGCGGCTCCTCCGGCGGCTCGGCGGCGGCGGTCGCGTCTCGCGTCCTGCCGCTGGCGGAAGCCAGCGACGGCGGCGGCTCCATCCGCACGCCGGCATGCCACTCCGGCCTCGTCGGCCTCAAGCCCGCGCGCGGGCGCATCACCATGGCGCCGGGGGCCGACTTCTGGTACGGCGGCGTGACCTTCCTCTGCGTCTCGCGCTCGGTCCGCGACACCGCCGCCTTCTTCGATGCCGTGGGCGGCCCCATGCCGGGCGATCCCTACTACGCGGTGATGCCGGACACCCCCTACCTCGACGAGGTCGGCACGGATCCCGGCAGCCTCTCGATCGCCATGGTCACCGCCTCCCCCGACGGCTGCACGCCGGTGGACCCGGAGGTGAGGGAGGGGATCGAGAACACCGGCAAGCTGCTGGAGAGCCTGGGCCACCGCATCACGCCGGAGACCGCGCCCTACGACTTCTGGCCGCTCTACGACTGCTACATGCGGATCGGCGCCGTGGTCACCGCGGCCTGGTTCGACGGCTCGGCCGCGCTCGTCGGCCACGAGCTCCGGCAGGACGAGACCGAGAACCTCTACTGGACCACGATCCAGCGCGGCCGCAGCATCTCGGCCGTCGATCACCACAACGACATCGCGCAGCTCCGCGCCATGTGCCGCGAAATCGTGGGCCGCATGGCCGCTTACGACGCGTGGCTCTGCCCGGTAGTGCCGATGGTGGCGCGCAAGATCGGCTACTACGACATGTCGCGCGAGTGCGACGACTACAACGCGAACATCATGGGGCCGGACTGCGCCTTCACCCAGCCCTTCAACGCGATGGGGCTGCCGGGCATCTCGCTGCCGCTGCACTGGACGGCGGGCGGCGTGCCGGTGGGCTCGCAGCTGGTCGGGCGCGACCTCGACGAGGCGCTGCTCTTCCGCCTCGCCAGCCAGCTGGAGCAGGCGCAGCCCTGGGCCGACCGCGTCCCGCCGGTCAACGCGGGCGCGTGATTTCCCCTTTGACGCACAGGACGAAGAGACACCACAGGAGACCGAGACCCATGAGAAAGCCACTCAGCTTGTTGACGGCGGCGGTTGCCGCGATGGCGCTGGCCACGGCCGCCCACGCCGAGACCCTCAAGGTCGGCATGATCACGACCCTTTCCGGCGGCGGCGCCGCCCTCGGAGTCGACGTGCGCGACGGCTTCATGCTCGCCGTCAACCAGGCCGGCGCCGATATCGAAGTGATCGTCGACGACGACCAGCGCAAGCCGGACATCGCCGTGCAGCTCGCCGACAAGCTGGTGCAGAGCGACAAAGTGGACGTGCTGACCGGCATCATCTGGTCGAACCTCGCCATCGCGGTCGTGCCCGCGGTGGTGCAGCAGGGCAAGTTCTACCTCTCGCCCAACGCGGGGCCCTCGCTCCTCGCCGGCGAACGCTGCCACGAGAACTACTTCAACGTCGCCTGGCAGAACGACAATCTGGCGGAGGCAGCGGGCGGCTACGCGAATGACGCGGGCTACAGCAACAGCTTCCTGCTCGCGCCCAACTATCCCGCCGGGCGGGACATGCTCACCGGCTACAAGCGCTTCTACACGGGCGCCGTGGCCGACGAGGTCTACACCAAGTTGGGCGCGAGCGACTACGCGGCGGAGATCGCGCAGATCCGGGCGTCGGGCGCGGACAGCGTGTATTTCTTCCTGCCGGGCGGCATGGGAATCGCCTTCCTCAAGCAGTACGCGCAGGCCGGCGTCGACATCCCGCTCGTGGGCCCGGCCTTCTCCTTCGACCAAGGGATCCTGCAGGCCGTCGGCGAGGCCGCGCTCGGCGTGAGGAACACCTCGCAGTGGAACAAGGACATCGACAATCCGACCAACAAGGCCTTCGTCGAGACCTTCCAGGCCGAGTACGGCCGCCTGCCCTCGCTCTACGCGAGCCAGGGCTTCGATACGGCGAACCTGCTGATCTCGGCCATGGGCAAGGCCAGCGTCTCGGACGCAGACGCCTTCCGCGACGCCCTCAGGGCGGCCGATTTCGCGTCCACCCGGGGCAGCTTCGCGTTCGCGCCCAACCACCATCCGATCCAGGACATCTACGTTCGCGAAGTGATCAAGGAAGGCGACGTCTACACCAACAAGATCGTCGGCGTGGCGATGACCGGCCACGGCAACGCCTATATCGACGACTGCCAGATGTAGCCGACACGCAGACCTGGAACGGGCCGCCCGGCGCGGCCCGTTCTTTGCTTTGGGCGACTAGGACTTGACGGCCTCGCTCATCGTCGAGCAGCTGCTGAACGGCCTGCAGTTCGGCGTCATGCTGTTCCTGATGGCGGCCGGGCTGACGCTGATCTTCGGCGTCATGGGTCTCATCAACCTCGCTCACGGCTCGTTCTACATGATCGGCGCGTTCGCCTGCGCGGCCGTCGCCGCCGCCACCGGCTCCTACTGGATCGGCCTCGCGGCGAGCCTGGCTGCGGCCGCCGCAGCGGGAGGTCTCGTGGAGGTCGCCGTCATCAGGCGGCTCTACCGCCGCGACCATCTGGATCAGGTGCTCGCGACCTTCGCCTTGATCCTGGTGTTCTCGGAGGGCACCCGCTGGGTGTTCGGCTCCTTTCCGCTCTATCTCGCCGTCCCCGAAATCCTCTCCGGGCCGGTGGCGCTGCCGGGCGGCATCGACTACCCGCTCTTCCGGCTTGCGATCATCGTGGTCGGGATCGTGATCGCGGGCGGGCTCTTTCTCCTGATCGCGCGGACGCGCCTCGGCATCCGCATCCGGGCCGGCGAATCCGATCGCGAGATGATCGCAGCCCTCGGCGTCGATATCCGCAAGCTCTACACCACGGTATTCGCGCTCGGCGCGGCACTGGCGGGCTTCGCAGGCGCCCTGGTGGGCACGATCCAGTCTGTGCAGGTGGGCATGGGCGAACCCGTGCTGATCCTCGCCTTCGTCGTCATCATCATCGGCGGCCTCGGCTCCATCGGCGGCGCGCTGCTGGGCGCGATTCTGGTGGGGCTCACCGACACGCTCGGGCGCTTCCTGCTGCCGGTGCTGTTCGACACGTTCATGGATTCGTCGAGCGCCAACAGCGTCGGCTCGGCGATCGCCTCCATGCTCATCTACATCCTGATGGCGCTGGTCCTCTTCCTGCGCCCGACCGGCCTGTTCGGCACCAGGGCGCACTGATGAGCCGGGAAGCCGCCATCAGTCTCCTGGTCGCGGCGGGGCTGCTCGCCGCGCCGCTCCTCGGCCACGCCTTCGACGAGCCCTTCGTCATCACGCTGGCGACGAAAGTGGCGATCCTGGGGCTGGCCGGCACCGGCCTCAACATCGCGCTCGGCTACGGCGGCATGGTCTCGCTCGGTCACGCGGCGTTCTTCGGGCTAGGCGGCTACGCGGCCGGCATCCTCGCGAGCCACGCGCTCAACTACGAGCCGCTCTTCACCGCGCCGCTGCTGGTCGAAGGCACGACGCAGATGCTGATCATCTGGCCGGTCGCCCTCGCGGTGAGCGGCCTGGCGGCGCTGGTGATCGGCGCGCTTTCCTTACGCACCACCGGCGTCTTCTTCATCATGATCACGCTGGCCTTCGCGCAGATGGTCTACTACTTCGCCATCTCGTGGCCGGCCTACGGCGGCGAGGACGGGCTCTCGATCTACATCAGGAACGAGTTTCCGGGCCTCAACACGCTCGACCCGCTGCACTTCTTCGCCATCTGCTACGTGCTTCTCGGGTTCGCGATCGGCTTCTCCTTCCTGCTCTCGCACTCGCGCTTCGGGCAGGCGCTCAACGGTGCGCGGCAGAACGCGCAGCGGCTCGCCACGGTCGGCATCAGCCCCTTCCGCGTGAAGCTCACCGCCTTCGTCATCTCGGGCATGATGGCGGGGCTCGCCGGCGCGCTCTACGCCGACCTCAACCGCTTCGTGAGCCCGTCCATGCTGTCGTGGCACACGTCTGGCGAGATCATGGTGTTCGTGATCCTGGGCGGCACGCGGCGCCTCCTGGGCCCCGCCGCAGGGGCCGCCCTCTACATCGTGCTCGAGCACACGCTGGGCGACGTGAGCGAGCACTGGCTGCTGCTGCTGGGCGCGCTCCTGGTCGGGCTGGTGCTGTTCGCGCGCGGCGGCGTGATCGGCATTCTGGCGGGGCAACCCCGTCATGCCTGACCCGATCCTAGAGTTAGAGGGGCTCTCCAAGCGCTTCGGCGCGGTGGTCGCGAGCGACGACGTGACCCTCGACCTCGTGCCGGGCGAGATCCACGCGCTGATCGGGCCGAACGGCGCCGGCAAGTCCACGGTCATCAAGCAGGTCGCGGGCGAGATCCGGCAGGACAGCGGCTCCATCCGCTTCGCCGGCCGCGACATCGACCGCCTCGACATGGTGGCGCGCGCCAGGCTCGGACTCGCAAGGACCTTCCAGGTCTCCTCCGTCGCGCCCGAGTTCTCCGCGCTGCAGAACGTCATGCTCGCGGTGCAGTCGGTCGAACGGAAGACCTTCCGCTTCTTCAAGCCGGCGCTCCGCGAGGCATCGCTGACCGAGCCCGCGATGTCTTATCTCGTCCGCCTGCTGCTGGACGACCGGGCGGAGGTTCGCGCGGGCGACCTTTCCCACGGCGAGCGGCGGGCGCTGGAGATCGCCATCGCGCTCGCGCTCAAGCCCAAGGCCTTCCTGCTCGACGAGCCCATGGCCGGCATGGGGCCCGAGAACACGGCGACGCTGATCGGCATTCTCGACGGGCTGCGGGCGGAAGCCCCGATCCTGCTGGTCGAGCACGACATGGACGCCGTGTTCGCGCTGGCGGACCGCATCTCCGTGATCGTCTACGGCCGCATCATCGCGAGCGGCACGCCGCAGGAGATACGTGCCAACGAAGAGGTGCGCCGCGCCTACCTCGGAGACGAGGGACATGACGGCGCTGCTTGAGGTCGCCGGCGTCACCGCCTTCTACGGCTCGTCGCAGGCGCTCTTCGGCGTGGACCTCGCCGTCGGCGAAGGCGAGGTGGTGGCGCTCATGGGGCGGAACGGCATGGGCAAGACGACCACCATCCGGACGATCTGCCGCATGATGCCGCACCGCGAAGGGCGCATCGCCTTCGCCGGCCACGACCTCGCCCGCCTGCCCTCGCACAAGGCGGCGTGGCTCGGCCTCGGACTGGTGCCGGAGGGCCGGCGCTGCTTCCCGACGCTCACGGTGCGCGAGAACCTGACCGCCGCCGCCCGCAGCGGCCACTGGAGCGAGGAGCGGGTGATCGCGCTCTTCCCCCAGCTTGCCGAGCGCCGCCATCAGAAGGCCAACACGCTCTCCGGCGGCGAGCAGCAGATGCTCGCCATCGGCCGGGCGCTCATGACCAATCCCCGCCTGCTCATCCTGGACGAAGCGACGGAAGGGCTCGGCCCCCTCATCCGCCGGGAAATCTGGTCGGTGATCGCGCGGCTCAAGGAGGCCGGCCTCTCCATCCTCGTCGTCGACAAGTCCTTGAAGGAGCTCACCGCCACGGCAGAGCGCTGCGTCATCCTGGAGAAGGGAACGACCTGCTGGTCCGGCACGAGCGCCGATCTCACGCCGGAAACCACGGACCGATACCTGGGAGTGTAGACCCTCAGAAGCCGATCGCCTTGAACGCCCTGGTCTGCGCAGTCATGGCGACCTCGGTGGGCAGGCGCTCCATGCTGCTGGCGCCGTAGAAGCCGTGGACGTGCGCCGCGTTCTGCAGCACATACGTGGCGTCCTCGGGCGAGGCGATGGGCCCGCCGTGGCAGAGCACGATCACGTCGTCCCGCACGGCCTTGGCCGCGAGCGCCCACGCGTCGATGAGCCCCACGCACTCCTCCAGCGACTTCGCGGTCTGCGCGCCGATGCTGCCGCTGGTGGTGAGCCCCATGTGGCAGACGATGATGTCGGCGCCCGCCTGCGTCATGGCGACCGCGTCGTCCTCGGAGAAGACGTAGGGCGTGGTCAGCAGGTCGGCCTCGTGGGCCGCGCGGATCATGTCGACCTCCAGGCCGTAGCCCATGCCGGTCTCTTCCAGGTTGGCGCGGAAGACGCCGTCGATCAGCCCCACGGTCGGGAAGTTCTGCACGCCGGCGAAGCCCAGCCCCTTCAGCTCGTCGAGGAAGCGGCCCGGCACCATGAAGGGGTCGGTGCCGTTGACGCCGGCCAGCACCGGCGTGCGGCTCACCACGGGGATCACCTCGTGCGCCATCTCCTTCACGATCTCGTTGGCGTTGCCGTAGGCGAGCAGGCCCGCGAGCGAGCCGCGGCCGGCCATGCGGTAGCGGCCGGAGTTGTAGATCACGATGAGGTCGATGCCGCCGGCCTCCTCGCACTTGGCCGAGAGCCCGGTGCCCGCGCCGCCGCCGATGATCGGCTCGCGGCGGGCGACCATGCCGTGGAACTTGTCGAGAAGGCTGCGGCGATCCATGCCCGGCACTGGCGGTCTCCCTGGCTCTCGGTCAGTCGGCGATCTCGGTCCAGCTCTCGACGAGAGCCTGAGCGAAATCGGCGTCGTTGATGTGATGCGGCAGGCGGACCAGGCGCCTCGCGTCGGTCTGCACGACCGTGCGCTCCAGCGCCTCGAACAGCGCCGCGTCTGCGTCCGGGTCGTGGAACGGCATCCCCGGCGCGTCGATGAGCGAGACCCCCTTCTCTGGGATCAGGAAGCGCACCGGCCCCTCGCAGGCGTTGAGCCTGGCGCCGATCCACTCGCCCATGGCCCGGTTCTCGTCCGCCGTCGTGCGCATCAGGGTCACGTTGGGATTGTGGATGTGGAAGGTGCGGCCTTCGTACTGCGCCGGCACGGTCTCGCGCGCGCCGAAGTTCACCATGTCGAGCGCGCCGCAGGAGCCAACGTAGGGCAGGCCGGTCCGCGCGAAGGCGCCGAGGCGATCCTCGCCAGCGCTGAAGACCCCGCCCATGAGGTGGTCGCAGACTTCCGTCGTGGTGCTGTCGATGCAGCCCAGCACGAGGCCGGAATCGACCAGCTTCTCCATGGATTGTCCGCCGGTCCCGGTCGCGTGGAACACCAGGCAGTCGTAGCGCGCCTCCAGCGCGGCGCGGACCTGGTCTACGCAGGGCGTGGTCACGCCGAACATGGTGAGCCCGATGGCGGGCTTGTCCTCGGCCGCCGGCGCGTCCGCCCGCATCATGCCGGCGAGCGCGTGGGCCGCGTTGGCGAGCACCACGCGGGAGATCCGGTTGAGCCCGGCGACATCCACAACCGAGTACATCATCGTGATGTCGTTGGGGCCGACGTAGGGCGCGACGTTGCCCGACGCCACGGTGGAGACCAGCACCCGCGGCACCCCGATGGGAAGCGCCTGCATGCCGATGGAGACGAGCGCCGTATTGCCCGACCCCCCTGCGCCGATCACGCCGCCCACGTCCGCGCATGTCGGTAGGAAGCGCGCTAGCGCCGCGCCCATGGCGGCCACCGCCTGCCCGCGATCCTCGAGGCTCAGCACCGCCTCCGCGCCATCCGGATGGTGGGCGGCGACCTCCGCCGCGCTCACGTCCACATCCGCCGGCCTGGAGCCCGTGCCGGTGCCGACATCCACGACGCAGGCCCGCACGCCGTCCGCCGCCAGCAGGTCGCGGATATAGAGCAGCTCCGCGCCCTTGGTATCCAGGGTGCCGACGATATAGGCCCGTGCCATCCTGCTTCCCCCGGGTGGTCCGCCCGCCCGCTCAATCCACCGTCTTCAGAACGCTCTCGATGGTGCCGAAGATTTGGTCGATCTGGCTCTTCTCGACGATGAGCGGCGGCGAGAGCGCGATGGTGTCGGCCGTGACCCGGATCAGCACGCCCTCGTCGAAGCACTTGTGGAAGGTCTCGACCGCGCGCGCGGTGGGTGCGCCGGCGCGGGGCTCCAGCTCGATGCCGGCGACGATGCCGAGGTTGCGCAGGTCGATCACGTGGTAGCCGCCACGGAGCGACCAGAGCGCATCCTCCCAGTAGGGCGCGAGTTCTGCCGCACGCTCGAACAGCCCCTCCTCGCGGTAGACGTCGAGCGTCGCGATCCCCGCGGCGGACGCCAGCGGGTGGCCGGAGTATGTGTAGCCGTGGAAAAGCTCGATCCCCTGCTCGGTGTTCTCGATGAAGGCGTCGTAGATCTTGCCCCGGCAGAACACCGCGCCCATGGGCACGGTCGCGTTGGTGAGCGCCTTGGCGGTCGTCAGGATGTCCGGCTGCACGTCGAAGTAGTCGGCGGCGAAGCCCGCGCCCAGCCGGCCGAAGCCGGTGATCACCTCGTCGAAGATCAGCAGGATGTCGTGCCTGTCGCAGATCTCGCGGAGCCGCCGCAGGTAGCCCTTCGGCGGCACGAGCACCCCGGTGGAGCCCGCCACCGGCTCCACGATCACCGCGGCGATGGTGGAGGGGTCGTGCAGCGCCGCCAGCCGCTCCAGGTCGTCCGCCAGGTGCGCGCCCCACGCGGGCTCGCCCCGGCTGAAGGCCTGGTGCTCCAGGTCGTGGGTGTGGCGGATGTGGTCGGTGCCGGAGAGCAGGCTGCCGTAGAACATGCGGTTCTTCACGATGCCGCCGACGGACGTGCCGCCGAAGTTGGTTCCGTGGTAGCCGCGTTCCCGCCCGATGAGGCGGGTCTTCGAGCCCTTGCCCCGCACGTAGTGGTAGCCGAGCGCGATCTTGAGCGCGGTGTCCGCCGACTCCGAGCCCGAGTTGGTGAAGAACACGTGGTCGAGGTCGCCAGGCGCGAGGTCCACCAGCCGGTTCGCGAACTCGAAGGCGGCCGGGTGGCCAAGCTGGAAGGTTGGCGCGAAGTCCATGCGCTCGGCCTGCGCCTTGATCGCGGCGACGATCTTCTCATGCCCGTGGCCCGCGTTGCAGCACCACAGCCCCGCCGTGCCGTCCAGGATCTCGCGGCCCCCCGGCGTCATGTAGTGCATGCCCTTGGCGCTCGTCAGCAGACGCGGCTTCTGCTTGTAGCCCCTGTTCGCCGTGAACGGCATCCAGAAGGCTTCGAGGTCGTTGGGCTTGTCGGGGTAGTTGATGTCGTCGAGGGTCATGGGCCGGACACCCGGTATCGTGGTTGCGTCGAGGCGCGCGATCCTAGCTCGGTTTCCCGTCAGGGACACGGACTGTGTCGCCCGCGCCGCCCGCCGCCGGTCCGCCCGCGCGAGCCCGCGAGGCGAACGGCGCGAAGAAAGGTTTTTTCCGGCCTATAGCGGCCTATAGCGGTCCAAAGTGGCCCAAAGTGGACCAAATGGCGGCCCATAGCGGTCCAGTTGGCGGCCCATAGCGGTCCAGTTGGCGGCCCATAGTGGCCCATAGCGGCGCATGGTGGCCCAAATTGGTCCGGGCGCCGTCGGCCGTTCAAGCGCTGCCGGCAGCCGCCCGACAGGCCCTCCCCCGAATTCCGGGTCCGCGCCTGCCGCGGCTCTCTTTGCCTCCCACTGCATGGCGCGATGGTGCCGCGCGCCGCGCGCTACCGGAACCGCACCATGGTCCGGGGAGCGACCCCTGCTAACGCGCGTCGTCCCGCGCGTGCCAGTGGCGGGCGATGTCGATGCCGCGGCAGAGCCAGACGCGGTCGTGCGCCAGCACGTGGTCGACGAAGCGCCTGAGCGCCGCAAAACGCCCCGGCCGGCCCACCAGCCGGCTGTGCAGGCCGATGCTCATCATGCCGGGCTGCTGGGCGCCCTCCGCGTAGAGCACGTCGAAGGCATCGCGCAGGTAGGCGAAGAAGGGCTCGCCCCAGTCGAAGCCCGGCGCGGTGGCGAAGCGGTGGTCGTTGTGGTCCGCCGTGTACGGGATCATCAGCAGCGGCCGGCCGGCCTCCTCCACCCAGTACGGCAGCTCGTCGGCATAGGAATCCTGACTGTAGAGGAAGCCTCCTTCCTCCGCCACCAGGCGCACGGTATTCGGGCTCCTGCGGCCGAGGAAGTAGCCCAGGGGCCGCGTGCCCGTCAGCTCCTGCTGGATCGCGATGGCCTTTTCGATGTGCGCGCGCTCCTCCGCCTCGGGCACGGCGTGATAGTCGATCCAGCGGTAGCCGTGGCTCGCGATCTCCCAGTCCGCCTCCGTCATCGCGGCGACCGCCTCGGGGTTGCGGGCGAGCGCCATGGCGACGCCGAAGATCGTGACCGGCACGTCCCGCTCGGTGAAGAGCCGGTGCAGCCGCCAGAAGCCGACGCGGCTGCCGAACTCGTACATGGACTCGATAGGCAGCGCGCGCTCGCCGATGCGGGGCTCGGCGAAGCCGAACTCGGTGAGCAGCGTCTCCGAACCCGCATCGCCGTGGAGGATGCTGTTCTCCGCGCCTTCCTCGTAGTTGATGACGAACTGCACGGCGATGCGCGCATCGCCCGGCCAGCGCGGGTGCGGCCGCCTCCGGCCGTAGCCCACCATGTCGCGGGGATAGGGGGTGTCGGTCATGCGCGCCGAGGCCCTAGCGGAAGAGCGCCGCGTTCTCGCGGGCGAAGGTGCGGAAGTCGCGGGGCGCGCGCCCGGTCACGCGTTCCACCACGTCGGTCACCGGCGCCCCGAACCCCTCGCGGAAGAGCCCGTCGATCTCGACCAGCGCATGCGCGGCCTCCGGCCCGATGCCGGCGGCGCCCAGCGCAGCCCGCGCGTCGGCGTCGCTGACGGAGACGTAGCGCACCTCCCGGCCCAGCTCTTCCGAGAGGATCGCCGCGCATTCGGCATAGGAGACCGCCTCAGGCCCGGTGATCTCGTAGGTCTCGCCCTCGTGCCCGTCCTCGGCCAGAGCGGCCACGGTGACCGCCGCCACGTCCTCGATCTCGACCAGCGAGATCCGGGCGTCGCCCACGGGCGCGTAGAATTCGCTCCGCTCCCTGATGAGAGGGGCGAAGCGGCGGAAATTCTGCATGAAGGCGTTGGGCCAGAGGTGGGTGTAGGGAATGCCGGACTCGTTGATGCGCCGCTCGATCACCCCGTGCCAGCGGCGGATGGTGGTGGGCGCGTCCGGCGCGGCCTTGATCGCTGACATTTTCACGATACGCCGGATGCCGGCCCGCTTGGCGGCCTCGACCGCGCTCAGCTCCAGCTCCACCATCGCTTCGGAGAAGGCGCAGAGCAGCGAGAGGGTCTCGACCCCCTCGAACGCGGCATCGAGGGTCGAGGGCGCGGCGAAGTCGCCTTCGACGTAGTCCAGGTCGTCGCCGAACTGCCGGCGCGCCCGGCTCACGTCGCGGCTCATGATGCGGAACGGCTGCGCCTGCGCGCGAAGCTGGGCGACGGTGGCACTCCCCGTCGTGCCCGTCGCTCCGGTCAGCAGGATCATGACTGGCCCCCGGCGGCTGCTCCCGCGGGGATGCTAGTCGATGCCCGCCCTCCCCTCCAGGGCCGCCGTGCGCCTCAGTGGTCGTGGCCCTCGTGGCCGCCCAGGGTCACCGTGTATTGCAGGATGACCTGGTTGTCCTCCTCGCCGGCCGCGAGCTGCTCCCGGTTGTATTGCAGGCGGATCTGGCCGAAGTCGTCACTGGTCCAGTCACCCATGATGGCGAGGGCGCTCGGATTGTGGCCGGCTTCCGCTCCGCTCGGCGGTGAGAGTTGCGAATAGCGGGTTCCGATCCGCCATTGGGGCGCGAACTTGTAGACCGCCTGCGCGTACCAGCCGGCGCTCCTGTCATCGACGGCATGTTCGTGCTCGTCCAGGCCGTCATCGACCTGCCAGAGGTACTCGCCCTGGAGGATCAGCTCGCTCTGGCCCGCATCGCCCGTGGGCGCCCAGGCGAAGCGCATGTCGATGCCGAAGAGGTCGCGGTCGCCGCTGTAGAGGCCAGCGTACTCGTCCTCGCCCTCGTGACCGTGTTCGTCCTCGTCGTCGTGGTGCTCGTCCTCGTCGTGGTCGTCCTCGTCGTGGTCGTCCTCGTCGTGATGCTCGTCCTCGTCGTGGTCGTGCTCGTCCTCGTGCATCTCGTCGTCGTGGTGCTCGTCCTCGTGGTCGTCCATCTCGTGGGCGTGGCCGTGACCGCCACCGTCGCTGTCGACCTGGCCGCTGAGCAGCGACACGCCAATGCCCCACGACGAGTCGCGGCCCATGTCGCCGCCGATCCGCGCGAAGGCCGAGAGCGCCCGGCGCCCGTTGTCGGAGCCGATGAAGGGCTGGTCGTCGCCCCGGAACAGACCGCCGCCGATCTCCGTCCGTACGTCGCCGGGCAACGCGAGGGAAACCTGCAAGCCGTCGTCGTTGTACGCACCGTCCAGGAAGGCCCGGTAGGGCAAGGGCCGGTCGGCGAAGTCGTCTTCGTGCGCATGGCGCTCGTTGAGGTAGCCGAACGACCAGAGCTTGCGGCCCGCCGTCAGGGTCACCTCCTGGGGCAGCCGGGAGCCCGGCAGGGTCTGGATGTACGCCTCCTCAAGCTCGAGTTCCGTTGCTTCGCCAGGATGCGCACCGACGCCCAGCACGACAGCGGCGCGCAGCGCATCGCTGACATTGCTCGAAAGACTCAGCTCGCTGTGACCGAGCGAGAATCCCTCGGGCGCACGCTCGCTCTCATGCCCGAATTCGAACCCGCCGGCGATGTGCGAATCTTCGACCGAATGCGAGGCGAACATGCCCCTCAGCACCGCGCCGATCTGGGGAGCGAACGTCTCCCCATGATCGTCGTGCGGGGTCATCGCGTCGTCGTGGCCGTGATCGTCGTGGCCGTGATCGTGCGGATCGGCCGCCTCGCCGGCTCTCCCGGATTGCAGCGCTTCGAGCTGCTCCTCCAGCGCCCTGATGCGGGCCTCGTATTCCTCCCGCAGCGTCGCAATCTCGACGGCGAGAATGGAAGCCATGGGCGTGTCGCCATCCGATTGTGCCTCCGCCTGCGGCGCGATCAGCGTCGTCGCAATGGCCGCGGTCGCGGCGGTGGCGGCAATGCCCACGGTGCGTCTCATATCTAGTCCCCCCTCGTCTGAATGAGCAGCGGCCCGACAGAGCGCCAGTGTTCCGCCGCCGTGTAAGCGTAATGTTACAATATCACATAGCGTCAAGTTATCATATATCCGGAATCGTTCGCTTCGCTCCGCAAGCTAGGTTCTCGGTGGTGTTAGGGGTGATCTCCGGCGGCGACGGCGCCACCCTTGCCTAGTAGGGCGCCCCCGAGAGGGACATCATGACGGTCTGCTCGATGTCGGTGATCGCCTGGGCAAGCTCGCGGCCGATCAGGTCCATCTTGCGCAGCTGGTCGATGCGCGGGCGGCACTGCTCCATGTCCCGGTCGGGGAAGATCTCGCGGAGGATGTCGCACGCGTCCACCAGGCCGATCAGGGCGACGTCGCGGGGATGGGGAATGTCGTCGGAGAACAGGACGTCCCCGATCCGCAGCTTCACCTCCTGCTCGACGTTGCCGTCGATCGTGGGGTAGCGGCGGGCGCGGAACGCCCACATCACGCGGGCTTCGCGCTGCACGACGATGCCGCGGGCGACGAGGCTCTGCAGCGCCTGCTCGCGGATGTTGGGCGCGTCTTCGACCGACAGCACCCTGATCCAGGTCCTCGTATCCGTCGGCGATCCCTGCGCCGCGATTTTCGCGAGCACGGGATCGACGATGGGACTCCCGGTGGGAGCCCGGTCCGTGATCACGAGGGAGTCGGGGTCGGTATCGATCCGGTTGGCGAACGCCAGATCCATCAGCACGGCGCCGGCGATGGCGCAGCCGAGGGTGGCCTTCGGAATCGGCACGAACGTGCCGTCCTTGTCGTCCAGCAGAAGGAGCAGAATCTCTTCGGTGAAGGTCAGCATGGGTCGCGGTCCCCGACTGTTGCCAGGGACAGCGTAGAGCGTTTCCGTATCGTACGGAAACGTTCTGGGCATTTGTCGCTCACGGCAGCCGGCCGTCCTGCGATTCCGCGCGCCCCTCAGAGTCGGACGCGCGCCAGCTCGCGCCGATGACGACCGCGTGTCGCCCCTCCGCTCCCATGGGCGCTCTGTCAGCTTCTGGCGGCATCCCGCACGGCGCGGGCGATCCGCGTCGCCGCCGCCTCGTCGAGGTCGGCGTGCATGGGCAGGCACAGCACCTGGCGGCAGAGGCGCTCGCTCACCGGCAGCGAGCCGGGGCCCTCGCCCCAGCCCCGATAGGCCGGCTGCAGGTGCATCGGCAGCGGATAGTGGATCGCGGTCGGGATCGCCTGCGCAGAAAGCACCGCCTGCACCGCGTCCCGGTTCTCCAGGCGGATCGTGTACTGCGCCCACGTGGAGCGCCGCGCCGGCAGCCGCCCCGGCAACGCGACGACGCCCGCGAGGCCCGCGTCGTACCACCCGGCCACCCGCCCGCGCGCGTCGATCTCCGCATCCAGGGCCGCGAGCTTCACCAGCAGGACCGCCGCCTGCAGCGTGTCGAAGCGGCTGTTGAGGCCGAGTCGGACGATGTCGTACTTGTCCCCGCCCGTGCCGTGCTGACGGATGGAGCGCCAGCGGTCCGCCCGCGCCGCATCGTCGGTGAAGAGCGCGCCGCCGTCTCCATAGCAGCCGAGTGGCTTGGCCGGGTAGAAGCTGGTCGTCGTGACCGGCGCGAGCGCGCCGACGGGCCGCCCGCCGCTCGCCCCGCCGAAGCTCTGCGCCGCATCGTCGATCAGCAGCATCTCCCACCGCGCCGCGATGGGGGCGAGCGCGTCGTAGTCCGCCGCCTGGCCGAAGAGGTCCGCCGCGATGACCGCGCGCGGCACGAGCCGCCCCTCTTCCGCGACGCGAGCGACCTGCACCGCGAGGTCGGCGGGGTCGATCATGTAGGTCTCCTCCACCACGTCGACGAAGACCGGCGCAGCCCCGATCAGCGCCACGACCTCCGCCGTCGCGGTGAAGGTGAAGCTCGGGATGAAGACGGCATCGCCCGGTCCGATCCCCTCGGCCATCAGCGCGATCTGAAGCGCATCGGTCCCGCTCGCGCAGGTGACCGCGTGAGCGGCGCCGGCGCGCGCGGCAAGCGCTGCCTCGAGCTCGGCCACCGCCGGCCCCATGACGTAGCGGCCATCCTCGAGGACGCGCGCGATCGCGGCGTCGATATCGGGCTTGAGCCGCCGGTACTGCGCGCGCAGGTCGATGAAGGCGATGGGCCCGGGGCTGGTGTCGCGATCGGTGGATGACATGCTGTTCCAGTTACACGGTTGTCGGGCGCGCCAAAAAAAGTCGCGGCGGCGGCGCGGTTACGTGGGCGCGGGGCGTTGTCATGCGTGAGGCATCCGGTGGGGAGGGTCCGGCGCACCGCGTTGCATCGGCACCGGCTTGTCGTTAGCCTTTATATATCACCGCGATACGTCAGGTTCATGGACGAACGGGCAACGAACCGGCGATTTTCCATGGCGACCAGGCTACCCATCGGCGACGACGACGCGCAGGCTGCGGCTGCCTCCAAGGCCGCGCGGCTGCGTGCCCTGCTGCGCGCCCCTGCCCTCTCCTTCATCATGGAGGCACACAACGGGCTCTCCGCCAAGATCGTGGAGGAGGCCGGGTTCGAGGGCATCTGGGCCTCGGGCCTCTCCATGTCGGCCGCGCTCGGCGTGCGCGACAACAACGAGGCCTCGTGGACCCAGGTCCTCGAAATGCTGGAGTTCATGGCCGACGCCACCACGGTCCCGATCCTTGTGGACGGCGACACCGGCTACGGCAACTTCAACAACGTGCGCCGCCTGGTGCAAAAACTCTGCCAGCGCGGCATCGCCGGGGTCTGCATCGAGGACAAGCTGTTCCCCAAGACCAACTCCTTCATCGGTGAGAACCAGCCGCTGGCGGACGTGGAGGAGTTCTGCGGCCGCATCAAGGCCGGCAAGGACAGCCAGAGCGACGACGACTTCCAGATCGTGGCTCGCGTGGAAGCGCTGATCGCCGGCTGGGGCATGGAGGAAGCGCTGCGCCGGGCCGAGGCCTATCGCGGGGCCGGCGCCGATGCGGTCCTCATCCACTCCAAGAAGGCGACCGCCGACGAGATCACCGGCTTCTGCGAGGCCTGGGAGGGCCGTGCGCCCGTGGTCATCGTGCCCACCATGTACCACCGCACGCCGACGCAGACATTTCGGGACGCCGGCGTCTCCATGGTGATCTGGGCGAACCACAACATGCGGGCCGCGGTCTCCGCCATGCGCCAGGTGAGCAAGGCGATCCGGGAGAGCGAATCGCTCGTCGAAGTTGAGGACGAGATCACGCCGGTGCGCGAGGTGTTCGCGCTCACGGGCCAGGCGGAGCTTGCGGCGGCCGAGGCGCGCTATCTCGCCGCAGCCGGCGGTCACAGCGCGATCCTGCTTGCGGCATCGCGCGGCGGCAAGCTCGGCCCGCTCACCGAGCAGCGGCCGAAGTGCATGATCGACGTGCGCGGCGAGCCGCTGCTGCAGCGCTTGGTGCGGACGCTGAACCGGAGCGGCGTCGGCGCGGTGACCGTGGTGCGCGGCTACCGCAAGGAGGCCATCGACATCCCCGGCATCGAGGCGGTCGACAACGACCGCTACGACGAGACCGGCGAAGCCGCCTCCCTCGCCTGCGCCAGCGAGCGCCTCCACGGACCCTGCCTGATCTCCTACGGCGACATCCTGTTCCGCCGGCACGAGCTGGACGGCCTGCTCGCCGCGGACGGCGACATCGTCACGGTGGTCGATGCGAGGCGCCGGACAGAATCCTCCCGCGCGCCCGACCGCGCGGTCGACTGGGTGCGCTGCTCCCGCCCCTTCACCGGCGGCTACCTCGACGACGAGCGCGTGACGCTGGAGGCGATCTGGAACGGCACGGACGGCGCCGAGACCGCCCACGGCGAGTTCATCGGCCTGACGCGGCTGAGCGCCGACGGCGCCGCGCTGGTCCGCTGCGTGCTCGACGCCATGTGCGAGGACGGCACCCTCGACCGCGCCGACCTCCCCGACGTCCTCGCCCGCCTCGTCGCCCAGGGCGCTGCCATCGACGTGCTCTACATCAACGGCCACTGGCTCGACGTGGACGACGCCTTCGACCTCGCTAGCCTTCGCAACCTGGTGTAGCCGCCATGGAAGACCTGCCCCTCTCCGATCCGGATACCATCGTCGTCGGCGGCGATCCGATGACGGCCGAAGCGCCGGACTTCGACCCGATGCTGCTCTCGGTGCTCTCCAGCCGCTTCGGCGCCATCCTGCGCGAGATGAGCAACGGCGTGCTGCGTGCCAGCAAGTCGGGCGTCATCAAGATCGCGCGCGACATGTCCTGCGCCATCCTCACCTACGACCACCGCCTCGTCTGCATCGAGGAGTGCATCCCGGTGCACGCGGCGGCCATCGACCTCACGACCCGCCCGCTCACCGAGTTCTTCGACGACATCGAGGACGGCGACGCCTTCCTCAACAACTGCCCGTATACGGGCGTCACGCACCACGCGGACCTCACCATCTGCGTGCCGGTGTTCTTCGGCGGCAAGCCGCTCTTCTGGACCGTCTCGCGCGCCCACCATGCCGATGTCGGCGCGCCGATCCCGTCGACCTACCTGCCCTACGCCAAGACCATCTACGAGGAGGGGCTGCACTTCCCCGGCGTGCGCGTGGAACGCGGCTACAAGGAGCTCCGCGACATCATCCGCATGGCGAAGATGAAGGTGCGGGTGCCGGATCTCTGGTACGGCGACTACCTCGCGCAGGTGGGCGCCTGCCGCACCGCCGAGCGGCGCATCAAGGAGCTGGTGGAGAAGTACGGGCCGGAGACCATCGCCCGGTTCGTCGAGGCCTGGATGGCCTACGGCGAACGCCGCGCCGCCGCCGCCATCCGGACGCTGCCGGAAGGCTCGTGGTCGTACGAGAACCGCCACGACCCGTTGCCGGGCGTCGCCGACGAGGGCATCCCGGTCCGCGCGCGGGTCACAGTCGACCCCGGCGAGGCGACCATCACGGTGGACGTGCGCGACAACATCGACTGCATCCCCGGCGGGCTCAACCTGAGCGAGACCTGCGCCATCGCCGCCTGCCGCGCCGGCGTCTTCTACAACATCGACCACACCATCCCGCACAACGAGGGCAGCGCGCGGCGCATCCGCGTGCTGCTGCGGGATGGCTGCATCGTCGGCCGGCCGCGCTATCCCGTCGGCACCTCGGTCGCCACCACCAATGTCACCGACCGGCTGGTGAACGCGGTCTCCTGCTGCTTCGCGCAGATCGGGCCGACGCACGGCATGGCGGAAGGCGGCTACCAGCAGGCGCTGGGCCTCGCAGTGATTTCCGGCGAAGACCCGCGCCGCGACGGCCAGACCTACGTCAACCAGATGTTCATCGGCTTCGGCGGCGGGCCGGGGCTGCCGGGGCACGACGGCTGGGTCACGTATGGCGGGCCGGTGGACGGCGGCATGCAGATCCTCTCGCCCACCGAGGTCGACGAGAGCATGTTCCCCATCCACTTCGAGTGCCGGGAGCTTGCCATCGACACGCTCGGCCACGGCGAGTGGGACGGCGCGCCGGGCACGCTCGCCGTCTACGGCCCCACCGCCGGCGAGATGACCGCCGTCTACTGCAGCGACGGCGACACCTATCCGTCCAAGGGCGTGCGCGGCGGCGGCGACGGCGCGCCCTCGGTCAACCAGAAGCGCAGGCCCGACGGCACGCTCGCCACCCTCCCCTCCTTCCACGAGGAACGCTGCGCCCCCGGCGAGATGTTCCGCTTCGTCACCACGGCCGGCGGCGGCTACGGCGATCCTGCGCGGCGCGAGCCCGCGGCGGTCGCACGCGCGGTCGACAACGGCTGGCTCAGCCCGGAGAAGGCCGAAGAGGTCTACGCCGTGGCGCTCCGTCTCGCCGACGACGGCATCCGCCACGAGGTCGACGGCACGGAGACCGCGCGCCTCCGCCAGGCGCAGAACGGCGGGGCCGGCAGCTAGATGGCCGAGGCTCCGCCGCCCGGCGACTTCCGGGTCTGTATCGATATCGGCGGCACGTTTACCGACTGCGTCGTCTCGGACGCGGACCAGCGCCTGCGTATCTTCAAGACCCCGTCGACGCCCGCCGCGTTCGAGCTCGGCTTCATGAACGCGCTGAAGCTCGCGGCGGACGGCTACGGGCTGCCGCTCCCCGATTTCATGGCGCGCGTGGCCCGCATCGTCCACGGCACGACGGTCTCCACCAACGCGCTGCTGGAGGAGAAGCACGCGCCGGTCGGCCTGATCTGCACCCACGGCTTCCGCGACATCCTCACGCTGCGCGAGGCGCCGCGGAAGCCGCCCTTCCACTGGCGCCTCGCCTACCCCGAGCCCTTCGTGCCCCGCATCAGGACGCGCGGCGTGCGCGGGCGGATCGACGCCACCGGCGCGGAGCACACGCCGCTGGAAGAGGACGACGTGCGCGCGGCGGTCGAGGACTTTCGCAAGCTCGGCGTCGAGGCCGTCGCCGTCTGCCTGCTCTGGTCGGTGGTGAACGGCAACCACGAGCGGCGCGTCGGCGAGATCGTGCGCGAGGCCTGGCCCGAGGTCCCGGTCACGCTCAGCCACCGCCTCAATCCCATCGCCCGCGAGTATCGCCGCGCCGTCTCCGCCGCCATCGACGCCGCGCTCAGGCCGGTGGTGAGCGCCTACGTCCACGCGCTCGACCGGGGCCTGCGCAAGAGCGGCTACGGCAACGAGCTGATGATCGCCAATTGCCTGGGCGGGATGATGCCGCCGGACGAAATCGCCGAGCGGCCGATCTACAGCGTGATGTCGGGGCCGACGCTTGCGCCGGTCGCGGCAAAGCGGCTCGCGGATGCGCCCGATCTCGTGGTCGTCGACATGGGCGGCACCTCCTTCGACGTCTCCGCCGTGCGCGACGGCCAGCTCGTCATCTCGCCCGAGGCGATGCTGACCGAGTTCGACATGCTGGGCATCCCCAAGGTGGACGTGCGCTCCGTGGGCGCGGGCGGCGGCTCGATCGCGCACGTGGACGCCGGCGGGCTGCTGCGCGTGGGGCCCGAGAGCGCCGGCGCGGACCCCGGCCCAGCCTGCTACGGCCTCGGCGGCATGCGGCCGACCGTCACCGACGCCGACGTGGTGCTCGGCATCATCGATCCCGACTACTTCCTCGGCGGCCGGATGCACCTCGACAGGGAAGCGGCGGAGCACGCGGTCGGCACCATCGCCGATGCGCTCGGCATCGGGCTTGCGGCTGCGGCCCGCGCCATCGCGAGTGCGGTCGATCACACCATGATCGCCGCCATCGAGGACATCACCGTGCAGGAGGGGATCGACCCGCGCGAGAGCTACTTCGTCGCCGGCGGCGGCGCCACCGCCGTGCACATGGGGCAGATGGCGCGCGTGCTCGGCATCAAGGGCTACATGGTGCCGAAATTCTCGGCGGGGCTCAGCGCTTTCGGCGGCCTCATCTCCGACATCGTGTGGGAGGAGACGGCGACGCTGGTGACCGACGCCGCCCGCTTCGACGTGGACGGCGTCAATGGCTTGCTCGGCCAACTGGAGGAGCGCGGCCGCGCTTTCCTCGCGCGCGCAGGCATCGCCGAGGCCGACCAGCGCTTCGAGTACGCCTATCTCGGCCGCTACCAGTACCAGTCATGGGAGATCGAAGTGCCGTTCGCTGCGGCGGACGGCGCCCTTGCGGCGAGCGACGTGGCCGGGCTCGCCGACGGCTTCCACCGGATGCACGAGCGCATCTACACCATCAAGAACGAGAACGACCTCGTCGAGTTCACCACCTGGAAGGTCCGCGCCATCGGGCCCGCGGCGGCCGACCTCGCGCCTGCGGAAGGCGCGGCGGCCGCGCAGGACGCGAAGCCCCACGGCACGCGCCTGATTCACCTGCCCGGCCGGGGCGCGCCCGAGATTGTGCCGGTCTACCGCGGCGACGACCTCGCGCCCGGCGCCCGCATCGCGGGCCCGGCAATCGTCGAGGAAGCGACCACCACCGTCCTCGTGCCGGAAGACGCCGAAGCCCTGACTGACCCCCTCGGCAACTACCGCGTGACGCTGGAATAACCGAACTCAGGGCTTTCGGCCGATTGCGGCGCCCCAAGCGAAGGCGGCGAAGGCGCCGGGCTCCTCCATCCATTCGTCGAGCGAACGGCGCCAGCGCTCGAACTGCTCCTCGCTCGCCAGCCCGTGCTTGATGGCCGCCGCCATGGTGAGCGGCGAGAAGAACCAGCCGACGATCAGGCCATGGAGAAAGCCCAGGTCGTCGGCCGTGTCGTACGTCTCGAAGGAGGCGGAGGCGCGAACGTCGACGAACCCGGCCTCGACGAACGCGGCCTTCAGCTCCCTGCCCATCTGCGGGTGGCCGCCGTTGGCCGCGAGCAGCTTGAGGAAGGTCGCCCACACGGTCTCGCCGATGATGCCGCCGATGTCGCGCGCGGGCTCGACGAAGGACGAATCGCCGAATACCTCGCGCGCGGCGAACAGCCCGCCCGGCTTCAGCACCCGCTTCACCTCGGCCAGCACCGCCTGCGTAGCCGGCGCATGGTTGAGCAGGGCGTGGCAGTGGACCACGTCGAACGAGGCGTCGTCGAAGGGAAGGCCGGTCGCGTCGCCGGTCCGGAACGAGGCGTTGTCGTGCCCGCCGGCCTTGGCAGCGGCGTTGGCCATCTCGACCTGCGTCTCCTCCATGTCCACGCCGTCCACCGTGCCGGGCGCCACCGCCTCCGCCAGGCCTACGGAAATCGTGCCGGGCCCGCAGCCGAGGTCGAGCAGGCGCATGCCGGGCCTGAGGTGCGGCAGCAGGTGAGCGGCGCAGTCCGCCGCGTTTCGCCGCTCCAGCATCTTTCGGAATTCCGGGCCGTAGCCCATCGTGTAGGTGGGCGTGGACTCGCTCGCCGATTCGTCGCGGCTCATGAGAGGCTCCTTGGTTCGTCCTGCTTGAATTGACATTTGAGAAACGTTTTGCACCGTATTCAATTAATTGATAAGCGCCGGCCCGGCAAAAGGAGGCGTTCAGGTGACGAAGACTCTCGACGGTGCCTGCCATTGCGGCGCGATCGGCGTCGCGCTCGAAGTGGAGGACGTGCCGGGACGGCTCGCGCGGCGCAAGCAGCGCTGGATCTCCAACGTCACCATCGTCGAGGGCTGACCGACAGCCCTTTCGAGCTAGAGGCCGGACAGGAACTCCGCCAGGATTTCGTTGAACCTGTCGGGATACTCCCAGAACATCATGTGCCCGCCGAAGGCGTCGACGCGCGCGTTGGGGCAGTGCTTCGCCAGGAAAGGCCTTGCCGTCTCGGCCCAGTGGTCGGCGACGAAGAAGACGGAAGGAATCTCCGTGTCCACCTGCTTCGCCTCCTCCAGGTAGTTGGCGAAGCACACGTCGGCGATGAGGTTGGCGGCGATGAGCGGCGGCGTCGCCAGCGACTGCTCGACCACCCACGCGGTCACTTCCGGCGTCAGCTCGCCTTCGATCATGATGTTGTCGGCGTACCAGGTGACGACGGCGCGCTGCCCCTGCGCGGTCTGCACTCCCTGGAAGAACCCGGCGAGAGCGTCGATCGCCCCCTCGACCCAGTCGCTCGTCTCGTAGCTCATCCCGAGCGGCGGCATGTCGACGGAGACCAGGCCCCGGATGCCGCCGGTGCCCCGATTGCGGACGTGGTGCCAGGCGGTGAGCGAACCCGCCGACCAGCCGACGAGAACCGGGTTCTCCACGGACAGGTGATCGAGGAGCGCGGCCAGATCGGCGGCCTGGGTGGCGTAGTTGTTGCCGTCGCTGGTCACGGTCGAGCGCCCGTGACTGCGCGGGTCGAACGAGATGACCCGATGGGTGCCCGCGAACGCTGCGAACTGGTGGTCGAACACCCGGGTGGTGAAGGTCCAGCCGGGGATCAGGACGAGCGGAGGTCCCTCCCCCTCGTCCTCGTAGTAGATGTCGACGCCGGGCGCGACTTCGACGTAAGAGCCGATGCGTTGAGCGGTCATGCTCCCTCCTGCCAAGGGCCGGTCGGCTGCGCTCTGCCGTCAGCCGCTGCGATAGATGTAGCTGTAGGCGTTGATCGCCGGCACGCCGCCGAGATGAGCGTAGAGCACCCGCGAGCCGGCCGGGAAAAAACCCGTCCGCACGAGGTCGATCATGCCCTGCATGGATTTCCCCTCGTAGACGGGGTCCGTCATCATCCCCTCAAGGCGCGCCGCGAGACGGATCGCCTCGTTGGTCTCCGCCGACGGCACGCCGTAGTTGGGATAGGCGTAGTTCTCCAGCAGGACCAGATCCTCATCGGCGATCTCGCGGCCGAGTTCCACGAGGTCCGCCGTGTTGCGCGCGATGTCCATGACCTGCGCACGGGTCTCCGCCGGCGTCGCGGACGCATCGATGCCGATGACCCTGTCGGCGCGCCCGTCCCTGGCGAAGCCCACGAGCATGCCGGCATGGGTGGAGCCCGTGACGGTGCAGACGACGACGTAGTCGAACGTGAAGCCGAGCTCCTGCTCCTGCGCCCTCACCTCTTCGGCGAAGCCGACGTAACCGAGGCCGCCGAACTTGTGGACCGACGCGCCGGCCGGGATGGGATAGGGCTTCCCTCCCTGCGCCTTCACATCCTCGATCGCCTTCAGCCAGCTCTCGCGAATGCCGATGTCGAAGCCTTCGTTGACCAGCTCGATTTCCGCGCCCATCACGCGGCTCATCAGGATGTTGCCGACCCGGTCGTAGACGGCGTCCTCGAACGGCACCCAGCTCTCCTGCACGAGGCGGCACTTCATGCCGAGCTTGGCGGCGACGGCGGCGACCTGGCGCGTGTGGTTGGACTGCACGCCCCCGATGGTGACGAGCGTATCGGCGTTGGACGCGATGGCGTCGGGCACGATGTACTCGAGCTTGCGGATCTTGTTGCCGCCAAAGGCGAGGCCCGAGTTGCAGTCGTCCCGCTTGGCGTAGAGCTGGACGGCGCCGCCCAGGTGGTCGGACAACCGGCCCAGATGCTCGATGGGCGTCGGCCCAAAGGTCAGGGGATAGCGCTCGAACTTCTCCAGCATTCCGTCCGCAAGCTCCCTCGAAGGGCGGCGTCCTCCGCACAATCCCAACACAACCGCCCCCGCCGCGTCCACTGTCGGACGCCCGTGGCGCCGAAGCCGCTCAAGGCGGCACCGTTCCCAGGGAGCAGGAAACGACTATGCTGCCCGTGCACTTCGATGAGTACACAAGCGGGTGTCGAGGCGCGGACCGTGCCGGATCGGGAGAGCGACAGGCTGAGCGGGCGCGTGCGCCGCTATGCGCGGGTCGGCACACGGGTCGGCGGCGTGGCGGCGCGCATCGCGGGCCAGCGCTATCTCGGCCTGCCCGCCGACCGGGAGCGCAACGCCGCCGAGCTCAAGCGCGCGTTGGGCGGCCTCAAGGGGCCGCTGATGAAGGTCGCGCAGCTGCTGGCGACAGTCCCCGGCGGGCTGCCGGACGAGTACGCCGAGGCGCTCGGCGCGCTGCAGTCGCAGGCGCCCGCGATGGGCTGGAGCTTCGTCAAGCGCCGCATGGCCGCCGAGCTCGGCTCCGACTGGCGCGCGGCCTTCGCCGAATTCGAACCGGACGCGGCGGCCGCGGCCTCCCTCGGCCAGGTGCACCGCGCCACGGCTCATGACGGCACGCCGCTCGCCTGCAAGCTGCAGTACCCGGACATGGCGTCGGCGGTCGCGGCGGACATCCGCCAGCTCAAGCTCATCTTCGCCGTCTACGCCCGCTACGACCGGGCCATCGATACCGGCGAGATCCACGCCGAGATCGCGGCCCGGCTCCGCGAGGAGCTCGACTACGAGCGCGAGGCCGGGCACATGGCGCTCTACGGCGAGATGCTGAAGGACGATCCGGGCGTCCACGTGCCGGTGGTCGAGACCGCGCTTTCCACCGGGCGGCTGCTCACCATGAACTGGCTCGACGGCGCCCGCCTGCTGGACTTCACCGAGGCCCCGCTGGAGCGGCGCAACGATATCGCGCTGCACATGTTCAGCGCCTGGTACGTGCCGCTCTACCGCTTCGGCGTGCTCCACGGCGACCCGCACCTCGGCAACTACACCGTGCGCGAGGACGGCACGATCAACCTCCTCGATTACGGCTGCATCCGCGTGTTCGACAGCCGCTTCGTCCACGGCATCATCGACCTCTACCACGCGGTGCGGGACGACGACCGCGACCTCGCGGTGCACGCCTACGAGACCTGGGGCTTCAGCGACCTCACCAACGACATGGTGGACGCGCTCAACATCTGGGCACACTACATCTACGGGCCGCTGATCGACGACCGCGTCCGCATGATCGACGAATCCGGCAACGCGCACTACGGCGGCGCGGTCGCGGCCAGGACGCACCGGGAGATCCGCCGTCTCGGCGGCGTCACCCCACCACGCGAGTTCGTGCTGATCGACCGCTCGGCGATCGGGCTGGGCTCGGTCTTCCTCCACCTCAAGGCCGAGCTCAACTGGCATCGGCTCTACGAGGAGCTGATTGCCGATTTCGAGGCCGCCCGGCTCACGCGCCGCCAGACCGCTGCACTGGAGCGCTGCGGCGTGCCCGAGGCCGCCTGACGGCCGCCTGGCGCACGCTTCCGCCCCCCACCCGACCTTCCGTGAAAACGCGCGCACCGGGCCTTGGCAAACGGCATCGGGCGGGGCATTGTGACGCCGCGCCCGGGCAGGCGGAGTCGTCGGTGCAGGCATGAGGATCGGGGTTCCGAAGGAGATTGTCCCGGGCGAGACCCGCATCGCCGCGTCACCGGATTCCATCAGGAAATTCACCACGCTCGGCGTGGACGTGCTGGTGGAATGCGGCGCCGGTGCAGGCGCCCAGATGTCGGACGAAGAGCTGACGGAAGCCGGCGCGCAGATCGCCCCCGACGCGAAGACGATTTACGGCGAGGCCGACCTCGTCACCAAGGTCCGCGCGCCGCTCACGGACGGGAACGCGCTGGACGAGCTCGCCCTGGTGAGGCCGGAGGCGGTGCTGGTCGGGCTGCTTGCGCCCCTGCAGCAGCGCGAGATGGTCGCCCGCTACGCCGAACGCGGCGTCACCTCCTTCGCCATGGAGCTGATCCCGCGCATCAGCCGCGCGCAGTCCATGGATGCGCTCTCATCCCAGAGCAACATCGCGGGCTACAAGGCCGTGATCGACGCGGCCGAGCATTTCGGCCGCATCCTGCCCATGATGATGACGGCGGCCGGCACCGTAGCGCCGGCGCGGGTGGTGGTGCTCGGCGCGGGCGTGGCCGGGCTGCAGGCGATCGCGACCGCCAAGCGCCTCGGCGCGCTGGTCTCGGCCTTCGACGTGCGGCCGGCGGTCAAGGAGCAGGTGGAAAGCCTCGGCGCCAAGTTCGTCTCCGTCGATGCCGACGCCGCGGATGCGGAGACCGCAGGCGGCTACGCCAGGGAGATGGACGACGCGTACAAGGAACGGCAATCCGCGCTCATCCACGAGACGCTGGCCAGGCAGGACATCTGCATCACGACGGCGCAGATTCCCGGCAGGCCCGCTCCCGAGCTCATCACCGAGGCGATGGTCGAAGACATGAAGCCCGGCTCCGTGATCGTCGACCTCGCCGTCGAGACCGGCGGCAACTGCGCGCTCAGCGCCTACGACCAGGTGGTCGTGCGCCACGGCGTGACCATCATCGGCCACGCCAACTATCCCGCGCGGGTGCCGGTCGATACCAGCACGCTCTATGCGCGCAACCTCTTCAACTTCATCGAGCCGATGATCGACCGGGAGAGCGGCGCGCTCGCCATCGACTGGGAGGACGAGGTGATACGGGGCGCCCTGCTGACGAAGGGCGGCGACGTGGTGAACCCGGCGCTTCAAGGGGGAGAGATGTAACCGTGGAGGCGGTGCTCGAGCTTCATCCGCTGGTCATTGCGGTCACGGTCTTCGTGCTCGCGGTGTTCATCGGCTACTACGTGGTGTGGAGCGTCACGCCCGCGCTGCATACGCCGCTCATGTCGGTCACCAACGCGATTTCGAGCGTGATCATCGTGGGCGCGCTGCTGGCGGCGACGCCGGCCGAGGGCAGCGTCCTGGCCAAGATATTCGGCGGCGTCGCCGTGGGACTTGCCGCGGTCAATATATTCGGGGGCTTCACGGTCACCCAGCGCATGCTCGTGATGTTCAAGAAGAAGAAATAGGCGGCGCGTCTGATGACCTCCAATCTGGCGGCGATCCTCTACCTGATCGCCGGCGTCTGCTTCATCATGGCGCTGCGGGGCCTGTCCTCGCCCGCGACCGCGCGCAGCGGCAACATCTTCGGCATCGCCGGCATGGTGATCGCCATCGGCACGACCCTCGGCCAGCCGGGGGTCGACGACTACCTGTGGATCGGCGTCGGCATCGTCGTCGGCGGGCTGATCGGCACGGTGATCGCCCTCCGCATCCGCATGACTGCGATGCCGCAGCTCGTGGCCGCCTTCCACAGCCTGGTGGGGCTGGCCGCGGTGCTCGTCGCCGGCGCCGCGCTCTATGCGCCGGAGACCTTCCACATCGGCACGCCCGGCGACATCAGGCTGGTGAGCCGCATCGAGATGAGCTTCGGCGTGGTGATCGGCGCGCTCACCTTCACCGGCTCGGTCGTCGCCTTCGCCAAGCTGCAGGAGCTGATGACCGGCGCGCCGCTGGTCTTTCGCGGCCAGCACATGCTCAACCTCGCGCTCATCATCGCCATCATCGCCCTCGGCGCGGTCTTTTCCGTCGAGCAGCAGGAGAGCGTGTTCTGGGCCATGACCGGCCTCGCGCTGATCTTCGGCGTGCTGCTCATCGTCCCCATTGGCGGCGCCGACATGCCGGTGGTGATCTCGATGCTGAACTCGTACTCGGGATGGGCGGCGGCGGGCATCGGCTTCACCCTCGAGAACACGGTGCTCATCATCGTCGGCGCGCTGGTGGGCTCGGCCGGCGCGATCCTCAGCTACATCATGTGCCGCGCGATGAACCGCTCCTTCATCAGCGTGATCCTGGGCGGCTTCGGCACCGATTCCGCGCGTGCCGTGACGGCGACCGACCGCACCCACAAGGCCGGCAGCGCCGACGATGCCGCCTTCATCATGCGCAACGCGGGCACCGTGGTGATCGTGCCGGGCTACGGCCTCGCCGTCGCCCAGGCGCAGCATGCGTTGCGTGAGATGGCTGGCCTCCTCCAGAAGGAAGGGGTCGACGTTCGCTACGCGATCCATCCCGTTGCCGGCCGCATGCCGGGCCACATGAACGTGCTGCTGGCCGAGGCCAACGTCCCCTACGACGAGGTCTTCGAGCTGGAGGACATCAACAGCGACATGCCCAACACCGACGTCGCCCTCGTGATCGGCGCCAACGACGTGGTCAATCCGGTGGCGAAGACGGATCCGCAGAGCCCCATCGCAGGCATGCCGATCCTCGACGTGGAGCTCTGCAAGACGGTGCTGTTCGTCAAGCGCTCGCTGGCGCCCGGCTACGCGGGCATCGACAACCCGGTGTTCTACCGGGACAACACGATGATGCTCTTCGGCGACGCCAAGAAGATGGTCGAGGAAATCGTCAAGTCCCTCTGACCCTGTAATCTCTCATTTGGAATTGGGTCAGGCCACGCAGCCCTGCCGCGCGCGGCCAACAAAGCGGGAAATCTCAGGAAACGGCACCGCCCTACGCGGGGCGGCGATTACTCTTCGCGCTGCGCGCGCTTGCGGGCGAGTTTCCGGGCACGCCGGACCGCCTCTGCCTTCTCCCGCGCCCGCCGCTCCGAGGGTTTCTCGTAGTGGCGGCGCATCTTCATTTCCCGGAAGATTCCTTCGCGCTGCATCTTTTTCTTGAGTGCTTTCAGCGCCTGATCGACATTGTTTTCGCGTACGACGACGTGAACCAAAATTCTGCTTCCCTTCGCAAGATTTCGGGTTTCATTGCGGAGCGCGCGGCTCTATAGCACGCGTCGCCCACGCTGTGAAGGCGGCAGGCGCCCTGCCCGCGGCCGCTCACGAGGGCTAGAGTAGCACGGCGCGCGCGCCTTGCGGGCGGGAAAGGATGAACGCCATGACCGAGACCACCGCCCAGGTCGGGATCATCATGGGGAGCCAGTCGGACTGGGAAACCATGCGCCATGCCGCGGACGCGCTGGAGGCGCTGGGCGTGGCGTTCGAAACGCGCATCGTCTCCGCCCACCGCACGCCCCGACGGCTCTATGCCTACGCCGAGGGCGCACGCGAGCGCGGGCTCAAGGTCGTGATCGCGGGCGCGGGCGGCGCAGCGCACCTGCCCGGCATGACCGCCTCGATGACCCCCCTCCCCGTGATCGGCGTCCCGGTCGAGAGCAAGAGCCTGAAGGGGATGGACAGCCTGCTCTCCATCGTCCAGATGCCGGCGGGCGTCCCCGTCGGCACTGTCGCCATCGGGCGCGCGGGCGCGGTCAACGCGGCGCTGCTTGCCGCCGCCATCGTGGCCCTCGGCGATGAGCGGGTGGCCGCCGCGCTCGACGAATGGCGGGCCAACCAGACCGCAGCGGTCGCCGAGACGCCGCAGTCCTGATCCCGTGATCGCGCCCGGCGGGACCATCGGCATACTCGGCGGCGGCCAGCTCGGCCGGATGCTGGCGCTCGCCGCAGCCCCCCTCGGCTACCGCTGCCACGTCTTCTCGCCGGAGCCGGGCGGCCCCGCCGCGCAGGTCGCGGCCGCCGAGACCGTGGCGGACTACGACGACCGCGCGGCGCTGGATGCCTTCAGCGGGGCGGTGGACGCGGTCACGGTCGAGTTCGAGAACGTGCCGGCGGAGGCGCTGGAACGCTTGGCCCGCCGGGTGCTGGTGCGGCCGGGCGCGCGCTCGCTCCGCGTCGCCCAGAACCGCATTACGGAAAAGGATTTCGTGCGCGGCCTCGGCCTCGAGACGACGCTCTATGCAGCGGTCGAGGACGACGCGAGCGCCGGGGCCGCCGACCGGATGATCGGCCGGCCCGCCATTCTCAAGACCCAGACCCTCGGCTACGACGGCAAGGGGCAGGTCGCATTCGCGGCGGGCGACGATCTTCGGGTCGCCTGGCGCGGCACGCTCGGCGGACGACCCGCGATCCTGGAAGCGCTGGCGCCCATCGAGCGCGAGGTCTCGGTGGTCGTGGCCCGCGCGGCGGACGGGCACGTAGCGAGCTTCGATCCGGTCGAGAACCACCACGTGAACGGCATCCTCGACGTGACTCTGGCACCGGCGGACGTTTCTCCCGCCCTCGCCGAGGCTGCCCGCGACGCCGCCGCGCGCATCGTCCACGCGCTGGAGCACGTGGGCGTGCTGTGCGTCGAGCTGTTCGTCACCACGGACGGCCGCCTGCTGGTCAACGAGATCGCGCCCCGCGTCCATAACTCGGGCCACTGGACCATCGAGGGCTGCGAGACCAGCCAATTCGCGCAGCACGTCCGCGCCGTCTGCGGCCAGCCCTTAGGTTCCACCGCGCGGCGCGCCAACGCCGCCATGAAGAACCTCGTTGGCGCCGACGTCGAGCACTGGCGCGCGCTCGCCGCCGACCCGGCTGCACACCTCCACCTCTACGGCAAGGCGGAGACCCGCCCCGACCGCAAGATGGGTCACGTCACCTGGCTCAGCCCCCTCAACGCCCCGCCGCCTGAGCCCCCCTGGCCGCCCTCGGCGACAAAGAACTAACGGTTGCGGACCAGCGCGACGAAGTTGTCGTAGAGGATGCGCGCGTCGCGGTTGAAGGCCGGCATGTTGCGCGCGGCCTCCGCCTCGAAGGGCGCGAGGCCGTCGGGGCCGAGCGTTCGGTCCAGCGACTCCTGGTAGGCGGGCACGGCGCCCCAGTCGGCGACCGTCGTCGGCGTGAGTTCCACGTGGTACTGCAGCCCGTAGGCGTGGCGGCCGACGCGGAAGGCCTGGACCGCGCAGAGCGGCGACGACGCGAGGCTCACGGAATCGTCGGGCAGCCGGGTCACCGCGCAGCCGTGCCACTGCAGGCAGGTCACGGTCGGTTCGAGCCCGGCCAGCAGCGGATCGGCGCGCCCGGCCTCCGTGAGGTCGACCGTCATGATGCCGACCTCGGGCTCGGGCATCGTCTCCACCCGGCCGCCCAGCGCATCGGCAAGCAGTTGGTGGCCGAGGCAGACGCCGAGGAAGGGCATGTCGCGCTCCGCCACGGCCTCGCGGATCGCCACCTTCTCGTCGGCGAGCCACGGGTGCGCCTCCTCCTCGAACACGTCCATCGGCCCGCCCATGGAGATCAGCGCGTCGTAGCCATCGAGGGGCGGAATGGCCTCGCCCTCGTCCAGCTCCACCGTGTCCCAGGCGATGCCGTCCGCGCGCATGAAGTCGCGGAAGATGCCGGGATGCTCGATGTCGATGTGCTGGAGCACGAGGAACTTCATCGCGGGTTTCTCCGGGGTGCGAGGTCGCGGGCCTGCGGCGTGACGGCCGCGGCGAGGACGTAGAGCACCAAAGCACAGCCGAGCACGGGCGTGAAGCCGACATGGAGGGCGATGAAGGTCGCGAGCGACGCGCTCACCACCGAGGCGCAGGCGTTGATCCCCCACGCCCAGGGCACGAGCGCCGGCGCGCGGTCTCCGAGCGCCTTCAGCCCGAGCGGGAACGGCATGCCCAAGAGAAAGCCGATGGGCCCGAGCAGCGCGAGCGCCACGGCGATACGCGCATGCGTCGGCAACCCCTGCGCGGCTTCGAAAACGTGGGGCAGCAACCCGAGGTAGGCTCCGCCGACGATGACGATGCCGGCCGCGGCAAGCGTAACGGGTTGCCAGCGGCGGGCCAGGCGTGCGAGCCAGTCGGTCGCGCCGGCGCCGAGGCCCGCAAAGACGAGAAGACCCGCGAGCACCACGGCGATGGCGTAGAGCGGATGGCCGAGAAAGACCGCGAAGCGCTGCATGAACGCGATCTCGATGAAGAGGAAGGCCAGGCCCAGGCTCGCGAAGAACAGCACGACACGCCAGCGTGCGGGCGTGGGCGCAGCCGCCGCGCGCGGGCGGCGGAGCGCGAGCAACGGCAGCAGGATCAGCACTGCCGCCGCAATCGCGCCCTGCACCAGGGTCGCGACGAGGATGACGAAGCCCCATTCCACCAGCGGCAGGCCGCCTTGCGCGCGGAGCGCCAGCAGCTCCGGCAGCGTCGCCCACTTCAGGCTGTGGAAGAAGAACGGTCGGTCGTCGGTCGCGGGCCGGAGCGCGAACTTGTATCGCTCTGCGAAGTCTTCCGGCGCAGGACCGAGAATAGCGGCGGCCGCGCGATGGAATTCGGGCTCCGCAAGGCGGTTATGGCGGTTGGCGTCGGCCTCCGCCATCCCCGGATGCCAGACCAGGTCGAACGCGTAGTCGTTCGCGAAGGCGCGCAGCCCCGCAATCGCCCTCGCGTCCAACGGTCCCGCGCCCACCACCAGCGTCGTGGTCTTCCAGCCACGGATCATGGCGAGCTGCGATGCAGGATCGGAGACACCCCGCGCCTCCAGCGCCTGCCGCGCGGTCCAGAGCAGCTTGAGCGAATCGCGCGGCGGCAGCTTGAGCCAGCGCGTGACGGCGAGCACGCCCTCCGGCGCGAGGCGGCCGAGAAAGGTCTCGAACGCTTCGACCGTGTAGAGCAGCGACTCGTCCAGCGCGTGCACGCCCGCCGCCGCCGCGCTGAAGGAATCCACCAGGGCGATCTGGATGAGATCCCATTGTTCCGGCGAGCGCGCGGCGAAGCTGCGTGCATCGGCCACGTGCGTGCGGACCCTCTCGCCCTGCCACGCGGCCTCCTCCGTGCCCGCCAGCACGTCGCGCACGACGGCGAGCACGTCCGGGTTCAGCTCCACCGCGTCGACCGCGCGGGCGCCGTGGTGCAGCGCGCGCAGCACCTCGGCCCCGCCGCCCGCGCCCAGCACCAGCACGCGCGGGCGGTCGACCATGTGGTAGGGGAGCGCGGCGGTCTCGGCCTCCAGGTAGCGCAGGTCGGCGTCGGCCGGCGTGATCGCGCTGGGCGCGCCGCCGTCGGTGAAGAGCCCGATCTGCTCCGGTGGCCCCGCGGGCGCAAGCAGGCTGAGGCCCGGCGCATGGCGGAACGGCACCGTGGGGCTTTCGACCGCCGCGAGCCAGCCGAGCGGCCCGTGGCGCTCCGCGACGATCCGGGCATCGGGTGCGGTGAGCGCGAGGCTCAACCCCTTGTAGGGCGAGGGATGCGGGCGCAGCCAGTCGTCGGGGAGCGCTGCGGGGAGCGCGAGCCCGGCGGCGACCGCCAGCCACGCGCCGCCCCGCGCGAGCCGTCCCGCCCTCCCCCACAGCAGGACGATCCCGCCGGAGGCCGCGCCCGCCACACCCACGACCCTGAGCGCATCGGCAAGCGGCAGGGCGTCGAGCAAAAAAACCATGCCGAGCGCGCCCAGCCCCGCGCCCAGGAGGTCCATGCGGTAGAGCGCGCCCGCGCGCGCGGCGTGCGCCCGGAAGGCCAGCGCCAACGCCAAAGCCGCCGAGAGGAAGGGCAGCGACAGCACCAGATAGAGCGCGAAGAGCCAGGCGGGCTGCGCAGGGTCCCAGGCGATCTCCAGCGCGTTGAAGGGGAGCGACTGCACCAGCGCGAAAGCCAGCGGGGCGCCCGCGCCGAAGCCCAATGCGGCGGCGCCGAAGACCCAGCGAAACCGCGCGAGAAGCGGCCCCTGGAACACCGCCACCAGGCTCCCCGCCGCCCCAAAACCCAGCAGCGCCACCGCGATGATCATGTAGGCGAAGTGGTGCCAGTGGACGATCGCCAGCAGGCGCGCCAGCAGGATCTCGTAGCCCAGCACGCCGGCCGAGAGCAGCGCCACGGCGATGAAGACGCCGGGCCGGGAGAGGCTGTACGCCCCCTCCCCCGTCACGTGGCGCTAGTGCCCGCCGGTCAGCGGAACGAAGATCACCGGCAGGATCTGGCGGCTGGTCACGCTGCCGTCCTCCCCTTTCTCAACAAGCAGCAGGTGCTGGGTGAGGAAGGCGCTGCCAACCGGGATCACCATGCGCCCGCCCGTCTTGAGCTGGGCGATGAGCGGCGGCGGCACGTGGCTCGCGGCGGCGGTAACAACGATGATGTCGAAGGGCGCGTGCTCGGGCCAGCCGAAGTAGCCGTCGCCGGCGCGCACTGTCACGTTGTCGTAGCCGAGCGCGGCCAGCCTTTCGGCGGCGCTCTCCGCGAGAGGCTGCACGATCTCCACCGTGTAGACCTCGGCCACCAGCTCGGCGAGGATCGCCGCCTGGTAGCTCGACCCGGTGCCGAGCTCGAAGGCCACGTCGCCCGGCTCAGGCTCCAGCAGGTCGGTCATCAGCGCCACGATGTAGGGCTGCGAGATGGTCTGGCCGTAGCCGATCGGGAGCGGCCTGTTGAGATAGCCCATGTCCTGCAGCTCCGGCGGCACGAAGAGATGGCGCGGCACCCGGCCCACCGCCGCCATCACCTCGGGCGCCAGTTCCGTCTTGCCGATCCACTCGGCGGTCTCTTCCGTGGTCTCGGCGACGGCCCGCACCATCTCGGCTCGCGCCTCGGCGTACGCATCGTCCGACTCGTCAGCGGCGGCAGGGCCGGCGAGCAGCAGCGCGGCGCAGACAAGCGCGGCGCGGCTGAGTCCAGTGGGTCGCATCGCTTGCCCCGCCGTCCGGCGCGCCGTCAGAGCGCGGCGGCGCGCTCCCTCAGCACGTACTTGCGAATCTTGCCGGTGGACGTCTTGGGCAGCGCGCCGAACACCACCGTCTTCGGGCACTTGAAGTGGGCCAGCTCGCCCCGGCAGAACGCGATCAGCCCGGCCTCGTCGGCCTCGGCGCCGTCCTTCAGCGTGACGAAGGCGCACGGCGTCTCGCCCCAGGTCTCGTCCGGGCGCGCGACCACGGCGGCCTCCATCACTGCCGGGTGGCGGTAGAGCGCGCCCTCGACCTCGATGGTCGAGATGTTCTCGCCGCCCGAGATGATGATGTCCTTGGCCCGGTCCTTGAGCTGGATGTAGCCGTCCGCATGCACCACACCCAGGTCGCCGGTGTGGAACCAGCCGCCGGCGAACGCTTCCTCCGTCGCCTGCGGGTTGTGGAGGTAGCCCTTCATCACCGTGTTGCCGCGCATGAAGACCTCGCCCATGGTCTCGCCGTCCGCCGGCACCGGCTCGAGCGTGTTCGAGTCGGCAACCATGAGCCCGTCGAGCGTGGCGTAGGGCACGCCCTGGCGCGCCTTGAGCGCCGCCTGCTCGTCGAGCGGCAGCGCGTTCCACTCGTCGTGCCAGTCGCACACGGTGACCGGGCCGTAGACCTCGGTGAGCCCGTAGACGTGGGTGACGCGGAAGCCGGCCGCCTCCATCCGAGCGATGACCGCGGCGGGCGGCGGGGCCGCAGCGGTCATCACCTCGACCTTGTGGTCGAAGGCGACGCGCTCCTCCTCGCTCGCGTTGTTGAGGAGGTTGAGCACGATCGGCGCGCCGCAGAAGTGCGTGACCTCGTGCGCAGCAATCGCCTGGAAGATGGCCCCGGCTTCCACCTTGCGCAGGCACACGTGCGTGCCCGAATAGGCGGTGACCGCCCAGGGGAAGCACCAGCCGTTGCAGTGGAATATCGGCAGAGTCCAGAGATAGACCGGCCCCTGCGGCATGGCCCAGGTGATGCCGTCGCCCAGCGCATTCAGGTAGGCGCCCCGGTGGTGGTAGAGCACGCCCTTGGGGTTGCCCGTGGTGCCCGAGGTGTAGTTGAGCGAGATCGCGTCCCACTCGTCCGCCGGCCAGGGCCAGTCGTAATCGGGATCGCCCTCGGCGAGCAGCGCCTCGTACTCGATCTCGCCGATCAGGTCGCCGCCTTCCTCCGGCGTGTCGTCGATGTCGATGACGGTGGGCCTTACCTTCGCCTGCGAGAGCGCGTCGGCAATGACCGGGGAGAACGCCCGGTCCGTGAGCAGCACCTTGGCCTCGGCATGGTCGAGGATGAAGGCCAGGGAGGCGGCGTCGAGCCGGTAGTTCAGCGCGTTGAGGATGGCGCCGCTCATGGGCACGCCGTAGTGCGCCTCCAGCATCGCCGGCGTGTTGGGGGACATGATCGCCACCGTGTCGCCCTTGCCGATGCCGCGCTTGGCCAGTGCCGAGGCGAGGCGCCGGCAGCGCGCGTAGAACGCGGCGTAGCTCGCGCTGCGGTCGCCGTGAATCCATCCCGTCCGCTCGGGGAATACCGCAGCGGCGCGGCGCAGGAACGAGAGCGGCGTCAGGGGAACGTAGTTCGCGTCGTTGCGCGCGAGACCGGCCTCTTCCGGGCTCTTGTCGCTGCGCGTCCCGGCCATCATGATCTCCCAATCGTCGAAATGGCGCGCGATTCTGGGCGTGCCCCGCGGCGAATGCAACCGGACGGGCGAGCGCAGCCGGGGAGGCAGGGTGCGGCGGCTCTACCTGATGCGTCACGGCAAGGCGGAAGCCGGCATGCCGCCCGGCGGCGGCGACCGCGAGCGGGCGCTGGTCGAGCGTGGGCGGCGGGAATGCCGGCGCATGGGCGCCTTCTGCCGCGAACAGTCGCCCGCGCCGACGCTGATCCTCTGCTCGCCCGCGCGGCGCACGTTGGAAACCAGCGAATCCTTCTGCGAAGGCTTCGGCGAGAGCCTGCCGCAGAAAGACGTGGACGGGATCTACATGGGGAGCCCGGGGAGTCTGCTCTACGCCATCGCCGAGGCCGGCGGCGGCGCGGCGGGGGTCCTCGTCATCGGCCACAATCCCGGCCTGCACGCGCTGGCGCTGGCACTCGGTCGGCGCGGGCCGGGGCCGGCCTACGCGCGGCTGTCCACACGTTTCCCGACGGCGGCGCTCGCGGTCTTCGAGACCGGCATCGACGACTGGGCCGCGTTCAGGCCCGAAAGCGCCCGCCTCGTGGACTTCAGGATGGCGAAGGAGTTTCGCTAGCCGGGACTTCAGTGCACCCGGTTCGTGCAGAAGTCGACCACGCCGAGGAAGGCGTCCTTCGCCTCCGACGCGGGGAAGAGACCGAGCGCGTCCCGCGCCATGGCGCTGTAGTGGCGCGCGCGCTCGACCGTGTCGTCGATCGCCCCGTGCCGCGCGAGGAGGGCCATCGCGCGGGCGAAGTCGCCCTCCTCCTGCTCCTCCTCTTCCATGACGCGGCGCCAGAAGGCGCGCTCCTCCTCGTCGCCCCGGCGGAATGCCAGGACCACGGGGAGCGTGATCTTGCCGTCGCGGAAGTCGTCGCCGACCGACTTGCCCAGCACCGACTCGCGGGCGTCGTAGTCGAGCGCGTCGTCCACCAGCTGATAGGCCGTGCCGAGGTTGAGCCCGAAGCTCCTCAGCGCCTCTTCCTCCGCTGCCGGGCGCTCGGCCACCACGGCGCCGAGCTGGCAGGCCGCGGCGAAGAGCGCCGCCGTCTTCGCGTTGATCACCTTGAGGTAGGCGTCCTCGCTGGTCTCGGTATCGTTGGAGGTGGTGAGCTGCATCACCTCGCCCTCGGCCAGCGTGGCGGCGGTATCGGCCAGGATGCCGAGCACGCGAAGCGAGCCGTCGGCGACCGAGATCTGGAACGCGCGGCTGAACAGGAAGTCGCCGACCAGAACGCTCGGCTTGTTGCCCCACACCGCGTTCGCCGTCGCCGCGCCCCGCCTGAGCGCGCTGTCGTCGACCACGTCGTCGTGGAGCAGCGTCGCGGTATGGATGAACTCGACGCAGGCCGCAAGGTCGATGTGGCGCTTGCCCGTGTAGCCACAGAGCCGGGCGGAGCCCAGCGTCAGCATCGGCCTCAGCCGCTTGCCGCCGGCGGCGACGATGTGCGCCGCAAGCTCGGAAATGAGCATCACCGAGCTCTGCATGTTGTCGAGAATGACGCCGTTCACGGCGCGCAGGTCATCCGCGACCAGCCCGTGAAGCTGGTCCAGCGAGGCGCCGGACCCCGCCTTGCGCCGCGCGGCGGCCCGCCCTTCCAGCGGCACAACCGTGTCTGCCATCGACCCTCTCGCTTGACGACGCGCCCGCGCAAGGGCATCCATGCGCTTGTACGCCGCCGTTACACTAGCATCTGCCATTCGGCTCGACACGGATGGTTGGGACTGCCGCTTAAGGTCGGGACGGAATGATCGAGCTCCTGCGCACGAACGACCTGGTCAAGCTCTCGTTCCTCGACGCCGTGCTGAAGGACGGCGGGATCGAGACCATCGTGCTCGATCAGCACATGAGCGTCCTGGAGGGGAGCGCCGCGGCGATCCCGCGCCGCCTCATGGTGGCCGACGAGGACGCGGACGCGGCGCGGCGCATCCTGCGCGAGGTGGGCGAGCTGGATGAGTGAGAGCGACTCCGCGCGGGTGACGAGCGACACGCTGCTGGGCGGCAGGGTCGCGCTGCAGCAGCCGGCGGCGGGCTATCGCGTCGCCATCGATCCGGTGCTGCTGGCCGCTGCGGTGCCGGCGTCGGACGGCGAGCGGGCGCTGGACGTGGGCTGCGGCTCCGGCGCGGGCGCTCTCTGCCTCGCCAGCCGCGTGAGCGGCCTGCACGTCACCGGGATCGAGGTGGACCGGGCCTTCGCGCAGCTCGCCAAGGACAACGCCGCGCTCAACGGCCTGGAGGACCGCATCGACGTCCTGCTCGGCGACTTTGAGCGGCCGCCGCCGAAACTCTCGCCCAAGAGCTTCGACCACGTCTTCGCGAACCCGCCCTTCTTCGAGAAAGGCGCGCACCAGCCGCCCGCCGCCCGCAACCGCGCGCAGGCGACCGTGGAAGGCGCGGCCGGGCTGGATGTCTGGCTCGAATTCTGCGCGCGGATGGTCCGCCCCGGCGGCTCGATCACCATCATCCACCGGCCGGAGCGCCTCACCCAGATTCTGGGCGGCCTGTCCCAGGCGCGCGCGGGCGCCATCGTCGTCTATCCGCTCTGGTCCCATAACCCGTTCTCCGGCGCGCGCGCCAAGAAGACCGCCAACCGCCTCATCGTGCAGGCAACGACCGAGCACGGCGGGCCGCTGCAGCTCACCCGCGGCATGGTCCTGCACGAGGACGACGGCTCCTACGCCCACGTGGCGGACCGCGTCCTGCGCGGCGGCGCGGCCCTCGAGCTCCTGGAGGAGCAGGAATGCTGAGCCGCGTGCTGATGCGCGCGACCTTCCGCCGGCCGCCGCCGGTGGTCTCGGTCGTGCGCCTTTCCGGCGTGATCGGCCGGGCCGGCATGTTCGGAGGGCGCATCAGCATGGAGAGCGCAGGCCCCGTGCTGCAACGAGCCTTCCGCCAGCCGGGGCTCAAGGCGGTGGCGCTCGAAATCAACTCGCCGGGAGGCTCGGCCGCGCAGTCGGCGCTCATTCACAACCGCATCCGCGCGCTTGCCGCCGAGCGGGACGTGCCGGTGATGGCCTTCGTGGAGGACGTCGCCGCGTCCGGCGGCTACTGGCTGGCGGCGGCGGCGGACGAGATCTTCGTGAACGACAACTCCATCGTCGGCAGCATCGGCGTCATCTATTCCGGCTTCGGCTTCCAGGAGGCGATCGCGAAGCTCGGCGTCGAGCGCAGGCTCTTCACCGCCGGCGAGAAGAAGTCGCTGCTGGACCCCTTCCTCGCTGTGAACCCTGACGACCTCGGCCGCCTGCGCCGGGTGCAGGACGGGATCCACGACAATTTCAAGGACCTGATCCGCGAGCGGCGCGGAGCGCGCCTGGCCGACGAGCCCGATCTCTTCAGCGGCGAGTTCTGGCTGGGCAGCAAGGCGATCGGGCTCGGCCTCGCAGACGGGATCGGCGACATCCGCAGCGTGCTGCGCGAGCGCTACGGGCGGAAGGTCGTCATGCGCCGCATCGGCCGTCGGCGCGGATGGCTCGCGCGCCGCCTCGGCCCCGGCCTCGCCTTCGGCAGCGACGGCGAGGAGGCCGGCTCGCTGGCGGGCGACCTGCTCGGCGCGATCGAGGCCCGCCTCTGGTGGTCCCGCTACGGGCTCTGAACCGGGCCGAAAATCTCTCCCCGCCGCCCCGATCGTGCTGGAGGCAGCACCGGCCTTCGACTACGATTTCGGTCAGGCTTCCCTGTGAAGTCGAAACGACGACCAAGGGGGGAATTCGATGATATCGATGAAGATCAACGGGATCAGCCGGCAGTTCCACGGCGATCCCGACATGCCGCTTCTCTGGTATGTCCGAGACGAGCTCGGGCTGACAGGAACGAAGTTCGGCTGCGGCGCGGCGCTCTGCGGCGCCTGCACGATTCACCTGGACGGCGAGGCCGTCCGCTCCTGCGTCACCCCGGTCTCGGAGGCCAACGGCAAGGACGTGACCACCATCGAGGGTCTCGACGCCGAGGGCAACCACCCCGTGCAGCGGGCGTGGCGCGCGAACAACGTGCCGCAGTGCGGCTACTGCCAGTCCGGCCAGATCATGTCGGCGGCGGCGCTGCTCCACGAGAACCCTGATCCCAGCGACGAAGAGATCGTCGACGGCATGTCCGGCAACATCTGTCGCTGCGGCACCTACCAGCGGATCTTCTCTGCGGTCCGCACAGCGGCGCAGGAGGTCTGATCATGCTAGGCGTGCAGAACATCAGCCGGCGCACCTTCCTGAAGTCCGCCGGCGTCACGGGCGCTTTGGTGCTCGGCGCCAACGTCACCACCGGCTCCATGATCGGGACGGCGCGCGGCCAGAGCAACGGCAGCTCGGTCAAGCCCAACCTCTTCGTCGAGATTGCCGACGACGGGACGGTCACCATCACCTGCAGCCGCTCAGAGATGGGGCAAGGCGTGCGCACGGGCATCCCCATGATCCTGGCCGACGAGATGGAGGCCGACTGGCAGCGGGTCAAGATCTGGCAGGCGCCGGGCGACGAGACCAAGTACGACCCGGCCGGCAAGGACCAGCAGAACACCGACGGCTCGCGCAGCACCCGCCACCACTTCGACGTGATGCGGGAACTGGGCGCCGCCGGCCGCTACGTGCTGGAGCAGGCGGCGGCCAAGAAGTGGGGCGTCGACGCAAGCGAGGTCTACGCCAAGGATCACCGCCTCTACCACACCGGCACAGGCCAGTGGTTCGACTTCGGCGAAGTGGTGGATGCCGCCGCCGACATCGCGGTGCCCACCGGCGACGCCGCGCCCAAGCTCAAGGACCAGTCGCAGTGGAAGTACATCGGCCGCGACATGCCGGTGGTCGACAACTACGACATGAGCACGGGCGGGGCCACCTACGGCGCCGACATCAGCGTGCCCGGCATGAAGATCGCCGTCGTGGCGCGGCCGCCGGTCTACCGCGGCAAGGCGAAGTCCTTCGACGCCACCGAGGCGCTCAAGGTGCAGGGCGTCGAGCAGGTCATCGAGATTCCGCCGCTGGCGGACGACAAGCCGGCCGAGTTCCGCGCGCTGGGCGGCATCGCGGTGATCGGCACCAACACCTGGTCGGTGATGGAGGGCCGAGACAGGCTCGTCATCGAGTGGGAAGGCGGCCCCAACGTCAAGCACGACTCGAGCACGTACAACGACGCGCTCATGGCCGCGGCGAAGACCGGCGGGCACGTCATCCGCGATCGCGGCAACGTTGACGAAGCCTTCGCCGCAGCGGCGCAGGTGAAGGAGGCCGACTACTTCGTGCCCTACTTCATCCACACGCCGATGGAGCCGCCGGTGGCGCTGGCCGACGCCACGCAGATGCCGGTGAAGGTCGTGACCTCGACCCAGGCGCCCAACTGGGTCCGCCAGTACGTGGCGGACGCACTCGGCATCGAGCAGACCGACGTCGAGTGCGAGGTGACGTTGCTGGGCGGCGGCTTCGGCCGCAAGTCGAAGCCCGACTTCGCCTGCGAGGCGGCGATCCTCTCGGCCAACATCGGCGCCCCGGTGCGGGTGCAGTGGACCCGCGAGGACGAGATCCGGCACGGCTTCTACCACGCGGCATCCGCCCACACGCTGAAGGCGGGGCTCGACGACGCGGGCAACGTCACGGCGTGGCATCACTCGGGCGCGTGGCCGACGCTGATCGCGCTCTGGGCGCCGGCGATGCGGACGGGCCATCCGCTCGAATACGGGCTCGGTCTCATCGACACGCCCTACAACCAGGTGCCGAACCTCCGCATCGAGAACGGCGAGGCCGACGCCATGATTCGGGTCGGCTGGTACCGCTCGGTCAACAACATCCAGCACGCCTTCGCGATGAACTGCTTCGCAAACGAGCTGGCGGAGGCCGCCGGGCGCGATCCGGTCGAGTTCCTGATGGAGCTGATCGGCGATGCGGACGTCATGGACCTCACGGCGGACGGCGTGGAAGGCCATTGGAACTACGGCGATGCGATCGAGGACTGGCCGATCATGCCGAAGCGGCTCTCCAACGTGCTCCGCGTGGTGGCCGAGAAGTCGGGCTACGGCAAGGCGATGCCGCCCGGCCACGGCTTAGGCATCGCGTGTCACCGCAGCTTCCACAGCTACGTGGGCACGGCCGTGCACGTCGTGGTGCGGGACGACGGCTCGCTCCACATCCCGCAGGTTGACATGGCCATCGACTGCGGCCGCTACGTCAATCCCGAAGGGGTGAAGAAGCAGATGGAGGGCGCCGCCATCTACGGCCACTCGGTCGCGATGCACGGGCAGATCACCACCACGCAGGGGGCGGTCGACCAGAGCAACTTCCATGACTACACGATCACCCGCATGGAGGATGCGCCGCTCGACGTGCGCACGCACATCGTCGAGGACTTCACGCACCTGAAGCCCTGCGGCGTGGGCGAGCCCGGCGTGCCGCCCTACACGCCGGCGCTGGTCAACGCGATCTACCAGGCGACCGGCAAGCGCATCCGCCGGCTGCCGATCGGCGACCAGCTCGCATCCGCATAACGCTGCGGACGACAGGGGCGGCGGGCGCCTTCACCGGCCTCGCCGCCCCTTTTCTTTCGGCTCGGGCACGGCTCCTTCCAGTCCGATCCTGCCCTAAAACCGCGACAGCCAGTGATCGAGGAAGCGGCCGAGCCAGCGATGCACCACCGGGTCGTAGCGGGGCGCGTCGGCGCGCTGCTGCTCGGCGGACGGCACCTCCGGCCGCAAAAAATATTTCTGGGCCTTGGGGTTGTTGAGCCAGCGCTCGTGCGTCACCGACGTCATCTCCGGGTGGAACTGAACGCCGAACGCGCGGGTGCCGACGCTGAACGCCTGATTCTCGAAGATCACGCCCCGCGCCAGCAGCTCCGCACCGGGCGGCAGGTCGAAGCCCTCGCGGTGCCAGTGAAAGGCGTGGAAGGGCGACGGGAACAGCGGGCAATCGGGGCGGGCGGGTTCGAGCCGATGATAGCCGACCTCGCAGAGATCGTCCGGGTGCGGGAAGACCCGCGCGCCGAGGACTCGGGCCATGATCTGGGCGCCGAGGCAGACGCCGAGAACGGGCGCGTCGGCCGCGAGCTGCGCGCCGATCCATTCCGTCTCCTCGCGCAGGAACGCGTGCTCGTCGACATCGCACGCGCTCATCGCGCCGCCGAACACGACTGCCGCGTCGTAGCCTTCGAGGCGGCTTGCGTTCATGGGCGGCAGCGCCGCGCCGCCGGCCACGTAGCAGACCTCGGTCGCACACCCCCGTGCGTGCAGCGCCTCGCGCACCCTGCCGGGATTGGCGCGCTCGGAATGGGTTACCAGGACGATGCGCTTCACGGCGCTTGGCTGCTCCCTGCGTATTGGCGTCACGCGGCTCCCTGCCGGGCCGCTGCGGTTCTTTGCCTCATCGCAGCCCGGCGGGCAAGCGTGCGCGCGCTGCGTGCCCACGACTTCCGGCACGTACCGGCCGGGCCAGACGGCACGGCCTCGGGACTGGTAAAGACCGTTGCGGGTCACCAAGTCAGGATCATGGGAGGCGCTGCACCGTCGCGCGCAATGCGCTCACGTCCGCCACGTGCCGGCTGGTCGTGATCGGCCATGACGTCTGAGCGCGGACCCTGGAGCCGCCTCCGCCGCGAGGCCGGATGGCACCGCCTCGGCACGCCGCCGCGATCACCGCAGCCGCCGCGAACGCCGGGCGAGGCGCGGCAGCGGTGGGCGCGCAGGCTGCGCCACGCCGCCGTATGGCTGGCCCTGGCCGCCGTGCTGGCCATCGGCTACAGCTACCGCTTCGAGCTTACGGACGTCGTCAACCGGCTGGGCGGCGAGATCATCCCTTACGCGGCGGTGACCGGCGAAGACGGCTCCGTGCGCGTGCGCGCCCACCGCGACGGCCACTTCTACGTCGACTCGAACGTGAACGGCGAGACCATCCGCTTTCTCGTGGATACCGGCGCCACCTCGGTGGCGCTCAGCCCGGCGGACGCCCGGCGCATCGGCTTCGATCCGGCGACGCTCGAGTTCTCGCGCCGCCTTCAGACCGCCGGCGGCACGGTGCGCGGCGCGCCGGTGGTGATCCCGTCACTCGAGATCGGCGGCATCCGCCTCGCCAACGTGCGCGCCATCGTGAACGAGCAGGCGATGCGGCACTCGCTCCTCGGCATCAGCGCGCTCGACCGCCTCGGCGGCTACGAGGTCCGCGACGGCACGCTCACGCTGCGGCCCTAGAGCGCGCCCTCTCTCGACCGGGCGCGCGTCAGGGCGCCCTCCACGGTTTGATCCTCGGTATCCAACACGGCATGTCGGCCTTCTTCAGCCCCGCCCGAACCTGCGCGTCACTCCCCCCAGGCGTCGGCGAGAAAGCGCAGCCAGTTCTCACCCATGACCTTGCCGATGCGGGCTTGCGACCAGCCGGCGCGCTCCATGGCGGCGGTGAGATTGGGGAGCTGCCCGATGGTCTCGACGCCCTTCGGATTCGGCATCGGGCTGAACTTGATGAGGGAGCGGGCGTCGCCCTTGTCGTTGGTGATCCAGTCGAAGAAATCCTGGCCGTAGCCTTGCGTGAAGTCGGTGCCGAAGGCGACGTGGTCCTCTCCTGCGACCGAGATCACGTGCTCCATCGCCTCCACGTAGTCCCCCACGGTCGAATCGGCGCCGCGCTTGAGGAAGGCCGGAAACATGGTGACCCCGATCATGCCGCCCTGCTCGGCGATGAAGCGGAGCTCTCCGTCGCCCTTGTTGCGCGGATGCGGCTTCAGCGCGGAGGGGCAGCAGTGGGTGTAGGCGACCGGCCTGCTCGATTCGCGGATCGTCTCCTCCGACGTGCGGGAGCCCACGTGGCTCAGGTCGATCAGCATCCCCACCCGGTTCATCTCTGCCACCAGCTCGCGGCCCCAGTCGCTGATCCCCGAGTCGCGGCTCTCGTAGCAGCCGGAGCCCGCCAGGTTCTGCGTGTTGTAGGTGAGCTGCGCGATGCCGACGCCGGCGTCCTTGAAGAGCTGCACCGCGCCCAGCCTGTCCTCGAAGGCGGACGTGTTCTGGAAGCCGAGGATGATCGCTGTGCGCCCGTCCTCCTTAGCCTTGCGGATGTCGGCTGCCGTGCGTGCCTTGACGATCAGGTCGTCGTGCTCGCGGAACCAGCCGTTCCAGCAGGCGATGTTGTTCATGGTCTCGGAAAAACCTTCCCACACGCAGCAGGTGCAGTTGGCGGCGGTGAGCCCGCCCTTGCGCATGTCCTGAAAAACCTCCGCCGACCAGTTGGAGACGATGAGCCCGTCGATGACGATCAGGTCCTCGTGCAGCGTGCTCATGGCTTCTCCCCCTCCCGCTACGCCTTGCCCGGCCGAAGCCCGTTGTCTCGGCGGGCCGAGCGGCTAAGATACGGTGACACTCTGCGCGCGCGAAGGAGAGATGCAATGCCCCTGCTCGACCTGCATCACGTGGCCATCAAGTCCAAGAACCTCGAAGAGACGGTTGAATTCTACTGTGACGTGCTCGGCATGGAGAAGGTCGAACGGCCTGACTTCCCGTTCCCCGGCGCCTGGCTCCAGATGGGCGAGACCATGTTCCACATCTATGGCGGCGACGCGGCCAAGACCCACAACGGGAACTACAGGTACAACCAGCGCACCTCGCCGGTGGACCATATCGCGCTCCGCGCCACGGGCTTCGACGAGATGAAGAAGACCTTCGTGAAGAACAAGTGCGAATGGCGCCAGATGAACATCCCGGACTTCAAGCTCTGGCAGCTGTTCGTCCTCGACCCGAGCGGCGTGGTCATCGAGCTCAACTTCGAGGCCGAGAAGGAGCCGAAGGGCAGCAAGGGCCCGAGCGGGCAGAAGAAGTACGAGTTCGGGCGCTTCGCGGCCGCCGCCTGAGGCGGCTCCGCTCAGGAGCGCGGGACCCGAACGACCCCGCGCGGCAGAGTATCGTGGCGGGGCAGGTCGTCCCCGATCGCGAGCCAGGGCATGCGCTCGCGCACGAAGACGTGGCGCTCCGGTGCGATTAGCTCCGGCTTATCCAGCGTGCCGGCCATGATGTGGACCTCACCGGGGTAGACGGCCGCCTCGTAGGTAAGCGGCGTGCCGCAGGTGCCGCAGAACTTTCGCACGACCTGCGGCGAGCTTTCGTAAGAGCGGGCCGTGCCGGCCACGAAGGCGAACCCATCAGTGCCGACGCCGACGAAGGTGGAGACCGGCGCCCCGGACGAACGCCGACACTCCTCGCAATGGCAGTGGGTCACCCAGAGCATCCGGCCCTCGGCCCGGTAGCGCACGGCGCCGCAGCGGCAGCCGCCCTCGATGGCAGGCGCGTCGTTCATTCCCTGAGCGAGCACCAGATCGGCGTGTGGTCCGAGGCCTTGGGGCCGCCACGCGGGCCCGTGTCGACCTCGCAGGCCTCCAGGCGGTCCGCCGCCTCGGGCGAGAGCAGCAAGTGGTCGATGCGCAACCCCTCGCCCCTCTGCCAGCGGCCGGCTTGGTAATCCCAGAACGTGTAGGCGCGCCGGTGCGGGTGCAGCGTGCGGAACGCCTCCACGTAGCCGCTGTGGAGCAGCGCGCGGAAGCGGGCGCGGGACTCCGTCTGGCAGAGCGCGTCGTCGCGCCACGCCGGCGGGTCGTAGCAGTCGAGGTCGGCCGGGATGACGTTGTAGTCGCCGCCGAGCACGACCGCCTCCTCGTAGCCCAGCAGGATTTCCGCGCGCGCCGCGAGCCGGTCCATCCACGCGAGCTTGTAGGGGAACTTCTCGGTCGTGACCGGATTGCCGTTGGGCAGGTAGATCGAAGCGACCCGGACGCCGCCGGTCACGGCCTCGACGTAGCGCGCCTGCTCGTCGTCATCGTCGCCGGGGAGGCCAGTGAAGACATCCTCCAGCGGCCGTTTGCTGAGGATGGCGACGCCGTTGTAGGTCTTCTGCCCGTGGACGGCGAGGTTGTAGCCGCAGTCCTCGATCTCGAGGCGCGGGAAGGCCTCGTCCAGCGACTTGGTCTCCTGCAGCAGCACCACGTCGGGCGCGGCACTGCCCAGCCAGTCCAGCAACGCGGGCAGGCGGACCTTGATCGAGTTGACGTTCCAGGTCGCGATCTTGAGCACGGGCTCAGACGAGGGAGAAGGAGGTGCCGCAGCCGCAGGCGGAGACCGCATTCGGGTTCCTCACCTGAAAGGCGGCGCCGATCAGATCCTCCACGTAGTCGATCTCCGAGCCCGCCATGTAGCCGGCGGAGACCCGGTCCACCAGCGCCACGACGCCGTCCCGCTCGATGGCGATGTCGTCCGCGCGCCGCTCCGTCTCGAAGGCGAAGCCGTACTGGAAGCCGGAGCAGCCGCCGCCGGAAACGGTGACCCGGAGCATGGTGCCCGAATCGGCTTCCTCGGCGATCAGCGCCGCAATGCGCCGCGCCGCGCTGAGGGAGAGCGTGATGTCCCCCTCCCCTGCGGCCAACGGCTCCGCTGTGTCGAATGAACGCGCCATGGCGTCGAAGGGCCTCCCATCCAGTCCCGAGAATTAGATAGCGCCGACCGAGGGCTTGTCAATCGACGGAGCAAAATGCTCTCCCACTGTGGCCTCCGCTGCTGGCCCATGTTAGGTGCCACCGGGAGACAGCGAGAGCGAGCCATGGCCTATCTCCTCGCCATCCACGTCCTGAGCGCCGTCGTCTGGGTCGGCGGAATGTTCTTCGCCCTGCTCGTTCTGCGGCCGGCGGCCGGCGCGCTCGAGCCTGCGGTGCGGCTCCCGCTCTGGCGCCGGGTGTTCGCGCGCTTCTTCCCGGCCGTGGGCGTCGCCGTGCTGGCGCTGCTCGCGACCGGCCACGCGATGATCGTGGTCGAGCTCGGCGGCTTCGGCGCAATCGATCTCTCCGTTCACCTGATGCAGGGCACCGGCCTGCTCATGGCGCTGATCTACTTGCTGCTTCTGCTGGGGCCCTATCGCGCGTTTCTCAAGGCGCTCGACGCCGGGGTCCTGCCGGCGGCCGGCCGCGCGATCGAGCGCATTCGATGGCTCATCGCCGTCAACCTGGCCATCGGCGTCGTGACCATCGTGCTCGCCACCACTGGCCACTACTGGGGCTGACGAGCCTCGGCGGCGCGGGCAGCACAGTGTTGCCTGCATGCAAGCGCGCGCCATAATTTCTGCCGTAAATTGAAAACGAAGAAAGCCGCCCTGTTGTATTCTTGACGCGTATCAACATTTCTTTTGGAAAACGAGGCAAGACTTCAGGTGTCAATAACAAGTCAACACAGCATTACGAACAGTTAATTTGACATCTCCGCCTCTCGCGGCCGATATAAGATAAAGGGAGGGTTCATGTTCCGATCTTTTTTTCTTTCCCGCGAATGGGCGCTGTGGGCCTGGGGCGGCATGGCAATCATCATTGGCGGCACCTGGTATCAGGTGCAGGTCGACGTGCAAATCAACGAGTGGTTCGGCGAATTCTACGACGGCGTCCAGAAGGCGCTGGGCGAACCCGGCAGCATGACGATCGAAGAGTTCTACGCGCTGCTGCTGTCCTTCGGCCGCATTGCCGGCATCTACATCGTCGTCGCCGTGATGCTCAGCTTTTTCACCAAGCACTGGGTGTTCCGCTGGCGCCATGCGATGAACGACTTCTACATGGCCCGGTGGGAGCGGCTGCGTCACATCGAGGGCGCCAGCCAGCGCATTCAGGAAGACACCCGCCGCTTCGCCATTATCATGGAGTCGCTCGGCAGCCGCCTGCTCGATTCCGTCATGACGCTGATCGCCTTCCTGCCGATTCTCTGGCAGCTCTCGAAGTCGATCAAGGTGGTTCCGGTGATCGGCGAGCTGGACCACGCGCTGGTCTACGCCGCCATCATCTTCGCGCTGTTCGGCACGGCCGTGCTGGCGGTGGTCGGCATCAGGCTTCCGGGACTGGAGTTCAACAACCAGGTGGTGGAGGCCGCTTATAGAAAGGAACTCGTGTACGGCGAGGACCACGAAGAACGCGCCGATCCGCCGACCGTGCGGGAGTTGTTTTTCAACGTCCGCCGCAATTATTTTCGTCTGTTTTTCCACTACATGTACTTCGATATCGCGAAGTGGTCGTATCTCCAGTTCGGTGTTCTGGTGCCCTACATCGTGCTGGCGCCGACCATCGTCGCCGGCACGATCACCCTCGGCGTGATGCAGCAGATCGTCCGTGCGTTCGGACGCGTGGAGGGTTCGTTCCAGTACCTCGTGCACAGCTGGACAGTCATCGTCGAGCTGATCTCGGTCTACAAGCGGCTGCGCGCGTTCGAGGCGGCGCTCTACGACCGCGGGCCCTACGCGGAGCCCCCTCCGTGCGGCCCGTCCAGATTTGGCCGGTAATCCTCAATCGAACACGGGCGTGCCGTGGGCGCCCGATTCCCGCATCGCCCAGTAGAGCTTGTCGAGCCGGTCGGTAACGGGACCGGGGCAGGGCTGCGGCAGCCGTCGGCCGGCGATCTCGCGCACCGCGAGCGCGCCGCCGGCAGTGCTGCACGTGAAGACCTCGTCGGCCGCGTAGAGGTCGAAGGCGGTCAAATCGCATTCGACGAGCGGCAGGCCCGCGTCCCGCGTAAGTTCCATGAAGGTCTGGCGCGTGATGCCGCGCAGCACGTTGCGGCCGGGCGTGCGCACCACGCCGTCCTTGACCGCAAAGATGTTCGACGCCGGCCCCTCGCAGGCGTAGCCCGCCTGGTCGAGCCAGATCACGTCGTCGTACCCCGCTTCCAGCGCCTCCAACCGCGCCATCTGCGAGTGCAGCCGGTCGAGGCACTTGTAGCGGGCATCGAGCGTATCGGGCGAGAACGCCCGCAGATGGGTGATGTGCAGGCGAATGCCTGAGCGCCGCGTCGCCTCGTCGGCGAGGAAGATGTAGGGCGCGGCCCAGACGACGCGCGTGGGCTCGAAGTCGCGCGGGTCGGCGACGACGGCGTTGGGCGCGCCGCGGGTCACGATGAAGCGGATGCTGGCGTCGCGCAGCCCGTTGCGCCGGCAGGTCTGGACGATCGCGGCACGCCAGTTGTCGCGGGTCATCGCGGTTTCCAGGCGCGTCGCGCGCAGCGAATCGAAGAAGCGATCGATGTGCTGATCGAGCTTGAAGATCGAGCCGCGCCAGGCCGAGACCACGTCGAAGACGCCATCGCCGAGGAGAAACCCCTGGTCGAGCACAGAGACCTTGGCCTCGCCGAGCGGCACGAAGTCGCCGTTGAGGTAGACGATGGGCTCGTTGGGTGTCTCTGCCATTCCGCATGCTCCGCAACCGGCAACGTGGGTCGGCGACGGCACCGCTCGCGTTCGCCGTCACGGGCCGAAGTCTGCCCGGCCCGGAGGCGCTTCGCAAACGGCGACCATGCCCGAGCGTCGCTCATTCTATGCCTCGGCGGACATGCCCCGTTGCAACGATCCCGCGCGCCACCCAACTCAGGACGACCGGGATGCGCCGCGAGCTTCGGTCCCCGGCGTATCGACCGCCAGGAGCAACGGGGGTTGCGTGCTGTCGATGTCTGCAGTCGAGCGTGCGCGAAACGCCCCCCATCGGAAGGAGAAACCGGACATGAGATATCTCTTGGGTCTTTCGGCAATCGCCGCGGCCGTCGGCCTGATGGCCAACGCGAGCATTGCCTCCGAGCACATGCCCTACGAGGTCACGGTGACGAACAACATGGAGGAAGAACTCTTGGCGCCGGTGCTGGTCGCGCCGGTGTCGGAAGACGGCAAGATCTTCGTCGACCGCTATGTCTCGAAGGAAGCCGAGCACCAGATCCTCACCGGCGACCCCGCGATGCTGGTGGAGGTCATCGGCGACGAAGCCTCGGTCGGGCACGGCATGGATGGCCCGCCCGGCGTGCTTCTGGCCCCGGGCAAGTCGATCACCTTCGCGGTGAAGAGCCACGCGCCGGAGGTCCGCGTTCTGGCGATGGTGGCCCCCACCATGTTCGAGGACCATTACGTGACGGCGGTGCTCCCTCTGAACGGCGAGTCCATGGCGGTCGATCTCGACCGCTTCGACATCGGCTACGATGAGGGTCGCAAGACCATCGAGCCCGTCGCCGAAGCGGTTGCGACCGTGCGGATCAACGCCTACTGACGCAGGCGAGCGTTCCCTGGGCGCCGGCGGGCGGGAAACCTGCCTGCCGGCGCCGCTCGTTTGCGTCGTCGCTAACAATGGTTAATCGTGCGGCGGCGGGGTGGCAGGAGCAAGGCATGACGGGAGAGCACACTTACGCGGCGACGGTGACCTGGACCGGGAACCTCGGCGCCGGCACGGCAGGCTACAAGGCATACACGCGCGACCACGACATCGCGTGCCCCGGCAAGCCCGTGATCCGTGGCTCGGCCGACCCGGCCTATCGCGGCGATGCGACCCGGCTCAATCCTGAGGACATGCTGGTGGCGGCGCTCTCCGCCTGTCACATGCTCTGGTACCTGCACCTCTGCTCCGCCGCCGGCGTGGTCGTGACCGCGTATGAAGACGAGGCCGAGGGCGTCATGCAGACCCACCCGCCCGAGGGCGCCGGCGAGTTCACCGGGGTGACCCTCAGACCCCGCGTGACGATCACGGCCGAGAGCGATGCCGAGACGGCAGAACGCCTGCACGAGACGGCCAACGCCAACTGCTTCGTCGCGCGTTCGGTCAGCTTTCCCGTGGATCACCGACCGACGATCGTGAAAGCGTAAGTCCGGCCAAGGGCGATCAGTGGATCACCTCACCTGGACCTTGACGCCGGGTCCGATCTCGGGGAAGCGGGTGGTGGCGACGCGCTCGCCGTCGGCGATCCCGCCCGAGACCACCACGTCGTTGCCGACGCGCGCCAGCAGCGCCACAGGGCGGGGCTCGAGCCGGCCCTCGACCACGGCGTAGACCGTATCGCCCCCTACCAGCGCCGTCTCCGGCAGACGCGCCGCGGCCCGGTACACACGGTCCGGGATGCGAACCTCGACGAAGGCGCCGGGGCGAAGCGGCACGCGCGCGCCCGCATCCTCGATCCGCGCATAGACCCGCACCCCGCCGCTCGCCGCGTCCACCTCTCCGTCGGCCCGCTGGATCACCGCGCGGAAGGGGAAGTTGCGCTCGCCCGCCCGCCACGTCACCTCCACGGGCCGCCCGCGCAGACCGGCGGGAGAGGAGACGAGCCGGCCATAGTCCCCGTCGCTCAGCTGGATGCGGATGTCGAGGCGCGCCTGGTCCAGCAGGCGCACGACGCGGTCGTTCACGCCGAGCCGCTTGCCGAGCGCCGCCGAGACATCCGTGAGATAGCCGTCGAAGGGCGCGATCAGCCGCGTGTTCTCAAGGTCGCGCTCCGCCCGCTCCAGCGCCACCCTGCTCCGCGCGATCACCGCATCCTGGCGCGCAAGCCGCGCCCGCAGACCCGCCGCACGCCGCTCCGTCGCCGCCACCGCCCGCGCCCGCTCGCTGCGCCGAACCAGGGCATCGTCGACCGTCTTCTGGGCCGCCGTCCCCTTGGCGAGAAGCGCCTCGCGCCGCGCAAGCTCGCGCTCCGCCAGCGCAAGCTGGGTGCGGTCCTCCGCCAGGCCCGACTCCTCCGCCCCGAGCTCGGCCCCGGTCTCCGCCAGCTGCGCCCGCGCCTCCGCGAGCGCTGCCTCCGCCTCCGTCACCGCAGCGCGGTACTCGAAGGGGTCGATCTCCACCAGCAAGTCGCCGGCGCGGACCGTGCCGCCGTTCACGAAGTTCTCACCCACCGCCACGACCGGGCCCGCCACCAGCGCGCGCAACTCCACGTCGCGCTGCGCCACCACCTCGCCGTAGGCCGAGATGGAGGGCTGGACGTCCAGGATCGCCACCGTCGCCGCGGCGATGGGCCGCGCGCGTTCCTCGAACCCGGTGCGCTCGATTTCCGGCTTCGTCGCCCGCAGGTAGCCGACCGCCAGCACCGCGCACACCAGCGTCAGCAGCGGAAGCGCGATCTTCAGAAAGCGATAGCGGCGACGGGCCAAGGGCTAACCGGCTCCTCCGGTCATTCGGGGCGGCGGAAAAGGCCGCGCGCGGTCTCAACTCCCGCGACTGCAATTCTACACCTGTTACGGGCGCGACCGCGAAATTTCGCGTGTCCCACGCGGCGGCCTGCGCGACCTCCGGCGATGCGACGGCGCCCGGCCCCGCGCCGGACTCGATCGGGATTATTCCCGGCGGCCCTCGGCAATCATGACCAATGCCGGCAGGACGAACAGGATGCCCAACGTGGCAGCCACGAGGCCGCCCAGCATGCTGACCACGAACGGCACGAAGACGATCAGCGAGTCGCTGCGCTCGTACAGGAGCGGCGAGAGCCCCAGCACGGTGGTCAGGCTCGTCAGGAACACTGCCCGGAAGCGCTGCCGGGCTGCCGCCGAGGCTGCGGCGATGGCGGGAATCATCTCGTTGTCCCGCCGGATCCTGTTGTAGCGATCCAACAGCACCAGCGCGTCGTTCACGACCACGCCGCCGACGGCGATCATGCCGAAGAGCGACATGGTGGTCAGATCCCACCCGAGGATCCAGTGGCTCACGATCGCGCCTGCGAAGGCGATGGGAATCCCCACCACCGCAACGAGGGGCTTCCAGTAGCTGCGCAGGAAGGCCGCGATCAGCGCATAGATCGCGATCAGCACGATGGGGACCAGGATCCCCAGCGTCCCGAGCAGGTCGCTCTCGTCCCTGGCGCCCGCCTCGGTCTCGACCGCGAGGCCCGGATACTTTGCAAGAAGGTCGGGAATGACCTGCTCGTGGATGTCACGCCGCGCCTGAATGGGGGTGATCACGGCAACGTCCGCGCGCGCGTTGACGCGCACGGCGCGCTTGCCGTCGATCCGCGTCAGCGTCGCCGGCTCGCGCTTCTCGGTGATGCGGGCCACCACCGAGAGCGGCACTTCGCCGCCGCCGGGCCGATGAATCCGCTCGCCGGCCAGGTCGCTGAGACTGCTGCGATGCTCGGCCGGATACCTGACGACGACCCTGATCTCCTCGCGGCCCCGCTGGATACGCTGGACCTCCGCGCCGTGGAAGGCGGCGCGCAGCTGCCCGCCCACGAGCGCGGGCGTCAGTCCGGCGGCCTTTCCGGCCGGCGTCAGCTCGACCTCGAAGGTCCGCTTGCCCAGCGCCAGGTCGTCCGAGACCCCGTAGATCCCCGGCACGGCCGCCATCGCCGCTCTCAGCTCGGCGGCGGCATCCCGCAATCTCTCCGGGTCCTCGTGCTTGAGCGCGTAGGAGACGCTCGGCCTTGCTTCGATGCGCCTGGAGCGGAACTCGGCCTTCTCCAGGTTCAGCACGGGGCCGATGGCCCGGCGCCACGCCCGCTCGATTTCCGCCGGGCTCGCCGTGCGCTCGGGCCGGTCGTTGAGATGCAGGCGCACCGATGCGAGATGGCTGCTGTTCAGCCTCTCCTTGATCGGCCGCCCGGTCTCAATGTTGCCGATGATCATGCTCACCGCATCGATGGACGAGCCGTCCAACGCGTCGTCGATGCCGTGCGCCGAGTCCACGAATTGCTGGGCCGCGGCGAGCGTCTCTTCGAACGGCGTCCCGGCCGGGAGGTAGATGTCCGCCTGAACGTGGTCGGTGCTGCTCAGGTTTTCGTCCATGAGGACGATCCGCACCGTGTCGGTACCGATGAGCAGCACGGCGACAACCAGAGCGAGGATGCCGCCGGCGATGGAGAGCCAGACGTTGCGCACCGCCCATGCGGCCGCAGGCGCCACGACCCTGTCCCGCACCTCGTCCAGCCATCCGCCCATCTGGCTCTGCACGTCGCTCAGCGGCGAAAGGCTCCAGCGCCGCCCGTGCGACAGATGGGCCGGCAGAATGAAGAACGCGGCGGCGAGCGAAACCAGCAGGACGAAGATCGCGACATAGGGGAACACGTTCACGATCTGATAGGCGGGCGACGTGACGAAGAGAAACGGCAGGAAGGCCAGGATCGTCGTGATGGCGCCGATAACCAGCGGCCCCACCATGGCCCGCGCGCCGGATATCGCCGCATCGAGCGCGTTCTTCCCCCTCTCGCGCTCCGCCGCGATGCTTTCCCCCACCACAACCGAGTCATCGACCACGATGCCGACCAGGAGGAAGAAGCCGAAGAGCGTGCCGAGATTCAGGGTCAGGTCCGCGACATCGAAGAACAGCAGGGCGCCCACGAACGAGAGCGGAATGCCGACGGTCATCCAGAATGCGGTGCGCAGCTCGAAGACGAGAACGAGGCTGATGAATACCAGAACGATGCCGATCGCCCCGTTCTTCACGATCTCCAGCAAGCGGTGGAAGATGGGGCCCGCCGCATCGTTCCAGACGCTGACGCTCGCACCGTCGGGCGGGACATAGTTCGCAAGCAGGTCCCTGATATCGTCGGCCATGTGGACGACCGATTGCTGGTCAGTCGCGTTGACGCGAACGAGCACCGCCGGCTGGCCGTTGACTTCGGTGATCACCTGCTCGTCGACGAACCCGTCGCGGATCGTCGCGACGTCGCCGAGCGTCACGATCGTGCCGCCGAGGTTGGTGGTGAGCGGAATGTCCCCAAAATCCTGCCCGACGCTCCTCTTGGCGACGGTCTGCAGGATCACGCTGCCGGAGTCCGTCTCGATCTCGCCCATGGTGAGGTTGACCGACGCCCGCCTCACCGTCGCGGACACCGCGGCGATTGAGAGCCTGTGACGACGCAGCTCCTCCTCGTTCAACTCTATGGTGATCTCGCGGTCGCGGGTGCCCTTGAGGGACACCAGGGACACGGAAGGCAACGCCAGCACCCGGTCGCGCAGATCCTCCGCCGCGAGGCGCAAGCCGTTCTCCGAAAGGGAGGCCGACGTGACGGCCAGCGTCATGACCTCGTGGGCGAGCTTGAAAAGCACGACCTCCGGCTGTTCCGCCCTGACCGGCGGAAAGTTCTCGATGCTGTCGACCGCGCTCTGGATGTCGTTGAAGACCGCGTCGGCGTCGGCGAAGGTCGCCATCTCCGCCGTGACCCGGCCGATGCTCTGGCTTGCGGTCGCCACCACGCGCTCGACGCCCGACAGTCCGACGATGCTCTCCTCGATGCGCCGGTTGATGTCCTCCTCGACCTCCTGGGGCGATGCGCCGGGGTACAGCACCGAGACGGCGACCTGCCGCGCCTCGATGTCGGGATAGTACTGGACGATGAGCTGCAGTCCGGAGAGCACGCCGCCCACGATCAGCAGGATCATCAGCAGGTTGGCGGCGACGGGATTGTCCGCGAAGTAGGCGATCAGCCCCGACTTGAGGCCGGTCGGGCCAGGCTGTGCGGCGGGTGTGGCGTCGCTGCCGCCGGCGTCGGTCATGCTCATCGCCCGGCTCCGCTATTCCGACGCCTGCGCATCGCTGACCTCGACGGCCAATCCCTCTCGTGCGCCCGGCAAGGTGCCGACGACGACGCCGTCTCCCACGTCGAACGCCTCCACCACCAGGCCGCCGTCGGCGTATCCCAGCGCGCGCGGCTGGACGGCCTTCAGTGCGCCGCCGTCGACGATCCAGACGCCGCCCCGATCCCGCACCGCCGCTTCCGGCAGGACGAACACGTTGTCGTGCACGGGCCCTGCGATCGAAACCTCCGCGAACATGCCGGGCAGCGGCAGCGAGTCCCGTGCCTCGCCATCCGCAAAGTCCAGGAACAGCGTCGCCATGCGCGTCTTGGGGGCGATGATCGCGGACGTTCGCACCACAGTCGCCGCGTAGGTCGCGGATGACGTGCGAATCGTCGCGGAACGGCCGATGGCCGGCGCGAGATGGGCCAGGTCATCCTGCTGGATCGGCGCCCTCACCTGGAGTGCAGCGGTCCGATATACGGAGCCCAGCCCTGCGTCCGGTCCAACGATGTCCGGAGGGCCGACGAATTCACCGATCTCGAGGTCCGTCTTGATCACGCGGCCGTCGTAGGGGAGCGAGATGTTCGTCCGTTCGAGCCGGAGCGCCGCCAGCTTCAGGGCAGCCTGCGCGCTCGCCAGCGCGGCCTCCGCCTTCGCGATCCAGTGCGTGCCGCGAATCCGGCCGGGAACCTCCGCATCCGGATTGTCGCGCACGAACGCTCTTTCCTTCTCCTCCGCTCTTGCGCGCGCGGCCTCGAGACGGGCCTCGGCGTGCCTGACCGCCACCTCCGCCGCTTCGACTTCAAGCTCGTATTCGGTCGGGTCGATCCTGATGAACGGCTCGTTCGCGGCGACCGACCCGCCGTTCCTGAACGTGGGCGAGATCCAGGCCACGCGGCCGGCGACCTCGGACGTGACCCTGGCCTTGCCCATCAGCGTCACGCCGCCCGTCACGTCGACCGTCAGCGCGTGCTCGCCCGCCGCAGGCTTTATCGTCTTGACGGTTGGCTTGGCCTGCTCGAGCGCCACGTCGGAGATGGGATCGCGCTCCACCCGGCTCGGCGCCTGCGCGAAGTACAAGGCGACCCCGATGGCAGCCAATATCAGGACCAGCTGCGCGTAGCCCATCCACCTGGGACGGCCGGATCTACCGTGGGGCTCTGTCGTTTCCTGTGCCATCGCTCATTCCGAGTCCGTGTGACGGGTCTCCAAACCTTCTCGACAGCGCCGAGCGCACGGCCAGGCGGCGCAGGGCGCTGTCGCCCATCCCGATCCTCTCGCAGTCGACCGGGGATCGCGCGCGTCGTGGGAAGAGACACCCCGTTGCCCTCGCGTCTGGCAACGGTTTGGCCGCCCGTGAGCGCTCCGCAGAGTCAGGTGGACCTCGGCATCCTCCCAGTCTCCATCGCGACTCCCTGTCAGTCGAACGGGACGGCTTATCGCGTCTTCGTGCCGCGAATACGCTGACATTCCACGGTGCCAGGTGTCAACTCGATTGCCGCGGTTCGGCCTGCGTCACGGACAGCCCGGCAGCGATTCGGCAGCCGCGCCCCCAGCGCGCTATGATTCGGCCGCGGCGCGATGAAGAAGCGGAGGGAAATTCCGATGAGCGGCTTCGCGGAGTACGAATCATACGATGCGCTGGGTCTCGCGGCGCTCGTCAAGGCGGGCGAGGTCAGCGCGACGGAGGTGCTCGAAGCAGCCATCGCGCGCGTGGGCGAACGCAACCCCACCGTCAACGCGGTCGTCATGGAGCTTTACGACCTCGCGGCGGAGGCCATCGCGGCGGGCCTGCCGGACGGGCCGCTCACCGGCGTGCCGTTCCTGCTCAAGGATCTCGGCTCGTCGCTCGCCGGCGCCAGGACAGCGCGGGGCAGCCGCTTCTTCGCCGACCTGCCGCCGGCCGCCGAGGACAGCCTCCACGTCACGCGCCTCAAGCAGGCCGGCATGGTGATCTACGGCAAGACGAGCAGCTGCGAGCTCGGCCTCAGCCTCACCTGCGAGCCCCAGCTCTACGGCCCCTCGCGCAACCCCTGGGACCTGGAGCGGACACCCGCCGGCTCCAGCGGCGGCGCTGCGGCGGCCGTGGCGGCCCGCATGCTGCCCATCGCCCATGCCTCGGACGGATTCGGCTCGATCCGCGCGCCGGCGGCCTCCTGCGGCCTGGTCGGCCTGCGCCCGACGCGGGCGCGCAACACCATGGCGCCCTACTTCGGCGAATCGCTCGGCGGGCTCGCGGTGGAGAACGCGGTCTCGCTCACGGTCCGCGACAGCGCGGCGCTGCTCGATGCGACGGCCGGTCCTGCGCCGGGCGATCCCTACATCGCGCCGCCGCCGGCCCGCCCCTTCCTCGACGAGGTCGGCGCCGATCCCGGCACGCTCCGCATCGCGGTCACCAGCACGGCGCCGAACGACGCGCCGGTGGAGGCCGACCCGCTGCGCGTGCTGCAGGAGACCGCGTCGCTCTGCGCCGACCTCGGCCATCGGGTGGACGAGGCCGACCCGGCGATCGACGGCGCCGACGTGGTGCCGACCTTCCGCACCATCAGCGCCATTCAGATCCTCTACCTGATTCGGGCTCATCCTGCCGGCCGGACGCCGCAGCCGGGCGATCTCGAGACCGTGGTGGCGGACACCGCCAAACTCGCCGAGGGGATCGACGGCGCGACCTACATGGCGGCGGTCCACACGGCGCACCGGATCGGCCGGCAAATGGCGGCGTTCCACGAGGACTGGGACGTGCTGCTCACGCCGGGCCTCGGCACGCTGCCGCCGAAACTCGGCTGGCTCGACATGATGATGGACGATCTGGAGGAGTACTGGCGGCGCGTGTTCAGCTTCAGCCCGTTCACGGTGTGGTTCAACCTCACCGGCCAGCCGGCCATGATGATCCCGCTCGGGCAGACGGAGAGCGGCTTCCCGGTGGCGGTGCAGGCGATCGCCCGCCACGGCGACGAGGCCACGCTGTTCCGCCTCGCCGCCCAGCTCGAAGAGGCCCGCCCCTGGATCGGCCGCAGGCCCGCGTGGACTACATCCTGACGCGCGACTTGTCGGGGTCATAGAAGGGGAACGGCACGACCGTCGCCTCGAGGCGCTTCTGCACGTCGTCGAGCTGGCCCACCTCGACGGCGGTGCCGAGCCCCGCGTGCTCCACCGCCATGCGGCAGAGCGCGATGGACTTTCCGGTCAGCGGCGAGCGCGTGCCCGACGTGACGACGCCGACGCGGTGGCGGCCGACGAACACGCCATCGCCGTGGCCCGCCACCTCGTCGCCCGCAAGCTCCAGGCCGACCAGCGTGCGCTGCGGGTTGGCCCTGCGCTTGATGAGCGCCGCCCTGCCGCAAAAGTCGTCCTCCTTGGACTTGAGCGGCACCGCAAACCCGATCCCGGCCTCGAAGGGGTCGGTTTGATCGTCGAACTCGTAGCCCGCGAAGATCAGACCGGCCTCGATCCGCAGCATGTCGAGCGCTTCGAGGCCGAGCGGGCTCAGCCCGTGCGGCTCGCCCGCCTCGAAGACCGCGTCCCACACCGCCGCGCAATCGCCCGGATGGCAGAAAATCTCGTAGCCCAGCTCGCCGGTGTAGCCCGTGCGCGAGACCACCAGGGGCGAGCCGTCCGCGCCGCCCAGCCGCCCGACGGCGAAGCGGAACCAGCCGAGTTCCCCGACGCTCGGCTGGGCCGGCGGGGTCCAGACGACCGCGTCCACCACCTGCCGGCTCAGCGGACCCTGGACGGAGAGGTTGTGGAGCTGGTCGGTCGACGAGCGGACCCACACGTCGAGGCCCAGCGCCTCGGCCTGCTCACGCAGCCAGTCGCCGCCCTGGTCGCAGCCGCCGATCCAGCGGAAATTGTCCCGGCCCAGCCGGAACAGCGTGCCGTCGTCGAGCATCGTGCCGGTGTCGTAGCACATGGCCGTGTAGACGACCTGCCCCACCGCGAGCTTCCGCACGTTGCGGGTGAGGCAGTGCTGCAATAGCGCCTCCGCCCCCGGCCCCAGGACCTCGAACTTGCGCAGCGGCGAAAGGTCGATGGCGGCGGCGCGCTCGCGGCAGGCCCAGTATTCGGCGATCGGCCCGACGCCGGTATAGCTGTTGGGCAGCCAATAGCCGTTGTATTCCACGAAGTCGCGGGTGCGGCCGCTGCTGCGGGCGTGGAAGCCGGTTTCCTTCGTCATGGTCACGTCCGCGTCCGGTTGTTTGCGGTGACCGACGGCGCGCTTGAACGAGTCCGTCGCCGGATAGACGCGCACGTGAATGTCGGTGGGGTTCCAGCCGTTCGCCGCGTCGATGTCGTCCGGGCACGCGGACGAGACGCACACCAGGTCGGTGAGCGCGCGCAGCAGCACGTAGTCGCCGGGGCGCGACCACGGCTCGTCGAGAACGAACAGGTTCTGGCCGTCGACCACGGTGTTGTAGAAGAAGTTCATGGCCATCCAGCCGCGCCGGGGCTGAATCGCATACGCCTCCAGCGCGGCGTTGAAATTGTCGGAACAATTCGCGTGGCCGGGGTAGCCCTGGTCCTCGTAGTACTTGGCGGCGCAGGCGAGGCCGAAGGCGTCGTGGCGCATGCACGTGTCCTGCACCACCTCCACCAGCGCCACGAAATCCTGATCGAGATACTTGGCGCGCTGGCCGGGATGGGGATAGCCGAGGCCCATCAGCGAGCGGGTCGTGGTCACGTCCAGGCAGCGCTCGACGCCTTCATCGAGCCGTGCCCGGTGGAAGGCCTGGAAGTCCGTGCACTGCCTGCCCTCGACATCGATGATCTGAAGCCACTCGCCGGCGCGCACCTCGTAGCTCGCGGCCGTGCGGCGATCGATCCGCCGGTCGAGGCGCGGGTCCGCCAGCGGCTCGGGCAGCATCGCCTCGCCTGCCGGCGGCGCACCGGCCGCACGCTCGACGAACACGATGATCGGCGTGGGCGGGTTCTGACCGTGCGGAGCCATCGGCGCACCCGGCGCGGCAACGAGCACCGTGCCGGCGGCGTTCGCGGTGAATGACGCCTCCTCGCCCGCGCGGCTCTCCGAACTGAACAGGTCGAGGGACGAGGCGCCGGCGAGGTCCCGGTCCACGCGCGCGGCACCGTCAGAAACCAGCCGGCGGAGGCCGGAAGCATCGCCCCCTGCCCTCTCCCCCAGCAGGTCGGTAGCAAAGCGGCCGTCGTCCGCCACGGGCACCAGCTCGCAGGGCTGCGCGCCCTCGGGATCGACGACGCGGACGACGTCGCCGCCGGCGATCCGTATGGCCTTCGCGCCGAGCCCCGGCACGACGTAGCGCTCGACCCCCGGCGGGAGCGCGTGCGGGCCGGGCCGCCGCACGCCCCGGCCGGGACGGGACGCACCGGCTGAAACCATGTCCATTTCCTCGTCTCCCTCGGCGGTCGCTCAGGCAAGGCCCAGCTGGCGCCGCCGCTGCTCCGACCACTCCACGACCAGGCGGTCGACGGTGAGCCCGATGAAGGCGACGCAGAGGCCGATGACGAGCCCCTTGCCCGCATCGGCGAAGGTCAGCGCCCGGAAGATCTCCTGGCCGAGGTCCTTGGTGCCGATGAAGGCGGCGATGATCACCATGAAGAGCCCGAACATGATGGTCTGGTTGACCCCCAGCATGATCTCGGGGAAGGCCAGAGGCATCCGCACCTTCCACAGGATCTGCCGCGGCGTGCAGCCGGCGGTAATCGCCGCCTCGATGGTCTCGTTGGGCACGCCGCGCAGGCCGAAGATCGTGTAGCGCACAATCGGGATCGCCGCGTAGATCACGATGGCCGTGATCGCGGCCACGTCGCCCACCTGGAACAGCATGATCACGGGGATCAGGTAGATGAACGACGGGAAGGTCTGGAAGGTATCGCAGAGCAGTTGCACGAAGCGCGTGCGCCGCGCCGTCTTCGATGCCCAGATGCCGAGCGGCAGCCCGAAGATCAGGCAGAGGATCAGCGCGAAGAAGACCATGTAGGCCGTGATCGACGCGCGCTCCCAGAAGCCCGTGAGCGCGATGAAGGCGACGAAGCCGGCCACCGTCGCAGACAGCCGCCAGCCCGCGAGCCGCCAGCCGATGGCGCCGGCCAGCGCCGCGACCGCGATCCACGGCATCCACTGGAAGCCCGTGCGCAGCGGGATCAGCACGTGCACCAGCAGCCCGTCGCGGATGATGGAGAGCGGATCGTAGAGCGCGAAGGTGACGACATCGACGACCATGTCCCAGAAAGGCGCAGTGGTGATGGTGGCGTTCCTGGGCAGCGTCTGGGCATAGGGCGTGAGCTGCGAGGCGACGATGGACGCGGCGATCACGAGTCCCGCGACGCAGAGGTATGGGTGCACCCGCCAGAACGGCCCTTCCGGGCGGCGCTCGGGCTGCTTCTCGGAGAGCGCCCGGCTGAGGCGGTCGAGCATGACCGCCATCAGCACCACGGCGACGCCGTTCTCGAGCGCCTGCCCGAGGCGCAGGCTCTGCAGGCGGAACAGCAGGTCCTGCCCCAGCCCCTTGGCGCCCACGAAGGAGGCGATCACCACCATCGCCAGGCACTGCATGATGACCTGGTTGACGCCCAGCATGAGCGAATCGCGCGCGGCCGGTATCTCCACCTTGAAGAGCATCTGCCAGCGCGTGCACCCGGCCATGCGGCCGGCCTCCCGCACCTCTTCCGAGACGCCCTTGAGCCCGAGCACGGTGAGCCGCGCCATCGGCGGGATCGCGAAGAGGATCGTGGCGATGGCGCCGGCCCGGTGCGAGACGCCGATGAAGAGCGCCACCGGGATCAGGTACGAGAAATGCGGCAGCGACTGCATGACGTTGAGGATCGGCCAGAGCAACCGCTCGAAGGGCGGCCACTTGACCGCCACCACGCCCAGAGCCACGCCGACGGCGGCCGCGATCGGCGCCGCGACCAGGACGACGGAGAGCGTCGTCATCGAGAGCGACCACTTGCCGAAGACGGCGAAGTAGACGATGCAGCCGCCGGCGAGCAGCGCGAGGCGCCAGCCCTTCAGCCACCAGCCGAAGACCGCGGCGAGGCCGGCGATCATCACCCACGGGATGGCGGGAATGCCGATCGACCTGAAGCCGTCTGCGAGCAGGCCGTGCACGATGTCGAGCGGCCACTCGATCCCGAAGGCGATCGCCCGCGTCGCGTCCTTCACGGTGAAGACGCCGAAGATCTCGTGCTTGTGGAAGACGTCGACGACGACGTTGATCCAGTCGATGAAGGGTACCGCGATATCCCTGGGCCAGACGATCCCGGCCTCGGGCAGGATGGGCTTCAGCGCGAGGAGGACGACGAACGGCACCAGGACGAGGAGCGGCCCCGCCCCCGGCGTGCGCCAGAGGCGGCGGGTGGCCGCGACCGGGCCCGCGATCGATCCGCCGAGGGTCCGCTCCGCGGCCATGGTCTACGCGCGGTCGCTGTACATCGCGTGGACGAGGCGGTAGCGGTCCACCACGCCGACCGTCCTGCCGTTCTCGTCGACCACGGCCACCGGGTGCTCGGCCTCGATCACCTGCGGTGCCACGTCCGCCAGCGTGGCGTCCGCCCTGACCTCGCCCTGCGTGGCCTCGTCCGCAGCCGCGGGGCGCACCGCCGTCGCCACCGTGAGCAGGCGATCCCGCGCCACGTCCTTGGTGAACTCGCGCACGTAGTCGGTCTCCGGGTTCTCGATCAGCTCGGTGGCGGTGCCGGACTGCTCGATGATGCCGTCCTTCATGATGATGATCCGGTCGGCGAGCCGGATGGCCTCGTCGAAGTCGTGCGTGATGAACAGGATCGTCTTCTGCAGCATGTTCTGCAGGCGCAGGAACTCGTTCTGCATCTCGCGCCGGATGAGCGGGTCGAGGGCGGAGAACGGCTCGTCGAGGAACCAGAGCTCGGGCCCCACGGCGAGCGAGCGGGCGATGCCGACGCGTTGCTGCTGCCCGCCGGAAAGCTCGCGCGGGTAGTAGCGCTCGCGCCCGTCGAGGCCCACGAGCTCGATCATCTCCCGGGCGCGGGCCTCGCGGGTGCGCCGGTCGATGCCCTGCACCTCGAGGGGAAAGGCCACGTTCTGCAGCACCGTGCGGTGGGGCAGCAGCGCGAAGTGCTGAAACACCATGCCCATCTTGTGGCGGCGCAGCTGCGTCAGCTCGCGATTGGTCGCCTTGAGCAGGTCCTGGCCCTCAAACACGATCTCGCCGGCGGTGGGCTCGATCAGGCGCGCGAGGCAGCGCAGAAGCGTGGACTTGCCGGAGCCCGAGAGCCCCATGATCACGAGTATCTCGCCGGCGTTGACCTCCAGCGAGGCGTCGCGCACGGCGGGGATGTAGCCTTCTTCCAGAATGGCGGCGAGGTCGGGCGCGCCCCCGTGCCGGTCCATGAACGGCCGGGGCTTGGGGCCGAACAGCTTCCAGACGCTGCTGCACGTGAGAATGGGATCGGCCAACATGCACCTCCCTGCCGCGGCGAAGCGTGCGTTGCCGCTCCGCCCGGTCAGCCCGCCTCCCCCGTCGCCGGCGGCGCGGGGCACGGACTGCCTTATGCCCGTACTATGTGCCGGCAGGGGCACGAAATAAAGCGAGGGCGCCGCCACAGGGAGACGGACGGCGCCCTCGTCGCCAGCAGGCTCTAGGCTAGTTCACCCAGGACTGCCACTTGGCTTCGTTGTCGGCCAGCCACTTGTCGGCCGCCTCTTCGACTTCCATGCCGTCGATGTCGACGAGCTTGGACATCACCGCGATGTCGAGATTGGTGAGGTTCATCTTCGAGACGATGGCATAGACCGTCGGCCACTTGTCGGGCATGCCCTTCCAGACGCCGATCTTGAGATAGCCGTCCTTCGGGTTGCCGCAGTCGTAGGTCATATCGGGGTTGGGACCCCAGGCCGGATCGTCCTTGCAGCCCTCGCCATACTCGGGGAACTCGACGAACTTGCCGTCGTAGATCGCCTCGATGAAGTTGGGCGTCCAGTTGAAGTGCACGATCGGCGCCTTGCGCTCGAACGCCGATGCGAGCTCCGCCCAGATCGCCGCGGCCGAGCCGGCGTTCACCACCTCGAAGTCCATGCCGAGGCCTTCGACGCGCTCGGCGTCGTGCTTCAACCAGTCGACCGGCCCGCCGAGGAAGCGACCCTTCGGGGCCGTCTCGGCCGTGGAGAACATCTCGGCGCAGGCATTCAGCGCTTGCCAGTCGGGCAGGCCCGGGCACTGCTCCTCGACATAGCTCGGATACCACCACTCCTCGCGGGTCTTCGCGTCGTGGGTCGCGGCGTCGATCACGCAGCCCTGGTCCACCACCGTCTCGAAGGCCACGCCGAACGCGCCCTGCCAGACCTCGTGGACCACGTCGATGTCACCCTCGCACATGGAGGTGTAGACCACCTGGCTGTCGGCGGGGATGAACTCGGTCGCGAAGCCCTGGCCGTTCAGAATCTTGCCCAGGACATGGGCGCCCACGATCTGGCTCGACCAGTTGTGGATCGGTATCTTGATCGGGTCGTCGGAATCCGCGGCCCCTGCCACGCCGGACACGGCGCCCGACAGGCCGATCGCGGCCCCCGCGACGAGGGCGATTGCCAACCGCCTCATTTTCGTTCCCACCATAGTCGCCTCCTCCATGTTGCTTGCGTGCGGTCCTCGGCATGCGCAGACATCCGCGCAGCTAAGCACAAGGGTAAAGAGGCGTTGTGAACAAGACAGACCATTGCCATAAACAGCCTGTAAAAGATCATGAAAGATGTGAAAATGGAGAATCGATGATCCGAGCCCGCGAATGACGGACCCTTACCACATCGTCGTGGTGGAGGACGACGCCGTCACCCGCACCAAGCTCGCCGGCTATGCCCAGGCGGCCGGCCATCGGGTGAGCGAGGCGGAGGACGGCGACGACATGTGGCGCATCCTCGAGCGGGATGCCGCCGACCTGATCCTGCTCGACATAAACCTGCCGCGCGAAGACGGGCTCGACCTGACCCGCAAGCTGCGCGCCCAGAGCAACGTCGGCATCATCCTCGTCACGGTGCGCACCGACGAGGTGGACCGGATCGTGGGTCTCGAGGTCGGCGCCGACGACTACATCACCAAGCCCTTCAACCCGCGCGAGCTGCTGGCGCGGGTCAAGAGCGTGCTGCGCCGCGCGGGGGACGGCTCGCGGGAGCCCGCACCGACGCGCCGCTTCGCCGGCTGGGTGTTTTCGGCGGCTGCGCGCAAGCTCGTCTCGCCGGACGGCGACATCGTGCAGCTGACGCGCGCGGAGCACGAGCTGCTCTCCGCGCTTGCTGACCATCCCGGCCAGGTTCTCTCGCGCGAGCGGCTGCTCGCCCTCATCACCCACAGGTCATGGGAGCCCGGCGACCGGACCATCGACGTCCTGGTCCGCCGGCTCAGGCGCAAGATCGAGCAGGACCCCGGCAAGCCCGAGCTCATCGTGACCGCGCACGGCGAGGGCTACGTGTTCACGCCGGCCGTCACCACCTGAGCGCTGCGCTCGGCTGAATCGAGGCCGGCCCAGAGCGTCACCAGCGCCTCGCGGGACTCTTCGAACAGGCTCCCCAGGTCCTCGGCGAGCGCAGCCGCCTCCGGCGTCCGCGCGCGCGCTTCCAGCACGCCGCAGCGGTCCGCCAGGCGGCGCAGCCCGAGGCTGCCGGCGGCACCCCGCAGCGCGTGGGCGAGATCCGCCGCGCGCTCGATGCGCCCCTCGACCAGAGCCTGCCTGATCCCGTCGATCTGGACCGGGGCGGTTTCCACAAACGTGTCGATCATCAGGGCGCCGCGCTCGGCTCCGAGAACGGCGCGGTCCTCCGCCAGCACGGTCGGATCGATGATCGAGCCGTCGTCGCCGGCGTCCCGCTCGCCGCCCTCGCTTCTGCGTCCGTCGCGCGTGTGGCCGAGGACGCGCGCAATCGTCTCCGCCAGGCCGTCGGGCGCGATGGGCTTGCCGATGAAGGCATCCATCCCCGACTGCAGGTGCTGCGCGACCTCGCTGTCGAACACGTGCGCCGACATGGCGATGACGGGCAGCGAGCGGATCGCCGCATCGGTGTGAGCGCGGATGCGCTGCGTCGCCTCGATGCCGTCGATGCCCGGCAGGCTGATGTCCATCAGCACCAGATCGAAGGTCCGGGTCTCGAGCAGCGCGAGCCCCTCTTCGGCGGTCGGCGCGACCAGCGGCTCGTGCCCCATCCTGGCGACGAAGGCTTCGACGACCATCGCGTTGACCACGTTATCCTCGACGACGAGGACGCTCAGCGCCCTCTCGGGCCCGGCCGCCCCGTGCGGAATCGCTTCGGCCGGCGGCTGCGCTGCGGCCTCGCTCTGCGGCAGCGGCAGCGTGACCGAGAAGCAACTGCCCTCCCCCGGCTCGGTCTCCACCGCGATTTGCCCGCCCATCGCCGTGACCAGCCGCCGGGAGATGGCGAGGCCGAGCCCGGTTCCGGTCTGCTGCCCGCGCCGGCGCGAGGACGCCGCCTGGTAGAAGGGCTCGAAGAGCTGGGCCAGGTCGGGCTCGGCGATGCCGGGGCCCGTATCCCGCACGGCAAGGTGGATCGCGTCGCGCCCGCCGCCGTTGGAGACCGCGAGCGAGACGGTGCCGCGGTCCGTGAACTTGATGCCGTTGCCGAGCAGGTTGAGAAGCACCTGGCTCAGCTTCTGGCGATCGCCCGTCACCGCCGCCGGCACGCCCGCGTCGATGGTGAGGTCAAGGGCGAGGTCCTTCTCCCTCGCGCGGCCCTGCATGAGCACCACGATGTCCTCGACCAGCTCGTGCAGGTCGAAGACGGCGTTGTCGACCTCGATCTCGCCGGACTCGACCCGCGAGTAATCCAGGATGTCGTTGAGGATGCCGAGCAGGATTTCGCTCGACGAGCGCATGACCCGGACCTGCTGCTGTTGCCGGTCGTTCAGCGGGCCGTCCGCCATGAGCCGCAGCATGCCGAGCACCCCGTTCATCGGGGTGCGGATCTCGTGGCTCATCGTGGCAAGGAACTCCGACTTGGCGCGGCTCGCCTGCTCGGCGCGGGCCCGCGCCTGGTCGTGGTTCTCCACTTCCTCGACGAGCCGCGCGTTGGCGTCCGTCAACTGCGCCGTGCGCTCGTCGACCAGCCTTTCCAGCTGTTCCTTGTGCTCTTGCAGCTCGTCGTAGGTCTGCTTTTGCTTTTTCTCGAGCTCCCGCTTTTCGCTCAGGTTGTTGCGGAACACCTTGACCGTCTTGGCCATGTCCGAAAGTTCGTCGCTGCCTCCCGCCGGCACGTCAACGTCAAGGCGCCCGCTGGCAAGGCTCTGCATCACCCGGTGCAGCGCCCTGAGCCGGTGGACGAGGTTGCGGTGGACGTAGAGCCAGGCGATGGCGCCCGCGATGGCGATGAAGAGCACGATCTGCAGCAGCACGGTGAGGCCGCCGAACTCGACGGCGCTGTCCGCCGCCTCGGATGCGTTGGCGGCGATCAGTTGAGAGCGGGAGACCACCGCTGCCACGCCTTCGTTCATCCGGTCGGTCAGCGCGCGATCGTCGTCGACGAGGCTGGCGAGCGCGGCATCGAGAGCCAGCGTCCGGCGGCGCAGGTCGAACAGGCCGAGCGTGCCGGGCGGCCCATCGGCCGCGAGCGCGGCAACGAGCGTCCCCGCCTGCTCGCGGCGGATCGGATCGTCGATCAGGGCCACGCGGCGCGGCAGGATGCGGAGGTTGCCGCTGTAGCGCTCCTCGATCCAGGCGATCTCGTCGGCATCGCGCGCCCGGCTGAGCTGGTTCAGCAGCAGCCCCTGCTCCGAGGCGCGCATCCTGAGCTCGAACATCCGCTCGAGCAGGAACAGATCGGCCTCGACCAGCCGGTCGAAGGCGTCCAGCGTGGCCGGCAGGCGCGCCCGGTCCTCGACCAGCTCGTAGAGGTTGGAGATGACCACGGTGGCGCCGGACGCCGCGTTGGAGGTGAGCGTCTCGGAAAGCGCGGAGAGTTCCCCGGCCGCGGCCAGCGTGCGCGCGACCGAGGCGGCCATCACGGCGTTCATCTCGATCCGCGCCGCGACCATTTCGTCCTGCCGCTCCAGGTTGGCCGTCAGCGCCGAGACCACGCCGCGCAGCTCGGCGACTTCCTCCTCGGGGAAGCCGTACCCCTCCAGCGCATCGAGCCGGGCGGAGAGCAGATCGGTCGTGGAGCGGAGGATGTGGGCCTCCGCCTGCCGCTCGGCCTGGCTCTCGGCCGTGGCGAGCAGGGCGCCGCGCGCGGCGATCCGGCTCGAGGTCTCGGCGATGATCCGCCCCTCGGCGATGGCCGGCAGGGCCTGATCGACGATGGTGGTCTGCGCCGTGTCGACGTTGCGCAGCACGACCCAGCCGATGATCCCGGCTGCGATGGAGAGAGCCGCGACGCCAGCGAACGCGGCGAAGAGGCGGCTCGCGATGCCGAAGCGGCGGAACATGGGAAATTAGAACACCGGATGGAATCGAAAGGCAATCGGCTTCAGAATGACGTCCATGAGATCATGCCGTCTGCCTGGGCTGGTGCTGGGGCTGCTTGCGGGCCTGGCGCTGGCTGCAAGCCCGACGCACGGGCCGGCGCACGAAGCGCCTCAGGAAGCGGCGCAGGAAGCGCCGCAGGCCCCCGCGCCGCCCGCGACATGGGCGCTCGAGGTCTGGTCGCCGCCCTTCGACTTCCGCAGCCCGACGACGACCATTACCTATCGCCCCCTCGGGCAAGCGTCCCGGAAATGGCGCATCTGCGCCTCGTACCCCCACCTCAAGGATTCGTACTGGCTCAGCGTCAACTACGGCATGGTCGAGGAGGCGAAGCGGCTCGGCGTGGCGCTCCGCGTCGTCGAAGCCGGCGGCTACCCCAACCTGGAGCGCCAGATCGCCCAGATCACCGAGTGCGCCAGGGACGCGGACATTCTGGCGCTGGGCGCGGTGAGCTTCGACGGCCTGACCGAAGCGGTGGTGGCGATCAGCGAGCAGATTCCGGTGCTCGCCGTGGTCAACGACATCGCCGACCCCGGTATCAGCGCCAAGGCCGCCGTCTCGTGGGTGACGATGGGGGCCGTCACCGGCGCCTACCTCGCCAGCCTCCACCCGGCCGGCACGCCGCCGGTCAAGGTGGCGTGGTTCCCGGGCCCCCGCCAGTCGCAGTGGGCCCACTTCGTCGAGGAGGGGTTCACCGAGGCGCTCGCCGGCAGCGCCGTCGATATCGTGCTCCGAAAGTGGGGCGACACCGGGCGGGAAATCCAGCTCATCCTGGTCGAGGAAGCGCTGGAGGAACGGCCGGACGTCGACTACATCGTGGGCAGCGCCGTCACCGCCGGCGTGGCGGTCAGCCTGCTCCGGGCGCGCGGCCTCACCGGCCGGATCCGCGTGCTGGCGGACTACTTCACCCACGCCGTCTACCGCGGGATCAAGCGCGAGAAGATCCTGGCCGCGCCCACCGATTTTCCCGCACTCCAGGGGCGAATGGGGATCGAGATGGCCGTGCGGCTGCTCGAAGGCAAGCTCGAACACCCGCACGCGGGGCCGCTGATCCACATCGTCGAGCAGGGCAACCTCGGCGACTTCAGCACGCGCCTCTCGCTCGCGCCTGCCGATTTCTCGCCGACCTTCGTGGTCGAATAGGCGCCGCCAAGCGATGTAGTAGACGCGCGGTCGTATATTCTTCACCCCACTGTCGCTTTGCCCTGCGCCCACTCTTTGGCATGATGCGCCGTCCGATTCCGATGCACTGGCGGGGAGTTGGCCGCCGGTGAGCGCGCCGGCACGGTGGCAAGGGGTATCTGGAACCATGCACGCATCGCTCGACAGCTGCCCTGCGCTGGTGCTCAACGCCGACTATCGGCCGCTCAGCTACTTCCCGCTCTCGGTCTGGGGCTGGCAGGACGCGGTCAAGGCCGCCTTCCTCGACCGGGTGACGATCCTGTCGACCTACGACCGCGCCATCCGCTCGCCCAGCATGGCGATCCGGCTGCCGAGCGTCGTGGCGCTGAAGCGCTACCGCCCGCTCGCCCGCCGCCCCGCGTTTACCCGCTTCAACGTCTTCCTGCGCGATTCCTTCACCTGCCAGTACTGCGTGACGCCCTTCCCCGTGGAGAACCTCACCTTCGACCACCTGGTGCCGCGTTCGCGTGGCGGGCGCACCACGTGGGAGAACGTCCTCGCCGCCTGCAGCGCCTGCAACCTCTCCAAGGGCGATCGGCTGCCGCAGGAGTGCGGCATGCGGCCCCAGCGCAAGCCCAGGGCGCCGAGCGCCTACGACCTGCACGAGGCGGGCCGGCGCTTCCCGCCCCGCTACCTGCACGAGAGCTGGGGCGACTACCTCTACTGGGATTCCGAGCTGGACCCCGACTAGCCCCGCCGAACCGGGAGAGCGCAGATGCTCGTCGAGCAGATCTGGACCGCCAACGCCTACCGCAACTTCAACTACCTCATCGCCTGCCCCGAGACCGGCGAGGCTCTGGCCGTCGATCCGCTGGATCACCGGCGCTGCCTCAAGGCGGCCGGGGACAAGGGCTGGCAGATCACCCAGATCCTCAACACCCACGAGCACGGCGACCACACCGGCGGCAACAAGGCGATGGTCAAGGCGACCGGCGCGCGCCTGCTGGCCCACGCCAACGCGAAGGGCAAGATCCCCGATATCGACCGGGGACTCGATGCTGGCGACGTGATCACGGTGGGCGCCACGGTGGAGCTGGAGGCGCTGGACACCCCCGGCCACACCATGAGCCACGTGTGCCTGCTGTCTCGCACCGACACGCCGGCGCTCTTCTGCGGCGACACGCTCTTCAATGCCGGCGCCGGCAACTGCCACTCCGGCGGCCACCCGGCGGAGCTTTACGAGACCTTCGCCGGCCAGCTCGCGAAGCTCCCGGACGAGACCCTGATCTATCCCGGCCACGACTACATCGCGAACAACCTGGAGTTCACCCTGGACCGGGAGCCCGACAACGAGCGGGCGAAGACGCTGCTCGACGAGGTGGGGCCGCAGGACCCCGACGACGCCCTGGTCTCGACCCTGGCGCTGGAGAAGGAGATCAACACCTTCTTCCGCCTGCACAGCGCGAGCGTCATCGCGCGCCTGCGCGAGGCCTTCCCCGACCTCTCCGACGACCCCGGCCCGCGCGAGGTCTTCCTCAAGCTCCGCGAGCTGCGGAACAGCTGGTAGGGAGCCCCCGGATCGCGGGCCATGAGCGCACCCCGCGAGCAGCGCTGGCGTCAGCGCATGGAGAGCTTCGGCGCCGCACTCGAACGGTTGGACGAGGCCTGCCGGCAGACCTCATACACGAACCTCGAGCGGGCCGGACTGGTCCAGACGTTCGTGTTCTCCTACGAGCTCGGCTGGAAGTCCCTGCGGGACTTGCTCCTTTTCGAGGGATACGATCCGAATAGCCCACGCGACGTGATCCGCCAGGGCTTCGAGGCGGCGTATCTCGACGCCGACGATTGCGAGACCTTTCTCGATGCCGTCGGCAGGCGCAACCTGCTGACCCACACGTACCGGGACGAGACCGCCCGCGAAGCGGAAGCGTCGATCAAGGGCCGGTATCACCCGATGCTTCGCAGGCTGCACCGGGCGCTGCAAGGCAAGCGCACCGCATGACCGACGGCCTGAAGGAGCGGCACCGCAAGGCCGTCATCGACATCATCGCGGGCAACGCCAGGGTGGAGCGGGCCGTGCTGTTCGGCTCGCGCGCCGCGGGCACCTTCCGCCCGGCCTCGGACGTGGACGTGGCACTGTTCGGCGAGCGCCTGTCGGCGCGCGATCAGGCGAGCCTCGCCGCCGCCATCGAGGAACTGACGATCCCGCAGCGTGTCCAACTGCTCCTCTTCGGAGCGGTCGAGAGCGTCGACCTGCGCAAGCACATCGAGACGCAGGGCGTCGAGTGGTATCGGCGGGGAGACGCGCCTCGCGTCAGGCGAACAGCGCCTGGGCCATGAATTTTTGCGCGTCGATGTTGGTGCCGCAGACGATGACGGCCGTGCGCTTGCCCCGTAGCCTCCCGGCGAGCGGGCCGAGCAGCGCCGCCGTCGCCGCCGCGCCTGCCGGCTCCACGGCGAGCTTCATCTCGGCGAAGAGCAGACCCATGGCGCGGCGCATGGCCTCGTCGTCGATCCTGAGCAGCTCGTCCACGTAGCGCCGGCAGAGCCCGAATGAGTAAGGCAGGGCGAAGGGCGCGCCGAGGCTGTCGGCGATGGTCCTCACCCGCTCGATCGGCTGGGGCGCGCCGGCGGCGAAGCTCCGGTGCATGGTATCGGCGCCTTCCGGCTCCACGCCGTAGACCCGGCAATCCGGCTGGAGGGTCTTGATCGCGCAGGAGACGCCGGCGCAGAGCCCGCCGCCGCCGATGGGGACGATCACCGCATCCAGCGCCGGCACCTGGCGCGCGAGTTCCAGTCCCACCGTCGCCGTGCCGCAGGCGATGGTCCGCCCCTCGAAGGGATGGATCATCGTCCGCCCCTCCTCGCCCTCGATGGCGCGCACGGTCTCGAAGGCCGCGTGCACGTCCGGCACCAGGACCAGCGCCGCGCCGTAGCGGCGCACCTGGGCGACGCGGAAGGGGTCCGCGCCTTCCATCATCACCACCTTGGCGGTGGTGCCGACGCTGTGCGCGGCGAAGGCCACCGCGATGGCGTGGTTGCCCGCACTCACCGCCGTGACGCCCCTGGCGCGGGCCGCATCGTCGAGAGCCATGGCGCTCAGCAGCGCGCCCCGCGCCTTGAAGGTGCCGGTGCGCTGGAACAGCTCCAGCTTGAGGAAGACGTCGCTCTCCCGCCCGAGCGCGTCCGAGACCGCCGCCGCGCGCCAGCGGTGCACCGGGGTCGCGTCGATCAGATCGCCGAGGCTCGCCCGTGCCGCCTCCATCGCCGCGAGATCGGGCGGGGACGCGTCGTCCTGTGTCACCCGCCCCTACTCCCCGGAAAAGCGCGGCGCGCGCTTCTCGATGAACGCCGTCACGGCCTCGCGGTGATCGGCGGTGCCGCCGAGCACGCCGTAGGTCGCCGACGCCCGGTCGAGCCCGGCGCGCAGGTCGCCGCCGGCGCCGTCCCGCACCAGCCGCTTGATGGCGCGGATGGCGAGCGTCGGGCCGTCCGCGAGGCGCCGCGCCAGCGCCATGGTCTGCGGCATCAGGTCGTCGTCGGCCACGACGCGGTTGACGAGGCCGATGCGCTCGGCCTCCGCCGCGTCTATGGCGTCGCCCGTCCACAGCAGCTCCAGGGCCTTCGCCGTGCCCACCAGTCGCGGCAGCCAGTGGCCTCCGCCTGCGCCGGGCGCGAGCCCCACCTTGACGTAGGTCTCCGCGAACTTCGCCGAGGCCGCGGCGAAGCGCAGGTCCATGGCGAGCGCGAGGTCCAGCCCTGCGCCAATGGCCGCCCCGTTGATCGCCGCGATCACCGGCTTGTCCATGTCGGCCAGCGTGAGCGGGATGCGGTGGACGTGCTCGCCGATGAGCGCCCGCTGCTCGGCGGCGCTGCGCTCCAGCCCGTCGCCCATCAGCTCCTGGATGTCGCCGCCGCTGCAGAACGCCTTGCCCGCTCCGGTCACCACCACCACGCGCACGTCGTCGCGGTCGCGGCAGTCGGCGAGCGCGGCGGCCCAGGCGTCGATCATGGAGCGGGTGAAGGCGTTGCGCCGCTCCGGCCGGTTGAGCGTGACGGTCGCGATGCCGTCCGCGACCTCCAGGCGGATCTCGTCGCTCATGCGTTCTCTCCCTCGCTCGCCGCGATGCGGCCGGCATTCACCATCGTGGGCCAGAGCGCCGCGCCCCCGCCCTGCGCGACCGCGTTGCCGAGCACCTGCCACCAGTGCGCCTCGTTGCCGTACTCCTCGCGCCAGGCCCAGAGCCGCGTCGTCCAGATGTGCAGGTCGTGCTCCACCGTGTAGCCGATGGCGCCGTGCACCTGGTGCGCGAGCCGGGCCACCGTGCCCGCCGCCTGGCTCGCCCGCGCCTTGGCGGCGGCACAGGCGAAGCGCGTGCCCGCCTGCGCTGCGGCGTCGACCGCAGCGCCCGTGGCCGCCGCCTCGCCGCCGATCTCGGCGAGATGGTGCTGGATCGCCTGGAACCGCGCGAGCGGCCGGCCGAACTGCTCGCGCTCTCGCGCATAAGCCACGGTCATGGCGAGCACCTGCTCCATCGCACCCCGCAGCTGGGCCGCGCGGGCCAGCGCCATCAACGTGGCCACATCCAAAGCCGGCGGCAGGGCACCACCCGAGAAGACTGTTCCGACATCAGTGATAGCGTCGCGCGGCTCGCCCGCCAGATTGGCGCCTTCGATCACGGCGGCCGGGCTAGAGAGAACAAGCCCCCCGCCAGAGCTGGCGGCCACAAAGGCGGAAGCGAACCGTGCCCAGGGGACGCGCGGGAGCGCGCCGGCATTGGGGTCTCTGTCTTCATGCACCGTCGTCAGCGGGTCGTCTTCCTGCTTCGTCGCCAGCAGGTCGTCTTCCTGTATTGTCCCCACCGGGTAGACGGTGAGCGGGCCGGCCGGCGGCTCGACCCCGGCTTCGTGGCAGAGCAGCGCCGCGATCATCGTCTCGGCGACCGGAATGGGCGCGGCGTGGCGGCCGGCGGCCCGCATCACGGCAAGCCCGGCGGCGAGGCCAGCGCCGCCCGCGTCTTCCGGCAAGGCCGCCTGCGCGAGCCCGGTCTCGGCGAAGGTCCGCCACAGGCGCTCCGGCCATGCGCCTTCCGCGAGCGCCTGGCGCGCCGCGCCGCTCTCCGCCGCGAACAGGTCGTCGGCCGTCCGCTCGATCAGGCGTGCCGTCTCGTCGCTCATGCGCCCCTCACCTGACGCCGAGTCCGCGCGCGATGATCGAGCGCAATATTTCGTTGGTGCCGCCCCTGAGCGTGAACGACGGCAGCCCCAGCACCGAGGCGCCGAGCGCGGACGCGAGCGAGGGCGCGTTGGCGCTGCCGCCAGCAACGGGCTCGACCGGCACGGCGCGGCGCAGCGTGTCTGCGGCCTCGAACTCGAAGCGCGTGCCCATGTCCTTCACCATCGCGGCCTCGACGTCGGGGAGCGCGCCCGCCTCAAGCTGGCCCGCGACAGCGAGCGACATGGCCCGGAGCGCGTAAAGCTCCGCCGCGAGCCGCCCGATATCCCCGGCAATCCCCGGCTCAGGTCCCGCCGCATCGACCAGCGCCGCGAAGAGATGGAATGTGCTGAGGATGCGCTCCGGCCCACTCCGCTCCAGCGCGAGCTCGCCCGTGACCTGGCGCCAGCCGTCGCCCTCCTCGCCGATCAGCCGGTCGGCCGGGATCGTCACGTCCTCGAAGACGCACTCGTTGAAGTCGTGCTTGCCGGCGAGGTTGACGATGGGGTTGACCTGCACGCCGTCGTTCTCGAGGTCGATGAGGAACTGGCTGAGCCCCTCGTGGCGGCTCTCGCCCGCCGGCCCTGTGCGGCAGAGCGCGATCATGTACTGCGAGCGATGGGCGTTGCTGGTCCACACCTTGGTGCCGTCGATGCGCCAGCCGTCCGCCGTCCGCTCGGCACGGGTGCGCACCGAGGCAAGGTCGGAGCCGGAGTCGGGCTCGCTCATGCCGATGGCGAAGTAGCATTCGCCGGCCGCGATCCGGGGCAGGATGTCGCGGCGCTGCGCCTCGCTGCCGAAGCGCAGCAGCAGCGGGCCGCTCTGCCGGTCCGCGACCCAGTGGGCGTAGACGGGCGCGCCCGCCGCCAGCAGCTCCTCGATCACGACGTAGCGCTCCAGCGCCGAGCGCTCGTGCCCGCCGTAGCGCCTGGGCCAGCACATGCCGATCCAGCCGCGCGCGCCGAGCGCCCGGCTGAACGAAGCCGACCAGTCCGAGCCGAAGTCGGAATCGGGCCGCCAGCCCTCGGCCGTCCGGGATTCGGCAATGAAGGCGCGGACCTCGGCGCGCAGCGCGTCCGTGCCGGGCGGCATCGCCGGCGGCGGGAAGTCGAAACCCGTCACGGTGCGCGGTGCGCAGTAGTGCGCGGGGAGACGCGCGGGGACTTGCGACCGGCCGCAACCGGCGTAAGTGAGATGAATCCGGCCAACTTTTTTTGGCCAATTTGCCGAGACAAGCCGAGACAAGCCGAGATAAGCCGAGACAAGGTGAGACAAGGTGAGATACGGCTGCGCGGCCGGAGTCCGCCCTCGATCGCCTCGGAAACGGGAGCGCGACGGGCAGGCGCCATCCCTCCCTGCATGGAGCAACCGTTCATCTCGATGGCCGCGGCTCGCCGGTTCTTGCCCTGCATGACGGGATCGTGCCGCGGACGCCCCGCCCCGTGCACCGCACCATGGTCCGGTGCGTCGAATACGGGAACGATCAGCCGCCGAAGGCCGCGCGGTAGCGCGCGAGCTTGGCCTGCCACGCCGCGTCCTCCCGGATCGCGCGGTTGACGATGGCCGGCGGCTCCTCGCCCCGCTTCAGCGCCTGGCAGGCCACGACGTCACCCGCGCCGAGGCCGGCGAAGCACTGGTCGGTCCAGGCCAGCGCGTGGGGCGAGAACACCACGTTGTCGAGCTTGAGGATGGGGTCGGCCGGATCCGGCGGCTCGGGGTCGAGCACGTCGAGGCCCGCGCCCGCGATCCGCCCCTCCTGCAGCGCGGCCGTCAGCGCCTTCTGGTCCACCGTGCCGCCGCGCGAGGTGTTCACCAGGTAGGCCGTGGGCTTCATCAGGCCGATGAGGCGGCCGTCCACGATGTGATGGGTCTCGTCGCTTAGCGGGCAGTTGACGGTGAGGATGTCCGCCTCGCGGCAGAGCGTGTCGAGAGCGACCATCTTCACGCCGAGCTCCGCTGCCACCGCCGCATCGGCGTAGGGGTCGCAGGCGATGAAGTTCATGTCGAAGGGCTTGGCCATGCGGAACATCTCGGCCCCGATGTTGCCGATGCCGACCGAGCCCAGCGTCTTGCCGATCAGCCCCACGCCCATGTGCCCGCTCCTCTTGGCGAAGCCGGGCGGGCCCTCGATGGTGAGCTGGTGCTTGATCAGCAGCTTGCCGGTGACGGCGAGGATCAGCGCGATGATGGCGACGGCCACCGGGCGGCGCACGCCGTCCGGCGTGATGACCAGCGCGATGCCGTTCTCCGTACACGCCGGCACGTCCACGCTGTCGTAGCCCACGCCGAAGCGCGCGACCAGGGCGAGGCGGCCGTCGTCCGGCACGCTGGAGCGCTCGAAGCGCTGGGCCAGCAGGATGAGCGCGTCGTGGCCGGCAAGCTCGGACGCGTCCACCGGCCCGTCGGTGTTCTCCAGGTAGCGCCACTCGATGTCCGGGTCGTCGTCGAGCGGCGTGCGGTCGAACATGGGGAAGAGGGGCTCGCCCTCCGCGTCGAGAAAGTCCGCGCTCAGCGCGATTCTGAACTTATCGGCCATAACCCGTTGATCTCCCTTATCTCTCTTCTATCTCTGGGGCCGCCGCCGGCCCCGCTTGCACTGGGCGCGGAGGCCGTCTGCGCCTTCGCGCATGGACTGTTGCAGCAGCCACACATCGCCCGAATAGCAGATGAAGTCGAAGCCCTCCTTGAAGAGCGCAGCCCCGGTCTCGACGTTCGGCACCAGCCGGCCGAGGGACTTGTTGTGCGTCTTCGCGGCCTGCACGACGCGCGCCACCGCGGCGACGAAGTCCGGATGGTCGAACTGGCCCGCGATACCCATGGAGACCGAGAGATCGAAGTGGCCGATCCAGAGCACGTCCACGTCGTCGATCGCCGCGATGTCGTCGGCGTTCTCCACCCCCTCGGCGGTCTCGATCAGGGCGACGAAGGTGCAGCGGTGGTTAGCGTCCCGCAGCTTCTTTCTCACGGGGCCGGGCGCATAGCGGTCGTGCGCGATCTGCAGCGCGACGCCGCGCTCGCCGTCCGGCGCGTACTTGACGTAGCTCAGCAGCTCGCGCGCGACCTTCGCCGAGCCCACCATCGGCAGCATGATGCCCTCGGCACCCATGTCCATGGCCCGCGCCGCGTGGTGGTACTCGCGCGACGGCACGCGCACGATCGCCGGCATGTCGCCCGCCTGCATGTAGCGCAGCGTCTGCTTGATCGCCTCGAAGCCGAAGCCGGAATGCTCCATGTCGAGCAGCACGAACTCGCAGCCGGCGGCCTTCAGGATCTGGCCGATCCCCGGCGTGTTGAACTCCACCACGAAGGTGCCGACCTTGAGCCGGCCGTGGCGGCTCATCTCCTTGAGGGCGTGTTCTGCCATGTCCTCCAACCTTTTCCTCGATCCGTCGGATTTCTTTGCCCGTCAGGCGCCGATCTCGATGCGCGCGACCGCGAACGGCGCGAGCGATAGGCGATTCGGGTCGCCCGCTTCTCCCCGGCTTGCTGCGAAGCCTGCCGGGTCCGTCACCGCGTCGACGAAGTTGCTCGAATCCAGCCGGCCGATGGTCGCCGCGCCGCCCGAGAGGCCCGAGAGCGATACCGCCTGCGTCTCCGGCGTGAGGTTGGCGAGCCAGAGCATCGTGCCGCCGCCCAACTCGTAGGCGAGGCCGAGCACGCGGGTCGCATCCGCGCTCGTCACCGCGCGCACGGCCGCCCCCTTCGCCGCCGCCAGCGCCGAGACGACGTGGTAGAGCGGCATTACCGCCGGCCCTTCCAGATCGTCGAACCAGGGCTGCGGCTGCCCGGTCCTGCGATAGACCATGCCGAGCGCGCCGGAAGGCTGGCCGAGCGCCAGCGCCTCGATGCCGAGCGGCGCCACGCGGGCGGCATAGCCGAGGGTGAAGGCGGCGCCGAGCAAGGCACGGTGGCGCGGGTCCTGCCGGTTGAAGGAGTAGCGCCCGTTGTCGGCGTTCTGGTGGACGTCGGGGCCATACGGGTTGAAGCGCATGCCGATGGCGCTCGGCGCGATACGGTAGGGCTTGCCGCCGGCCCACGCCTTGGCCGAGGCGACGATGTCGGGCAGCGTCTGCAGCGTCTCCATCACCGAGCGGTCGTCCGGCTCGTGCACGACGGCGCAGGTGGCGTGCGTGAGGAAGTCGAAGAGCGCGGGCTGGGCGACATTGCGGTTCAGCTCGGTGAAGTTGGTGAAGACGCCGCCGCCCAAGCGCACGCCGGGGAAGGCCGCCCTGGCCGCGTCATACACCTCGTCGAAGTCGGGGATGCCAAGGGCCGGGATCTTCTCCAGCGTGAACTTCAGCAGCCGCGCCTGCTCGGGCACGATGGCGGCGGGCCTGAGCCCGGCCTGGGCCGCGATCTCGGCCGCCTCCGCCAGCTCGTCCAGCACCGGCCGCTCGCAGGGCACCGTGATCTCCAGCACCACCTCGGCGCCCAGGGCCTCGGCGAGCCCCCGGCCGGCGGCCAGCGCGTCGGCTGCGTGCTCGTCGCGCGGGTCGCACTCGCAGACGAGATGCCCCGGCCCCAGCGTCTTGAGCAGGTCGAGCCCGTGGCCCAGGTGCGCGCGCTCCAGGTTGGCGACACCGAGCCCGATCTCGGGCATGTGCGCCCCGGTCTCGCCGCCGAGCGCGATCTCGATGGCCGCATCGCCGCCCGCGCCCACGGAAGCCGGCGCGGCGCTCCCCTCGAAGGTCAGCGTCGCGACCTGGCGCAGCCGCTCGCCCGCGGCCAGCGGGTAGGGATAGGGCAGCGCCAGCGGGCGGTAATAGGTCTTGTAGGAGGCATCGGTCCAGTTGCGCTGGTCCTCGGTCTCCCACGGATCGGCGCCCTCGAAGCGGCAGGTGAGCCAGACCCCCGGCGCGACCCGGTGGCGCATGGCGGAAATGTCGAAGAAGGGCTGCAACGGCATGATGAGACCGGGGAAGGCGGTCTCCTCCACCGTGCCTTCGCTATGGGTGATGCTGCAGGCCTCGCCCGCCACCCCTTCCACCGGGTGCAGCGCGACGAAGCCCGTGCGGCTGGTCCTGAACTCGGTCTCCGGCTCGAACTCGACCGTGAAGACGAGGCGCCGCTCGTCCTCGGCCACGATGTCGGCGCGGTAGGCGAGCACGCCGTCCGGCGACTCGATGCGCGCGTCGTAGCCGACGCGAAAGCCGCTTGCGCCCTCCTCGATCTCCAGGTTCGCGATCTCCGGCGCATAGGTCTCCCAGCCCGAGCCGCGCACCACGAAGGCGAGGCCGCGCAAGGCTTCCGTGCCGCCGAAGCGGATCCAGCGGAGCTTGCCGGCGTCGAGCGAGGCCGTGAGCGCACCTGCGCCGAGAGGCCGCGCCGCCGGCGCCTCCTGCTCCGTGCCGTAAAGCTTGAGCGCCTCGGATGGTGCCGTCGTCATCTCGCCTCCCCTGCCCCCGGCTTCGTGCCGCCCGTTATAGCAGGGCGCGCGGCCGGCAGCACCGGGCGCTCAGGCGCCGACCTCCTCCCACCGGCCGCTCTCGCCGGAGCGCGCGAGCGCATCGAGCACCCGCATCATCCTGACCGACTCCTCCAGCGGGAAGGCCGGCGGCGCCTCGCCCCGCACGGCCGCGCAGAAGGCCTCGGCCTGCAGCACGTACTGCTTCGCCTTCGCCAGCCGCTCGACCTCCGCCTCGAACGGCTCCCAGATCGCGCCCGGCCCGTGGATCCTGATCTGGGCCTCGCGGGTCGGCGCCTGGGCGAAGGGGTCGGGCAGCTCGATCCGCCCCTCGGTGCCGTGGACCGCCATGTGCTGGTAGCCGCCCAGCAGCGTGCCGCAGGTGAAGCTCAGGATGCCGGTGGGGAACTGCAGCACCGCGCTGGACAGCACGTCCACGTCCCACTCCGGGTGCCGCTCGATGGCGGCGAAGACGCGCACCGGCTCCGCCTCGAAGACGAAGCGCGCGGTGACCAGCGGATAGACGCCGATGTCGAGCAGCCCGCCGCCGCCCATCTCCCGCTTGTTGCGGATGTTCCCGGCATCGTCCAGCCAGTAGCTGAACCAGCCCTGGATCGCCCGCAGCCGGCCGATCCGGCCTTCCCGCACCAGCTCTCGCACCCGTCGCCACTGCGGGTGGTGGATCACGACGTAGGCCTCCTGAATCTGCAGTCCGGTCTCGTCGCGGACCGGGATCAGGCTCGCAGCCTCCGTCGCATCCAGCGCGATCGGCTTCTCGCAGAGCACGTGCTTGCCGGCGCGCGCCGCCTTCTCGGTCCACGGCACGTGGAGGTGGTTGGGCAGCGGGTTGTAGACCACGTCGATATCGGGATCGGCCAGCAGGGACTCGTAGTCGCCGTAAGCGCGGGGCAAGCCGAACTGCTCCGCCACCGCGTCGGCCCTGGCCTGATCGCGGCTCGCGATGCCGTGGACGCGCACGCCGGCGGACTGCTGCAGCGCCGGGATCATGTGCTCGATGGCGAAATACGAGGCGCCGAGCACGCCCCAGTTGAGCGTCGTCATCCCACTCTCCCCGGCCCTTTCTGAGCCGCGCCATCCTGCGGGAACGCCCGTCCAGGCTCAAGGGCGCCGCCCCGGCTCAGGCCGCGACCCGGCATACAACCTCGTTGCCGAAGCCGGTGATGACGCGGCGCCAGCCGGCGAGCGCGCGGTCGAGGTCGGGATCGCCGGTATCGACATGGAGCGTGCCGTCGCCGAGCGACGCGAGCTTTTGGGGCGTCGCCGCGACGAGAAGGCGGTCGAGGCCCACGGCGTTGACCACGCGGGCGCCGATCTGCTGGTTGCCGCGCCCCAGAAAATGCCCCTGGCCGCCGATGGGCGTGACGACGATGGCGCCGGGGCGGCTCTCGGCCAGCGCGCGGAGGATGCCGTGCTCGCTCGCGTCGGCGGCCACCAGCGCCCCGTCCCGCACCAGGTCCACGCCGAGCAGGGTTTTCGGCAGCCCGAGCGCCTCGGCGATGGCGCGCGTGGTGGTGCCGGGCCCCAGGATGTAGAGCCGCCCGGCCTCCATCCTCGCGGTGATCTCGGCGGCGATGCCGGCGAGCGATTCGCGGTCGCCGCTGACCCCGCCCGCCTTCACGTTTTGCGTGAGGTTCGGTGCGTAAGGCACGGGCAAATATGCATAAAGCCTTGCAGAGACGGCGCCGGCACGAAACGCCTCCTCGTCGATGTCCATGACCTCGCGCGGCCGCGCCTCGATGTCCTGGCTGAGCGCGCGGAGCGCGAGATCGGCGGCGGCACGCGGGCTCGTGGCATAGACCGCCGAGTGCATCTTCACGCCGGCCGGCACGCCGATCACCTGCACCCGGTCGCCCAGCGCGGCCGCCATGTCGCGCGCGGTGCCGTCGCCGCCGGCGAAGAGGATCAGCCGGGCGCCGGCTTCTGCCATCGCCTCGGCCGCGGCGCGCGTGTCGGCCGCACCGGTCTCGACCGCGCCGGTCTCGCCTTCGGCCGGAGCGCCGATGACCGTCGGGTCGAGGCCGGCGTCCCGCGCGATCCGCTCGCCCATCTCGCCGGGGGCGGAAAAAAGCTCCAAGCCGGGCCGCGCGGCGGCGAGCGCATCCAGCACCACCGTCGCCCGGCGGGCCGCCTGCGGCGCCGCGCCCCTGGCGCGGGCCTCGCTCAGGATGGCCGCCGTGTCCGTGCCCTTGAGCCCGACGCTGCCGCCCATCCCGGCGATGGGGTTGACGATGAGGCCGAGGGCCGGCCCCGCTTTCGCCATCGCGTGCCGCTCAGCCGTAGCCACCGCCCCCGTGATCGCCGAGCCCGCGCTTGACGTTGGCCCAGTTGCCTCGCTTGCGGCGATAGGCGCGGGCGGTGAAGGCCCAGCAGTCGGGGTCCGCCGTCACGTCGCCGTCGATGGCCTGGGTGGCGGCGCTGTGAGGGGCCGCCTTCACGTGCTCCGGATCGCTCCGCGCCTCGTCCGCGATCCGCCGCAGCGCGCCCAAAACGTGGTCCATCTCCTCGATGGTAAGGGACTCGCCCGGCTCCAGCGTGAACGGCTGCGGTACCAGCATCGGCACGTGGCTCTCCATGTAGTGCTGCACGCCGAAGTCCACCATGCGGTTCATCACGTCGTGGCTGGCGACGCCGGTCTCCTCGTAGAGCGGCTCCCAGCTGTAGCGGACCTGCTCCAGCTTCGGGTACGTGTTCGCAGGCCAGGGGATGGACGTGCCCGCGATCTGGCGGATGTGGTGCAGCATGTAGTTGTTGTTGAGCACGGCGGTCTCGGCGACGGCGCGCAGCCCCTCGGCGCCGAGGCTGCGGACCCAGGCATAGGCCTTGAGCACCGCGTGCACGTTGCCGATGAAGGCGCGGATCTTCTCGATCCCGTCCCCCGGATCGTAATCGAGGCCGTAGCGCTCCCCGTCGAAGGTCACCAAAGGTCGCGGCAGGAAGCGCTCCAGGTGCGCCTTCACACCGACCGCCGCGCAGCCGAGCCCGATGGCCCCGTGCGGCGCGGAGAAGGTCTTGTGCAGGTTGAACTGGCACATGTCGAAGCCGGTGTCGCCGGCGCGGACGATGCCGAGCAGCGGGTTGCCGTTGGCCTGGTCGTAGGCGCAGAGCCCGCCGGCCTCGTGCACGATGTCCACGAATTCGCGGATGTTCGGGTTGTACTGCCCGGTGTCCTCGGGGTTCGTCAGCATCAGGCCGGCGGTGCGCTCGGAGACCGCGGCCTTGAGCGCATCGACCTCCGCGAACCCCATCTCGCCCGGCATGAGCGTGATGACCTTGAAGCCCGCCACCGCCGGCGTCGCCGCGTCGGCCGGGTGCGAGAACGCGGTGGTGATGATCTCGTCGCGCTTGCCGCCGTCGCCGCGCGATTCGTGCCAGGCGCGGATGAGGCAGGCGTTGGTGTAGATGCCCTGCGCCCCGCTCGCCGGCTGGAAGGTGAAGGCGTCCATGCCCGCGATCGCACACATCATGCGGTTGAAGCGGTAGAGGATCTCCAGCGTGCCCTGCAGCGTCTCCGGGTCCTGCAGGGGGTGGACGTCGGCGAAGCCCGGCATGCGGGCCACGTACTCGTGCACCTTCGGGCTGTATTTCATGGTGCAGGTGCCCATCATGTCGGCGGTCACGTCGAAGCCCATGGACATCTGCGAGAGCCGCAGGAAATGCCGCAGCACCCGGTGCTGGGGAAGCTGCGGCAGCGCGGGCGGCGTGGCGCGGCCGACGCCCTCCGGCAGGGCCGCGGCGACGTCGCCCACGGCATCGGCGATGGCGTCGTCGACCTGCGGCGGCAGCAGGCCGCGCCCGGCCTCTCCGCCGATCTCGTCGATGAGCGGCTCGTCCCAGCGTGCGGCGTGGAAGCCGCTTCCCGTGCGCTCGCTCATGCGCTCGCCTCCCCGAGCGCGGAGACCAGTCTCTCGATGTGGGCCGCCCCGTGCATCTCGGTCACGCAGTAGAGGGCGGATTGGCCGAGCGCCGGGAACTCGCCGCTCAGGTCCTTGCCGCCGTGAATCTCGGCCTCGAGCAGGGCCGCGTTGATGGCCGCGACCGTCTTGCCCGTGCCCGAGAAGTCCACGACGAACTCCTTAAAGAAAGGCTGCTCCAGGCGCGGCACCGAGACGCCGGGCAACGAAGCGATCCGCTCCGCCGCGAAGCAGGCGCGCTGCATGATGCCCCGGCCGAGCTCGGCCATGCCGTCCGGCCCCATGAGAGAGAGGTAGACCGCAGCCCCGATGCCCCAGATCCACTGGGTCGTGCCGGTGTAGTCGGTGGCGTCGTGGCGCGTGTCGTAGGAGGTGCGCTCCATGGTCGACCAGCCGAAGCCGAAGCCCGCGCTGTTTCCCCCGCCTGCCGGGGCGATGCTGAAGAGGATGGAGGGGTATTCGGCGACGAAGCGCGCCTCGTCCCGGCTCGCGATGAAGCCGCCGTTGCCGCCGCCTGCGTACATGTGGATGCCGAGCGGCTGCAGGTCGCCGACGACGAGGTCGGCGCCGTAGTCGGCAGGCGCCGCCAACACGCCGAGCGAGATCGGGTCGACGCCCGCGATCAGCAGGGCGCCGGCCTCGTGGGCGATGTCGGCGATGGCCCGCGCCTCGGTCTCGATCAGGCCGAGGTAGCCGGGGCTCTCGATCACCACGGCGGCGGTCTCGCCAGAAACCTTGGCCCGGAGGTCGGCGAGGTCCGTGCGCCCCGTCGCGGGATCGCCGGCGACGGTCTCTATCGCAGCAAACGGCTTGGTGAAGCCTTGCAGCTGCGAGCGCTTGTCCGCGCTCATGGTCTCCGGCACCAGCACGCCGCGCCGCCCGGTGATGCGGCAGGCCATTGTCGCGGCGCTGCCGGTCGCGGCGCCGGAGTCGTAGGTCGGCGTCGAGACCACCTCCATCCCCACCAGCTCGCCCATCAGGCTCTGGAACTCGAAGAGCGCCTGGTTCTTGCCGTGGTCGGAATAGGTGCCGCCGCCGTAGGCCGTGAGCAGCTCGCCGCGATGGACGATCTCGTCCACGATCGCCGGCACGTAGTGCTGCGCGCAGCCGGCGCCGCAGAAGTTGAGCCAGGTTCCGGTGCAGGGCCGGTTGCGGGCGACGATCTCCTCGAGGTGCCGGCGCAGGTCCTGCTCGCCGGGGAGCGCGGGCGGCAGGTCGAGCAGGCCGCTCACCCGGAGCGCCTCCGGGATCGCGGCGTAGAGGTCCTCCACGTCGCCCGCGCCGATCGCCTCCAGCAGCTTCCGCCGCGCCGCCGGCGCCGCGTTCGGCACGTAAGGATGAATGAATCCGTCGTCCATGCGTGGCCTCCCCTGCCAATCGCGGCCAGTCTATCCCGCCGTCCGGGGCGCTCCAACGCCGCCCCCGCCCCGGAGGGCGGAGGGGGGACGCTAGCCGCACCAGCCTTTTCTCCCTCTCCGCCCCTGGGGGCGGAGAGGGACGGCGTGAGGTGGGGGATTCTTTTCGGCCGTTCGGCAAGCAAAAAATCATAAGGAACGGCAACCGCGAACGATTCCATCCTGCCGGACAGCGCTCTAGCAGGCCGCCGATCCACTCCTGACACTGATGGGATTGGCGTAATTCGCCGGATGGGCGGCGACAGCGCGGTCCGTCAGCTTTCTTCGAGCCAGACCATGTCCCCGCCCATGATGCGGCCTTTGCCGCGATTCTCCTGGACGAGGATCGCGCACCCGTCGCCCATGCCGTTGGCGCCCTTCGACAGCTCGTCGGGCCCAAGCTCGAGCGTCATGGCGCCGCCGGTCCACCTCCCGATGGGGCGGAAATCGCGCACCACGTTGAAATTGACCAGCGTGCGCCCTCTGTTCTCGCCGGCATCGACCGTCGTCTCGTGCTGCCGGTCGACCGACACGAGCCAGACCGTGGCCTCCCCGTAGTAGCCCTCGGAGCGGCCGATCTCGACCGTGAGGCTCCCCCGCGCGCTCGCCGTGATCGATACCGGCGCCCGCCTCGCCTTCACCGACTTCGACACGTCGATGGCGTCGTTGACCGCTCCCCTGTTGGATCCCACCACATGGCGCGCCCCGTCGACCACGAGCTGTGGCGTGTAGACATAGGCAACGCCGAGGTGCCGCGCGTATGCCCGTTGCCGCTTCGTCGTCTCCGCCGTCGCAAAGCGGTCCTCCCAGCCGATGTAGTCCCAGTAGTCGACGTGGAAGGAGAGCGCGACCACATCGTCGCGGCTCTCCGCCAGCTCGCCCAGCAGTGAATCGGCAGAGGGACACGACGAGCAGCCCTGGGACGTGAACAGCTCCAGGACGACCTTCGGGCTATCGGCCCGCGCCGAGAGCGGAAGCGCCACGAGGGCCGCGGCGAGAAAAAGCGTGCAGAGGTTCGTTCTCCTGATCATGGCCAAACCCTAGCACGCCGGAACCCGGCCGATTCGCAACACGCATCACATTTGGGTGAAGCCGCCGGGCGCCCTTCAGACGGCCTGCTCTTCCGCCTCGGGCGGGTACAGCCATGCCTTGGGGCGGCCCTCGGACTTGCCGGCTTCCACCGCTTCCAGCCCCGGCGCGCGCTGCTTGGTCAGCTTCATGGTGATGTGATCGCCCGAGGTCGTGCGGCCGTAGCGCGCGGGGTTGTCGGCGCTGACGCAGCTCGGCAGGCACTCGATCACCGCGTCGTAGTTGGGCTGATGGAAGAAGATCAGCGACAGCCGGTCGAGGTGCGCCTTGTCGCGGGGTGGATTGGCGATGCGGTGCATGGTCGAGCGCCAGCGGTCGTTGGTCCACTCGGCCATGAGATCGCCAAGATTGACCGAGAATGAGTCCGGGAACCAGGGGACGTCCTCCCACGCGCCGTCCTCGGTCTGGATCTGCAGCCCGCCCACGGCGGTGTCGCAGTGCACCAGCGTCAGGCTGCCGTAATCGGTATGCGCGCCGCCGCGAAGCTGCTCCGGCTCGGGCGCATCGGGCTGCGAGGGGTAGTAGATGGCGCTGAAATTGGTGATGTGCTCGTCGATCTTGGGCGCGAAGAAGTCCTCGGGCATGTCGAGCGCCACGGCGAAGATCCGCATCACGTCGGCGGAGAGCCGGGTCATCTCGCGGTAGTAGGCTTCCCAGACCCTCGGCATGTCGCTGGGCCGGTCAGGCCAGATATTGGGGGCGAAGTAGCGCGCGCCGGCCGCGCCGTAGTGGTATTCGTCGTAAGCCGAATCCACCGGCCCCATGCTATACGCCTCCTTCAGGTCCGGCGGACGCTCCTCGTCGAGGCTGTAGGCTAGGCTCTCCGTCCCCGGCGGCGTGAAGCCCCGGTAGCGGTCGGCCGGCATCCTGTGCTTCATCTTTTCCCAGTGCGGCAGCGAAAAGTAGGCCCGGGAGACGGCGTGCATCTCCCTGACGAGCGCATCGGGAACGCCGTGGCCCGCGATCACCAGCCAGCCGAACGCGCGGCACGCGTCATCGAGAGCCGCAGCGGTTCGCTTCTTGTCGGCCGCCCCGCCCCGGAGAAACGGTTCGATATCGATCAGCGGAACCATTGGTCACTCTCTATCTTCGTTGCGGCGCGATCACTACGCCGGCGCCGCAGGCCGCGCACCCGCCACAGGCAGACGCACTGCCGCTCAGTTGCGTGTGCCCAGAATCTCGCGCGCTTCCGCCGGCGTCGCCGGTTCCGCGCCCAGCATGCGGACCAGGGTCACCGCCTGCTCCACCAGCGCCGCGTTGGAGGGCGCGAGAACGCCGCGCTCGAGATAGATATTGTCCTCCAGCCCGGTGCGGACGTGGCCGCCGCTCAGGACGGAGAGGCCGGCGATGGGGAGCTGGTCGCGCGAGATGCCGAAGGCGGCCCAGTGCGCGCCTTCCGGCAGCAGGCTCTTCATGTAGGAGAGCGCCTCGGGCGTCGCCGGCGCGCCCCATTCGATGCCGAGGCAGAGCTGGAAGAAGCCCGGCGCCTCGACGTGGCCCTTCTCGATCAGGTTCGCGGCGAGGCGCACGTGGCCCACGTCGAAGACCTCGAGCTCGGGCACGACGCCCCATTCGCGCATGGCATCGGCCATGTAGCGGAGCTGGGGCGGCGAGTTGATCATGACGCTGTCGTCGCGGACGCCGCCCGAGTTCATGGTCGCCACGTCGAGGCTGCAGACCTCGGGCCGCAGCTCACCGACATGGGCGATCCGGCGCGCCGGCGCGGTGAAGGTGGTGCCGGGGCCGTAGTCGAAGGGGTCGTCCACGCCGGGGCTGAGGCGGGCGCCGTAGCCCGTGGTGAGGTTGAGCACGACGTCGGTCTCGCTCTGGCGGATGCGGCCGGCGGTCTCGCGGTAGTGGTCGAGCTCCATGCTGGCCTTGCCGGTCTCGGGATCGCGCACGTGAACGTGGACGATCGCAGCGCCCGCGCGTGCGGCGTCGAGCGCCGAGCCCGCGATTTCGGCCGGCGACACCGGCACCGCCGGGTTCCTGGCCACCGTGTCCGCCGAGCCCGTCACCGCACACGTGATGATCACCTTGCGCGCCATGTCTCCCCTCTCTCGTGCCGCACCGGCAGGGCGCTATGCCCCTCGGGCCATGATGTTTAGGAGCGCCGCGTTGTCCGTCAGGTCCACGCCGGGCTGCACGCCTCTTCCACGAAACGTTGGAATTGGGGGTGCGTCGGTCGTGGCGCCTGAAGAGCCAGCCACATACTCGCGAAGCGCCTGCTCGAACGTGTCCTTCAGGGTTCTGTGCTCCTTCGCAGCGCGAACCTTGACAGCCTTCAACAGCGCATCGTCGATATCGACGGTCGTTCTCATGCGCGCATATGTATCACCGAATATGCTTCCACACAGTCTTGTCGGGGAAGAAGCTCATTAGAGGCGCGACCGTTGCCGCATCACGTTGCAAGCCGAGGCACGGCGCGACCTGCCATCTGTTCAGTTGCCGGGAGGGAACGCGCCCCATAGTGTACGGCCCTGGAGGCGGCCGCCCCGTGCGGGCGGCGGGCGAGAGACGGCAGGCGGACATGAGCGAGGTGCAGCCGGTCGAGCATGAGGCGGGCAATCGGGACGCGGCGCTGGCCGCGCTCTACGACGATGTCCACAACGGCCACATGTTCCCCTTCTGGGCGACCACCACCGACGTCGCGCACGACGAGATCAGGCAGCTCATGGGGAGCCGCGGCGCCGTCCCCCATCTCTGGCGCTACGAGAGCGAGATCGGGCCCCTGCTCCGCCGCTCGGCCGAGCTGGTCTCCATGGCGGATTCCGAGCGCCGCTCGCTGATTCTGGTCAACCCCGGCCTCGCGCCGACGCGGGCTACCGTCTCCACCATGTACTCGGCCTACCGGCTCAACGACCCCAACGAGGTGATGCCGCCGCATCGCCACTCGCCCAACGCCATCCGCCTCGGGCTCACGGGCTCCATGAACTTCACCGGCGTCGAGGGCGAGGACATCGTGTTCGGCCCCGGCGACATGGTGCTGACGCCGCAGGACACCTGGCACAACCACGGCAACAAGGGCGACGAGCCGGCGGTGAATCTCTCCGTGCTCGACTTGCCGCTGGTCGAAGTGCTCAACGCGATCTATTTCGAGCACGACTACAAGGAAGACCGCGACGGCCGCGCGGTCGCCGCCAGGGAGCAATCGGCCCGTTTCAGCGCCGACTACTCGGCCGAGGTCTACGGCTCTGGCGGGCTGATGCCCTGCTTCGTGCCGCACGGGCGCGGCAGCGGCATCGGATCGCCCATGTACGTCTATCGCTGGGAGCCCATGCGCGCGATGCTGGAGGCGCACCGGGACCGCGACGGCGACCCCCACGAAGCCCTGATGATCGAGTACGTCGATCCGACCCGGGGCGGCCCGGTGTTCAGGACGATGACCTTCTACGCGCAGATGCTGCGGCCCGGCGAGAAGACGCAGCCCCTCAAGCAGACCGCGAGCCTGCTGGTCTCGCCGCTCGAAGGACGCGGCCACAGCGTCGTGGGCGAGACCCGCTTCGACTGGCGGCCCTTCGACACGCTCGCGGTGCCGGGCAGCGCATGGTGCCGCCACGTCAACGATTCGGAGAGCGCGCCGGCCATCCTCTTCGTGGCGAGCGACAAGCCGGCGCTCGCCGCGCTCGGTCACTTCAAGAAATGGGGCCGCGACGGCACGGGCGATACCGTCCGCCTCGCCTAGGGCGGGCGAGCCGGCGGCCCCCGCCTCCACCAAAGGGAGACATATGGACATGACCACGGCAGCGGTGATCGGCCTGGGCACGATGGGGCCCGGCATGGCGGCAACGCTCGCACGCGGCGGACTCACGGTCCGCGCCTTCGACACGGAAGCGGCACAGCTCGAGAAGGCGCCGGGCGCCGCCGCCATGGCGCTCGGCGTGCTGGAGAAGCTCGGGATGCCCGACCGCGGCGGGGCCGAGTCGATCAGCTATCATGACTCGCTGGCCGACGCCGTCGCGGATTGCGATCTCGTGCTGGAAAGCGTGCCGGAGAAGGTGGACATCAAGCGGGCGGTGTTCGCGGACCTCGACAAGCTGGTGTCGAAGGAGTGCATCCTCGCCTCCAACACCTCAGGGATTCCGGTGACGACGCTGCAGCAGGGCAACTCGGCGCCGGGCCGGGTCGTCGGCATGCACTGGTCCAACCCGCCCTTCGTCATTCCGGTCATCGAGGTCATCGCCGGCGCCGAGACCACGCAGGCCACCTGCGACCACATGGTGCAAGCGATCAAGGACCTCAACCTGCTGCCCGTGGTGGTGAAGAAGGACGTGCCGGGCTTCGTCGAGAACCGCATCCTCTACGCGATCATGCGCGAGGCCTGCGACCTGGTGGAGAACGGCGTGATCGAGCCGGAGGGGCTGGATACCTGCGTCTCCTGGGGCATCGGCTACAAGCTCGCCGTGGTGGGACCGATGTCGCTGCTCGACATGGCCGGCCTCGACATCTACCAGGCCGTCGGCAGCTACCTGAACGCGGACCTCTGTAACCGTGACAGCGTGAGCAGCTACATCACTGAAAGGACGGAGAAAGGCGACCTCGGCATGAAGACCGGGAGCGGAATTTTTTCCTACACGCCGGACGACATCGAAGCGCTGCGGGGCAAGCGGGCGGGCCAGCTCGTCGCCGTCCGCCGCGCGCTTGAAGGCCGCTCGTAGCGAACGGCGCGACGCCATGGCCGACGCGCACCGGACCCGCCGGATCGCCCATATCGACTGCCCCGGCGGCGGGCAGGTCTGGGTCGACGGCACCACGCTCTACATCGGCCACATGCGCTGGCCGTCGGGCACCACCGTCGTCGACGTGGCCGACCCTGCGAACCCGCGCACGCTCGCGCGCATCGAGCTGCCGGAGGGCTGGCACTCGCACAAGGTCCGTGCCGCGAACGGCGTCATGCTCGTCAATCACGAGCGCCTCGGCGGCGCCGGCAACGACGCCAACGGCTTCGGCGGCGGGCTCGGCATCTACGACGTCTCGAACCCCGCCGAGCCGAAACTCATCACCAAGTGGCGCACCGCCGGCAAGGGCGTGCACCGCTTCACCTTCGACGGGCGCTACGCCTACATCTCGCCGACGGCGGAAGGCTACGTCGGCAATATCGTGATGATCCTCGACCTCGCCGACCCGGCGCGGCCGGAAGAGGTGGGCCGCTGGTGGATCCCCGGCCAGTGGGAGGCCGGCGGCGAGGAGTATCCCTGGGACGGCTGGGTGGCGCCCCGCTGCCACCATCCGCTCCGGCTCGGCGACCGGCTCTACGTGAGCTACTGGCACCACGGGCTCTTCATCCTCGACATCGAGGACATGTCCAGGCCGAAGCACATCGCCGGCGTCAACACGAGCCCGACCTTCCCGCATCCGACCCACACCTGCCTGCCCTTCCCCTACAAGCTCAAGGGCCGGCACATCATGGTGGTGGCCGACGAGGACGTGGCGAAGCTGTGGCCGTCGCCGCCGGCCTTCGCCTGGGTCTACGACATCACCGACGAGCGCCTGCCGATCCCGATCAGCACGATTCACGTGGACGGTGTGGATCAGGACGGCAGCCCCCAGCCGGACATGACCGGCTGCCACCAGCCGTCCGACAGGTTCACCGGCAACGTGGTGCCCTTCGCCTGGTTCGCGCAGGGCCTGCGGCTCGTGGACGTGTCCGACCCCTTTGCGCCTTGCGAGGTCGCGCGCTACGTCCCCGACCCGCCGGCGGGGTGCGAGCGCGCCTCCTCCAACGACGTGACGGTGGACGACCGCGGCCTCATCTACCTGATCGACCGCCAGCGCGGCGTGGACATCATCGAGACCAACGCCCTCTGATCCGGCCCGCTAGAGCGATTTCCGACCTTACGAGTTCACTGCGGCCCGAGCGTTCCCACCTCCCCCTGTCCCCCTCCCCCCAAAGGGCGGAGGGGGGACGCTGACGCCGATGGCGGAGTCTCCCTCTCCGCCCCTGGGGGCGGAGAGGGCCAGGGAGAGGTGGGGGTTTCTTTTCTGGACGCGCGGCACTTGAAGGCGTGACTCTGCGGTAACCGCGAACGATTCCATCCGGTCGGAAATCGGGCTGGGCCGCTACGCTCTCATCGCCAGGGGTGCGGCGGCGGAATTCAACCGCCCTCGTCGTGGTAGGCCCGGGCGATATCCCTCCGCTGGCAGATCCACACGTCGTCGTGGCGCAGCGCGTGCTCCAGGAAGCGGCGGAGCGCCGCGAGCCGCGCCGGCCTCCCGATCACGCGGCAGTGCAGGCCCACGGAGAGCATCGCGGGCCGCCCGTTGACGCCCTCCCGGTAAAGCTCGTCGAAGGCCGCGCAGAGATAGTCGCCGAACTGCGTGGGCGAGGCGAAGCCGTTGGTCGTGCAGAACTTCATGTCGTTCGAGTCGAGCGCGTAGGGGATGACGAGGTGGCGGCCGCCGTCGTCCAGTTCGAGCCAGTAGGGAAGGTCGTCGTCGTAGGCGTCCGAATCGTAGAGCAGGCCGCCGCATTCGATCGCGAGCCGGCGTGAGTTCGCGCTGACGCGCCCACAGTAGAAGCCGACCGGCGCTGCGCCCGTCTGCTCGCGGATGGTCTCCTTGGTCATCAGGATGTGCTGGCGCTCGGTCTCCTCGTCGACGTCGGCGTAGTCGAACCAGCGCCAATTGTGGCTCGCGACCTCGAGCCCCTGGCGCGCGAATTCGCGGCCGACCTCCGGGTTGAGCGCGAGCGCCCGGCCGACGCCATAGACGGTCGCCGTCACCTCCAGCTCCTCGAAGAGGCGCAGGATGCGCCAGACGCCGGCGCGCGCGCCGTAGTCGTACATGCTCTCGGTATTCAGGTCCCGCTCGCCCACGCGCGGCTCGACGCTGCCGAGCTCGTGGATGTAGCGCTCCGAGCTGGCGTCGTCGTTCAGCACCGTTCGCTCGCCGCCCTCCTCGTAGTTGAGGACGAGACTCAGCGCGAGCGGGCTGTCGTCCCGCCAGGGCGGGCGCGGGCGCGAGCGGCCGTAGCCGGCGAAGTTGCGATCGTTCAGGCCGGTCATGTCTGGGAACTCCCTGGCGAACCCGGTTCGGACACCTCGTGCCAGACCGTGGCGGCGCTGAAGGTGCGGTCGAAGCCGCCCCCGTTCCAGGTGGTCATCTTGCGAACGTGGACGAGAAAGGGCTCCCTGGGAAATCCGAACGTCGATTCGGCATAGGCCAGGCCGGGCGGCCCGAGATACCGCTCGGTCATCTTGCGGGCCGGCGCGATCCAGTCGAAGTCCTCGGGCAGGAACTCCGCCTCGCCGAGGACGCTCACCCTCATGTACGGCAGCGAGGGGTTGTCGACGAGGACGCCGCAGCGGGGATCCCGGTGCAGGTTCTGCACCATGCTGGTGCGCGTCTTGCTGATGACGAGGAAGGCGCGGTCCTCGGCCAGCCAGTCGAACCAGACCGGGCTCACCACGGGCCAGCCGTCGGCCATCGTGGTGGCGACCTTCGCGAAGATTGCGCCCGACGTGAGGAACGCGTCGCGCTCCGCGTCGGTCATTCCCCGCCCGGCATTCGACGTCATCGCCATGGTGCGCCTCCGCTCTCTTTCCATGAATCCGCGCTGCACAACCCGTTCGTGCTGGCCGAGGCATTGTACACCGCCACCAGCGTCGGGCGCGCCGTGGCGTCCCGTACGGATTCGGGCTAGGGTCGCGCCCGCTCGGCGGCGGGGTCGCCGGGCTTGGGAGGGATATGACACGGCGGGAGAGCCATGCGATTCGCGGTCGATACCGGGGGAACCTTCACCGACCTTGTCGTCGAGTCCGACGACGGGGGCCTGCGCATGTACAAGGCGCCGACCACGCCGTCGGACCCGGTGGCCGGCGTGCTGGAGACGCTGGCCCGCGCCGCGGACGACCTGGGCGAGAGCCGCGAGGCCCTGCTCGCACGCGGCGAGATGCTGATCCACGGCACCACGCACGCGATCAACGCCATCGTCACCGGCAACACCGCGCGCACCGCCTTCCTCACCACCAAGGGGCACCCGGACGTCCTGGTGTTCCGCGAGGGCGGGCGCATCGAGCCCTTCAACTTCACGGTCCCCTATCCTGAGCCCTACGTGCCGCGCTCGATCACCTACGAGGTGTCCGAGCGCGTGTCCTACGACGGCACCGTGACCGAGCCGCTCGACGAGGGCGGCGTCATCGAGATCGTCGAAGAGCTGAAGGGGCAGGACATCGAAGCCATCGGCGTCTGCCTGCTCTGGTCGATCGTGAACCCGGCGCATGAGCTGCGCGTCGGCGAGCTGCTGGAGCGCCACCTGCCGGGCGTGCCCTACACCCTCTCCCACGTGCTCAACCCCTCGCTCCGCGAGTATCGCCGCGCGTCGTCGACCTGCATCGACGCCTCGCTCAAGCCGCTCATGGGCGACTACCTCGGCGGCCTGGAATCGCGCCTGCGGGAGGCGGGCTTCGGCGGCCGCGTGCTTGTAGTGACGACGCAGGGCGGCGCCATGGATGCCGCCGACATGGCGCACGCGCCGATCCACTCGATCAACTCGGGCCCGGCCATGGCGCCCATCGCGGGCCGCGCCTACGCGCAAGCCGACTCCGGCGTCGACACCGCCATCATCGCCGATACCGGGGGCACCACCTTCGACGTGAGCCTGGTGCGCGGCGGGCGCATCCCCTGGACGCGGGAGACCTGGATCGGCCAGCCCTACCGCGGCCACATGACGGGCTTCCCGGCGGTGGACGTGAAGAGCATCGGCGCGGGCGGCGGCAGCATCGCCTGGGTCGACGAAGGCGGCCTGCTCCACGTCGGGCCGAAGAGCGCGGGCGCCGTGCCCGGCCCGGTCTGCTACGGCGCCGGCGGCACCGAGCCCACCGTCACCGACGCCTCGGTGATCCTCGGCTGGATCGACCCGGCCTACTTCCTCGGCGGCACCATGGCGCTGGAGACGGAGGCGGCGGGCAACGCGATCGAGACCCACGTCGCGGGCAAGCTCGGCCTCTCGCTGCACGAGGCGGCGGCGGCCATCATGAGCGTCGCAACCGAGAACATGGTGCATGCCATCGAGGACATCACCGTCAACCAGGGCATCGACCCGCGCGAGGCCGCCATCGTGGGCGGCGGGGGTGCGGCGGGCCTCAACGCGGTCGCCATCGCGCGCCGGCTCGGCTGCGCGCAGGTGATCCTGCCGGAGGTCGCGGCCGCCCTCAGCGCCCACGGGGCGCTGATCTCCGAGCTTCGGGCGGAGTACAGCGGCACGCTCTACACGTCGACCGGCGGCTTCGACTTCAACGGCGTGAACGCCCTGCTGGAGAGCCTGGAGGAGAAGTGCCGGGCCTTCATCGCGGGGCCGGGCGCGGGCTCGCTGGAGCAGGTCGTGGAGTTCACCGCCGAGGCCCGCTACCCGAGCCAGATCTGGGAGATCGAGGTGCCGCTACGCGCGGACCGCATCGAGGACGAGCAGGCGCTTGCGGGCTTCGTCGAGGACTTCCACAAGACCCACGAGGCGCTGTTCACGTTCGCCGACTCCGAGTCGACCATCGAGACCGTCGGCTGGCGCGCCAACGTGCGCTGCCGGCTCAGGGACGGCGTCAACCTGAGCGTCGAAAGCGCGGGCGGCGGCCCGGAGATCGCGCACAGCCGCTCGGTCTATTTCCCGGACACCGGCTTCGTCGAGGCGCAGGTGGTGCACTTCGACGGCATGGGGCCGGGCGAGACCGTGGACGGACCCGCGATCATCGAATCGTCCTTCACCACCGTCGTGATCGACCCGGGAGCCAAGGCCGAGCGCCGGGCCTCGGGCAGTCTCCTGATAACGCCCTGACCGGGGGAGGCAAGCCGTGGCAAGGAACACGCTGACCGTCAACGCCGACGGCACGCTCGACGGCGTGCAGATGGCGATCATCAACAAGCGGATGGAGGCCATCTGCGCCAAGATGGCCAACACGCTGCTGCGGACGGGGCGCTCCGGCGTGCTCAACAGCGCGCGCGACTTCTCCTGCTGCATCGTGACTGCGGAGAACCGGCTGCTCACGGTCAACGAGAGCCTGCCGATCCACGTCCTGCGCGGCGCCGACATGATGTGCGAATCGATGCAGGAGTTTCACCCCGACCTCGTGCGGGGCGACGCCTACCTCCACAACTCGCCCTATCACGGCTGCTCCCACCCCGCCGATCACACCACGCTCGTTCCCGTGGTGGACGACGAGGGCGTGCACCGCTTCACCATGGTCGCCAAGGCGCATCAGGCGGACTGCGGCAACTCGATCGCCACCACCTATCACGGCAGCGCGCGGGACGTGTACGAGGAAGGCGCGCTGATCTTCCCGGCGGTGCAGATCCAGCGGGACTACGAGGACATCGAGGACATCGTGCGCATGTGCCGGCTCCGCATCCGCGTGCCGGAGCAATGGTGGGGCGACTACCTCGCGGCTCTCGGCGCGGCGCGGATCGGCGAGCGCGAGATCATGTCCTTCGGCAACGAGATCGGCTGGGACACGCTGGCCCAGTTCGCCGAGCAGTGGTTCGACTACAGCGAGCAGTTGATGATCGCCGCGGTGCGCAAGATGCCGGGCGGGCGGACCGAGACCACGTCCATGCACGACCCCTTCCCCAATGCCGAGGACGGGATTCCGGTCAAGATCGTGGTGGAGGTGGACCCGGACGAGGCGGTGATCGACATCGACCTCCGCGACAACCCGGACGCGATGCCCTGCGGCCTCAACCTGTCGCGCGCCTGCTGCGAGAGCACGCTGCTGCTCGGCGTCTTCAACAGCATCCCCGATTCGGTGCCGACCAACACCGGCTCCTTCCGGCGGGTGCGCATGCACCTGCGCGAGAACAGCGTCTGCGGCATCCCCAGGCACCCGACGAGCTGCTCGGTGGCGACGACCAATCTCGCCGACCGCGTTGGCAACGCGGTGAGCCGCGCGCTCGCGGACCTGGGCGACGGCTACGGCATGGCTAGCACCGGCTCGATCATCCCGCCGTCCCTCGGCGTCATCTCCGGCACCAGCGAGAAGACCAAGGGCGCTTACGTGAACCAGATCTTCCTCGGCTGGGGCGGCGGCGCGGCCAGCGCGCAGGCCGACGCCTGGCTTTCCATCGGCCATCTCGGCAACGCCGGCATGTCCTACCAGGATTCCATCGAGCTCGACGAGATGCGCTTCCCGCTCACCGTGCGGGGCCGCCACTTCATCACCGATTCGGGCGGCCACGGGCGGACGCGGGGCGGCGCGGGCGTCTATTGCGAGTTCGGCCCCACCGAGGGCGATCTCGAGGTCGGCTACGTCAGCGACGGCAACGTCACGCCGCCCGAGGGCGCGCGCGGCGGCACGCCGGGCGGCCGGGCCGACCAGTTCCGGCGCGACGCGAACGGCGACCTGCACCAGCTCGACCCCTGCGCCCAGGCGATCATCCCCGAGGGCCACACCATCGTCTCCTACTCCTGCGGGGGCGGCGGCTACGGCGCGCCGACGGAGCGTGCGGCGGCGCAGGTGGCGATCGACGTGCGCGAGCGCTGGGTCTCGCCCGAGGCCGCGCGCGAGGTCTATCGCGTCGCCCTCGACGACGCCGGCGCGCTCGACGAAGACGCGACCGCGCGTCTCCGCAACGGCTGAGCGCCGGGGCGGGCGGCGGGCCCCCCCTCCCCTCTCGAGATAAGGCGGCGCGGAGGCCGATTCGCCGTTGCGCCCTGCGGCGCTTGTTGAGACCATCCCCGTCAGTCAGGGACGACTTGTCCACGAACGTGAAATCCATCCAGGAGGAGAACACGATGGTCGAGCGCAAGGAACAGGAACATCTGCTGCGGAACGCAGCACGCCGCCAGCTGCTGCGCGGCGAGATCGACAGGCGCCAGTTCATGACCCGCAGTATCGCCGCAGGCCTCGGCCTGGCAGGCGCGAGCGTGGTGGCCAACTACGGCTCCAGTCGCGCGTTCGCGCAGGAGCGGCCGCTGACGCCGACCTTCTACCAGTGGATCGAGGACCTGCATCCCTCGATTCCGCAAGTCAACGAGCAGTTCCCCGATATCAACTACCAGATCGCGCCGGTCGAAGGCTTCGGCATCGAGCGCTTCGTCGCCGAGGCGCGCAGCCAGGAGAGCACCTGGGACGTCTACGTCGGCCAGACTCCGTTCGTCGAAATGACGTCGATGATCGAGGCCGACGTCATCGAGCCGTGGGATCCCTACATCCCTCAAGAGGTCCTCGACGACATGATCCCGGCGATCCGCGACGAGTGCACCATCGACGGCAAGCTCTACGGCTGGCCCTTCCTGCTCGACGTGATCGGCATGGGCTGGCACTCGGGCATCACGGACGAAGCAGGCGTCGGCGAGACACCGCCCGCCACCTGGGACGAGTATCTCGCCAATGCCCAGGCCATCGTGGACAGCGGGGCCGCGCCCTTCGGCGCGACCTTCGACGCCCACGGCTGGCGCTCTCTCGCGCCCATGACTCACAGCCTGAACAGCGACGTCTACACCGAAGACGGCCTCTTCGACTTCACCCACGATGCGGCGGTCGAAGCGCTCATCCTGATGAAGAAGATCATGGCCGTCTCGCACCCCGACATCCTGCTCGCGGGCGCGACCGACGGCGGCGTCAACGGCACCCCGGACGAGGTCGCCTTTGCCGCTCAGCGCGTCGGCTATTACACCAAGTATTTCAATGCCCCGCTGCGTTTTGCTCAGTATTGGGATGAGCCTGGCGCACTGAAGATGGCCGGGCTGCCGAAGTTCGCGGGCGGCGAGGGCTCGACCGTGTTCTGGACCACCGGCTGTGCCCTCTTCAAGCATGGCAAGAACAAGGAGCAGGTCGCCGAATACATCCGCGCGCTGACCTACGACCGGCAGATCTGGCAGGATTCCATCGCCGGCACCGAGACGGCGCATCCGGGGCAGCTGCCGCCCTACAAATCGATCTACGCCGAGTGGGAGGCCAACCCGCCCGAGTGGATGCTGCCCTTCGTAGGCCTGGTCCGGGGCCAGCTCGATCGCGCCAAGGCGATCACCAACCACCTGATCGGCCTGCACCAGTTCATCATCGGCCAGTCGACCTGGGAGACCTATCTCAAGGGCGAGGAGCCCGATCCGCGCGTTGCCTTGCAGAACACCAAGGATGCGGTGCGCGCCGAGCTCGAGCGCATGTAGCGACGCCGTTCGCCCGGGGGATGGAGCGCGCCCGGCGCACCGTCCCCCGGCGCGTCGCGCACCGGCTTTGACGCACTTGCTTTCACCGCCCGCGGCACGCCCGCGGCGCGGGCCGACCTGACGCCGCGCGCAGCCTCATGGCGCAGCGCTACACCGCGACCAAGGCGCTCCGGGACACCAACACGTGGCTCCTACTGGCGCCGGCCATCATTTTCTTCGTCGGCTATCAGGTTTACCCGATCATCCGGGTGATCTGGATAAGTTTCACGGACTTCGAATTCCTCACCAACGAGCCCGCCAACTGGGTCGGCGTCGACAACTACATCGAGGCGTTCAACGACCCCTTGATGTGGACCAGCCTGTGGCGGGCGGCCCTGTTCACGATGATGTTCCTGCCGGGAACCATCATCTTCCCTCTGCTGCTCGCGATCCTGGTGGACCGCGTCAGGGAGCCGGGGCTCGCGACCTTCTACCGCGTGGTGCTGCTGATCCCCGCGATCATCCCGTCCACGTTGGTCTTCGTGCTGTGGAAGTGGATGTACAACTACCAGGTCGGCCCGATCAATTTCGTCCTGGTGGAGGTGCTGGAGATCTTCACCTTCCACAACGCGCCACAGTGGCTGGGCGGTACCCCGCTGACCCTGCCGTCGATCGCGATCATGGAAATCTGGTGGGGTCTCGGCTACCACACGATCTTCTTCCTCGCCGGCCTCGCGGTGATCCCCAAGGACCTGAACGAGGCCGCGCGTCTCGACGGCGCCAACGAATGGCAGCTGTTCTGGCACGTGACGATGCCAAGGCTTGCGCCGATCATGATGATCCTGGTCGTGCTGCGCTTCGGCACCTCGATGGCGGTGATCGACGAGTACCTCATCTTCGGCGGCTTCAACCGGGCCTCGCCGACCTATACCTGGACCATCTTCATGTATGACCAGGCCTTCAAGATCGGCTTGTGGCGCCAAGGGTTTGCGGCCGCGATCGGCATGATCGGGTCGGTGGTGATGATGTTCTTCGTCGTCATCCTGATCTACATCTTCAAGCCGCGGGATTGAGCGCGCCATGACCGACTACGCCCACGCCCCCGCTCCTGCCCCGCTCAGGCGCCGCCGCAGAAAGTCGTGGCTCCAGCGCAACCGCGCCGCGCTCACCCGTCACGGGGTGATCTGGATATTCGTATGGATCATCCTGCTGCCGCTGGCCTGGGTCCTGCTGCTGTCGGTCAAGTCGCTGCCGGATTCCATGCGGGGCCAGCTCTGGCCGCGCAAGTTCGACCTCTCACATTACGGCTACGTCTTCGACAAGATCGAGACGCTGCCCACCAACCTTTTCAACAGCGTCTACGTGACCGGGGCGACGGTGTTCATCACCACCGCCTGCGCGGTGCTGGCGGGCTATGCGCTGGTCCACGTCAAGCCGCGCGGCACGGGGATCATCGTCACTGTCTTCCTGGTCTCGCTCTACTTCCCGATCCGCGTGGTCTCGATCATCTCGATCTACGAGATCCAGAACGCGCTCGACCTGATCAACAGCACGAGCGGTCTGATCCTGCCTTACATCACGCTGAATCTCGCGATCAGCGTGCTCATCATGCGTGCGGTGTTCCAGCTCGTGCCGCACGAGCTGATCGAGGCGGCGCGGATGGACGGCGCCGGCCACTGGCGCACGCTCTGGATGGTCTGCCTGCCGCTGGTGCGAAACGGCCTCGTCGTGGTCTTCATCGTCAACTTCGTCACCGCCTGGGGCGAGTTTCTGCTGGGCACGACGCTGACCAACGACCAGGAAGTCCGCACCATGCCGGTCGTGCTCGCGGCCGCCCAGGGAGGGATGGGCCAGTGGGCCTGGCCGCGCATCGCGGCAGTCTACGTCGTGGTCGTGGCGCCCGGAATCATCGCCTTCACCTTTGCCCAGCGGCTCTTCTTCAAGGGCCTGATGGAGGGCGTGACGAAGGGCTGAGCCGCCCGCGGAGCCGGGCGGTACTACGACACCTTGGGAGGAGCGCTCATGGCGCGGAAGGTGCTTCGCAGCCGAAGCTGGTTCGACGATCCGCTCGATCCCGGCATGACCGCGCTCTATATCGAGCGCTACATGAACTTCGGCCTGACCCGCGAAGAGCTTCAGTCCGGCAAGCCCATCGTCGGGATCGCGCAGACGGGCTCCGACCTCTCGCCCTGCAACCGCATCCACCAGAGCCTGGCGGAACGTATGTGTGCCGGCATCCGCGAGGCGGGCGGCATCCCGCTCGAATTTCCGGTTCACCCGATCCAGGAGACCGGCCGACGGCCGACCGCCGCCATCGACCGCAATCTCGCCTATCTCGGCCTCGTGGAGATCCTGCACGGCTATCCGATCGACGGCGTCATCCTGACGACGGGCTGCGACAAGACCACGCCGGCGATGATCATGGCGGCGGCGACGGCCAACCTTCCCGCCATCTCGCTCAACGGCGGCCCCATGCTGAACGGCTGGTGGGAGGGCCGCCGTACCGGGTCTGGCACCATCCTCTGGGAAGCCCGCCGCCTGCTCGCCGCCGGAAAATCACCAACGAGGAATTCATCGAGATGGTGGCCTCGTCGGCGCCGAGTGCGGGCCACTGCAACACCATGGGAACGGCGTCGACCATGAACTCGCTCGCCGAGGCGCTCGGCATGTCGCTGCCGGGTTCGGCCACGCCGCCGGCACCGAACAAGGAGCGCGCCCAGTACGCCTACGAGACCGGCCGGAGAATCGTCGCCATGATCCACGAGGACCTCACGCCCGCGACGATCCTGACCCGCGCCGCCTTCGAGAACGCCATCGCCGTCAACAGCGCGATCGGCGGCTCCACCAACGCGCCCATCCACATCAATGCCATCGCGCGGCACATCGGCGTCGATCTCACGCTCGAGGACTGGCAGGCAGTGGGCTACGACCTGCCGCTGCTGGTCAACTGCCAACCGGCTGGCGACTACCTGGCGGAGGACTATCACCGCGCCGGCGGCGTGCCCGCCGTCATGGGAGAGCTTCTGCGTGCAGGCAGGCTGCACGGCGATGCTCTCACGGTGAACGGCAGCACGGTGGCGGAGAATGTTTCTCGCGCCGCGCCCTCCGACGAGGACGTCATCCGCCCGTTCGGCAGGCCGCTGAAGGAGCGGGCCGGGTTCGTGGTCATGGGCGGCAACCTCTTCGACGCCGCGATCATGAAGACGAGCGGGATCTCCGACAGCTTCCGCGCCCGCTTTCTCGAATCCGCCGACGACAGGGGCGCGTTCGAAGGGCGGGCCATCGTCTTCGACGGCCCGGAGGACTATCGAGCCCGCATCGACGAGCCTGCGCTCGAGATCGACGAGACCTGCATCCTGGTGATGCGCGGCGCCGGGCCCGTGGGCTATCCCGGATCGGCGGAAGTTGTGAACATGCAGCCGCCGGCGGCGCTCATCCGCGCCGGCATCCAGGAGCTGCCGACCATCGGCGACGGCCGGCAGTCCGGCACCTCCGGCAGCCCCTCGATCCTGAATGCCAGCCCCGAAAGCGCCGTCGGCGGCAACCTCGCAATCCTGGAGACCGGCGACCGGCTCAGGGTCGACCTCCGCCGCCGGCGGGTGGACATCCTGCTGCCCGAGGCAGCCCTGGCGGCCCGCCGCGCCGCCCACACGCCCGCCCGGCTCGAACACCACACGCCGTGGGAGGAGCTTTATCGCGCTCACGTGGGGCAGCTTGCCGATGGCGGCTGCCTGGAATTCGCGACCCGCTACCGCTCCGTGACGGCGAAGCTGCCCCGGCACTCCCACTAGAGCGAAATCCGTTCGGACGGGATCGTACGCGGCTGCCGCACGTTTCGGCTTTTTCAATCAGAACGGCCGAAAACCCCCACCTCACCCCGGCCCTCTCCTCCCCCGAGGGGAGGAGAGGGAGAAGGGGCGGCACCGCATTCGTTCCCCCTCCTCCTGGGAGGAGGGGGACAGGGGGAGGTGGGAACGCTGGCCGCAGTGATCTCGTGAGGTAGAAAATCGCTCTAGATAGGAGCGCGACGCTGGTGAGAAAGGCCGGCTAAATCCGGGGCAGGTCGGCGCCGCCCGTCACGTTGAGATTGGCGCCGGTGATGAAGCTGCCGGCGTCCGAACACAGCAGCAGGGCGGCGCCCACGAGGTCCTCGGGCAGTCCCGCCCGGCCCATCGGGCTTGCGCGCTCGATCGTCGCCTGCCAGTCGGCCTCGGTGCGCCGCAGGAAGCGGTTACGATCCGTGTCGATGAGGCCGGGGGAGAGGTTGTTGATGGTGACCCCCGTCTTCTCGTACTCGCGGCTCAGGTTCGCGACCAGGTTGTACTGGGCGCTCTTCAGCCCGGCATAGACCGCGAGTTCGATCATCGGGGCGGCCTGCTGCACGCTGCCGATGGTGAGCACGCGGCCCCAGCCGCGTTCCGCCATCGGGGGCAGCGCGCGCTGCAGGAGCTGAATCGGCATGCGGTAGTTCATCCGGCACTGGAGATCGATCTGCTCGGCCGTGACGTCACCGAAGGCGCAGGGGATCTGGATGTTGGCGTTGCTCACGAGGATATCGACGCGGCCCAGGGCCAAGACCGCCCGGTCGAACGCATCGACGACGGCGCCGTCGACCGACAGGTCGCCTTCGATGGCGCAGGCCTCGACCCCGTGGGACTTCGCCTCGGCGACCAGGTCGCTCGCCGCATCGGGAAAGCCGACCTCGGCATCGAATTCCGACGTGTGATTGATCGCCACGTCGGCGCCGTGCTCGGCCAGCGCCAATGCGATGGCGCGGCCGATGCCCCGGCTCGCGCCCGTGACGAATGCGGCTCGGCCCGAAACGTCAAATCGGTCGTTCACGCTCTCCTCCTCTCCGCAGAGCCCGGACAAGCGCCACTATGCCACACCGTCCGCGCCATGAAGCAACGGCCTGGCCGCACATCCGGCCCATCGGAGCGATGGTATACTGCCGCTGCCGCGAAGATTCGGTGCCGGGCTTCCATCGAGGGGGTCGAGGATGCAATCGCTTGATCTCGCCATCATCGGGAACTGCACCTATGCGGGCCTGCTCGATTCGCGGGCACGCCTGGTGTGGGCGTGCATGCCCCGCTTCGACGGCAACCCGGTGTTCTGCGATCTGCTGCAGCCGATCGAGCCCGTCGGCTTCTACGAAGTCGAGCTCGACGGCTTCGCCACCAGCGAGCAGCGTTACCTGCCGAACACGGCGATCGTGGAGACGACGCTGCGCAGCAAGTCCGGCGATGCGCTCAAGGTCCAGGACTTCGCACCGCGCTTCAAGCGGCACGGCCGCCTCGCGCGCCCCTTGACCATGATACGGCGGCTGATCCCGCTTTCCGGCAACCCGCTTGTCCGGGTGAGGCTGCGACCGGCCGGGAACTACGGCGCCGAGCGGCCGACCGTCACGCGCGGCAGCAATCACCTGCGTTACGTCCTGCCGGACCACGTGCTGCGACTCACCACCAACGTGCCGGTTTCCTTCGTGCTGGAGGAGAAGGCGTTCCTGCTGAACCGCCCGTTCGACCTCATTCTCGGCCCCGACGACTCCATTGAGCGGGACATCGCGGAGCTTTGCCGCGAGTTCATCGAGAGGACGGAAGACTATTGGCGGGAATGGGTCCGTTACCTCGCGCTGCCCTTCGAATGGCAGAGCGAGGTGATCCGCGCGGCCATCACGCTGAAGCTGTGCGAGGTCGAAGAGACCGGCGCCATGGTGGCCGCCATCACCACGTCCATCCCCGAGGCGAACGGGACCTCCCGCACCTGGGACTACCGCTTCTGCTGGCTGCGCGATTCCTATTTCGTCGTCCGCGCGTTCAATCGCCTGGGCATCACCCGCACCATGGAGGAGTATCTCAACTACATCCTGAACATCGTCGCCGCGAGCGCCGACGGCACGCTCCAGCCGGTGTTCGGCATCAACATGGAGACCCAGCTCAAGGAGCGCGAGATCGCCACACTCCGGGGCTATCGCGAGCACCAGCCCGTGCGGGCCGGCAATCTGGCCTACGTCCAGACCCAGAACGACGTCTACGGCAACGTCATCCTGGCCTGCGCACAGGTGTTCTTCGACGAGCGAATCGACCTGCAGGGAGACGAGAGCCTGTTCCGCGTGCTGGAGCGGGTCGGCGAAGCGGCGTTCCGGCTCTACGACAAGGAGGACGCGGGATTGTGGGAGCTTCGCGGCAGCGAGCGCGTCCACACCTTCTCGGTCCTCATGTGCTGGGCGGCCTGCGACCGTCTCGGGCTCATCGCGCGGCGCCTCGGACTCGAGGATCGCGCCCGGCTGTGGGAAGAGCGCGCCGAAACGATCCGGGAGTGCATCGAGCGCGAGGCCTGGAACGAGGAAAAGCAGAGCTATGTGAGCGCATTCGGAGGCAGCGAAATCGACGCGGCGCTGCTGCTCATGCACGAGATTTCCTATTGCAGCGCCTGGTATCCGCGTTTCAGCGGCACCGTGGCGGCGGTCGAGCGCGAGCTGCGGCGCGGCGATCACGTGTTTCGCTATGTCGAGACGGACGACTTCGGGGCGCCGGAGAATGCGTTCAACGTCTGCACGTTCTGGTACATCGATGCCATCGCGGCGCTGGGCAGGCGGGACGAGGCGCGGCGGCTGTTCGAAAACATGCTCGCCTCGTGCAACCCGATGGGCCTCCTGTCGGAAGACCTCGATCCGAAGACGGGAGAGTTGTGGGGGAACTTCCCGCAGACCTACAGCATGGTCGGGTTGATCACCTCGGCGATCAAGCTCTCCCAGCCGTGGGAGGATGCCTTCTGATGGTATGAGTCCGGCGCTTGGCCCGCCGCGATTCCGTCGTCGGGCTACGCCGATGGAATCCGTTCGTCGGGTGACAGGGAACCCATGACGAATCGCATTGTCATCGTCTCCAACCGGGTCGCGCCGGTCAACGAGGGCAAGACCGCTGCGGGCGGCCTGGCCGTCGCCGTGCTTGCGGCCTTGCGGCGCTCAGGCGGCGTCTGGTTCGGCTGGAGCGGCGAGGTGGTCGACGCGCCCGACGAGAGCGTGACCGTGACCGAGAGCGGACAGCTTGCCCGCGCCACCGTCGATCTCAGCGAACGCGACCACGAGGAGTATTACAACCGCTTCGCCAACGCCACGCTCTGGCCGCTCTTTCACTACCGCGTCGATCTCGTCAACTTCGACCGCGTGAACTACGCCGGCTATCGGCGCGTCAACGCGGCGTTCGCCCGCCGGCTGGCCGGCCTGCTGCGGCCCGACGACCTGATCTGGGTCCACGACTACCACCTGATTCCGCTTGGCCAGGAGTTGCGCCGGCTCGGGGTACGGAACCGCCTGGGTCTGTTTCTGCACACACCCCTGCCGCCGCGGGAACTGCTGGCGACGCTGCCGGTGCACAAGGCGCTCATGCGCTGCTTCTCCCACTTCGACCTTGTCGGCTTCCAGACCGAGACGGACCGCGGCCACCTTCTCGACTATCTGGAGCGCGAGGCGGGAGCACGGGTGGAGGAGCGAGAGGGAGGCGCCGTCGTTCGCGCTTACCGCCGGGTTTTCAGGGTCGAGACCCATCCCATCGGTATCGACACCCGCTACGTCGAGCGCAACGCCGCGAAGGCCGAGAGCAGCCGGGAATACGAGCGCCTTCGCGTCAGCCTCGGGGGCCGCCGGCTGATCGTCGGCGTGGACCGGCTCGACTATTCGAAGGGACTGGTGCAGCGCTTCGACGCGTTCGCGCATTTCCTGCGGGCCCATCCCCGCCACCGCAACCGTGTCTCCCTGATGCAGGTGGCACCCCCCAGCCGCGGCGGCATCGCCGAGTATTCCGAGATCCGGCGAACGCTGGAGACCCTCGCCGGGCACGTGAACGGCGAGTTCGCGGAGGTCGACTGGGTGCCGATCCGCTACCTGAACAAGAGTTTTGGTCGACGTTCCCTGTTCGGCTTCCTGCGCCACGCGCAGGTCGGCCTGGTCACACCGCTCCGCGACGGCATGAACCTCGTCGCCATGGAGTATCTGGCGTCCCAGCGGCCGGACGATCCGGGGGTTCTCGTGCTTTCGCGCTTCGCCGGCGCGGCCGAATACCTGCCGGACGCGTTGATCGTGAATCCCTACGACGTGGAAGGTGTCGCCAAGACCATCCAGGCGGCGCTCACGATGCCTCTAGAGGAGCGACAGGAACGCTGGCGGAGATCGATGCACGTTCTCCGCTCGAACAGCGTGGAGGCCTGGTACGAGCGGTTCGTCGCCCGGCTCTCCGAGGAATGAGCTGGGCTCAGGAGGGTACGCGCACGCCGCCGGCCACCCGCGCCAGCCAGTCCCGTAATTCTGCGACCGTACCGACCTGCACGGCCGCCCGCGTGGCCGCGCCTTCGCCAACGCGGATGCTCACGCCGCCCCGCGCGTTGACGACCGCGAATCCGTCTTCGTCGGTGACATCGTCGCCGCAGAACACCGGCGTCCGCCCGAGGAACGGCGCTTCGCCCATGAACGCGTCGATGGCCGTGCCCTTGGTGGGCCCGCGCGGTCTGATTTCGAACACGCCCTTGCCTTCGACGACCTGCCAGCCCGGCGGGATGTCCTCAAGGGCGGCGTCCACGACATCCCTGCAGTCATCCTGCAGCGACGGGGCGAGGCGGTAGTGCAGGGCAAGAGTGTGCGTCTTGTCTTCGACGAGAACGCCCGGACGCTCCGCCGCGAACGCCTGCAGCAGCGCGCGGGCAGCGCGCAGGTTTTTCGGCGGCACGGGAGGACGCACGATCCCGCCATCCACCGTGCGCCGTTCGAGCCCGTGCAACCCGGCGACGGCCGGGACGGCAGCGCCCAAGAACCCGTCGATCTGCTCGATGGGCCGGCCCGTGACGATCGCGACGGCGCCGCCCAACGCCGCGCGCGACGCGACCAGCAGCGGAGGCAGGCAGTCGGGCACGTCGACGGCCTCGGGCGTTGGCGCGATATCGACGATGCAGCCGTCGAAGTCGAGAAACAGTGCCCAATCCAGGCACGGCTCGGGCAGTTTCCCGGCGTTCACGGCAGCCACTCACCCAGGGTCGCCCCACGGCGTCATTCGACACCCTCGACCACCCGGAAGTCGCGCTCCACCGCTCCGTCGAGCTTCGCGGCCGCGGCCTGATAGGCGTCGCTCCGATAGGCAGCGAGCGCCTGCTCGAAGCTCGGGAATTCGACGACGACGGTGCGCCCGCCAATGCCATCGTCGAACGCCTCGACCCGGCCGCCGCGCGCCAGGAACGTGCCGCCGCTGGCCAGGATCGCAGGCCCTGCGGACTTGGCGTATTCCGCCAGCGCGTCCGGATCCTTGATCTCCCGGTAACAGCTTACCCAGTAACCCTTCGCCATTGCGTCCTCCTTGAAGGCAATCGGTCCGACGCTCTCCAGGCCGTCGGCACATCGACAGCCTACATGCCCTGCCCCTCGAGCGCTCGTGCCCGCATTACGGCGAGCCGACTCATGCTTTCAGCGCTGCCCGCATTGCTTGAGGTGGCCTCGCCTTTCCGGGCTGCGTGGCGGCTGGCTCAGGGTCGACAGGCGCGACTCGTCGGGCGTCGGGTTCTCGGAGGGCGTGTCGGGCGGTCCGCGTTGCTGTGCCGGCGGCGGACGATCAGGCAAAATGATCCCACGCAAACTGCGGCCGCAGGGTGTATGTATGCCGCTTGCGACCTAATGCTTTCCTGAGATGGTTCGTACCGTCCTCCTGACCGAGGGAGAACCGCGATGGCGGAACGAGACAAGCCGTGCGCTCGAGCCGACGACGCATGCCCTCCTGACGAGGGTCGCGCGCCGGAAGTCTCCGGGTCGAACGAGCCCGTGGCGATCGTCGGCATGGCCTGCCGCTTCCCCGGTGCGGACGACATCCACGCCTTCTGGCGCCTGCTCGAAGAGGGCGGCAACGCCGTGCAAGAGGGCGTGCTTGGCTCGGGCATCGGGCGCATCGGCGCGCTCTTCCCCGACGACACGGGGCAGATCCCGGCCTGCCGCTTCGGCGCCTACCTCGACGAGATCGACCAGTTCGACGCTGCCTTCTTCCGCATTTCGCCGGTCGAGGCGCGGCTGCTCGACCCGCAGCAGCGGCTGATCCTGGAGACGAGCTGGCGGGCGCTCGAAGACGCGGGCATCGATCCCGACCTGCTGAAGGAGAGCCGCACCGGCGTCTATGCGGGGATCAGCAACAACGACTACCGAGGGCTGATCCTGGAGGCGGGCGAGAACGCGGGGGCCGCCGAGCCCGCCGCCAGCCTCTATGCGGTCACGGGCACGTCCCTCAACACGGCCATCGGCCGGGTCGCGTTCGCGCTCGGCCTCGGCGGGCCGGCGATGGCGGTGGACACCGCCTGCTCGTCATCCCTGGTCGCGACGCACCAGGCGGTCTCGGGCCTGCAGCGGGGCGACGCGGACCTCGCGCTCGCCGGCGGGGTGAACATCATTCTCTCCGGCCGGCTTCTGGAGTTTCGCGCCAACGCGGGGATGCTGTCGCCGGACGGCCAGTGCAAGACCTTCGATGCCTCCGCCAACGGGTACGTGCGCGGCGAGGGCTGCGGGATTCTGGTCCTGAAGCGGCTTGCCGAGGCGGAGGCCGACGGCGACCGTATCTGGGGGGTCATCCGGGGCACGGCGCTGAACCAGGACGGGGCGAGCCAGGGCCTCACGGTTCCCAACGGGGCGGCGCAGGAGCGCGTGATCCAGGCAGCGCTCGAGCGGGCCGGGGTCCAGCCATCGGATATCGACTATCTGGAGGCGCACGGCACCGGCACCGAGGTGGGCGATCCCATCGAGATCAATGCGACCGCGGCGGTCTACGGGCGCGATCGGGACGCGGGCCGCCCGCTGCTGATCGGCTCCGTGAAAACCAACATCGGCCACCTGGAATCCGCGGCAGGCGTCGCGGGACTGGTCAAGACCGTGCTCGCGATGAACCGGGGGCTCATCCCGAGGCACCTGCATTTCCGCACACCCAATCCGGAGATGGACTGGGAGCGGATGCCGTTGCAGGTGACGTCCGAGCCTGCGCCGTGGCCCGCCCGCGCAGACCGCCCGCCGCTGGCGGGTGTGAGCGGCTTCGGCTGGTCGGGTACGAACGCCCATGTCGTGCTGGAGGGGTACGGCGGGCCGAACGGCGCCGAGGGGGCCACGGGCGCCGCGCGGCCGGTCGCGGTCTCGCTGCCGGCGTCGGTCGCCGGGCAGGCGCAGGCGGAAGGCGGGCTCGCCCCACGCGGAACCCGCCTTCTGCCGCTCTCGGGCAGGACGGCGGACGCGCTTCGCGCACAGGCGGCGGGCTATCTCGAATGGCTCGGCGAGCGGAAGGCGGCCCTCGTGGCCGAGGGTGCGGCGTCCGATCCCCTGCTGTCCGACATGGCATGGTCGGCCGGCACCGGCCGGAGCCATTTCGGGCACCGCGCGGGCGTGGTGTTCCACGACGCGGGCTCCCTGCGCGACGGCCTGACGACGCTTGCGGACGGAGAGGCCGAGATGGCTTCGGCGGCAGGTGCGCCCACCGGAGCGAAGGTGGCCTTCGCCTACACCGGGCAGGCCAGCCAGTGGCTCGGCATGGGCGCGGCGCTCTATGCGAGCGAGCCCGTGGTCCGCGCCGTGCTGGACCACTGCGATGCCGTGCTTGCGGAAGAGCGCGGCGGCGCCTCGCTGCTTGACGTGATGTTCGGCCGCGCCGGGGCGGCGGGCGACCTCGACGATCCGCAGTGGAAGCAGCCCGCGATCTATGCGCTGGAGTGCGCGCTCGCGGCGCTCTGGGAGAGCATCGGGATCAGGCCGGACGTGGTGATCGGCCACAGCCTGGGCGAGATCGCGGCCGCCCAGACGGCCGGCGTGTTCAGCCTGGAGGAAGGGCTGCGCTTCGCCGCAGCGCGGGGTGCGTTGCTCGGCGCGCTTCCCGGCGAGGGCGCGATGGCGGCGGTCTTCGCGCCGGCACCCCGCGTGGCCGAAGCCGTGGACGAGCTGAACGCCGCCTCCGCCGGGCCGGGTCTCAGCGTCGCGGCGGACAACGGCGCCCACCAGGTGGTGAGCGGCCCCAAGGCGGACGTGGAGGCGTTGCTCGCGCGCTTCGAGGCGGAGGAGATCCGCGTCGCGCGGCTGCGCAGGAGCCCGGCCTACCACAGCGCCATGATCGAGCCGGCACTGGGCGATCTCGAAGCCGCCATCTCGACGATCCGCTTCACGCCGCCGAGCCTCACCTTCGTCAGCAACCTGACCGGCCGGGCGCTGGAGCCGGGCGAGGCGCCGGATGCGGCCTATTGGCGCCGCCAGACGCGCGAGAAGGTGGCCTTCCGCGCCTGCATCGAGACGCTGGCGGAGCTCGGCGTCGATGCGGTCATCGAGATCGGCCCCCACGCCGTGCTGGGGCCGATGACGACCATGGCCTGGCCGGCGTCCGCCGGGGCGCCGCCGGCGGTGATGTCGAGCCTGATTCGGCCGGCGAAGGACGAAGAGCCGCCGGCACCGGGCTCAGGCGGCGGCTTCGTCGCGGCGGTGGCCGGCGCCTACGAAGCCGGGCTCCCGCTCCGTTACGACGGGCTCTTCGCCGGCGAGGCGCGGCGGCGCATCGCGCTGCCGGGCTATCCCTTCCAGCGCGAGCGCCACTGGGTCGAGGCGCCGAAGCGGCGGCGGCAGGCGAGCGACCACCCGTTGCTGGGCAGCCGCCACGAGTCCGCGAGCGGGGAGATCGCCTTCGACACCGAAATCTTCCCCTCCGATCCCGCGTGGCTCGCCGACCATCGCGTCTTCGGCCGCCTGATCGCGCCGGGCGCGCTCTATGGCGCCATGGCGGCGGCGGCCTGCCGTGCCGAGGGCGACGACGCGGCGGCCGTCGAGGATTTCCGGATGCAGACCGCGCTGGTCTTCCCCAAGGAGGATGCAGAGGACGCGGGCCGGCGGATGCAGGTGCTGCTCGACGATGGCGAGGAGGGCGCGTCTCGCCGGGTCCGGGTCCTCAGCCGGGGCGAGGGCGAGGACGGCTGGACGCTGCACGCGGAGGGGCAGGTCTCGAGCGGTGCGGCCGGCGCGCCGCCGGCCGTGCCGCCGCTCGATGTCGACGGCTGCAAGGCCGCGCTCTCGCCGGTGGACCTGCCCGCCTACTACCGCGCCAAGTCCGCGGTCGGGATCGACCTCGGCCCTTCCTTCCGCACGTTGGCGGCCCTCTGGGCGCGGGATGGCGAGGCGCTCGGCGAGGTGATGCTGCCCGCCGGGGTGGAGCAGGGCCCGCTCGACGTGCATCCGCTCATGCTCGACGGCTGCTTTCAGATCATGGCGGCGGCGCGCGATCCGGACGGAACCGAGGACGGGATCACCTACCTGCCGTTCGCCTGGGAGCGGCTCTGGCTGAGCGACGGGCTGCCGGATCGACTCTTCTGCCACGTGACCATGCGGGAAAGCCCGCGCGATGTGGCGGCCGATGGCGAGGACGGCGGGGCGCTGGAGGTTCGCGCGGCGGACATGCGCCTCCATGGCGAGAGCGGGGCGCTTCTCGGCGAGCTCGCCGGCTTCACCGTCAAGCGGGCGACGCGGAGCGCCATGCTTGCCGCGGTGGAGGGGGTCGACGAGCTGCTCTACGAGGTTGTCTGGCGCGACCGCGCCCTGCCGCCCGGAATGCTGCCGGCGGACTTCCTGCCGAGTCCCACGGCCGCGGCGTCCCGCGCGCAGCCGTTCTCGCGCTACCTGACCGACGAGGGAGTCGACGTCGCGGACGAGACCGACCTGCAAGGGGAGATGGGGCGCGCCTCGTGGTGCTACGCGCTCGCGGCGCTGGAGGCGCTCGGGTGGGAGCGGAGCGCAGGCGCGGTCGTGGATTCGGAAGAGCAGCGCGAGCGCCTCGAAGTTCTGCCCGAGCACGCGAATCTGTTCCGCCGAATGCTGGAGATCCTGGCCCGCTCGGGCATGCTGCAGGCGAAGGACGAGGGCTTCGTCGTGACGGTCGGAGCCGATGACCCGTTGCCGGATGACATGCCGCGCGATTCCGAGGCGTTCCTGGATGAGGTGACGGCGCGCTTCCCCCACGCGGCGAACGAGATCGGGCTGTTTCGGCGCTGCGCCGGCGCGCTATCCGAGGTGCTGCGCGGCAACGAGGACCCGCTGTCGCTGCTGTTCGGCGATGCCGAGCCGACGGCCGGCGATCTGTATCGGCTGGCGCCGGTCTGGCGGGCCGCGAACCGGATGATCGGTGAGGTGGTTCGCTCGCTCGTGGACGACGTGCCGGACGGGCGGCGGCTGCGCGTGCTGGAGGTGGGCGCCGGCATCGGCTCGGCGACCGAAACCATCCTGCCCGAGCTTGCCGCCGGGCAGTTCGACTACATGTACACCGACATCTCCGCAGGCTTCTTCGCGGAGGCGGAGTCGCGCTTCGGCGGCGCCGAGGCGTCGATCGACTACCGGGTGCTGGATATCGAGAAGGACCCGGTGGAGCAGGGCTTCGACCCCCACGCTTACGACATGGTCATCGCGGCCAACGTGCTGCACGCCACGCGCCATCTGGACGAGACGCTTGCCCACTGCCGGGCGCTGCTCGCGCCGTCCGGGCTGCTGGTGGCGCTGGAGAACCAGCGCGGCCGGGGCTGGATGGACCTGATCTTCGGCCAGCTGGACGGGTGGTGGCGCTTCGCCGATCGCTACCGCGCGGATCACGCCCTCGCGGGGCCCGACGTGTGGCGTCAGGCGCTCGCCGATACCGGGTTCACGGAGTCCGAAGTGCTCGGCGTGGATCGGTCGGCCGCGGCCGGCCTGCCGGATCGAGGGGTGATCGTGGCGCAGGCACCGGCAGAGATCGCCTTGCCGGAGGGCGTCTGGATCCTGGCGGCCGACCGGGGCGGCACGGCGGCGGCGCTGGCGGCGCAGCTCGCGGCCCAGAACCAGCGGGTGGTGCTGGCGGGCGACGATCCGCACGCCACCGGCGCCGCGGCAGAGAGCGAGGCCGGGATCGTCGCGGCATCGGTCGAGATGGAGCGCCGCGAGTCTTGGGCGTCGCTCGTCGAAAACCTGCCCCCGGATGTGCCCTTCGCCGGCGCGGTGCATCTCGTCGCGCAGGACGGCCACGGCCCGGAGGCCACGACCGCAGACATGGCGGCGGACGCGAAACGCGCGGCGGCTAGCGCGCTCGCGCTCGTGCAAGGCATCGCCGACGCCGACGCCGCGCCCGAGAAGGGCCTCTGGTTCGTCACCCGGGGCGCGCAGGTGCTGGAGCGGGAGCGGGCCGGGCAGCTGGCCGGCGCCGCGCTCTGGGGCCTGGGCAGGGTGGTGGCGCGGGAGGCGCCCCAGCTGCAATCGCGGATGCTCGATCTCGACCCCGAGGCAGCCGAGCCGCAGGCTGTCCTCGCGGATGAGCTGCTGTTCCCGGATTCGGAGAACCACATCGCGCATCGCCGGGGGCGCCGCCAGGCGGCCCGGCTGGTTCGGGCGGGTTCCGGTGCGAACAGTCTTGCTTTGCCGGAGGAGGCCGACTGGGTGCTGGCGCCGGACGAGGGCGGCGCGATCGAGACGCTGCGGGTGCAGCGGCAGCCGGCGCGTGCCCTGGAGCGGGGGGAGGTGCGCGTCGCGGTCGAAGCCTGCGGGCTCAACTTCCTGGACGTGTTCCGCGCCATGGGTCTGGTCGAGGAGGGACTGCTCGGCGAGGAATTCTGCGGCCGGATCGTCGAAACCGGCTCGGACGTCGCGACTGTCACGGTGGGCGACCGCGTGGCCGGCTTCGCCTTCGGCACGTTCGGGCCGGAGGTGGTGACGCGGGAGGAACTGGTCGCGCTCGCGCCGCCGGACGTGTCGGCGACGGCGCTCGCCACGATCCCCTCGGTGTTCGTGACATGCGTGCTCTCGTACGAGCTTGCCGGACTCAAGGCCGGGGACCGCGTGCTGATTCATGCCGGCGCGGGCGGCGTCGGGCTCGCCGCCATCCAGCTCGCGCAAGCTGCGGGCGCGGAGGTGTTCGCCACGGCGAGCGCGCCCAAGCAGGCCTACCTCCGCTCGCTCGGCGTGGACCACGTGTTCGACAGCCGCTCGACCGCCTTCGGCCAGGACATCCTCGCGGCCACGGGTGGCGCCGGGGTCGACGTCGTGCTGAACAGCCTGACCGGCGAGGGCTTCATCGAGGCGAGCCTCGCCTGCCTCGCGGACGGCGGTCGCTTCGTGGAGCTTGCCCGGCGGGACATCCTGAGCGAGGACGAGATGGCGGCGCTGCGGCCGGACGTCGCCTATTCGATCCTCGATCTCTACACCCTGAAGCAGCATGACCCGGCGCGGCCGGGCGCGGCTCTACGAGACGTGCTGGCGCGCATCGAGGCGGGCGAGCTTGCGCCGCTCAGGCACACCACATGGCCGTTGGCGGAGACGAGCACCGCGATGGGCTTCATGCGCGCGGCACGCCACATCGGCAAGATCGTGCTGACGACGCCGCCGTTCAGGACGGGCCGGCTGCGGCAGGACGGAACCTACCTGGTGACCGGCGGGCTCGGCGGCATCGGCTGCGCGCTCGCCGAATGGCTTGCCGAGCGCGGCGCGGGCACGGTGGTGCTGAACGGCCGCAGGCCGCCCGACGCGGCGGCGGAACAGGCGATCGAGACGCTGCGCGCCCGCGGCTTCAGGGTCGAGGTCGAGATTGCGGACGTGACGGACACGGCCGCGCTCGATGCGATGCTGGCGCGGATGGACCGGGAGCTTCCGCCGCTTGCCGGCGTGATCCACAGCGTCGGCGTGCTGGCGGACGCCGCCCTCGGCAATCAGAGCTGGGAGAGCTTCGAGACCGTGCTGTGGCCGAAGATGCTGGGGGCCTGGCACCTTCACCGGGCGACGGCGGAGCGCGATATCGACCTCTTCGTCATCTTCTCCAGCGTGGCCGGCGTTCTGGGCAATCCGGGCCAGGCCAACCACGCGGCGGCCAACGCCTTCCTCGATCAGCTTGCCGCCCACCGGCGCGCGCTGGGCCTCCCCGGACAGGCCATTGCCTGGGGTGCCTGGTCGGAGCTGGGCGAGGCGGAGGAGCAGCGCGAGCGGATCGCCGGGCGCAGGCAGGCATCGGGCACCGGCTGGTTCACGCCGGAGCAGGGTTTTAGGGCGCTCGACCGCCTGCTGCGCCAGGATGCGGCGGGCGCCGCGGTGGCGGCGGTGGACTGGCCGGTGTTCGGGGAGGCCGTCGGCGGCCGTCCGCCCCTGCTGGAGGATCTGCTCGCGGTTGCTGCGGAGGACGGCGACGGCTCGTCCCTGTCGGAAGACCTGCTTGCACGGCTCGCTTCGACCCCAGCGGCGGGGCGCGAGGACCTGCTGGTGTCCTTCCTCCAGGAGGAGGTGCAAGCGGTGCTCAGGCTGCCGTCCGCGCCGGCGTCCTCGGTCGGCTTCTTCGATCTGGGGATGGACTCGCTGATGGCGGTCGAGCTGCGCAACCGCCTCAACCGGGCCTTCTCCGAAGCCTACGCGGCGCCGAACACGCTGGTGTTCGACTATCCGACCATCGCCGATCTGGCGCGTCATCTGGTGGGGGAGCTTGGCGAGGAGATCGCCGCACCGGCCCCGGACGCGGCGGCCGAACCGGGCCGGCAGGCGCCGGTGCGGAGCGAAGTCGATGGCATCGCCATCGTGGGCATGGCCTGCCGCTTCCCCGGTGCGCCGGACATCGCCACCTATTGGCGCCAGCTCGAGACCGGCCACGATGCGGTGGCGGACGCGCGGCAGGATAACGGGTCCTGGGCCGGCGTCGCGGGCGACCCCGCAAACGCGGACAGCATCTGGGCACGCGGCGGCTTCGTCGACGGGATCGACCGCTTCGATGCGCGCTTCTTCGGCATGTCTCCCATCGGCGCGCGGATGGCGGACCCGCAGCAGCGGCTGCTCCTGGAGACGACCTGGCAGGCGCTCGAGGACGCGGGAATCGATCCGGATCGCCTGCGGGGCAGCCGCACCGGCGTCTATGCCGGCGTCTCCACCAGCGAGTACCGCGACCTGATGATGCTGGCCGGCAGCGAGACCCTCAGCTACCTCGGTACCGCCAGCAGCACCGCAGTCGGCGGCGTCGCGTTCAAGCTGGGCCTCATGGGGCCGACGAGTCCGGTGATGCTGAACTGCGCGGCGTCGCTGGTCGCGGTGCAGCAGGCGGTCGCCGGCCTGCGGCAGGGCGAGGTGGATCTGGCGCTGGTGGGCGGCGTGAACGCCGTTCTCTCGCCCGGACTGACCGTCGAGATGGCGGCTCTCGGCATGCTGTCGCGGCGCGGCCGCTGCAGCACCTTCGATGCTGCGGCGGACGGCTTCGTGCGGAGCGACGGCTGCGGCATGGTGGTCCTCAAGCGGCTCGCCGAGGCCGAGGCCGACGGCGATCGCATCTGGGCGGTCATCCGCGGCGCGGCGGTCAACCAGAACGGGGCGAGCGCAGGGCCGACCGTGCCGAACGGCCCGGCGCAGGAGCGGGTGATCGAGGACGCGCTCTCGCAAGCGGGCGTTTCGCCGGCGGACATCGACTATCTGGAGGCCCACGGCGCCGGTTCGGAACTGGGCGATCCCATTGAGGTGCAGGCGGCAGCGGCGGTCTACGGCAAGGAGCGCGCGGCCGACCGCCCGCTGCTGATGGGCTCGGTCAAGACCAACGTCGGCCACCTGGAATCGGCGGCGGGGGTCGCCGGCCTGATCAAGGTCGTGCTGGCGATGCGGCACGGTGCAATCCCGAAGAACCTGCACTTCCATGAGCCCAATCCGCACCTGGAGTGGGATCGGCTGCCGGTGCGGGTGGTGTCGGAGATGACGGACTGGCCGGACACGCTTGACCGTCCTCCGAGGGCAGGGGTCAGCGCCTTCGGGATTTCGGGCGTGAACGCGCACGTCGTCGTGGAGGGGTACGGGCCGGTGAATGGCGCCTCGGCTGAAGGCGATGGAGGAAACTCCCATGCTGGCGCTCCGCAGCGGGTCGCGGCGACCCTGCCGGAGCCGGTCGCGAGTCTGCCGCCGTCCGAGGAAGCGTTCTCCGCGCGCGAGACGCGGGTGCTGCCGCTCTCGGCCAAGTCCGACGAGGCGCTCCGGGCGCTGGCCGGGCGATATCTCTTCTGGCTCGATGAGCATGCCGATGAAATGACGATGAGCGGTGATGCCTCCGCTCCCCTGCTCTCAGACATGGCGTGGACCGCCGCCGTCAGCCGGAGCCACTTCGATCTTCGCGCGGGCGTGTTGTTCCAGGACGCAGCGTCGCTGCGACAGGGTCTCACCGCGCACGCGAATGCCGACGCGGGGCCTGGGCCGAAGACGGCGACGAAGGTGGCATTCGTCTACACCGGCGAGGCCAGCCGGTGGGTCGGCATGGGCGAGGCCCTCTATGCGCGCGAGCCGGTGGTGCGCGCCGTGCTCGACCGTTGCGACGAAGTGCTGCGCGAATCGGGTCGGCCGTCCCTGCTGGATGTCATGTTCGGCCGGCCGGGGGCGGCCGGCGACGTGGACAACCCGCAGTGGGCGCAGCCCGCGACCTATGCGCTCGGGTGCGCGCTCACCGCGCTGTGGGCGAGCGTCGCCATCCGGCCGAGCGTGGTGGCAGGGCAGGGCGCAGGCGAGATCGCGGCGGCGCAGGCCGCCGGCGTGCTCGGTCTGGAGGATGGCTTGCGGCTCGCGGCATCCCCCGGCGATCCTGAGGCGGCGCTGGAGGGGATCGCAATCGCCGCGCCGTCGCTCGCCCTGGTAAGCAGCCTCACCGGCCGCGTGACGGACCCGGATCAGGCCCTGGATGGGTCGTACTGGCAACGCCAGGCAGATGGCGCTCCACTCGCAATCGACGGCTGCGCCGAGACCCTGGCTGCCCTCGGCGTCGACGTCGTCATCGAGATCGGCCCTGATGCCGCGTTGGCGCCGCTGCTGGCAGAGGCCTGGCCGAAGACCGGGGAAAACGCAGCGGCGCCACTGCTGTTGTCGAGCATGCGGCGGCCGTCGGGCGGCGAGGATGCGGCGGAGGGAGGTGCCGACGCTGACTTCGTGGAGGCAGTCGCCCGGGCTTACGAGGCGGGGCTCGGCGTGTCCTTCGCGGGTCTCTTCGCGGGCGAGACGCGGCGTCGTATCTCGCTGCCGGGCTATCCCTTCCAGCGCCGGCGCTTCTGGCTGCCGAAGCCCGGCCAGCGCGCGCCCGCGTCGGATCGAGCGCTCTAAGCGAGGCCGTGGCGCTCCAGGAAGGCGCGGGTCACGGCGGCGCACTCCGCAGGCTTCTCCAGCTGCAGGAAATGCGTCGCCTCGGGGATGAAATCGTAGTCCATGGCCGAGACAATTCGCTGGTCGAGCGTCGGCAGGTACGCATGCGGCAGGGTGGGGTCGGCGCCGATGATCTTCGCGGGGCAGGAGACCAGATCGAGGTCCAGCAGCGGGAAGAAGCTCCGCACGTAATCCATCATCTGCGCCTCGTAGTCGCGGGGGCAGCGAAGCTCATAGCCTTCTCCGTTCGCGGCCTCCCGGAGCGTCGTCCGGGCCATGAGCTCGTGTACGCCGGGAACGGCCCGCTTGAAGGTGGGGAAGATCCCCAGAATCTCGATAAAGTCTTCGCGTCTCCTGAAGTGGTGTCCCCGCCGGCGGATCTGGGCCGCCCCGCGCTCGGCAGCGTCGTGAAGTTCCGTGTGACTCGCGCCGGCTCTGGTCAGGGGCGGGTCGAACAGGACCAGCGCCGAATAGAGTTTGCTGAACGAGAGCAGCGTCACGACCGTGGTGAGCGAGTGAAAGATGCCGACGGTCGGCTTGCTACCAAAGGTGCGGTCCACGGCCTCGAGAATGATGTCGTGGTCGCGGATCATGGTCGGAACGTTGTGGTCCGTCTGGGCGCCGACGCCGTTCCAGCCGTGGTTCCTGAGGTCGTAGACCGCAAGGTCGTAGTTGTCCGCGAGCAGCGACCAGAACGGATAGTAGAGATCGGCGGCGAGGCCGCTGCCGTGGCTCAGGACGATCCTGGGGCCCGACGGATTGCCGTGCCGCCGCACGGTGGTGACGGTAGCGGCGTCGAGGCGGACATCCAGCGTCGAAAGGGGCTGGGGTATCTCCCAGACCACGTCTGTCGTCATGGCGGAGGGTCGGGGCTCCTCCCGGCGCCGGGCTTCGGGCGGGGCCTCACCATGGGCCGGATCCGGCTGCGGCCGGTGCCGGAATTGCCGACCGCCCCCGCATTCGGAGGCGGCCGGCCGTGCTCACGTGGCGCCGGGGAGCATCACCCGGCGCGGGCATCGATATAGGTCACGAGCTCGCGCAAGGTGTTGAACTGCAGGCAGTCCTCCGCGACCATGTTCAGGCCGAACTCCTGATTGACCGTCTTGTAGAACGCGACCGCATCCACCGAAGAGACTCCGGCGTCACTGAACGCCCGATCGAAATCCGGATCGTGGTCCAGGTCGAAGCTGTCGCTGATGATTGTCCGCAGGCGGGCTTCCGTTGACGACATGCGTATGGTCTCCCTAATCTTCAAGGGTTCGAAGTGAGGCCTCTCACAGGGTTTGGGCGCTTACGGGCCCGGTCACACGAACGCCACCGCGGAGGCGGGAGGCGCTGCGCAACAACTGCGAGCCATTAGGCATCGACTATGCCGATCCGGTCAAGTCTCGCCATGGCGTGTTGTTCGGCGCCCAGTTTTGACCCTGCGGGGTCACTCTAAATCAACGAGTTAGCACGCCGATCCGCGTCCAAATTACGCGCCGATCAATATCCCCCCGCGAACTCGTTGAATTCCCTCGACAGCGGGCGCGCGCCGCTGCACTAGCGCCGTTACAGCGGGCGGGCGAAGCGATCGTCTTCCCTGTCCATAGCGTGAGCCACGGCTTCGAGGATCATGAGGAGGTCTTGAGGCGAAAGCGTCCCGGCTTCGCGCAGCATCCCGAGCAGGACCTGCCGGGCGACGGGGTGGCGGCGACAGGCCTGGTTCAGGGTGTCCGTGAAGCCGCCCTCCACGATCGTCTTCATGGCCTGTTCGAAGAGGGCGCCTTGCCCGCACCCTGCGACGCCGTCGAGAGCTGCGCCACGCACCGATGCCGAGGGATCGCGCAAGCCGCCGACGGTCCTTTCGGGATGAGTTGTGGCCACCGCCTTCAACGCAGCGGCACGCACGCCGTCGTCGGGATCATCGAGCAGCGGAGCGAGGTGGAGACCCGCGTCTCCCCGTGCGGAGAGCGCGCGCGCGGCGGCCGCCCGCACAGACGGATCGCCGTCCTGCAATGCCTCGACGGCAATTTCGGTCAGATCGGATGAGAGGGGCATCGCGGCGGCGCGCCGGGCGATTGCCTCGAAGGCGGCGGTGCGCAACGCGGGTACCGTCGAGGCCGCCGCCTCCAGCAGCGCCTCCTCGATCCCGTCGCCTGCGCATTCGGCCGTCAGTCGCAGCGCGACCACTCGAAGGTCCTGGCTGAAGTGGTCGGGTCCCTCGACCGCCACTCGTCCGGGGCGAATTTTCGGCGCGGGCTTGGACGGCCGTCCGCCATCGTCCGAGGGGGCCGCCGCGGCACCGGGCTGGGCTGGCGAAAGCACACGCCCGCCGATCGCATCGAGGGTCGAACGGGGATACGCCGGCTCCGTCTCATCAGTGCCCGAAGCCTCGTCATCGGGGCCGGAGGACGGCGGCGTCAGAGTGGGGGATGTCCCGTCGTCCGGCGCCGCGGCTTCCGCCTTTCCATCGTGGTGCCTCGCAGCCACCTCGGGCGCGGGCGTGCCGTCGCGCCCGTTGCTTGCCTCCTCAGACGGCTCAGGCACGAGAGACCCGCGCACGGCATCGGTCAACACCGCGCGCGATCGATCCGCCACATCCCCCGCTGCGCTTCCGCTCAGCTCGACAAGCGCGGCGAGCGCCGCAAGCCTCACCTGCCGGGCGCGATCCACGGCCGCGCGGCTGAGCGCGTCGACACTCTCTTGCGTCTCGATCCCGCCCAGGGAGCGCAGGGCGGCAATCCTGACCTCGGGGTGCCGCTCGGTGTCCTCGGCCGCCTCGCAGAGCGCACTCTGAGAACGTGTGCCGGCCAGCGTCGGCAGCACCGCCGCGCAAACCGTCGCCAGGGGAGCAGCGGCGGTGCGCAGCCATGCCTCCACGTTGGCGACGAGATCGGGCTCGTCACTGCCCGCAGGTTCGCTTCCGCGCGCTTCCAGCGCAGGTTCGCTTCCGCGCGCTTCCAGCGCAGGTTCGCTTCCGCGCGCTTCCAGCGCGACGGCGCGCACCGCCTCGTCCGGGTCGCGGAGGGCGGATCGCCAGACGTCCGCGCGTACCGGCGCGGCCCGCGCCAGCGCGGCGCAGCGCACGGCGGCGTCCGGATCGTTCGACGCAAGGGCGGCGAGCGTCTCGTCGCCTTCGTCGAAGCAATCGATGGCGAGGCGGCGCACGTCCGGGCTCGGGTCTCGAACCAGCGCCTCGCGCAAGGGTGCCAGCGCGTCGCGCCCGACGGTGGACAATGCAGCCAGGGCGCGCTCGCGGACGCGCGCCCCTTTGTGCTCAAGGAAGCCGTGCAGCGCCGGAACGCCGCGTGCCGGCAGTCGCGCGAGCGTGGAGAACACGACGTGGTCCAGGTCCTGGCCCTCCTCGTCCTCCCGAATTTCGATCAGATCGTCGACCGCCTCGTCTGCACCGATGGCGCCGAGCGCCTCGATCGCGGCCACCTGCACATCGAGCCAGTCGTCCCATCCACCGTCCAGCTCCTCCCAAGCAACCTCTGCTTCGCACCGGCTCCGCGCCAGCGCACGCAGGAGCCCGACCGAAGACACGTCCTTCAGCCGGGCCAGCGCCCGAATGGCCGCCATCTTGACCTCTCCCACGGGGTCGCCCGCGAGCGAGCGGCGGATGGCGGGCGCGTCCTCAGGCCGGGCGCAGCGCGCGAGCGCGTCCATCGCGTCCGCGCGGAGGTCCGGGTCCGGGTCGCTGAGCACGCCCACCAGCGACGCCGCGGCGCTCTCACCGCCCAGCGCACCGAGCGCGCGCGCGGCGGCGCAGCGGACGACGTCGTCCGACGCGGCGAGGTAGGGCGCGATGGTCTGTGCGGGATCGATGTCGGAGGCCGCGCGCGCTCAGGCGATGTCGCGGCGCGCGAACGACATGGAGCGGTACTGGCGCTTGTAGGGGCTTTCGCCCAGACGCCGGACCCGTCCCACGCCCATCTTGTAGTTGTAGTTGCCGCTGATCCAGTCGACCACGCGGCCCACTAGCGAGTTTGCCGGCTGGCTGGTGTGCAGGAAGTCCATGTAGCCGACGCCCTTCTTGATCGCCGGCGTGACGATGGCGACGGCGGTGATCGCCGCGCGCGTCAACTCGATATGTCCGTCGCGCAGCAGCGAGGCAAAATCGAAGTCGTCGCCTTTGTTGTTTTCCGGTCTAGCCGGATAGAAGCACGGGTTTTTTTCTCACTTTGATTGGTTGGTGGATTTCCCGGGATGGTGGCCGAGTGCGGGAAGGACGCTGCCTGCGGCATTTTTTTGATCCTCAGCAGAATCCTCATTGCTGTTGAAGCTGTGGAGCGGTGGGCGCGAGATCGGCGAGTGTGGTCAGGCGGTGGGCAAGCGCCAGCTTGTCCACGGGCTGTCCACACGGTCCGCAGGACGCCGATCGGTCCGCAGGACGCGTCCACGGCTCCACAGCTTGGCGGCGGCGGGGAGCGTCCGTAATCTTGGCCTCTCACTGAACGACAAAGAGAGGCCCGGGGGACGGAACTCCCGCCGGGCCAGGGCCGGTGCAGCTTCGCTACGAAACGGGGCTCACCAGCGAGGAATACGTTAAGACCGAGGCGTGGCGCGACGCAAGGCTTGAGCGCTGCCCGAATCACCCGCACGGCGGATGTTCTGTGGCAAGCCACGGCACCTACGAGCGGAAGACCCCGCCCGGCGCAAGGGTTCCTCGCTGGTATTGCCGTGAGAGCCATACGACCATCGGCCTGCTGGCCGACTGTCTGGCGGCGCGGCTGCCGGGCACGCTCGATGCGCTGGAAGCGGTTGTTGTCGTGGCGGAGGAGGCCGGCAGCCTGGAGGAGGCAGCGGACGAGGTGCGCTGCCCCGAGGACGAGGACGCCATCGAGCTTCCCGGCGCCGTGCGTTGGATCCGCCGCAGGCTGAAGCTTGTGCACGACGCGCTTGTGCGCGTCATCGGCCTGATCCCCGACCTGCTCGCGGGCTGCGCGCCCACCATGAGCGCGGTGCGCGAGCGTCTGAAGAGCGACAGCGCGTTGATGGAACTGCGCGGCCTGGTCGCCGGGCAGCTCCGGACGCTACCCGCGCCTCTGGGCTTCCAACCCCACGGCATCGACGTGGGGAATCGCAAACCGCAGTTCCAACAACGGGCGGGGCCGGACCCGCCGCCGGAGAGTTCGTAGCGTGACGATCCCGGGGCCAGGGAGTCCCTGAACGAGGATCGCACCATGAACAGCTCAGACGACGACCTTCGCCAACAGATCGCGCTCTTCCGATACGACGTCATCGCCGATCTGGTGCATCTGCCCGTGGGTGCACCGGGTGCCGGCGCGATGATGCGCGCCAAAGCCGAGAAGACCTACACGATCCCCGGAACCACCAGGACCCGGGTCGCCGCCGAGACCATGCGGCGCTGGATCAAGGACTACCGCTACGGCGGCTTCGACGCGCTCTACCCCAAGCCCCGCACCGACCGGGGGAAGCCCCGGCGGCTGCCGCCCGAGGTCGCCGAGCGCCTCATCGCGCTGAAGACCGAGAACGACGCATTGTCGGTTCGCGCCATCATCCAGAAGGTCAAGGAGGAGGGTATCGACCACCCGCTCGCCTCGTCCACCGTGCACCGCCTCTTCAGCCGCGAGGGCCTGTTCGACAAGAAGCCGCCCGACGGGGCGGATCGCCGCCGCTTCGCCTTCCGGCATGCCGGCGAGATGTGGATGAGCGACGTCATGCACGGACCCAAGGTCCGGCACGGCCGAACCCGGCGCAAGACCTACCTGATCGCCTTCATCGACGACGCCACCCGCGTCATCCCGTTCGCCGCCTTCGCCATGGCGGAGAACACTGCGGCGTTCCTGCCGGTGTTCAAGGACGCGCTGATCCGGCGCGGCCTCCCGGCCCGCTTGTACGTCGACAACGGAAGCGCCTACCGCTCCCGTCATCTCTCCCTGGTCTGCGCCAGGCTCGGCGTTGCGTTGATTCACGCAAGGGCGTTCCAGCCAGCGGGAAAGGGTAAGATCGAGCGCTTCTTCCGCACCCTCCGGGCCGGCTGGCTCCGCCACCTCGGCGATGACGTCGACAGCCTGGAGGCGCTCAACCGCAGCCTCTGGGCCTGGATCGAGGGGGAGTATCACAACAGCCCGCATCGTGGCCTCGACGAGGGGCGCACCCCGCTTGAGCAGTGGGCGCTGGCCTCGGCCGGCGTGCGCTATCCCGACGCCACCATGGACCTCGACGATCTGTTCCTCTTCGAGGCCAGGCGCCGTGTCTACAAGGACCGCACCGTTAGTCTGAACGGCCGCGTCTACGAGGTCGACGCCCTCCTGGTGGGTCAGAACGTCATCCTGCGCTACGACCCGGCCGCGCCGCCCTCGCGCCCTCTCGACGTGGTCCATGACGGCAAGCCGGCCGGCAAGGCCAGCCCTCTCGACGCCTACGCCAATACCGCCGTCAGGCGCACCTACCCGGCCAGGGAGATCGAGGCCGAAGATCCGGCGCCCGAGCCTCCGCCCTCGCCGCTGGCCATGCGCAACCTCAAGGACAAGAAGGAGGACGAGTGATGTACCTGCGCCACTTCGCCTTCACCCGCCTGCCCTTCGAGACCCCGGCAGAGACCGACGAGCTGTTCGAGTCCAACGCGCGCCGCGAGGCCGAGGCCAGGCTCGGCCACCTCATCGACCTGCGCGGCATCGGCCTGCTCACCGGCGAGGTGGGCTCCGGCAAGACCACCGTGTGCCGGCATCTGACCGCGCAGCTTCATCCAGGCCTCTACCGGGTCCACTACGTCTCGCTGACCACGGGCAACGTGCTCGACATGTACAAGGCGATCGCGTGGGAGATCGGCCTGCCCATCGAGCGCTCCCGCGCCTCGGCCTATCAGGCCATCCGAAACGAGATCTCCCGCCTCGTCACCGAGGCCAAGCAGCTGCCGGTCCTCGTCATCGACGAGGCCCATCATCTGCGCAACGACGTCCTTGAGGACCTGCGCCTGCTCACCAACTTCGCCATGGATGCAGAGCAGCGCCTGTGCCTCGTCCTCGTCGGTCTGACCGAGCTCAGGCGCCGCCTGGCCATGGCCATGCACGAATCCCTCAGCCAGCGCCTCGTCGTCCGCCACCACCTGAGCGGTCTCGACCGCGACGAGGTCGACGCTTACATCAAGCACCGCCTCAGGCTCGCGGGATGCGAACTGCCGCTGTTCGAAGAGCCCGCCGTCGAGGCCCTGTTCCAGGGCGCGCGCGGCCTGCCGCGCCAGATCAACCGCATCGCCCACTACGCGCTCTCCGCCGCCGCTCTCGACGAGGCGAGGACCGTCAGTGCCGACCACCTGCAGCACGCGCTCGAGGAACTGCGGCCATGACCGGCTTCCCGACCCGCGCCCCGATCGAGCTGGAGGAGCGGCCGCGCGAGCAGCAATGGCTGGTGGACACGCTATGGGGCGAGCAGGCCGTCGGCATCGTCGGCGGCGAGCCGAAGTGCGGCAAGTCCATCCTGGCGCTGGACCTCGCGGTCGCAGTCGCCGCCGGCGTCCCATGCCTGCGGCACTTCGCCCCGGCCCGGCCTGGCCCGGTCCTGCTGTTCGCCGCAGAAGACGCCGGCCACCTCGTGCGCAAGCGCCTGCAGGGGATCGCCCGCGCCGCAGGCGCCCGCTTCGAGACCCTCGACATCGCCGTCATCGACGTGCCCACACTGCGCCTCGACCATCTCGACGACCGCCGCCGCCTGCAGCAGACCGTGGAGCGCATCGCACCGCGCCTCGTGGTCCTCGACCCCCTGGTCCGCCTGCACGGCGTGGACGAGAACACGGTTGCGGACGTCGCCCCGATCCTCGGCTTCCTGCGCGACCTGCAACGCCGCTTCGAGACCGCCGTCCTCCTCGTCCACCACGCCCGCAAGAGCGGGGCCACGAGGCCGGGGCAGGCCCTGCGGGGCAGCAGTGAGCTGCACGCCTGGGGGGACTCGAACCTCTACCTGCGCCGCCGGGACCGGCAGACCCTCATGACCGTCGAGCATCGCGCCGCACGCGGTCTCGACGACATCGAGATCGAGCTCAAGGAAGACGGAGAGGAGCCCTCCTTCCGGCTGCGCCAGCCGCCCACGGCCGGCGGCGGGGCGCCTCAGCCCGAAACACCCGAATGCCGCGTTCTCAAGGCGCTCGCCGACGCCGGGGCGCCGCTCTCGCAACGCCAGATCCGGGAACGCGCCGCGACCCGGCACAAGACCGTCGGCGTAATCTTGCAAAAGCTCGTCCAGGAGGGTCGCGTCGCGCGCAACGCCGAGGGCGGCTACAGCGTCGTCGCAGGCGCAGCGGACAAGCGGGCGGCGGCCGCCGCCGCCAACGGCAGCAGTCGGCCGCAGGCCCCGCGGTTCCCGGAGCCCGGTTCCGCCAACGCCTAGGGGTTCGAGCCGGAACCGCCGTCGGGAACCACCCTTCCCCAACGGTCCGGAAGGCGCTGCGCCTCCACCGGGATACTACGTCAGGTGAGCGGCCAGTCCGTGGCCGGAAGCTTGCTTCAGGCCATGGCAGCACTTCGTCGTGTGGACGGTGGCGAGTCACCCGAAGGGCCGAAGCGAAGCGCAGGAGCGGCGCAGCCGCTTGACGCGCCGACGGCCGCGCGACACCTCGTCAGCTCTCCTCAAGCACCAGTCCAAACCTCAATCAGACAGCGACCCCGGACCGCCCGCAGAGACCATGAGCTCCTACGCTTCGATCCGGAAAAGACCGAGCAATCTGGGAAATCAGGGCAGCGATCACGTCAAATAATCTGGGAGATTCGGCGTCAAATAACGTGCGAAACAACACCTTCGACACCGATGATGGTGTTTGTCTGTACCGGAACGCGGTCGGAATAGATCATCACGTAGTCGCCGGACTCGATGCCGCGGGCTGCGGCGTCGTCCGGGTGAAGCTCGATCCAGTTCTCGGGCCAGCGCTGCACGATATACGGGCGGCGGCGGTCGTCGTAGCCGGACTGCCAGCGCTCGTTGATACGCCCCGAGGTGACCCAGATCTCGTCCTCGCGCGGCTTCATCCACTCCCAGTAGCTGGAGAACAGGCTCCACGGCGCCTTCTGCAGGTTGCACTTGCCGGTCTGCGTGTTGAAGTGCGTGAGCTTCTTGTTGAACACCGTGCCGCCGGCGGGGCCGTCCTCCGGGAGTACCCGGTTCACGTCGTGGAGGCGCTTGGTCTCCTCCAGCGTGCCGTCGGCGCGCATGAGCACCGGGCCCTGGATGCCGTTGGTCCCGAACTCGCGGAGCTTGTCGTGCAGCGTCTTGCCCTCGCGCTGGGCCGCCACCTTGACCATGAAGAAATCCTTGCGCGAGCCGCGGGAGAAGCGCGCGCCTTCCTCCAGCACCTCGTTGGAGTCCTTCCAGTCGAAGCCCTCGAAGCCCATCCTCCTGGCGAGTTGGGCAACGATCCACCAGTCGGGCTTCGCGTCGCCGGGCGCGTCGTAGAACTTGGGATAGAGACGGATGCGCCGCTCGCCGTTGGCGCGGGTGAAGGTCTCCTCGCCCCAGCCGGCCGCGGGGAAGATGATGTCGGCGTAGCGCGCGCCGATGGGGTCGACCAGGTAGATGTCCTGGTTCCACACCACCATGCCGCCAGAATCGACCCGCCGCTTCAACGTGTCGACGATGTCGGCGGGGTCGAAGCTCTGCACCTGGTGCGGGTTCTGCGTGGTCAGCTCGTCGAATTTCGCCTGCAGCGACTGCGAGCCGCACATCGCCTGCACCCAGGTCGTGCCGATAACGTGGGCGAGCCGCGTGTGGCCGCTCATCAGGTAGCGGTCGGTATCGAGCGCCCGGCGCCGGCGACCGGGCAGCTTCTCCGGGCTCTTGTTGCGAGGGTAGCCGCCGCCCCGCAAGCCCCCGCGCTGGTGCCCGCCGGCGCGGCCGATCACCTGGCCGGGGCGGCCGCCGCAGCCGCAGATGATGCCCAACGAGGAGATGGCGTTGGTGTTGCCGGTGTTGTTGGACCAGTAGAAGCCCTTCTCGATCATGATCGAGGTCTTGGGCCGGGACCCGTCGGCGCGCGGCTTCGCCATCCACTCGGCGGCGGTGTAGATCTTCTGGACGTCGATCTGGGCGATCTCGGCCGCCTTCTCCGGCACCGCGTAGTCCTGGGCCAGCAGCCACGCCTTCCAGTCCTCGAAGCCGTCGGTCTGGAACTTGCCCCAGGTGGTGCGCCACTGCCACGGGGTGTTACGGGTGCCCTGCCCGAAGCCGGACGAGCTCTCCCACTTGTTGTTGACCCAGTCGCGGATCCACGCCGAGTCCTCCCACCCGTTCTCGACGATCACGCGGGCGATCGCGAGCACGACGGGCAGGTCGGTACCGGGCTGGATGTCGATCATCATCCCGCCGTTGGCCTCGGCGTAAGCCACGCCGCCGGTGCGGCGCGGCAGCAAAAAGATCGCGCGCTGCCCGTTCTGGATGCCGGGCATGATCCAGTCGGTGAACAGGATGGTCTTGGATTCGTAAGGGTCGGTGCCGCACATCAGCAGGACTTCGGCATCGCGCCAGTCCTCGTAGGACGGTCCGAAATTGTCGAAGCCCGCATCGCGGAAGCCGGGCGTGGACGTCACGTCCGAGGGCGTGTCGTGGAAGGTGAAGTTCGCCGTGCGCACGTTGCGGAGCGCGTACTTGGTGATGGCGTAGGTGTTCTCCATGTAGCCGTAAGAGAACGTCTTGACGCAGTAGGCGTTGGTGCCGTGCGCATCGAGCACGTGATTGCCCACCTCGGCCGCGATATCGAGCGCGAAGTCCCACGGCACCGGCATCAGAACGCCGAACATGCGCACCAGCGGCGAGCTCAGCCGGTCGCGCGTCGGCGTCTCCGGGTTGTAGACCTTCTGCGCGATGGCGCCGCCCCGGATCGAGGAGTTGCCGGAGTAGTTGACGAAGTCGGTGTCCTTGTCCGGGATGATGACGACGTGGTGGGGCTCGCCGTCGTGCAGCACGATGTTGTGCTGATTGGGCGCGACCCAGGCGCCCAGAGGCTCGACCGGGAAGTCGGCGTCCAGCGCGTTCTGATCGGCGGTCGGCCCGCCCGTCTTGCCGCCCCGCACCGGCCAGCGGTAGACCTTGTAGCCGCAGGCGACGATGCAATAGTCGCAGGCGGTCGAGATGACCTCCGCGTCCGGCGGCGGCAGCGGCACGCTCTCTTCGGGGACGTAGTAGGGAGTGGACATGCCTCTGCCTCCTCAGCCCTGAAGATTGTCGAAGCGGCCGTAGATCAGGCCGAACATGCCGGTGGCGTAGATGTCGTCGCCCTCCAGTTCCAGCAGCACTTGCGGCAGCGACTGGTAGGCCTGACCCGAGATGAAGATGCCGTGGCGCACCAGGTCGAAGGTCGTCAGGTGCAGCGGGCAAGGGCCGAGCGCCTTGTCCTGCGGCTTGTAGGTGCCGTAGAGCGGCCCACCCTGGTGCGTGCAAGTGTAGTTGAAGGCCACCACGTCCCGCTCGGGCCCGATGCCGCCGCCCGCCTCGGTCCCGAGCTTCACCAGCATCGAGTCCGAGTACTCGCCCCCGTCGGGATAGGTGAAGTCCACCGGCTCGTCGACGATCAGCGATGAGAGCCTGGCGATGAATTTCTTCGGATACGTGGACACCACGGCCGGCGTCTCCGCCTGCGCGAGGCCGGGAACGCCGACCATGACCACGGCGGTGGTGAGCCCGCCCAGCAGCAGGAAGCTGCGCCGGGTCATCAGGCAGGGCGTGCCGCCGGTCTCCTCGGGGCCGCCGCCGGGGCCGTTCACGGCTGCAGCGATGCGACTGTCGATCGTCATGACGCAGGCCTCTCAGTCTTGCGCGGCGAGCGGGAGCGGCTCCATCTCGGGCAGCTCCGGCTCTTCCATCAGGATTTCCTCCCCCGAGAGGCTCTCGAGGAAGGCCACCAGGTCGTCCATCTCGGCTTCCGAGAGGCCGAGCGGCTGGATCAGGGAGGTCTTTGTTTCTGCGAACTCGTTCTCGCCGCCGCCGGCGTTGTAGAACGCGACCACGTCCTCCAGCGTCTCCAGCATGCCGTTGTGCATGTAGGGCGCGGTGTACCTGGTGTAGCGCAGGCTTGGCGTGCGGAACTTGCCCAGATGCGCCTTCTCCTTGGTGCGGAAGTAGAGGCCGGGGTCGTCCTTGGTGGCACGGTAGAAGGCCTCGGTCGAGCCCTTGGCGTAGAGCTCGAAGCGGAAGGTGATCTGCGCGTACTCGTCGTCCTCCCAGCCGTCGTAGGGTGGCACGCCGAGGTTGTAGTACTGCTCGTCCGTGAGCAACGGCCCGTTGTGGCAGGTCGTACAGTTCGCCTTGCCGTCGAAGAGCGCGAGCCCGCGCTTCTGTGCGGCGCTCAGCGCGTTGTCGTCGCCCCGCATGTAGCGGTCGAACGGCGTGTCGGTCTGCACCAGCGTGCGCTCGAACGCCGCGATCGCCATGTAGGCGTGGCGGATGTTGGGCCAGTCGTCGCCGAACACGCTACGGAAGCGCGCGCGGTATTCCGGCACGAAGGCGAGCCGCGCCTCCATCATGTCGTCCTCGCCGTTGCCGGCGACGGCGCCGCGCGCGGCCGAGCGCGCCTGCGCCTCCAGGGACCTGGATGCGCCGGCCCAGAAGAGCTTCCCGTAGTAGGCGGAGTTGATGATGGTCTGGCTGTTGCGCCAGTGAATGCTGCCGGGATAGCCGATGCTGACCGCTGCGGGAACTGACCAGCCGTCCTCCGGCAGATGACAGGCCACGCACGGCATGGAGGCGTTGCCGGAGAGGATCGGGTCGAAGAACAGCATCTTGCCGAGCTCGACCTTCTCTGCCGACATGGGGTTGTCCGCCGGGATCGGCGGCGGCCCGAGCGGCGCAAGGCTTTCGGGTCGCAGGTCGCCCGCCACCGCGGGCGCGGCGAAAAGGACCGCCGCCGCGGGCGCGGCGAAGAGAGCCGCCGTCGCGGGCGCGGCGAGCAGGGCTGCGGTGGCGACGGCAAGCAGGGTGCGGGGCAGGGTCACGGCGGCTTCCCCTAGTTCGGCTCGTTGCGCCAGTTCTCGATCGGCGCGTAGTCGTAGTCGTCCGCGCGCCACGCGTATTCGTCGGTGTCGAAGGTCTCGCCGCTCAGCGCCTCGAGGAAGGCGATGAGGTCGGCCTTCTCGCTCGGCACCAGCCCGAGCGGCTTGAGCTGCGGGTCCTTCAGCGGGTCGTCTCCGCCGCCGGCATCGTAGAAGTCCACGACCTCGTCGAGGGTCTCGAACACCCCGTTGTGCATGTAGGGCGCGGTCCACGCGAGCTCGCGGAGCGTCGGCGTGAGGAAGCTGCGCTTGTCCTCGTCCCGGTGCGCACGCACGTAGGCGCCGAGGTCCTCGCGCAGGTTCATGTAGTTCTCGATGCCCATGAACTTGGCGAAGGTCACGAAGGTCGAGTGCCGTTCGGGATCGGCCCAGATTTCGGGGTTGTCGGGCACGCCGGTGTTGTGCGGGCGGTCGTCGGTGAAGCGGGCGCCCGTGTGGCAGCGTACGCAGCCGGCGCGGCCCTCGAAGAGCAGCGCACCGCGCCGCGCCGGCGACGACATGGTGCCGCTGTCCGCGGCAGCGCCGCGCGAGACGATGGTGCCGACGAAGGCGGCGATCGCCTTGCGGGCGCCGCCGTTGGAGGGCTCGCCCAGGCCGGCGGCGCCGAACATTGCGACGTAGACAGGGTCCTGCTTCAGGCGCTCCTGCATCAGCCGCATGTCCATGTTCATGAGGTACGTCTCGGTGATCATCTCGCGCGTGACGTCGTTGAGGTTCGTGCCGAGACGGCCGTCGTGCATCCAGGCGGCACGGTGGCCGGCATTGGCGAGCGTCGGCGTGTTGCGGAAATGACCGGCGCCCGTGTAGGCGGCGGACAGCGCCTCGCCGTCGGTGAACGCGCGCTCCGGCTGGTGGCAGCTCGCGCAGGCGAGCGAGGTGTCGCCGGAGAGGCGCTCGTCATAGAAGAGGCGCTTGCCCAGCTCGGCGAGTGCGGGGGGCGCCTCCTTCGGCGCGATGGCTCCACCCGTATCGGCCAACGCCGGGCCGCCGGTGACGATCAGCCCGAGCATGCCGGCGACGATCAGCCCGAATATCCGTGTCATCGACCCCCTCGCTGCAATCCGAGCCTCACAGTCGCGGCCCGCCGTGCCGATCCACCAGTCCCATCGTGCGCATCTCGATCACGAAACGCGCTTCCCCACCACGCACGACCGATATCAAATGTTAGCGTCATCCCAACCGTGGTTGCGTTGAACAAGTGTTGCACGCGACGGGCGGCAGGCAGCTTGACCCATGTCAAAGGATGAGTGGCAGGGAGCAGCCCCGCTCATCTGGCCCCGATCTGGGGGGCCGCGGGCTCTGGGGGGGTTGGAGCGGCCCGGAGTTTTATTAGCGGTGGATACTGGGTGGTTATTTTCCTCGGGCTGGCGTCAGGCCGCCGCCGCGCCCTGCCCTTCGCCCAGCAGGCGGATAATCTCCGCCGTGGGCTTCACGTGACAGAAGTTGCCGTCGAGGTACTCGACCGCGTTGGCGTGGCCGCTCGGCGACATGGTGGCACAGGAATCCTCGGGCATCAGGCAGCGGAAATCGAGGTCGCCCGCGAGCCGGATCGTCCCTTCGACGCAGCTGTTGGTGAAGATGCCGCTCACCACGATGGTGGTGATCCCCTTCACGCGCAGCAGATGCTCGCAGTTGGTGGAGGGGAAGACCGCCGAGCCGCTCTTGGTCAGCATGATGTCGCCGTCCTCGGGCGCGAGCGGCGCGAGGATTTGCGCGTCCTTCGAATCGACGGTGGTCACCACGCCGAAATGGCGGTGGCGCCAGGTCTGGTCCGAGCCGTCGCCCACCAGCGAGGCGCAGCGCGTGTAGATCACCGGCGTGCCCGCGCTGCGGCAGGCCGCGATGAGCTTCACGAGATTGGGCACCACCACGCGGTCGATCCGGTCGAGGTAGTAGGAGAGGTCGTCCTCGAGGCCCGCCTCGATGATCCGCTTGCAGAGGCCGTAGTCGCGGTGGGCCTGCTGGTAGGTCATGTCGATCACGATGAGCGCGGTCTTGTCCGCCTCGACCGGGAACTCGGGGATGCGCGCGAAGCTCCACCAGGCGCTCCATCCCTCCTTGACGTTGCTCCTATCGCTCTCGCCCATCGCGCACCTCACCTGCCGGCCGACGAATTCCACACCGGCACCATAGCGCGCCGGCCGCGCTCGCGCAGCCGCGCCGGCATCCGGGCAGCAGCGCTCAATCGCTGACCCAGGGATCAGCGATCTCGATACCCATGCCTGCAAAATCCCGCACATTGCGCGTGGCTAGTGCCAGGCCATGCACATGAGCGATCGCCGCGATCTGGCAATCGGCCTGCGACACCGGCCGGCCGGCGCTGCGGCGGGCGGCGGCAATCTCGGCGTAGGCCCGCGCCGCCGCGCTATCGAACGGCAGCACCCGGCCCGCGAAGTCTTCGCGCACCAGGCCGTCGACCGCGGCTGCGAGTGTCTCTCGCCGCCGCCCTGCCGGCATGATCGCCACGCCGTAGCGAAGCTCCGCTTCGCCGATGCTCGAAAAATACAGGTGCATCGCCCGGTGCTTGACCACCCAGGCTTCGACGCAGGGCTCGGGCGCCGGTCGCATCAGTTCCGAAACGACATTCGTGTCCAGGACGTACATGGACAGCCGTCAGTCGAATTTCGGGGGGGCCCGCGCCGGCTCGCGCGGCGGAAGCTCCAGCTCGACCCCGCCGAAAGGAGCAAAACGCGCGCGAATGGCGGCGGCGAGGTTGTCCGGCCCGGCGCCGGACGCGACCGCCTCCCGCAAGATGACCCGCGCCTCCTCTTCCATCGAGCGGCCGTTCTCGGCTGCACGCAGACGCAGCCGCGTCTTCACGCCGTCGTCGAGCCTGCGGATCGTGATGCTCGCCATTGCGCCAGTTCCATCCCGTCAACCCGTGTGCAGCCTACGCAATGATTGCAATGCAATCAACTGTGTGGCGCAAGCGGACGCCCTCGGCATATCCCCTTCCCCCAATTCGTCCCGGTTCGTGTCATAGTGACCGCGTGCCGGCGCCCGCGGCGCCGGGCGCATCGTCACCCTCCCCCGGCCATCGTTCGCTGGCCGGCCTTCCCGACACCATCGCCCCACAAGAGCCGCCATCGATGATCCTGCCGCGCCGGTTGACCGAGCTACTGGGCGATCGCCGCTTCCTGCGGCTCTGGCTCATCGGCCTCTTCAGCATGGGCTCGCGCTGGCTGGAGATGCTGGTGGTCGGCATCTTCGCCGTGAAGACGACGGGCTCGCCGGTACTGGTCGCGCTGCTCGTCATCCTGCGCATGCTGCCGCTCGCCGTGTTCGGCTCCATCGTCGGCACCTTCGCCGACCGCCTGGCCCCGCGCTTCATGCTCTCTTCCTCGCTCCTCGTTGCGACGATGGTCTCGCTCGCCGTCCTCGCTCTCGCCCTCTCCGGCGTCGCGGCCTATTGGCACGTGGCGCTCGGGACCTTCCTCTCGGGCGTCGTCTGGACCACGGACATGCCGGTCCGGCGGCGGCTGATCGGCGACGTCGCCGGAACCGCGCGCATCGCCTCCGCCATGAGCCTCGACAGCGCGACGAGCAACGCGATGCGCCTGATCGGCCCGTTGTTCGGCGGGTTGCTCTACCAGTGGCTCGGTCTTGCCGGCGCCTTCGGCCTGGCGGCGGCGCTCTACGCGCTCTGTCTGCTGCTCACGCCGGGCCTGCCCAGGGCGTTCGCCGCCTCCGGCGTTGGCCAGCGCTCCGCCCGGCTGCTGGGCGATCTCGGCGACGGCTTCCGCTACCTGGCCAGGGATGCCGAGATCCGCCGCGTCCTCTACGTCACGGTGATCTTCAACATCTGGGGCTTTCCCTTCGTCGCGATGATCCCGGTCATCGGCACGGAGAAACTCGGCCTGAGCGCCGCGGCCATCGGCGGCCTCGCCGCCTTGGAAGGCGGCGGCGCCTTCGCCGGCGCCCTGCTGATCGCCGCCATCGGCGCGAGGCCGCACTGGTATCGCCGCCTCTACTTCTTCGGGACCGCCAGCTACTCCGCCTTCGCCTTCGTCGTCGGCTGGATGACGGAGACCGCGCCCCTGGCCGTGGTCATCTTCATGGCCGGCCTGGCCGCAGCCGGCTTCTCGACCATGCAGACCACGCTGATCTACGGCATCGCGCCGCCCGAGATGCGGGGCCGCATGCTCGGTATCCTCTCGCTCACGATCGGCGCGGGCGTGATCGGCTTCACCAACATCGGCCTCATGGGCGAGCTTTTCGGCGGTGCCAACGCGGTGCGCATCGTCGCGGCGGAGGGGCTGGTCGCCGCTCTCGTGCTCGGCCTCCGCTGGCCGAGACTGTGGCGCGACGGCGACGGTTCGTGACCGTTGCAGAAACGGATGCGAACAGCGTATGGTTGCTGCGCTCGCGTGGATGTGCGCGGGAGGCCCAAAGCGGAAGGCGAGGCCGCGATGGAGATCGGGGAACGGACAGAGGGAGCGGCGGTCGTCGTCTCCCTGAACGGGCGGCTCGACGGCGTGACCGGGCCGGACCTGGAGGCGAGAGTCGGCGCGATCGTCGAGCGCGGCGACGTGCGCGTGGTGCTGGAGTGCGGCGAGATGAGCTACGTCAGCAGCGCCGGCCTGCGCGTGCTGCTGATCAGCGCCAGGAAGTGCCAGCAGGGCGGCGGGAAGCTGGCCCTCGCAGCCCTGAAGCCCGAGTGTCTGTCTGTCCTGGAAATGAGCGGTTTTCTGTCGATCATCGATTGCCACGAAACGAGCGAGGCTGCGCTCGCCGCAGTCGCTTGAAGCGCGGCCCCTTGAGCGGCCGGCCCTCTTCCTGACCTCGGGAATCGGTTCATGCTGACATTCTACGAAGAGATCATGGTGCTCCTTCTCCATGACGAGAACGGCACCTTCCTGCCGGTCAGCGAGCACACCCTGAACCGGGCGCTCACGGGCGCGGTCCTCATGGATCTGGCGTTCGCCAACCGCATCGATACCGACCCCGAACGGATGGTGGTGATCGATTCCACCCCGACGGGCGATCCCCTGCTCGACCGCACGCTGGCGCGGATCGCGGGCGAATCCGCGACCACCGACAGCCGGACGTGGATCGAGACGCTGTCTGCCGAGGAGGCTTCGGCGGACCAGGGTACGACGATCCGCTGGACCGCGCTCGACAAGCTGGTGGAACGCGGCGTCCTGGAACGGCGCGAAGAAAAGTTCCTCTGGGTCTTCCGCTCGCGCCGCTACCCGACCATCGACGGCAAGGTCGAGCAGGAGGCGAAGAAGCGCATCGCCGACGTGCTGTTCACGGAAGAGATCCCGGACCCCAGGGACGTCGCGCTCATCTGTCTCGTGGACAGCTGCAACATCCTGCCGACGATCTTCTCGAAGCGGGAGATCGACCGGGTCGAGTCGCGCATCGAGCAGCTCAGGAAGATGGACCTGATCGGCCGCGAGATGGCCGGCGCCATCGCCGATATCGAGCGCGCGATCGCCATCGCGGCGGCGCACACGTTCTAGCGCGCCATCCGACCTTACGAGATCACCGCGGCACGAGTTTTCCCACCTATCCCTATCCCCCCGCCCCGCAAAAGCGCGAAGGCAACGGCGTACCCGATCCTGGCAGGCTTGACTCGCCCGCGCCGCGTGGGCGGTAATGCCGCCAACGAACGAGTCGCCAGTGGGCCGCAAGGCCGATCGGCGGCATGGGGCCGAGAGAACGAGCCTCGGCGAGGTGGGCTCTCGCGGCATCGGACTTGAAGGGAGGGAGTCATATGAGCATCAAGATCAACACGAGCAACTACGGGCAGCTCCCGGCCATGAGCCGGCGCAGCTTCCTCAAGGGCACCGCAGCCGGTGCGGCGGGGCTCGCCGCCGCCGGCGCCATGGGCGGCATGCCCGCGCTGGCGCAGGACATGGACCCGCTGGTCTTCTCGTTCTGGCCGTGGGGCAGCGAGATCGTGACGTCGAACGCCGATCTCTTCATGGCCGAGCAGAACGAGCAGGTCGACCTCCAGCCGATCCCCGGCGACTATCCGGCGGTGCTGGAGACCAAGCTCGCCTCCGGCGCTGCTCTCGACATGTTCTATGCCCAGCGCGGCCAGGCATCGCGCTGGCACGCCGCCGGCTGGATCAGGCCGGTCGACGACATGCCGGGGCTGGAGCAGATCCGCAGCGAGATGATCCCCGGCCTCGATCAGGACACCATCGCCTACAACGGCGACTATCTCGGCCTCACCTATTACAACGGCGGGCCGTTCTGCACCTTCCTCAACCTCAAGCATCTCGAGGCGTGGGGGTTCGAGGCGACCGACAACGCCAGCGACTATCCGCAGACCTGGGACGAGGTGGCGAACATCTCGCGCGAGATGAAGGCCAAGGGCATCTGCGACGCGCCGATCCTGCCGGCCTGGTACAACGCCTGGTCGGGCATGCCCTGGGCGCTGATCGCGCAATGCTTCTCGGAGGGCGAGTATTTCGTCGACGCCGATCTCACGGCGACCTACAGCAACGACACGCCGATCCTCAAGGTGCTCACCGACTGGAAACAGTGGTGGGATGAGGGGCTGATCCCCAAGGGCGTGCTGACCACCCAGGAATCCACGATGATCGACCTGTGGGTCACCGGGGACCACGCCTTCCACTCGTACATGGACTACTGCCACTTCATCTACGGCGACCGCGCCAACAAGCAGATCGCCGACTGGAACATGATGAACCCGGTGATGCCGGGCGCCACGCACGAAACCGTGCTGGTCGGCCACGCGCTGCTCTGCACCGGCACGCACGAGCGCAGCCACGAGGACGTGCTGCGGGCGTGGGAGCTGATGAAGTTCTACGGCCACAAGAACGGCGCCGGCGAGTACCACACCCACAAGCGCTGGGCGCTCAAGGCCAACCTGCCGATCCCCTACCAGGCGGTCTACGAGGACCCGGAGGTGAGGGCGGCGCTGCTCGCGTGGATGCACGCCGATCTCGGCGAGTCCCAGTTCAAGTGGCAGGCCGAAGGGCGCGCCAACTCGCTCGGCCCGCACCTGCTCAAGTCGCCCTGGCACCAGGAGTGGGACACCTACACTTGGGACATGATCGCCAACGACCTGATCGTCAATGGCGACGTGACGCCCAAGGAGGTCGTCGAGAAGACGCGCAAGCGCTGGGACAAGCTGCAGAAGAAGTACACCCAGCGCGACCGCACGACCCACTACGTCGCCTGAGGGCGCAGGGCCGATCTAGCGCTACTCGGCGCAGAATGGGGAGGGGCGCATGGCGACCGTCACGCTTGAGAACATCACCAAGACCTTCGGTGAGACGCTCGCGGTCGACGACGTGTCCCTCCACATCGAGGACGGAGAGTTCGTCGTTCTTCTCGGCCCTTCGGGGTGCGGGAAGACGACGACTCTCAACATGATTGCGGGCCTGGAGAGAGCGACCGCAGGCCATATCTCCATCGGCGGCGAGCGCGTCGAGCACGTGCCGCCGGACAAGCGCGACATCGCGATGGTGTTCCAGAGCATCGCGCTCTACCCGCACATGACGGTCTACCAGAACATCTCCTTCCCGCTCCGCATGGCGCGCACGCCCAAGGCGGAGACCGACCAGCGCGTGCGCGCCGCCGCCGACCTGCTGAGGATCGGCGAGCTGCTGGACCGCAGGCCGCACCAGCTTTCCGGCGGCCAGCGCCAGCGCGTGGCCCTCGGCCGCTCGGTCGTGCGCGACCCGGCGGTGTTCCTCTTCGACGAGCCGCTGTCGAGCCTCGACGCCAAGCTCCGGGTCGACATGCGGGTGGAGGTCAAGAAGCTGCACGAGCGGCTCGGCGCCACGTTCGTCTACGTCACCCACGACCAGGTCGAGGCCATGACCATGGCCGACCGCGTGGCGGTGATGGACGGCGGCGTGGTGCTGCAGCTCGGCCCGCCGGACGACATCTACACCCGGCCCGCCAACCTGATGGTTGCGGGCTTTCTCGGCAATCCGGGCATGAATTTCCTCACGGGCCGCCTCGCCAACGGCAGCAGCGGCCTGCGCTTCGAAGGCAGCAACGTGGCCGTGCCGCTGTCGGCCGCCGCGTCTTCGGCCGGCGCCAGCGGCCAGTCGGTCACCCTCGGCATCCGACCCGAGAGCGTCGAGGTGGGCGAAGACGCGGCCGACGGCGCAACCATCCACGGCAACATCTTCGCCACCGAGCCGGTGGGATCGGACCTCTTCCTCGACGTCCTCTTCGAGCAGGAGGCGGGCATCGACGAAGGATCGCACCTCTTCAAGGTGCGGGCGCGGCCGGACCTCAAGGTGCGGGCCGGCGAGCGGATCCCGCTCTGCCTGCCCTACGCGAACCTCTATCTCTTCGACGATGCCGGCCACCGCATCCATCCTGAATAGCGCCCGGCGCAGGGCGCGGCCGCCGGCCTTGCGGAGCATGTGCGCATGACCGCGCTCCAGCGCGTCGCGGCGTTCCGGCGCGGGGTCGCCCCGCTCACCGACGCCCAGTTCGCGCTCACCATCGTCATCGGCGTCCTGCTCTTCCACATCATCATCATCATCGTGCCGCTGGCCTATTCCTTCTGGCTCAGCCTGCACGAGACCAACGTCATCCTGCGCTCGCGGGAGTACGTCGGCTTCGACCTGTGGGCGGAGGTGCTGTTCGAGGAGGAGACCCAGACGGCGACGCTGAAGAGCCTCTACTTCGCCGGCGTCTCGGTGGTTCTCTCGCTCGTGCTCTCTCTCGGCATGGCGCTCGTGCTGAATCAGGAGTTCCCCGGCCGGGGCATCCTGCGCGCGCTGATCCTGCTGCCGTGGGCGGTCTCCGAAGTCGTCACCGCCACCATGTGGACCGTGATGCTGGAGCCGGCCTGGGGCTTCTTCAACGGCGCGCTGGAGCCGCTCGGCATCGTCGATCAGAACCACGTCTGGCTCAACAAGGACTGGGCGCTGTTCTGGCTCGCGGTGGCCTTCACCTGGCACATCGCGCCGCTCGGCACCTTCTTCTTCCTCGCCGCGCTGCAGACGATTCCGCAGGACCTCTACAACGCCGCGCGGATCGACCGGGCCGGCGTCATCTCGCGCTTCTATCACGTGACCCTGCCGCACATCCGCTACGCCGTGCTGATCGTCCTCGTGGTGGTGACCGTCGAAGCCTTCCGACAGTTCGATCTGGTCTTCGCCATGACCAGCGGCGGCCCCGGCACGACGACGCAGATCCTCCCGCTGCTCATCTTCCGCTACAATTTCCAGTTCTCGCAGTACGGACTCGCGTCGGCGGCGTCGTTCATCCTGATCATCATCGCGACCATTCTCGCGGTCGCCTACTTCGTGCTGATGACCCGGCGCAGCAAGCAGAGCCGCGTGGCTGCGGCGCAGCGGCGGGCGGCAGCCAAGGCCGAGGCCTCCTGAGGTCACCGTGGGACGCGAGGCCAACCTCAAGCTGTTCGTGACGCTCTCGGTGCTGTTCGTCCTGCTGTGGACGATGGTGCCCTTCTTCTGGATGCTCTGGGCCTCGTTCATGACCGATTCGGAACTCTCCGAAGGCATCGTCCAGGCAATCGACGAGCCCACCCTCGAGCACTACAAGCGCATCTTCGGCCATGCCGACAAGGAGGCGATCTTCGGCGGCCAGACGAAGCTGATCGGCCAGGGCTTCCTCAACAGCCTGATCGTGGCACTCCCGGTCGCCATCATCGGCACCGCCATCGCGACGCTCGCGGGCTACGCCTTCGGGCGCTTCCACTTCCCGGCCAAGACCGGGCTGCTGTTCGGTCTGCTGCTGACCCGGGTGCTGCCGCCGGTCGCCATCCTGATCCCCTACTTCACGATGTTCCGGACCGTGGGAATGGTCGGCGACCCGGGCGGACTGATCCTGACCTACCTCACCGGCATCATCCCGCTGCTTTCCTGGGTGCTGATGGGCTATTTCGCGACGCTGCCGCTGGAGGTCGAGCGCGCGGCCCGCATCGACGGCTGCAGCCGGCTCAAGGTGCTCTGGTACGTCATCATCCCGATGGCGGCGCCCGGCATCAGCGCCGCCTTCATCATCGCCTTCCTCTTCGCCTGGAACGAGCTCCTGTTCGGCATCATCCTGGTGGGCGGCACGCAGTGGCAGACCCTCTCGCCGGCCCTGCTCGCGATCTCGCCGCTGACCGCCGTGGGCTACTCGCCGATCGCGCTCTTCTCGGCGGCGAGCGCGCTCTCCATCGCGCCCCCGCTGATCCTCGCGCTCATCTTCCAGCGCTACATCACGCGCCTCAATATCGTCGACCCGGTCACCGTCCGCGACTAAAGCGAATTCCGACCTCACCCCATCACGGGAGCCGAACCTTGCCCACCTCCCCCTGTCCCCCTCCCCCCGGAGGGCGGAGGGGGAACGCAAGCGGCACCGTCCGTTCTCCCTCTCCTCCCTGGGGAGGAGAGGGCCGAGGTGAGGAGGGGGTTCCCCGAACTGCGGCGAGGGCGACGCCGTGAGCTTCGTGCGCCGCCTCCGCGCCCGCTGGCGCGCGGCCTCCGGTCACGAGCGGCTCCAGATGATGGTGATCGGCACCGCCGTGCTCGTGCTGATCTGGTCGATCCTGCCCTTCCTCATGATGTTCTGGGCGTCGCTGATGACCGAGTCCGAGCTGGTCGAAGGCGTCATCCAGATCATGGACGACCCCACCGTCGAGCACTACGAGCGCATCTTCGGCCTGGCCGAGACCGAGGCGGTGTTCGGCGGGCAGACGAAAAGGATCGCCCTCGGCTTCCTCAACAGCCTGATCGTCTCGTTGCCGGCCGCGTTCATCGCGACGGTGATCGCGACGCTCGCGGGCTACGCCTTCGGGCGCTTCACCTTCCCCGGCCGCATGGGGCTGCTCTTCGCGCTCCTGCTGACCCGCGTCCTGCCGCCCATCGCCGTGCTGATTCCCTACTTCACGCTCTTCCAGACGGTCGGCCTGGTGAACACCCACACCGGGCTGCTGCTGACCTACCTCACCGGCATCACGCCGCTGCTCTCGTGGATCCTGATGGGCTACTTCGCGACGCTGCCGATCGAGGTCGAGCGCGCCGCGCGGATGGACGGCTGCAGCCGGCTCCAGGTGCTCTGGCACGTGATCGTGCCGATGGCGATGCCCGGCATCAGCGCGGCCTTCATCATCGCCTTCCTGTTCTGCTGGAACGAGCTTCTGTTCGGGATCATCCTGGTCGGCGGCACCAACGCGCAGACGCTGTCGCCGGCCCTGCTCGCGATCTCGCCGCTCGGCTCCATCGGCGCCACGCCCATGGTTCTCTTCGCCGCGGCGAGCACGCTCTCCATCGTGCCCCCGCTGGTGCTCGCGCTGATCTTCCAGCGCTTCATCACCCGCCTCAACATCGTCGACCCCATCACCACGCGGGACGTCTGACGCGCCGGTGTTGCGGCAGGTCCTCGCCCACATATGGCGTGATCGCCCGTCCGACCCCGGCGCGGCCTGCCCCCGGAGAGCGCCCTACCCGGCTCCGTCGATGACAGAGAGCGCCGCCTCGACGCCCGCGCCCACGTCGGCCTTGCCGCCCAGTGCCGCGATGGCGCCGCCGAGCGCGGTGACGGCGACGACGGCGTAGATCGGCCGGGCCACCGGCCCCATGTGGCCGATGCGCACCAGCTTGCCCATGAGCGAGCCGCGGCCCGCCGAGAACACCACGCCGTAGCGCCCGCGCGCCTCCCGCCGGATCGCGTCGTCCGCGAGCCCCTCCGGCACCCGCACCGTCGTCGCGGTATCAGCGCAGATGGCCGCGCGCACCGGCCAGAGGTCGAGGCCGAGCGCACGGACGCCCGCGCGGCAGGCCCGCGCCGTCAGCGCGTGGCGCGCCCACACCGCCTCCGGCCCTTCGTCGAGGTAGTTCTGCACGGCCGCCTCCAGCGCATGGACCTCGGAGACGGACGGCGTGAAGGGGAACAGCACGTCCGCGCGCCAGGCGTCGCGCCAGTCCTTGAGGCTCAGCACGGAGGCCGTGGGCGCGGCGGGGTTGGCGTCGATCTTCGCCCAGGCGCACTCGCTCACGTGGACGATGGAGAGGCCGGTGCTGCCGCCCAGGCACTTGCTGGGGCTGGTCACGAAGACGTCGGCGTTCACGTCTTCCGGGTGAATGTCCATGCCGCCAAAGGAGGAGACCGCGTCCACGATGGTGAGCACGTCGCGCTCGCGGCACAGCGCCCCGATCTCGCGCACCGGGTTGACGGTGCCGGACGGCGTATCGTGGTGGCAGACGGAGAGGATGCGGATGTCGGGCCGGGCCGCCAGCATCTGAGCCACCGCATCGGGATCGATGGCGTCGTCGTAGGGCACCTCGATCTCGAGCAGCTCGCGGCAATGGCGCGCGGCCCAGAAGCCGAACCCCTTGCCGTACTCGCCGGACGCCAGGTTCAGCACCACGTCGTCGCCTGCGATCAGGGCGGCGGCGGCGGCTTCGAGGGCGAGCACCGGCTCGCCCTGCAGAATCACCGGCGGGCGCGCCGTCCGCAGCGCTTCGGCGGTCTTGAGAACGGTCGATTCGTAGAACCGCTGGAAGGAGGGATCGAAGTCGTAGGTGACCGGCCGCGCGAGCGCCCGCAGGACCGCGGGATAGGCGTCGACCGGGCCTGCGCTCAGCGTGATGACCGGGGGATCGTCGTCTGAATTTCGCATTTTCCAGGCGCACTCAAGGGCTTGCACGGAGGCATCAGAATACCCCGGCGGATTGCCTTCCCCAAGGCGGTCCAAAGGTGCAATTATGACACCGGAGACGGGCCCGATTCGCGGGCACGCCGCCATGACGGCGGGGTATGAGAGGTCGTTTGACGCGCATGCCCTTTGTAGTACGTTTGTCATGCTGGTCTCGTGAGATTCAGGTCGCGCGACGGGCCGAAACGGTGAGCCGCCACGGAGAATGAGCCATGCCGGAGACGCCGCATCTGGATCGCGTAAAGAGCCCGGAAGACCTACGCAACCTCTCCGTCAAGGAGCTGAAGAAGGTTGCCGAGGAGCTTCGGGCCGAGACGGTCGACGCGGTCTCGGTCACCGGCGGCCACCTGGGCGCCGGCCTTGGCGTGGTCGAGCTGACGGTGGCCCTCCACCACGTCTTCGACACGCCCCGCGACCGCCTGATCTGGGACGTGGGCCACCAGTCCTACCCGCACAAGATCATCACCGGCCGGCGTGACAAGATCCGCACCATCCGCCAGCCGGGTGGGCTCTACGGCTTCACCAAGCGGACCGAGAGCGACTACGACCCCTTCGGCGCGGCGCACTCGTCGACCTCGATCTCGGCCGGCCTCGGCATGGCGGTGGCGAGCGGGCTCACGGGCGAGCAGCGCAACGTCATCTGCGTCATCGGCGACGGCGCCATGTCCGGCGGCATGGCCTACGAGGCGATGAACAACGCGGGCTCCATGCTGCCGCGCCTCATCGTCATCCTCAACGACAACGAGATGTCGATCGCGCCGGCGGTGGGCGCGCTCAACGCCTATCTCTCGCGGCTGCTGTCGAGCCACCAGTTCCGCAGCCTGCGCGAGCTCGGCAAGCAGTGGGCGCGCCGGCTGCCCAAGGCGATGGGCGACGCCGCCATGCGGGCCGAGGAATATTCTCGCGGCATGGTCACCGGCGGCACCCTCTTCGAGGAGCTGGGCTTCTTCTACATCGGGCCGATCGACGGCCATAACCTCGATCACCTCGTGCCGGTATTGCGCAACGTGCGCAAGGACGAGACGCCGGGGCCGGTGCTGCTCCACGTCGTCACCAGCAAGGGCAAGGGCTACGAGCCGGCCGAGAGCGCGCCGGACCGCGGCCACGCGCTCGGCAAGTTCGACGTGGTGACGGGCGAGCAGAAGAAGGGAACGCCCAAGGCGCCGAGCTACACCAGCGTGTTCGCCCAGAGCCTGATCAAGGAGGCGGACCGCGACGAGAAGATCGTGGCGCTCACCGCCGCCATGCCGTCGGGCACTGGACTCGACAAGTTCGCGAAGGCGCACCCCGACCGCTGCTTCGACGTCGGCATCGCCGAGCAGCACTGCGTCACCTTCGCGGCGGGGATGGCGACGGAAGGGCTCAGGCCCTTCGCGGCGATCTATTCGACCTTCCTCCAGCGGGCCTACGACCAGATCGTGCACGACGTCGCGATCCAGAAGCTGCCGGTCCGCTTCGCCATCGACCGTGCGGGCCTCGTCGGCGCGGACGGGCCGACGCACGCGGGCAGCTTCGACATCACCTATCTCGCGACCCTGCCGGGCTTCGTCGTCATGGCGGCGGCCGACGAGGTCGAACTCGTCCACATGGTGCACACGGCGGCGAAGATCGACGACCGCCCGAGCGCCTTCCGCTACCCGCGCGGCGAGGGCGTCGGCGTGCCGCTGCCGGAGACGCCGAAGGAGCTCCCCATCGGCAAGGGGCGGATCGTCCGCGAGGGCACGGCGATCGCGATCCTCTCCCTCGGCGGCCGGCTGCAGGAGGCGCTCGGCGCGGCGGAGGAGCTGCAGACGCGGGGGCTGACCACGACGGTCGCGGACGCCCGCTTCGCCAAGCCGCTCGACGAGGACCTCATCCGCCGGCTCGCGCGGGAGCACGAGGTGCTGATCACCATCGAGGAAGGCTCGATCGGCGGCTTCGGCGCGCACGTCATGCAGTTCCTCGCCACCGCGGGCTTCCTCGACGCCGGCCTCAGGATCAGGCCGATGCTGCTGCCTGACCGCTTCGTGGCCCACGGCACGCCCGCCGGCATGTACGAGGACGCAGGGCTGACCGCGGACAATATCGTCGACACGGCGCTCGCGGCGCTCGGCAGCAACTCGGCCACCCTGCCGCGCCGCGCCTGACTCGCCCATGGAGCTTGCACACGCCGGCGCAGACCGGCGAAGTGAGACCATCGCCCGCGAAGCGCCGGGCACCGTAGACGGCACTATTCCCGCTCCCGCCCTGGAAGAGGTCATCGACGACGCGGCTGCCGGCCTGCGCGGGCTCCAGCGCGACGACGGCCACTGGGTGTTCGAGCTCGAGGCCGACGCGACCATTCCGGCCGAGTACATCCTCCTCAACCACTTCCTGGACGAGGTCGATCCCGAGACCGAAGCGCGGCTCGGCAATTACATCCGCAGCCGGCAGGGCGAAGACGGCGGCTGGCCGCTCTTCCACGGCGGCGCGTTCGACGTGAGCTGCACCGTCAAGGCCTACTACGCGCTGAAGCTGATCGGCGACGACCCGGACGCGCCGCACATGGCCCGCGCGCGCAACGCGGTGCTCGCCGCCGGCGGGGCGGCGCGGTGCAACGTGTTCACGCGGATCTGCCTCGCCCTCTTCGGCCAGGTGCCGTGGCGGGCCGTGCCGGCGATGCCGGTCGAGATCATGCTGCTGCCGCGCTGGTTCCCCTTCCACCTGAGCAAGGTCTCCTACTGGTCGCGCACCACCATCGTGCCGCTCTCGATCCTGCTCGCGCTCAAGCCCCGGGCGAGAAATCCGCGCGGCGTCGGCATCGCGGAGCTGTTCACCACCCCGGCGGAGCGGGAATGGCACTACTTCCCGAGGCGCACCGTCACCGAGTGGATGTTCCTCACCCTCGACCGGGCGATCGCGCTCAGCGAGGGGCTGATGCCACGCGCGCTGCGCCGGAGGGCCATCGACAAGGCGCTCGACTGGTGCATGACGCGGCTCAACGGCGAGGACGGGCTCGGCGCGATCTTCCCGCCGATGGCCAACCTGCTCATGGCCTTAGACACGCTGGGCTACCCGGCGGAGCATCCGGCGCGCCAGACCGCCCGGCGCGCTTTGGACCTCCTGCTGGTCGATCCGGTCAACGGCAGCCAGTATTGCCAGCCCTGCGTCTCGCCGGTCTGGGATACCGGCCTTGCCGCGCTCAGCCTGATGGAGTGCCGCACGGAGGACGAGCAGCGGGCGGCGGAGACCTCGCTTCCCTGGCTCGCCGACCTCCAGGTCCTCGATGTCGAAGGGGACTGGACGGCGGAGCGGCCCGACACGCCGTCGGGGGGCTGGGCCTTTCAGTATCGCAACGACCACTACCCGGACGTGGACGACACGGCGGTCGTGGGCATGGCGCTCCACCGCGCCGATCCGCAAGCGCACGGGGAGGCGATCGACCGGGCGGCCGCCTGGATCGTCGGCATGCAGAACGAGAACGGCGGCTGGGGCGCCTTCGACGCCGAGAACGAGCACTTCTACCTCAACCGAATCCCCTTCGCCGATCACGGCGCGCTCCTCGACCCCGCCACCGCGGACGTGAGCGCCCGCTGCGTGAGCTTCCTCTGCCAGATCGGCTATGCGCGCGAGCACGACACGGTGGCGCGGGGCGTCGCCTATCTCCTCGCCGAGCAGGAGGAGGACGGCTCCTGGTTCGGCCGCTGGGGAACCAACTACATCTACGGCACCTGGTCGGTGCTCTGCGCGCTGAACGCCGCCGGCGTCGACCCGTCATCGTCGGCCATCCGCAAGGCGGTGGCCTGGCTCGAAGCCAGGCAGCGCGCCGACGGCGGCTGGGGCGAGACCGGCGACAGCTACTACGGCGAGCGCATCGAGAACTCCTTCGACGTGTGCTCGACCCCGTCGCAGACCGCGTGGGCCGTGCTCGCCCTGATGGCCGTGGGCGAAGTCGGGAGCGACGCGGTGCGGCGCGGCGTCACTTACCTCTGCAATGCGGAGCGGCAGGGGGCGAAGTGGCTGGAAGACGAGTTCACCGCAGTCGGCTTCCCACGCGTCTTCTACCTCCGCTACCACGGCTACAGCGCCTACTTCCCGCTCTGGGCGCTGGCGCGTTACCGCGCGCTGGCGAGCGGCAACGATCACCGCCCGCGCTACGGCATGTAGCCACAAGGCTGCTGACCGGGCGCGCGATGGCTGACCGGCCCCGCATCGGCGTCATCACGGGGCTGGCCGCGGAGGCCGCGACACTTCCCGAGGACTCTTTCCAGATCGCGGTCTCCGCCGCCAATTCCGCACGTGCCGAACAGGCGGCCGAGGCCATGATCGCGGGCGGTGCTGCGCTTCTGGTGAGCTACGGCTTCGCCGCCGGGCTCGACCCGCGCTTAGGCCCCGGCGCCCTGCTGCTGCCCGAGGCGGTGATCGCCCACGAAGGCAAGGTCGAGACGCCGGATCGCGGCGGCGTGCGCGACCAGCTGAGCCGGATGACCTCCTTCAAGCCGAGGGAGGGGCCGGGGGCGCCGGAGCCGCCCCCGCCAGAAGCCTATATGGCGGTGGACGCGCACGTCCGCGACAGGCTGAGCCGGGGCCTGGACATGCGGGTCGAAGGCGGCGCGATCGCCGGCGTCGACCGGCCGCTGGTGCGCCCCGACGAGAAGCTCGCGCTCTTCGCGCAGACCCGTGCCAAGGCCGCGGACATGGAGAGCCACGTCGTCGCCCGCACTGCTGCGGCGGCCGGCGTGCCCTTCGTGGTGATCCGCGCCATCAGCGACCCGAGCAACCGGGCGCTTCCGCGCGCCGCCGTGGTCGGGATCACGCAAGAGGGCCGGATCGACGCCGGTGCGGTCGCGGTCGCGCTGCTGAGAAGCCCGTGGGAATGTACCGACATGCTGACGCTCGCGCTCGACGGGGCGCAGGCGATGCACCGGCTACGCCGCGTTGGTCGCCGGGCGGCGCCCCTTCTCTTGCGCCTCTGACGCGGCTTCCTCGGCGAGGCGGATTTCGCGCAGCTTCTCCTGCACGTGCCGGTCGAACATGTACTGGGCCGGACGGGCCTTGCCGAGGTCGATCTCCGGCACCATCGGGCCGGTCGTCCTGATCCCGCGCAGCTTCACCAGCAGGGCCGCCCAGGGCCGGGCGAGCGAATGCTCCGCCGCCGTCGGCTCGTAGCCGCAGTGGACCATGCAGTCCGCGCACTTCTCGTAGCGCCCGGTGCCGTAGGAGTCCCAGTCGGTCTCCTCCATGAGCGCGCGGAAGCTGCCGGCATACCCCTCGCCGATCAGGTAGCAGGGCTTCTGCCAGCCGAAGACGTTGCGGGTGGGGTTGCCCCAGGGCGTGCACTGGAAATCCTGGTTCCCGGCGAGGAAGTCGAGGAAGAGGCTCGACTGGCTGAAGCGCCACTTCTTGCCCGCGCCGCGTGCGAAGATGTCGCGGAACAGCTCCTTGGTCTTGGTGCGGTTGAGGAAGTGCTGCTGGTCGGGCGCGCGCTCGTAGGAGTAGCCGGGCGAGACCGTGATCGCCTCGACGCCGAGCTCGTCCGTCGCGAAGTCGAAGAACGCCGCGAGCCGCTCCGCCGGGTGGCCGTCGAACACGGTGGCGTTGACGTTGACGCGGAAGCCCCGCCTCCGCGCCTCCTTGATCGCCGCCACCGCGCGCTTGAATGTGCCGGGCTGATCGACCGCGTGGTCGTGCTCCTCCTCCAGCCCGTCGAGGTGGACCGAGAAGGTCAGGTACTTCGTCGGTGTGAAGAGATCGAGCTTCTTCTTGAGCAGCAGCGCGTTCGTGCAGAGATAGACGAACTTCTTGCGCGCGATGATTTCGGCGACGATCTCGCCGATCTCCGGATGGATCAGAGGCTCGCCGCCGGGGATCGAGACCATCGGTGCGCCGCATTCGTCCACTGCCTCGAGGCACTCGGCCACGCTCAGGCGCTGGTTCAGGATCTCGGGCGGGTAGTCGATCTTGCCGCATCCGGGGCAGGCGAGGTTGCAGCGGAAGAGCGGCTCCAGCATCAGCACCAGGGGATAGCGCTTCTCGCCCGCGAGCTTCCTGCCGACGATGTAGGCGCCGACGCGTATCTTCTGGATCAGCGGGACGGACACGATGCCACTCTCACCCGCGGGCCCGGACCCTCAGCCACCGGATGCGCTGGCCTCGACCAGCTCGGCCGGCAGCTTGAAGCGCACGCGCTCCTGGATCCCGTCCTGGATCTGGAGCTCGACCGTGTTGATCTCCCGCAGCCGGGCGACCAGGTCCTGCACCAGCTCCTCCGGCGCCGATGCGCCGGCGGTCACGCCCACGCGGCGCACGCCGTCGAACCACGTGGGGTCGAGGTCGCGGGCATCGTCGATCAGGTGGGTCGGCACGCCCATCTCCTCGCCGATCTCCCGCAGCCGGTTGGAATTCGAGCTGTTGCGCGCGCCCACCACGAGGATCAACTCGACCTCCTCGGCGAGCTTGCGCACCGAGGCTTGCCGGTTCTGCGTCGCGTAGCAGATGTCCTTCACGTCGGGGCCGGAGATGCTCGGGAAGCGCGAGGTCAGCGCCTCGATCACGTCGCGGGTGTCGTCGACGCTGAGCGTGGTCTGCGTGACGTAGGCGACCTTCTCGGGGTTCGCCACCTCGAGCCTGGAGACGTCGTCCGGCGTGGCGACGATGTGGACGCCGTTCTTCACGCGCCCGCTGGTGCCCTCCACCTCGGGATGGCCGTCGTGGCCGATGAGGATGATCTCGCGCCCCTCGCGCTCGTAGCGCCGCGCCTCGATGTGGACCTTGGCGACCAGCGGGCAGGTCGCGTCGATCACCGGCAGGTTGCGGTGCCCGGCCTCGCTCTCCACCTTCTCCGAGACGCCGTGGGCGCTGAAGATGGTGACGGCGCCTTCGGGCACCTCGTCGATCTCCTCGACGAAGACCGCGCCCTTCTTGCGCAGGTCGTCGACCACCCGCTTGTTGTGCACGATCTCGTGGCGGACGTAGACCGGCGGCCCGAAAACTTCAAGCGCGCGCTCGACGATCTCGATGGCTCGCTCGACGCCGGCGCAGAAGCCCCGGGGCTCCGCCAGAATGACCTGCATGCTGCCCTTCTCGCCCACGCCAGGCTCCTGCTCCATCATGGGGTTACTCCGGGCGGGACGGTCGACTCCGCGCCTGGAGCACGCGCCTCACCCTATCGCAGACGCGCGACTCCGGCAACAATCCGCTTCCGTGTCCCAGCGACGAACGAGGTCGGAGGCTCATGTCCCACGTCGCCGTCTGCGTGACCGCGCCGAGCCAGGCCGAAGCCGAGGCCATCGGGCGCGCCGTGGTGGAGGCGCGGCTTGCGGCATCGGTCAACATCGTGCCGGGCGTCTCCTCCCTCTACTGGTGGGAAGGAGCGGTGCGCGAAGCCGGCGAAGCCATGCTCTGGATGAAGACCCGCGCCGATCTCGTCGCGCCGCTCACGGCCAGGGTCAAGGCGCTGCACAGCTACGCCTGCCCCTGCGTGATCGCGCTCCCCATCACGGGCGGCAACGCCGACTACCTCGCCTGGATCGACGCCGAGACCGGGCCTGCACCGCTCGAACCTGACCCTGAGTGACGCTGGGCTGGCAGGCCCATCACCATTGCCGGTCCACAGCGATGGCGTCGAACACCTCGTCGACCGAGACCAGCGGGCAGTTCTCCAGCCGGGACTGGGCCGCGAGGAGTCGGTCCCACGGGTCGCGGTGCGCCCAATCGAGCTGCGCCGCATACTCGGCGTGCTCGTGGGTGATGGGGAGGTCCTCGACCGCGTTGCGCCTGAGCGCGGCGCGCAACTCCTGCGGCGGCAGGGCGATGCGGCTGCGCTGCGCCTTCCACTCAAGCTCGTAGATGGAGACGGCGCTGACGAGCACGGCGTTCCCGCGATCGAGAATCAGTCCCCTGGCGGTCGCGGACAGTCTCCGGCTGCCCGCGACCCACCAGTAGACGGCATGGCTGTCGAGAAGCAGCCTCACGAAGCCTTCGGCGGACCCCGCCAGATGCCCAGCGCGTCGCTGAATTCGCCGGCGTCGATTGCGGCCTGCTCCGGATCCTCGTGGTCGAAGAGGTCATCCGGCAGGTTGAGGTGCTTGAGCGGCGCGGCTTCGCGTTGCGCAGCCTCGGCCGGCGGGACGATGCGCGCCTGTGGTTCGCTACCCTTGGTGATCATGATTTCCTCGCCCTCTTTCGCGCGCGCCAGCAAGCTCGAGAAGCTGGCGCGGGCTTCGGCAACCTTGAAAATCTTGGTCGGCATGCTCCGATTCCCCTCGTGCGCGCCGGGACCGACGACGGCGCCCGCTCCATTCCCACCTCTATGTACAACATAGTTGGTCATATTCCAAGCACAATCGGCAAGACCCTCTCCGGCGCACGCAGATTGACGGCGGCGGCTGGGTAATCATGATGCCACGGCAAGCAGCGCGGGGGCGGCATGATCTACGACGAGCCGGTGTTCAGGACGCTGGGCGACACCGCCATCAACGTCGAGTTCGGCGACGAGACCAGCATCCCGCTCAACTTCCGCATCCTGGCGCTCGACTTCGCGCTACGCGAGCACGCGCCCGAGGGGCTGGTCGAGACCAACCCGCAGGTGCGCACCCTCGGCCTCGTCTTCGACCCGCTCAGCACCACGCGCGCTCGCATCGTCGCCCACGTGAAGGAACTCATCGCCGCTCAGGGGACGGTCTCGACGCTGCCGAGCCGGCGCGTCATCATCCCGGCGCTCTACGACGACCCCTGGTCGCGGGAATGCGCCGAAGCCTTCGGCGTCCGCAACAACATCGAGTACATCGCCGCGTTCAACGGCATGACGGTCGCGCAAGTGATCGAGACCCACACGGCCTGCGACTACTGGGTCACCGGCGTGGGCTTCGTCCCCGGCGCCTTCATGTCCTACGCCATGGAGCCCGAAAAACGCTTCGGCGCACCGCTCTACCGCACGCCCCGCACCTGGACCCACGCGAGGCTGCTCAACTTCGGCGGCGCCACGTCGACCATCTATCCGATCCGCGTGCCGGGCGGCGGCCAGCTCTTCGGCCGCACGCCGATCGAGATCTTCGATCCGAGGGAGCTGAGCCCCGCCTTCGCCGACGGCCCAGTGCTCGCACGCGCGGGCGACCGCCACCGCTACGAATCCATCGGGCGGGAGGAGTACGACGCGATCCGCGCAGAGGTCGGGGCCGGCACCTACGAATACCGGGTCGAGGAGGGAACCTTCGACTGCGCGGGCTACGTCGATTGGCTGGCCGGGATCGGGGAGCCGGCCGAGAAGCGCGACCCCGAGAGCACGTGGGGGCCGGCCTGATGCTGGAGGTGCTGGAAGGCGGCCTGCGCACCACGATCCAGGACATGGGACGGCGCGGCGGGCAGGCGCTGGGCATTCCGCCCTCCGGCGCGCAGGACGGGTTCGCGCTCAGGATCGCCAATTTGCTCGTCGGCAACCCGCCGGGCGGGCCGCTGGTGCTGCGCGACGATCCCGGCGCGGCCGGCCTCGAAATCACCCTCGGCCGGCTGAAGCTGAGGGCGCTGGAGGACCACACCGTGGCGCTCGCCGGCGCCGACACGGGCGCCACGGTGGACGGCGACGCGGCGCCCGTCTGGTCCAGCTTCGTCCTCCGCCGGGGCCAGACCCTCGCCTGCGGCCTCGCGCGGCGCGGCGCGCGCGCCTATCTCGCGGTCCACGGCGGGATCGACGTGCCGCTCTACCGGGGCAGCCGCGCCACCCACGTGAGCGGCGGCTTCGGCGGGCTGGAGGGGCGCCCGCTCGCGGCCGGCGACCGCCTGCCGGTGGGTGCGGCCAGCGCGCCGGCCGACGACCTCGCCGGGCGCCGGCTGCGGCCTGACCTCGTGCCCCGCTACGTGCCGCCCGCAGAGGTGCGCGTGGTCGCAGGCCCCGAGGCGCATCACTTCACGGCGGACAGCGTCGAGGCCTTCTTTGCCACCGCGTGGAAACTCAACCCCAAGGCGGACCGCACGGGCATGCGCTTCATCGGCCCGCAGCTCTCCTTCAGGCCGGGGCGGCCGCGCTACCTGGTCGAGGACGCGGGCGTCGACCCCTCCAACATCGTCATCGACCCCGGTGCGCCGGTGGGCACGATCCAGGTGCCCTCGGGCGTGGAGCCCATCGTGCTCTGCGTCGATTCGCCGAGCATCGGCGGCTACGCGCGGATCGCCGTCGTGATCTCCACCGACATGGCGCGCCTCGGCCAGATCCGCCCCTTCGAGGAGACCCGCTTCGTCCGCATCTCCCACGAGGATGCGGTGGCGATCCTCGCCGCGCAGGAAGCACTGATCGCGGACCCGGCCATCATCGTGTAAGCGGCGCCCGCGCGGCCCTTGACAGAGAGCATTTCGGACCCGCCATAATCGTCGGGCTTGCGCACGTTTTTCTGCCAGACAGTCTCGTTTAGTCGGAACTTGCGAGAATGGTGAACATCGATGAACAAACACATTAGTACCGAAGAATTTCTCTTGAAAAAAGCAGGAGAAGATACCGAATTTCGCGCGCGTCTCCTCGCCAGACCCAAAGAAACGATCGAAAGCGAGTTCGGCGTAACGCTGGACAAGAACCACACGATTTGCGTGCACGAAGAAAGCGATACCGCGACGCATCTGGTACTTCCGCCGCGCAGCAAGCTCGGCGAGGAAGAACGGGAAGCCACGAGAACCGGCGCCGCATCGCTCGCGTTCCTTCGCAAGACGCTCCACGACCCCGCGCCGCCGCTTCGCCCTCCCGCCCCTCGGCGTGCGCGCGCCCCAACGAGCGCTGCGACCCCCGCAGCACTTGCAAGAGCGGGCCGAGACAGCATCCGCCGCGCTCTCGAATTCCTGGAAACCACAATTGACGAGAACGGGGCCTGGCACTGCATCCGCTTCAACATGGCCGACCCGGACATACCCCGGCATTTCGAACGACCCGCCTTCGTTTCCGCTCTCTGTGTGCTTGCCCTGGAATGTTGCGGCGACGCGCGGGCCAAGGCCATGTGCACCGCCGCAAAGGCGTATCTCGCTGATACCATCGAATATCCGGGGCTGTGGCGCTACTACCGCCATCTGCCCCAAGACCTCGACAGCACGACGCTCTGTTCGCTTGTTATCGGCACCCATCCCTGGATTTTTCTGGGACGAAACGTGCCAACAATCTTGGCGAACCGCGACGAGAACGGGCTGTTCAGAACCTGGGTGCTGGCGGAAGGCGAACCCGACGTCGTGGCGCCCTTTCGCATCGAAGCCGACCCCGTCGTCAATGCGAACGTCATCGCCTATCTCGGCGACCGCCCCGAAACGAGGGATGCCCAGCGGTGGCTGGAAGGCTTGATTGCCGAAGGCAGCCTGGAGGGCTCCTCCAAGTGGTATCCCGACGCGGTCGCGATCTGCTACGCAATCGCCCGCGCCATGATCCGCGCGGCGCCTGCCCTCGAACACTCACGCCCGGTCCTCGCGGAGCGCATCCTGAACCTGCGCGACGAAGACGGAGGGTTTGGCAACATCCTCAAGACCGCGCAGGCCGTCTCGTCGCTATACAACGTCGGACGCCTTGAAAGCCTCGACGCGAAACGCACGGTGGAAGAGTTCACAAGTACGCAGCGAGAGGACGGAAGCTGGCCTGAGCTTCTCGCGTTTGGCGATCAGTACCTGAAGTGGGGAGCGGTGGGGCAAATCGGGCATGGCTCCGAAGCCGTAACCTCTGCCTTTTGTATCGAAGCTCTGGAACGCCTTGTAGAACTATTGGAGTCCTGAAGGATTTACAGGCTGCGTTACTCGGTGGTAACATGAATTTCACGACGATCTATCTCTAGTCCATTAGAGAAGCTGCCATGCCGCAAGACACGGCCGTTGGCGGTGACATGGCCCCGAACAAGGCTGAAGTCACGCGGCACGTTGCGCCGTCGTTTCTCAACGCCCTGCCGCACTATCTGCCACTGGGCATATTCCCGCTGATCGTGATTGCCGCGCTCTACGGCGGCTGGTGGTTGTTGCCGGCCTTCGTGTTCATGGGCGTCGCGGGGCCGCTCGATAGGGCGCTCGGCCTCGACGGGCGCAACATGGACCCGGCGATGACGTCGGAACGGCGCCTCTTCTGGCACAATCTGCCGGTCTGGGTCTGGGCGTTTCTCTGGCCAGCGACGCTGATCTTCGCCATGTGGCAAATCCTCGTCGCGGATCAGTTCGCCCTTTGGGAAGACGTGCTGCTGGCGATCATTCTGACCATGGAAGCGCAGGCCGTGTTCGTGGTCGGTCACGAGCTGGTTCATCGCCGCGCGACCTGGGAAAGGCGGCTCGGAGAATTCCTGCTCGCCTCCGCCTCCTATCCGCAATACGCCACGGAGCATGTCTATATCCACCATGCCAAGGTCGGCACGCCGCACGACGTAGGCTCCGCGCCCAAGGGGGAAAGTTTCTGGCGATATTTCCCCAGGGAAGTCGCAAGCAACCTCACCAACTCCTGGAAAGTCGCCGGCGAGCGCCTGGCACGGCGCCGGTTGCCCGTGTGGCATTACAGCAATCCGTTCTGGCGCTACGGCATCGCCCTCGCGTGCTGGTACGGGCTGGTGTTCTGGATGAGCGGCGGCTGGGCGGTGCCGGTCTTCGCCTTCCTCGGGCTCTGCTGCGTCTTTTCCATGAAGATCAGCAATTATTTTCAGCACTACGGGCTGCGCCGCATCCGTCTGCCCAACGGCCGGTGGGAGAAGGTATTGCCGCGCCATTCCTGGAGCGCCGACTGGAAGTTCAGCAACTGGATGTTCTTCAACATGCAGCGCCATGCGGATCACCATGCCGCCGCATCCCGCCACTACCCCCTGCTCCAGGCTCTCGGCTCCGACGAATCGCCGGTCCTTCCGGGAACATATGCCGACATGATGAACATCGTGCTGCGGCCCAAGCGCTGGTTCGCGAAGATGGATCCGCTGGTCGATCAATGGCGCGCGCACTTCTACCCGCAGATCGACGACTGGAGCGCCTACGACAGCCGCCTTTCCGCCGCGCGGCCCGACGCCTTCGAGGCGATCGTCGAGATCTTCGGCGCGGCCCCGCGGCTTGCGGCGTGGATCGAACGCAATTCGGAGCTCCTGGATAACCTGCAGGACCGCGAGTTCACCGACCTCGACCTGCCGAAGGGATTCGGACCGGACCAGGAATACGAAACCATCGCGCGGCGCGGGCTCGCGCGACTCTATTGGACGCACGAAATGGGCGTCCCGGACCTGAAGGACCGGGTCTCCGAATTGCCGATGGCCGATGCCAGGGAAGCCGCCGAGATCGTGCGGAACTGGTCGAACGACAAGGCGTTCCAGATCGGCATGCACGTGGTGCGCGGAAATCTTTCTCCGGCCGAGGCACAGATCGCGCTCTCCAACCTGGCCGAGGCGGCAGTCTCCACCGTGCTGGCTGCCGTCGCTGCGGATCGCGTCGACCGCGCCGGGTGTTGTTTTCCGGTCTAGCCGGATAGAAGCACGGGTTTTTTTCTCACTTTGATTGGTTGGTGGATTTCCCGGGATGGTGGCCGAGTGCGGGAAGGACGCTGCCTGCGGCATTTTTTTGATCCTCAGCAGAATCCTCATTGCTGTTGAAGCTGTGGAGCGGTGGGCGCGAGATCGGCGAGTGTGGTCAGGCGGTGGGCAAGCGCCAGCTTGTCCACGGGCTGTCCACACGGTCCGCAGGACGCCGATCGGTCCGCAGGACGCGTCCACGGCTCCACAGCTTGGCGGCGGCGGGGAGCGTCCGTAATCTTGGCCTCTCACTGAACGACAAAGAGAGGCCCGGGGGACGGAACTCCCGCCGGGCCAGGGCCGGTGCAGCTTCGCTACGAAACGGGGCTCACCAGCGAGGAATACGTTAAGACCGAGGCGTGGCGCGACGCAAGGCTTGAGCGCTGCCCGAATCACCCGCACGGCGGATGTTCTGTGGCAAGCCACGGCACCTACGAGCGGAAGACCCCGCCCGGCGCAAGGGTTCCTCGCTGGTATTGCCGTGAGAGCCATACGACCATCGGCCTGCTGGCCGACTGTCTGGCGGCGCGGCTGCCGGGCACGCTCGATGCGCTGGAAGCGGTTGTTGTCGTGGCGGAGGAGGCCGGCAGCCTGGAGGAGGCAGCGGACGAGGTGCGCTGCCCCGAGGACGAGGACGCCATCGAGCTTCCCGGCGCCGTGCGTTGGATCCGCCGCAGGCTGAAGCTTGTGCACGACGCGCTTGTGCGCGTCATCGGCCTGATCCCCGACCTGCTCGCGGGCTGCGCGCCCACCATGAGCGCGGTGCGCGAGCGTCTGAAGAGCGACAGCGCGTTGATGGAACTGCGCGGCCTGGTCGCCGGGCAGCTCCGGACGCTACCCGCGCCTCTGGGCTTCCAACCCCACGGCATCGACGTGGGGAATCGCAAACCGCAGTTCCAACAACGGGCGGGGCCGGACCCGCCGCCGGAGAGTTCGTAGCGTGACGATCCCGGGGCCAGGGAGTCCCTGAACGAGGATCGCACCATGAACAGCTCAGACGACGACCTTCGCCAACAGATCGCGCTCTTCCGATACGACGTCATCGCCGATCTGGTGCATCTGCCCGTGGGTGCACCGGGTGCCGGCGCGATGATGCGCGCCAAAGCCGAGAAGACCTACACGATCCCCGGAACCACCAGGACCCGGGTCGCCGCCGAGACCATGCGGCGCTGGATCAAGGACTACCGCTACGGCGGCTTCGACGCGCTCTACCCCAAGCCCCGCACCGACCGGGGGAAGCCCCGGCGGCTGCCGCCCGAGGTCGCCGAGCGCCTCATCGCGCTGAAGACCGAGAACGACGCATTGTCGGTTCGCGCCATCATCCAGAAGGTCAAGGAGGAGGGTATCGACCACCCGCTCGCCTCGTCCACCGTGCACCGCCTCTTCAGCCGCGAGGGCCTGTTCGACAAGAAGCCGCCCGACGGGGCGGATCGCCGCCGCTTCGCCTTCCGGCATGCCGGCGAGATGTGGATGAGCGACGTCATGCACGGACCCAAGGTCCGGCACGGCCGAACCCGGCGCAAGACCTACCTGATCGCCTTCATCGACGACGCCACCCGCGTCATCCCGTTCGCCGCCTTCGCCATGGCGGAGAACACTGCGGCGTTCCTGCCGGTGTTCAAGGACGCGCTGATCCGGCGCGGCCTCCCGGCCCGCTTGTACGTCGACAACGGAAGCGCCTACCGCTCCCGTCATCTCTCCCTGGTCTGCGCCAGGCTCGGCGTTGCGTTGATTCACGCAAGGGCGTTCCAGCCAGCGGGAAAGGGTAAGATCGAGCGCTTCTTCCGCACCCTCCGGGCCGGCTGGCTCCGCCACCTCGGCGATGACGTCGACAGCCTGGAGGCGCTCAACCGCAGCCTCTGGGCCTGGATCGAGGGGGAGTATCACAACAGCCCGCATCGTGGCCTCGACGAGGGGCGCACCCCGCTTGAGCAGTGGGCGCTGGCCTCGGCCGGCGTGCGCTATCCCGACGCCACCATGGACCTCGACGATCTGTTCCTCTTCGAGGCCAGGCGCCGTGTCTACAAGGACCGCACCGTTAGTCTGAACGGCCGCGTCTACGAGGTCGACGCCCTCCTGGTGGGTCAGAACGTCATCCTGCGCTACGACCCGGCCGCGCCGCCCTCGCGCCCTCTCGACGTGGTCCATGACGGCAAGCCGGCCGGCAAGGCCAGCCCTCTCGACGCCTACGCCAATACCGCCGTCAGGCGCACCTACCCGGCCAGGGAGATCGAGGCCGAAGATCCGGCGCCCGAGCCTCCGCCCTCGCCGCTGGCCATGCGCAACCTCAAGGACAAGAAGGAGGACGAGTGATGTACCTGCGCCACTTCGCCTTCACCCGCCTGCCCTTCGAGACCCCGGCAGAGACCGACGAGCTGTTCGAGTCCAACGCGCGCCGCGAGGCCGAGGCCAGGCTCGGCCACCTCATCGACCTGCGCGGCATCGGCCTGCTCACCGGCGAGGTGGGCTCCGGCAAGACCACCGTGTGCCGGCATCTGACCGCGCAGCTTCATCCAGGCCTCTACCGGGTCCACTACGTCTCGCTGACCACGGGCAACGTGCTCGACATGTACAAGGCGATCGCGTGGGAGATCGGCCTGCCCATCGAGCGCTCCCGCGCCTCGGCCTATCAGGCCATCCGAAACGAGATCTCCCGCCTCGTCACCGAGGCCAAGCAGCTGCCGGTCCTCGTCATCGACGAGGCCCATCATCTGCGCAACGACGTCCTTGAGGACCTGCGCCTGCTCACCAACTTCGCCATGGATGCAGAGCAGCGCCTGTGCCTCGTCCTCGTCGGTCTGACCGAGCTCAGGCGCCGCCTGGCCATGGCCATGCACGAATCCCTCAGCCAGCGCCTCGTCGTCCGCCACCACCTGAGCGGTCTCGACCGCGACGAGGTCGACGCTTACATCAAGCACCGCCTCAGGCTCGCGGGATGCGAACTGCCGCTGTTCGAAGAGCCCGCCGTCGAGGCCCTGTTCCAGGGCGCGCGCGGCCTGCCGCGCCAGATCAACCGCATCGCCCACTACGCGCTCTCCGCCGCCGCTCTCGACGAGGCGAGGACCGTCAGTGCCGACCACCTGCAGCACGCGCTCGAGGAACTGCGGCCATGACCGGCTTCCCGACCCGCGCCCCGATCGAGCTGGAGGAGCGGCCGCGCGAGCAGCAATGGCTGGTGGACACGCTATGGGGCGAGCAGGCCGTCGGCATCGTCGGCGGCGAGCCGAAGTGCGGCAAGTCCATCCTGGCGCTGGACCTCGCGGTCGCAGTCGCCGCCGGCGTCCCATGCCTGCGGCACTTCGCCCCGGCCCGGCCTGGCCCGGTCCTGCTGTTCGCCGCAGAAGACGCCGGCCACCTCGTGCGCAAGCGCCTGCAGGGGATCGCCCGCGCCGCAGGCGCCCGCTTCGAGACCCTCGACATCGCCGTCATCGACGTGCCCACACTGCGCCTCGACCATCTCGACGACCGCCGCCGCCTGCAGCAGACCGTGGAGCGCATCGCACCGCGCCTCGTGGTCCTCGACCCCCTGGTCCGCCTGCACGGCGTGGACGAGAACACGGTTGCGGACGTCGCCCCGATCCTCGGCTTCCTGCGCGACCTGCAACGCCGCTTCGAGACCGCCGTCCTCCTCGTCCACCACGCCCGCAAGAGCGGGGCCACGAGGCCGGGGCAGGCCCTGCGGGGCAGCAGTGAGCTGCACGCCTGGGGGGACTCGAACCTCTACCTGCGCCGCCGGGACCGGCAGACCCTCATGACCGTCGAGCATCGCGCCGCACGCGGTCTCGACGACATCGAGATCGAGCTCAAGGAAGACGGAGAGGAGCCCTCCTTCCGGCTGCGCCAGCCGCCCACGGCCGGCGGCGGGGCGCCTCAGCCCGAAACACCCGAATGCCGCGTTCTCAAGGCGCTCGCCGACGCCGGGGCGCCGCTCTCGCAACGCCAGATCCGGGAACGCGCCGCGACCCGGCACAAGACCGTCGGCGTAATCTTGCAAAAGCTCGTCCAGGAGGGTCGCGTCGCGCGCAACGCCGAGGGCGGCTACAGCGTCGTCGCAGGCGCAGCGGACAAGCGGGCGGCGGCCGCCGCCGCCAACGGCAGCAGTCGGCCGCAGGCCCCGCGGTTCCCGGAGCCCGGTTCCGCCAACGCCTAGGGGTTCGAGCCGGAACCGCCGTCGGGAACCACCCTTCCCCAACGGTCCGGAAGGCGCTGCGCCTCCACCGGGATACTACGTCAGGTGAGCGGCCAGTCCGTGGCCGGAAGCTTGCTTCAGGCCATGGCAGCACTTCGTCGTGTGGACGGTGGCGAGTCACCCGAAGGGCCGAAGCGAAGCGCAGGAGCGGCGCAGCCGCTTGACGCGCCGACGGCCGCGCGACACCTCGTCAGCTCTCCTCAAGCACCAGTCCAAACCTCAATCAGACAGCGACCCCGGACCGCCCGCAGAGACCATGAGCTCCTACGCTTCGATCCGGAAAAGACCGAGCAATCTGGGAAATCAGGGCAGCGATCACGTCAAATAATCTGGGAGATTCGGCGTCAAATAACGTGCGAAACAACACCGGGCCGCTGCGGGGCGGCGGGATCGCCGCGGTATTCCTCGGCGATCTCGCGAGCCGGGAGGCGTACCCCGGCGTTGCCATCGACATGCTGTTCGTCCACGACGGCCCGGAAATCGGCGAGAATGAACGCCTGTGTCGGCGCTTCCGAAAATCTCTCACCGCTCTCGCGCGCGACAGTCTGTTGTTCTCCCCGGTTCCGCCCCGCGCGCAGGCCCTTCCCGCGCTGCCGCTTTCCGAGCTGGCCGAGCGTTGTAGCGATCTTTCTGCCGACGGAATTCCCGTCCTCACCAGGGCACGCTGCGTGTTCGCGTGCGGCGATTCCGATATCGGCCGCCGCTTCGGCGAAGCGCGGGGCGAAGCGCTGGCCGCGTGCGTGGCAGACGAGTCCCTGATCGCCCAGCTTCGTGCGCGGCGCGAAGACCCGGCCGCAACGGGCGTCTCCAACTACGCCCGCATGCGCGGCGGCCTGGAGGATGTCGAGAGGGCCGCGCGAACCCTGCAGGTGACGAATGCCGACGCCGCCGTCCCCGACCCGGCGCCGAGCGCTGCGGCGGTGCTCGATGCCGCCGGTGCCCAGGACCTGGCGCAGGCTGCGGCCTTGTGGCGGGACCTGCAGGGCATCACGCGCCTCGTCGGCGATGAAAAATTCGACGCGGCCGAGGCGCGGCCCAGGGTCAGGTCTCTCGTTGCGAGCGCGTGCGGGCACGAGGATTTCGACGCGCTGACGGCGGCGGTCACTGATACCGCATCCCGCGCCGCCGCCCGGATCGACTCGCTTGGTCTCGCGGGCGCCAAGGACGCGCCCGCTCTTTCGCGCACCTGAACGCGCCGGCCGATCCGGCCCGAAAAACCTGAATGCCGGCGCAGACGGACACGCAGCCCCCGCGCGGGATACTGACCAGAACGACGCTTGCGGACCGGGGCGCCGTCACGCTCCCCGCGCTCGCCCCGCACCTGCAGTTCCGCGATATCGGCGAGCGGCAGACGCTGCTGGTCTCGGAATCGTTCAACACGCTGCTGCACGGCGCGCTCCACTGCGATCTGCTGCCCCTGCTCGATGGCCGGCGCCCGCAGGACGAGATCGTCGCGGCGCTGGAGGGCGCCCACGCCGCGGCGGACGTTCGTGCGGCCATCACCGCGCTCGCCGCCAAGGGCTATGTCGTCTCCGCCGATCACGGCATGGAGCGGTGCCGGGCGGCCTACTGGTCGTCGCTCGGCGCATCGCCGCGCTGGGTCGAGGAGCGGCTCGCGGAATCGCGCGTCACGGTGGAAGGCGACGACGGCCGCCTGGTCCGCCATCTGCGAGAGAGCGGCGCCAGCGTGGGGGCTGGCGACCCGACGCTCACCGTCGTCGTCTGCGACGACTATCTCGACGCCCGCCTCGCGGACGTGAACCGGCGGCAACTCGAGGCGCGAGCGCCGTGGACGCTGCTGCGGCCGCGCGGCATGGAAGCGTTGTTCGGCCCCGTCTTTCGTGCGGACGGACAAGGCCCCTGCTGGGATTGCCTGGCGAGCCGCCTGCGCGGCCACCAGGAAGTCCACAGCTTCTTGCGCACCATTGCCGGCGAAGATGCCGCCTTCAAGCCGTTCGCGGCTCAGCCCGCGGTGCTGGAGGCGCTCTGCGGTTTGATCGCGGCGGAGATCGTCAAGTGGCTGTTGCTGGACGACGCGGCCCCCCTCCACGAACACGCGATCACGATGAACGTCGGCACGTTCGCAAGCGCGCAGCATCCGGTGATGCGCCGGCCGCAGTGCCTCGCCTGCGGCGACGACGCGTTGCATCGCCCGGACCGCCCGCCGGCGCCGCTCGCTCTGAAGGCGAGCCCCAAGACCCATCGCAACAGCGGCGGCGCGCGCACCGTGGCGCCGGAGGTCACGCTCGCGAAATACCGCCACCTGGTGAGCCCGGTCAGCGGTGTCGTGACCTGGCTGTCGCGCACGACCGACGAGACCGATCCCTGGCTGCACGTCTACTGGGCCGGGAGCAATCTCGGCATGAGAAGCCGGAGCCTGAGTTCGCTCAGGCGGAGCCTCCGCAGCAAGAGCGCGGGCAAGGGCAGCACGCGGGAGCAGTCGAAGGTCAGCGCGCTGTGCGAGGCGGTCGAGCGCTACTCGGGCGCGCGTCATGGCGACGAGATCCGCGTCCGCAGGCGATTCACGGAGTTCGCCGGGAGCGACGAGACGATCCATCCGAACGACGTGCAGCTCTTCAGCGCCGCTCAGCTCGACAACGCGAAGGCCATCAACGCGAAGGGCCACCCGTACAACGTCGTGCCTGCGCGCTTCGACCCCGACGCCGAGCGCGACTGGACGCCGGTGTGGTCGCTCACCCGGCAGCGGCATCGCTACCTGCCGACCTCGATGCTCTACAGCATGCCGGCCGAGCAGCGCGGCCCGGCGGACCTGATCGCCGATTCCAACGGCTGCGCCGCGGGCAACACGCTGGAAGAGGCCATCCTCCAGGGCTTCTACGAGCTGGTCGAGCGCGATGCGTTCGCCATCTGGTGGTACAACCGGCTGCGCGTGCCGGCGGTCGACCTCGCCGGCTTCGACGACGCGTACCTCGCGTCCGCCCCGCAACAATACGCCCGCTACGAGCGCGCGCTCTGGCTGCTCGACGTCACCTCGGACATCGGCATTCCCGCGTTCGTCGCGCTCTCGCGCCGCACGCACGCCCGGACCGAGGACATCATCTACGGCGCCGGCGCCCACGCCGACCCGCGGTTGGCCGCGCTCCGCGCGCTCTGCGAGCTGAACCAGTGCCTCACCTGGCTGCCGCGCCCCGGCAAGGGCGACGGCCGGCCCATGATCGACGATCCGCTGGCGCTCCGGTGGTGGAAGACCGCGCGGCTCGCCGATTGCTCGTGGCTGGCGCCGGCGGAGGACGCGCCGCTCCGCACGGCGTCGCACTATCCGGCGATCGAGACGACGGACACGCGCGACGACGTGGAGCTGTGCCGCGCGCTCGTCGAAGCCAGGGGCATGGAGTTCCTGGTGCTGGATCAGACCCGGCCCGACATCGGCATGCCCGTGGCGCGCGTCATCGTGCCGGGCATGCGCCACTTCTGGGCGCGGTTCGCGCCGGGGCGCCTCTACGACGTGCCCGTCGGCATGGGCAGGCGCGCCCGCCCTCTCGCCGAAGCCGAACTGAACCCCGCACCCGTGATCGCGTGAGGACACCTATGGACATTGACGAGGCAGTCGCGCGCACTCAGGACCGTCTCGCCGAGGAAGGCGGCACCATGGGCGATCTGCTCGGGCACTTCCGCAGCAGGGTTTCGACGGCGCTTGTGGGCGATGCGGAATGGCAGCGCGTACTCGACTGCGCCGGCACGCTTCCCATCACGATGGGGGCTCTTCCCTTCGGCTTCGAGCTGCCGCTGCACGAACGCGAGCCGCAGGCGGATTTCGGCGTCTCGCTCGCGAGCGGCACCCGGCCGGCTGCGCATTTCCTGGAGCGCGCCCTCGCCGACAAGACGGATGAGACCGCGCTGGCAATCGCCCGGCTGTTCGGCCGGATGGAAAGCGAAGACTCGCCGCTGCGCGACATCGTCGGCCGCAAGCTGATGCTGGAATACGACATCGGCTCGGCAGAGGGCGGCGAACGTTCGTTGCCGGGACTGTTTCTGCGGCCCGGCGAGCGCCCGATCATGGGCGGCTGCGCTCAGGCGGACGATGTCGCCACGGTGGTCGACGCGCTCGTATCCTGCCTGGGCTGGGAGACGAACGATGCGGCGCGGGAGAACGTCAGGCGCGTTTACCTGGCGCAGCCGGAGGACACGCGCATGGATTCGTTCGGCGTGTTTCCGTCCCGTTCACGGGCAATCCGGCTCGCGATCATGGGCTTCAAGTCGGGGCGGGAAACGTGTTCCTATCTCGAAGACACGGGCTGGCCGGGCGAGACCTCGGCCGTGGCCTCCGTGATCGCCCGCTTCAGGGAGCGCGCGAACATTGTCAGGGTCGGGGTGAATATCGACGTGCACGAAGAGGGCGTCGGCCCGACGCTCGGCCTCACGCTCATCGTCAAGCAGAGATACACGAAAGAGTCGCGCTACTGGCTGGACGGCCTGACCGATTGGGACCCGTTCCTCAAGGCGCTCAGCCACGAGGACCTCGTCGTTCCGGAGAAGCTCGAAGCGCTGGCCGACTGGGTTTCGAAACCGACGCCGTTGTTTGCGAAGTCCGGGCGCTACGTGCTGCTGCGCGGCATTCACCACATGAAGCTGGTCGTAGCCGACAATCGGCTCCGAAAGGCGAAGGCCTACGTGTTCATGGTGCTTTCCGCAGCAGCTTCCGCCTAAAATCGGCCTCGAAAGAACGAACCCCCCTTCGGTCTGGGAAGGGGGGTCAGTTCAGGTCGTCAAAGGTCGCGGACTCGGATTGGCCCGCTTCGTGACCGGCTGCGCGCCGGCCACCCGGCCTACCAGCAGCAGCAGAGACCGGCCGAGATGGCTTCGAGCTGCTCTTCGGTAATGTTCGGGTCCGGCGGCAACGCCAGATGCACCGTCTGCATGTCGCTCTCGTGGACCTTGATGGTCATCGATTCCGGAATCGTGATGCCCAATTCCTCGCTGATGGTGTTCTTCGGGTCCGCGAGAAGCTGTTGCCTGAAGTCCGAATCCAGAGAGGACTTCTCGACAATGTGTTGCAGCATTTCATCGCCACTTCTCATGGCAATCCTCCATAGTTCCGGGCGGCGGGCGGCTCCCTTGGGCGGGCACCGATATCACTAGCATGTCACCAAATCAAGCATTCAGGATATATCTCACAAGATCAAGCATTCGGGTTAAACAAAATAATTATGGCGGCAGTAAGTAATTGTTATGGGTTCAGGGAATCCTGGTTTGGCGCGTCGACTCCTTGCTCGCGTTCGAGGGTCGGCTTCGAAGATTTCCGGTCGAGCGCAGTCAACAGCACCGGCAGCAGCGTCAAATCGGCGATGAACGCAAAGGCAATGATCATCGCGGTCAGGATCCCGACCTGCGCGGTGGGAACGAACGGAGAGAGCGCGAATATCAGGAAGCCGGCCACCAGCACGATCGTCGTCGTGAACACGGCCCGGCCGGCCGTGTCGTAGGAATAACGCACCGCTTCTTCGGGACTCTGGCCCAATTCCTGCCGCGCGCGCCGGTACTTGCTGAGAAAATGAACCGTGTCGTCCACGACAATGCCTACGGTCATGGCGACGACGACGGAGAGCGAAAGTCCCACCTGCCCGACCGCCAAACCCCACACGCCGAAGCCCAGCGCGGCGGGAATCAGATTGGGGACGATGCTGATCAGGCCGAGGCGAAGCGATCGGAAAGCGAAAAGAAGAATGGCGGAAATGGCCAGGAGCACCACCATTGTCCCGATCAGCATGGCGCGGATGTTGCGCTGGCCGATGTAGGCGAACAGCGCGGCGGGGCCGGTGCTGTTGACGCTCGCGACATGGGCTGCGTTTTCCTTCAGCCAGGCCTCGGCGTGCGCGTTCAGGTCGAGCACCTCCTGCGACGATAGCGTCTCCGCCGATACCGACACGCGCGTGGCGGACCTGGACCTGTCGATCTGGTTGTTCACGCCCAGGCCCAGCGGAAGCGAAAGCTCGTAAAGCAGCAGGTACTGCGCCACCAGCTCCTGGCTCTCCGGAAGCCGGTACGCGGCCGGGTCGTCGCCGTGCATGCTCTTGTTGAGCTGGCGGAAGGTATCGGTGATGACCGCCACGTGACGCACCGGCGCCTGCGCGCGGTACCACGCGGCGAAATTCGAGACGTCGGCGAGGAAAAGCGGATCGGTCGCGCCGCCCTCGGCATGCGCTTCCAGCGAGTATTCGAGCAGGGTATTGCCGCTCAGGTGCTCGTCCATGAAATCGGTGTCCTGGCGAAACTCGACGCCTTCGTCGAAGAAATGAACCAGGACATCGTTGAGCTCGTTGCGCGGAATGGCCGCAGCCATCGCCAGCACGAACACCGCCCAGCCCAGGAACAGCATCTTCCTGTGGCGGAGCACGGAATCCGCCAGCACGTTCGTATGCGGCAGGCGGAGCCGGCGCTCCCTTGCGGCAGGAAACGGAAGGAGCGAGAGCACGGCCGGCACAAGCCGGCGGTCCCTCGGCGCGCGAAGCGGGAGAAGCGAGAGCACGGCCGGCATGAACGTGACGGAGAGAATGAAGGAGGCCGCGATACCGATGGCGACGAAGTTGCCGAGATCGCGGTAGGGCGGCACTTCGGAAAAGTTCATGCTCAGGAATCCGAGCGTGGTCGTGAGGCTCGCCAGAAACACCGGATGCAGGTTGAGCCTCACGGCTTCGACGATGGCATCGCGCTTGGAATCCCCGGCGCGCAGACGCTGCTGCAACGCCACGAGCAAATGCACACAGTTCGCCACCACGATCATCAGCACGATGGTCGGCGCCGGGGCTACGGGCGGAGAGAACGGCAGACCGAGCCACACGCCCAGGCCGACCGAGACGAGAATGGAAAAGACGATGACGATCCCGGTCCCCACCACGCCCGTCCAGCTGCGGGTGAGGACGCCGAGGATCACGGCCATGAGCAGCAGGCTCGCGGGCAGAAACATCATCTGGCTGCTGACCGAGGCTTCCAGGAAGGTCTGGTTGACCATGACCGTGCCGACGACGCGGAGGTCCATGCCGGGGAATTGCTGTTCCGCCTCCGCCGCGAGCGCTCTGGCGAATTCCGCGACTTCGGCCACGGCCTCCAACAGGCCGTCTTCCGGCAGCTCGACGGTGACGTTGACGACGCTGACATCGCCGTTGAGCCCCAGAATGCTGCCGGCGATGCGCGGGTCGGACAGGGCGATGTCGCGGAGTCGCGCGCGCGCGTCCGCGTCCGCCAGCTCCTGCGGATCGACCAGGTCCCGCACGTACAGATCGTCGCCGTCGGCGGTCGTGTACTGAAAATTGGCGAGCGAATCGACGCGCCGCGAAAACGGCGTGTTCCAGGCGGCCTTGGTAAGCCAGGCAGCGGCCGTGAGCGCGTCTTCGGACGTGGCATCGCCATCGTCGGGAACGATCAGGAAGACGACGTTCTCGTTCTTCCCATAGGTGTTCTCCAGCGCTTCCAGGCCCAGAAGCTGCGGATTGTCCTCGTCGAAGAAGATCCGGTAGTTGGCGGAGAACTTGAGTTGCGTGACGCCCATCGCCGCGACCGCAACCACGAGCACCGACGCCACGATGACGATCCAGCGGGCGCCGAGCACCCGCTTCGCAAATCGCGTTGCGAACGGCTCCCTTGCTATGTCGCGCGTGTCCACAGGACCGAGGCCCCTAGTTGCGGGCGGCCTGCTCGCATCATGCGACCTGCCTCCTGACCAGTTCCCTGAAGACTCCGTCGACCTCCATGAGTTCGTTGAACGAGCCGTCTTGCACGACTCGTCCGGCCTGCAGCACGTAGATGCGGTCGGCCTGCTGCAGCGTGGACAGCCGGTGGGCGATGACGATCCGGGTGGACGTGAGCAGGGCCAGGTTCTGCATGACCTCGGCCTGGCTCTCGTTGTCGAGCCAGTTGGTCGCCTCGTCGAGCAGCATGATTCGCGGGCTGCCGATCAGCGAGCGGGCGATGGTGACGCGCTGACTCTCGCCGCCCGACAGGACGGAGCCGCTGCCGCCTACCATCGTCATCATGCCCATGGGCATGGCCTTGATTTCCCGTTCGATCCCGGCCGCGCGGGCCGCCTGCCACACGTCCTCGGTGGTCGTCCCCTCGTGGTGGGCGACGATGTTGTCCCACAGATCCTGCGGATGGAGCCGCACCGACTGCGGGACCGCGCCGATCTTCCGGCGCACCTGCTTCAGGTTCAGGTGTCGCAGGTCGCGCCCGTCATAATACACCGCGCCGGCGGTCGGCCGGTCGATTCCGAGCGCGAGCCGGAAGAGCGTGCTCTTGCCGGCGCCGGATTCGCCCGCGATCGCGACGAAGTCGCCGGGCTCCGCGCGGATCGTGACATCGTCGAGGATCAACGGGCCGTCGGGCTCGTAGCGGAAGGACACCCGGTCGAACAGGACCTCGCCGCCGAGCCGCTCGACCGGCTCTCCTTGCGCCTCGGTCTCGGGCACGGCGGCGAGCAGCGGGCGCATCTGGTCGAACGCCGGCAGCATGGCGGCAACGGTGCCGAAGGAGTCGCCGAGCCGGGCGATGGCGGCCTGGAAGGCGATGAAGACGGTGTAGACGACGAGAAAATCGCCGACCGGGCCGTTCCGCTCGCCCACCGTGACCACTGCGCACAGCAGCACCCCGCCGGCGATAAAGGGGAGCGCGGCGCCGAATGCCCGCGAATGCCCCTCGAGCGCACCCAGCTCGAGCTCCGCGCGTTTCTGCTCGCGATAATCCTGCGCCCAGATGGCGAACGCCGAGCCTTCCGCGTTTTCCACGCGCAGCTTGGCGATCCCTCCCACGATCTGGAACAGCCGGCCGGCGACGCGGCGCACCGCGCCGATCATCCGCCCGTAGGGCGCAATCTGGCGCAGCCCGATGCCAACGGTGACCAGCAGCGAGCCGATGCTGAAGACGAGAGCGATGCCGCCCAAGGTGGCATCGTAGAAGAAGATGACCCCGAAGACCGGAAGCAGGAAGACGACCGACAGCAGGCTGTCGGCGACGACCCCCTGCAGCCCGTCGCGGAGGTTCTGGAACGTCATGCCGGACATGGCCAGATCGCCGGCCGGGTGGCGGTGCAGCACGGCCGGCGGAAGGCGCATGAGGCGGTCCCAGAAGGCGGCTTCGACCCGCGACGCCGAGCGCCCCTCAAGCCGCATCATCGCCGTGCCCTGCAGCAGGTGAAGCATCGCGCCGAGCAGGCCGAACCCCGCCAGCGTCGCGGCCGCGGCATAGATCGCTCCGGCGCTTCCGCCCGCCACGATGTGGTTCGCGACGAAGCCGAGCGCGAGCGCCGGCAGCAGCTTGATGAGACCGCCGGGAAGCCCGGCAAGCACCAGCCGGGCCATGTCCGGGCCCGAGCCCTGCAGGGCAAGCCGCAGCAGGTCGCTCGGCTTCACCTGCCCCGACGGCAGGGGGCGATAGAACATCCAGGCTTCGTTCTGCAGCGCGGCGGCGCGCTCCGCCGTGACGCGCACGCTGCGCCCGCTGACCGGGTCGATCTCCCGGTAGCGCCCGAACGTTCCCGGCAGCAGCGCGACCGGCTGGCCGTCCTCGGCGCGGAACGCCAGCAGGGCGTTGCTGTCGCCCCGCCACCACGTCCCCGCGTCCTTGAACCGCACGCGCCGGGCGCGCACGCCGGACGCATCGAGAATGTCGACGAGGCCGACAGGCGTATCGGAGTGCCCGGAGCGTGCCGGAATCCTGAAATCGATTCCCCGGTGGCGGCCGATGATCTTCAGAGCATCCGCCAGAGCCGTGTCCTCGACATCGCTGTCCCGGTCGGTCGGCTGGTCGTAGATATTGAAGAGTCGCTGCCGGGCAGATCTCTCGGCCGTGCGGCGGCTGGCGACCCTGGCGCGCTCGAGATTCGCATCGTCGACCACGGCCAGCCGGCGGTTGAGGCGTTCCAGGGCGAAGGCCACCGCGTGAAAGGAGGCGAGAGTCGGCAGCAGCAGGCCTTGCCGCACCAGCGCCTCGGTCGACTTGCCGGATACCTCCGCCTCGTCCAGCAGGGTGAGCCAGCTCGTCCGCGTCAGCGGTATGGCCGCTTCGTGCGCGCCGCCCGCCCCGGCGAACTCCGCCTGGTCGATCATGTCCATGAACAGGCTCGCACCACGCGAGGGTTCGGACACCCACACCACGCCGCGCCTCACGGACAGCGTGCAGGGGGCCAGCGTCTGGGTCACGCCGGGCTCGGCCAGCGCGGTCTTGCGCGGAAGGTAGCCGACGAAACGCGACAACTCGTCGGTGATGGCGACCAGCCACGTATCGACCTGCTCCGCCAGCTCTTCCGGATGAGCCTCGGAGAGCAGGGATGCCGGCAGGCGCTTGAGCATGGTGCCCGGCAATCCCTTGGCGATCAGGCCGAGCCGCGTTTCCTTGCCGTCGCCCTGCTCGTCCGGCGCGACACCCGGCAGCAATTGCCCCGCTTCGCGGCGCAGCAGGTGCTGCGGCGCCGCCTGCTCCACCCCGTCCTTGAATTCGACGAAGAACAGGTCGACGGCGCCCCGGTCGATGAACCAGACACTGTCCGGGTCGTCGAGCTTGACCGGCAGGTTGCCGGCGCAGGGCACGGACGTGCCGGAGCGCGCGGCGAGCGCGGCGATCGATTCGTGTTCCGGCCCGGCCTGCATCAGCCCGACATGACCAGCTTGTAGTACGTGCCGTCCTCGTCCGCGATCAGCGCGTCGTGCGTTCCGCGCTGCACCTCCGCGCCCTTGTCGAGCACGATGATCTCGTCGCAATCCCGCACGGTGCTCAGCCGGTGCGCCACGATCAGGCAGGTGACGCCGCGCCGCCGCAAGGCATCGTCGACGTATTCCTCCGTCGCGGCGTCTAGAGCGCTGGTCGCCTCGTCCAGAACGATCACCGTCGGATGGCCGACCAGCGCACGGGCGATTTCCAGCCTCTGCCGCTGGCCGCCGCTGAAATTCACCCCGCCTTCCTCGACCGGGGTCGCGTAGCCTTGAGGCCTGAGCAGGATTTCGTCGTGGATCCGGGCATCCCGCGTCGCGGCGACGATGGCCTCGTCGGGAACGGCCGGGTTCCACAACGTGATGTTGTCGCGCAGCGAGGCGGAGAAGAGCACGACATCCTGATCCACCATGGAAATGGACCGCCGCAGCACGTCCTCCGGAATCTCCTCCCGAAGATGGCCGTCGAACAGCACTTCGCCCGACCAGGGCTGACAGATGCCCGAAACCAGACGCGCGAGCGTCGACTTTCCGGAACCGCTGGGGCCGACGATGGCAACCCGCTGCCCCGGCTCCAGCACGAGATTGAAGTCCTTTATCAAGGGCGGCCGGCTCTTGTTGAAACCGAATGTGACGTTTCTGAGTTCGAGATGGCCGGCAAGCTGGAGCCGGCCGTTGAAGGTGGAGATCGACTCCGATTCCTGGCTGCGGCGGCTGATGACCGGGTCTTGCGCGGCCTTGGAGATGTCGTCCAGCCGTTGCAGGTCGGTCTCCAGCGCCTTGCGCCTGTCAGCAAACTCCAGGAAGCGCCCGACAGGCGCGAGAAACATCTCCGCCAGGATGTAGAACCCAACCAGAGTGCCGAGCGTCATGTCTCCGGCCAGGACCATGCTGCCCCCGAGGCCCAGGATCGCCGCTGCGCGCAGCGCGGCGACGAGGCCCGGAAGCGCGGTGTTGACGGAGCCCAGCTCGGAATAAAGCTGGCGCGCATGCAACTCGCGCGCCTGCTGACCGCTCCAGCGCGAGAAGAAGCGGTCGTCCGCGCCCGTCATGCGCAGGTTCTCGGCATGGCTCAGCATCTGCATGCCAACGCCGATCAGCAGCCCCTGCTCGCGCCGCATCGCCTGGCTTCGCACGGCGCGGAGCGCGTTGAGACCATGCGCCAGCAATCCGTGCACGATCGCCAGCAACAGCACGATCAGCGTGAGCACGACGTCGTAGGCGAACATCGCGATGAGCAGCACGGCGCTCATTGCCATGTCTATGATGAGCACGAGGAACTGGTCCGTCAGGTTCTTCGCTATCCGGTCGACGGACGAGACCCGGTCGGTCAGGTCGCCGACCAGCCTGTGCTCGAAGAACTCCACGGGCAATCGCAGCAGACGCGACAAGCTCCGGCTGTAGCCGATCACCGAAATCCGCACGGCAAGCCGCTTCAGGAAGCGGTGCCTGAGAAGGGACAGGATGTAGACCAGCGCTCCGCCGCCAAGCAGGGCCGCCACCAGTCCGCCCCAGCGCCCGTGGTTTTCCAGGACATCGTCCACGAACACGCTGAGAGACGCGGGAACGATGAGCGCCAGCAGCGTCAGCATGAATCCGCAGGCGACCACACCGGTGAGCATGCGCCACGAGTCGACGAGCGAGGCGCTCAGTTGCCGGAACAGGTCGGGCTGCTTGCCGCCGGGGCTGAAATCGGCGCCGCGCTTGAACCGCAGCGCGATACCGCTGTAGTCCTTCTCGAATTCTTCCGCCGTGAGCCTGCGCCGCCCCGTGGACGGGTCATTGAGATGGTGATGGCGGCCGTCGAACCCCTCGTAGACGACGAAATGGCTGAACTGCCAGAACAGGATCAGAGGCAAGTCCAGCTTTTTCAGCTGCGCGGCGCGCACGCTGAGCCCGTTGCATTCGAGACCGTAGTGCCTGGATGCGCGCAGGATGCTCGCGGCGCTGCTGCCGTCCCGGCTCACCTCGCATTTCTCGCGCAGCTCGGTCAGCGGCACCCAGCGCCCGAAATAGGCCAGCACGCTGCCGAGGCAGGCGGCCCCGCATTCCGATGCATGCATCTGCAGCAGAATGGGCGTGGTTACCCGTCGCTTCGAGACGTCCGCCTGATCTCCGGTTTTCTTCGAGGCGCGTCGCAGCATCTCTTGGCCGCCTCAATCGAAGAAGGCGACCGGAGCCTGGGTGCCCAGCTCAATGACGATCCGGCACTTGCCGCCCGCAAGCGACGCAAGATCAACGCTTTCGTCGAGCGCGATATCGACGCGGTGCACGGTCACCGGCGCCGTGGACGCAACTGCCGTCAACTCTTCGGACACGGGCGCGGGCGACATCGTCTCGATCACGCCGTCGAGCGTGCCGGATGTTCCACCGGCCAGGTCCACCTCTATCGCCACGGAAACACCGGCCTCGATATCCTCCGCGACGTCGCCCTCGATCCAGACGAGTGCGTGCACGGACCGCTGGCCTTCGGGCGAGTCGATGCCCGGCTCGAGCAACACGCCGTCGACCGCAAGGCTGCGGGTCACGCTGCCGAAGAAGAGCCACGCCAGGAGGATGCACAGCAACAGGGCGACACCGACGACCAGCAGACGCTCCCGCGGCGTGGAAATCGTCAGCAGGCGGTCGAGCTGTTCTCGTTCGTCCTTCGCCTCGGCGACAGTATTATGAAACGAGTCGAATGGACTATTAAACATAACCGTGCGTCGCCTCCCCGCGGAGAGCCAGCAGAGACAAAGAAAATCCGATTCGGTGCGGCAAAAACTGGGGAGGTCCTATACAATCTCGACCAAGTGATAACAAGTCCTCAGGTCCGGGACGCCGGGACATCGAACGATTCCGGCAAACCAACGCACGATGCGGCACGTTCATCATGAGATCTGCGCGGATACTGCCTGACCGCATAACCGCCGAAAGGCGGTTCAGCAAGCAGGGCCGTACAAAGAGTTGCACGCGCCCCCGGCGGGCTTCGTTCGGTATCCTCATTCTTGCGCTGGCGTGCCTCGTCCTGCCGGGCGCACACGCCCTTGCCCAGGAAGAAACGCCGGAGGACAAGGGTTTGCGGATCGCGCTGGAAGCAAGCGCGCGCAACGACGGCTTTCAGGACTTCACCGCCGGAATGACGATGGTGCTGCGCGACCGGCACGGCCGCGAGAGCGTGCGCCAGATGCGCTTCAAGGTGCTGGAGGTGCCGGGAGACGGCGACAAGAGCCTGTTCGTGTTCGACGAGCCGCGGGACGTGCAGGGAACCGCCCTGCTCACTCACGCGCACGTCAACAGCCAGGACGACCAGTGGCTTTACCTGCCGGCCCTGAAAAGAGTGAAGCGCATCAACGCCGCGCGGCGTTCGGGATCGTTCATGGGAAGCGAGTTCTCGTACGAGGACATGAGCTCGCTGGAGGTGGAGGAATACACCTACAAATACCTTCGCGACGAGCCCTGCGGCGACCTCACCTGCACGGTGATCGAGCAGGTTCCCCTGGATGAGGAGTCCGGCTACAGCCGCAGGGTCGTCTGGCAGGATGCGGTTGAGCTTCGAACCTGGAAGATGGAGCTTTACGACCGCAAGGGCTCGCACCTGAAGACGCTTACCTTCGCCGACTATCGGCAATACCTGGACCAATATTGGCGGGCGGGCGAGCAGACGATGGTCAATCACCTGACCGGCGCGAGCACGGTGCTTGAATGGACCGATTTTCGCTTCCGCACCGATATCGCCGAAAGCGAGTTTACCCAAACGGCACTCCGACGCGTGCGCTGATGCGGCCCGCCGGCGCACTTGCGGCCCTCGTGCTCCTGGCCGCCGCCGGTGCCGAGGCGCAGCCTCTCGATATTTCCGGCGACCTGAGCGCGCAGGCGCAGTGGTATCCGCAATCGCCGGCCTTCGCCGGTCAGCGTTCCGCCACCGGCGGGCTGGTCCTCGAGCCGACGCTCTACGGGGACGTCGCGAATAGAACCAGCGTCACCCTCACCGCCTTTTATCGCTACGACAGCGCCGATGCGGAGCGCACACATGCGGACCTGCGCGAGGCCTACGTGTTGACCTATGGAGACTGGGACGAGAATTCCTGGGAGCTTCGGCTGGGCGTCGACCGCGTGTTCTGGGGCGTGGCCGAGCTGCACAACCTCGTCGATATCGTCAACCAATTGGACATCGTCGAGCACCCGCGCGACCGCCCCAAACTGGGTCAGCCCATGGCGCACCTGACGCTTTCCGGCGACTGGGGCATCGCCGAATCTTTTCTGCTGCCGTACCACCGCAAGCGCACGTTTCCGGGGCGTGCCGGGCGCAACCGTTCGGAGCACCCGATCGACGGGGACGCCCAGTACGAGAGCGGTGCCGAAGAGCGCCATCTCGATGTTGCGTTTCGCTACAGCAATGCCGTGGACCTGCTCGATTTCGGCCTTACCGCCTTCGTCGGCACGAGCCGCGAACCTTCGTTTCTCGTTCGCCCCCGGTCGCAGCCGTCGGCAGAAACAGGCACGCGCCTGATCCCGTACTACGAGCAAATCCGACAGTTCGGGCTGGACGCGCAACTCACGACCGAGCCCTGGCTCTACAAGCTGGAAGCCATTCACCGTCGTGGCGCGCGCAATCTGCTGGGCGTGGTGGAGGATTACAGCGCCTTGATCTTCGGCATGGAACGCACGTTCTACGCGGTGTTCGAGTCCCGCGAGGACCTGACCGTTCTCGCCGAGTGGCACTACGACGGCCGCGAACGCCGCGCCACGAGCGCCTGGGCGAACGACCTGTTTGTCGCGGGCGCGCTCACGTTCAACGATGTTGACGGCACCGAGCTGGTGGCGGGCATTCTCGCCGACCTCCGCCACGACACGCGCTCGTTGAACCTGGAATTCAAACGGCGCCTCACGAACAGCTGGACGATGCGCCTGGAAGGGATCGCGTACCTGAGCGCCGACCCGCAGGATTTGACCTACGGTGGGCGGCGCGACAGCTACCTGGGCACGGATTTCACCTACAGCTTCTGACGGCGGCAGCGCGCGATGATACAGCCGGGCATTGAATCTCTACGGAAGATCGCGGTCGTCGGGCGGGGAACCGCAGGGTCGCTGGCGGCTGCCAGCGTGACGAGTCTTCTCCCCGACGGCGACCACGAGCTCCACCACATTTACGACTCGCGCATTCCGGTCATTGGCGTCGGCGAAGGCAGCTGGCCGAGCCTGGTTCAGGAGTTGCAGAAACTGACGAACCTGCCTCACGAAACCGTCCAGCAGCGCCTGAAGGGAACGCGCAAGTACGGCGTCGCATTCGAGGGGTGGGGTCGGCGCAACCGAGACTTCACGCACTACTTCACGCCGCAGCAGGTCTCCTACGCCTACCACCTCTCCGCCGACCTGATGGGGGAGCTGCTGCACGAAAGCACGCGCGCGCAACACATCGACGCGAGAGTGCTCGACATCAGAAGGGTGGACGGCGGCGCGCTCGTGGAACTCGAAGGCATGGCGCCGGAACGCTACGACCTGGTCTTCGATGCCCGCGGTTTTCCCAAGCAGCTTCAGCCCGAGCGCCAAATCGACATTTCATTCATCCCAACCAATACGGCCATCATCCGCCGCTGCCCGGCAATCATCGAGGAAGAACCGGATCGGCCGGCTCTGCAGCATACCTATACCCGCGCGGTTGCCCGCCCACACGGCTGGGTCTTCGTCATTCCGCTGACGGTGCACACGTCCTACGGGTACATCTTCAACCGCGACGTCTCCAGCCAAGCGGACGTCGAGTCGGACTTCGACGCGTTCCTCAAGGCCGATGGCGTGACCGAATACGAGCAGCGCGCCGTCATTCCGTTCCCCAATTTCGTCCACCGTCGAATCTTCGATGGCGCGGTGGCGCGCATCGGCAATGCCGCAGCCTTCATGGAGCCGCTCGAAGCGACGGCGATCGTCTCCGCTCAGTTGCAGATCGGGATGGTTCTCCACATCCGTCTGAATCGCTCGATAGAACATCTCGAGCGCGACGCGCCGGTGGTCAATCGCTTCCTCGTCAACAACATGCTTTGCTACGGCCTGTTCGTCGGCTGGCACTATTCCTGCGGCTCGACGTACGACAGCCCGTTCTGGCGCCACGCGCGCGAGGGCGCCTGGCCGCAACACCGCAAGGCCGCGGCACCCGAGATGGTGGATTGTGCCGCGCTCAGCAAGTTCGATGACATGATCGCGCTGCTGAATAGGCCCGTCATCGACAAGGCGGGCTGGAACCGGATGTGCGCGGTCCCTCTCACCAGCTATGCCCAGATGTCTCAGGGCCTCGGCTGCTAGAGCGATTGCCGACCTTACGAGATCACTGCAGCACGAATGTTCCCACCTCCCCCTGTCCCCCTCCTCCCATTGGGAGGAGGGGGGACTCTGACGCCGATGGCGGAGTCTCCCTCTCCTCCCCTCGGGAGGAGAGGGCCGGGGAGAGGTGGGGGGTTCTTTTCTGGCCGCCCGGCCCCTACTCCGCCGCCATCTTCTGCGGCTGGGGGATGCCGTCGACGGGGCAGCCCGTCACGCCGATGGAATCGCGGGTGATGGATTCGACCATCTGCTGCGCCCGGCGCGGGTCCTCCACCCAGGTGCGGTAGAAGTCGAACGGGCACTCGGCCACGCCCTTGTCGCCGTCGCCCGATGCGTACACGCCCGTGTAGCCCCGGTGCACCAGCTTGAAGAGGTGGTTCTGCGCCTGGTCGTTCTCGCGGGCGTCGCGGATCTGCGAGACGGAGAGCTGGGCGTACTGGATGCCGTACTCCTCCTCGCCGCACTCGCCGAGAGTGCGGCCGTCGAAGCCGATGATCCCCGAGTGGCCGAAGTAGGTGTAGACGCCGTCATTGCCGGCGGCGTTGGCGACCGCCACGTAGCAGCAGTTGGCCCAGGCCATCGCCTTCGCCATCATGATCTGCTGGTCCTTCGCCGGGTACATGTAGCCCTGGCAGCGGACGATCAGCTCGGCGCCCTTGACCGCGCAGTCGCGCCAGATCTCGGGATAATTGCCGTCGTCGCAGATGATGAGGCTGACCTTGAGGCCCTTGGGCCCGGTGCTCACGTAGGTCTCGCTGCCGGGATACCAGCCCTCGATCGGGCACCAGGGCAGGATCTTGCGGTACTTCTGGACGATCTCGCCCTCGTTGTTCATCAGGATGAGGGTGTTGTACGGGTTCTTGTTGGGGTGATCCTCGTGCACCTCGCCGGTGAGCGAGAAGACGCCCCAGGTGTCGGCCTCGCGGCAGGCCTCGGCGAAGATGTCCGTCTCCGGGCCCGGAATCTCGGATGCCGTGTCGAACATCTCCTTGCGGTCGTACATGATTCCGTGCGTGCTGTATTCCGGGAAGATCGCGAGATCCATTCCCGGCAGGCCGACCTTCGCGCCGACGATCATGTCGGCAATCTTCTTCGAGTTGTCGATGACGTCCTGGCGCGTGTGCAGGCGCGGCATCTTGTACTGAAAGACCGCGCAACCCACCGTGTCGGGACTGCTGACGATGTCACCGTGTCTCATGGCGTAGCCTCCCTAGCCATCCGTATCCTGCCGGGGGTTATACCGCGCCCCGTGACCGCGACCAACCATCTGCCGCTCGCGGCCCGGCGAGGCGCAGGAAGTAACGGGACGCTGGACCCTCCCCCGCCAACACGCTCATACTCCAAGGTCAGGAATAAGAATCAGCGAAAAGACGGGAGGGCAAGATGGACCTGATCCTGGCGAACGGCACGGTCGTCACCGCGCACGAGAGCTACGACGCCGACATCGGCATCGAGGACGGCGTCATCAAGCAGATCGGCCACGGGCTCGGCCCGGCGGGACGCACGGTCGATTGCAGTGGCAAGCTCCTGTTCCCCGGCGGCGTCGACGTGCACACCCATGTCGAGTTCGAGCTGATGGGGCAAGAGACCGCCGATGACTTCCACTCGTCCACGGTGGCGGCGGCCTGCGGCGGCATCACCACGATCTGCGACTACGCGTTCCCCGAGCCCGGCCAGTCGCTGCAGGACTGCCTCGTCCGCTGGAACCAGCGGGGCGAGAAGTCGGTGATCGACTACGGCCTGCACCCGACCATCTTCCAGCCCGGCGAGCACACGCTGAGCGAGATGCGGGACTGTGTGGCCGACGGCTACACCAGCTTCAAGATCTTCATGATCGGCTTCGCCGAGTTCGACAAGTACGCGCCGCAGTACCTGCGCTGCATGGAGGAGGCCGGCAAGCTCGGCGCCATGGTCAACATCCACTGCGAGGACCAGTGCTGCATCTCCTACATGACCCAGAAGCTGGAGGAGGAGAACAACTCCAACGTCCGCACCTTCCCCGATTCCAGGCCGCGCATCTCGGAGGGGCTGGCTGCGCGGCGCGCGCTCTGGATGGCGCACATGGCCGACGTGCCGGCCTATCTCGTCCACCTCTCCTGCCAGGAGGGGCTGGATGCGCTCAACGACGCGCGGGGCCGCGGCCAGACCTGCTACGGCGAGACCCGGCCGATCTACCTGCACCTCTCGCGCGAGCGCTTCAACGAGGAGGTGGACCCCGAGCGCTACGTCGGCTGGCCGCCGCTGCGCGAGGCCGACCAGATGGAGGTGATGTGGCAGGCTTTGGACAGCGGCGTGCTGCAGACCGTCGCCACCGACCACGTCGGCTGGAACATGAAGCAGAAGAAGGCCACCGTCACCGTCGACGAACTGCTGCCCGGCATGTCGAACCTGGAGACGGTGCTGCCCATGCTCTATTCCGAGGGCGTGCGCGGCGGCCGCCTTTCCATCAACCGCTTCGTCGACGTGAGCGCCACGAAGCCCGCCAAGCTCATGGGCATGTACCCGCAGAAGGGGACCATCGCGGTGGGCTCCGACGCCGACGTCACGGTGTTCGACACCGAGAAGCCGGTCACCATCCGCCAGAAGGACATGCACTCGAACCAGGACTGGGAGCTGCACGAGGGCTTCGAGGTCACCGGCTGGCCGACCATGACGATCTCCCGCGGCGACATCATCGTGGAGGACGGCAAGGTCAACGCCGAGCCCGGCCGCGGCCAGCTGGTCAAGCGCCGCACCTACACGACGTAGCCGCGGGACGGGGCGGATGGCGCAGGCGCTCGGAGCTGCCGCCCCGGCCGATAGCGAGCCGCGGGTGGAGCCCGGCGCCGCGCTCCAGGTCGCGGACCTCTACAAGCGCTTCGGCGACCTGGAGGTGCTGAAGGGCGTCTCGCTCACGGCCTGCGAGCACGACGTCATCGCCATCCTGGGCGCGAGCGGCTCCGGCAAGAGCACCCTGCTCCGCTGCATCAACCTGCTGGAGGTGCCGGATGCCGGCGAGGTCCGCGTCGGCGGCGAGCTGATCCGCATGCGGACCGGCCGGCACGGCCAGGCGATGCCGGCGGACCGCCGCCAGGTGGACCGCATCCGCGCCCGGCTCGGCATGGTCTTCCAGCAGTTCAACCTGTGGTCGCATCTGACCGTGCTGCAGAACGTCATCGAGGCGCCCATCCACGTGCTCAGGCTGCCCCGGCGCGAGGCGGTGGAGCGGGCGCGGGCGCTGCTCGACAAGGTCGGCCTCGCGGACAAGCACGACTACTTCCCGGCCCACCTGTCCGGGGGGCAGGAGCAGCGGGCCGCCATCGCCCGCGCGCTCGCGATGGAGCCCGACGTCATGCTGTTCGACGAGCCCACGTCGGCGCTCGACCCGGAGCTGGTCGGCGAGGTGCTGAAGGTCATCCGCGACCTCGCCGAGGAAGGCCGGACCATGCTGATCGTCACCCACGAGGTCGGCTTCGCCCGCGACGTGTCGTCGCGCACCGTGTTCCTGCACGAGGGTCAGATCGAGGAGGAAGGCGCGTCGAGGGCGGTGCTCGACGACCCGCAGTCGCCGCGATTCAGGCGGTTCCTCTCGGGCCAGCGCGGCGACGCCTAGGCCATGCAAACCACCCACCACCGGCGAAGGAGAACGGAGAGATGAGGAAATTCACATTCTTGGGCGTGCTAGCGGCGCTCGCGCTCGCGGCCGGCGCGGCGGCGGCCGACATGAAGAAGGTCACGCTCGGCACCGAGGGCGCCTACCCGCCCTTCAACTGGATCGACGAGAACGGCGACCTGCAGGGCTTCGACATCGAGATCGGCAACGCGCTCTGCGCTGCGGCGAAGCTCGACTGCACCTGGGAGGTGCAGGACTGGGACGGCATCATCCCCGGCCTGCTCGCCAAGAAGTACGACACCATCGTCGCCTCGATGTCGATCACCGAGGAGCGCAAGCAGAAGGTGGACTTCACCGGCAAGTACTACACCACGCCGGCCAAGTTCGTGCGCATGAAGGGCTCGGGCATCGAGATCAGCGACGAGGGCCTGGACGGCCTGGCCGTCGGCGTGCAGCGGGCGACCATCCACGAGAACTTCCTGCGCGACAACTACGGCGACATCGTCACCATCAAGGCCTACGCCACCCAGGACGAGGCCAACCTCGACTTCGTCGCCGGCCGCGTCGACCTGCTGCTGGCGGATTCCATGGCCCTGCAGGGCGGCTTCCTCGACACGCCCGACGGCGCGGATGCCGAGTTCGTCGGCCCCGACTTCACCGATCCGCAGTGGTTCGGCGACGGCGCCGGCATCGCGGTGCGCAAGGGCGAGGGCGAGCTGCTGGAAGCGCTCAACGGCGCCATCGCGGCGATCCGCGCCGACGGCACCTACAAGGCGATCAACGACAAGTACTTCGATTTCGACGTCTACGGCGACTGACCGCCGCGCACGCATGGGCGGGCGGGCAATTCGAGCCGCCCGCCCCCCGTTGAGCTAGCGGGTCGGGCCGATGCTCGATCTCAGGGGCTACGGCTGGATGCTGTGGCAGGGCCTCGAGCTCACCATCCTGGTCGGGCTCGGGGCCATGGCGCTGGCTCTCGTCCTTGGCCTGCTCGGCGCCTGGGGCAAGCTGTCCCGCGCCCGCGCGGGCCGTTGGGCCGCAGGCACCTACACCACCGTCATCCGCGGCGTGCCGGAGCTGCTGCTGATCCTGCTCGTCTACTACGGCGTGCCGACGCTGATCCAGGACATCGCCGAGGGCGCCGGCCATGACATCATCATCGACATCAACCCCTTCGTCGCCGGCGTCATCACCATCGGCTTCATCTACGGCGCGTTCGCGACCGAGGTGTTTCGCGGCGCCTTCCTCGCCGTGCCACGCGGGCAGATCGAAGCGGCGCGGGCTCACGGCATGGGGCGCGCGCTCACCTTCCGCCGCATCGTCATGCCGCAGATGTGGCGCTTCGCGCTGCCGGGCCTCGGCAACGTCTGGATGGTGCTGATCAAGGCCACGGCGCTGATCTCGGTGATCCAGCTGGAAGAGCTCATGCGCAACGCCGACGTCGCGGCGCGCGCGACCAAGCTGCCCTTCACCTTCTTCTTCGTGGCCTCGCTCTTCTACCTCGGCATCACCATCGTCTCGATGGTGGTGCAGCGCCGCGCCGAGGTGTGGGCGAACCGCGGCGTGCGCCGGGCCTGAGGCGGCGGGCGATGGACCTCGCGATCATCTGGGAGAGCCTGCCCCGCCTGCTGGACGGCGCGGCGCTCACGCTGGAGATCACCCTCATCAGCGTCCTGATCGGTCTCGCGCTCGCGGTGCCGCTCGCGATCATGCGGCTCTCGTCCAACCCGTTTGTGTGGATGCCGGTCTACGGCTACATCCTCTACTTCCGTGGCACGCCGCTCTTGGTGCAGCTCTTCCTGGTCTACTACGGCTCAGGGCAGTTCCGGCCCTTCCTCGATTCCATCGGGCTCTGGGTGCTGTTCCGCGAGGCCTACTTCTGCGCCGTGCTCACGCTGACGCTGAACACCGCCGCGTATACCGCCGAGATTCTGCGGGGCGCGATCCAGGGCGTGCCGCGCGGCGATATCGAGGCGGCGCGCGCGCTCGGCTATTCGGGCACCCTGCTCTACCGCCGCATCGTGCTGCCCAAGGCCTTCCGCATCGCGCTGCCGGCGTATACCAACGAGGTGGTGTTCCTGCTGCAGGCGACCTCGCTGGTCTCGATCATCACGCTGCTGGATCTCACCGGCGTCGCCCGCATCATCGTCGCCCGCAGCTTCGAGCCCTACAAGCTCTACATCACCGCCGGGCTGATGTACCTGGCGATGAGCTACTTCTTCATCCTGCTCTCGCGCTTCATCGAGCACCGCCTCTCCGGCCACATGCGCGAGCGCCCGGCGAGCGGTTGCGCCGTCTCCGACCCGCGCTAATCCTGAAAAGCCTGGCGGTAGTCCTCGGCCGTCAGCACGCTCGCGCCGGTGAGGCGCAGCACGTCGCGGTGAGGCGCGAGCGACGGGTCGGCGATGGCGGCGCGGAGCCCGTCCCGCATCTTGGCGATGTCGTCGTCCGATGTCGCGGCGCCTGTGACGTAAGGCATCCCCGGCGCCGTCGGGGACGAGGTCAGGATGCGGGTGCCGCGCAACGCGACTGCGGCCTGGTCGGCGAGCAATGCGTGCGTGACGCAGTCGACCGCGCATGCGTCCGCCTCCCCGGCCGCGACGAGGCCGATGCTGGCACGATGGGAGCCGGATGCGACGATCTCTCCGAAGAAGGAGGGCGGGTCCTCGCCGGCGGGCAGCATGTGCCGCCAGACATGGTAGCCGGAATAGGAGCCGGTGCCGTTGGTCGCCAGGCGGCAGCCCCGAAGGTCGGCGACGGTCTGCGCGCCCGAACCCTCGGGCACGATGACGTGCGCGGCGTATGAAGCGGCGCCGCATCCCGGCGCGTCGTAGCTGGGAGTCGCGACGAGCCTCACCGCCGGCCCGAGGACGTTCACGAAGGGATAGCCGCAGGTCTGGCTGAAGAGCAGTCCGGGCGCGCGCCAGTGGCCGTGGTAGTCGTCCGGCCACGTCAGCGCGTCGGGAACGCCCGACACGCCATGGTCCCGCATGTGCCGGGCGAGGCCCGCCCACCAGCGCTCCGTGGCCGGGCGAGCCTCGGCCTCGCAGTACATCGGCAGGCTGGCGAGGCGGGTCTCGGCAGTCATCGGGTATCGCGGGCGTAAGCCGGGCCGTTCCGCGTCAGTCGGTGACGATGGGGCTCCGGCCTGTGGCTGTCCAGCCCGCGGCTGTCCGGCCGGCGGCTGGACAACATGCCCGCGCTCGGTGAAACTCGCATCCGACAGCGATCCGCGAAATTTTGGGCGGGCGCTCCGCGAGCGGGCGACGGGCGCATGCAGTTCACCATAGAGGTCGAGCGGGAAGAGGACGGGCGCTGGATCGCCGAGATCGCCGAGATCCCGGGTGCGATGACGTATGGAACGAGCCGGGGCGAGGCGGTCGCCAGGGTCGAGGCCCTCGCACTCCGGGTCCTGACCGAAAGGATCGAGGCGGGGGAGCAGCCTGTCGAGCCAATCAGGATCACCTTCGCCGCCGCATGAGCCGATGGGGCAGCGCACGAGCGCGCCGCGTGCTCACCGCTTTAGAGCGCATCGGTTGGAAGATCAAGCGCACGTCGGGCTCTCACCGAACCCTGTCGCGAGACGGATATCCTGCGGCGGCCGTCAGCGCTCGGAATCGGTGCGTTCCTGCGCCGTGATCTTGCGCCAGAGCTTCGAGACCCAGCCCCCGCGCCCTTGCGCCGCCTCGCTCGCCTTGGCGCGGCATTCCTCCATCACGTGGGGCGGCGTGAGGCGATAGGCGAGCCAGAGTGCCACCGCCGCGACGACGAGGTCGTCGAGCATGCCGAGGACGGGAATGACGTCGGGAATCAGGTCGACGGGGCTCGCGAGGTAGGCCAGAAGGAGGATCAGCACCGCCTTGACGAACCAGGGCGTCTCGCGGTGGCGAAACACCAGCCAGAGGGTGTGGACCTCCAGCGCGAGCCGCCGCGCGAGGCGGTCGAGGAAGGCGATGAGCCCCTCCCCCGCGCCGGCGGATTTGGGCTCATCCGGCGCCACGGACTGGGTCGAAGGGCTCCCGGCTCTTCAGCAGCACGTAGAGCGCGCCGGCGCCGCCGCTGCTCTCGGGCGCGTTGGTGATGGCGACGATGTGCCGCCGCAGCGCCGGCTCGTTGAGCCAGCGCGGCACCATCTGGCGCAGCACGCCGCCGCGTCCGCTCGCGACCGAGCCCTTGCCGGTGATGACCAGCACGCAGCGCCGCCGCGCCATGCGGGACTCCTGGACGAAGTCTCGGAGCGCGTCGTGCGCCTGCTCCTGCGTCCTGCCGTGGAGGTCGAGCCGCGCCTCGACCGGGAGCTGCCCGCGCTTCAGCCGCCGCGCCGTGCGCCGGTCGAGCCCGGCGGGGGTGACGGGATCGAGGTCGGGGAGCGGCGGGCGGGGCGGCGCCGGGGCGGCCTTGGGCGCGGCACGGACGCGGGCCTTGAGCTTCTTCGGCGGTGGCGGGGGCGCCTCCTCCTCCGGCTCGGCCGTCTCTTCCAATGCCACGGCGCCGCGCGGCAGCGGCGTCACGTCGCGCGCGATGCGCTGCCACAGCGCGGCCTCTTCGTCCCGTATGCGCCGACCGCCCGCGCTCACGGCGCGACGCCTTCCACGATGACGATGTGCAGCCGGCGCGGCCCGTGGGCGCCGAGGGTGATGGTCTGCTCGATGTCGGCAGTGCGCGACGGACCGGTGACGAGGTTGACCGTGCGCGGCATGAAGTTGCCGCCCGTCCCGGCCGCCGCCGCTTCGGCCCGCAGCTTCGCCCAGCCCTCCTCGTAGGCGCCGCCGATGCGCTCCGCCGGCAGCACAACGACGTGGGTCTCGGGCAGGAAGTTGAGGGTGGAGGGATGGTTCGGGCCGGAGGCCATCATCAGCGTCCCGGTCTCGGCGAAGCCCATGAGGGCGCCTGTCACGGCGACCCGGTCGGCCTCTTCCGCCGCGCCCCTGCGGATGGCGAGCAGGGGGCGGTCCGCCCACGGGTAGTCGTCGAGCGCGGGATCGGGCGCCATCACCAGCGACGGCGGCAGGTTCTGGCCCGCCAGGTAATCGGCGACCGCGCCCGGCACCGCATCCGCGCCGGAGACGCGCGCCACGGTCGCGAACACCGCCTCGGCCATGGACGTGAAGAGCGCGATCCTCTCGTCCTGCGAGATGTCGGAGCGCGCGGGCACGATGTTGGGCGCGGGCGCGGCGAGCTTCTCGTCGAGCGCGGCGCGCGCCGTCTCGCCCAAAGGCCCGCGGCCGAGCGAGCGGCGGATCGAGCCGAGGATGGCGTCACGTCTCTCCGCCCCGCTCATGCCCGCCGCCCCTTGCGCCAGAGCGCATGGAAGGTCGCCCCCTCGGGCGCCGGCAGGTCGCGCGCGGCGGTCCACCCGCCGGCCAGCGGAAGCTGCGTGAAGCGCCCGCGGCGCCGGCCAAGCAAGCCCAGCACGCGGATGCCGACGCCGGTGGCGAGACGGTAGAGCGCAGGCCGGCGGACGAGCCAGGCCCAGGCGCCGATTCCCGCGCGGACGCTGGCCGGCCCGATCCTGCTCCGGAACTCCTGCTCCCGAAGCGTGCGCATCAACGCCGGCAAGGGAATCCGCATGGGGCAGACCTCCTCGCAGCGGCCACAAAAGCTCGATGCGTTGGGCAGGTGCCGCGCCTCCTCCAGGCCGATCAGGTTGGGCGTCAGCACCGCGCCCACCGGCCCCGGATAGACCCAGCCGTAGGCGTGCCCGCCCACCGTGCCGTACACCGGGCAGTGGTTCATGCAGGCGCCGCACTTGATGCAGCGGAGCACGTCGCGGAACTCGGAGCCCAGCATCCGCGAGCGGCCGTTGTCGAGCAGCACGACGTGATAGGCCTCTGGCCCGTCGGCATCGCCGGGCCGGCGCGGGCCGGTCGAGACGGTCGTGTAGGTGGAGAACTCCTGCCCCGTCGCCGAGCGCGCGAGCACGCGCATGATCGTGGTCGCGTCCTCCAGTGTCGGCACGACCTTCTCCAGCGTCGCGATCACGATGTGGACGCGCGGCAGGATCTGGGTAAGGTCGGCGTTGCCTTCGTTGGTCACGACCGCGCTGGACCCGGTCTCGGCGATGAGGAAGTTCGCGCCGGTGATCCCGACGTCGGCCGCGAGGTAGCGCGGGCGCAGCACGTGCCGCGCTTCCTCCACCAGCTCCTCGACCCGGTCGAGGCGGCGGGTGAGACCCAACGGCGTGTGCTTCTCGTGGAAGAGGTCGGCGACCTGATCCTTGGTCTTGTGCACCGCCGGCGCGATGATGTGGCTCGGCCGCTCGTCAGCGAGCTGCACCACGTATTCGCCGAGATCGGTCTCGATCGGCTCGATGCCATGCTCCTCGAGGAAGGGATTGAGCTCCATTTCCTCGGCGATCATGGACTTGCTCTTGGTCACGGTCCTCGCGCCGGCCTCCTGGCAGAGCGAGAGGATCGCCTGGCGCGCATCGGCCGGCGTCCGGCACCAGTGCACGGTGCCGCCCGCCGCCGTCACCTGCGCCTCGTAGCGCTCCAGGTAATGGTCGAGATGGGCGAGCGCGTGGTCCTTGATGGCCCGCGCCTGGTCGCGCAGCGCCTCGAACTCCGGCAGGCGCTCCGCAGCTTGCGCCCGCTTGACCTGAAAGCCGCCCTGGAAGCGGGCGAGCGAGCGCTGCAGGTCGGCGTCCTGCAGGCCGACGCGCGCGTTGGCGACGAAGGCCCGGCTGCTCGTCTCCATCGCTGGGCGCCCTCCCCGGCCCTCAGCGGCGCCCTGCCGGCTCGCCAATCGCCGGGCGGTCGTCCATGCCGGCCAGCACCTCGGCGACGTGGCGCGCCTTCACGTCCGAGCCCTCGCGGCTGAGCCGGCCCGCGATGTTGAGCAGGCAGCCCATGTCGCCGGCAAGCACCGTGTCCGCGCCGGTCGCCGCGATGTCCTTCGCCTTGTCCGCCACCATGCGGCCCGAGATATCGGGGTACTTGACGCAGAACGTGCCGCCGAAGCCGCAGCAGACATCGGGCGCCGAAAGCTCGGCCAGCGCCAGCCCGTCGACCGTGCCGAGCAGGCGGCGCGGCTGCGCCCGCACTCCCATCTCGCGCAGGCTCGAACATGAATCGTGGTAGGTGACCGTGCCCTCGTGGCGCGCCTCGACCGCGTCGACGCCGCACTCGTCGACGAGGAACGACAGCAGCTCGAAGGTGCGCACGGCGAGGCGCTCGGCGCGGGGCTCCCACTCCGAATCGCCCGCGAAGAGCGCCGGGTAGTGCCGCTTGATCATGCCGGCGCAGGAGCCGGACGGCGCCACCGTCGCATCGAAGGGCTCGAAGGCGGCGATCACGTCACGCGCAATCGCCTTCGTATCGGCGCGGTCGCCCGAGTTGTAGGCCGGCTGGCCGCAGCAGACCTGCGCCGCCGGCACCACCACCTCGCACCCGGCGCGCTCCAGCAGCGCTGCCGCGGCGAAGCCCACGGTCGGCCGGAAGAGGTCGACGAGGCATGTCACGAAGAGGCCGACCCGGCGGCGTGCTGCGGGCATGGACGGCTCGGGATCGTGGGAAACGGACCGGGAGGTTAGTCCAGGTGCGCCGCCACGTCGAGACCGCGCGGCAGGAGCAGCCAGTAGCGCCCCGCGTGCTTCATGCGGCCCGCGACCACGCCGGCCGCATCGCCGGTGCCCCAGTAGACGTCGCCGCGCACCGGGCCGCGGATCGCGCTGCCCGTGTCCTGCGCCACCATGAGGCGGCGGATCGGGCGATCCGCCTCGGCGGGATCGGGGTCGGGCGCAGCGGTCTCCAGCCAGATCGGCACGGTCATCGGCACGAAGCGGCGGTCCACGGCGAGCGAGCGCCCGGCGGTGAGCGTCACACCCTGGGCGCCGACGGGGCCGTCCGCCGCCTGCTCCTTCCCGAGCCAGCGGAAGAAGACATAGGACGCGTTCTCGCGCATGACCTCGGGCGCCTTCTCGGGGTTCGCCGCCAGCCAGTCGCGGATCGCCGGCATCGAGACATCCTCGGGGCCGAACGCGCCGAGCGCCACGAGCCGCCGGCCGATCGCGTAGTAGTTGTGGCCGTTGGTGGCGGCATAGGCGACGCGGCGCGCCGTTCCGTCCTCGAAGGCGATGCGGCCCGAGCCCTGGATGTGCAGGAAGAAGGCATCGACGGGATCGTCGACCCAGGCGAGCTCCAGCCCCTGCTCGGCCAGCGCGCCGGTGTCTATCTCCGCCCGCGTCGCATAGGGCTCCAGCGCGCCGCCCGCCACCCGCCCGGCGATCCGCTCGCCGGCAAGCTCGGACCGAAAGCGGCCGAGATCGACCGATACCAGGTCCGGCGGGCGAGCATAGAGGGGAACGCGGTAAGGCCCGCCTTGCCGCAGGGCGCCCCGCAGCTCGGGCTCGAAGTAGCCTGTGAACAGGCCCTCGGCGTCCGCGTTGTTGCGGACCGCGTAGGGTGTGAAGCGGGCCTCGAAGAAGGCGCGGGCAGCGGCATCGTCGGCCAGACCCGCCGCATCGGCGCAGACCGCGCGCCACTCGCCCACGCGCCCGCCGAGCGGTGCAATGTCGAGCGGCTCATCGTCGGCACGTTCTTCCAGACCGGCGCACGAGCGCTTCAGCGCCCGCAGAGCCGCCCCCTGGTCGTCGGCCTCCCAACCCGGCAGGTCCGCAAACGCGACCGCCCGCAGCACGAGCCGGTCCGGCTCCTCTGGTCCGGGTTGGGGGGCGCAGGCCTGCACGAGCATCACAGCAACCGCCAGCAGCCATGGCCAGCGGCGGATTGCGGCCCTCAATTGGGGATGCTGGTCTCGATCAGCGCCCAGTTGGGATCCGACGAGCGGGTGTTGCGCGCGAAGGTCCAGATATCGGTGACCCGCTCGATCAGGCTGGAGTCGCCGCCGACCTCCTCGCCTTCCTTGTCGCGGACCACGTTGATCTGCTGGCTCACGAACTTCACCGTCACCCGGGCGGTGCTGGAGCGCATCTCGGCGCTGATGATCTCGGCCGCATCGAGGGCGACGATGGTCGTCTCCTGCACGTGGCCGTCGGCCATGCGCTCGCGGATGGCGGCCGCGAACTCGTCATAGACGTCGTCGCCAAGCAGGGGCCGGAGCGTCGCCGTGTCGCCCTTGGCGAAGGCGTCCACCACCATCTCGAAGGCCGCCTGCGCGCCCTGGGCGAAGCGGCGCGGCGAGAACTCGTGGTCCGCCCGCCTGATCTGCTCGAGGCCGGCCCTGAGGCCGCTCACCGCATCGTCCCGCTCGGACTCGGCCTCTCTCCGCTCGGCACGCATCGGCCGCGGCGCTGCCGGCTCCGTCGCCATGTCCTCCGGCGGCACGTCCTGCGGCGCCTCGGGCGCGGGCCTGGTGCGGTCCGGCAGATGAACGATCTCGCCCTGCGGCTGGGCCTGGCTCTCCTCGGGCGCCTTCTCCGTCCGCGCGAAGCGGTCGGCATGGCGCTGGCGCTGCTGGCCGGTCCTGCGCCCGAGCACGCCGCGCAAGCGCAGGATGATGAAGATCGCGATCAGCGCGAAGAAAATGATGTCGTAGAATTGAAATCCGTCGGACATGTTCCGAACCTTGTGGGCAGGCGGCGTTCCGTCGCACAATGGCCACTGAATACGGCCACCGAATCCCAGGCCCTCCGTCTGCGGCGCTTGCCGGCAACCCCCGGCGCAGGCGCCGGTTCCGCCGAAGCCCGGCGCGGGGAGCCGACACGGCTCAACATAGGTAGAGCGCCGCGCGAGCGCAAGCACGGAGCACATCTCTTCGATGCCCTTTGTCCTGCTCCTGTTGGCGGTTCCCGTCGGCGAGGTCTTCATCTTCCTCGAAGTCGGGGGCGTCATCGGCACATGGCCGACGATCGGGCTGATCGTCGGCACCGCCGTGATCGGCGGCGTGATCCTGCGCTGGCAGGGCCTGCAGACGCTCGCCCGCGCCCGCCGGCAGCTCGCCGCGAACCGGCTGCCGGTGGCGGAGATGGCGGAAGGCGCCGCGCTCGCGCTGGCCGCCGTGCTGTTGCTCACGCCCGGCTTCTTCACCGATGCGCTGGGAACGCTGCTGCTGTTCCCGCCGCTCCGCCGCAGTCTGCTGCGCCGGCTGATTGCCCGGCTCGCGCCCCATGCCCGCCAGGCCGGCCCCGGTGCCGGCCCTGCGTCGGGCGGCGACGGCTCGCGGGTCATCGACGGCGAATACACAGTGCTCGACGACGCGCCCGAGCCCGGCCCCCCAAGCGCGCGGCCCCACGGAGGAAATCGATGACGGCTGACGAGACCGGCACGGAGACACCACCCACACCGGTGCCTTCCGGCAACGGCGGCAACGGCGCGGACCAGGCCGCCCAAGGGGCCGCCCAGGGGGCTGCCGAGCAGGCGCAGGACACGCGCCCGCAGCTCGGCATCAGGACCCAGTACATCAAGGATCTCTCGTTCGAGAACCCGTCGGCCGCAGAGCGGCCCCCGGAAGCCGAGCGCTCGCCCGACATCCAGGTCAACGTGCAGGTGGCCGTGCGCAGGCTGGAGGCGCCGAACTTCGAGGTCACGCTGCAGATCACGGCCAACGCGAAGTACCAGGAGAAGCCCGTCTTCCTGGTGGAGCTGACCTATGCCGGGGTCTTCACGCTCATCGGCATCCCGCAGGAGGCGCTGGAGCCGACGCTGCTGGTCGAATGCCCGCGCCTGCTCTTCCCCTTCGCCCGGCGCATCGTCGCCGACGTCACCCGCGACGGCGGCTTCCCGCCGCTGCTGCTGGGCCCGATCGACTTCCTCGCCCTCTATCGCAACGGCCAGGCGCAGGCCGCGCAGGCCCAGGCAGGACAGGGCCAGCCTCCCGGCGGAGGAGCAGCGTAAGTCACGCGGCGCCGCATTCGCCGCGGGCCGCTATCGCGGCCTACCGCGCGTCCGTCTCACTCTGACGCGCGCTAGAACCGCGCGTTGAAGGTGAGGAAGAAGGTGCGTCCCCAGCCGGCTGCGGTCGGCCCGTCCGTGCTGCTGGGGTTGGAGGTGTCCGTCGTGAGCGGCGTGTCGGTGAGATTGAAAACGCCGGCCGAGAACCGCGCGCCGTCGAGCCCCAGCGGATCGGCCCAGTCCAGCACCACGTCGTGACCGGTCCAGGACTCGAAGGTTCCGGAGCGTGACGCGTTCTCGAAGCTGGAGCGGTAATTGGCGGTCCAGATCGCGCTCAGGTTGCCGCGCTTCACCAGGAAGCCGACGCGAAAGGCATTCCGGGCGATGACGTACGGGGCCTCCACGCCCGCGTAGCGCCGTTCGGCGTCGATGACGTAGCGCCAGGCCCCGCGCATGCCGACGATGCCCCAGTCCGTCCTGAAGCCCCCGCCGAAGCGCGTGTTGATGCCCGAGATCTCGGACTCGGCGATATTGTCGAAGCCCCGGCGAATGGTGATGTCACCGCCCTGGCGATCGATGCAGTTCTCCCTGGCGCCTCCTGCCGCGCATTCGGGCAGATTCAGCATGGCCCAGGTCGCGGTGTTCAGCCCTACCCCGTCGGAAACCGACAGCCGGTACCATTCCCCACTCAGGAAGAACGGCCCCTCGCGCGCCTCGGCGCCGAAGGAGAGCCTCTCCGCCTTCACGGGATCGAGACTCGTATTGCCTGAGAGCTCCTGCGTCACCTGCCGGGGGTTCGGCGCCGCGCAGGTGCGGGGTGGAGGACCGGCGCCCGGATCGCACAGCACGTAGGGATGGCCCTGCACCTCGGTGCTGTAGAGATACACCATTCCGGGCGACGACTCTCCCGTGCTCCAGGAGCCCCGCAGCGTAAAGATGTCGGTTGCCCGGTATTCGGTCCCAAGGCGCCAGGATGCCAGCCCGCCCACATCGTCGAGTTCGACGCCGCGCCCCGCGACCCTGAGGTCGAGCGCGTCGGCCACCGGAAGCAACGCTTCGCCGAATACCGCGGCGGATTGGCGCTCGCCGGCGTAGCTCACCCCGCCGGATCCAAGTACCTCGGTCACGTTGTAGATCGCGCCGTCCCGGCCGCGATATTGAAGGATTTGACGCGCTTCGGATCTGCCCAGCTCGATCCCCGTCGTCCACGCCGTATCGCCGCCGCCGATCGCGAAGCCGGATCCCTCCAGCGCCATCCGGGCGCCGAGGGACTCCGCGCCGGAATCCTCCTCCTGCCGCACCCGGCTGTCCCTTATGGCATCCAGATGCGCCGGATCGTCGGAAAACGGGTCTTCGAGGTCGTACGCCCCCGCTCTGATTCTCTCCCTCATCGTTTGCGCATGCACCAGATTAAAGCCGGTCTTGAGACTGTCCCACTGATAGGCGCGGATGCGCGCATCGTAGCCCAGGCTCTCCGTCAGGCGACCCTCGATGCCCAGGGAGATGTCGTATTCCTCTCCCCTTGTCACCCACTCCCGGTTGCCGTGGCCTACCATGCGGTGCCCCACCGAGAAGCGGTCGTCCGCATCCGCTTGAAAGTCCGAGCCGGCCGATACGGCTGCAGCGTTGATCGCTTCCAGCAGGTCCGGTTCGCCGTCGTTGTCGCTATCCGTCTGGGGCAGAGGGAAGGAGAAAACATCGACCGACGGCGCATAGACGGACTTCGTCTCGTATTGCGAGAAGTTTGCGTCCAGACGCAGTTCGACATCGTCGCCGAGGGGATGATCGAGGTCCACGACGGCGGTCTGCTGCTCACGGCTCATGGTGTCCCACCAGATGTCGCCATAGGCGTAGCCGCAGCCCTCGTCATCGTTGTCCGGGTCGGTGCCGGGCGGGTTGCTGAGCCCGGGGACGTAGCCATGCGCCGGGTCGCAGTCCCCCAGCGCGACCGATCTTTTCGGCAAGGGCTCGTCGTTATTGTCCAGCTCCGGGTTGCCGTCTTGATCCAGCCGGACGACGAAAACGGTGTTGCCGCTGACGCTGACATTCTTGGACTGACTGAACGTTCCGCCGTCCACCCATTCGGATCTACTGTGCACCCGGCTCCGGCCGGGGATTTCCTGGCGATCGATGACGTCCACGCCGAGGGTCATGCGCCCCTCGCCGACCGAGCCGCCCCAGAAGACGCTGCCCTGCCGGCCGTCGCCGCCGTCGCGGCTCGGCATGCGCGTGCCCGCGCGCGTCTCGAAGCCGTCCAGGTCCTTACGGAGCACGACGTTGATCGCGCCGCGCAGCGTGCCGGCGCCGAGAGTGCCCAGGCTGTCGCCGCCGAGAATCTCGATGCGCTCGACCGCCGAAAGGGGCAGGGGTTCCAGATCGCCGCCTGTGGAGGAGTACGGCCTGCCATCGACCAGGACGAGCAGCGCCTGCCCCCCGGTGAGGAAGTAGCGGGTGATGCCGGTATTCAGCAGCTCTTCAAGCGTCTGCGCGCCCGAACGCTCGATAAAGCCGCGGTCGAATTCGGCGACAACGCGCGGTCCGGGCGCGAGGGAGCCGGCCTGTGCCGCGCCCGCCGCCAGCATGGCAAGAACGGCAAGCGAAGCCAGAAGGCTCCGTATCGGAATTCTGCATCCGTTTCGTGCTACGCCGGATGGATGCGCATGTGTCGCGTGCATGCTGCTGCCCTCCCCTTCGCCCCGGCACCTCATACAACATTCCGGCCGCCCGGACGACGCGCCGAGCATATTGGCAACCGCCCCGTCACCGAAGAACGATTTTCCGATGGCACCGAGAATTTTTGCAAATAGCCGGGAGGCTCGCCGCTCAAGCCGTATGCCGAGCCGGTCCTAGCGGCCGTAGTTAAAATCCGTCTCTTCGCTGTCCTCGTATTCCGCGAGGATCTCGTCCATCTCGGCGTAGGCGGCCTCTTCCTCCTCCTGCTTCTTGCGGCGCTTCTTCTCGACGAAGCCGACGGAGATGATCGAGATCTCGTAGAGCGCGATCAGCGGGATGCCGAGCCCGACCTGGCTGAAGAGGTCCGGCGGCGTGAGGATCGCCGCGGCGATGAACACGATGACGATGGCGTACTTGCGCTTGCGCTTGAGCCCGGCCGACGTGGCAAGGCCGGCACGGCCCATGAGCGTCAGCATCACCGGAAGCTGGAAGGCGATGCCGAAGGCGAAGATCAGCTTCATCACCAGCGACAGGTACTCGCCGATCTTGGGCAGCAGCTCGAGGCCGAGACGTTCGTCCGTGGGCGTGTCCTGGAACGAGACGAAGAAATTGAAGGCCTGTGGGAAGATGAAGTAGTAAACCAATGCGCCACCGGAGAAAAACAGGACCGGCGTGATGAACAGGAAGGGCAGGACGGCCCTCTTCTCGTTCTTGTAGAGCCCCGGCGCCACGAACATCCAGAACTGCGTCGCGATCAGCGGGAAGGAGACGAAGAAGGCGCCCCAGAAGGCGATCTTCAGCTCGGTGAAGAACGCCTCCAGCAGGTGGGTGTAGATCAGGTTGGTGTCGTGCCCTTCTTCGGCCAGCACATCGCGCAGCGGCTCGACCAGGAAGGCGAAGATGTCCGAAGCCACGTACCAGCAGCCGAGAAAGGCGATGACGAGCCCGATGGCCGCAAAGGCGAGACGGCGCCTGAGCTCGATCAGGTGGTCGATCAGCGGCGCGCGCGATTGTTCGATCTGGTCGACCACGGGCTAGGCACTCGCCTGGAGAGAGACCGGAAGGACGGGAACGCCGGCGGGCGGGCGGGCCGCCCCTGAATCGACGTTATGCGACACTGGCGTGCCGGACCGGGGCTGCCGCGACATTCCGGAAAACGGGACCGGGCGCCTAGGCGCTCGCACCGCGCGCGGGCGAGCCGTCCGCGCCGTCGCCCTGCGTCTCCGCCGCCGGCGCCGCAGGTGCGGCCTGTGCGGCAGCCGGCGCGCTCTCGGCCGCCGATGCGGCGGTCTCGGCCTGGCCGCCGTCCGCCTCCGCCGGCTGGGCGCCCGGCGGCTCGCCACCGTTGGGCTTCGCGGCCGCGGCCCCGGAAGACGGCACGACGTCCTCGTTGAGCATCTTGTTCATCGAGTCCGTGCTCTCGGCCACGTCGCGCTTCACCGCGTCCGCGCCCTCGTTCACGTCGCGCTTGGCGGTGGAAAGCTCGCGGTTCGCCTCGTCGATCTCCTTCTTGATCGCATCGATCTCGGTCGCGTCCGCAGCCTCCTCGATGGTTCGCTGGAAGTCGCGGGCGTAGCCGCGCGCCTTGCCCATCCACTGGCCCGCCGTCTTCACGATGCGCGGCAGGTCTTTCGGCCCGACGACGATCAGGGCGATCAGCATCAGGATGATGAGCTCTTGCCAACCGAGTTCGAACATTCTTGTTCCCGCTCAGGAAGCGGGCGATCTCCCTGTTTCTCTGCGGCCGTCCGGCGTCCGGGTCTAGCTCTTGGCGGCTTCGTCCTTCTTGACTGCGCCGGCCTCGATCGGGGCGGCTTCGCTCTCGATCACCTTGGGCTCCTGCGGAGCGTCGGCCGGCGCGGTTGCGCTCTGGGCCGGCGGCGGAGGCGCCTCGCCTTCGCGCATGCCGGTCTTGAAGCTCTTGATGCCCTTGGCGAAGTCCCCCATCAGGCGCGGCAGCTTGCCGGCGCCGAACAGCAGCACGATCACCAGGACGATCAGAAGGATTTGCCAGATAGAGATACCCATGACACGGCTCCAGTCTTACGACAGCGGCGGTCGCGACAGCCGGTCACGAGCGCACCGTCAGCCGCACGTTTCCGGTCCCGCAGCCTTGCCGCCTACAGGTCCTGTATCGCAGGGAACACAAAAGTTCGGCGTCGGTCAAGCCGAATGCGGGCAGGGCTCGCGACCGCCGGCGGCGGGCGGCGGGCGAATGCGCGCACGGATCGGTGCGTCCGGCCCGCTTTTCTCACCCAGGTCACGGCCCGTAATTCCGCCCGCACCCCGGCTTGAAGCGCCTCCGCAGTCCGACTACGGTGCCGACCCGTCACCGAGCCGCAAGGGGGGAGAGCATGGAGCTTCAGCGGGAAGCGTTGATCGACGTGGCCATGGGCTACGAGCCCGCCGACGCGGTCATCAGGAACGGCAGCGTGGTCAACGTCCACACCGGCACCATCAAGGCCGAAGGGATCGCCATCAAGGGCGAGCGCATCGCCGCCGTCGGCGACGTGGACTACGCCGTCGGCGACGACACCGCCATCATCGATGCAGGCGGGCGCTTCCTGGTGCCGGGCCTCATCGACCCCCATTGCCACCAGTGGCACACCTACGCCAACTCGACCGTGTTCGCCGCCTGCCGGCTGCTGCACGGGTCGACGACGATCGTGGACGGCTTCTACGGCCACGCCATCGTCAACGGCATGCGCGCGTCGCGCTACTTCCTCGACGAGCTGCTGGCGACGCCGGTCAAGCCGATCTTCGTCACCCCCACCATGTGCTACACGCAGAACCGCGGCATCGGCTTCCCCGCCTCGCCCAACGCGCCCAGCATCGAGGACCTCCGCGACTCGCTCACCTGGCCCGAGACCAAGGGCATCGAGGAGATCAGCCCGGAGCTGATGCTCTATCAGAACCAGCGCGACCGGGCGCTGCTCAGCCTGATGGAGGAGGCGCTCGACATGGGCAAGGTCATCCAGGGCCACTCCGCAGGGATGACCGACGAGAAGATCACCAATGCCTGGGTCGCCTCCGGGATCATGCACAACCACGAGATCGTCAACGCCTCGGAGACCCGCCGCCAGGCCGAGCTCGGCATCTGGATCGTCATCCGGGAAGGCAGCGCCTGCAAGGACATAGAGGCGTGTCTTCCGGTGATTACCGAGGAAGGCTACCACCCCCGCGCCTACCAGCTCTGCACCGACGTGATCACGCCGGACTGGATGCTGGAGCGCGGCCAGATGGACAACGCGATCCGCGTCGCCGTGCAGAACGGCATGGACCCGATGACCGCGATCCAGATGTCCACGATCCAGCCGGCCGAGTTCTACCGCGTCAACCACGACATGGGCATGATCGCCGCGGGCCGCTACGCCGACATCGTGTTCGTGGACACGCTCGAGGGGTTCGAGATCGACCGCGTCATGGCCAACGGCAAGCTCTGGGTCGAGGGCGGCAAGCTGGTCGCGCCGCTGGAGAACCCGGACTACCCGGACTGGCTCTACGGCACCATGAACATCGACCGGGTGCTGGAGCCCGAAGATTTCCGCATCGCCGCGCCGGCCGGCGCGGGCGATACCGTGCGGGTGCAGTGCATCAACACGCGGGACGGCTCGCTGGAGACGCCGGGCTCGGTGGAGACGCTGCCCGTCGTGGGCGGCTACGTGCAGGCGGACCCGGAGAACGGCATCAACAAGATCTGCATGATCGACCGCATCATGGGCACCGGCGAAGTCGGCGTCGCCTTCGTCAAGGGGTTCGGGATCAAGGAGGGCTGCATTGGCACCACCGCCAACGTCTTCAACCAGAACATCGTCCTGGTCGGCGCCTCGGACGAGGACATGGCGGCAGCGGCCAACGAGACCATCAAGATGGACGGCGGCTTCATCGCGCTGCGCAACGGCACGGTCGAGGCGGCGCTGCCTACGCCGCTGAACGGGCTCGCCTCGGACCTCCCCTTCGACCAGCTTTTCGAGCGCCAATACAAGCTGATAGACGCCTGGCGTGACATGGGATGCGAGCTGGAAACGCCGCAGATGAACCTCGAATTCGTCTCGCTCGTCACCATCCCCTACTACCGCATCAGCACCAAGGGCCTCGCCTACATGACCCAGGACCGCTTCGAGCTGGCGGAGCTCTTCGTCGACGAAGCGGCCTGAGCCGCGCGGGCCCGGTCGTGACAGGCGCCGCAGGAGCGCGGGAGGGCGCCGAAGGCGAACTCAGGGTCGGCGTGGTGGGCGTCGGCCACTTCGGCCGCTATCACGCGGAGAAGATGGCGGCGCTCGCGGGCGCCCGCCTTGTCGCCGTCGCGGACCCCGACAGCGCACGGGCCAGCGAGATCGCGGCCCGGCTGGATACGGACGCCGTCGCCGATCACCGCGCGCTCATCGGCCGCATCGACGCCGCATCGGTCGCCGTGCCGGCCGCGGCGCACTACGCGGTCGTGAAGGACTTTTTGGACGCCGGCATTCACGTGCTGGTGGAAAAACCCTTCACCGAGCGCGTCGCCACCGCTTCGGAACTCGCGGCCCTGGCCGAGGCCAGGGGGCTGGTGCTGCAGGTCGGCCTGATCGAGCGCTTCTCCGAGGCCTTCCGCACCGTCGCGCCCAGGATCACCCGGCCGGTCTACATGGAAGCGGTCCGAATTTCTCCCTTCTCGCCGCGCGGCACGGACGTGAGCGTCGTCCTCGACATGATGATCCACGACATCGACATCGTTCTCGCGCTGGTGGACGCGCCGGTCGCCGAGATCGATGCCGTCGGCGCGCCCGTGTTCTCGGCGAGCGAGGACATCGCCAACGCGCGCCTGAAATTCGCCAACGGCTGCGTCGCCAACGTCACCGCGAGCCGGGTCAGCCTCAAGACCGAGCGCACGCTCCGCGTCTTCCAGCCCGACGTCTACGTCAAGGTGGACCACGGCGAGCGCAGCGTGCGCGTCGCGCGGCGGAAGGAGGGCGATGCACCGCCGACGGGGCCGGAGGGCGTGGCGCTGGAGCACCTCCGCTTCGAGCAGGGCGACGCGCTCCGGCGCGAGATCGAATCGTTCGCGGAGACGGTGCGCAGCGGCGGCGTGCCGGTGGTGACCGGCGCCGACGGCGTGCGCTCGCTCGAAGTGGCGCACCGCATCACCGCCAGCATCGCCGAGAACCGGGCGAGGCTGGACCTCGCCGAAAATTAGCCCTCTCGGACGAGGCTACTCCGCCGCGTCGCGGGTGACGCCCGTGCCCGGCAGCGGCTCGTAGCCGACCACGGGCTTCGCGGGCGGCTGCTCGTAGGTGATCTTGCTGTGGCTGAGCCCCGCGTCCACCAGGCCCGCCGCCATCTTGATCGCCCACGGGATCGGATCGACCACGGGCACGTCGTAGCCCCGGGCGAGCAACCCCTGGCGCACGGCGTCCGCGCACCCCAGCATGCCGGTACAGCCGAAGATGATCGCGTCGGCTCCGTCGTCCTCCACCGCGCGGACCGCCTCTTCGGCGAGCGCTGCCTTGGTGCGCTCCAGGTCCTGCTCCAGCTCCAGCACCGGGATCGAGACGGAGCGGACCGACGCGAGCTTCTCGCGCACGCCGTAGATCTGCGCCTGATGCTCGAACTGCGCGCGCAGCCGCTTGAGCACGGTGACGACGCTGAAGGTGTGCCCCAGCATGGAGGCCACGTGCATCGCCGCCTCGCACGGCCCGATCACGGGGATGGAGACGCACTCACGCCCCGGCAGCATGCCGGGATCGCCCATGCAGTCGATCACCACCGCGTCGCAGCCCTCGCGCTCGGCCTCGACGATCTTGGCGATCGTGCCGGGCACGGCCAGCGCCTCGTCGTACTCGCACTCGATCGAAGCCGGCCCGGTCTCGATCTCGATATGGCTGATCGTCAGGTCCGGGCGCTCCAGCGCGCGGAACTCGGACTTGTCGCGAAACCCCCAGGTCGTGATCGGGGTCACCACCCTCACGTCGGTTGCCATCTTCGGTCCTCCCTCGGCCGTGCTCATCACCGGCTTACCGCCGCAGCCGCCTTCGTTCAAGGAAAGACGTGAGCCGGGCGGATGCTCGCGCGATTGATTCGGCCTTCCCGCGTGTGTTTCCATGCCGCCCGCTTCATCCGCCCGCGTCAATCCCTCGGCGAGACCCCCCAATGAACGAGAAGCAGCTAGACACCGCGCTCCTGCCCTACCCGCTGCCGCCCTGGAGGCACCGCTTCCGCACGCTCAGCGTCTTCTGCGAGGTCGACGAGGCGGCGCTCAGGCCCCGCGTGCCGGCGCCGCTGGAGCTCGCGTCCAACGTCGTGCAGATCACCGTCATGCACTTCGAGAGCACGGTGCCGGCGCGGCCCTACTACGACAGCGCCGTGATCGCGCAAGTGCGCTACGGCGGCGAGGTCGGCGGGCACTGGGTGCACGCCTTCACCAGCACCGACCAGGTGTGCGCCGGCACCCGCGAGCTCTGGGGCTTTCGCATGAAGCTCGCGTCCATGGAGCTTCACGTGGACGCGAACAGGATATGGGGCTTCACCGAGCGCCTGGGCCGGCGCGTGATCGCAATCGACATGCGGCCCACGGGCCGGGAGTTCGAGCCGCTGAGAACCTTCCCCCGCCTGTTCGTCAAGGCGCTGCCGGAGGCCGACCGCGCGGACGCGATCAAGCGTCAGGTGGTGCAGCTGCCGGCGGAGACGGAGATCACCGGGACCGTCTGGGGCGAGGGCACGGTCGCCTTCGAGCCGAGCGAGGACGACCCCACGCACCTGCTCAGCCCGAAGCGCGTCCTCGGCGCGAGCCTCGTCTCCGGCAACCAGGTCCTGCCCTGGGGCGTGGTGCTCTCGGAATAGCGGCTGGCAGGGCTACACCCGCTCCAGGATCATGGCGATGCCCTGGCCGACGCCGATGCACATGGTGCAGAGCGCGTAGCGGCCGCCCCGGCGTTCCAGTTCGCGGACGGCGGTCAGCACCAGCCGCGCCCCGCTCATGCCGAGCGGATGGCCGAAGGCGATGGCGCCGCCGTTGGGGTTCACGTGACCGGCGTCGTCCGGCAGCCCGAGCGCGCGGGTGACCGCCAGCACCTGCGCGGCGAAGGCCTCGTTCAGCTCGATCACGTCCATGCGGTCGAGATCGAGGCCGGCCTTCGCCAGCACCTTGCGGGACGCCGGCGCAGGCCCCACGCCCATGATGCGGGGCGCGACGCCCGCGCTCGCCATGGCGACGACGCGCGCGCGCGGCGTGAGGCCGTGGCGCCTGGCCGCATCCTCCGACGCCACCAGCAGCGCGCAGGCGCCGTCGTTGACGCCCGATGCGTTGCCGGCGGTCACCGTGCCGCCGTCCCGGAACGGCGTCGGCAGCTTGGCGAGCCCTTCCAACGTCGTCTGCGGCCTTGGGTGCTCGTCGTCGGCGACGACGACCGCATCGCCCTTGCGCTGCGGGATCGTAACCGGCGTGATCTCGCTCGCGAGCCGGCCGTCCTCGATGGCGGCCGCGGCGCGGCGCTGGCTGCGGTAGGCGTAGGCGTCCTGTTCCGGGCGCCCGACCTGGTATTCCTCGGCGACGTTCTCCGCCGTCTCCGGCATCGAATCGACGCCGTGCGCGGCCTTCATCAGCCTGTTGACGAAGCGCCAGCCGAGGGTGGTGTCGTGGACCGTGGCCTGGCGCGAGAACGCCGTCTCGGCCTTGGCCATGACGAAGGGCGCGCGGGTCATGCTCTCGACCCCGCCGGCAATCGCGAGCGCCCCCTCGCCCGCCTTGATCGCCCGCGCGGCGCTGCCCACGGCCTCCATGCCGGAGCCGCAGAGCCGGTTGACGGTGACGCCCGGCACGGTCTCCGGCAGGCCTGCGAGCAGCGACGCCATGCGGGCCACGTTGCGGTTGTCCTCGCCCGCCTGGTTGGCGCAGCCGAACACCACGTCGTCCACGGCCGCCCAGTCCACGCCCGCGTTGCGCGCCATCAGCGCCGCGATCGGCACGGCGCCGAGATCGTCGGGGCGGACGGCGGAGAGCGCGCCGCCGAAACGGCCGATGGGGGTCCTCTGTCCATCGCAGATGAAGGCCTCGGTCATGGCTTGCGCTTATCCTTCTCTTGAGCGTCCGCGACGAAGCTGAAGGACGCGGGATCGAACACCAGACGCCGCTGCACCGGGAAGAACCGGAGATCGAAGCGCTCGGCAATGAGCCCCCAGATGCCCTGCGGCGCGCGCAGCATCATCATCTCACGAGCTACAAGGCGGTCACGATCCCGGTTCAGATCGCCAAGATGATCGACCTCTACAACGTGCTCTGGGGGCCGCTCTCGGCGGCGGTGGTGATCCAGCTCGTGCCGGTGCCGATCGTGGTGTTCCTGATCCAGCGGCACACGATCCGCGGCCTCGCCCTCGGCGCGGTGACGCAGGCGGGCCGGGACGACGCCTCAGGCGCCCCCAAGGAGCAAGCACTTACGGGGTGAGCGTGCGGGCAACGCGCAGCCCGCCGCACTGGTGAAAATCGGCCCACATGGTAGCACGACTGGACGAGCGAATTTGCTCTGGAGTGGAGTCGAAATCGCCGCCACGACGAGCCGTTCTGCCGAAACCCTGTTCACCGCAAGACCTCGGCTTCTGTGCGCGACCGTCCGATGGCGCTCCTTCGTAGTCGTAGTCGGGTTCGTGGTCGTTCTTGTATTCGCTTCTCACAAAGCAAATGCGATCCTCGACCCACTCGTAGACGTTGCCGTGCATGTCGTGCAAACCGAATGCGTTCGCATCGAACGAGCCCACGGGCGCGGCGCTGCGGGCATCCCACCTGCTGCCGCATCCCCTGCAATTCGCACGGCCGCGACCGACATCGTCGCCCCAGCTATAGTTCGTCGTGGAACCCGCCCGCGCGGCGTACTCCCATTCCGCCTCGCTCAACAGACGATACGACTTGCCCGTCGTGCGGCTCAGCCAGCGCACATAGTCCTGGGCTTCCAGCCACGTCACGCCCATGGCGGGGCGGCGGTTGCCGGGGTCCGACCTGGGAACGGCACGCTCGCAGGCGTAGTCTGACTCTTCTTTGCTGCAGCTTCCGCTCCGCACGCATGCGTCCCACTCCTGGAACGTCACTTCGTACTTGCCGACCGCGAAGTCGTACCCGATCGTCACGCGGCGGACCGGGCGTTCCGTGTCGTCCCCCGAGCGGCTTCCCATCATGTAGCTTCCCGCCGGCACCACGACCATTTCAGGACATGACGGGCAATCGCGAAATACGGCGGGGGAGGCCGCGCGGCTTGCCTCCTCCAGCGCGGAGAGCGGCACGAAACCCTGCTCGCCCGATTCCGTCTCGACCCAGGCCCAGGCCGCGTTCTCGCGGGTCACCGTTGCCGTCTCGTCCGCGCCGAGACGGCCGATTCGCTCGTAGCCCTTGCCCGGGCCGCTGTGCAGACTCAGCGCCTCGCTCGCCTGCATCTTGCGATCCGCCGGCGCGGTCCTGCACAGGCCATGATCGGAATCCACGATTTCGTCGCGGCTGAAGCAGACCCAGTCTTGCCCCTGGGAGCCGCGTCTGACCCAGCGGCCGTGCCACTCGTCGTTCACGTAGGGGCCTTCCCAAGCCTCGCCGCCGGTGTCGTGCCAGACCCAATGACCGTGAGCCTTGCCCCCTTGCAATTCGCCTTCGCCCCGGTTCGTCGTCCACCGTCCGTCCTGACGATAACGCCAGACCAGGTTGCCCTTGCCGGATGCCTTGCCCTCGACGCAGCCGCCGGACCACGTAATCGTATCCTCGTCCGACGACCCTGCTGAATTCCACATGTGACAGCCCGGCCGATTGTCGAGCTCGTGCCAGCAGGCCGCGCTCGTCCCACCCGCGCAAAGCGGCGTGAACCCAACCCCGTTGCAGGATTCCAGCAGCGCCCGGAGCAGCCCCCGTGTGAGATACCCGGTCGCCTCGTCGGCGCTCTCGCCCCGTGCCGCCTGCAAGGCGCGGATCGCACCCCGCGTGCGCGGGCCAAATTTCCCGTCCGGCGCTCCGGGATCGAAGCCCTGGGTCTTGAGGCAGGACTGGACGCGGCGCCGGGCGTCGCGGTCGAGCCCCAGTTCCCTCTCGCCGGACTCCGCCTCCCGGAGATCGCGCACGCACATGCCGGCATCCCGGTCGAACCAGCCGCCAGCCTGCTCCAGGAGGCGCCGTGTCGCGGAGCCCTCTTCTGCGAGGTCGTGAGGGAGCATGCCCCGACGGCCCCGCAGGCAGGGGTCGGCTCCACCATCCAGGAGCGCCTTGACGCTTTGGTAAGGATGCTCCAGACGAACGGCGTGGATCAGGGGCGTGTCGCCCTCGCCATCGCGCCGGTCGGGGTCGGCTCCTGCTTCGAGCAGCAGCCGGGCTCGTCCCACGCTCTCGCCGCTTCCGTCGTGCGCCAGCAGCGCCTGGATCAGCGGCGTCACGACCAGACCCGTCGCGCTCGTAAGCGCGTCCTGCCCGGGCCCGCGCGCGTCCGGGTCCGCCCCCGCTTCCAGCAACAGGCCCAGATGGTCACGCCAGTGAAAGCCCACGTCCTTGCGCCGCACCGCGATCATGAGCGGGCGGTCGCCGGAGGCGTTGCGCACGTTCGGATACGCCCCCGCATCCAGCAGCGCCCGCAGCACCTCGACACGAGCGCCGCCGCTGTCCCCTGCCCCGACAGAGCCGGTCGTCGGCCTCCCACTGACGACGCCGGGGTGGCTGGGGGAAGCCGCACCGCCTCGCACCACGCTCACGTAGAGGGCGAGGAGCGGCGTGTTGCCGTAACCGTCGCGCGCGTCCGGGTCCGCCCCGCAATTCAGCAGAATGCGCGTCGTTGCAGAAACCACGGAAGCGTCCAGTCCGGCCGCAGCGAAATGCAGCGGCGTCTCTCCGTGCTCGTTGCGAAGAGAGCAGTCGCCGCCCGCAGCGATAGCGTCCGACAGGAGCTCGCGACCGCTGAACATCGGGAAGACGGCCGCATAGTGCATGGTCGCATTCCCGGTGGAGTCGAAGGGCCGGTTGGGATCGCCACCCCCGGACAGCCACTCCCGGAGCTTTCGTTCCGCATCAGGAACCTTGGCACGCTTGAATTCATGATACGGACTGATCCCATCCTGCTCCTGGGCGCCAGCGGGAAGAGCCCCGGCACCGGGAAGCACAAGACCCGCGCAGAGAAGCGCCGCTGCCAGCAGCGAGACGTCGATCGTCAACCCTGCCAAGGGGTGCCGGCCTCGTACAGGACCCCTCGCCCCCGCGAGACGCCGGCCGGATCCGCGACGGGCGAGGCCGCACGCGCCGTCCTCGCATGCTTGTTCGCCACGACCCGCGGCGATGCTGCAGCGAAGCAGACTGCGCAAGTCCTTGCCCAAACGAGTCAGCCGCCCGGACGGTTTACCGTTTGATGCGGTACCCATGGGATGCTCGCACCCCCGACGGTCGCACGGTTGGCAACTCAGCCGGATCGATGCGGCTGAGCGCCGGCCGTTCGTCGACCGTACGCATCGTATCAGTGTATCAACTCGTGGTTGCTCTGTCACCGCGCGGCGCTGCCCACGGCCTCCATGCCGGAGCCGCAGAGCCGGTTGACGGTGACGCCCGGCACGGTCTCCGGCAGGCCTGCGAGCAGCGACGCCATGCGGGCCACGTTGCGGTTGTCCTCGCCCGCCTGGTTGGCGCAGCCGAACACCACGTCGTCCACGGCCGCCCAGTCCACGCCCGCGTTGCGCGCCATCAGCGCCGCGATCGGCACGGCGCCGAGATCGTCGGGGCGGACGGCGGAGAGCGCGCCGCCGAAACGGCCGATGGGGGTCCTCTGATCGCAGATGAAGGCCTCGGTCATGGCTTGCGCTTATCCTTCTCTTGAGCGTCCGCGACGAAGCTGAAGGACGCGGGATCGAACACCAGACGCCGCTGCACCGGGAAGAACCGGAGATCGAAGCGCTCGGCAATGAGCCCCCAGATGCCCTGCGGCGCGCGCAGCATCATCAGCACGGCGGCCGCGCCGAGCACGATCAGATACCAGCTTCCGAAGTCCGCCAGCAACTCGCGCAGCACGAAGAAGACGATGACCCCGATGATTGGCCCCTCGATGGTGCCGATGCCGCCGATCACCACGATGAAGATGACGTTGGCCGTCCAGTCGATCACGTTGAAGCCGGCCTCGGGCGAAATGCGGAGCTTGGTGAGGAACACCAGCGCGCCTACCATGCCGGTGCCGAAGGCGGCGACGATGTAGACCCAGATCTTGGTGCGGAAGTTGTCGACGCCGAGGCTGCCCGACGCCTCCTCCGAATCGCGGATCGCCGTGAGCGCGAGGCCGTGGCGCGAGCGGAGCAGCAGGTAGACCAGCGCGATGGCGCCGACGGCGATCGCGAGCCCGGTCCAGTAGATCGCCGACTCCCGCCACATGCGCCCCTGGGCGATGCCCTTCACCACCGCCGCCGGCAGGCTCATGCCGGAGCCGCCGCCGAGCGCGGAGACCTGCGCGAAGGAGAGCATGTACACCTCCGCCACGACCCAGGTGCCGATGGCGAAGTAGGCGCCCCGCAGGCGGAAGACGATGAAGGCGGTCGGCACCGCGAAGAGCGCCGCCGCGATGCCCGCGAGCGGTATGGCGGCCAAGGGGTGGACGCCGGCGTGGATAGCGAACACGAATAGAGCGTAGCCGCCGAGGCCCAGGAACGCCTGCTGCCCGACCGAGACCAGACCCGCGTAGCCCGCCAGCAGGTTCCAGAGCTGGGCGAGCGCGAGGTAGTAAGCGATCTCGACGATGGTGCGCATGTCCGCGCGCCCGCCCCAGAAGGGGAGCGAGATCAGCACGGCGAGTCCTGCGAGCGCGACCAGCGCGCCGTAGCGGCTCGCAGCCGTGCCGCGCTGGACCCGGTATGCGGCGGCGCCGTCGCTCATCGGTCCCTCGTGCGCGGGAAGAGGCCGTTGGGCCGGAGCACGAGCACGATCAGGAAGGCCACGTGGCCCGCCAGGATCTGCCCGCCGGGGTGGAACTTGGCGCCGATGGCCTGGGCCACGCCCAGGATCACGCCGCCCGCGAGCGTCCCCCACAGGCTGCCGAGCCCGCCGATGATCACCGCCTCGAAGGCGTAGAGCAGCCGCGCCGGCCCGATGGCGGGCGAGAAGTTGGTGCGGATCGCCATGAAGGTGCCGGCGAGCGCCACCACGCCCAGCGCCAGCGCCATGGCGAGCGCGAAGACGTGGCGGTTGTCGATGCCCATCAGCGCCGCGGTCTGGTGGTCGTCGGAGGTCGCGCGGAAGGCGGTGCCGAGCCGGGTGCGGTAGAGCAGGAGCTGCAGGCCCGCGATCACGGCGATTGCCGCGAGGAAGACGATGAGCGGGAACCAGCCGATGGCGATCTCTCCGCCGATGGCGATGCTCGCGGTCTCCAGCGCGCCGGCCTTGAGCCGCTGGGTGTCGGCCGAGAACACCTCCAGCAGCACGTTCTGGATGATGATGGAGAGCCCGAAGGTCACCAGCAGCGGCGGCAGGATGTCGCGGCCGAGGGTGAGGTTGAGGATGCCGCGCTGCAGCGCGTAGCCGATGGCCGCCATCACCGGCACGGTGACGATCAGGCTGAGCAGCGGGTGCACGCCGGTGCCGTTGACCATGGCGAGGCCGAGAAAGGCAGCCAGCACGATCAGGTCGCCGTGGGCGATGTTGACCAGCCGCATCACGCCGAAGATCAGCGAGAGCCCGGTCGCGAACAGCGCGTAGAGGCCGCCCAGCAGCACGCCCTGAATGATGGCGTCGAGCCACTCCATCGCGGGTCCGGCCCCCTAGACCCCGAAGTAGGCCGTGGCCACGTCTTCGCGGGAGAGCTCGTCGGGCCTGCCCTGGAGCGAGACCCGGCCTTCCTGGAAGCAGTAGACGCGGTCGGCGACGGAGAGCGCCTGGTTGATGTCCTGCTCGACCACGACGACCGTGGTGCCCTCGGAGACGATCACCGGGAGCACGGCGTAGAGCTGGCGGATGATGACCGGGGCGAGGCCGAGGCTGAGCTCGTCGCAGAGCAGCAGCGTCGGGTTGCTCATCAGCGCGCGGCCGATGGCGCACATCTGCTGCTCGCCGCCGCTGAGCGCGGTACCAGGCGTCGCCCGGCGCTCGCGCAGCACCGGGAAAAGCTCGTGCACGCGCTCGATCCGCCACGGGCCTGAGCGCTTGCCGTAGGCGCCGAGACGCAGGTTCTCCTCCACCGAGAGCGAGGGGAAGAGCAGCCGCCCCTCCGGCACCAGGGCGATGCCGCGGCGCACGATCTCGTGGGCCGGCAGGTGGCCGATGGGCCGGCCCTCGAAGGTGACGTGCTCGCGCTCGGACGCAAGCTGGCCCACCACGCTCTTGAGGAAGGTCGACTTGCCGGCGCCGTTGGCCCCGATGATGGCGACCGTCTCGCCGCGGGCCACGTGCACGTCGATCCCGAACAGTGCCTGGAAGTCGCCGTAGAAGGCGGTAAGCCCGTGCGTCGCCAGCACCGTCTCGGGCGCCCCGCTCATTCGGCGCTGATCCCCATGTAGACCTCCTGCACCTCGGCGCTCGCCATCACCTGCTGCGGGTCGCCCTCGGCGAGCTTCTGGCCGAAGTTGATGACGATCAGCCGGCTCACGACCGAGAGCAGCGCGTGCACCACGTGCTCGATCCAGACGATGGAGACGCCGGTGCGGTGGATCGCCTTGATGGTCTCGATCAGCGCGACGCACTCGTGCTCGGTGAGCCCGCCGGCGATCTCGTCCAGCAGGAGCACGCGCGGCCGGGTCGCCAGCGCGCGCGCCATCTCCAGGCGCTTCCGCTCCAGCAGGGTGAGCGCGCCGGCGAGCGCATTCGCCTTCTCAAGCAAGCCGGTGCGCCCGAGGATCTCGTGGCAGTCCTCGTAGCAGGCGGCCTCTGAGCGGCTGCCGCCGAAGGCCGCGCCCACCAGCAGGTTCTCGAACACGGTCATGTTCGCGAAGGGATGGGGAATCTGGTAGGAGCGCCCGATCCCCATGCGGCAGCGCTCGTGCGCCGGAGTGCGCGTGATGTCGCGGCCGGCGAAGAGCACGCGCCCCTCGTTGGGCCGCACGCCGCCGGTGATGATGTTGAACATCGTGCTCTTGCCGGCGCCGTTGGGGCCGATGACGCCGAGCGCCTCGCCGTCGGCCAGCTCCATGCTGAACTGGTCGGTCGCCCTGACCGAGCCGAAGCTCTTGGAGACGCCCTCCAGCGCGATCAGCGCCGTCATGCCGGCGCCCATGCGCTGGAGGGTTTTGGGAGCGTGAGCCGCTGGTCCCTAGGCAATCGGCTCCATGTCGCCGCCGACGGGCACCTCCGGCGCCGTCTCGTTGGACGTGACGATGAGGTCGTAGCCGAAGGGGCCGTCCGGCGTGCGCCGCCATTGGCCGCCGACCAGCGGCATCTTCGCCACGTTCTTCACTGGGCCCGAGCCCCACGAGACCGGGCCGGCGATCGTCGCGACGTTGGTGGCGACGATGGAGGCCAGCATGGATTCGGGATCGTTGATGTCCTCCGCCCGGCTCACGACATCCAGCGCCACCTCGAAGATCGAGTGGCCGTAGCCCACCGGCTGGCTCCACTGCTTGCCCGTGGCCGCGGTGAAGGCGGCGGCAAGCTCGCCGCAGGACTGGCCGGTGATGCTCGATGTGAAGGGATGCGACGGGCTCCACCAGATCTCGGAGCTGAGGTTGTGGCCGGCGTCGCCCAGCGCCTCCACCGAGACGGGGAAGAGCAGCGCCTTGCCAACCGTCGCCGCCTTCGGCCGAAAACCCTGCTGCGCGGACTGGGTCCAGAAGGTGGTGAAGTCCGGCGGCAGCACGACGCCGGTGACGATCTCGGCGCCGCTGTCCTTGAACTCGGAGATCTGGGCCGAGAAATCGTCCGACATGTTCTGGTAGCGGCCCGGATCGACCAGGGTGTAGCCGGCGCCCGCCAGCGGCTTGGGGAAGCCCAATTCGGGATGGCCCCAGGCGTTGCCGTCGCCGTCGTTGGGGAAGAGCCCGCCGACCACCTTGTTGGTCTCCAGCTTGCCCCAGAGGTTGAGGAAGACGGCGATCACGTCCTCCAGCCCCCAAAAATAGTGGTAGGTCCACTGGAAGCCCTCTGCCGGGTTGCCGCCCCGGCCGAAGAAGTAGGGCTGCCACGGGCAGAGCGTGGTGACGCAGGGGACCTCGTTGATCTCGGCCTGGTCGGCGACCGGGTTCGTGGTCTCCGGCGTGTTGCCGGCGCAGAGCAGGTGCACCTCGTCGGAGAGGATCAGCTCGCTCGCGACCTCGGCGGCGCGGTTGGGGTTCGACTGGCTGTCCTTGACGATGATCTCGACGTCGAGGCTCCCTCCGGCGGACTTCACCTTGCCCCCGATGGCTTCCAGCACCGAGGCGACGTTGAACTCGTCGGCCTCGGCGAAAGGCGCGAGCGGCCCGGTCTTGGGGCTGACGTAGCCGATCCTCACCGTGTCCGCGGCGCGAACGATGGAGGGGAAGCCTGCGCTGAGCGCGGCCGTCCCCACGGCGCCGGCGGCGCCTGCCTTCAGGATGTCGCGACGGGTGCGCCCGCCGCTCTTCGCCTTACGACTCTCGTGCGTCATGGGTTGCCCTCCTCTCCCGGCAATCGTCGTCCATCGAGAATTGCTGGGAACCTAGCAGACCTGCCCCGCCCCTGCGAGAGAGGTGGGGTCAGGCCGCGAGGTCCTCGCCGGCGAGGGCGCGGTCGATCAGCGCGACCGTCTCCTTGAGCCCGTAGAGGGCGATGAAGGAGCCCATGCGGGGGCCCTGGCTCTGGCCAAGCAGGATCTCGTAGAGCGCGCGGAACCAGTCGCGGAGCGACTCGAAGGGATGCCGCTTGCCGACCTCGTAGACCTCGGTCTGGATCGCCTCGGCGTCCGCATCCGCCGGCAGCGCCACCAGCGCCGCGCGCAGGTCGTCGAGCGCCGCGCGCTCCTCCGCCAGCGGCGCGCGGTACGCCTTCGTCGGCTTCACCACGTCGCGGTAGTAGGTGAGCGCGTGGCCCACGAGCGCATCGAGGATGGGCGCGGTCTCGGGCGCCGCACCGGGCACGTAGCGGCTGATGAAGCCCCAGAGCACCGCCGGGTCCTCCGTGTTGCAGACGCTCGCGAGGTTGAGCAGGACGGCGTAGCTCAAGCCCGTCTCGGGCGCGGGCGGGTCGCCCGCGTGAATGTGCCAGGCCGGGTTCTCGAGCCGCTTGTCCGGCTCCTGCTCCGGATACTTGGCGAGATGCGTCAGGTGATCGTCGACGTGGCGGGGGATCACGTCGAAGTAAAGCCGCTTGGCGCGGCGCGGCGCGTTGTACATGAAGAGCGAGAGCGAATCGCGCGGACCGTAGGCCAGCCACTCCTCGATGGCGAGGCCGTTGCCGCGCGACTTCGAGATCTTCTCGCCGTTCTCGTCGAGAAAGAGCTCGTAGATGAAGCCGGCAGGCGGCCTCGACCCGAGCGCGCGGCAGATCTTGCCGGAGAGCTCGACCGAGCTGATGAGGTCCTTGCCCGCCATCTCGTAGTCGACGCCGAGCGCGTGCCAGCGCATGGCCCAGTCGGCCTTCCACTGCAGCTTGCAGTGGCCGCCGGTCACCGGGACCGTCACGGTCTCGCCGTCCTCGTCCACGTAGCTAACCGTGCCCGCTTGCGCGTCGCGGGCCGCGATGGGCACCTGCAGCACGCGGCCGGTCTTGGGGCAGAGCGGCAGGAAGGGGCTGTAGGTCGCCTGCCGCTCGGCGCCGAGCGTCGGCAGGATGATGCGCATGATCTCGTCGTAGTGACGGAGCACGTCCATGAGCGCTGCGTCGAACTCGCCCGAACGGTAGGCCTCGCTCGAACTCTTGAAGGTGTAGTCGAAGCCGAAGTCGTCGAGGAAGGCGCGGAGCCGCGCGTTGTTGTGCGCCCCGAAACTCTCGTGCGTGCCGAAGGGGTCCGGGATCTGCGTGAGCGGCTTGCCGAGATGCGCCTCGACCATCGCGCGCCCGGGGATGTTGTCGGGCACCTTCCTGAGCCCGTCCATGTCGTCGGAGAAGGCCACGAGGCGCGTCGGGATATCGCTGAGCGCGGCGAAGGCCCGGCGCACCATGGTCGTGCGCGCGACCTCGCCGAAGGTGCCGATGTGCGGCAGGCCGGAAGGGCCGTAGCCGGTCTCGAACAGCGCATAGCCCTTGGCCGGCGTCTTGCCGCCGATACGCTTCAGCAGCGCCGCAGCCTCCTTGAAGGGCCAGGCCTTGGCGTTCCGCGCCAGCGCGCGCAGGTCGTGTGCGGTGTCGGTCATCGTCCGGGTCCGGAAGTCGGCGGAACATGCGCCGGGCCGCCCGCGCCCGTCAACCGCTATACTCCTGCGCGATGCCGGCGCCCCTCGAGTCTCGCAAGCCCTCCCCACCGCCTGCCACGCTGCCGCTGCCGCGCGCACCGGCGCTGGTGGTGGCGCCGCGCCATGCGGTCTGGCTGGACGAGGACGGCGTGCTCAGCAAGCTCTCCCACCGGGAGGCGCGCGAGCGCCTGGCCGCGCCGGGACCCGCCCCCTACGTCTGCCACGCGAAGGCGATCGTCCGCCGGCTCGGCCTCTCCGCGCTGACCGCGCTGGATGTGCTGGAACTCTTCGCCTTCGTGCACCCGGCGCGGCTCACGGTGCCGACCGTGCGCGGGCTCGCGCGCACGCTCGGTCTCGCGCTGCCCGAGAGCACGGAGGACGAGGCGGCGACCCTGCACGCGGCAGCCGCAAGCCTGCTCGGCGCGCTGGCGTCTCCCGGCCTAGCGGGCGCGAAGGACGCACCTGTGATCGCGCGCACCATGACCAGTGCCGGCTGGCCCTGGGGCGACGCGGTGGTGGCCGCGCTGGAGGCCGGCGGGCGCACGCCGGCGGGCTCGGGTCGCACGGACGACCAGGGCCCGCTCGCCGTCTGGACCCGGCTCAAGGAATGGCAGGAGAGCGCGCCGCCCGCAGCGCCGGGCCACGACCCGGTGGCTCCGGGGGCCGCGCGCAAGCGCCTCGCGCACCTGCTGGGCGACGGCGCGGAGCCGCGGCCGGAGCAGGCGGATTACGCCTCGGCGGCGTGCGCGGCCTTCGACCCGATGGAGACGGAGGAGCAACCCCACGTGGTGCTGGCGGAAGCCGGCACCGGAGTCGGCAAGACCCTCGGCTACATCGCACCGGCGAGCCTCTGGGCCGAGCGCAACGAGGGCACGGTCTGGCTCTCCACCTTCACGCGCAACCTGCAGCGCCAGATCGACCAGGAGCTCGACCGCCTCTACCCGGAGCCCAAGGCGAAGGCGGAGAAGGTGGTGCTGCGCAAGGGCCGCGAGAACTATTTCTGCTTGCTCAACATGGAGGAAGCGGTCGGCCGCAGCGCGCTGGTGCCGGCGGAGCGCATCGCGCTCGGCCTGATGGCGCGCTGGGCGGCGGCGACGCGGGACGGCGACCTGACCGGCGGCGACCTGCCCGCCTGGCTCGCCGACCTGCTCGGCTACGGCCGCACGCTCGGGCTTGCGGACCGGCGCGGCGAGTGCATCCACGGCGCGTGCACGCACTACCGCCGCTGCTTCATCGAGAAGAGCCAGCGCAAGGCCCGGCGCGCGGATATGGTGATCGCCAACCACGCGCTGCTCATGGTGCAGGCGGCGCGCGCGGCCTTCGGCACGGGCGAGGAGCGCGGCGTGCCCACCCGCTACGTGCTCGACGAGGGGCACCACCTCTTCGACGCGGCGGACAGCGCCTTCTCCGCACACCTCTCGGGCAGCGAGGCGCGGGAGCTCCGGCGCTGGCTGCTCGGGCCGGAAACCCGCGGCCGCGGCGGTGCGGGCCGGGCGCGGGGGCTCAGCAGCCGCATCGGCGACCTGACCGAAGGCAGAGAAGCCGCGGCCGAGGCGCTGGAGACGGCATTGACCGCTGCCCGCGCGCTGCCCGGCAACGAGTGGCACCAGCGCCTCGCCGGGGGCGCACCCCACGGGCCGTGCGAGCGCTTCCTCGCGCTGGTGCGGGAGCAGGTGCTGGCGCGGGCGCGGGAGCCGCAGAGCGGCTACAGCATCGAGGCGCCGGTGGACCCGCTCATTCCGGGCCTCGCCGACGCGGCCGACGCTCTCGGATCGGCGCTCGCCGACATCGCCCGCCCGCTCGGCCGGCTCGCGGCGGCGCTCGCGACCCTTCTGGATCAGGAAGCCGAGAGCCTGGAGAGCGCCGAACGCCAGCGCATCGAGGCCGTGGTGCGCGGGATCGAGCGCCGGGCCAGCGAGCAGCTCGGCGCCTGGCAATCCATGCTCCAGGACATGCAGGCCGCCCCGGTGGACGACGACGATTTCGCGCAGGACGAAGCGGGCGCCCCCGACCCCACCGGCTTCGTCGACTGGTTCGCGATCTCCCGCATCGAGGGGCGCGACGTCGATGTCGGCATGTACCGCCACTACGTCGACCCGACCATCGCCTTCTCCGAGTTCGTCATGGGCCGCGCCCACGGCGCGCTCATCACCTCGGCGACGCTGCGGGACGGAACCGGCGACGAGGAGCAGGACTGGGCCGCGGCCGAGGCGGCCACCGGCGGGCGCCACCTCAAGGCGCCGGCGATCCGCGCCGCCCTCCCCTCCCCCTTCGACTACGGCGCGCAGACCCGCGTGCTCGTAGTCACCGACGTGCGCCGCGGCGCGCCGGATCGGGTCGCGGCGGCCTACCGCGCGCTGTTCACGGCCGCAGGGGGCGGCGCGCTCGGTCTCTTCACCGCCATCGCCCGGCTGCGCGCGGTTCACGAGCGGATCGCGGCTGCGCTGGACGAGGCCGGGATCGCGCTCTGGGCCCAGCACGTGGACCCTCTCGATACGACCACGCTGGTCGACATCTTCCGCAGCGAGACCGATGCCTGCCTGCTCGGCACCGACGCGGTGCGGGACGGCATCGACGTGCCGGGGAAGAGCCTGCGCCTGATCGTGTTCGACCGCGTGCCCTGGCCCCGCCCGGACATCCTGCACAAGGCCCGGCGCCGCGTCTTCGGTGGCGGGCGCTACGACGACCGGCTCACGCGGGGGAAGCTGCGGCAGGCCTACGGGCGGCTCGTGCGGCGCGCGGACGATCGCGGCGTGTTCGTGCTGCTCGACCCCGCGCTGCCGAGCCGGCTCACCGGCGCCTTCCCGCCGGGTGTCCAGGTGGAGCGCGTCGGCCTCGCCCAGGCGGTCGAGATCACCCGCGCGTTCGTGGGGACCGAGCGTCAGACGCCGTGACGCAGGCCGTGGCCTTGGTGGGGAATCCGGGCTAGGGTCCGCGCGCCCTCCAACCAGCCGGTGCACGCATGTCGGACTCTGAGCTGACGCCCCTGCTCAAGCGCGTCGCGGAAGCGCTGGAGCGTCTCTCGCCCGCAGGCGCGGAGGACGCGGCGCTGGAGGCGGCCGACGGGTTCGTCTGGCACGCAGACGGCGCGCGCCTGGAAGCGGTGCCCCGGATCAACCGGCTCGAGCTCTCGCTGCTCAAGGGGATCGACAGGGTTCGCGACATCCTGCTCGACAACACGCGCCGCTTCGCGCGCGGCCTGCCGGCCAACAACGCCCTGCTCTGGGGCGCGCGCGGCATGGGCAAGAGCTCGCTCATCAAAGCGGTGCACGGCGTGGTCGCGGCGGAGGATACGGGCGGCCTCAAGCTGATCGAGATTCACCGGGAGGAGATCGCGTCGCTGCCGGTCCTGCTCGGCCGCCTGCGCGGCTGCGAGAGCCAGTGCCTGCTCTTCTGCGACGACCTCTCCTTCGAGTCCGAGGACACGACCTACAAGTCGCTCAAGGCGGCGCTGGAGGGCGGGATCAGCGGCCGGCCGGACAACGTCCTCTTCTACGCCACCTCGAACCGGCGCCACCTGATGCCGCGCGACATGATCGACAACGAGCGCTCGACCGCCATCCACCCCGGCGAAGCGGTGGAGGAATCGGTCTCGCTCTCGGATCGTTTCGGCCTCTGGCTCGGCTTCCACCCCTGCGACCAGGCGACGTTCTTCGCCATGGTGGAGGGCTACGCCGACCATTTCGGCCTCGGCATCGACCGCGAGACGCTGCGGGCGGAGGCCATCGAGTGGAGCATGACCCGCGGCGCGCGCTCGGGCCGCGTGGCCTGGCAGTTCGTGCAGGATCTCGCCGGGCGGCTCGGAGTCGGACTTTCGTAACGCGCGTCCCTACTTGCGGGTGAGCAGGCGGAGCGGGTCCTGCGGCTCGCCGTTGCGGCGGATCTCGAAGTGCGCCTGTGGGCGTGAGACCCGGCCCGACTTGCCCGAGCGCGAGATCACCTGGCCCCGCTTCACCACGTCGCCCTTGCCCACCAGCAGCGCGTCGTTGTGGGCATACGCCGTCATCCAGCCGCCGTTGTGGCGGATGAGCACGAGGTTGCCGTAGCCCCTGAGCTCGTTGCCGGCGTAGGCCACCACGCCGTTCTGCGCGGCGCGCACCGCGGTGCCCATGGGGACGGCGATGTTGATTCCGTCGTTGTGCATGCCGCCGGGCTTGGAGCCGAAGCGCGAAATCACGCGGCCCTCGGCCGGCCAGAGGAAGGTGTTGCGCGTGGGCGGCAGCGGCACGTCGGCCTCATCGGCCTGCCGCGCCAGCGCGGAGATGGAGGATGGCGGCGACTGCGCCGGGTCCGCAAGGGCCTCGCGGTGTGCAGGCGCGACCGGCGGCACGGGCGCCGGGTTGTCCTCGAACACCAGCGGATCGGCGCGGTCCTCTGGTGCCGGCGCCGCGGTCTCGCTCTCGTCGCGGGCCGGAGCGAGCGGCTCGGCGGCCGCAATCTGCACCTGAGGCGCCGGCGCGGCGATCTCGGTGGTCGTCACGCGCGTGCCGTTCCGCGCCGCGCTCCACGTCTCCTCGACCGGCGGCTCGCGGCGATACGCGGCATGAGCGGCCGGAAGCGGAACCCGGAGCCTCTGGCCCGCCAGCAGCCAATAGGGCTCGCTCAACCCGTTCAGCGCGATGATGTCGCGCGCCGCGACGCCGTGCTGGCGCGCGATGCGGTGGACGGAATCGCCCTCCGCCACCGTCAGCAGCAGGGACGTCGGCTTCCCGCGCGGCGCCGGCGGGCCGGCATCGGCCGGCTGGAAGGGCGGCGGCATCCGTTCCTCCGGCGCCGCAGCGGCGTTGTCCCTCGCGGGCGCCGGCTCGATCGCGCCGCTGTCGGCTGGCGCACGCTCCAGGGAGCCGAGCGAGTAATCCGTGCACGCGCCCACGCCCAGCAGCAGGGCCGCCATCAGGGCAGCGCCCGCGAGCCGCCCGAGCGGGCCGGTCGCGCGGAGGTGGACGATCATTCGATGACTTGTCGTAGCCATGTCAGTGTCCGCCGGTGGGTGAGGTCCATGTGGAGGGGTGTGACCGAGACGTAGCCCTCGTCGATCGCGCTCATGTCGGTGCCGCGCTGGCCGCTGCCGGCCGCCGGCAACTGCGCGCCGATCCAGTAGTAGGGCCTGCCCCGGGGGTCGATCCGTTCTTCCAGGGTGTCGTCGAGCGCGTGCAGCCCCTGGCGCACCACCTTGATCCCGCGCACGTCTGCGGGCGGCACGTCGGGGAAGTTCACGTTGATGAGGACGCGCTCGGGCCAGCCGCGCTCGATCAGCGCCGGCAGCAGGCGCCCGGCCCATTGCTCGGCGGTCGCCCAGTGGTGCTTGCGGCCGTCGCCGTAGGCCTGGCTGAGCGCGACCGCCGGCGCGCCGAAGAGCGTCGCCTCCATCGCCGCCGCGATGGTGCCGGAGTAGGTCACGTCCTCGCCGACGTTGGGGCCGTCGTTGACGCCGGAGAGCACCAGGTCGGGCGGGTCGTCGGCCAGAATCTTGTTGAAGGCGAGGAAGACGCAGTCGGTGGGCGTGCCGTTGACGGCGTAGCGGCGCCGGGAGATGTGGCGGAGGCGCAGCGGGCGGTGCAGCGTGAGCGAATGCGACGACGCGCTCTGCTGCGTTTCGGGCGCCACCACCCACACGTCATTCGAGAGGCCGCGCGCCACGCGCTCCAGCACCTTGATGCCGGGCGCGTCGATGCCGTCGTCGTTGGAGACGAGGATGCGCATCAGCCGATCGCCTCCAGCCCGCCCATGTAGGGGCGGAGCGCCTCGGGCACGCGCACACTGCCGTCGTCCCGCTGGCAGTTCTCGAGCACCGCGACGAGGGTGCGGCCGACCGCGAGCGCCGAGCCGTTCAGCGTGTGCACGAAGTGCGTCTGCCTCTCGCCGGCCTTGCGGTAGCGCGCGTTCATGCGCCGGGCCTGGAAGTCCCAGCAGTTCGAGCAGCTCGAGATCTCGCGGTAGCGCCCCTGCCCCGGCAGCCAGACCTCGATGTCGTAGGTCTTGCGCGCCGAGAAGCCCATGTCGCCGCAGCACAGCACGACCACGCGGTAGGGTAGTTCGAGCCGTTTCAGCACCTCCTCGGCGCAGGCGGTCATGCGCTCGTGCTCGGCCTCGGAATCCTCGGGCCGGGTCACGCTCACCAGCTCGACCTTGGAGAACTGGTGCTGGCGCAGCATGCCTCGCGTGTCCTTGCCGGCGGCGCCGGCCTCGGCGCGGAAGCAGGGCGTGTACGCCGTGAAGCGGAGCGGCAGCGCGCCCTCGTCCAGGATCTCGCCGGCCGCGAGGTTGGTGAGCGGCATCTCGGCGGTCGGGATCAGCCAGCGGCCGTCGCTCGTGTGGAACAGGTCCTCCTCGAACTTCGGCAGGTTGCCGGTGCCGAAGGCGGCGGCATCGCGCACCAGCAGCGGCGGCGCGGTCTCGGTGTAGCCGAACTCGGCGGTGTGCATGTCGAGCATGAAGGCGGCGAGCGCGCGCTCAAGTCTCGCCAGCGCGCCGGAGAGCACGACGAAGCGGGAGCCGGAGAGCTTTGCGGCCCGCTCGAAGTCCATCAGGCCGAGCGCCTCGCCGATCTCGAAGTGCTGCCTGGCGCCGCCTGCCGCGAGCGCCTTCTCGCCCCACTGCCTGATCTCGACGTTGGCGCTCTCGTCGGCGCCGTCCGGCACGTCGTCGGCCGGCAGGTTAGGGAGGCCCGAGAGCAGGTCGATGAGTTGGGCGAAAATTTTCCGTTCCTCGCGCTCCCACCCTTGGGCGACTTCCTTTAGTACCTTGACTTCGGCAACGAGATCGCCGGTGTCCTCACCGCGCGCGCGGGCGGTGCCAATCTCCTTCGACAACCAGTTGCGCTTATGCTGCTGTTCCTGAAATTTTGCCTGGGCTGCACGCCGGCTGGCATCGAGCGCCAGCACCTCGTCCGCGTGCGGTTCCACGCCGCGCCGGGCCAAGCCGCTGTCGAACAGATCCCCGTTCTCGCGAATCCATCTGGCGCTGAACATGACGGCCGGGCTTTTGGGCCTTCGAAAATCCTTTGTCAACAAGTCTGTGCGCCAATTTCATCGGTCCGCAGGTCCGGCAAGCGGCGGCAAATGACGGCAATGGCGGCTGAAACACTGGGAAAGACGGGACCGTGGATGTCCATGGCGCCGGCCGGAAGGCTGCCCTAAACTCTGCCGACGATTCGCCCGTTGCTATCCCGATTCTTGTCGAATTGTTCCCGAATCCGGCCCCGAGTCGCGCGTGCCTCCGCGCCAGGCGCGCGGCGGATTTGCCGAGCCCATGAGGACCGAACGAATGGCCGATCGCCCGGATGAACGGGGCCTCTCCATCGGCGATGCCGTGCGCTTTACGCACAGAGGCGAGACGATCGGCGGACACCTCTACCGGCGGCAAGGGCGGCGGCGGCTCGCCACGGTGATCGACGGCGAGGACAGGCTGTGGAGGGTGCCGGAGGAGGCTCTGAGCCTGTCGGGCGCGCCGCGCCGCGACACGATGATGACGGGGACCGACGCGGCCCGTGCCCGGTGGCGGGTGGGCGACAAGGTGGCGTTCTCCGACGCCGACGGCGAGCGGCACACCGGCAAGATCGTCAAGCTCAACCCGACGCAGGCCAGGGTGCGCGCAAGCCGGGCGCTCTGGAACGTGCCTTACGGCGGGCTGAGCGACGCGGGCAGCGGAAAGAAGCGGGCGCGCGACGGTGCGGAACGGCTCGCCCGCATCGCCGCATTGGCCCGAGCGCTGATGGACGAGCACGGGCTCGATACGTGGACCTTCGCCTTCCTCGAAGCCGAGCGGCGCCTCGGCGATTGCAACTACCAGGACCGCGTGATCCGCGTGGGCCGCACCCATGCGCTCGACGCCGGCGAGGCCGAGATCAGGGACACGATCCTGCACGAGATCGCCCACGCGCTGGCCGGCCCCAACGCCCGCCACGGCCCAGAGTGGAAGGCCATCGCCACGCGCATCGGCGCCACGCCCCGCGCAGGCGTCTATGAGCGCAAGGGGCGCTGACGGTGGCGGCGAAGCGCAGCCGCTACGCCGTGATACGCACCTGCAAGCCCAACGCCCGCGTGACCCGCATCACTGTCGCAAAGCTGGGGTTCCCATCCTTGGACAAGGCCTTGTAGAGCCCCTCACGGCTCATTCCCACGTCGCGGGCCAACTGGCTCATGTTGCCCGTCCGCGCGATGTCGTTCAGGGCCACGCGGATCAGACTGCCATCGCCCGGGTCCTCCTCCGCGCAGGCTTCGAGATAGAGGCGGGCGTCCTCGCGGGTTCGCAGGTGCTCGGTCACGTCCCACTTGGTGAACGCTTCGGTCATGTCCGCCTCCAGTCTTCCGCCAGCCTGCCGGCGCGCTCGATGTCGCGCCGCTGGCTGCCCTTGTCGCCAGCGCAAAGCACGACGACCGTCCCGCCCTCACGCAGGCAATAGAGTCGGTAGCCGGGCCCATGATGCACGCGCATCTCGAACAGGCCGCCGCCTACCTGAACAGTATCCCCGACATTGCCCAGCGAAACGTTCCGCAAACGCGCATTGATCCGCGCAACCGCCCTGCGATCCCGCAAGCCGCGCATCCAGCGCTTGAACGTGGCGCTCTCGATCACGTCGGGCACGTGCTGAATGTAAACTGTGGTTCACACCGGGTCAACCGCGGCCGCAACCCATGTGCCCGCAAGAGGCAGCGAACAGGCGATCCGCTAGGCTCTTCCAGGAAATCCGATTGCCTCGCGGGCACGGTTTTGTTCATAGTGCCAGGGAGGAAGACGCCGCCGATTGGCAAGCAGGTCCCGAGGATCGAGCAGTGCTGCGGGCGGCGCCCGAAGCAACCGATGGGCGGTGCGATCCGGGGCCGAGCACTATGCCGGGTCGAAGCTGATACGAAGCTTCGTGCCGGTCGCTCGTGCGGTCTTCTCCAGCGTCCTGGTCGAGGGGCGGCCGCGACCGCTCTCGAGCCGGGCGATCACCGATTGTGTCGTCTTTATGCGCTCCGCAAGCTCGGCCTGGGTGAGCTTCGCTCGGGTGCGGGCCTCGATCAGGGAGCGGGCGAGCGCGAACTCGGGACCCAGCCGACCGTACGCCTCCCGGTAGTCCGGTTCCCGGCTCCAGCGTTCGTGCGACGCGGCCAGCTTGCTCATCCTGTCACCTCTCTGGCGCGACGATGGCGCGCTCTGCGCTCCCTTACCGCGGGAACGTCGCGCCGTTGATGTCGATCACGGTGCCGGTGGCGTGGCGGGCGGCGCCGGAGGCGAGGAAGGCCACGATGTTCGCCACTTCCTCGGGCGGGATCAGCGTACCCAGCGCGTTCTCCGCGAGCGGGCCGCGATCGCCGGTCTCGTTGATGTAGTCCCACGACATGTCGGTGCCGACCCAGCCGGGCGCCACCGCGTACGAGAGGATGCCCTCGCCGCCGTGGGTGCGGGCCAGCGTGTGGCTCAGCGCGTTGAGGGCGCCCTTGCTCGCCGCGTAGGAGCCGAGCAGCGGCTTCTCGCCGCGGTGCGCGGCCCGGCTCGAGAGGTGGATCAGGATGCCGCCGCCCCGCGCCTGGAAGTGCTCGACGGCATGGGTGGCGAGCGCGGCCGGCGCGAGAAGGTTGATCTGCAGCGTGCGCTGCCAGACGGCGCGCCAGGCGGCGGGCCAGCCCGCGTCGTCGCTGATCGCGGGCTCGGCCTCGTAGACGGCCGCGTTGTTGACCAGCACGTCGATGCGCCCCTGCCAAGCGAGCGCCTGCCGCCAGAGCGCGTGCGGCGCCGCCTCGTCGCCCAGGTCGGCGCCCACGACGTGGCAGCGCTCGGGCGCGGCTTCGGCCAGCGCCTCGGCTGCGTCCCGCCGCGTGTTGTAGTGGATGACGACGGACGCGCCGCCATCCAGCAGCGCACGCACGCAGCACGCGCCGATGCCCCGCGATGCGCCGGTGACCAGCACCACCTTGCCGTCGACGCCGACCGTGTGGTCCGCCCCGCGATCGTCAGCCATCGCCTCCCCCGTCGCTCTCGACAACGAAATTACGAGACCGACCATACAGAAGGCGGGAGCGCCGTGACACGTTCCGCACATTTCACGGCCGGCGCGGGCGTGCCATGCTGGCGCGCGGCGGCGGCTAGATGGGCGGGCGCCGATGGGCAAGCGCATCCACCTCAACGCGTTCTCGATGAACTGCGTCTCCCACATCCAGCACGGCCTCTGGGTGCGGGACGACACGCGCCAGCGCGCGTTCAACCGCATCGAGCCCTGGATCGAGCTCGCCCGGCTGCTGGAACGCGGCGGCTTCGACGCGCTCTTCCTCGCGGACGTGATCGGCACCTACGACCTCTATCGCGGCGGGCCGGAGACCGCGATCGAGGAAGCCGTGCAGATCCCGGCGAACGACCCGATGCTGCTCATCCCGGCCATGGCGACGGCGACCGAGCATCTCGGCTTCGCCTACACCAGCTCCGTGCTCCAGGTGCCGCCCTTCACCTTCGCCCGCCAGATCTCGACGCTGGACCACATCACGCAAGGCCGCATCGCCTGGAACATCGTGACCTCGTACCTGCCGAACGCGGGCACCAATCTCGGCTTCGGCGGGCTGCCGCCGCACGACGAGCGCTACGCCCGCGCCGAGGAATACTTGCAGGTCACCTACAAGCTCTGGGAAGGAAGCTGGGAGGAGGACGCGGTGCTCTGCGACACCGAGCGGGGCGTCTACGCCGACCCGGCCAGGATCCACCCCATCGACCATGCCGGCGACTACTACGAGGTCGCGGGGCCGCACCTCTCCGAGCCCTCGCCGCAGCGGACGCCGCTGCTCTTCCAGGCGGGCTCGTCGGACCGGGGGCGGGAGTTCGCCGCCACCCATGCTGAGTGCGTCTTCATGTTCGCCTCCATGCGGAGCCTCAAGGCGTCCACCGGGGTGGTGCAGGACGTGCGCGCCCGCGCCGCGCGGCGGGGCCGGGCGCCGGAGGACATCCTGTTCTTCCAGGGCGTCACCCCGGTGGTGGGAGGCACGGAAGCGGAGGCCGAAGCCAAGGCGGCCGGGTACGTGGAACAGTCGAGCGTGGAAGGCGGGCTCGCGCACATGAGCGGCAGCGTCGGCGTGGACCTCGGCGCCATCGACCTCGACGCGCCGCTGGCGAGCCTTGAGACCGAGGCCATTCAGGGCGTCGTCCGGGGCGTGATCGAGTCGGCGCCGGACAAGTCGCTCACCTTCCGCGACCTCGTGCGCTCGCGCGCCTCCGGCCAGTTCCTCACCGGCACGCCGGAGCAGATCGCCGACGCGTTTCAGGCCTGGCACGAGGCGGGCGTGGACGGCTTCAACATCGTCTACGCGGTGACGCCGGGCACCTTCGCGGACTTCATCGAGGGCGTGGTGCCGGAGCTGCGCCGCCGCGGGCTGGTGCAGGAGGACTATGCGCCGGGCGCGCTCCGCGAGAAGCTGTTCGGGCAGGCGCGGCTCTCGGCGCGACACCCCGCCGCCCAATACCGCCGCTGAGAAGGAGGACGCCATGGACGCCGACGAACTCAGATCGCTGCAGGCGCCGCTCAAGGAGCGCTACCGCGAGGACGCGGACGCCGCGCTCATCGTGCTCAAGGCTTCGGGCGCGGTGGACGGGGCGGGCATCGCCTGCTCGGTCGATACCGGCAAGGCGCTGGTGGAGGCCGGACTGCACCCCTCGGGCGGCGGCACGGGGCTGCAGGCGTGCTCCGGCGACATGCTGCTGCAGGCGCTCGTCGCCTGCGCCGGCGTGACGCTCAAGGCGGTTGCGACCGCGCTCTCCATCGATATTCGCAACGCGCGGGTCAGCGCCGAGGGCGATCTCGACGTGCGGGGGACGCTCGGCGTCGACCGCGACGCGCCCGTGGGGTTTCGCGCGATTCGGCTCCACTTCGCGCTTGAGAGCGATGCCGCGCCCGAGGACATCGAGAGGCTCTACAAGCTCACCGAGCGCTACTGCGTCGTCTACCAGACGCTCACCGGCGGCGCGCCGGTGACCGTCAGCCGCAGCGGCGCAGCGGGCGGGAGCTGAGCGGACGGCAGCATGGCCAACACCCAGCGCGCGGGGTAGAAGGCGCGATCATGGCCGGCAAGAGTGCATTCCGCCCCGTCGTCCTCTGCGTGCTGGATGGCTGGGGGCACCGGGAGGAGACGGCGCACAACGCCATCGCCCTCGCCGAGACGCCGGTGTGGGATCGGCTGATAGCCCAGCGCGCGTGGGGACTGCTCGCCACCGCCGGCGCCGCCGTGGGGCTGCCCGAGGGCCAGATGGGAAACTCCGAGGTGGGGCACATGACTATCGGCGCGGGCCGGGTCGTGCTGCAGGACCTGCCCCGCATCGATGCCGCCGTGGCCGACGGCTCGTTGGCGCGCAACCCCGCCCTCCTCTCGCTGATCGAGCGGCTGCGGGAGAGCGGCGGCCGCTGCCATCTGATGGGCCTGGTCTCGCCGGGCGGCGTCCATTCCCACCAGAATCACATCTTGGAGATTGCGCGGACCGTGAGCGAGGCCAGCGTGCCCGTGCGGGTGCACGCCTTCCTCGACGGCCGCGACGTGCCGCCGCGCTCCGCCATCGAAGACCTGCCGCGCTTCGAGGCGGGACTTCGCGGTCTCGCCGACGTGCGGATCGCGACCGTCTGCGGCCGCTACTACGCCATGGACCGCGACCGGCGCTGGGAGCGGACGGCGCGGGCCTACGACGCCCTGGTCTCCGCGCGCGGCCGGGCTGCGGAAAGCGCCGTGACGGCCGTCGCCGAGAGCTACGCGCAAGACGTGGGCGACGAGTTCGTTGAGCCCGCAGCGATCGCTGGCTACGCGGGCATGGCGGACGGCGACGGGCTGATCATGGCCAACTTCCGGGCCGACCGCGCCCGTCAGATCATGGCGGCGCTGCTCGACCCCGCCTTCGACGGCTTCGCGCGCGAGCGGCGCGTGCGTTTCGCCGCTTCTGTCGGCATGTGCAGCTATTCCGAGAGCCTGGATCGGCTGGCCGGGACGATGTTCCCGCCGCAGCAGGTGGCGGACGGCCTCGGCGCGGTCGTCTCACGCGCCGGGCTACGCCAGCTCCGCATCGCCGAGACCGAGAAGTACGCCCACGTTACGTTCTTCCTCAACGGCGGCGAGGAGCGCGAGATGCCGGGCGAGGAACGCGTGCTCGTGCCCTCGCCCAGGGTGGCGACCTACGACCTGCAGCCCGAGATGTCGGCCGCGGAGGTCACGGACGGCGTGGCGGCGGCCATCGCGGGCGGCCGCTTCGATCTGATCGTCGTGAACTACGCCAACCCGGACATGGTGGGCCACACGGGCGACCTGCAGGCGGCGATGGCGGCGGTCGCCGCCGTGGACCGCTGCCTCGGCCGGCTCGCGGATGCGGTGGAGGCTGCCGGCGGCGCGCTGCTCATCACCGCCGACCACGGCAACGCCGAGAAGATGCAGGACGGCGAGACGCCGCATACCGCGCACACGCACGGCGCCGTGCCTGCGGTGCTCGCGGGCGCGCCGGGCCTCGCGCTCCGCGACGGCGCGCTCGCCGATATCGCGCCGACGGTGCTCGACCTGATGGGCCTGCCCCAGCCGGCGGCGATGACCGGGCGCTCGCTGGCGTTCGCCGCGCCGACCGAGGACGCGGCGCGGGCTACGCGCCCCCGGCAATCACGGGCTCGATAGCGGCGCCCAGCCGCAACAGCCGTTCCTCCTCGCCGGGCGGGGCCATCAGCATGAGGCCCACCGGAATGCCGTTCCCGTCCCGCCCGCAGGGTAGCGTCAGCGCGCAGCAATTCAGGTAGTTGCCGATGCGCGTGTTGCGGAGCGCCGCCGTGTTCGCGGTTCTGTAGACCTCGGCGTCGGCTTCGAGCGCGGCGATGGGCGGCGGGCTCTCTGCCGCCGTCGGCATGAGGAAGACGCCGTGCCGCCTGATCCGGGCGTGCAGTGCTGGGGCGAGCGCGGCCAGCCCCTGCTTCGCCCGCGCGGCATCGGTGGCGGACATCTCCGCGCCCACGCGAATGCGCTCCCAGATCGGCGCGTAGATCAGGTCGGGATTCGCTTCGATCACGTCGTGCCAGAGCGCGTGGCACTCGGCGGCGTGATAGGCGCCGAAGCGGCCGACCAGGTCTTCGACCGCCTCGAACTCGGGCACCGGCGTCTCGTCGATGGCGCAGCCGGCGGCACGGAGCCGCTCGACCGCGCCCCGCGCCGCAGCGTCGACGCCGGGATCCAGGGCCTGCCACACCAGCGTCGTCGGCAGCGCGAAGCGGGCGCGGGAGAGAGAAGCGCCCGCGAGGTCCGGCGCGGGACGGTTGCCGGCGCCGACGCGCCCGTCGAGCACGGCGAAGAGCGCCGACGCATCGGCCACGTCGCGGGTGAGCGGGCCCACCGTATCCATGCTGGTGCTGAGCCCGAGCACGCCGTCGAGCGGCAGCAGCCCGACGCTGGTCTTGAGCCCGACGAGGCCGTTCCAGGCCGCCGGCACGCGGACGGAGCCGCCGGTGTCCGAGCCGATGGCGGCGGCGGCGAGGCCGCGCGAGATCGAGACCGCGGCGCCGGACGACGAGCCGCCCGGTATGCGCGGCACGGCCTCATCGAAGGGGTTGGGCGGCGTGCCCATCCTGGGGTTGAGGCCGAGGATGGAGAAGGCGAACTCGGTCTGGTTGGTCTTGCCGAGGCAGACCAGGCCGGCGCGGGTGGCGCGGGCGAGAACGGTCGCGTCGCGCTCCGCGATGCGCTCGGCCAGCGCCGGCGTGCCGTGGCTGGTGACGTCGCCCGCGCTGTCGTAGAGGTCCTTCCACGAGATCGGCACGCCGTCGAGCGGCGACTGCCTGATGCCGGCTTTCGCGCGCCGGTGGGCGGCCTCGGCCTCGGCACGGGCGCGGACGGGCGTGAGGCGGAGATAGATCGTGCGGTTGCCGTCCACCGCCTCGATGCGCTCGAGGAAGTATTCGGTCAGCGCGCGCGGGTCGATGGCGCCGCTCCCGATGCCGGCGCCGAGCGCCAGCGCGCTCATCCGATGCCACTCGCCGCTCATCGCCATGCCCCTCCGGCCGCTCCCCTGCCCCCGACGGGCCTCCTTAGCGGACGGAGTCCGGGCGGCGCAAGGAGGGTGCGGTATGACGCGCGCGCGTGGTATAGATTCGCCCGCGGCAGTGCGCCGGCTCGACGGCACGGCCCATCGAATCGAAACCATGCCAGGGAGGCATCAATGGCGATGAAGATTACGCGACGGCAAGCTCTCAAGGCCGGCGCCGCAGGCGTGGTGCTCACCTCGCCTATCGGTATTGCACCCCGGTTCATCCGGCCCGCGCGGGCAGAGGGCCTCGCGCCCGGCATGACCGGCGGCCCCACCGGCTTCGACGGGGCGGAGCGCTACCAGTACGACGAGACCATGTCCGAAGGCCGCGCGGTCGAGGGCATGCGCAAGTTGAAGGCGGAAGGCAAGGCGCCGGAAAAGCTCAACATCCTGATGACCGACGGCGCCATCGGCCACTTCACCAATCCGTGGCCGCCGGACGGGCCGACGCTGCAGTCGATCTGGGAGGCGGAGACCGGGGTCAAGCTCGAGTTCATCCCCGTCTCGCCGGAGGAGCAGTTCAACAAGGTGATCCAGGACGTCACCACCGGCTCCGCCGCCTACGACGTCTACACCTTCGGCTACGCCGCCATGGGCGATCTCTCAGAGGCCAACGGCATCGCGCCGCTCGGCGAGTGGATCGAGAAGCACGGCGCCGACTTCGCCGATCCTGAGCGCGGCATGCCGACGCCGGAATCCTACGACATGCTCTACAAGTACGGCGGCGAGCCGCGCTCCGTCTGCTACGACGGCGACGCGCAGGTCTGGGTCTATCGCAGGGATCTCACCGAGGACCCGGCGAACCAGAAGGAGTTCGGCGACAAGTACGGCTGGGAGATCGGGCCGCCCCGCACCTGGGGCGAGTGCGACCAGCTTGCCGAGTTCTTCACCTCGAAGGGCATGCTCGGCAACGGCAACATGATGAGCCACTTCTGGGGCATCAGCACCTGGTACAACCGCTACGTCAGCAAGGACAACCCCAACCAGCACCTGTTCGACGACGAGGGCAACCCGCTCATCGACACCGACGCCGGCATCCAGGCCACCGAGGAGCACGTCAGGAGCCTCGACTGGTCGGACAAGGGCGGCCTCGGCTGGAGCTGGCCCGAGTATTACGGGAACATGGCCAACGGCAACTCGTTCATGCTCGGCACCTTCTCCAACTGCCCGAAGTTCCTCGACAATTCGGAGACCGCGATCGGCGGCAAGATGGGCTCGTTCCTGCCGCCGGGTCATCAGTTCGGCAATGACCTGGTGCGCCGCTCGACCATCTACCTCGGCAACAACGGCGGCGTCTCGACCCAGAGCGAGCATCAGGAGGCCGCGTATCTCTGGCTGCAGTGGTCGGGGTCCACGCGGATCTTCAGCCTGCTGACCGGCAATCCGGGCGGGTTCTTCGATCCCTTCCAGCTCGCCAACTTCCAGGATCCGCTGGTGATCCAGTCCTACAAGCCCTACCACGTGCCGATCATCGAAGGCACCGTGGCGCGCGCGGTGCCCACCATCGCCATTCCCGGCCAGTTCGCGATGCACAACACGCTGAGCGAGAATCTCGTCGCCGCGCTCGCCGGCGAGATTTCGTCCCAGGAAGCGATGGAGAACACCGCCAAGTCGTGGCGCAAGCACCTTCGCAAGAAGGGCGAGGACAAGATGATCGAACTCATCAACGCCGCGAAGTCCGGCTGGTCCACGGTCATCGATCAGGCCTGATCCGGAACGCGCCGATTCGCTCCGTCGTGGGCGGTGCGCAGCGTCTGCGCGCCGCCCGCTCCTCTCCCGGCCGTGCGTGAGCACGGCAAGCGGCCCGGAACCGCGGCCTGACTAGCGATGCAACGAGTCTATTACTCCCACCTCTGGCGCTACGCGCTGATCCTCGTCGCCGTGGGCATCGCGCTGCTGCCGGTGGTGTGGATGGCCACCATGGCCTTCAAGCCGCACACCGAGTGGGTGTCCACCGCAGGCGACCTGCACTGGCTGCCGCGCGAGCCCACCTTCGCCAACTTCGAGTACATCTTCACGGGCGAGACGGAAGCCTACTCCATCACCCATGAGCGGACGGCCACCAAGCCGATCATCGCGAGTCTCGTCACCGCGCTGCTCGGCACGGCGATCGCGGTCATTGCCGGCACCATGGGCGCCTATGCGGTCTCCCGCTTCATGGTCGGGCGCAACCTGCCCTTGGGCGTGCTCCAGCTCCGGCTCTTCCCGCCGTTAGCCGTGATGATCCCGGTGATGATCATGTGGGCCTTCATCGGCGCCATGGATTCCTGGTGGGGGCTCTCGCTCATCTACGGCATCGTCACGCTGCCCTTCGCCTTCTGGCTGATGAAGACCTTCTTCGATGAAGTGCCCAGGGAAATCGAGGAGGCCGCGCTCGTCGAGGGCTGCAGCTGGTTCCGCGTGTTCTGGAAGATCACGCTGCCCATGGTGAAGGCGGCGCTCGCCAGCACCACGCTCTTCGTCTTCATCCTCAACTGGAGCGACTACGTCATCGCCCTGCTGCTGACGCGCAAGGAGTGGGTGACGATCCCGGTCTACATGAACTCGCTGTCGTCGGCGATGACCGGGCAGATGTACGGCGCCAAGGCGGCGCTCGGGCTGATTGCCGTGGTGCCGCCGGTGGTCTTCGGCATCGCGATCCAGAAATACCTGGTGCGCGGCCTCACCTTCGGGGCGCTGAAGCAATGAGCGCGGCAAGCGCGAAATCCAGGCGGCCCGTGCTCACGCCGCTGGAGCGCCAGGGCAAGGTGCTCGGGCTCTACCTGACGCTGCCGGCCCAGCTCCTGCTGCTCTTCATCGTCGCCTTCCCGCTGGTGATGCAGCTCTACGTGAGCTTCACCTGGTGGGGGCCGCTCGACGGCACGCCCTGGTACATGGCCTACGAGAGCGCCAACCTCTTCGGCAACTACGGCGACCTCTTCGACGATTCCAAGCTCTGGGGCTCGATCGGGCGGACCTTCCTGATCGTCGCCGTCTGCGTGCCCATCGAGTTCCTGCTGGGCCTCGGGCTCGCGATCCTCTTCGCCGAGAAGTTCGTGGGCAAGCGGCTGTTCTACTCGATCATGCTGATGCCGATGATGATCGTGCCCGCGGTCGCCGGCTACATGTTCTTCATGCTGTTCCAGAGCTCTGGCCCGATCAACGACCTGCTCAGCCGGATCAGCGGCACGGAGGTCGAGATCCTGTGGCTGGCCGACGGCACGCTCGCGATGATCTCGGTGATGATCGCCGACATCTGGCAATGGACGCCGCTGATGTTCCTGATCCTGCTGGCCGGGATGGTGGGCGTGCCCGAGGACCAGATGAAGGCGGCGACGCTGCTGGGCGCCAACGCCTGGCAGCGCTTCTGGCGCATCGTGCTGCCGCGCATGAAGATGGTGATGATCATCGCGCTGGTCATCCGCACCATCGAGTGCATCAAGATCTTCGACATCCTCTACGTGATGACCGGCGGCGGGCCGGGGACGGCGACCAAGTCGATCTCGGTCTACATCCTCGACCTTACCTTCAAGGACCTGGAATGGGCCTACGTGGCGGCGCTCGGCCTGTTCATCCTGATCTGCCTCAGCGTGTTCGCGGTGATCGGGCTGATCCTGATGCAGCGCGCCCAGCGCCGGAACGAGACCATGCCCGCGTGAGCGGGCTTAACCCCCTGCCCTCGTGAGACTCGCCGGCAGACACGCGGTCGTCACCGGCGCCGCATCCGGTATCGGCCGCGAGACGGCCCTCCGCTTCGCCGAGGAAGGCGCGGCGGTGGTCTGCGCCGACCGCGACGCAGAAGGCGCGGACGCGATCTCCGCCTCGATCGCAGCCAGCGGCGGCAGCGCGCGGGCGGTGGGCTGCGACATCACCAGCGAGGGCGACGTGGAGCGCCTGGCCGAAGACGCCCTGGCGGCGCTGGGGCGCATCGACGTGCTGGTGAACAACGCCGGCGTCACCATCCTGGGCGGCGTGGCCGAGCTTTCGGAGGCCGACTGGCAGCGGGAAATCGACATCAACCTGAGCGGCGCATATCGAGTCTCGAAGGCGTTCTGGCCGCATCTCGTGGAGGCCGGCGGCGGCGCGATCCTGAGTACGGCCTCCATCGCCGGCGTCATCGCGGCGCCACAGGACGCAGCCTACGTCGCTTCCAAGGCCGGGCTCATCATGCTGACGCGCTGCATGGCGCTCGACGGCGCCGCCTCGGGCATCCGCGCCAACTGCATCTGCCCCGGCTTCGTGGACACGCCCATGTTCGACGGCTTCCTCGCCGACCAGCCGGACCCGGAGTCGGCGCTGGCCCGCTGCGCGGGCCGCACGCCGCTGGGCCGCATCGGCACGCCGCGCGACATCGCTGACGGCTTCGTCTATCTCGCCTCCGACGACGCCAGGTGGATCACCGGCACGGCGCTCGTCATCGACGGCGGACTCACCGCCGGCCTCACGGAGTGACGGGCGGCCTCCGTGAGCCGCGTCGAGCAGAGCGGCTCCCGGCTGGTGCCGCTCGCCATGCTGCTGTTCGGCGCCTGCAGCTACGCCATGACCTTCTCGCTCAACCGGATGGCGATTACCGAGGGCATTCCGGTGTTTCCCTTCGTCTTCTGGCAGGGGGCGGGCGCAGGCGCGGTCGCGCTGGTGGCGGGGCTCGCCCTCGGGCAGCGGCCGAAGCTCGCGCCCGCCTACCTCCGCTTCTATTTCATCTTCGGCTTCATCGGCATCGCGCTGCCCTACACCATGCTGGCGCTGGCGGCGCCCCGGGTGCCGGCCGGCGCGGTCGCGCTGACGCTCACGCTCTCGCCCATCCTCACCTATGCCTTCGCGACCCTGTTCCGGCTGGACCGCGTGCGGCTGCTGCGGGTCGCGGGCATCCTGCTCGGCCTCGCAGGCATCCTGGTGGTGCTGGCACCGGGGACCAGCCTGCCCGACGCCGACATGGCGCCCTGGCTTCTCTTGGCCTTCGGCTCGCCGGTCTGCTACGCCTTCGGCAGCGTCGCGGTGGTGTTCCTGCGCCCGGCCGGCAGCCAGCCGATCCCGCTCACCTGCGGCATCGCGTTCGCGAGCGCGATCCTGGTGCTGCCGGTGATGGCCATCGCAGACAGCTGGTGGGTCTTCGACGGCACCATGACCGCCGGCGACTGGTCGCTGATCGGCGGCGGCGCGCTCACGGCCTGCTTCTTCGTCATCGGCCTCGAGGTCATCCGCATGGTCGGGCCGGTCTTCTTCTCGACCAACGGCTACATCGGCCCGCTGGCCGGCATGGGCTGGGCCGCGCTCTATTTCGGCGAGGTGCCGAGCCCCTGGATCGGTCTCGCCGTCGCGCTGCTCTTCGCCGGCCTCTTCCTGGTCAACCGCACCTCTCGGCCCGTGATCCGTGCAGGGCCAGGACCGTAGCGTACCGGTGCTGCGCGTCCTGACCTTCAATACCGGGCTCACCGAGATCCGCCTGTTCGGCGCGGCACTCTACGAGGACGTGCCGCATGTCGTGCCGCGCGCCGCCGGCCTCGCCCCTGCGCTGCGGGCGGTCGGCGCGGATATCGTGCTGCTGCAGGAGCTGGTGCCGCAGCGCGTCAAGAAAGCGCTGGCGGCGGCGCTTCGCGATCTCTACCCCTACCGCGCCGGCATCGCGGAGGACAGCCGCTTCTACGGCACCGGGCTGCTCACCCTCTCGCGCCACCCGCTGGAGGACGCCGCGTGCACCCCGTTCGCAGCGCAGACGCTGGAGGAAGGCCTCTTCGGCCCGCGCGGGATGCTGAGCTGCACGGTGCGGACGCCCGCCCTCGGCCGCTGCCGCGTCGTCAACCTTCACGCGACGGCGGGCGGCGCCTACCGGCAACGCCGGCGCCAGGGGGCGGCCAGCCGGCGGGACGCGCAGATCGCCGAGGCCATTGCTGCTGCCGCCGCGCCGTTCGCGGGGCCGGTCGTGCTCGCGGGCGATTTCAACAGCGACCCCGCCACGGATGCGGCGGCCGATGCGCGCCTCAGCGCCGCCGGCTTCGCCGACGCCGCCGCCCTCGCGCCGGACCCGGCCCGCCGCCGAAGCACGTGGGACCCGGCCAATCCGCTCAACCGCAGCCGGGCCGGCGCCGCCCCGCGCCGGGTCGACCATATCTTCGTTCGCGCCGGCAGCGGCCAGCCTGTCGAAGCGCGCGATGTGCGTATCGTCCTCGACGAGGCGGCGGTGCCGGTGCCGGACGGCGGCCCGGTGCCGCTCTCCGACCACTACGGCCTGCTTGCCACGCTCGCACCCGGCGCGTGAGGGATTTGAAGACGGCGCGAGCCTGCTAGAGCGCGTCCGGCCTTGACGGACGCGCGACAGGCCGCGACCGCGGCCCGCCGCGAATGCGGCGCGCCCGCGCAGGCGCCGGCCAACGGCCGGCTGCCGTGAGCGACAAAGAGTCAGAGCGTTTCCGTGCAAAACGGAAACGCTCTAGTATGCACGCGGTCGTGAGAGCGCTTCCGCCGACGGCCCCAAGCGACGGAGATGGCCCGTGATGGACGATGCAAGCAGCACCACCGCGAGCGCCGGCGACGACAGCGCCGCGCCCGTCAGTAACCCGAACTCCCTCGGCGCGCGCAACGTGGCCCACGTCGCCCACGGCTACGGCAACCTCGACGCGCTGGAGCGGACGCCGCCGCTGGTCGTCACCCGCGGCAAGGGCGTCTCCATCATCGACGAGGAGGGCCGCGACTACATCGAAGGCGTGGCCGGCATGTGGTGCGCCAACTTCGGCTTCAGCGAGAGCGCGCTGGTGGACGCGGCCATCGAGCAGTTCCGCGCGCTGCCCTACTACCACTCGCTGATCGACAAGACGACCGAGCCGATGGGGCGGCTCGCCGAGCGGCTGAAGGCGTCCACGCACGTGCCGATGGCGCGGGTGTTCTTCGCGAACTCGGGCTCCGAGGCCAACGACACGCTGGTCAAGCTCGCCTGGTACTACCACAACGCCATCGGCAAGCCGGAGAAGAAGAAGATCATCTCCCGCTTCATGGGCTTCCACGGCGTGACCTGCGGCGCGGCCAGCGTCACCGGCATCCCGCAGATGCACACGGACTTCGACCTGCCGGTGAACGATCTCTTCCTCAAGACCGACTGCCCGCACTACTACCGCTACGGCGAGCCGGGCGAGAGCGAGGAGGACTACGCATCGAGGCTCGCGGGCAACCTCGAAGAGCTGATCGTGCGCGAGGGGCCGGAGACCGTCGCGGCCTTCTTCGCCGAGCCCGTGATGGGCGGCGGCGGCTGCATCGTGCCCCCAAAAACCTACTTCGAGAAGATGCAGGCGGTGCTCGACAAGTACGAGGTGCTGTTCTTCGCCGACGAGGTCATCACCGGATCGGGCCGGACCGGAAGCTGGCTCGGCTCCGAGACCTTCAACATCCGGCCGGACGGGCTCTCGCTCGCCAAGGGGCTCGCCAGCGCCTACCAGCCGATCTCGGCGGTGATGATCAACCAGAAGCTCTACGACGCCATGCTGGCCGAGAGCCGCAAGCTGGGTTTCTTCGCCCACGCGTTCACCACCACCGGCCACCCTGTGGCGGTCGCCGTGGCGCTCCGCTGCCAGGAGCTGATGGAGGAGCGCGACGTGCTCGGCAACGTGCGCCGCGTGGGGGCGCTGCTGCAGGAGCGCATCCGCAGCTTCACCGACCACCCGCTGGTGGGCACGACGCGGGGCGTCGGCATGATGGCCGCCATCGAGCTGGTGGCGGACAAGGAGACGCGGCGCTCGTTCGACCCGGCGTGCGGCGTGAAGACGTATGCGGTGGACCGCGCGCGCGAGCACGGGCTCATCATCAGGAGCGCGCTCGCCGGCGACAGCCTCGCCTTCGCGCCGCCGCTGGTGATGACCGAGGCGGAGGTGGACGAGATGATGCGCCGCTTCGCCCTGGCCCTCGACGACACCACCCGCTGGGTGGCCGAGAACGGCCTGCAGACGAAGCAGGCGGCTTAAGAACCATCGCCCTTGCCTCGACTCGTAACTGCAGGATCGACCGGCGCTCAGAAGGCGATACGGCGGACGCCGGCGACCACGTCAAAATGCCGGTCGTTGCTCAATACAGGGAGACCGTGCTGACGGGCGAGCGCCGCGATCCAGACATCGTTCGACGGTATGGGAGCCCCCATCCGCTTCAATTCCAGGCGTATTTCGGCATAGGCGTGGGCCGTCGCCGATGTGACGGCCGCGATTTCGGTAAGCGACAGATAGCGGGAAAGCCACGCCTCATAGCGGTCTCGAAGACGCGACTGACGGATGCCGAAGTAGTACTCGCCGAGTACAACACTCGGCACCACCAGGCGGTCGGCCGCGCGCAGCGGGGCTTCGACCGCGACGTGGCCATCCGCCCACGCAGACACGGCGTTGGTGTCGAGGATCATGTTACGTCTTCGGGCGAGAGCCGTTCGAACTCGTCCTCAATTAATTCCAGTACCCTGCGGTTCTCCTCCCGAATATCGGACAGCGCTCCGAAACCGGCCATCCACGGCGGTTCCTCGTCGGCGGCGCTCCCACCCTCTGCGGAGCGCCGAAGTTTCTCCTCAAGCGCTTCGGTAAAGAACCGTCTCAACGTCATGCCGCGGGCGGCGGCCAGAGCCTTGCTCTGCCGAAACACGGTGTCGGGAAGTTCCACAGTCGTCTTCATGTGGCCATATTCCCATAAATACGGTAGCGCGTCAAGTCGCGATATCATGCCGCCAATATGACGGCCGCCCCGTTCGTCCACCGTTGGCACGGAATTCTATGCGAAGCCCTGTCATCCCGACTCCCCGGACCATGGTGCGGTGTTGGGTAGCGTACGACTAGGGTACGCTGGAGCACGATAATTCTTTATATCTCAGCAAATTGCCGTATTCCAGTTGGAGGCGCTTCGGGGTGAGAGGACGCTTCGAGAGATTGGCTCGCAGCATCAGGTTCATCCGAACCAGGTGGGCGCTTGGAAGAGCCAGGGGGTCGCGGGCTTGGTGGAGTTGCTCTCGAAGGGCGCGGAGTGTCGTGCGCGTGGCCATGAGCGCGAGATTCGGGATCTTCACGCCAAGATCGGGGACTTGTTTGATCGTAGAGCGGGATTTTCTCTCGCGGGTCCCGTCGCTGAGCGGGGCCAAAAGGCGAGTCCCGGGCAAGCAACGAAATTCGATGACGAGGACATGGAAAGCCAGTCGTGGTCTGGGGTTTGATTCGATCCGGTTACGGTACGATGACAGATGGCTCTCTTGATCCTGCGAATGGAGCGAAGAAGCAAGGAATTTCGTAGGGTTGCGCGTGCCGCCGCCGCATCGGGTCGCGATTCTGACGAAATAAGGGCATGTCGTGACTTCCGGGACGAGCATCTAGCTGAGACGGGTGAACTCGGCGTCGGTTAGGAACCGATTCCGCTTGCGCCTGAGGTTCGACGGGATGGACTGGCAGGTGTCATCGCAGCCATCGGGCACCACCATGTCGCAGCCCCTAGCGAGCTTGTCCATGTTGCTCCGGGTCAGCAGCCGCCAAGCCCGTTCCATAGGCCTCCGCTGCGCCTGATTGTGCATTTGACCATGCTTACCCGATGCTTATCCGAAGAAAAAGGCTTAGGCGAAATGCCCTAAGCCCTTGAAAACAATGGTATGCCCGCCCGGACTCGAACCAGGCACCCTCTAATTAGAGGACTCGATATTTTCGTTTTGAATCAAGGTATTTTCCACATTCGAGCCACTTTCCCCCCCTGAGTATCACTGACTTATCGTCGAAATGTAAAACAGTTTTCGTGGCTGATAGAGGGGCAAGAGGGGTCAGAACGACATCCGGCAGACAAGCTCATCGGTGGCGCGTTCGCGATTGTGGTTCGGCGCGCAAGTTGGGCGTCGATCGGCGTGGTAAGGCTTTGAACTCCGTTAATTCCGAGGGGTCAAACGAAGACGCCGAACATCTATGGACGCCCCCGTTGATGCAAGCAGTTCTTTGAACGCCTTGGAGCATGCGGTCAGGTGCTTACATCTATCCGGCCTGTTGATGCGGCGCGTAACTCTGGCGCCGCTGGCCCGCATGGAGATACGCGGATCGGGTCCATATCAACAGTGCGAGCTCGAAGGCTCTTTGTTCGGAAGCTGGTTTGCCCGATCCCGTCTCGTTGACCGTTTTGCCCTTGCCCGTCCTCCGTCCTGCCCGCATCCCCGACGACGTTCCGCGCTTCGCCTTCTCAGGCGGCGACGGGAAGCCGGTAGGTCTCCTTCCTCGTCTCCAGCGCCCACACGATACGCGCCATGCGGTTGGCCAGGGCCACCGCGACCAGCATCCTCGGCTTGCGCGCCAGCATCCTGGCCAGCCAGGGGTCAGCCGTCTCGCCGCGTCGAATCGCGTGCCTGACAACCGTCATGGCGCCCGTGATCAGGAGGCGCCTGAGGTCGCGCTGGCCCATCCTCGATATCTTGCCCAGCCTCGGCTTGCCGCCCGTCGTGTGCTGGCGCGGCACGAGGCCGAGCCAGGCGGAGAAATCGCGCCCGCGCCGGAAGCTCTCCATCGGCGGTGCAAAGGCCTGGAGCGCCATCGCACAGATCGGACCGATCCCGGGGATCGTCATGAGCCGCATCGCCTCTTCGTCCTGGCGCGCGCTCGCCTGAAGCGCCTTCCCAAGGCTGTCGATCTTCGCACTGAGCACGGCGATCTGCTCGAGGAGAAGGCCGGCCAACTCCCGAACCTGCTCCGGCAAGTCGCAACCCGGGGCTTCCAGCGCCACAGCCAGCCGACCGACATGAGCCGGTCCCTTGGGCGCGATCACGCCGAACTCCGCCAGGTGGCCCCTCAGCGCGTTGATCGTCTGCGTCCGCTGACGCACCAGAAGATCGCGCGTGCGGAACAACATCGCCCGGGCCTGCTGATCCTGCGTCTTCACCGCCACCAAGCGCATGCTCGGCCGCTGCGCGGCTTCGCAGATCGCCTCCGCGTCCGCCGCGTCGTTCTTCTGCCGCTTCACATACGGCTTGACGTAGATCGGCGGGATCAACCTCACGTCGTGGCCAAGCTCATGGAACGCCCGGCCCCAGTGGTGTGCACTCGCGCAAGCCTCCATCGCCACTTCACAACGCGGCCGAGAGGCCAGAAAGCTCTCAAGCTTCTCCCGGCTCAGCTTCTTGCGGAATGCAACCGACCCGTCTGCCCGAACACCGTGAAGCTGAAAGCTGCGCTTCGCCAGATCGATCCCGATGATGCTAACCTCTTCCATGGATGCCTCCTCCTTCAGGGGGTTGAAACACAACACCACCTTGGCACATTGCGATGCCGTCAGGAGGGGGCGTCCATTCCATCAACAATTAGGGGGTCGGGAAACGCCGTGGCGGCCGCTCAGCGCCGGCCGGCGCCGAGCAGCTTCTCCGCCTCCACCTGGAAGTCGTCGAAGTAGTCGAGCGCCTCGTGCCCGCGCAGCGCTTCGCGATGCTTGAAGCAGTTTACGGTGTGCCCCTCGGCCACCGTGTCTTCCTTGGGCATCTCGCTCCGGCACTTGTCGTCGGCGAAGGGGCAGCGGCCGGCAAGGTAGCAGCCGGTCGGCAGGTCGATCGGGCTCGGGATCTCGCCGGCGAGGTCGACCGCGCTGTCGCGCTTGAGGTTCGGGTTGGGCAGGAGGACGGAGGAGAGCAGACCCACGCTGTAGGGATGGCGCGGGTGGCTGAAGAGTTCCTTCGCCGTCCCCAGCTCCACGATCATGCCGAGGTACATCACCGCGACCCGGTGGCTGAGGTAGCGCACGGTGCTGAGGTCGTGGCTGATGAAGAGGTAGGCGGTCTCCAACTCCTGCTGCAGGCGGATCAGGAGGTCGATGATCTCCGCCCGCGCCGTGGGATCGAGCGCCGACGTGGGCTCGTCGAGGACGATCAGCTCGGGGTCGGTGACGATGGCGCGCGCGATGCCGACGCGCTGCTGCTGGCCGGCGCTCAGCTCAGCCGGGAACTGCTCCAGCGTCGAATCGCGCAGGCCCACGCGGCGCGCGACCTCGCGCACGCGCTTGCGCTGGTCGGGGCGGGAGATGCCCATGGAGCGCAGCGGCTCGGCGATGGTGTTGCCGATCCGCACCTGCGGGTCGAGGGACTCGGCGGGCTCCTGAAAGACGAGCTGCAGCTTGCCGCGCAGCTCGCGCGAGCGGATGTTGCGCCGCTTGTCGATGGGTCTGCCGTGGAAGCCGATGGAGCCGTCGGTCGACTTGATGAGGCCGAGCACGCAGCGGCCGACGGTGGTCTTGCCCGAGCCCGATTCCCCCACCAGCGAGAGCGTCTCTCCCCTGGCGACCGAGAAGCTCACCCCGTTCACCGCCTGCACCACCGAGCGCGAGCCCGCGATGGGGAAGTGCTTGACCAGCCCGTCGACGGTCAGCACGGCGCTCATGCCACCCGCTCCACCGGAAAGTGGCAGCGCACGTGGTGGCGGGCGCCGAGCTCGCGCAGGTCGGGATGGCGCTCGTCGCATTCGTCCTCGCGGTGGACGCAGCGGGGCGCGTACTGGCAGGCCCGCCCGGCCACCGCTTCGGTCGACGCAAGCGGCTTGTGCCACTTGTTCCTGAGCGCCGGGTTGTGGGCGAAGGCGGCGAGCAGCATGACGCTGTACGGATGCTGCGGGTTGTCGAAGAAGCTCGCGGTCTCCGCGAACTCGACGATCTCGCCCCGGTAGATCACGGCGACCCGGTCGCAGAAGTGCGCCGTGATGCCGATGTCGCGGGTGATGAAGAGCATCGAGGTGTCGTGCTCGCGGACGAGCGTGCGCAGCAGGTCGAGCACCTGCGCCTGCACCGTCACGTCGAGGCCGCTGGTGGCGTCGTCCGAAATCACGAACTTGGGCGAGCAGACCAGCGAGATCGCCATCACCACCCGCTGCGCCATGCCGCCGCTCAGCTCGTGCGGGAAGGCGCGGAAGCGCCGCGTGGGGTCGGGGATGTGCACCGCCTTCAGCATGTCGAGCGCCATCTCGTCGGCCTCGGCGCGGCCGATGTCGAGGTGGGCGCGGGCCACGGCGGCGATCTGCTTGCCGACCGGGATCAGCGGGTCGAGCTCGCTGCGGGGGTTCGGGATCACCATGGCGATGTCCCGGCCGCGTATCGCCCTGAGCTGGTTCTCAGACAGCGTCCGCATGTCCTTGCCGTCGAACCGGATCGAGCCGCCGTCGATGCGGCCGGGCTGGGTGAGCAGCCCCATCACCGCGCGGGCGAGCGTCGTCTTGCCGGAGCCGGATTCGCCCACCAGCCCCACGATCTCGCCTGAGCGCACGCTGAGGTCGAGGTCGCGCACCGCGCGCACCGGCTCCTCCTCGTAGACCGGGTAGGTGACGTTGAGCCCGGCGATGTCGAGCATCCCGGCCCCCGGCGCGCCCGCCTGCCTTGCCACGGTCGTCTCGCCGGCGGCGGCCATTCTCAGCCCCTGATCCGCGGGTCGATGGCGAAGTAGATCAGGTCCACCACCAGGTAGATGATGAGCGAGAGGATCGCCGAGAAGAGCACGAAGCCCAGCACCGGGTTGATGTCGGCGTTGAGCACGCCCTGCACCGCGTACTGGCCCGCGCCGCCCCAGCTGAAGACGATCTCCACCAGCACCGCGCCGCCGATGAGGAAGCCGTAGAGCACGCTCACGATGGTGACCACGGAAGGCAGCGAGTTGCGGAAAGCCTTGCGGATCACGATGCGCTTCGGCAGCCCGCACATCTCCGCGTAGCGGATCAGGTCGGATTCCAGCATCCGCTCCATGGTCGCCTGGGTCATCTTGAGGATCGGCCCCGCGTTGATGACGGCGAGCGTGACCACCGGCAGCACCAGGTGGCCGAGCGTCGACCAGAGCGCCTGCCAGTTGCCGGCAATCAGGCTGTCGATGATGAGGAAGTTGGTGACCGGCGCCGGCGGCAGCACCGCGAAGTCGATGCGGCCTAACGGCGCCGGCGCCACCTGCATGATCGTGTAGAAGAGGTAGATCAGGATCAGCCCGAGCCAGAAGTCCGGCAAGGAGCCGGCGAGCAGGCCGTAGTAGTCGGAGAACTTCTTGACGATCGAGCGCTTGAAGTAGGCGGCGGCGACGCCGAGCGGAATGCCGATCAGCAAAGCCAGCAGGAGCGAGAGCGTGATCAGCTCCAGCGTCGCGGGGAAGCGGATGGCGAGATCGTCGAAGACGGGCTTCGTGGTCTGCCACGAGGTGCCGAGGTCGCCCTGCACCAGGTTTTGCAGGTAGATCCAGAACTGGTCGATGATCGTGCCTTCGAGCCCCATCTCCGCGTTGAGCATGGCGATCTGCTGCTCGGTCGCGAACGGGCCCAGCATCATCACCGCCGGATCGCCGGGGATCAGCTTCACCAGCAGGAAGCTCACCAGGATGATCCCGAAGAGCTGCGGGCCGATGAAGAGGAAGCGGCGGCCGATGTAGCGGAGGATGCGCATCGCCCAGACCTACGCGGGCTTCTTCTTTTCGCGGAGCGTGCCGGCGAGCGCGCGCCTGCGTGCTGGGTCCGCCAGCACCTCGACGCTCGCGCCGACCAGCGCGAAGCCGAACACGGTGACCGCGAGCGCGATGCCGGGGAAGACGGAGGGCCACCACTGGCCGGTGATGATGTTCTGGAAGCCCATGGCGATCATGCTGCCCCATTCGGGCGTCGGCGCGACCACGCCGGCGCCGACGAAGCTCAAGGCCGCCGTCAGCAGGATCGACCAGCCGATGTTGACCGAGAGCTGGGCCAGGATCGGCGCCATCGAATTCGGGATGATGTGGCGCAGCATGATCATCAGGTCGGAGGCGCCGGAGACGTAGGACGCCTCGACGTAGCGCATGTTGCGGATCGCCAGCACCTGGCTCCGCATGAGGCGGAGGTAGATCGGCGCGTTCACGAAGGCGATGGCGGCGATGATGCTCTCCAGGCTCTGACCGAAGATCGCCACCAGCGCGATCGCGAAGACGAAGACGGGGAAGGCCTGCAGCACGTCCGCCGCGCGCATGACGAAGCCCGCGCCGAAGGAGCCGAAGCCGCCGCCTTCCTGGTAGTAGCCCACCACCGCGCCGATGAAGGAGCCCACGACGGCCGAGATCATCGTGCCCGCGAGCGCGATGGTGAGGTCGATGCGCGGCGCGTAGACGATGCGGCTGAAGATATCCATGCCGGTCGCATCGGTGCCGAAGAGATGCCGCCAGCTCGGCCCCTGCAGGAAGTCGACCGGGTTCGCGACCTCGGGCTCGTAGGGCGCGATCAGCGGCGCGAAGATGGCGAGAACGAAGACCAGAAGAACGATGACGTAGCCGAGCGCGAACAGCGGCCGCGCCCGCAGCACGGCCAGCAGGAAGCGGAGCGCGTAGACGAAGGCTTCCCAGCGGCTGCGCTCGGAATGTCCGGCGGTGATGTCCGTCATCGCTGGTGCGACACGCTCATGGCGTGGGCAAGGTTTCGCTCAGAAATTTCGGGATGCGGGCGGGCCGCGCCGCCGCGGGTGGCGACGCGGCCCGGATAACACCCCTTACGCCTCCCGACTGAAGTCCTGGAAGCGGATGTTGTTGGAGGTGTAGTAGGTCCACCCCTTGATGTCGGAGCGGCGCGCCATCGAGTAGTTGGTGAAGGCGACGAACACCCAAGGCGCCTCGCGCATCACGATCTGCTGCACCTCGTCCATCATGTCGAGGCGTGCATCCATGTCGCTGGTCTGCGCCGCGGCGTCGATCAGCTCGTCCACCCGGGCGTTCTCGTAGTTCGAGTAGTTGATGAACGACTTGGAGTGGAAGTAGAGGTTCATCGAGTAGCCCGGATCCGGGCACCACGGCGAGTCGTAGTAGAAGATCATCGGCTGCTTGCGCTCGGAGACGTTGTTGTAGAACGTCGATGCCGGAATCTTCTTGAGTTGAAGGTTGACCCCGATCTCCTTGAGCGCGCTCTGGAAGAGGATCGCGGTGGTCTCCTGCGTCGTCACCGCGGCGTTGTAGCCGAGCGTGGTGTCGAAGCCGTCGCCGTATCCGGCCCCCTTGAGCAGCTCCCGCGCGTGGTCGAGATTCTGGGTCTCGTATTCCGAGTAGTCCCCGTTGAAGCCCGGATAGATGTCGGGCATGCAGCCGGTGAGCGGGCTCGCCAGGTTCTGGAAAACGGTCGAGATGACCTGCTCCTGCGGGAATGCGAAGTTCATCGCACGGCGCACGTCGATGTTGTCGAAGGGCTCGATCTTGGCGTTGAGCTCGATGAGCAGCTTGAAGGTCGCGCGGACCGTGTCGACACTCACACCCGGTGCGTTCGCGAGCTGCACCAGCTCGAGCGGCTGCAGGTATTGCGCGATGTCCACCGCGCCGCCTTGCAGAAGCTGCGCCCGGTTGGCCGAAGTCGGCACCTCGCGCAGGATCACCGTGTCCATCGCGGGCTTGCCGCCGTAGTAGTCGTCGCGCGCCTTGTAGACCGCCTGCGCCCCGCGCGTGAGCTGCTCGATGCGGTAGGGGCCGAAGCCGGCGGTGTCGTTCTTCAAGAACTCCTTGGCCCACGGGTCGTCCGCGCCGCCGGCCTCCTGGCACTTCGTCGAATCGTAGATCGGGTTGTAGAGGTTGGGCTGCAGCTTCAGCAGCAGCGGGTTCGGATGGTCGAGGTTGAAGGAGACGACGTACTTGTCCTCGGCCTTGATCTGCTCCTTCCGCTTGAGGCTGATGGTGTTGGCGAAGAAGCCGCCGATGGCGCCCAGCTCCAGCTTGCGGTGCCAGGTCCAGACCACGTCCTCGGCGGTGAGCTCGTTGCCCCAGTTGCTCTTGACGCCCTCCCTCAGCTTGAAACGGATCCACTGGCTGTTGGGGTCGATCTCCCAGCTTTCCGCGAGCTTGCCCCTCATGTTCACGCGGCCCGGGCGGTCGGGATAGTCCTTGATGTCCTCGCGCAGCGCGTCCGGGTCGTCGGGGTCGGGGATTTTCTCGAATTCGACGAGCGAATCGTAGCAGGCGGCCACCGATTCGAAGGTGCCGAGGCTTACGTCGTATTCGCTGTCGAGGCTCTGCGGCGTCGCCGGCGAGGCGAGCACCAGCGTCGACGCCCGGTCCTGCGCCATGGCGTCGCGGCCTGCGATCGCGCCCGGCACCGCCGCCGCTGCGGCCGCCGCCGTCGTGCCCTTGAGGAAGGTGCGCCGGTCCAGCGACCAGCGGTTGTCCGTCGAAGTCGTCATGTTGATCTCCCCTGATGAATCGTGCAGTGCCGGTGGCCCCGCAGCCCGTGCCAATATAGGCGAACGTGCAGCCCGGCGCGACGGTCAACAGGCAAAGGCGCCTATCATCGCCTCGTGGTTGGCGCGCGTTTCCTTCGGGCCGGCCGCCAGTATCGGACAGGCGAGGATCACGGTGCCGATGAGGCCCTCGAAGGGCCGGAGCTGCGCGCGCACCTCCTCCGGCGTTCCCGCCAGGACCAGCGCATCGATCATGTCCTCCGTCACCGCGTCCAGCATGGCAGGGAGGTCGTCTCGCGCATGGGCCGCGCGAATGCGCTCCTTCTGCTCGGCAAAACCCGCCGGATCGAGGACGATATCGAAGTAGTCCAGCGTCGCGTAGAAGGCGATGGCATGCCTGGCGAGCGCGCGGGCCCGCGCGCGGTCCTCGTGCACCGCGCAGGCCTTGAGCGCGGCGATTTCGAAGGGAGCGCCCGAGCGCCCCGCCTTCGCCATGCCGGCGGCGATTTGCGGCCGCACGATGTCGCGGAAGTAGGCCGGGGTGTTGAGCGTGTTGGCGAGCAGGCCATCGCCAACCTCGCCGGCCAATTCCAGCATCCGTTCCCGTACGGCTGCGAGGTAGATCGGCACCGCCGGGCAGGGCGCCGGGATGAAGCGCCGGTAGCCGCGAACGCTGACGAACCGGCCGTCATAGTCGACGGCCTCCGTCGGACTCGCGGTCCACATTCTGCGGATGCATTGGACATACTCGCGCATGCGAGTCACGGGCTTGTAGTCGGTGAGCCCGTGCCAGTCCCTGTTCCACTCCCGAGGTGCGGTGCCGAGTCCCAAGACGAAATTGTGGCCGGTCAGCTCGGCCATGGTCATGGCGGCGGTCTCGGTGTGCATCGGCGGGCGCGCGAACGTGGCGACGGCCGTCCCCAATCGTACAGACTTGACGACACCGCCCATGGCAGCGAGCGGCGTGAAGGCATCGCGTCCCAGATCGCTCGACCAGAGGCTGTCCGCGCCGGCTTCCTCGGCCATGCGGGCGTAGCGGAGAATCTCGTCCAGCGACAGGTTGTCGCCGTTGAAGAGCACGCCCCACTTGATCCGGCGCTCAGCGGCCACGTCCTCACCTCCTCTCATCGGCTTTTGACGAAGCGGCAGGTCGTCGCCGCGCCCACGCCCGTGCCTCCGGCAATCAAGACATTAACCCGCATTTCTCGCCACCGACACGGTCAGGCGTGCCCTCGAAGATAACCGCGTCACATCACTCGGGCGGTGCTTGTCGCGAACAATTTGTAGTGGAGCGATGAAGCAGCGCGGGTCGTAATGGGCGTGGAACAGCGACAGCTGATGGCGGCCGTGCGCTGGATCTTCAGGTGTCGTCGATGTCCAGCGTGTCGGCGGTGGCAAGGGCGGGTGACGGAGGAGTTCTTGCCCAAGAGCGCTGGATTTTGACCGACGCTCTCGACTGGCGGGCATCAGCGCCAGCGGTCGATCCAGGGGCCGTCGACGCTGATATCGAACGAGTTCTCGTCGAGGTTGCGAAACCCTTCGAACGCCTTGGCGCGCTGCGCGAAGAAGCCGTCCCAGTCCGGCCGGAAGGCAGGGTCGCCGCCGCGGCGCATCTCCATGAGGTCGAGATAACCTTCCCAGCCGGCCGGCTCGCCGGGACGCTGCCAGCGCAGGTCGACGCTCCAGCGCACCTTGTCCGAGTGGTTCTCCAGAGAGCGGTGCGGGGTCAACTGGTTGATGAAGAGAGCGCTGCCCAGCGCCATCTCGCAGGTCACCGTCTCGTAGCCGGCAAGGTCTCCTTCGGGGATGTAGAGGTACCAGGACTTCGGGTTGGCGACGTCGCGCTCGATCTCGTGGGTGAACACGCCTGCCCTGTGGCCGCCCCGCTTCACCTGCATGCAGCCCGTCTCCACCGTCACGTCGAGGAAGGGGATCCACGCGGCCGGCTGGTGCGTGCCCTCTGCCCCAGGCAACAGGTAAGCGGTGTCCTGATGCCAGGGCACGGTCATGAGCTCCGTCCGCGGCGTCTTCGAGCGCACGTTGCAGACCGGATGGCCCGCGATATCCGGGCCGATCAGCTGCTCGACGATGGCGAGCAGCTTGGGCGAGCCCCAGAGCGAAGCGATGCCGCGCCCCAGCAGACCGCTGACGTGGAACAGCACCGCGGCCGTGCTGTGTGCGCGCTCGATGGCGGCGAGCCGCTCGAAGAAGCCGAGCCCGGCGTAAGTTTCGGGGATGCGGCCCGCGTCGAATAGCGCATCGGCCAGCGCGCCGACGTGCGCCTCGATCTCGTCGATCGCGGGCTGCAGATCGTCCGGCGTCAGCAATCCTTCCACGATGACGAACCCGTGGTCCCGGTAATGCCGAAGCTGCTCGACCATCAGCGACATGGCCGCCCTCCAAAAAATCCCACACCCCTTGCATACCGCCGCGCGCTGCCGGGGTCGAGCGTGTACGACCCCACCGCTTGCAGCCGGCTGCCATGCGTCCATCGCCGTCAGTGCTTGTGCGACGCCGGATAGCGGACGACGATGCAAGCATGTCCGCCCTCCCCCGTTCCCAGTACCGATCATGGCGACCGTAGCTCTCAGGGACATCGTGAAGGTGTACGGCCGCGACATTGCCGTGCGCGGCATCGACCTCGACATCCCGGACAAGGCGCTCGTAGTGCTGGTCGGGCCGTCGGGCTGCGGCAAGTCGACGACGCTGCGCATGATCGCCGGGCTGGAGACCATCTCCTACGGCGAGCTGCGCGTCGACGGCCGGCTGGTGAACGAGGTGCCGGCGCGCGACCGCGGCGTCGCCATGGTGTTCCAATCCTACGCGCTCTATCCCCACATGACCGTGCGCCAGAACCTGGAGTTCTCTCTCAAGCTCGCGAAGCTGCCGCGCCCGGAAGTCGAGAAGAGGGTGTCGCACGCCGTTGGGGTCCTGGAGCTTGGGCCTTATCTCGAACGCAAGCCGGCCCAGCTCTCGGGCGGGCAGCGCCAGCGGGTGGCGATGGGGCGGGCGATTTGCCGGGAGCCGGAGGTCTTCCTCTTCGACGAGCCGCTCTCGAACCTCGACGCCAAGCTGCGCAACCAGATGCGGGCCGAGATCAAGCGGCTGCAGCGGCGGCTCCAGGTCACCACCATCTACGTCACGCACGACCAGGTCGAGGCGATGACGCTGGCCGATGTCATCGTCGTCATGCGTGACGGAATCATCGAGCAGACCGGCACACCGCTCGATGTCTTCGAGAACCCGGTCAACCTGTTCGTGGCGGGGTTCATCGGCTCGCCCCAGATGAACTTCTTCGAGGGCGTGGCCGAGAACGCCGATGGTGGCGCCTGCTTTCGGGGCGAGCACTTTCGCTTGCCCCTCGCCGCGGAGCGCTTCGCCTCCTTCCCCGCTGCCGGAGAGCGCATCGTCGCCGGATTTCGGCCCGAGGACGTCGTGCCCGAAGGGCACGGCATGAAGCCCCGCCACGGTTTCTCGTTCTCGTCGCGGGTCGAGTTCACCGAGATGCTGGGCAACGAGACCCTGCTGTTCTCGTCCATCGGCGACGACGAGTTCATCAGCCGCATGCACCAGCCGCGGCTGGTCGCGCCGGAGGAGACTCTGGCGTTCACGCTCAATCTTGAGAGAATGCACCTGTTCGATGCCGATACGGGCCGGTCCATCCGAACGCCGGCAACGCATGAATGAGACGAGGGAGACACCCATGAGCTTGAGGTCGAAATTCCTGGCGCTGGCGGCGGGCCTTTGCCTGACTGTCGGCGGAGCTGCGGGCGCGGCGGCGGCCGATGTGCAACTGTTCCACGACAAGGGCTTCTGGTCGGAAGCGTTTCAGAAGATGGGCGATGCGTCCGAGAGGGATACGGGAAACCGCATCGTCGAGGTCGCCTACGCCAACCCCGAGCAGTACAAGGCGTTCATCCAGTCGGCGATCGCGAGCGGCGAGACACCCGACATGTTCACGTGGTGGACAGGCGGCGTCTACAAGGACCTCGTGGAATCGGGCGCGCTCGCGGAGCTCGACGGCATCTGGGAAGAAATTCTCGCGACCGGCGACTTCGTCGAGAGCACGCGCGACTTCTACAAGGTGGGCGACCACATCTACGGCGTGCCGCTCCACCTCTCGCGCTGGGTCGCGTTCTACAACAAGGCCCAGTTCGCCGAGGTCGGGATCGAAGAGCCCGGGACCTGGGACGAGCTGATGGCGGCGGCCGATGCGCTGCTGGCTGCGGGACACGCACCGTTCCACGCGACCGTGCAGGACGGCTGGCGCGGCTTCATCTGGTTCCAGGAGATCATGATCCGCACCGACCCCGCCGCGTATAACGGCCTGCACGACGGCTCGGTGCCCTATGACAGCGACGCCGTGCGCAACGCTTTCCAGATCTGGTCGGACTGGTACGCGAAGGGGTATTTCTCCGACCCGCGCTCGACCGAGGAGGCCGCCGACTTCGCCCGCGGCAAGGGCTCCATCTACCTGATCGGCGACTGGGCCGTCGGCCTGATCGAGGCGGCGGGCATGAAGGCCGGCGACGACTTCGGCGTATTCATCATGCCCAACATGGACGGGGCGCTGCCGCCCTCCGTCATCGTCGAGGGCGGCCCGATCGTGATGTCCAAGGAGGCGCTCGACAAGCCGGACGTGGTCGGCGCGCTCAAGTACTTCGTGTCGGTGGCGGGCGCCAATGCCTGGGCCGAGGCGTCGGGGAACTACATGGGCAACAACAACGCCGAGCCGCCCAACGTCCTCGTGGCCAAGATCAACGACACCGTGGCGGCGGAAGGCACGCTCGCCCTCGAGCGCTGGTGGGAGGCCGTGCCGGCGGACGTGCAAGGCGAGGCGGTCGCCGAGTTCAACCGCTTCATGCTCAATCCCACCATGGAGACGGCCGAAGAGGTCATGGCCAATATCCAGGAGGTGAACGCGGAGTACTGGGATAGCCAGTGACGCGGAAACGCGTACGCACAGGAGGAGCGGCCGGCCCTGCCGGCCGCACTCCGGGCTCTCTCGATGCGTTCGCGGCCGAAGAGAGCCAGCGCGAGCGCGATGCGGAACTGCTGGAGCGCATCGGCTGGGAGAGCATCGAGGCGAACGAGAAGCGGCGCCTGCGGCGCAACTTCTGGCTCGCTTTCGGCTTCATGGCGCCCGCGGTGGCGCTGGTCTCGGGCCTGCTGCTCGCGCCGGTCGTCTACAACATCTACCTGAGCTTCACGAAGTGGAAGAAGTTCAAGGGGCTGGATCAGTTCGCCGGCGCCGCGAACTACGAGAGGCTCGCGACCCACCGGCTCTTCGGCGACGCGCTCTACAACACCTCGCTCTGGGTCGTCGCCTCGATCATCTTCCCGCTCGCGATCGGCTTCGGCCTCGCCGTCTTCCTGCGCGGGGTGGCGCTGGAGAACACCTTCAAGAGTGTGATCTTCCTGCCGCGCATCCTGGCTCCGACCGCGGTCGGGGTGATCTGGTTCTACGTCTACGCGCCGGACGGCGTCGTCAACCGCTTCCTCTCCTTCGCCGCCGGCGACACGGTCGATATCGGCTGGCTCTACGAGGAGAACACGGTGACGCCCGCCATCATCGCCACCTTCGTGTGGCAGACGGTGGGGCTCGTCATGGTGCTGATCCTGCTCGGCCTCGCCGCCATTCCGAAGGACCCGCTCGAAGCCGCCCGCATCGACGGCGCCACGCGCTGGCAGATCTTCCGCCGCGTCGTCATGCCGCTGCTTCTGCCGACCATCCTGGTGGTCACCATTCTCAGCGTGCTGGCGGGCTTCACCGTATTCGACCTGCTCTGGATCATGGGCGCGGCCAATCCTGAACTGCGGACGCTCTCGCTCGCCGTCTTCATGTATTTCGAAGCGTTTCAGAAGGGGTCCTGGGCCTACGGCTCCGCCATCGCCGTGGTCATCGGCGTGGTCGTGCTCAGCGTCACCTGGATTCAGGCGCTGCTGCAGCACCGGGTCGAGAAGATGACGAAATAGGGCGGGCGGCGATGGCGGTCAATCTGGATGAGCTCGATCTCGAGCGGCTCGCCGCCAGGGAGCGGCGCGCCGGCGCGGGCTCGTCCATAAAATTCGTCTTCGCGGTCTTTATCGGCGCCATCTGGATCGTTCCCTTCTATTACCTCATCGTCTCGATCTTCAAGACGACCGAGCAGTACTCGCTCAATCATCCGCTCTCGCTGCCGACCGGCGTCGCGCCCTTTCTCGCCAACGCCATCGACGCATGGGTGACGGCGAAGATGGGCGCCGGCCTGCTGAACTCGACGCTCTACGGCCTCGTGGGCGCGGGACTTGCCGTCTTCTTCGCGGCGATGGCCGCCTACGGCCTCTCGCGCATCGATTTCAAGCGGAAGAATTTCTGGTTCATGCTGATCTTCGCAGGCACGGTGTTCCCGTTCCAGATGTACCTGATCCCGCTCTTCTTCGGCTACCAGAAGGCCGGCATCATCAACACCCACTTCGGCATGCTGCTCGTCTACACGGCGATCTGCATTCCCTTTCCGACCCTCGTGCTGAAGAACTACATGAACGGCCTGTCGCGGGAGATGGACGAGGCGGCGCGCATGGACGGCGCCAGGGAATTCACCGTCTTCTGGCGCATCGTGCTGCCGAACTGCAAGGGGCCGATAACCGCGACCTTCCTCCTGCAATTCACCTGGATCTGGAACGACCTCCTGTTCTCCACGGTGCTCGCGAACCGGACCGAGACCCGCTCGATCATGAACGCTCTCCAGGTCTTCCAGGGGAGCTACTCGTCGACCGGGCCTAACGTGGTGCTGACGGCCACGATCATCGCGACCGTTCCCTCGGTTCTGCTGTTCTTCCTGCTGCGACGTCACTTCATGGAGGGCATGCGAATCTCGTCGCTCTGAACTGAGCAGTTCTGGCGGACGCACTGTCGCATGAGGAGCTTCAAAGGGGACGAGAAAAGCAAACACGCGATGGCAGAATTGCCGGCGCTTTCCCCGGTCGCGCGGCCGGAACACCCTAGCCCGGATTTCCAGCCAATGTCATGGGCGGCGCGGCCCGATTGTTCGAAATATCCAGACAATCGGTTCGGGAAACGGCAGTATGCGTCCGCAGGCAGAGCACCTATCGTCGGCTGCGGACAATCTCGGCAAGAGGAACACGCATGAGCGGGCCGTTCGAGGGCGTGAAGATCGTCGACCTGACCACCATGCTGTCCGGCCCCTGGGCGACCTCGATCCTGGGCGACCAGGGCGCCGACGTGATCAAGGTCGAGGTGCCGGGCAAGGGCGATCACGTGCGCGCGCTCGGCAACCAGCAGGGCGGCATGTCGTCGATGTTCCTGAACATCAACCGCAACAAGCGCTCGATCACGCTCGACCTCAAGAAGCCGGAAGGCCGCGACCTCCTGCTCAGGATCGCCGGGACGGCCGACGTCTTTGTCCAGAACTTCCGCCCCGGCGTCGTCGAGCGTCTGGGCGTCGCTTACGAGGACGTGGCGAAGGTCAATCCGCGCATCGTCTACATGTCGCTCTCCGGCTTCGGCGAGAAGGGGCCGTGGGTCCACAAGCCGGTCTACGACCCCGTGATCCAGGCGCTCTCCGGGCTCACCACGATCCAGGCAGGGTCGGACGAGGAGCGTCCGCGGCTGGTCCGCACCGTGCTGCCCGACAAGTTCTCCGCCATGACTGCCTCGCAGGCCATCGGCGCCGCGCTCTTCCGGCGGGAGCGGACGGGCGCGGGCCAGCACGTTCGGCTCTCCATGCTGGATGCGATCCTGCAGTTCCTCTGGGTCTCGGACTATGGCGCCCAGACCTTTCCCGACGCCGAGGTCTCCAACCAGGCGGCGGCGAGCTTCATCGACCTGATCTACGAGACGAAGGACGGCCACATGACCGTCGCCGTCATGTCCGACCGCGAATGGAACGGCCTCTGCAAGGCGCTGGAGCGGGAGGAGTGGCTCGAGGACGAGCGTTTCGCTACGCCGTCCGCCCGCGACGCGCACGTCGACGAGCGGCTCGAGATGACCCAGCAGGTGCTGCTGGAGCGGACGACCGACGAATGGATGGGTATTCTCGAAGCCTGCGGCGTGCCCTGCGCGCCGGCGCTCACGCGGAACGGCGTGATCGAGCATCCGCAGGTGGCGGCAAGCGAGGTCCTGGTCGAGATCGAGCATCCCGCCGCCGGGCGGCTGCGCCAGACCCGCAATGCGGCCCGCTTCCAGGGCTCGCCGGCGGCCCATCGGCTGGGCGCCCCGCAGCTCGGCGAGCATTGCACGGAAATCCTGTCCGCCCTCGGCCTGAGCGAGGCGGACATCGTCGCGCTGCACAAGAGCGGCGTCATCGGCGGCGAGAACGATCCGGCCCTGCGCGCCTATTCGGCGGCGGCCGAGTAGGACCCCGTGACGCCCGGGATATCCGCCTCAACCCAGGTTGAAGGCGGACTTCGCGTCCTCCTTGAGGAAATCGAGGAAGGCGCGGAGCCTCGGCGGCATGCGGCGGCGATGCACGTAGGTCGCGGAGATGGCGCCCGGCCGGTGCCGCCAGCCCGGCAGCAGGCGGACGATGCGGCCGCTCTCGATCTCGCCCCGGACGGCGTAGTCCGGCAGCAGCGCGGCGCCCGCCCCGTCGAGCACGAACTGCTTGGCGGTCATGCCCGAGTTCGTGCGGATCGAGGGGTCGACCTTGACGCTGGCATCGTCGTGGTCGGCGTCGGTCAGCGTGAGCCGGTCGAAGTCCGGCATGACGGTGAGCGTGATCCACGGCTTGTGGGTGAGATCCAGCGGCGAGCGGATCGGCCCGAAGGTCTTGAGATAGCCGGGCGACGCGCAGGGGATCATCTCGAAGTCGCAGATCTTGACGGCGTGGAGCTCGGTGGATTTCAGCCAGCCGATGCGGAAGGCGATGTCGTAGCCGCCTTCGATGATGTTGGTGATGCTGTCCTGCACGTCGAGCTCGATGTCGACCTTGGGGTGCCGCTCGCGGAAGCGCTTGACCGCGCCGGTGAGGTAGACCACGGCGAGGTTCTGGGAGGCCGTCATGCGGATGATGCCGGACGGCAGTTCCTGCTGCGTCTCCAGCCTTTCCACGGCGGTGCCGACGATGTCGATCATCCGCTCGGCGGCGTCTGCGAGCGTATGGCCCTCGTGGGTGATCGCCACCGAGCGGGTCGAGCGGTTGAGCAGGCGCACGTTGAGCTCGCGTTCGAGGTCGCTCACGTGCTGGCTGACCACGGACTTGCTGAGGTTGAGCGCCTGCGCGGCGCGGGTGAAGTTGCCGGTCTCGACGACCTTCTGAAACACGCTGATCCGGTAGAGATGCTTCAGATCCATTGTTCGGCTCAACGGAACAATCAATTTGGGAAGTTGCTATAGCGGCGATACCGGGCGGTGCCTAGGGTAAAGCGAGTTTCGGTATCGGCCGACATGGGGGGTGAACGGCTGAATGGCGAGCTATCTGGTCATCGGCGCGGATCGCGGAATCGGCCTCTCTCTCTGCCGGCAGCTCGCCGCGCGGGGCGAGACGGTGGTCTCGGTCTGCCTGGGCATGGGCGAGGCCTACAACGGCGCGGGCGTTTCCGTGATCCCCAACGTGGACGTGACCTCGGCGGGCGCCGTGGCCGCCATGGCCGGGGCGCTGGAAGCCCGCGGCGAGAAGATCGATTGCCTCATTCATGTCGCCGGCGTGCTCGGCCTCGATGAGCTGGGCAGGATCGACTACGACGACGTCCGCCGGCAGATCGAGATCAACACCATCGGCCCGTTGCGCGCGATCGAGGCGGCGCTCCCCCATCTGGCTGCGGACGCCAAGGTGGGCGTGATCACCAGCCGCGTCGGCTCGCTCTCGGACAACGGCTCCGGTCAGATGTACGCCTACCGCGCGTCCAAGGCGGGCGCCAACATGGTGACCCTCAACCTCCACCATGACCTCTCGGGCCGCGGCATCGCCGTGGCGGCGCTGCACCCCGGCATGGTGGCGACCGATCTCACCAAGGATATTCCGGGAGACTTCGACTACATCACGCCCGACGAGGCGGCCGCAGGGCTGATCCGGCGGATGGACGCCCTCAGCCTCGAGACATCGGGCCGGTTCTGGCATGCCAACGGCGAAGAGCTGGCGTGGTGACGGCCATGGCGACGGCCATGGCGACGGCATCGCTTGGAATGCCTGACGAACGAACGCGCAGAGCGGAGGGAAAACCATGATCAAGGTCTACGGGTATCTGCCAGGCTGGACGGTGCCGTGCATCAGCCCCTACGTCACCAAGGCCATGTACTACATGAAGATGGCGGGGATCGAGCACGAGTTCGTCAACCAGGACCTGACGAGCCTCGACCGGGATACGCCCCACGGCAAGCTGCCGATGATCGAGGACGGCGACGAGAAGGTCGCGGATTCCACGGCCATCATCAACTACCTCAAGGGCAAGTACGGCGACCCGCTGGATGGCGGCGCGTCCGCCGCCGAGCAGGCGGACATGCACGCCTGGAACCGCCTGATCGACGAGCACCTCTACTGGACCGCCGTGATCCAGCCGCGCTGGCGCGAGACGCCGAACTTCGAGATCTACCTGCGGGTCATCGCCGGCACCGACGAGATTCCGCCGCCGCTCCGCGCCTTCGCCGACGACTTCCGCCACCGCATCGTGATGGAGTTCATGGAGGGCGGCTGGGGCCGCATGTCGGGCGACGTGATCTACGGCCGCGCCCGCGAGGACATCGACGCGATCGACGCCCGCATCGGCGGCGACGGCTTCCTCATGGGCGCCGAGCCCCGCTCGATCGACGCGGCGGTCGCCTCGATCCTGCGTCACATCATCGACACGCCCTTCGACTTCGACACCAAGGACTACGCGGCCGGCAAGCCGAACCTGACCGGCTACCTGGGCCGCATGAAGGCGCGTTTCGACGTCTAGCCGCTTTGCCTCGCGCGGGCCGGGGCGATCCTGCCCGCGCACCGCACCCGACGGCCGCACGGCCGATGACAAGGGGGAGAACTGAACGATGGCGTTACTGAACCGTGACGACTGGTACGACATCGCCCGCGACGTCGACTGGGAGCTGAGCTACGTCGACCGCGAGGAGGCCTTCCCCGAGGAATGGGTCGGCGCCAAGGGCATCCCGCTCGATGCCTGGGAGGACTGGGACGAGCCCTACCGCGTCTCCTACCGCGAATACGTGATGGTGCAGCGCGAGAAGGAGGCCGGCGTCAGCGCCGTCCGCGAGGCCATGCAGCGGGCCAAGCTCTACAGCAAGCTCGACCCGGGGCACCAAGCCTCGTCGCACCTGCACATGGGCACGACCTGCATGCTCGAGCAGATGGCGGTGACAATGCAGAGCCACTTCAGCCGCTTCGCGCCAAGCCCTCGCTGGCGCAGCATGGGTGCCTTCGGAATGCTCGACGAGATCCGGCACGCCCAGCTCGATATGCGCTTCAGCCACGACCTGCTGAACGAGGATCCCCGCTTCGACTGGTGCCAGAAGGGATATCACACCAACGAGTGGGGCGTGCTGGCCGTCCGCAACTTCTTCGACGACGTGATGATCAATGCCGATTGCGTGGAGGCGGCGCTCGCGACATCGCTGACGGTCGAGCACGGCTTCACCAACATCCAGTTCATTGCCATGGCGTCGGACGCCATGGAGGCGGGCGACGTCAACTTCTCGAACCTGCTGTCCAGCATTCAGACCGATGAGTCACGCCATGCCCAGCTCGGGTTCCCGACACTGGACGTCGTCATGAAGCACGATCCGAAGCGGGCCCAGCAGATTCTGGATGTGTCGTTCTGGCGCACCTTCCGCCTGTTCCAGACGCTGACCGGCACGTCGATGGACTACTACACGCCGCTCGCCAAGCGGAAGATGTCGTTCAAGGAGTTCATGCTCGAGTGGATCGTCAAGCACCATGAGCGGATCCTGCGCGACTACGGGCTGGAGAAGCCCTGGTACTGGCCCCAGTTCGAGGTCGCCCTGGAGCACGGGCACCATTCCATGCACATCGGCACCTGGTTTTGGCGGCCGACCCTCTTCTGGAAGCCCAATGCCGGCGTCTCGAAGGCCGAGCGCAAGTGGCTCAACGAGAAGTATCCGAGCTGGGAGGACAGCTGGGGCTATCTCTGGGACGAGATCATCAAGAACGTCAACGACGGCAACATGGAGAAGACCTTCCCCGAGACGCTGCCGTCGCTCTGCAACATCACCCAGCTGCCTCTCGGCTCCGGCATCGACCGCCATCACCTCGAATGCCACCAAGTCGTCTACAAGGGCCGCGTCTACCAATTCGACAGCGAGATGTCGAAGTGGATCTTCGAGCTGGAGCCGGAGCGCTATGCCGGCCACATGAACGTCGTCGACCGCTTCATCGCCGGCATGATCCAGCCGATGAACCTCGCGGGCGGGCTGGAGTACATGAGCATCACGCCCGAGGTGATGGGCGACGACGTGTACGGCTACACCTGGGCCGAGGACTATAAGGAGATGCCGGCGGCGGCCGAGTAGCCCGGCACCCCAGCGCGGAGGATAGAAGATGGCTCTCTTCCCGATCACCGGCCGCGTTGTCGGCGACCACATTCCGCACCTCGTGGCGGTCGATACCGAGGACACCTTCGACCAGATCGCGGAGAAGGCGGCGGTGCACAGCGTGGGCCGGCGCCTGCCGGACAATCCCGATGCCACCGGCTTCGAGGTCCTGTTCAACGGCGAGGTTCTGCCGGGCGACCAGAAGCTCGAGGAGCTGATGGCAACCACGGAGATCCTGCCGCTTCAATGGTTCGACATCCGATGGAAGGAGTAGCGGCGGTCGCTTCGGCAGCGGCCGACGGCATCGATTACGTCGATCTCTGTGCCGAGGACGAGCTCTGGGATGGCGACATGGATGCCTTCGACGTGGGCGAGCACGAAGTGCTGCTGGTCCGCTACGGCGGCCGGTACTTCGCCTACGACGCCATCTGCCCGCACCAGAGCACGTCGCTGGCGGACGGCGAGTTGACGGAGGACGGCGTCATCATCTGTCAGGCCCATCTCTGGGAATTTCGGGCCGACGGCGGCCAGGGGATCAACCCGGCCAACGAGTGCCTGAAGAGGTTTCCCGTGAAGGTGGAGGACGGCCGCGTCTTCGTGGGCTCCGAGCCCGACGCCGGATAGCGCGAGAAAGGAACGAGGATCATGAGTTCCGATGAATTCACGACGATGGACGACAATCTGGTCGGCCCGGTCGTCCGCTCGGGCGATCTCGCCGACGCGGTGATCGATGCGGCGATCGAGGACAATCCGGATCGCGAGGTGTTGGTCTTCGAACGCGAGGACTACGTCCGCATTCATGCGGAGCGCAATTGCGTGGTGACCAGGGCGTCCATCGAGAAGCACCTGGGCCGCGCCTTCAACATGGCCATGCTCGAGATCGAGATGCCGTCCTTCAAGGGCCGCATGCAATCGAGCACGGAGCAGATGCGCTGGTACTACGTCAACTGACGGTCCAGGCAGCAAGAGAGACACCGGGGGGAATCATGGCCGAAGGAACAGCACGGCGGCGCGCGAGGAAGAAGACCTGGAGCGCGCTGGGCGACGTGACCGGCAAGCCCAGCGACTACGAAATCGTCACCCACGGCTTGAACCACACGATGGGAGAAACGCCGCTGGAAATGGGGCCGGAGGTCCACGGCAACGTGTGGCTCAAGAAGTACCGGGACGACATCTCGATCAAGGTCGGGAACTGGGATTCCTTCCGCGATCCGGACCAGGTCACCTACCAGAGCTACGTCAAGGCGCAGGACGTGCAGGAAGCCTACATCGACGAGCTTCTCGCCTCCTTCACCGCAGAAGATACAAGCGACGGGCGGCTCTCCAACGAGTGCCTGCAGCTCCTGCTTACGGCGATGACGCCGTGCCGCTACCTGGGGCACGTGCAGCAGATGCTCTCGGCCTACATCCAGCAGGTCGCACCGTCCTCCTATGTCGCCAACTGCGGGTCGTTCCAGGTCGCCGACCAGCTTCGCCGCGTGCAGCGCGTCGCCTACCGCACCCGCCAGCTCGGCACCGAACACCCTTCGCACGGCTTCGGCAGCAGCGAACGGGTGGCCTGGCAGGATGCGCCCGGATGGCAGCCCGTCCGCGAGACCATGGAGACGCTGCTCGTCGTCTACGAGTGGGACGAAGCGCTGGTCGGGTTCAACCTGGTCGTCCGTCCGGTCTGCGACAACCTGTTCGTCAACCAGCTCTCTCGCGCGGCGCGGCTCGCCGGCGACGAGCTGGACGCCCTGCTGCTGGAGAACCTCTATCAGGATTGCGAGCGGCACAACCGCTGGACCGTCGCGGCCATGAACTACATCGTCGACCAGGATGCCGCGAACCGGGATGCCCTGCGCGACTTGGCCGCCAAGTGGAACGGCCGCGCGGAGGCGATCATCGCGTCGGGCTCGGAGATGATCGCGGCGAACGTCGACGGCCTCTCGGCCCAGGACATCGCCGACGACGTGCTCGCGCGCTGGGCCGAGCTGAAGTGGCAGGCCGGGCTCAGCGGCGATGCCTGAGGGCGCTCCCGGCGGCCGCGCCTCGCGCGCGGCCGCCCATGGCTGAGAGCGGCACCGCCGATCTCCCCTGGGACGAGCAATCCGAGCGCAACTTCATCGGCGGCGAATGGAGGTTCACGCGCGAAGGCTATTCCTTCGACATCTACGATCCCGCCGACAGCACCGTCATCGCCGCCGTCCCGCTCTCCACCCACCGCGATGTCGCCCAGGCAATGGCGGCGGCCCGCGACGCCGTCGGCCCGTGGGCGGCGTTGCCCGGCGCCCGGCGTGCGGCGGTCGTGGACGGCGCGCTGGCGAGCCTGGCCGAGCGGATCGACAGTGTCGCCGCACTCGCCTGCCGCGATACGGGGCTGCCGGCGCATGCCGCGCGGGAGGACATCCTGGCGGCGATCCGCGCGGCGCGGGCGCACCTGGCGGGCGGCGCCGGGCAGCCGGAACACGACGCCGCGCCTGGCGTGATCGGGCAGATCCTGTCGTGGAGCGGCCCGCTCACACTCTGCATCCGGACCCTGGCCCCGGACCTCGCGGCGGGCAACACGGCGGTGGTCCATCCCTCGATCCAGGCGCCGCTCTCTCTGGTGTTCCTGGCGGACGCGCTGAGCCGTGCCGGCGCGCCGCCCGGCGTCTTCAATCTGGTTCAGGGCACCGGGGCCGACGCCGGCATGGCGCTGGCCCGCCAGCCCGACCTGAAGCGGCTCGATTTCCAGGGCAGCCGCGAGACGGCGGCCATGGCCGCGCTCTCGCCTGAGCGGAACGGCATTTCCGTGCATCGCCATCTGCGAACCATCGTCCATCGCCGCATCGACGCCGGCGATGCGCTCGAGCCGGCGGTCCGCGACATCGCCGACGCCGCGTTCTGCCACGCGGCGCGTGCGGGCTACGGCGGCCTCCTGGTCGATGTCGCCGCCTCCCGTCTCGGTGAGTTCTCGGACGCGATCGCGGCGGCGTTCGAGGCCGGCCGATACGTCGAAGGACTGCGCGGCTCGCACACGATCGCGCCCTTCGTTGCCGAGAAATACCGCACCGCCTGCGAGCATCTGAAGAAGGGCCATCTCGCGGCCGGCGCGGAGCGGCTCTGCACCGCGCCGCAGCCGAGCCCTAGAACCTACCGCATGGGATGGTTCGAGCGGCCCTGCGTGCTCCACGACCCCACGCACCGCATCTCCCTCGATCCCGACCTGGCCAACGGACCGCTTGTCCTCGTGCGTAGCGGCTAACGCTTCGTCACTGCGGACACGACATCCGCCGACGCAGTACTTGGCTGAACGCAGCGATGGCTCGCGAAGGGGCGCAGCACCTCGATCATGCCGAGGCGTACCGGACGGCCCGCCTGGAGATATGATGGACAAGCCGCTGAGCGCCTTGCCCAAGTCCCCACGGGCGCAACAGCAGCAGCTGGAAGATCGATTCAAAAGGAGCCTGGCGGCCTGAACATCAACCGGAATTCGCCTTAGCCCGGCCGTCAGAGGGTCAATTTTCCACGCTTAACCCGACCTATTCATGGACTGCCTTGCACTTGATGCTCGGTTGATTGGGCGCGTCGGGGCCTGACGCGGTTTGGCGTCGGGAACTGAGGATGGTCGTTATCGGGTTGATGGTTTATGGAGCCTGGGTGATTGGGGCACGCCGCCCCGTCGCTCATGGGCCTGCTGCGGCGAGGCGGCCTGCGAGCAGGCGGAAGAGGGCGGCGTCGGGGCAGGCCGAGGCGAAGTGGATGCGGATGCGGGTGGCCTTCTCGATGACGCGGGCACCGATCTTGAGGAGGCGCAGCCTGAGGGTTGCAAACTCTGCACGGGCGAGCGGCGCGGCGCGGGGAATGGCGTCGCGCAGCGCGAGCATGAGCCAGTAGGCTGCGGTGTGGAGGACCAGCCTGAGCTGATTGGCGAGCGGGCTCTGGCAGGAGGTGCGGTCCGAGGCGAGCTGGCCCTTGTGCATCTTGATCAGGTTCTCGGCCTGGCCGCGGGCGCAGTAGATGTCTTCGTAGAGATGGCGGGGCTCGCCCTTGAGTGAGGTGACGACATAGCGGGCATCGAAGCCGCGGGTGCTCGCCTCGAGCCGGGCGACGACCCGGCGTTCGCAGCTCCAGGAGCGGGCGGCGTAGTCGAAGGCGGTGAAGCTGCGCATCCTGTCTGCGCCGGCCTTGGCGCGGCGCACCTTGAGATCGTCGGCCATCTCGTATGCGAGCGCGTGCAGCGCGCGGTTGCCCGCGAGGCCGAAGATGTAGTCGACCCCGTTCTCCTCGCACCAGGCCATGGCTTCCGGGCGGCCGTAGTGGCTGTCTCCGCGGAAGACGATCCGGGTGTGCGGCCAGTGGCGGCGGATGCGGCGGACCAGATGCTTGATGAGGGTGCGGACCTCAGGGCCCGACGGCGTCTTGCCCGGGCGCAGGAGGACCGCCACCGGCTTGCCGCTTTCCACATGGTAGACGTGGACGGGCAGGAAGCAGCGCGTGTCGTAATGAGCGTTGAAGAGCGAGAGCTGCTGGTGGCCGTGCACCGCATCGCAGGTGTCGTCGATGTCAAGGGTTATGGCGGCGGGAGGGGCTTGGAAGCTGCGGCAGAAGAGATCGACCAGCGCCGCCGTCATGCGCGCCACCTCGATACGAGACGGCGCGTTCTCCAGGCGGCTCATGGTCGGCTGGGAGCAGAGTGCGCGGCCGCTCTCCGGCGCCTTGCCTGAGGCCAGCTTGAACAGAGGGTCCGCGCGCAGCGCGTCGCAGTCGTCGGCATCTTCGTAGCCACACGCAATGGCGAACATGCGGAAGCGCAGCATGGCCGAGAGCGAGTGGATCACCTGCGCCTGCTTGCGCCGGTCGCGGATGCAGCCGGCCAGGGTCTCGGCCAGGCGCAAGCTGCGTTCCGCCTCACGAAGCAGGACGAGGCCGCCGTCAGACGAGATCAGGCCGCCGTCGAAGGCGGCGCTCACCTTCTTGCGTTGGACGCTTGGCAGATCGAAGGGAAGAAGACTATCGTCGGTCATGGCGGGCGTGGCATTTTCGTTGTTCGGAGAGGAAGACGCCTCGGCAACGAATTCCTACCCGATGGCAACGACTTACGCTACGTCCGCCACCCCAAAACCAGACCTGCCATGAATAATTCGGGTTAACAACATCCACGGCACGACCGATCGACCACACCGTTCAAGCGACAAGAGCACGCTTCGGAGAGAAATGAAGTGGTACCTAATTTGGTATCTGAAGATTTGGACCGAAGCCGCGCGAGGCGAAAGCTGGAACCATAAGATGCTGTTATGTAGCAATTAATTTGTTCTTCTTATGGTGCAGGGGATGATGAGAGGCATTGCGCCAAGTACCATGGTGCGGTGCACGACGCACGCCGCCGGGGTCAGGATGACGCCATGAACCGACCCCATCCCTGCGCGCCCGCCCCCGCATCGCGCACCTGCGCGCAGGAAAAAACGCATCCGTATCCGCGCGCGCGGCCCGCTGGGCGCGCAAGAGGTTCTCCGCGCCCGCAACTCATTGGGCGAGAACGATATTTAGCGCGGACGCGGCCCGCCGCCTCGGTCCGCTTCGGTTCGATTTATCTCACCTTGTCTCGGCTTGTCTCACTTTCATCTCGGCTTGTCTCACTTTTGTCTCGGCTTGTCTCACCTGTCTGTCTCGGCTTGTCTCGGCTTATCTCGGCTTATCTCAGGAAATCGCGCGGCGAGTCACTTGGATAGGAACGTCAGGAACGCCTCACCGGGTTCAGCCCAGCCGGTAGAAGCGCACGGCGTTGTCGTGGAAGAGCGCGCGCTGCTCGGCCGGGGAGAGGTCCGCGACGATGGTCTTGAACGAGGTGTAGACCGCATCGGCGCCGCCGTGCAGCCCGGCCACCGGGAAGTCGCTCGCGAACATGCAGCGCTCCACCCCGAAGGCGTCGATGGTGTGGCGGATGAAGGGGCGCGTGCTCTCGGTCGTCCAGTCGTGGTCGTAGGCGCCGAGGTCGGAGATCTTGACCGCGACGTTGGCGGCGCCCGCCAGCGCGCTCATGCCCGCACGCCAGGCCGCGATGGCGTCGTCGTCGCGGTCGGCGGGGCTGCCGGTGTGATTCAGGATGATCTGCGTGTCGGGGAAGGCCTGCGCGAGGTCCAAGGCATCGCCGAGCTGGCCCGAGTAGATCATCATGTCGAAGGAGAGACCGAAGCGCCGCAGCAGGCCGAAGCCACGCCGCCAGGCCGCATCCTGCATCAGGTCCGCGCGCTCGGTGAAGCTCCAGGCGGGGTTTTCGTGCCAGCTCAGGATCTGGCGGATGCCCCGCATGTTGGCGTGGCCGCAATGGGCCTCCAGCACCGCCTCCGCGTCCGCCGCCTCCAGCAGCGCGTTGCCGACGATGCCGTGGGGGAAGCCGCGCGCGTCGGCGAGGCTCTGCAGCCAGCGGGTCTCGGCGACCGGGTCGTCGAAAAAACTCGCCTGGATGTGGACCGACTTCACCAGGTCGATGCTCGCCATGTCGGCCAGAAAATCGTCGAGCAGGTAGTCGCGGATGAGCGGCGCGGTGCTGCCGAACACGACCTCGCGCGGGCCGTCGGTGAGCCACGAATAGCGGCCGGAACTCAGGTCCCAGAGGTGGTGGTGGGCGTCGACGATGGGCCCGTCGTAGAGGCTGCTCATGGCCTGCTCCGCTCGCTGTTTGCCGCCTGCGCGATGGCCGCACAGCGGCGCGCCCAAGTCAAGGCGCCGGCGGCCTGCGCATGAGGATGTGGACGATCTCGTAGCTCAGCACCGGCTCGTCCCGCTGGTTGCGCACGTCGTAGGCCATGCGCACGTAGCCGCGGTCCGGCTTGGAGCGCGAGGGGCGGGCCTCGGCGACGGTGGCGATCGCGTGGATGGTATCGCCCGGCCGCGCCGGCCGGTGGAAGCGCACCGCGTCGATGCCCGGCCCGCCGATGCAGGCCTCGTTGATGACGCCGAGCTCGTAGAAAAGGCGGAAGCCGAGCGCCATGGTCTGAAAGCCGCTCGCGATCAGGCCGCCGTAGGGGCCGGCTGCCGCGCCCTCGGCGTCGACATGGATCGGCTGGGGGTCGAACTGCTCGGCGAAGGCGACGATCTCCGCCTCGCCGAGCGGCCATGCGCCGGTGACGAAGCGCTCGCCCTCCTGCAGCTCGCCGAAGTAGCGCGCCGCCTTGCGAGCCTGCGTCACAGCGTCGGGTTGTCGATGTCGAGCCCGTAGAGCATTCGCCCGTAGGTCGTGTAGTTCACGTCCTTGTTCTGGGTGAAGTGCTGGTTGGCGACCATCATGTCGGTGTAGAGGTTGCCGAGCGAGCTTCGGGTGTAGACGCTGGCGGCGCCGGAGAGATCCCAGATGGCGCGCGCGGCGTCCATGGCGACGTTGCCGGTATAGGTCGCGAGCGCGCGGCAGCGGGCGCGTTCCTCCAGGTTGGGCACGCGGCCCTCCTCGACGACGATCGCGCTGATCTCGTCGGCGGCGAACGTGAGCAGCTGCAGGGCGCCGTCGACCGCGCACTTCGCCTCGGAGAAGCGGATGTGCTGCGAGGCGAAGGTCGCGACGCCCTTCTCCGCCATGATCGAGCCCTTCTTGCGCGCGATCTCGTTGTATTCCGCGACCATCTCGAGGGCGATGCCGACCGCGCCGCTGGTGATGCCGCAGCCGAAGATGGGGTAGCTGGGGAGCAGGTAGAGCGGCGTCTCGCGCCAGTGGCCGCCGGGCGATTCGCCGCCGCGCAGCGCCTCCATGCAGAGCGCGCGGTGCGCGGGCACGAAGAACGCCTCGAGCTGCACGTCGTTGGTGCCGCTGCCGCGCAGGCCGAGCGCGTGCCAGGTGTCCAGGATCTCGATCTCGTCGCGCCGGATGAGGAAGTGCAGGTGGCTCTCGTGCTCCCCTGCCCGGCCCTCCTCGTAGCCGGAGACGAGCAACCAGTCGCAGGTGTCCACGCCTGTGACGAAGGGCCAGCGCCCGCTCACCCGGTAGCCGCCGGGGACGCGCTGGTAGCGGCCGAGGCTCTGGATCAGGATGCCGGCGAGGAGCGCCTTCGGGTCCTCGCCCCAGACCTCGTCCTGCGCCTCCTTCGGCCACTGGGCGACCATGAAGGGATGCACGACGTACTGAAGGACCGCCCAGCCGGTGGAGCCGCAGGCGGCGCCGATTTCGGATATCGCGTGGACGATGTTGCGCAGAGGCCCGCCCTCGCCGCCGTAGGCCGGCGGCTGCAGGATGCGCGCGGCGCCCGACTCACGGACCATCTCCCGGATCTCGGGCAGGACGGCGCGGTTCTCGCGGGTCTCGTTCCGCCGCGCGCGCAGGGCGGGCAGGAGGGCGTCAAGATCGGCGCGCATGGCTCCCTTTCCGTGCTCCGGGACGATGTCGAGGACGGCTCCCCGCTCGCCGGCGGCTCCGGCGCGCGCCATCATGGCGACGCGAAGCGGAGCGGACAAGGCCGGGTGCCGCGCGTGTGAAGGGGTTCCGCCGCGACGGCGTAAGGCTGTACTCTCCCGGCGCGCGGCGGGGGGCCGCGGCCGAGACGAGAGGGAGTGCGGCATGAGCAAGACGGCGATCGTGATCGGCGTGGGCGCGGGCGAGGGACTGGGCGCGGCGGTCTGCCGCATGGCGGCGCGCGAAGGGCTGCACGTCTTCGTCGGCGGGCGCACGCAGGCCAAGGTGGATGCGGTCGCGGCCGCGATCGGGGCGGCGGGCGGCAACGCCACGGCGCTGGTCGCGGACACCACGGACGAAGCCTCGGTCGCCGCCTTCGTCGATGCGGCGGAGGCGCAAGGGCCAATCGACCTCGCCGTCTTCAACGCCGGCAACAACATGCCGGGCAACCCGCTGGAGATGGAGGCCGAATACTTCGAGACCTGCTGGCGCATCGGCTGCTTCGGCGGCTTCCTGTTCAGCCGCGAGGCGCTGCGCCGCATGGTGCCGCGCGGCGAGGGCACGCTGCTGCTCACAGGTGCCAGCGCATCGATGCGGGGCAAGCCCAACTTCGCCGCGTTCACCGCCGCCAAGGCGGGGCTCCGCGCGCTCGGCCAGAGCCTCGCGCGGGAGTTCGGCCCGCAGGGGATCCACGTGGCGCACGTGGTGGTGGACGGCGGCATCGGCGGCGAGCGGCTGAAGACCCGCGCGCCCGAGTTCGCCGCGCGGATGGGCGAGGACGGGCTGATCGGCCTCGACGGGCTCGCGGAGTCCTACCGCTTCCTCTACCGCCAGCCGCGCAACGCCTGGACGCAGGAGCTCGACCTGCGCACCCACAAGGAAGTGTACTGAGGGCGCGGCCGGCGCTCGCAGCTGCCGCAGCGCCGGCGATTGACATGCCGGCCCAAACGCCGCTTTCTGCCGCCATGCCGGAGAAGCCCGCGAAGCTGCCGCTGCAGGGTGTGCGCGTCATCGACCTCGCGACCTTCATCGCAGGCCCGTTCACGGCCGCCGTGCTGAGCGAGTTCGGCGCCGAGGTCATCAAAGTCGAGCAGCCGGGGCTGGGCGATCCGCTCCGCAAGTTCGGCTCGCCGAGCCAGCGGGGCGACGGCTACGCCTGGCTCTCCGAGCAGCGCAACAAGAAGTCCGTCACCCTCGACCTGCGCCAGCCCGAGGGCGCGGCCCTCTTCAAGCGCCTCGTCGCCGAGGCGGACATCCTCTGCGAGAATTTCCGGCCCGGCACCATGGAGAAGTGGGGCCTCGGGCCGGAGGCGCTGAAGGCCGTGAACCCCGGCCTCGTCATGGTGCGGATCTCGGGCTACGGCCAGACCGGCCCCTACAGGGACCGCCCCGGCTTCGCCCGCATCGCGCATGCCTTCGGCGGGCTCACGCACCTCACCGGGGTTCCCGGCGGGCCGCCGCTCACGCCGGGCTCCACCTCGCTCGCCGACTATATTTCGGGCCTCTACGGCGCGGTGGGCGCGCTGCTCGCGCTCCGCAGCCGCGAGGAGGCGGGCGGACAGGTGATCGACATCGCGCTCTACGAATCGATCTTCCGCGTGCTCGACGAGATGGCGCCGCTCTACGCCGCCACCGGGTTCGTGCGCCCCCGGCTCGGGCTGATGACCAGCAACGTCTGCCCCCACGGGCACTTCGAGTGCGGCGACGGCGGCTGGGTCGCGATCGCGTGCACCAGCGACAAGATGTGGCGCCGCATGGCTACCGTGCTCGGCCGGGGCGAGTTGGGCGAGGACGAGCGCTACGCCACCAGCGCCCGGCGGGTGGAGAACCGCGACGACGTGGAGGCCATGGTCACGGCGTTCACCCTCTCGCTGCCGCGCGACAGGGTGGTGGAGACCTGCAATGCGGGCGGCGTGCCGACCTCGCCGGTCTATTCCGTCGCCGACATCTTCGAGGACCCGCAGTACCGGGCGCGGGGGACGCTGAAGGACGTGGTCGAGCCCGAGACCGGCGAGCACGTCCACGTGCCGAACGTGCTCCCCGCCCTCTCCGAGACGCCGGGGCGGATCGAGAGCCTCGGCCCCCGGCTCGGCGCGCACAACGACGAGGTGTACGGCACCCTGCTCGGGCTCACGGACGCCGAGCGCGAGACCTTGCGCGAGAAAGGCGTGATCTGAATGAAGGACCCCTGCCGGCTCTACCTGATCACGCCGCCGGAGATCGCGCTTGATGCGTTCGCACCCAAGCTCGAGGCCGCGCTCGACGCGGGCGACGTCGCCTGCCTGCAACTCAGGCTGAAGGGAGCGGACGACGACGACGTGCGCCGCGCGGGCGAGCGGCTGCTGCCGATCTGCCAGGCGCGCGACGTGCCGCTGCTCGTCAACGACCGGCCCGATCTCGCGGCGGAGCTTGGCGCGGACGGCGTCCACGTCGGCGCCGACGACGCGGAGTACGGGCAAGCGCGCGAGACCGTGGGCGCGAACGGGACGGTGGGCGTGAGCTGCTACGATTCCCGCCACCGGGCCATGGAGGCCGCGGCGGCGGGCGCCGACTACGTCGCCTTCGGCGCCTTCTTCCCCACCGCGACCAAGACGCCGCGCGCCAGTGCGGACGTCGACCTGCTGACGTGGTGGCACACGCTGATGGTGGTGCCCTGCGTCGCCATCGGCGGCATCACGGCGGAGAACTGCGGGCCGCTGGTGGAGAACGGCGCGGATTTTCTGGCCGTGATCGGCGGCGTGTGGTCGCACCCGGAGGGGCCAGCTGCGGGCGTCGAGTCGATCAACCGCGCCATTGCCAGCGCCGGGGCGAGTTGATATAGCCTGCTGCCCCTCGCGAACGGCCGAATTCCATGAAGATCAACGGCAACGCCATCCGCCCCGGCATGGTGATCGAGCATCAGGATCGCCTCTGGGTCGCGGTGAAGATCCAGCACACCCAGCCCGGCAAGGGCGGCGCCTACCTGCAGGTCGAGCTCAAGGACCTGCGCGACGGGACCAAGCTCAACGAGCGGTTTCGCGCGTCCGAGAACGTCGAGCGCGCGCGCCTCGACCAGAAGCAGTTCCAGTACCTCTACGAGGACGGCGACCTGCTCCACTTCATGGATCAGGAGACCTACGAGCAGACCAGCATCGCGCGCGACATGATCGGCGAGCGCATGGTCTTCATGCACGAGGGGATGATGGTCACCATCGAGTCCCACGAGGGCGAGCCGCTCGGCGTGACGCTGCCCGACACGGTGGTGCAGACGGTCACCGAGACCGAGCCGGTGGTGAAGGGCCAGACGGCCGCGGCCTCGTACAAGCCCGCGCTGCTGGATAACGGCATCAGGATGATGGTGCCGCCGCACATCTCCGAGGGCGAGCGCATCGTCGTCAGCACCGCCGATTCGAGCTACGTCGAGCGCGCCCGCGACTGAATCATAAGTATTCGGGCGGGGCGACGCCGCTCCCCGCCCCCGACACAAGAAGACTGCCGATGTCCCGCCGCTCGCCGCTCATCACGGTCATGGTGAACGCCGCCTACAAGGCGGCGCGCGACCTGGTGCGCGACTTCGGCGAGGTCGAGAACCTGCAGGTCTCGCAGAAGGGGCCGGCGGACTTCGTCTCGGCCGCGGACCACCGGGCGGAGGCGACCATCGTCGCCGAGCTGCGCCGGGCGCGGCCGCGCTTCGGCTTCCTGTTGGAGGAGAGCGGCGCGGTGGCGGGCGAGGACAGCTCCAACCGCTGGGTCGTCGATCCGCTGGACGGCACCACCAACTTCCTGCACGGGCTGCCCCATTTCGCGATCTCCATCGGGCTGGAGCGCGACGGCAGGCCCCATGCCGGCGTGATCTACGACCCCATCCGCGACGAGGTTTTTTGGGCGGAGAACGGCGCCGGCGCCTTTCTCAACAACCAGCGGCTCAGGGTCTCGGCCCGGCGGACGCTCGCGAGCGCGCTGCTCGCGACCGGCATGCCCTTCGGCGCGCGTCCACGCTACCCGCAGCATCCCGGCATGGTGCGCCGGCTCGCCGGCCAGACCGCGGGCGTGCGCCGGACAGGCTCGACCGCGCTCGACCTCGCCTATGTGGCGGCCGGGCGGCTCGACGGGTACTGGGGCTTCGGCATGGAGCCCTGGGACCTCGCGGCCGGGATCATCATCGTGCGCGAGGCCGGCGGCATCGTCACCGAGGTCGGCGGCGGCGCGGACTCCATGACGAGCGGCGACGTGCTGGCCGCCAACGGCAACCTGCACGGCCTGCTGCGGGAGGCGCTGGCGCAATCGGACGAGTGAGGGCGGGCGGGCTGTTCAGGTTCATTTGCGGCCTGCCCGGCGAGGTCGGCATCGTGGCGGATGCACGCCCGCACGATTTGAGGCATAGTCGCGCTCCACGTGCCATCATGAAGGCGAGTGCCTGCACATGACAGGGGCCTGCTTGGACACCGTCTCCCACCCACCACCAACCGTTATATTCATCTCGATGATGCAACGCCGAGTCGGACCGCTGAACGTGTGGCCTTAGTGATTCAATCGAAACTCTGCATCGGATGATGGGAGTCGTGAGAATCGGAGCAATACGCTCAAGAAAATGAATTGCATGATGACGGGGGGTGAACGGCAAGGGACTGTAGTATCGCAGACTTCTTGCCGAGGAGGGGTTGGGACTGTGACGAGTTTGAAAATTTACCTTGGCGACTGTCTGGACATCACATCAGACTTCGAATCTGGCTCGTTCGATCTGATATACATTGATCCACCGTTCAACACTGGGAAAGTGCAATCCCGAAAACGGCTGAAGACAGTGAGGGACGAACAGGGAGACCGCACCGGGTTCCAAGGAAAGCGATACAAGACTCAAGTACTTGGAGAGTCTTCTTTCGACGATAATTTTGATGATTTCATGACATTCATCGAACCACGGCTTAGGGAAGCACATCGTCTCTTATCGCCGCAGGGATCGTTCTTCTTCCATATAGACTACCGCGAATCCCATTACTGTAAGGTGATGCTGGACAACATTTTTGGCCGCGAGTCGTTCAAGAACGAGATCGTATGGGCATACGACTACGGCGCAAGGTCCAAGAAACGCTGGTCCGCCAAGCACGACAACATCTTTTGGTATGCCAAAGACCCAGGCAACTATATCTATCGTTATGACGATATTGACCGCATTCCATACATGGCCCCCGGACTGGTGGGACCGGAGAAGGCCGCAAAGGGGAAGACACCGACCGATGTATGGTGGCAGACAATCGTGAGTCCGAATGGCAAGGAGAAGACGGGATATCCGACACAGAAACCTATTGCTATTTTGAACCGCATAGTTCGGGTTCACTCAAATCCTGGCGACAGAGTGCTCGACTTCTTTGCCGGCAGCGGGACGACTGGTGAGGCAGCAGTCTGCTCAGGTCGGAATGCTGTTTTGGTGGACAATAGCCCGGAAGCAATTCGAGTCATGAGTCGCCGGCTATCGTTCGCTTCCCCTGTAATCCACGGAGAAATACATGCCGTCGATCAAAGATCACGAAGTGAAGATACTGGCGACCTGTTCACTAACCTTGCAATCCGATTATCCAAGTGAGGGGGACGACGCTTGGAAGGAGAGTCCATTCAACTGGATCAGGACAAGGAGATCGTCCAGGCAAAGGGGTACGATAGGAGAGAAGCTGGTATCCGGCTACTTGGCTCTGAAGGGCTTTGACGTTACGCGATCTCCCGATTCCGGCGCGGACAGGATTGTTGGAGGAAAACGCGTTGAAATTAAGACGAGCACACTTTGGGACGTCGGCCTTTACAGGTTTCAACAAATACGTGACCAGGATTATCATTTTGCACTTTGCCTCGGTATCAGCCCCTTTGATGCTCATTGCTGGGTCGTACCCAAAGATGTTCTGCTAGAAAGTTGGGCAAGCGGAGCCGTAGGAATGACATCACAGCATGGTGGAAGCTCCGGGACAGATACGGCATGGTTGAGTGTAAACCCTGATAATGTTCCGGAATGGTTGAGTAAGTGGGGTGGAACGCTATCAGACGCAGTAGAGTTGATCGGTGAGATTACCGATCAGGACCGCTTGATATGAAGACAGCAACCGAAGGGGTGGGGTAAAGAGACAAGGTCGAAATCCAGGTCGAGCGATCCGTCCAACTACTCTAACAAGATCGAATACCAAGTTGACGCTGGAACGGAAAACGAGTCGCATGTACCGGGGGACGGACATGCGGACGAACGCGGGATGACGCGGGCCACGGGTCCGCAGGGGGGATAGCCAAGTATGGACATCATTCTGAAGAACGCGCTCGTCGCGCACGAGGACCAGCCCGTGCGCGCGGCCGACATCGCCATCGAGGGCGAGCGCATCGTGGCCGTCGAGCCGGGGATCACGGCCGAGGCCGGCGAGACCATCGACTGCGCGGGCCGGCTCGTCTCGGGCCCGCTGATCGACCCGCACGTCCATCTCGACGCGGTGCTGACCGCGAACCTGGAGCCCAACGTCTCAGGCACGCTGCACGAGGGCATCGCCGTCTGGGGCCGGCAGAAGAAGATCCGCGACCTCGAATCGGTCAAGGCGCGGGCGAAGCAGGCGATCGACTGGGAGATCGCGCAGGGCGCGGGCTTCATCCGCACCCACGCCGATACCTCGGACGAAGGCCAGCTCTCCATGCGGGCCCTGCTGGAGGTGAAGGACGAGGTGAGCGACCGGGTCGACCTGCAGATCGTGGCCTTCCCGCAGGACGGCATCCACTCCCACCCCGGTGGCCCGGCGCTGTTCATCCGCGCGCTCGACATGGGGCCGGACGTGATCGGCGGGATTCCGCACAACGAGGCGACGCGGGAGGCGGGCGTCGCCAGCCTCAAGCTGATCTTCGACGAGGCGGAGAAGCGCGGCCTGCTCATCGACGCGCACTGCGACGAGGTCGACGACCCCAACTCGCGCTTCACCGAGGTGATGGCGCACGAGACCTACTACCGCGGCATGCAGGGCCGGGTGACCGCGAGCCACTGCGCCGCCATGCACTCCTACGCCAACGCCTACGCCTTCCGCCTGTTCGGCTGGCTCGAGAAGGGCGGGCTCAACGTCATCGCCAACCCCTTCGACAACCTGATCCTGCTGGCGCGGGAGGATTCGTACCCGAAGCGCCGCGCGATGACGCGGGTGAAGGAGCTGTGGCAGGCCGGAATCACCGTCGGCATCGGCCACGATTCGATCATGGACCCGTGGTATCCGCTCGGGCGCGGCGACATGGTGCAGGCGGCCTCGCTCGCGCTCCACGTCTGCCAGATGTCCGGCACGGCGGAGATCGACGCCTGCTTCGACATGGTGACCTGGAAGAACGCGGAAATCCTGGCGCTGGAGGACTACGGCGTCGCGCCCGGCTGCCAAGCCGACCTCGCGGTGTTCGACGCCTCCAGCAAGGCGGACGTGCTGCGGATCAACCCGGCGTGCACCCACGTCTTCAAGCGGGGCAGGCTGGTCGCCGCCACCACGCCGGCGAGCCGCACGGTGATGGGCGCGGCAGTCGACCTCACGCTCGGCAACTGAGCGCGGCGTTTCGGTAACTCAGGAGAGACGATCATGCAGACCTACAACGCGCCGCTTCGCGATATGCGCTTCGTGCTGAACGAGCTTCTGGACGTGGGCGAGATCGCCACGCTGCCCGGCTACGAGGACGCCACGCCCGACGTGATCGACGCGATGATCGAGGAGGGCGCCAAGCTCTGCGAGAACACGCTGCTGCCGCTCAACCGCGCGGCGGACGAGGAGGGCTGCCACTACGAGAACGGCGTCGTCCGCACCCCGCAGGGCTACAAGGAGGCGTACCGGACCTTCGTCGATGCCGGCTGGACCGGGGTCACCATGTCGCCGGACTACGGCGGCAAGGGGCTGCCGCAGCTCATCAGCATGGTCTTCGACGAGATGGTGTGCTCGACCAACCTCGCCTTCGGCGTCTACCCGCTGCTCTCCAACGGCGCCGCGGCGGTGATCGAGCTGCACGCGGCGGAGGCGCTCAAGCAGGCCTATCTGCCCCGCCTTGGCGACGGCACCTGGAGCGGCACCATGTGCCTGACCGAGCCCCATTGCGGCACTGACCTGGGGCTCATCCGCACGAGGGCCGTGCCAAAGGGCGACGGCCGCTACGCGCTCTCCGGCACCAAGATCTTCATCTCCGCCGGCGAGCACGACCTCACCGAGAACATCGTGCACCTGGTGCTGGCGAAGCTGCCCGACGCGCCGCCCGGCGTGCGCGGCATCAGCCTCTTCCTGGTGCCGAAGCGGACGCTCAAGGAGGACGGCACGGCGGGGCCGGCCAACGGCGTCTCCTGCGGCTCGATCGAGGAGAAGATGGGCATCCACGGCTCGGCCACCTGCGTGATGCACTTCGAAGAGGCGGAGGGCTACCTCATCGGCCAGCCGCACAAGGGGCTGCGCTGCATGTTCACGATGATGAACGGCGCGCGTCTCGGCGTCGGCCTCCAGGGCCTGGGGCTCGGCGAGACCGCCTACCAGAGCGCGGCGGCCTACGCCAAGGACCGCCGCCAGGGGCGCGGGCTCAAGGGCGCGGAAGAGCCGGAGGCCTCGGCGGACCCCATCATCGTCCACCCGGACGTGCGCCGCATGCTGCTCACCCAGCGCGCGCTCAACGAGGGCGCGCGGGCGCTCGCCTACTGGACCGCGCTGCAGCTCGACATCTCGCGCAGCCACGAGGACGCGTCCGTGCGCGAGGACGCGGACGAGCTGGTGCAGCTCATGACGCCGATCATCAAGGCCTTCTTCACCGACTACGGCTTCGAGGCCACCAACCTCGCGGTGCAAGTGCACGGCGGCCACGGCTACATCCGCGAGCACGGCATGGAGCAGCTCGTGCGGGATGCGCGGATCAGCCAGATCTACGAGGGCGCGAACGGCATCCAGGCGCTCGACCTGGTGGGGCGCAAGCTGCCGCGTCGGGCCGGGCGCTACCTGCGCCACTTCTTCCACCCCGCCGTCGCCTTCATCGAGGAGAACAAGGACGACCCGGAGCTGGCGGATATCGTGGGGCCCGTCGGCAAGGCGCTCGGCAAGCTGCAGACCGCGACGCTGGTCGTCGCCCAGCGGGGGCTGGGCGACCCCGAGGAGGCCGGTGCCGCGGCGTCCGACTACCTGCGGATGTTCGGGCTGGTGGCGGTCGGCTACATGTGGTGCCAGATGGCGAAGCTCGCCCGCGACAAGCGGAACGGCGACGCCTTCTACGACACCAAGCTCAAGACCGCCCGCTTCTACGTGCAGAAGGTCCTGCCGGATTCCGCCGGGCTCTTCCTCAAGATCATGGCGGGCAAGGGCACCGTCATGGCCCACGGCGCCGAGGAGTTCTGAGGGGAGAGGCCGAGGCACGCGCGTGACCGAGACCCTCACCCTCGACCGGCTCGCGGGCCGGGTGGCCGACGGTGCTGTGCTGGCGCTGCCGCCGGACTATTCCTTCGTGCCGATGGCGGCGGTGCGCGCGCTGGTGCGGCGGGGCGTGCGCGCGCTCGACCTCGTCACCGTGCCGCAGGCGGGCATCGCCGCGGACCTGCTGATCGGCGCGGGCTGCGTCGCCGGCATCGAGACGGCGGCGGTGAGCCTCGGCGAGCTCGGCAACGCGCCCCGTTTCGCCGCAGCGGTGGAGGGCGGGCGGCTCGCGATCCGCGACTCCACCTGCCCCGCGATCCACGCCGCGCTGCAGGCGGCCGAGAAGGGCGTGCCCTTCATGCCGTTGCGCGGCCTCATCGGCTCGGACCTGCTGCGCGTGCGCCCGGACTGGCGGGTGATCGACAACCCGCTAGCAGACGGCGGGAGCGATCCCATCGTCCTGCTGCCGGCGCTCAGGCCCGACGTCGCGCTCTTCCACGCGCCTTGTGCGGACGAGCACGGCAACGTCTGGCTCGGCGCGCGGCGCGAGCTCGCGACCATGGCCCATGCGGCCCAAGAAACCCTCGTCACGGTCGAGGAGGTGCGGCCGGGCGACCTGCTGGCCGACGAGACGCTGGCGGCGGGCACGCTGCCCGCGCTCTACGTCACCGCGCTGGCGGAAGCGCCGCAGGGCGCCTGGCCCCTCGGTCTCGCCGGGCGCTACGAGGCCGACCGGGAGCACCTGGCCGACTACGCCCGTCTCGCGGCGAGCGAGGATGGCTTTGCGGCCTACTGCGCCCGGCACGTGACGGGCAGGGGCACGGACGATACGACGGGGCTCATCGCCGCCGAATGAGCCCGGAAAGATCCGCGCTCCTCATCGACGTCATCGCCGGGATGCTGGAAGGCCTTGGCCGCGTCGCGGTCGGCGCGTCCTCGCCGATCCCCGCCGCAGCCGCCATGCTCGCGCAGGCGCGGGGCGCAGGCCGGCCGGACATCAGCCTGCTCGGCGCGCAGGCCGGCAGCGATTTCACCGACGGCGGGCGGGAGCTTTTCGACCGCGCGGGCCAGGGGCGCATCGACGCCTTCTTCCTGGGCGGCGTGCAGATCGACGGCGGCGCCAACATCAACCTGATCGGCACCGGCCCGCATCCGGCGGCCAAGAAACGCTTCCCCGGCTCCTACGGCTCCGCCTACCTCTATTTCGTTGTGCCCCGCGTGATCCTGTTCCGCGTCGAGCACACGCCACGCACGCTGGTGGACAAGGTGGACTTCGTGAGCGCGCCGGGCACGAGCCCGCCGGAGGTGTACCGGCCGGGCGGGCCCTATGCGCTGGTGACCGGGCGCTGCGTCTTCCGCTTCGATGCGGCGCGCGGGCGCTTCCGCCTCGCCTCGCTGCATCCGTGCCACACGTTGGACGAGGTGCGCGCCACCACGGGCTTCGACTTCGACTGCGACGCAGACCCGCCCGTGACGCCGGAGCCCGCCGCGGAGACGATGGCGCTGATCCGCGGGCCTATCGGCACCGCGCTCGCCGAAGTCTATCCCCGCTTTGTTAGATCCCTGCGGGCTTGAAGCCCGCCGCGCGTCTGCCATAGTCCGGCCGGCACAGAGACGGAGGCGGCGATGAAGATCGTGGTTGCGGGCGCGAACGGGCTCACCGGGCGGATCGTGCTGAGGATGCTTGTGGAGGCCGGGCACGAGCCGGTCGCCATGATCCGGGATTTTTCCCAGCGCGATGCGCTTGAGGCCCTTGGCGCGGAATGCCGGATCGGCGATCTGGAGAAGCCCGTGGGCTACGCCGTGCGCGGCTGCCGGGGCGCCATCTTCGCCGCCGGCTCCGGCTCCAAGACCGGGCCGGAGAAGACCATCGACGTGGACCAGCACGGCGCCATGGCCTTCACCGAGACCTGCGTGCGCATGAACGCGCGGCGCTTCGTCATGCTGAGCTCCATTGCCGCCGACACGCCGGAGCGCGGGCCCGAAAGCCTGCACCACTATTTTGGGGCCAAGGCGATCGCCGATAAGCACCTGCAGGCGAGCGGCCTCGACTACACCATCGTGCGGCCGGGCTTCCTCACCAACGAGCCCGGCACCGGCGCCATCGCCACAGGCGACGACCTCGGCCCCATCGCCAAGGAGACGCACTCCGTGACCCGCGAGGACGTGGCGCGGGTGCTGGTGGACTGCCTCGCGCTCGACAACACCGTCGAGAAGACCTTCGAGATGATCGGCGGCGAGACCCCCATCGCCGACGCCCTCAAGGCGCTTTAGCGGGGCATGGCCGTCCCGCTGGTATCGAGGACGATGCAGGCAGCGTCGTTGAGCTGGGCCGAGACGCCGGGGGGGACGACGCAGGTGGCGTCGTACTCCTCGACGATGAGGGGGCCTTCGCGCGCTTGTGCCAGGTCGGCGCGGCCGATCACGGAAGCCTCGCACCAGCCGTGCTCCGGGCCGAAATAGGCGCGCCGGGTCACGGCCCCCGGCCCTGACCCGGCGGCCTGCTCGATCCGGGGCGGCGGCGCGGTGGGGCGGCGGCCCCGGCCGAGAACGCGGAGCGTGACCAGCTCCACCGGCTCCTCCGGGCCGGCGCGATGGCCGTAGGTGCGCTCGTGCTCCGCGCCGAAGGCTTCCTCCAGCGCGGCGAGCGCGTCGTCGTCCAACGGGCCGTCCGGCACGGCGACGGTGAGCTCGTAGGTCTGGCCCTGGTAGTGGAGGCTGGCGTGACGTTCGATGGCGGCGGCGGGGCCGCCGTAGCCGTCCGCCGCGAGCCGGCGCATGGCCTCCTCGGCGAGCGCGTCCCACGCCTCGTTGAGCGCCGCCTTGTCGAGCCCCCGCAGCAGCGCGCGGAAGGTGCGCGAGAGGTGGTGCTCGACGTCCGCCGTGAGCAGGCCGAAGGACGAGAAGAGACCGGGCGCCGGCGGCACGACCACGCGCCCGATGGCCAGCGCCTGCGCCATCGCTGCGCCGAACACCGGGCCGTTGCCGCCGAAGGCGACCAGCGTGTAGCCGCGCGGGTCGCGCCCGCGCTCGGTCGAGACCGCGCGGATCGCCCGGATCATGTTGGAGGCGACGATGCGATGCGCGCCATACGCGGCCTCCTCCACCGAGACGCCGAGGGGGTCCGCGATCTGCCGCCTCATCGCGTCGATGGCCTTTGCGGAATCGATGGGGAGCGCGCCGCCCACGAGGTAGTCGGGGTTGAGGTAGCCGAGCGCCACGTTGGCATCGGTGATGGTGGGCGCGGTGCCGCCCTGGTCGTAGCAGACCGGGCCGGGCTCGGCGCCCGCGCTCTCGGGCCCCACGGCCAAGGAGCCGCCGGCGTCGATGGCGATGAGCGAGCCGCCGCCCGCGCCGACCTCGGCGAGGTCGATGGCCGGCATGCGCACGAGGTAGCCGGCGCCGGTCATGAGCCGGGAGCCGGTGAGGATGCCGCCGCCCACCTGGAACTCGGCCGAGCGGCTGATGACGCCGCCCTCGATCAGCGCCGCCTTCGCCGTGGTGCCGCCCATGTCGAAGGTGACGAGGTCCTCCTGGCCGATGTCGCCGGCCATGGCGAGCGCGCCGACCACGCCGCCGGCCGGCCCCGATTCCACGATGTTCACCGGGCGGAGCGAGGCTTCCTCCGCCGAGGTCAGCCCGCCGTTCGACTGCATGATGAGCAGGTGGGCGCCGGGACAGCGCTCCTCGATCGCCTTCCCCAAGCGCTCCAGGTAGGTGCGCACGATGGGGCTGATGTAGGTGTTGATGACCGTGGTCGACGTGCGCTCGTACTCCTTGATCTCGGGCAGGACGTCGTAGCTGATGCAGACGGTGCAGCCCGGCGCCTTTTCGCGCACCAGCGCCTCCAGCGCGCGCTCGTGCTCAGGGTTGGCGAAGGCGTTGATGAGGCAGATGGCGATGGCGTCCACGCCTTCGGCGAGCAGGCGGTCCACCGCGGCGCGCGCGTCGGCCTCGTCGAGCGCCTTCTGCACGCCGCCCGCCGCGTCGATCCGCTCATCCACCACGGCGCGGAGGTAGCGCTCCACCAGCGGCGGCGGCTTCTCCCACGCGAGGTCGTAGAGCCGGGGCATCCGCAGGTTGCGGATCTCCAGCACGTCGCGGAAGCCCCGCGTGCCGATCAGCCCGGTGCGGGCGCCCTTGCGCTCCAGCAGCGCGTTGCTCGCGACGGTGGTGCCGTGGACGACCTCCGCGATGGCGGCGCCGTCGATGGCATGCTCGGCGACGAGGGAGGCGACGCCTTCCATGATGGCCCGCGCGTAGTCGTCGACGCTCGAAGAGACCTTGCGCGTCGCCACCGTGCCGTCTTCGGCGAGGAGAACGATATCGGTGAAGGTGCCGCCGATATCGACGCCGATGCGGTATGCGCTCACGCCCCGCTCTCGGGCATCGCGCCGCGCGAGACGGCGGGAGGCGCGGCCCAGCCGCGGGCTGCCCGAAGCTCCGCCCGGCGCGCCTCGGTCGCGGCCTCGTCGACCTGCCATGACGCACGATCGACGATCACGCCGTAGTCGTCGCGGGCGGTGGCGTCCCCGATCAGCTCGTTGCGGAGGTCGCGCAGCACGGCTTGCGGATCGCGCTCCAGCGGGTCGCCATAGCCGCCCGCGCCCGCAAGCTCGTGGCGGAAGACGTCGCCCCGCTGGATGGTCTCGGTGAGCTTGCTCGGCAGCGGGCGCTCGCCGTTGCCGGGGTTCATGGCGTTGCGCGAGGGCTGGCCGGGGCTGCCGCCATAGAGCCCGTAGGGCCGGAAGTCGCGGCGGTCGGAGCGCACCTGCAGCAGCCCCTCGGCCTCGAGGAAGCGGTAGTCGCGGCGGAACGGCGTGCCGCCCCGATAGCGGCCGGCGCCGGCGCGGTCCGCCACGAACTCGTAGGAGAGGATCTGCAGCGGGTACTCGGCCTCCGTCACCTCCACCGACTGAGAGGCCATGTTGGCGAAGATGTTGGAGTTGCCGTCGAGGCCGTCGGCCCAGGGCCGCGCCCCCCAGGTGCCGCAGGTGAAATCCACGTAGACGAAGGGTTTGCGCTCGTCGTCGTAGCCGCCGATGGTGATGCCCGTGTTGCCGCCGTCCGAGGCCGCGAAGACCTTGTCCGGCAGCATCATGGCGAGCGCGCCGAAGGCGCAGTCCACCATGCGAAAGCCGGTGAGCCCGCGCGCGGCGCAGGCCGCAGGGAGGACGGCGTTGGTGATGGTGCCGGGGGGCGCGGAGACGGTAATCGCGCGGAAGACGCCCTCGTTGTTGGGGATGCCCGCCGGCAGCACCGAGCGGATCGCGGTATACGTCGCAGCCTTGGTCCAGGACAGCGTGCTGTTGATCGCGCCCTTTACCTGCGCGGACGAGCCCGTCCAGTCGGCGTGGAGGCTGTCGCCCTCCTTGCGGAGCGTGACGAAGAGGCGGATGGGCTTGCCGCGGTCCACGCCGTCGTCATCGATCCAGTCCTCGAAGCTGGTCTCGCCGTCCGGCAGCGCGCTGAGCGCAGCACGGGTGAGCCGCTCGGCGTAGTCGATGATCTCGCGCAGGTAGAAGCGCGTGGCGGGCGCGCCGTGCTGGCCGACGAGTTCCAGGAACTGGCGCTCGGCGATGTGGCATGCAGCAAGCTGGGCGCGGATGTCGCCGAAGAGCTTGACCGGGAGCCGCACGTTCTTCTCGAGCAGCGCGAAGAGGGTCTCGTTGCGCTGGCCGCGCTCGTAGAGGCGGAGCGGCGGGATGCGCACGCCCTCCTGGTAGATCTCGGTGGAATCGGAGGCGTTGGAGCCCGCGACGCGCCCGCCGACGTCGGCGTGGTGGCAGACGGTCGCGGCGAAGGCGAGGCGCTCGCCGCCGTCGAACACCGGCTTGAAGATGAAGATGTCCGGCAGGTGCATGCCGCCGTCGAAGGGGTCGTTCATCACGAAGATGTCGCCGGGGTGGATGTCCTCGCCGTAGTGGCGGAGCACCGATTCGATGGCGGTCGGCACCGAGCCGAGATGGCCCGGCAGCGTGAGGCCCTGCGCGATCAGGCGGCCGTCGCCGTCGGTGAGCGCGGTGGAGAAATCCATGTTGTCGCGCAGCACGCCGGAATAGGTGGTGCGGCAGACGGTGAGCGCCATCTCGTCCGCGATGGCGAAGATGGCGTTGCGGAACAGCTCGAAGCCGAAGGGGTCGGCCCCGCTGGTGCGCGCGTCCTCGGCCGTGGCCGCCGCCCCGCCGTTCTGTTCTACGATCGCCTCCATGCGCCCCTCCCCCGCTCGATGCGGATGATAGCGAGGAGGGTGAGCGGGAGTCGACTCTGGCCGGGCGGCAGTCGGATTGGCCGGCGGGAGAACAGGATGGAGGCCGGTCAAAGGAAGGGCGGCCAGACGGCCGCCCCGCAACGTGAGTGAAAGTTCGGCTTCTATTCCTGACGCTCCGCGCCGAAGGCGCCGATTACATCGCCGTTGTTGAAGTTGCCGTGGAAGATGCCAGCCACTCCGGAGGGGTGACTTTCGGGATCACTGGGCGCCAGAGTATTGACCTCTCCCAGGAGGTGTCCGCTCCAGTTGCCCGGGTCGGCCGTGCCGGGCATGCCATTCCCGGCAACATCCTGGGTAGTTCCCGCGAATGAGGTGTATCCGTTACCGTCCGCAGCAAAATCCGCGCGCCCCAACTGGAGGCGCCAGTTCGAATCGATCGCCCCGTTGCCGTCCATGAAGTTGCTGATCGTGCCGCTGATCATGAACCGATCGTTTGGCGCAATACCACCACCGCCGAAGTTGGCCGAAAGCGTCACGCCGGCGGTGAACTGGCCGGTGCGCCGGCGCAGCACGACATTGTTCGCGTCGGTCCACCGTCTCACATATAGACCCGTCGTCGCGCCTGCGTAGGTCGCGCTGCCCTCCAGCATCCCGACGTCAGCGTAAGTTGGGTACTCAACGCCACCATAGAGACCACTGATCTCAAAGACGGGATCTCCGCCATCCGTCGTTTCGTTTATCCAGTAGCCGAAATACACGTAGTCGGGATCGGGCACGTCGACCTCGGCGGCGGCGTCGGGCGTGAAGTACAGGTCGGCGCCCGCATCGACGCTGAGATTGCCGTCGGCATCGGTTGAAACGTCGCAGCCGCCCGCGGTGTTGCACCAGTACGTACCGTCAGCACCATCGAACCTGCCGTCGTATCCCATCCCCGTCGAGACATTCTCGGGAACAGTCGTCGTGGTATTGGCCATCGTCGGGAATTCCGACACGTCGCTAGCCTGGGACGCGTTGCCAGAGTCGAACACCAACGATTGAGGATTGCCGCCGCTGTCCTGGTTGGTGTTCAGCATGTGCACGTCCGTAAACGGCACCCGCATCTCGTAAGCGGTGTTGCTGTAGATGACGAGCGTGTCCGTCATGGCAGGAGTCATGCCCATCGGCTCGGTTTCCAGTTCTTGCACACTGGAAGTCCAGCCGTCGATATCGGCAACGACCGCGTCGGACATCTCATACCCGTAGCTGTCTGGAGGCGCCCCGTCATCTCCCAGAGGCGGCGCAGTCAAATGACCAGCATTGATCGCCATTTCGAGTGCTCGGTCCCTCGTGGTATTGGGATGGCCGGCATCGGATGCCGTCACCACGCCGCCGCTCGACATGGCGGTGATCGTGCCGTCATCGGCGACCATCACCATGACCACGCAGTCGTCACCGCCGGGGGCACAGGAAAACTCGATATCGCCGTGCGGCTCCGAGTACCCCGCCTCGATCTCGAGCATCATGGTTGCCTCAGCCCAGAAGCCGACCGTCACACCGGAGAGGTCCACGTTTTCTTTGGATGGTCCGTTCACTATCGGCGTCATGCCGTCACCGCCACCTCCGCCGCCGCAGGCCGATACGGCCACGGCGACCAAGGCAGACGCAGCAAGAGTCGTCACGTGTTTTTTCGCTGTCTCGAACATTGAAGCCTCCCCGTCTATGGCGAGGCCCCGCAGGAGGCCCCAGCCGACCAGATGCCCGCTCGGAACGGCCGATTGGAATCTGGGCCGCCCCGTGTCGCGTCGCTGGGCGCACTGCTCCGACTCTATGAAGCTCAACCGAGCGGCGCGCCTCCCAAACGGGAGGGGCATAAGAAAAGGTTTCGGAAAGAGTCGCTGCGCACAATCGACAGGGGGCGCCGGCTGCCCTCGACTTTGGGTGTTTCCCCTACCATTTGGGAGGCGCATGAAATCCGGACTTGCTTACCATCCAGCCAATGCGATGGCGTCATGCACTCTGTGAGGGGTGGTGCAGACCAAGATGGGGAAAACGCACCCTTATCGGACGCGCCGGCCGCCGGCCTTCATGGATTCAGGATGGTGGCGTGCATCGAGACGCCCTTTTCGTTCGCAAACGGGTGCGGGCGTGTCCGGCGGAGTCGGCCTGACGACGGTCGGCGACAAGAGGAATATTGCCAGGGATGAGGTCGCCGGAATGAACCCGACATGAGCGAGCAAGAGTTGTTTGAGCGGATCCTGGCGTCGCTGCACGAAGCCGCACTCGACGACGCTTACTGGCCCGCAACATCCGCTCTGATCGACGAGGCTTGCGGGTCCAAGGGCAACTCTCTCATCTTCGGCACCGGCGAGTCTCCGGGCCACATCGACGTTTTCTTCTTCTCGATCTGCCACCGTGGCCAGCTCCGGGAAGATCTGGAGCGTGAATATTTCGAGGACTACTACGCCGTAGACGAACGCGTCCCCCGGGTCCGGCAATTGGCCGACAGCCAACTGGTGCAAACATCCTCCCTCTACACCGACGAGGAGTTGAAGACCTCACCGGCATACAATGAGGCGCTTCTCAAAACGGAGGGACAGAACAGCCTCAACGTGCGTCTCGACGGGCCTAACGGCTCGCGCATCGCACTGAACATCTTTGATCCTATCGATGGAAACGGCTGGTCGAGCGCCCGGGTCGAAACGATCAAGCGTCTGCTGCCCCACATCCGTCAGTTCGTCCGGGTCAGGCAGGCGCTGGTCGATGCGCGGGCACTGGGATCGTCCCTCACCGCGCTGCTGGAACAGACCAATCTCGGCGTCATCTGGCTTGACCGGCGGGGACGCATCGCGGCGGCGAACGACCGTGCCCGCGACGTCCTGCGCGGCGGCGACGGGCTGGCGGACCGGGATGGCCTTCTGCACGCCTCGTCATCGAAGGACGATGCTGCTCTCCAGAGCCTGCTGGCCCGGGTACTGCCGCCCTTCGGAGGCCGGGGCGTCGGCGGCTCGATAACGGTGAGACGCGGGGTCGTCTCGCCGCGGCTCGTGGTGCATGCCGTTCCCGTGGAAGATCAGCGGATGGACGGGCGTCCCAGCGGCGTCGCCGCGCTCGTGCTGGTGGTCGATCCGGCGAGCCGGGGACGTGTCGATCCCGCCCTGGTGAGAGCCATGCTCGGACTCACGCCGGCGGAGAGCCAGGTGGCCGTGATGCTGGCTCAGGGATACACCATCCGAAACATCGCCGCCGCGACGGAGCGGGGCGAGGGCACCATCCGCTGGCACACCAAGCAGATCTTCGGGAAGCTGGGCATTTCCAGCCAGATGGAACTCGTGCAACTGGTGCTGTCGCTGTCCGACCTTCCGCAAGCGCAGCGCTAGTCGGCTCTGGCGGGCGTCACGGCCCCTCCCTAGAATGACGGCTCACGACGATGGCTGGGCAACAGCTGCCAGATGTCCCCACACCCTTCGACCACGCCCGTGCGCGCGCCGCACCGCTTCGACCAGGCGGCGCTGGAGCGCCATCTCGCCACGCACGTGCCAGACGCGGTGCCGATCCAGGGCGTGAGCCAGTTCGCGGCGGGGCAATCCAACCCGACCTACCTGATCGAGGGGCCCGAAAGGCGCTTCGTGCTGCGCAAGAAGCCGCCGGGGACGCTGCTGCCCTCCGCCCACCTGGTCGAGCGCGAGTACCGCATCCTCGCCGCCCTCGCCGGAACGGACGTGCCCGTGCCGCAGGTCCATCACCTGTGCGAGGACACCGCCATCATCGGCACGGCCTTCTACGTCATGGACCACGTCGACGGCGCGGTCGACCAGGATCCGGCGTGGCCCGCGCTCGGGCCGGCTGAGCGGGGCGCGGTCTACCGCTCGATGGCGGACGTGCTGGCGCGGCTGCACCGGGTCGACTGGCGCGGGCTCGGCCTCGCCGACTTCGGCCGCGAGGGCAACTACATCGCCCGCCAGATCCGCCGCTGGAGCGGCCAGTACGACGCCTCGCGCACCGACGAGATACCCGAGATGGACCGCCTGCTGGCGTGGCTGCCCGACCACATCCCGGACGACGACGAGACCACCATCGTCCACGGCGACTACCGGCCGGGGAACCTGATCGTGCACGCGGACGAGCCGCGCGTCGCCGCGGTGCTCGACTGGGAGCTGAGCACTTTGGGTCATCCGCTGAGCGACCTCGCCCACAACTGCCTGGCCTTCTCGATCCCCCGTGGCGCGTCGGCGCTACCGGGGCTGGGCGGCGCGGATTTCGGGGCGCTCGGGCTGCCGGGGGAGGAGGCGCACCGGGACGCCTACTGCGCGCGCGCAGGGAGAGGCGAGATCGCCGAATGGCGCTTCTACATGGCCTTCGCCTTCTTCCGCATGGCGGCGATCTGCCAGGGGGTGTACGCGCGCGGCCTCCAGGGCAATGCCAGCGCGCCCAACGCGCACGAGTACGGCGACAGGGCGCGGGTCCTCGCCGAGCTGGGGTGGGAGAAGGCCTCTAGATAGAGTTTGTCGCTCACGGCAGGCGACCTTCGGTCGCCGCCTCCGCGAGGGCGCCGCATTCGCGGCGGGCCGCTTCCGCGGCCTGTCGCGAGTCCGCCAAAGACGGACTCGCTCCCAGCAACTCACGCGAAGGGCAACGCGCGAGTTCAGACCCGGTAGTGCTCGCGGTACCAGGCGACGAAGCGGGGGAGCCCGTCGGCGATGGTGGTGCTGGGCGCGAAGCCGTGATCGCGCTCGATCGCGCCGATGTCGGCCCAGGTCTCCGCGATATCGCCGGGCTGCATCGGCGCGAACTCGATCACCGCCTTGCGGCCGATGGCGCGCTCCAGGACGGCGACGTAGTCGGTGAGCGCCTCGGGCCGGTTGTTGCCCACGTTGTAGATGCGGTGGGGAACGGCGCCCTCGCCCGCTGGCGGCGCGTCGAGCACGCCGAGCACCGCCGGCACCACGTCGTCGATATAGGTGAAGTCGCGCTTCATGCGGCCGTGGTTGAAGAGCGTGATCGGCCGGCCCGCCAGGATGGCCTGCGTGAAGATGAAGGCGGCCATGTCCGGGCGCCCCCAGGGGCCGTAGACCGTGAAGAAGCGAAGCCCGGTCGCCGGCACCGCGAAGAGATGCCCGTAGACGTGGCCGATCAGCTCGCCCGCCTTCTTGCTCGCCGCGTAGAGCGAGATGGGGCTGTCGACGCGGGCATCGGTCGAGAATGGGACCTCGGCGACGCCGCCGTAGACCGAGCTGGAGCTGGCGTAGACGACGTGCTCGAGCGCGGGCAACGAGCGGCACAGCTCCAGCATCACGACCTGACCCATCACGTTGGCCTGCACGTAGGCGTAGGGGTCCACCAGGGAATGGCGGACCCCGGCCTGGGCGGCGAGATGGACGATGCGGGTGATGGACTTGCGCGCCGGCCGGGTCGCCGCGGCCATGGCCTCGCGGTCGGAAATGTCGGCGCGGGCGAAATCGAAGCCGCCGTGCGGCTCCAGCAGGGCGAGCCGCGCCTCCTTGAGGCGGACGTCGTAGTAGTCGTTCAGGTTGTCGATGCCGAGGACGCGCTCGCCCCGCGCCAGCAGCGCCCGGCAGACGTGAAAGCCGATGAAGCCGGCGGCCCCGGTCACGAGGATCGTCATGCGGCAGGCACCTCCCGGTCATTGTGGCCAGAGCGCCGGGATACCGTTTGACAAAGCGCCGGTCGCGCGCGCATAGCCTGCCGGCGGTCCCGCTTGCGCGCCATTGTCGGCGGATCGGCGGCGCGGGCAAGCGCGGGGGCCTTTCGTTCACCGCTCGGGCGCTACTCCATGCGCGTTGCTGTCATCGGTCTCGGCTACGTCGGCCTGCCTCTCGCGGTGGCGTTGAGCGAGCACGAGGAGACGCTGGGCTACGACATCAGCGGCGCCCGGATCGAGGAGTTGAGCCAAGGCCACGACCGGACCGGCGAGCTGTCGCCCGCGCGCTTGGCCGCCACAAGCCTCCGCCTCTCCGCGGACGCCGACGACATCGCGGGCTCGGACATCTTCATCGTCGCCGTGCCGACGCCGATCGACGCGGAGAAGCGGCCCGATCTCGGCGCCGTCGAGGCCGCGTCGCGCACCGTGGGCGCCCGCCTCGCCAGGGGCGCCGTCGTGGTCTACGAGAGCACCGTCTGGCCGGGGGTCACGGAAGACATCTGCGTGCCGCTGCTGGAGCGCGAATCCGGGCTCGCCGCCGGCACGGACTTTCACGTCGGCTACGCGCCGGAGCGCATGAACCCCGGCGATCCCGAACACGGCCTCGAGCGCATCGCCAAGGTCGTCGCCGGCCAGACGCCGGAGATCGCCGCCCGGCTCGCCGCCCTCTACGGCAGGATCAACGACGGCAACGTCTTCGTCGCCCGCGACATCCGCACCGCCGAGGCCGCCAAGGTGATCGAGAACGCCCAGCGCGACATCAACATCGCCTTCATCAACGAGGTCTCGCAGATTTTTTGCTCGCTGGGGCTCTCGACCCACGACGTGCTCGACGCCGCGCGGACCAAGTGGAACTTTCTGGACTTCCAGCCGGGGCTGGTGGGCGGGCACTGCATCGGCGTCGATCCCTACTACCTGGCCCACCGCGCGGCGGAGATCGGCCACGACCCGCAGATCATCCTCGCCGGGCGGCGCACCAACGACGCGATGGGGACCTTCATCGTCGAAGAGATCGCCCGCCGCCTGGAGCCCCCGCACGGGCCGGTGCTGGTGCTCGGAATCACGTTCAAGGAAAACATAGCGGACGTTCGCAACTCGCAGGTGCCGGGCATGGTCGCGGCGCTCGAAGCGCGCGGCATCGAGACGGACGTGCACGACCCCTTGGCCGACGTGGGGGAGGTCGAGCGCCGCTTTGGCATCCGGCTGCTGCCGCAGCTCGAGAGCGCGGGGCCTTACGCCTGCGTGCTGGGGGCCGTGGCCCACGCGCCCTACCGCGCGCTCGGCGCGGCGACCCTCGCCGGCCTGCTCGCGCCGCACGGACTCGTGGCCGACATCAAGAACATGTGGCGGGACGTCGCGCTGCCGGAGGGGCTCCGCCGCTGGACGCTGTGAGCGGCTAGCGCGGGAAGAGCCGCTCGATCGAGGCCGGCAGCTCGGCGAAATCGTCGATCACCGCGTCGGCGCCCAGATCGTGCGGCGGGGTCGGGCTGTAGCCGTAGGCGGTCACGATGGCGGCGACGCCCGCGCCCTGCGCGGAGTCCACGTCCGCCGCGCTGTCGCCGACCATGACGGCGCGCGCCGGCTCGGCGCCGAGGGCGGCCAGCGCCTCGCGAACGTGGCCGGGATCGGGCTTCATCCTTTCGACCGTGTCGCCGGCGAGCACGGCCTCGATGTGGCGGTCGATCGCGAAGTGGGCGAGCAGGCGGCGGGTGGATTTCTCTCCCCTGTTGGTGCAGACGGCGAGCGAGACGCCGGCCTCGCGCAGGCGCTCGATGGTGGCGACCACCGCGGGGAAGGGCCGGATGCGCTCGGTCTCGATCTCGAAGTAATAGGCGATGAGCTGCTGGATCAGGCGCCGCAGCGCCGCGTCGTCGGGCCGCTCCGCCCCCTGCGCGTCCAGCGCCGCGAGCAGGAGGCGCTTCGCGCCCGCACCGGCGCGCTGGCGGAAGTCGCCGAAGGGGACCGGCGCGTGGCCGAGCTCCGCCAGAGTCCGGTTGAGCGCCGCGATGAGATCGGGCGCGGTGTCGAAGAGCGTCCCGTCGAAGTCGAGGAGGACCGCGTCCACATGCTCACGCATCGCACCGATGGTGCGGGAAGGCCCGCGCATTGACAAGGCGGCGCGGGGCCGCGCGTAGGCCGGGCGTGCTATGATGTGAGTCGTCGCGCGGTATTCCACCGATCTGCGTTGGGCATCCCTGAACGAATGAGACATCGGGCGTGAGGCAAGCGGTCTCCCATCGCACGCGTCGCCGGCGGGCGCGCACCCTGCCGCGGAGGCGCGGGTGAGCGGGCTTGCCTGCGTCGTGCTCGCTGCGGGCAAGGGGACGCGCATGCGCTCGGCCCTGCCCAAGGTCCTGCATCCGCTCGCCGGGCGGCCGATGGTGGAGCATGTGCTGGCGAATGTCCGCACGCTTGCGCCCGAGCGCACGGTGCTGGTGATCGGGCCCGAGCTGGAGGCCGCAGCGAGCGGCCTGGAAGGGGGCGACGGCGGGGTTGCCTGCGTGATGCAGGAGGAGCCGCTGGGTACCGCCCACGCCGTGGCGCAGGCACGCCCGGTGCTCGAGGACTTCGGCGGCGACGTGATCGTGGTCTATGCGGATACGCCGCTGGTCCGCGCCGAGACCCTGGAACGGCTCGTCCGGGCCCGGCGGGAGGGCGAGGCCGCCGCTGCCGTGCTGGGCTTCCGGCCGGAGGACCCGGCCGAGTACGGCCGCCTGATCCTGGGACCGGACGGGACGCTCGCGCGCATCGTCGAATACGCCGAGGCCAGCGCGGAGGAGCGCGCGGTCACGCTCTGCAACGCCGGCATGATGGCGATCGACGGGCAAAAACTCTTCCCGCTGCTGGATGCCATCGGCAACGACAACGCCAAGGGCGAGTACTACCTGACCGATCTGCCGGCCGTCGTCGCGGCGGAGGGCGGCGCCTGCGCGGTCGCCGAGGCGCCGGCCGAGGAGGTCATGGGCATCAACGACCGCGCCCAGCTTGCCGCCGCCGAGCGCGTCGTTCAGGACCGCCTCCGCCAGGCCGGCATGGAAGGGGGTGCCACGCTGATCGACCCCGCCACCGTCTGGCTCAGCGCCGACACGCGCCTCGGCTCAGACGTGACCATCGGGCCCAACGTCGCCATCGGCCCCGCCGTCGTCATCGAGGACGGCGCCGAGATCAGGCCCTTCAGCCACCTGGAGGGCGTCCGCGTGCGCCGGAATGCCGTTATCGGCCCGTTCGCGCGGCTCCGGCCCGGCAGCGATATCGGCGAAGGCGCCCGGGTCGGCAACTTCGTCGAGTTGAAGAACAGCACGGTGGAGCGCGGCGCCAAGATCAACCACCTGAGCTACGTCGGCGATGCCGGCGTCGGCGCGGGCGCCAACATCGGCGCCGGCACCATCACCTGCAACTACGACGGCTACCGCAAGTCGCGGACCGAGATCGGCGACGGCGCCTTCATCGGCTCCAACACGGCGCTGGTGGCGCCGGTCACTATCGGCCCCGGCGCGGTCGTGGGCGCGGGCAGCGTGATCACCGAGGACGTCGACGCCGACGCCATCGCCGTCGCCAGGGGCGAGCAGCGCCAGCGCGAGGGCGCGGCGGCCAGGCGTCGTGAGCGGCGCCGACCCGGCGAGACGCAGGACTAGGCGAAGCTTGAAGGGAGTGCGGGAAGCGTGTGCGGAATCATCGGCGTCACCGGCAGCGACCAGGCGGCGCCGCATATCCTCGACGGGCTGAGGCGGCTCGCGTACCGGGGCTACGATTCGGCCGGGCTGGCGACGCTCGCCAACGGCGCGATCGAGCTGCGCCGGGCCGAGGGCAAGCTCGCCGAGTTGGAGCGCCTCGTCGCCCGCAGCCCGGTGAGCGGCACGACCGGCATCGGGCACACGCGCTGGGCCACCCACGGCGCGCCCAGCGAGACCAACGCCCATCCGCATGCCGCAGGCCGCGTCGCGGTGGTCCACAACGGCATCATCGAGAATTACCGGGAACTCCGCGCCAGGCTGGAGGCGGACGGGCGCGAGCTTGCCTCCGATACCGATACCGAGGTGGTCCCCCACCTGATCGATTCCCACATGGTGCGCGGCCTCGACCCGGAAGCCGCTACGGCCGCGACGCTGGCCGAGCTGGAAGGCGCCTTCGCGCTCGCCATCATCTTCGCCGGGCACGCGGGGCTGCTCATCGGCGCCCGGCGCGGCTCGCCGCTCGCCATCGGGCACGCGGACGACGCCACCTACCTCGCCTCGGACGCGCTGGCGCTCGCTCCCTTCGCGCGGCGGATCAGCTACCTCGACGAGGGCGACTGGGCGGTGCTGAGCGCCGACGCGGTCTCCATCCGCGACGCGGAGGGGCGCGCCGTCGAGCGGGCGCAGAGCGTCACCGCGCACGACGGCGCGATGATCGGCAAGGGCAACTACCGCCACTACATGCTGAAGGAGATCTACGAGCAGCCGAGCGCGATCGGCGATACGGTCGGCGCCTACTACAATCCGGGGGCGGAACGGGTGGCGCTCCCCGCGCTGCCCTTCGCGCTCGACGGCGTGGAGCGGGCGACCGTCGTCGCCTGTGGCACCTCGTACTACGCCGGGCTCGCCGCGCGCTACTGGATCGAGCAGACCGCGCGGGTGCCGGTGGAGATCGACATCGCGTCGGAGTTCCGCTACCGCGCGCCGCCGCTCACGAAGGACGGCGTGACGCTCTTCATCTCGCAGTCGGGCGAGACGGCGGACACGCTGGCGGCGCTCCGCTACGCCAGGGAGGCGGGCGTGCCGACCGCCACCGTGGTCAACGTGCGCGAGAGCACCATGGCGCGTGAGGCGGATGCGGTGCTGCCCACCTACGCGGGCGTCGAGATCGGCGTGGCATCGACCAAGGCGTTCACCACCCAGCTCGTGACTCTCGCCTGCTTCGCCATCGCGCTGGCCCGCGCACGGGGCGCCATCGACGCGGCGGAGGAAGCCCGGCTCGCGCACGCGCTGACCCACGTGCCCGCGCACGCGGCCGACGTGCTGGGCCACGACGAGCGCATCCTGGCGCTCGCCGAGTCGCTGCGGCAGGCGGAAACGGTGCTCTACATCGGGCGCGGCACCGGCTATCCCATCGCCATGGAAGGCGCGCTCAAGCTGAAGGAGCTTTCCTACATCCACGCCGAGGGCTTTGCCGCCGGGGAGCTGAAGCACGGCCCCATCGCGCTGATCGACCGGGGCGTGCCGGTGATCGTCGTGGCACCCCCCGGCCCGCTCTTCGACAAGACGGCGTCCAACCTGCGCGAAGCGGCGGCGCGCGGCGCCCACATCGTCGTCATCAGCGACGAGGCGGGCTGCGAGGCGCTGGCGCCGCTGGCGGATGACGCCATCGCGCTGCCCTCGCTCGACCCCTTCGTGGCGCCCATCCTCTACGCGATTCCGGTGCAGCTCATCGCCTACCATGTGGCGGTGCTGAAGGGGACTGATGTGGACCAGCCCCGCAACCTCGCCAAATCGGTCACCGTGGAATGAGCGAACGCCCCGCCCTGATCGACCTCGACGAGGACCACAGAGAGCTGCGGGAGCCGGTCCGCGCGCTCTGCGCGCGCTACCCCGGCGAATACTGGCGCGAGAAGGACCGGGCGCGCGCCTACCCGGAGGAGTTCGTCCAGGCGCTCACCGACGCGGGCTTCCTGGCGGCGCTGATCCCCGAGCGCTATGGCGGCAGCGGCTTGGGTATCGGCGCGGCGGCGGCGATCCTCGAGGAGATCCACGCGACGGGCTGCAACGGCGGCGCCTGCCACGCGCAGATGTACACCATGGGCACGGTGCTGCGGCACGGCTCGGACGCGCAGAAGGAGGCGTATCTGCCCGAGATCGCGAGCGGCGCGCGCAGGCTGCAGGCCTTCGGCGTCACCGAGCCCACCACGGGCTCGGACACGACACAGCTCCGTACCACCGCCGAGCGCCGCGCGGACGGCGATTACACCGTGAACGGCCAGAAGGTCTGGATCTCGCGGGCCGAGCACTCGGACCTGCTGCTGCTGCTCGCGCGGACCACGCCCAGGGAGGAGACGACGAAGCGGACGGAGGGCCTCTCCGTCTTCCTCGTCGAGCTGGAGCAGGCGGTGGGCAACGGCCTTGAGATCCGGCCGATCCGCACCATGATCAACCATGCGACCACGGAGCTTTTCTTCGACGACCTGGTGATCCCGGCTGCGAGCCTGATCGGCGAGGAGGGGAAGGGCTTTCGCTACATCCTCGACGGCATGAACGCCGAGCGCATCCTGATTGCCGCCGAGTGCATCGGCGACTGCCGCTGGTTCATCGACAAGGCGAGCGCGTATGCCTCTGAGCGCAAGGTGTTCGGCCGGCCCATCGGCGCCAACCAGGGCGTGCAGTTCCCCATCGCCGAGGCCTACGCGCAGATGGAGGCCGCACGGCTCATGGTGAGCAAGGCCGCAGCGCTCTTCGACGCAGGGCGCGCCTGCGGGCCCGAGGCCAACATGGCGAAGCTGCTGGCCTCCGAAGCCTCGTGGAAGGCGGGCGATACCTGCCTGCAGACCCACGGCGGCTTCGGCTTCGCCGAGGAATACGACGTGGAGCGCAAGTTCCGCGAGACCCGGCTCTACCGCGTGGCGCCGATCTCGACCAACCTCATCCTCGCCTACCTCGGCCAGCATGTGCTCGGCATGCCGCGGTCTTATTGAGGGCGCGCGGGCGACCCCACCATGAGCGAGGGCAGCGAAGGGCCGCTTTCCGGCCTGCTGGTGGTCTCGGTGGAGCAGGCGGTGGCCGCGCCCTTCGCCACCAGCCGGCTGGCCGACGCGGGCGCGCGCGTCATCAAGGTGGAGCGGCCGGAGGGCGACTTCGCGCGGCTCTACGACCGTCACGTGAAGGGCGAGTGCGCCTGGTTCGTCTGGCTCAACCGGGGCAAGGAATCGGTGGTCCTCGACATCAAGGACCGGGACGACAACGCCCTGCTGCAGCGCATGATCGCCCGCGCGGACGTCTTCGTGCAGAACTTGGCGCCGGGCGCTGCGGCGCGGGCGGGCCTCGATTCGGACGCGCTCCGGGCGCGGCATCCCCGCCTCGTCACCTGCGACATCAGCGGCTACGGCGAGAGCGGGCCGTACGCGGCGATGAAGGCCTACGACTTCCTCATCCAGTGCGAATCGGGGATCGCGTCGGTGACGGGCACGCCGGAGTCGGCGAGCCGCGTCGGCGTCTCGGTCTGCGACATCGGGGCCGGGCTCAACGCCTACGGCGCGATCCTGGAGGCGGTGCTGGGCCGCGAGCGGACGGGCCGGGGCTCAGGGATCCGGGTCTCGCTCTTCGACGGCATGGCGGACTGGATGACCGTGCCGCTGCTGCACCTGGAGCACGCCGGCCGGGCGCCCGCGCGCACGGGGCTCAGCCACGCCATGATCGCGCCCTACGGCGCCTACCCCGTGGGCTGCGGCGGGCAGATGGTGATCGCGATCCAGAACGAGCGCGAGTGGGCGCGCTTCTGCACGCATATCCTGGGCGATGCGGCCCTTGGGCTCGACGAGCGCTTCGCGGGCCACCCGGCGCGGCTTGCGAACCGGCCCGTGATGGACGCGCTGATCGTGGACGCCTTCAGCAAGCACGACATGGAGTCGCTGGCCGAGGCGCTCGGCGCCGCGGGGATCGCCTTCGGCCGGCTCAACGATGTCGCGGGACTGTCCCAGCACCCGCAGCTTCGGCGCGCTGCCGTCGAGACGCCCGCCGGCCCGGTCGAGATCGTGGCACCCCCCGCCCGCCACGCGGAGGGCGTGGACGGCGCGGGCCCGGACGGCGCAGGCCGGGACGGCGCGGCCGCGGCCGCCTCCCGCCCCCTCCGCCCCGTCCCTGCCTTGGGCGAGCACAGCGCGGCAATCCGGGCGGAGTTTGGGAACACAGCTACTGATCCGGCGAAATTCCGCTAGTCCGACTCGTCGTCGCCCCGCTTATTCTGGTGCATCCGTCGTACGGAAGTTGTAGTCAATTGCAGTGCGAGTGTTGGGTAATCGTTATATCAATGCAGTCAACTATCATTGCTCCTTGCATTCCACTTCCTCAACAAATCACACGCCGATTGAACGTCAGACAGATTATACTTGTCTATTGGCTCTCTACCGAGGTGTCCGAGCCAATTCCTAATGTCGTAAGGAAGTGGAGGCTCGTCATCAGAATAGAGCGAAAGCATTTTATCCCGAGTGTCAGAACTGCGTGTCTTGTAGTTAGACTCGAATGCCGAATACTGCATCCAGAACTCACCAATAACTCCTGAAAGGTACGGCGCCGGATCTTCCTCCAATACACCTCTCAGGACAATGGGAACCCCATCAATTGGCAAGTTTGCCTTTCTGGCCTCAGTAAGCGCCTCATTGAACAGGCGAATTATCTTGCGCATTCTGGGCAATCTAGAATCTCTCTTGTGCAAATGCAGGAATGCAATATCTACTTTGACGCCGACCTGACCCTCTATCTTTCTGGTGGCTCCCTTGACACCGGCCCCTAGGGCAAAAATCTCCATATCTTGAACTTTTGTAGGTCTCATCGCTGCCTTGTCTCCAGTAAAATTCGTGACAGTTCACGAAAATATACGACCATTAGAGGCTAATGGCAAATCTGCGTGGCAGCCTTTCTAGAGTCTCTAATGTAGGTACCAACCCCAACTCCGGTTCCTTGTTTATCCATTGCATTCAGTATCTCCACGCTTGGCGTGGTGGTCTATCAACGGGATCGGACCGGAGAACGTGCCTGACCGCCGGCACGGCCGCGCTTGGCGCGGGGAGATACCCGGAACGAGTCCGGGCATGACGTATAGGGGGCTCCGGGCACGACGTGTGGGGGCGGCTGCGTCACGGGGCCGCATCATCCGGCGGGGACGTGATGCGGGCGGCGCGTCGCGCGGCTGACGGTCGGCTGGGACTCCAGGCTCCGCCGATTGCCCGGACCATGGTGCGGTGCACCGCGCCGGGCGTTCGCGCGATCATCGTGGCATGTGGCAGTCGGAAAGCCCCGCGTGTGTCCGCACGACGGAGAGGGCGCGCGCAGCAGAAGGAGACCCGAAGAGTGGGGAGTCGTGGCGCGGGGCGTTGCCCAGGGCGGTCCGTATCGTCGCCGGGGGCCGGCACTGCACATGCGCCGCCGCGGCTTCTGTCGCCGCCATTCGGAAGCGCGGCTGCCCGTTTTGTCGTATCTCACCTTGTCTCGGCTTGTCTCGGCTTATCTCGGCTTATCTCGGCTTATCTCGGCTTTTTCGGCAAAAAAAGTTGGCGGACAAGTGAGATACGCCGCCGGCATTCCCGTATGTTCGTAATATGTTCCGCATGGGGAGGTCACGCATATGGCCGTCAGGGCAGCATCGCTCGCTGCGTCGCGGAGGCGCGGCGCGGGGGTGGTTGGCGCGCGGGACTGGAGCGTATCCGTTCAACACGGAAACACTCCGACTCTTTGTCGCTCACGGCAGCTGGCCGTCGCGCGATTCCGCGCGCCTACCGGCGCGACGACCAGCGCCTCCGCGAGGGCGCCGCATTCGCGGCGGGCCGCTATCGCGGCCTAGAGCGCGTCCGTCAAAGCCGGACGCGCTCTAGTTCAGGCCGAAGTCGCCGAAGCGCTTGTTGAAGCGCGAGACCTGGCCGCCGCGGTCGACGAGGCGCTGGGCGCCGCCGGTCCACACCGGGTGCGAGAGCGGGTCGATATCCAGCGTCAGCGTGTCGCCCGCCTTGCCCCACGTGGAGCGCGTGATAAACGTGCTGCCGTCGGTTCGAACGACGGTGATCTCGTGGTAGTCGGGATGAATGTCTTTCTTCATGGCGGGCCCCGCTTGCGGAGCGGCCTAGATACAGACAGGGCGGGAATAGCGCAAGCGCTTGTGTGCTCTTGCGACGACCCCACCTCCCCCTGTCCCAAGTTAATCTTTTCCCTCAACGGCGGGCGCTCGCTCCGCTCGCTTGCCTACGCGCTTCGCGCGGCGCGCGGTCGCGCGCTCCGGGCCTGCGGCCCGGCAATACGGAGCGCAGACCTGGAAGTTGCCGGGGCAAGCATGGAGCAGCAACGGTGAGCATCCTCGGGCCGAGCGGCCGGCGCGGGCGGGACGACGGGGCGTCCTCCGCCGTGGCCGCTCGCGGCGAGATCGGCCGCATCCGCTACCTCTTCCGCTTCCTCGCGCCCTACCGCTGGGTGATGGCGGCGGCGGTCATAGCACTCTGCGTGAGCGCGGCGGCGGTGCTCGCGCTGGGCCAGGGGCTGCGCGTCCTGATCGACGACGGGCTGAGCAGCGAGGAGATCGGCCGCCTGCACGAGGCGCTGATCTACATGGCGGGCATGGTGGGCCTGCTGGCGGCCGGGACCTTCACCCGCTTCTACTTGGTCTCGTGGCTGGGCGAGCGGGTGGTGGCGGACATCAGGCGGGCGGTGTTCCGCCGGCTGGTGGGCTTGAGCCCCGCCTTCTTCGAGATCAACAAGGTGGGCGAGCTGCTGTCGCGCATCACCACCGACACCACCCTGCTGCAGACGATGATCGGCCAGCAGGCGTCGTCGGCGCTCCGCAACCTGATGCTCTTCCTCGGTGCCAGCGCGATGCTGGTGGTGACGAGCCCGACGCTCACCGGCTTCGTGGTGCTGATGGTGCCGGTCGTGGTGATCCCCATCGTCGTGCTCGGCCGGCGCGTGCGGCGCTACTCCCGCCTCGCGCAGGACCGCGTGGGCGACGTCGGCGGCCACCTGGAGGAAGCGCTCGGCGGCATCCGCACGGTGCAGGCCTTCGGCCAGGAGGAACGCAGCGGCGAGCGCTTCGCCGAGCACGTGGAAGGCGCCTTCCGCGCGGCGCTGAAGCGGGTGCAGGCGCGGGCGCTGCTGACCGCCATCGTCATCGTGCTGGTCTTCTGCGGCGTCGGCCTCGTGCTCTGGATCGCCGGCACCACCGTGCTGCAGGGCGGGATGACCGGCGGCGAGATGACCGCCTTCATGTTCTACGCCGTGGTGGTCGCGGGCTCGGTGGGCTCGCTCAGCGAGGTCTACGGCGACCTGCAGCACGCGGCGGGCGCTGCCGAGCGGCTGGCGGAGCTGCTGAGCGAGGAACCGGCGTTGGCGCCCGCGCCGGCGGCGGTGCGGCCCTTGCCGGAGCCGCAGCGGGGCGCGGTGACGCTCGACCGCGCGACCTTCCACTACCCTGCGCGGCCCGACGCGCCCGCGCTGCACGAGCTTTCGCTCAGCGTCGCACCGGGGGAGACGGTAGCCCTCGTCGGCCCCTCGGGCGCGGGCAAGTCGACCGTGTTCAACCTGCTGCTCCGCTTCTACGACCCGGAAGCCGGGCACGTCGCGCTGGACGGGGTGGACCTGCGCGAGGCGCCGCTGGATGCGGTGCGGCGCTCGTTCGCGCTGGTGCCGCAGGACGCGGTGATCTTCGCCGCGAGCGCGCGGGAGAACATCCGCTTCGGCCGGCCCGAGGCGAGCGACGGGGAGGTCCGCGCCGCAGCCGAGGCGGCGGGCGCCGCGGCCTTCCTCGACAGCCTGCCGGAGGGCTTCGATACCTTCCTCGGCGAGAAGGGGACGCGGCTCTCGGGCGGGCAGAAGCAGCGGCTCGCGCTCGCCCGCGCCGTGCTGCGCAACCCGGCGGTCCTGCTGCTCGACGAGGCGACCAGCGCGCTCGACGCCGAGAGCGAGCGCGCGGTGCAGGCGGCGCTGGAGCGGCTGATGGCGGGGCGGACCACCATCGTCATCGCGCACAGGCTGGCGACCGTGCAGAAGGCCGACCGCATCGTGGTGATGGACGCGGGCCGCGTCGTCGCCGAGGGGACGCATCAGGCGCTGATGGCGCGGGGCGGACTCTACGCGCGCCTCGCCGCGCTCCAGTTCAACGACGGCCGCGAGGAGGACGCGGCGGAGGACGCGCCGCGAAGCGCTGCGGGGTAGCATTCCGGAGCGAGCCCGTCTTTCGCGGGCTCGCGACAAGGCCGCGACCGCGGCCCGCCGCGAATGCGGCGCACATCGCGCGCCCCTGCGCGCGTAGCCGCGCGACGCGGAGGCGCCGGCCGTCGCGCCGGTAGGCGCGCGGAATCGCGCGACGGCCGGCTGCCGTGAGCGAAAAACTACCGCTGCGTGAGCTTCAGCTCGATGCGGCGGTTGCGGCGGTGGGCGATCTCGTCGTCGCGGTCGTCGAGGGGCTGGAACTCGCCGTAGCCGGTGGCACTCAGGCGCTCCGGCGGGATGCCGAGGGCGATGAGGAAGTTCACCACCGAGATCGCGCGCGCGGTCGAAAGCTCCCAGTTGGACGGGAAGCGCGCCGTCTGGATCGGCCGGGCATCGGTGTGGCCGTCGACCTGCAGGATCCACGGCAGCTCCGTCGGGATCTGATCCATGACCTCCTTGAGGACCTGGGCGAACTGCCAGAGGCGCTCGTGGCCTTCCGCCTCCAGCTGGTCGGAGGCGGAGGCGAACAGCACCTCCGACTGGAAGACGAAGCGGTCGCCGATGATGGTGAAGTCGCGCCGCTCGCTCAGCACCTCGCGGAGGCGGCCGAAGAACTCGGAGCGGTAGGCGGCGAGCTCCTCGACCTTGGCGGCGAGCGCCATGTTGAGGCGCTGGCCGAGGTTGGCGATGGTCACCTCCTGCTCCTCGCTCTTCAGCTCGGAGATCTGGAGCGCCTGCTCGACGCGGCTGAGCTGCGCCCTGAGCGCGTCGAGCTGCTGGTTGAGGACGGCGATCTGGTCGCGCTGGCGGGCGCTCAGCGCGCGGGTCTCGCTCATCGACGCCTCGTTGCCCTCGATGGTGGTCTGGGCTGCCAGGTGAAGGGCCTGCACCTCGGCGAGGCGGATTTCGCGTTCCTCCAGCGTGCGCTGGGCGAGCACCGTGCGCTCCTGCTCGTCCGACAGGCGCGCCTCCAGCTCCGCCGTGGTGTCCCGGAGCGCGGAGAGGTCGGCGCGCACGGCCGCCGTCTCGTCCTCGCTCTGGTCGAGCTCGCTGCGGCTTTCCACCAGCGCCGCGGCCATCAGGCTGACCTTGGCTTCGAGGTCCCTGCGCACGGCCTGCAGCGCGTCGACGTCGCGGCGCAGGCGCTCGACGTCGGAGAGCAGGACCTTGATCTTCTCCTCGCCGGCATCGGCCCTGATCGACGCCTGGGCGGCTTCGGCGAGCGCGGTCTGCCCCTCGCCGGTCATCTCCCTGAGCCGGAGCTGCAGCGTGTCGCGCTCGCCGGTCACCATCGAGAGCTCGGCGATGAGCTGGTCGCGGACGGAGAGCGAGGACTGAAGCTGATCGGCGAGCTGGGCGATGTTGAGCCTGAGGTCCGCATTCGCCTGCTGCTCCAGGGAGAGCATCTCGTCGAGGCTGTTCAGCTCCGCCTGGATGTCGTCCTTTTCCTCGGCTTCCTCCGAGAGGGTCCGCTGCAAGAAATATTGCGCCAGCATGTAGACGACGAGCAGGAAGATCATGACCAGGAGCAGCGTCGACATCAGGTCGACGAATCCGGGCCAGTAGTCGGCGCGCGAGCCTCTGCGTCTCAGGCGCGATGCGGCGTTCACCGGGCGGCCTCCCGCGCTCAGCCTCTAGCGGCGGTTGTTTTCCGCGACCGCCGCTATGGTCCGGGCAAGGAGCTTGATCTCGCTGCGCAACTCGGAAACCGACTGCTCCCGCCCGGAGACACTCTCCTCCAGGAGGCGCTGGAGATAGACGTCCATGTTGCGCAGGTGGGCGCGGCTGGGCTCGTCGAGGCCGGTCTCGCGGGTGGCGCCGGCCGCGAGCCGCTCCAGCACCGGGCGCATCTCGAGCTGGTTCTCGACCAGCTTGACCATAAGGTCCTGCTCGGAGCGCATGTGGTCCGTGAGCGTCGCCAGCCGCTCGGTGAGCGAGAGCAGGTTGGCGGACGACGACGCCCGCTGCTCCTCGCCGCGGGCGAGCGTTCGCTGCAGGTCCTCCAGGCTGTCGGCGGTCTTCTCCAGGAGCGCGCTGACGTAGGCCGGAACCGACTGGTCGCCGTCCATCCCGAGCGTGCCGCCGGTGAGCCGGGTGTAGGAGGAGAGCCAGTCCTCGAGCTCGTTGTAGAAGCGGTTCTGCGCCTGGCTCGCCTGCAAATCGAGAAAGCCGAGGACGAGCGAGCCGGCAAGGCCGAAGAGCGACGAGCTGAAGGCGGTGCCCATCCCTTCGAGCGGGGCTTCGAGGCCGCCCTTGAGGTCGTCGAAGACGCCGAGCATGTCCTGGTTCGCGACCGAGAGATCGCCGATCACGCCGCCGACGGAGGTTACGGTCTGGAGCAGGCCCCAGAACGTGCCGAGCAGGCCGAGGAAGATCAGCAGGCCGATCATGTAGCGCGAGAGGTCGCGGGACTCGTCGAGCCGCGAGCCGATGCCGTCGAGCAGGCTGCGCAGTGAGACGGCGGACAGCGTCATGCGGCCCTGCCGGTCCGCCAGCATGGACGCGAGCGGCGCCAGCAGGCGCGGATTGCGCGCGGACGCCGGCGCCGCCGCGCCCGGCACCTCGGCCTGCTTCACCGCCGCCAGCCAGGACGAATCGGGCTTCAGCAGCAGGACCTGCCGGAAGTTGTAGACGATGCCGATGATCAGGGCGCCGAGGATGACGCCGTTCAGCACCGAGTTGGCGAAGAATGCCTCGGCCAGGGTGCCGATCAGCACGACCACGACCCCGACCACGAGGGCCAGGAACAGGCTCATGCGAATGAGGAATGGCCGCTGTCCGCTCATCGCCTGTCCGTCATCCCCGCCGCATCCGGCCGGCAATCCAAGGACGCCCGCCGGCTTCCTCGGCGGCCGTCGCACAACCCACGGTAGCGGGCCACACTATTACACGCTGGCGCAGGCCGACAAATTACACGCTGGCGCAGGCCGACAACCGGCCGCCCGGACGATTCGCGCGCCATGCAATCGCTTGCGCATGTCCTGCCAGCCTGGCCTAGCCGCCCGAGCGCGCGCGGCCCGCGCCGGCCAGCGGGTGCCCGGCCTCGACCAGGCGCTTGAGCCGCTCGTCGAGGACGTGGGTGTAGATTTCCGTCGTCGCGATGTCGGCGTGGCCGAGCATCTTCTGCACCGCGCGCAGGTCCGCGCCGTGGGCGAGCAGATGGCTGGCGAAGGCGTGACGCAGCGCATGCGGCGAGACCCTGCCGGGCTCGATCCCGGCGTCCTGCGCCAGCGCCTTGAGCAATTGCGCGAGGCGGTGCCGCGTTAGGTGGCCGGACGCGCCGCGCGACGGGAAGAGCCAGCGCGACGGCGCGCCTGCCGCCAGGTGACGCTCGCGCACCGCCAGATAGGCTTCGAGGGCCGCGCGCGCCGGCGCCCCCAGCGGGACCATGCGCTCCTTGTCGCCCTTGCCACGCACCAGCAGGGATCGCGTCTCCGCCGAAATCGTCTGGAGCGGGAGCGACACCAGCTCCGAGACGCGGAGCCCGCTGCCGTAGAGCAGCTCGATCATGGCCCGCAGGCGAAGGCCGTCGGCCGCGCGCTTGCTGTCTGGCGTCGCGTTCGCGTCGTCCGCCGGGCAGGCAGCGCTCAGCAGGCTCTCCACCTCCGCCTCGCTGAGCACGCCGGGGAGCGTGCGGGGCAGCGTGGGCGAATCGACCGGCGCGGTGGGATCGTCGTCGCGCCGCCCGTCGGTCAGCAGGAAGCGGTAGAACTGGCGCAGGCACGAGAGCCGGCGCGACGCGGTCCGCGCTGCGACCCCGGCGCGGCTCTGCGAGGCCATGAACCCGCGGATGGCCTCGGACTCCGCGTCGACCAGCGCGACGCGGGAGGGCGCCAGATGGGCCGCGAAGCAGGCAAGGTCGCGCCGGTAGGCGTCGATCGAATTGAGGGCGAGCCCGCGCTCCGCCACCGCCATTTCGAGAAAGGCCTCGATGGCGGCGGAGTCCGCCGTGCCGAGCGCCGCTGCGGCCGATGCGGGCCGCCCCCTGCGCTTCAAAGCCCTGCCGCCAGCGCCGCCTCGAAGGCGATCGCCCGCGCCTCTTCGCCAAGGCCGGCAGCAACAAGGCCGGAGACCACCGGCCCCACGGTGGGCAGGCCGGCAGCGGCGGGGCCGCCGTCGCCCAGCAGGATCAGCGCCATCAGGACGGTCTCGCCGAGCTGGCCCCCTTGGGCCGCCATGCGAAGGCCGTGCACCAGCGCCGGCATCGGTGCCGGAGCCGGCATCGGCCGCCCCTCGGCCAGCAGGCGATCCCACACCTCCGGGTCGATCTGCCCGCCGAGCGCGTCGACCAGGATGGCCAGCCAGTTGGCGCGCGCGAGGGCGACGGCGCGCTCGCCTTCCTCCGCCCGCAGCGCCAGCCACACCTCGAACGGCGCCGTCTTCAGGTGAATCTCGTCGCCGCTCAGAAGCCGCAAGGGCCAGAGCCGGACCGCGGCCCGCGCCGCCTCGGGATCGCGCTGCGCCTCCGCGCCGGCGAGCGCGTACCAGGCTTCGGCCCCTTCCCGGTCCCCGGCGGCGAACAGCGCGCGGCCGGCCGCGCCGCTGAACCAGACATGCTCCGCCGTGGGCGGGACGGTCTGCACCACGTGGGCGAGCGCGCGCGCCGCGGTCCCGTAGGCGCCCTGCGCCTCGGCGAGGAAGAGGGCCGTCGCCAGCAGCTCGGCCCGCAAGGCCGGCGCCGTCTGCGCTTCGACCGCCTGGAGCATGAGGGAGCGGCCGAGCGCGGGCTCCAGTGCTTCGACCTGCGCCAGCGCATCGGCCTGCTCCTCCGCCGAGAAGGCCATCTCCCGGTAGAGGGCGCGCAGAGCCTCGATGGAGAGAGCGCCGGTCGCCTCGGCGCGTTCGGCCGCCATCAGCCGGGTTCGCGGCAGCGATTCGGGCGCGGAGACGATGGCCGGCAGCAGGTCCGGCGGCGCCGTCGTCGCCGCCTGGGCAGGGATCGGCAGCTGTGCCAGCCGCCAGGCGGCGACTCGGAGCGGCGTGGGATCGGCGCTGCCGTCCACGGCCGGCTCCGCCAGCCCGGCCATGGCGTAGATCGTGTCGTCGAAGGCCAGATCGGGCGCGGCGTCCGTTTCCCACAGGAGCTCGAGGCCGAGCGTCGCAGCCTCGATCAGGCCGGCGTGCGCCTGGCAGAGAATGCGCACCCTGCGCCAGTAGCCATCCCCCCTCCCGGCCTTGCCCAAGACCCGCTCGCAGGCTGCGGCGTAATCGAGCGCCGCGAGCCAGCGGTCGTTCCTGATCCGGGCGATGGCGTCCGCGCCGCCGGGCGGGCCGGCAGCCTGAAGCAGGGCGATGGCGGCGTCGCGGGCCCCCATGGCGGTGAGGCGCTCGACCCGTGACATGGCCAGCGCGCCCGCCGCGCCGGGGCCCGCAGGCGGCGCCGCCGGCGAGGTGAGCAGCGAGAGCGCCAACCCCCGCATGACCGGGGACGGCGCAGACGCCGGCAGTCGCGGCAGCAGGGCTTCGATCCTCGCCCGGCGCGAGCCCGACCAGATGTCGCCGGGGAAACGCGCGACGCCCGCCAGAAGCACGCCGGCGGCATCGGGGTCGATGGCATCGAGGGCGCCGACCTCGATGCCACTCTCGGCCGAGTCGGGAAGGGTCGGCACGGGCAGGTCGACTTCCCCCAGGTCGATGATCGGCTCTACATCCAGAGCCGGGGTGCCGGCCTCGCCCGCCGCCGGGCCGCCGTCATTGGCTTCGTCCGGCTGCTCGGGTATCAGCCGCAGCGGCCCGTCGTCGTCCTGCGCGACGCTCTCGCCCATGGTCGCAGCCAGCAGCAGCGCGATCGAAACGAGGGCGGCGCGGGCGGCCAGGCGCGCATACCGGCCTGCCGGAGAACGGGCAAGGACGGATCGCAGCATGGGGCTACCGGGAGGCGCTCTCACTTCTCGAAGCGCTCATTGGACAGCACCTTTTCGATCTGGCCGCTGGGCGGCGGAATGTCCCAGGTCAGGAGGAATCCGATCCCGCCACCGATGATGAGCAAGAGAATGACGACGAGGACTTTCAAGGTGACGTGCCCTCACTCCTGAACGCAGGCGGGCCGCGAATCAGCCCGCAGGCGTGCGTTGCTTGTGTGCTAGAGTCCGATTATGGCGACGGTGTGGCAGTCTATCGGCGCGGACGCGGCGCTTCAACGACGCGCGATGCGGCGGGGCGGAGCGTGCCGCTGAGCCAATGACGTCGAACGCAGGGTGCCCGCGAATCGAGTGCTCGATCGTCCTCGTGGGCCTGATGGGTGCAGGAAAGAGCGCGATCGGCCGCCGGCTCGCCAGCCGGCTCGGCATGCCCTTCGTCGACGCCGATACCGAGATCGAGCGCGCCGCCGGGTGCTCGATCACCGACATTTTCGAGCTGCACGGCGAGGCCGCCTTCAGGGACGGCGAGCGCCGGGTCATCGCCCGCCTGCTGAGCCGCCCGGCGCACGTGCTGGCGACGGGCGGCGGCGCGTTCATGGACCCGGAGACGCGCGCGGCGGTCCGGGCGAGCGGCATATCGGTGTGGCTGCGCGCCGGTCTCGACCTGCTGGTCTCCCGCGTCTCGCGGCGCAGCAACCGCCCGCTGCTGGCAGGGGGCGATGCGCGCGAGATCCTGCAGCGCCTGATCGCGGAGCGCCATCCCGTCTATGCCGAGGCCGACGTCGTGGTCGACAGCATGGACGGGCCGCACGAACAGACGGTGGATGCGGTGCTCGACGCGATCGCCGCGCACCTCGACGTGCGGCGGCGGGAAACGGGCTCGGAGCCGCCGTCGCTGGGGATCGAGGCCTGAGCCGGTGGATACGACCAATCCCGACCAACGACCCGCCGAGGCCCGGAAGGGCGAGACCCGGGAGGGCGACGCCCGGGAGACGGTGCGCGTGGCGCTTGGCCCGCGCAGCTACGACGTGCTGGTGGGCGCCGGCCTGCTACGCGAGGCGGGAGAGCTGCTCGCCCCTCTCCTCCCCGGCCGGTCCGTGGTCGTGGTGACCGATACCGTCGTGGCGGAGACGTACCTCGACCCGGCGCTGGCCGCCTTGCGGGACGCGGGCTTCGCGTGCTCCCACGTGACCGTCGAGGCGGGCGAGCACAGCAAGGACCTGGCGACGCTGGGCGGCGTGCTCGACGACATCCTCGGCCGCGGGATCGAGCGCTCGACCGCGCTGATCGCGCTCGGCGGCGGGGTGGTCGGCGACCTCACGGGCTTCGCCGCGAGCGTGCTGCTGCGTGGCGTCCCCTTCGTGCAGATACCGACGACGCTCCTCGCCCAGGTCGACAGCGGCGTCGGCGGCAAGACCGGCGTCAACAGCAGCCACGGCAAGAACCTGATCGGCACCTTCTACCAGCCGCGCCTGGTGCTGGCCGACGTGGCGACGCTGGGCACGCTGCCGGCGCGGGAGCTGCGGGCCGGCTACGCCGAGATCGTGAAGTACGGCCTCATCGATGACCCCGATTTCTTCGCCTGGCTCGAGGAGAACGGCGCGGCGCTGCTCGCGGGCGACCGCGACCTGCTGCGCACGGCCGTGGCCCATTCCTGCCGGGCCAAGGCGCGCATCGTCGCGGCCGACGAGCGCGAGAGCGGCAGCCGCGCCCTGCTCAATCTCGGCCACACGTTTGGGCATGCGCTGGAGGCGGAGACCGGCTACGACGGATCGCTCCTGCACGGCGAGGCGGTGGCGTACGGCATCGTGCTTGCGCATCGCCTCTCCGCAGCTTTGGGTCTTTGCAGCGAGGATGACGCGGCGCGGGCGGCGGCTCATTTCCGCGCGGTGGGCCTGCCGAGCGAGGCGGGCGCCCTGCCCGCGATCCGCTGGGATCCTCTCGCGCTGATCGAGCGCATGAAGCGCGACAAGAAGGTGCAGGACGGACGCATGACGTTCGTGCTCACGCGCGGCATCGGACGCGCCTTTCTCAGCCAGGACGTTCCGCCTGAGGCGCTTGGCGCGCTGCTCCATCAGGCTTTCGGCGAAGGAGGCCGTGCCGCCTCCCGCTAATTCCCGACCACAATTCCCGACGATACGGCCATGACGACCGAGACAGCCATCACCATCGGCGCGATCGGCCTCCTGATCGCGCTATCGGGCTTCTTCTCCGGCTCCGAGACCGCGTTGACCGCGGCCTCCCGCCCGCGCATGCACCATCTTGCCGGCGAGGGCGACAGGCGTGCGCGCGCGGTCGAGCGTCTCACCGGCGACCGCGAGCGTCTGATCGGCGCCATCCTGCTCGGCAACAACGCCGTCAACATCCTCGCGTCGGCGCTGGCCACGAGCCTGCTGATCTCGTTCGTGGGCGACGCCGGCGTGGCCTTCGCGACCATCGGCATGACCCTCGTCATCCTGGTCTTCGCCGAGGTCCTGCCCAAGACCTACGCGATCCGCGATGCCGACCGGGTCGCTCTGCGCGTAGGCCCGGTGCTGCGCCCCATCGTGTGGCTGCTCTCTCCCATCGTGAGCGCGGTGCAACTGGTCGTCTCGGCGACGCTCAGCGTGGCCGGCGCGTCCCAGGAGACGAGGCCGGCGAGCGCCGCCGAGGAAGAGCTGCGCGGCACCATCACCCTCCAGGCGCGCGAGGGCGAGATGGTCAAGCACGAGCACGACATGCTCCACAGCATCCTCGACCTCGAGGACGTCGATGTCGGAGCGGTCATGACCCACCGCAAGACCATGGAGATGGTCGACGCCGACGCCACGCCCGCCGACATCCTCGACCAGGTCGTGCGCAGCCCGCACACGCGGCTGCCGGTCTGGAAGGGCGAGCCGGACAACATCGTGGGCGTGCTGCACGCCAAGGACCTGCTGCGGGCGGTGCATGCCAACCTCGACGACCTCGACCGCCTCGACATCCTCTCGATCGTCGCCGAGCCCTGGTTCGTGCCGGAGACGACGCCGCTCGACGAGCAGCTTCACTCGTTCCGCGAGCGGCAGGCTCATTTCGCGCTGATCGTCGACGAATACGGCTCGCTGATGGGCCTCGTGACCCTCGAGGACATCATCGAGGAGATCGTGGGCGAGATTGCGGACGAGCACGACATCGCGCCGGGCGCGGTGGTGGAGCGGGCGGACGGCTCGTTCCTGATCCCCGGAACCGTGGCGATCCGCGACCTCAACCGGGCCTACGACTGGGACCTGCCCGACGAGGAGGCGGCTACGATCGCGGGCCTCGTGCTCAACGAGGCGCAGGAGATTCCCGAGATCGGCGAGTCGTTCTCGCTCTACGGCTTCACCTTCGAAGTGCGCGCCCGGAAACGCAATCAGATCACCCGGCTCCGCGTGATCCCGCGCAAGGGCCACGGGGCGAGAGGCACCGCCTGACGCATCCCGGCCGGACCTGCGGCGAGCTTGCGAATCCGGCGCGGGACCCCATATGCCGCGGGCTAAGCAGGCGGCCTCAAGCCATGCCGGCGGTGCCAAAAAGCACATTCCGATTATCTGAAATGCAAATTTCCGCGCGTGTCGTGCTATATGGGCGCAAGGTGAGCGGGCGACTCGATGACCAGTTACCTCGATTTCGAAAAGCCGATCGCGGAGATTGAGGGCAAGCTCCAGGAGCTTCGCCATCTCAGCGACGACAGCGGCGTCAACATGCTCGACGAGGTTTCGCGCCTCGAGGGCAAGGTCGACCGCCTGCTGCGCCAGACCTACAGCCGCCTCACGCCGTGGCAGAAGACGCAGGTCGCCCGCCATCAGCTCCGGCCGCACTGCTCCGACTACATCGCGCGGCTCGTCACCGACTTCGTGCCGCTCGCGGGCGACCGCGCCTTCGGCGAGGACCGCGCCGTCATCGGCGGGCTCGGGCGCCTGCGCGGCCACACCACCATGGTGATCGGCCAGGAGAAGGGCGCCGATACCGAGGGCCGGGTCGCGCACAACTTCGGCATGGCCAACCCGGAGGGCTACCGCAAGGCGGAGCGGCTGCTGAGGCTGGCGGAGCGCTTCCAGGTGCCGGTGCTGACGCTGATCGACACGCCGGGCGCCCATCCCGGCGTCGGCGCCGAGGAGCGCGGGCAGGCCGAGGCCATCGCGCGCTGCATCGAGGCCTGCCTCGACGTGCGGGTGCCGATGGTCGCGCTGGTCATCGGCGAGGGCGGCTCGGGCGGGGCGATCGCGCTCGGCGTCGCCAACCGGGTGCTGATGATGGAGCACGCGGTCTACTCGGTGATCTCGCCCGAGGGCTGCGCGTCGATCCTCTGGCGCGACGCGGCCCACGCGGAAGTGGCGGCGGAGGCGCTCCGGCTCACGTCGGAGGACCTGCTGGAGCTCGGCGTGATCGATACCATCGTGCCCGAGCCCGTGGGCGGCGCGCACCGCGATGCGGTGAGCGCGATCGACGAAGCCGGCGCAGCGCTGGAGGAGGCCTTCACGGCGCTGCGCGGCCTCGACGGCGCGGCGCTCCGCAGCCAGCGCCGGAAGAAGTACCTGGCGCTCGGCAGCATCGCCGAGGATTAGCGCGCGTCCGACTTTACGGACGCGCGACAGGCCGCGACAGCGGCCCGCCGCGTATGCGGCGCGCCCGCGCAGGCGTTGGCCGCAGGCCAACTGCCGTGAGCGAAAATGCGTGGAGCGCGTCCGACTCTGACGGACGCGCTCTAGCGCGAGACCTGGGCCAGCCGCAGGTTGCGGATGCGGCGATTCGCGATCTCGGCGCGCACGCGCGGGATCAGCACCGTCAGATAGTAGGCCATGAAGCCCGCCGCCATGAGCAGCAGGGGTGCGACCATGGAGCTGTCGATGGAGGGCGAGTCGATCTTCGAGATCGTCGCCGGCTGGTGCAGCGTGTTCCACCAGTCGACCGAGAACTTGACGATGGGCACGTTGACCACGCCCACCAGCGCCAGGATCGCGGCGACGCGCGCACCCTTGGCCGGGTCGTCGAAGGCGGCGTGCAGCGCGATGTAGCCGAGGTAGAGGAAGAGCAGCACCAGCATCGAGGTGAGCCGCGCGTCCCACACCCACCAGGTGCCCCACATCGGCTGGCCCCAGAGCGAGCCGCTCAGGAGCGTGATGAGGGTGAAGGCGGCGCCGACCGGGGCACTGGATTTCGCCACCAGGTCCGCCAGCGGATGACGCCAGACCAGGCCGGCGACGCTGCAGAGCGCGATGACGACGTAGACGAAGAGCGACATCCACGCCGCCGGCACGTGGACGAAGATGATGCGGTAGGCGTCGCCCTGCTGGTAGTCGGGCGGCGCCACGTAGAGGCCGAGCACCAGGCCGGCGGCGATCAGCGCTGCGGTCGCGGCCGCCGCCCAGGGATAGACCGCGCGGGCAACGCGGAGGAAGCGGGCCGGATTGGCGAAGAAGTGGATGCTGGCCCATCCGGTCCTCCCCCGCCGCGCCGCCGCTCTCGCCCGTGTCGCCATCGTCGCCTTCGACCTATTCCACCGTCATGCGGAGCGCTGCCGCCGCAGCCACCGGGCCCAGCACCAGCGCGCCCACCAGCCCGCCCGCCAGGATCGAGAGGTTCGCGCGCACGCCGATGTCGAGCACGGCCCCTTCGACCGCGCCAACCCCGAATATGAGAACGGGAACATAGAGCGGCAAGACCAGAAGCGCGATCAGCGCGCCGCCGCGCCGCAGGCTCACGGTGAGCGCCGCGCCCACCGCGCCGATCAGGCTGAGGATGGGCGTGCCCAGCAGGAGCGAGACGATCAGGATGACGAGGCCGTCCGCGCTCATGTTCAGGAGCAGTGCCAGGATCGGCGCTGCGGCGGCGAGCGGGAGCCCGGTGGTGAGCCAGTGCGCGACGGTCTTGGCCAGCACGACGAACTCCAGCGGCAGCGTGCCGAGCATCAACTGCTCGAGGCTGCCGTCCTCGTGGTCGGCGACGAAGAGGCGATCCAACGAGAGCAGCGCGGCGAGCAGCGCGGCGACCCAGACGGCGCCGGGCGCGATGCGGCTGAGCAGGCCCAGCTCCGGCCCGATGCCGAGGGGAAAGAGCGTCACCGCGATGACGAAGAAGAGCACCGCCATCAGGGAGCCGATGCCGCCCCGCACGGCGAGCGTGAGCTCGCGGCCGATGAGCCGGAGGAAGACGCCTACCATGCGTCCTCCTCCGGCCCGGAGTCGTCGCCGGCCGGCAGCGCGTCGGCCGTTATCGCGTGGCTGCCGAGGTCGAGACGCCGGGCGCCGTCGAGCGCGATCTCCCCGTGCGTCGCCACGATCGCCATGCCGCCGCCGGCCCGGTGCGCGGCGATCATGGCATCGACGCGGGCGGCCGCGTCGGCGTCGAGCGTGACGGTCGGCTCGTCGAGCAGCCAGAGCGAGGCCGGCGTCGCCAGCACGCGGGCGAGCGCCAGCCGCCGCTTCTGCCCGGCCGAGAGATAGCGCCCCGGCACGTCGGCGAGGTCCGCGATGCCGAGCGCCGCGAGCGCGTCCGGCGCGGCCCGCGCGGCGCCCCTGAAGCGTGCCCAGCCGTCCAGGTTCTCCGCCACCGTAAGCGTCGGTTTCACCGCGTCGAGGTGGCCCACGTAGTGCAGGCGGCCGCGATGGGCGGCCCAGTCCTCGTCAACGGGCGCACCCTCCCACTCGAGCGTTCCGCCGGCCGACTTGAGGAAGCCGGCGAGGATGCGGAGCAGGCTCGACTTGCCCGCGCCGTTGGGCCCGACGAGCGCGAGCGCGCCGCCGCGCTCCAGGCGGAACGAGACCCCGGAGAAGACCGAGCGCTCCCCACGGATGCAGGCCACGTCGTGCGCCTCTAAGCAGGCGGGGGACGACGTGAGCCGTGACGCTGGTGAGGTATGCGGGCTAGCCGGGCCGGGAATCTTGCACCCCTCTCCGGTCGAGCCTAGAAGGTCCGGGGACGCCAAGCCTATCGGCCTAGCGCGCGGCCGGCAAGAATCCGCGCGCTAGGCCGCGCGAGGGCGCCAGGCGCCGAATTGAGAATGGGGGTAGTGCGTTGATTGCCTTGGGACAGGACACCTTGCGTACCCGCCGCACGCTCAGCGTCGGCGGGCGCTCTTACGACTACTTCAGCCTGCCGGCGGCGGCCGAGGCCGGCCTCGGCAACATCGCCCGCCTGCCGTTCTCGCTCAAGGTGCTGCTGGAGAACCTGCTCCGCTTCGAGGATGGCCGGAGCGTCAGCGTGGACGATATCCGCGCGGTCGCCGGCTGGCTAAACGAGGGGCGCGGCGCCGGCGAGATCGCCTACCGGCCGGCCCGCGTGCTGATGCAGGACTTCACCGGCGTGCCGGCGGTGGTGGACCTCGCGGCCATGCGGGCCGCCATGACCGCGCTCGGCGGCGATGCCGGCCGCATCAATCCCCTCTCGCCGGTCGACCTCGTGATCGACCACTCGGTGATGGTCGACCACTTCGGCACGACCCAGGCCTTCGGGCAGAACGTCTCGCTGGAGATGGCGCGCAACGGCGAGCGCTACGCCTTCCTCCGCTGGGGCCAGCAGGCCTTCGAGAACTTCCGGGTGGTGCCGCCGGGCACGGGTATCTGCCATCAGGTGAACCTGGAGTACCTCGCGCAGGTGGTGTGGACCGACGAGGCGGGGGGCGCCACCATCGCCTACCCCGACACCCTGGTCGGCACCGACAGCCACACGACGATGGTGAACGGCCTCGCCGTGCTCGGCTGGGGCGTGGGCGGGATCGAGGCCGAGGCCGCGATGCTGGGGCAGCCGATCTCCATGCTGGTGCCGGATGTCGTGGGCTTCAGGCTCTCGGGCCGGCTGCGCGAAGGCGCGACGGCGACGGACCTCGTGCTCACCGTCACGCAGATGCTGCGCGAGCGCGGCGTGGTCGGGAAGTTCGTGGAATTCTTCGGGCCGGGGCTCGACGATCTGGGGCTCGCGGACCGCGCCACCATCGCCAACATGGCGCCCGAGTACGGGGCGACCTGCGGCTTCTTCCCCATCGACCGCGAGACCGTCAACTACCTCACCGGGAGCGCGCGGGTGCCCGAGCGCGTGGCCCTCGTCGAGGCCTACGCCAGGGCGCAGGGCATGTGGCGGGACGCCGGCACGCAGGACCCGGTGTTCACCGACACGCTGGAGCTGGACTTGGGCGAGGTCGAGCCCAGCATCGCGGGGCCCAAGCGGCCGCAGGACAAGATCAGGCTCTCGGACGCCAAGACGTCCTTCGCCGGCACGCTGGAGACGACCTTCGGCGTCTCCGGCGAGGCGGGGAGCGCGCGCGTGCCGGTCGAAGGCGCCGACCACCACCTCAGGCACGGCGACGTGGTGATCGCCGCCATCACGAGCTGCACCAACACGTCCAACCCGAGCGTGATGGTGGGCGCCGGGCTGCTCGCGCGGAACGCCGTGGCCCGGGGGCTCGGCGTCAAGCCCTGGGTCAAGACCTCGCTCGCGCCGGGCTCCAAGGTGGTCTCGGACTATCTCGCGCGGGCCGGCCTGCAGGACGATCTCGACGCGCTGGGCTTCAATCTCGTGGGCTACGGGTGTACCACCTGTATCGGCAACTCAGGCCCGCTCGCGCCGCCGCTGGCGGACGCCGTGGAGAGCGGCGACCTGGTGGTCTGCTCCGTGCTCTCCGGCAACCGCAACTTCGAGGGCCGCATCAGCCCGCACGTGAAGGCGAACTACCTGGCCTCGCCGCCGCTAGTGGTGGCGTATGCGATCGCGGGCTCCATGACGCGCGACCTCGGCACGGAGCCGCTGGGTGCCGGCAGCGACGGCGAGCCGGTCTACCTGCGCGACATCTGGCCGACGGCGGCGGAGATTCGCGACACCGTGCAGAGCGCGATCACGCCCGAGATGTTCCGCGAGCGCTACGGCGACGTCTTCACCGGCGACGACGACTGGCGCGCCATCGCGGCGCCGGCCGGGCAGACCTACGCCTGGGACGCCGGCAGCACCTACGTCCAGCACCCGCCCTATTTCCAGGGCATGGCGGCGGAGCCGCAGGCGCCGGAGGACATTACTGGCGCGCGCATCCTCTGCCTGCTCGGCGATACCATCACCACCGACCACATCTCGCCGGCCGGCGCCATCGGCGCGGAGACGCCGGGCGGCGCCTACCTGCTGGAGCGGCAGATCAGGCGCGCAGACTTCAACTCATACGGGGCGCGGCGGGGCAACCACGACGTGATGATGCGGGGCACCTTCGCCAACATCCGCATCCGCAACGAGCTTGCGCCCGGCACCGAAGGCGGCATCACGCGGCACATGCCGGCGGGCACGGAGATGCCGGTGTACGACGCCGCCATGGCCTACCAGGCGGACGGCGTGCCGCTGGTGGTGTTCGCGGGCAAGGAGTACGGCACCGGCTCGTCGCGCGACTGGGCGGCCAAGGGCACGCGGCTGCTCGGCGTGCGCGCGGTCATCGCCGAGAGCTTCGAGCGCATCCACCGCTCCAACCTGGTGGGGATGGGCGTGCTGCCGCTGGAGTTCACCGAAGGCGCGACGCGGAAGAGCCTGGGCCTCGACGGTAGCGAGCGGATCGACCTGGAGGGCATCGCCGGCGGCATCACGCCCCGCATGACCGTGACCTGCCGCATCCGCCGCGCCGACGGCTCCGCGCAGGAGGTCTCGCTCCGCTGCCGCATCGACACCGCCGACGAGGCCGACTACTACCGCCACGGCGGCATCCTGCACTACGTGCTGAGGGGCCTCGCCAAGGCGGCGTAGACGGCCGGCCGTAACTCTCTACTCGGCCGCCCGCTCGGCTGCCGGATCGCCCAGCGTCTCGAGCGCGAGCGCGCGGAGCTTGTGCTTCTGCACCTTGCCGCTCGCGGTCATGGGGAACGCGTCCACCGCCAGCACGTGGCGCGGGACCTTGAAGCTCGCGATGCGGCCCTTGCAGTAGGCGGCGATCGCCTCGCTCGTGACGGCAGCGCCCGGCGCGGTCACGACGAAGGCCACGGCGACCTCGGCAAGGCGGGGGTCGGGGTAGCCCACCACCGCCACCTGGTCGATGGCTTCATGGGCCATGAGGAAGGCCTCGACCTCCGCCGGCGAGACGTTCTCGCCGCCGACCTTGAGCTGGTCCTTGAATCGGCCGACGAAGCGGATGTGGCCGTCGGCGCGGAGCAGCGCGGTATCGCCGGTGTGGAGCCACCCGTCGCCGTCGATGGCTTCCGCCGTCTCCTCGGGCTTCCTGTAGTAGCCCTGCGTGATCATGTAGCCGCGAATGAGCAGCTCGCCTTCCTCGCCGGCGGCGACCTCCCGCCCGGTCTCGGGGTCGACGACCTTGATCTCGAAGCCCGGTGCCGGGAAGCCCGAGGCGTCCGAGCGCTGCTCGGGCGTGGAGTTGCCGAAGGACATGGTGGCGAAGGTGAAGGTCTCGGTCATGCCCCAGCCGGTGAAGGTGGGCACCATCTCCGCCTGCACCCGCCGGGCGATGCGGGCGGAGCTGGTCATGCCGGACGGGAAGGTGCCGAAGCGGAGACTCGAGATGTCGCGCGGCGTGCGCGCGAGGGAGTCGAGATACTCCTTGTAGTGGGTGTCGAAGCCGTGGGTGATGGTTCCCCCCTCGGCCTCGACGAGGCGCATGCACTCGTCGGCGTCGAAGCGGTCCAGCAGCACGTGCTTGGCCCCCGCGATCACCGCGATCAGCCCGGCCTCGCTGAAGCCATACATGTGGAAGAGCGGCAGCGGGTTGACGATGGCGTCCTCGAAGGTGAGGCCGATGCGGTTGGCGCGCTCGCGCATGTTGCGGATCATCACGTGCGTGTGGAGCACGCCCTTGGGATGCCCGGTGGTGCCCGAGGTGTAGCCGATCATCACCGGTGCGTCGGGATCGACCGCACGCGCACGCGCGGCCAGCGCGGCGTCGCTCACCGCCTCGCCGCCGGCCAGCATCGCCTCCCAGCCGAGCGTGCCGGGCACGTCGCTCTCGCCGAGAACGACCAGCCGGCGGAGGCGCGGGAAGCCCTCAATGGAGGCCGCGCGCGGATCCTGCGCCGCCAGATCGGGCAGCACGTCCGCCAGCATGGCCGCGTAGTCGACGGGGCCGGAGCGGTCGATACTGATCCAGGTGCCGCTGTCGGACTGGCGAACCGTGTAGGCCACGTCGTCGGTGCGGTAGCGGGTGTTGAGGGGCACCAGCACGGCGCCGACCCTGGCGATGGCGAAGGTGAGGAACAGCCATTCCGGCCGGTTGTTCATCCAGAGCGCGACGTGCTCGCCCGGCTCCACGCCGAGCGCCATCAGCCCCTTGGCGACGCGGTCCACGTCGCGGTCGAATTCACGGTACGCCCACCGCGCGCCGCCGCAGACCAGCGCGTCGCGCGCGCCCCAGCGCCGGGCCGCCTCCGCCGGCAGGTCGCCGAGCCGCTCCTTCGCGTACCAGTCGGGCATGGTCCTGGCCCTCAGCTCCGCAACTTCTCGCCCGCCGGATCGTAGAACGGCGTGAGCGAGACCGTCGCCGGCACGCGCTCGCCGGCGATATCGACCTCGTAGGCGCCCGCGTCGAGCGTCTCCCACCGGCGCGGCTCCTCGCTCTCGAGGTAGCCCATGCCGACGGGCCGCTCGAAGCCGTAGCCGAAGGCCGCGGACGTGATGCGGCCCAGCACCCTGTCGTCGAGGTAGATCGTCTCGTCGTGGAACATGAAGGGCTCGGGCGCAGCGAGCATCACGTGGACGAGGCGCTGGGTGAGCCCGTCCGCCCGCTGGCGCTCCAGCGCCGCGCGACCGATGAAGTCGCAGTCCTTCCTGAACGAGACCGCGAAGCCGAGGCCGGCTTCCAGCGGGGTCTCGGCCTGCGTGATGTCGTGGCCCCAGTGGCGGTAGCCCTTCTCGCTCCGGAGCGAATCCATGGCGTGGATGCCGCAGAGCCTGACGCCGAGGTCCACGCCGGCCTCCATCAGCCGGTCGAAGATCGGCACGACGTACTCGGTCGCGATGTGCAGCTCCCAGCCCAGCTCGCCCACGTAGGAGACCCGCATCGCCCGTGCGTGCGCGTAGCCGATGTCGATCTCCCGGCAGGTGCCGAAGGGGAAGGCCTCGTTGGAGAGGTCGGCATCGCTGACCCGGCTCAGCAGCGTTCTGGCGTTGGGGCCCATCGCGGCGAGCACGCCGGAGCCCGATGTCACGTCGGTGAGATAGACCTGCGCGCCGTCGCTCAGGTTGCGCTCGATCCAGGTGAGGTCGCGAGTCTGGGAGGCCGCCGACGTCACAACCAGATAGCGGTCGCCCGCGAGCCGCGTGACGGTGAGGTCCGCCTCGATTCCGCCCCGCCTGTTGAGAAGCTGCGTGTAGACGACCTTGCCGGCCGGCACAGCAACGTCGTTGGCGCAGAGGCGTTGCAGCTCGCGCTCCGCGTCGGGGCCCTGGACCAAGTACTTCGCGAAGAAGCTCATGTCGAGGATGCCGACGGCGTTTCGCACGGCGGCGTGCTCGTCCCGCACGCAGTCGAACCAGTTCTGCTTGCCCCAGGCGTAGTCGTAGGCGGGCTCCACGCCGGCGGGCGCGAACCAGTTGGCGCGCTCCCACCCGGCGGCCTCGCCGAAGCAGGCGTTGTGGGCGGCGAGGCGCACGTGCAGCGGACTGAGGCGCACGGGGCGCGCGGTCTCCACCTGCCGATGCGGCCAGTGCATCTGGTAGAGCAGGCCGAGGCTTTCGCGGGTGCGGTCGGCCAGGTAGCGGCGGTTGTTCTGGAAGCCGGCGAAGCGCGCGATGTCGAGCTCAGCCACGTCCACCGTCGGCTGCCCCTCGACGATCCACTCCGACATCACCTTGCCGGCGCCGGCGGCGCTGAGGATGCCCTGGCTGTTGAAGCCGGCGGCGACGAAGAAGCGCGCAAGCTCGGGCGCCTCGCCGAGCACGAACTTGTTGTCCGGCGTGAAGCTCTCGGGCCCGTTCATGAACTGGCGGATCGGCGCCTGCTCGAGCACCGGCAGCAGCTCGATCGCGTTGGTCATGGGCAGCTCGAAATGGTCCCAGTCCTCCGCCAGCTCGACGAACTCGGCGCCTGCGGGCAGATTCTCCAGCGGCAGCGGCTTGCACACCGGCTCGAAAGAGCCGACGAGCAGACGGCCCGCATCCTCCTTCACGTAGATGTAGCCGTCGGTGTCGCGGATGATCGGCGCGTCGGGCGACAGCCCCTCGATGGGGTCGGTGACGACGTACATGTGCTCGGCGGCGTAGAGCGGCACGCTCACGCCCGCCATCAGCCCGATCTCGCGGGCCCAGACGCCGCCGCAGTTGACGACGGTCTCGCAGGCGATGGTGCCGCGCTCCGTAAGGACGCCGGAGACCGCGCCGTTGCTGCGCTCGAAGCCGGTGACCGCGGTTTCCTCGAAGATGCGGGCACCGCCCGTGCGCGCACCCTTGGCGAGCGCCATCGCGGTATCGACAGGATTGGCTTGGCCGTCGCCGGGGATGTAGATCGCGCCCTTGATCCGCGAGACGTCGATTTGCGGATAGAGCGTCTTCACCTCGTTCAGCCCGACCTCGTGGGCTTCGACGCCGAAGCAGTCGCCGAGCGCGGCCATGCGCCTGATCTCGGTGAGTCGTGCCTCGGTGCGCGCGACGGGCAGGCTGCCCTTGCGGCGAAAGCCCGTCGCCTGGCCGGTCTCGGCCTCCAGCGACTCGTAGAGGCCGACGGCATAGCGCGCGAGCTCGGTCAGCGTCGACGTCGCGCGGAGCTGGTTGATGAGGCCGGCGGCGTGCCACGACGTGCCGCCGGTGAGGTGCCCGCGCTCGAGCAGGACCACGTCCCGCCGCCCGAGTTTGGCCAGATGATAGGCGATGCTGCAGCCGATGATGCCGCCGCCGACGATCACCACCTCGGCCTGGGTGGGCAAGGCCGCCGTCATCGCTCAGTGGCCCGCATGGGACCTCCCGCATCGTGCTTCCGCATGGCGCTTGCGGATTCCCTAGCACGGGCGCGCACGCCGGAAAACGGAGCGCGGCGGAGCGGGCGCAGCGCGAGCCCCCGCCGGGCCCGCACGGGGTTTGCATTCCCGCGGCGCTCTTCGCATAGTGCGCGCCAACCGGGGTGGACCCGGCGATCGAACACCCGAAAGGAGAGGGAGACAATGGCAGTCAGCGCGGGCGACAAGGTGCCGTCGGTGAACTTCAAGATGTTGACGGCGGACGGGCTCACGGACGTATCGAGCGACGACTATTTCGGCGGCAAGAAGACTGCTCTCTTCGCCGTCCCCGGCGCGTTCACGCCGACGTGTTCGGCCAAGCACGTGCCGAGCTTCCTGGCGCAGGCCGATGCGCTCAAGGCCAAGGGCGTCGATCAGATCGCCTGCGTCTCGGTCAACGACGCGTTCGTGATGAAGGCCTGGGGCGCGGACACGGGCAGCGGCGATACCATCGACATGCTGGCGGACGGCAACGGCGAGTTCGCGCGGGCGACGGGGCTCACCCTCGACGCGCGCGGCTTCGGCCTGGGCGAGCGGACGACCCGGTTCTCCATGATCGTCGACGACGGCACGATCACCGCCCTCAACGTGGAGGAGAATCCGACCGAGATGGTCGTGAGCAGCGCGGAGCACATGCTCACCCAGCTCTGAGCGGGATATTCCGCGCGAGGCCCCGGAAAACGGCCCTTGCCTGACGGCCCGCGCGCACCACATTGTTGAACATCGGCGGCCGCAAGCGTGAGGGCGCTTGCGGCCGCTCTACCCTGTTTCGACAAGACCGCATGCCAGTGCTGCGGCCGGCACGCGGGCGCCCACGAGGAGGCATCAGGCGATGGCACTGAGGATTGGCGACGACGCACCCAACTTCACGGCGGACACGACCGAAGGGTCGATCGACTTCCACGACTGGATCGGCGACGGCTGGGCCATTCTGTTCTCCCACCCCAAGGACTTCACGCCGGTCTGCACGACCGAGCTGGGCTACATGGCGGGGCTCAAGTCCGAATTCGAGAAGCGCAACTGCAAGGTCCTCGGGCTCAGCGTGGACGGCGTGAGCGACCACCACGCCTGGTCGAAGGACATTGAGGAGACGCAGGGTCACGCGGTGAACTATCCGCTGATCGGCGACCCCGAGCTGAAGATCGCGACCCTCTACGAGATGCTGCCGGCGGGCGCGGGCACGACCTCCGAAGGGCGCACGGCGGTGGACAACCTCACCGTCCGCACCGTCTTCCTCATTGGCCCTGACAAGAAGATCAAGCTCTCCCTCACCTACCCGATGAGCACCGGGCGCAACTTCGACGAGGTGCTGCGGGTGCTGGATTCGTGCCAGCTCACGGCGAAGCACAAGGTGGCGACGCCGGTGAACTGGAAGCAGGGCGAGGACGTGATCATCGTGCCGGCGGTCTCCGACGAGGAGGCCAGAAAGACCTACCCCGACGGCTGGAAGGCGCCCAAGCCCTATCTCAGGATCGTGCCGCAGCCCGAGTAGCGGCGCGCGGCCCCGCCCCCCCCCTCCTCTCCCCGGCCCCTCCGCCTTCCCGGGCCGCAGGCCCGGACGGCGCGACCGCGCCGCGCGCGAAGCGCGTAGCCAAGCGAGCGGAGCGAGCGCCCGGCGCCTGAGGGATAAGAAAGAGTCGGGAGCAGGGAACGCTTGAGCTGGGGTTACGCCGCGCCGCCCACTTGCGGCGGCACGCGGTGCTCGATGGCAAGGGGCGAAAGCTCCGCGTGCACGCGGTTGAGGACGGCCGCCAGCGTCTCGGCCCACTCCTCGGCGCCACCCCGCGTGCCGATCAGGTCCTGGCGCACCTCGAACTCGATATGCGGCAGGCCGCGCCCCTGGCCGTGCACGGGAATGGAATAGTCCGAGGGGCCGATGATGGCGTAGGGCTCGTTGTCGCCGATAGTGAGGCCCGGCCGGATCGCGTCGAGCGCGTCCTTCAGCGGCTGAACCAGGCGGTCGTCGTGCTCATACAGAAGCCCGATCTCCCACGGGCGGACGAAGCCCTGGAAGACCGGCGTGAAGCTGTGGACCGCGATCAGCATTGGCACCGCGCCTGCGCCGATGACCCGGTCCAGATAGGCGGCGATGGCGTCGTGGTAGGGCCAGAAGAGGGCGTCCGTCCGTTCCGCCGCCTCGGCTTCCGAGACCGCCTGGTTGGCCGGCACGAGCGTGCCGTCGCTCACCGGCGGTATGGCCGTGGGGCTTCCCAGCGGCCGGTTGCAATCGATGACCAGGCGCGAGTAGCCGGAGAGAAATGCCGGTGCGCCCAGCCGGGCGCTGAGGGATTCGGTGACCATCGCCGCGCCGATGTCCCAGCCGATGTGGCGGTCGAGCTCCGCCTGCTCGAGGCCGAGGCGCGTCATGTGGGCGGGGACGGCGTTGCTCGCGTGATCGCAAACCAGCACGAACGCCGGATCGTCGGGGTCGGGTCCGATGCGCGTGCACGGCGGCGGATCGTCGCCGGTCATCCGCGACGCGTCGAACCAGGGGATGGGCTGGCTCACGGCCCCTCCGCCGCGGCGAGAGGCTGAACGGGCGCCCGAGTACCATCGCCGGCGCCGTTGCCCTTGCCGTCGCAGGCGAGCAGGCGCAGCGTGCCGCGCTCCACCGAGAGCGCGAGGCGGCCGCTCACGAGGGCCAGCGCGTCGTCGCCAAAGAGCGAGCGGCGCCAGCCCTGCAGCGCCGGCACGCCGGCCGTCTCCCCGCGGGCGATCCGCTCCAGATCGTCGGCGCTCGCGATCAGCCGCCGCGCGACCCCGGTCTGCTCGCTCTTGAAGGTCAGCAGCACCTTGAGGAGGTCCGTCAACGCAGAAGGCGCCGACGACTTGTCGTTCCGGGCCGGCGGGCTGGGGCATTCCTCGTCGGGGAGCGCCAGGCCGCGCTTGACCGCCTCGAGCAGCGCCGTGCCGGTGGCGCTCTCGGCGGTCCGCTGGCTCACCGAGCGCAGCTTGGCAAGCTCCTTCACGGTGCGCGGGCGCTGCGCCGCGATTTCGCTGAGCGCGTTGTCGCGCAGGACCCAGGCGCGGGGCTTGTCGCGCCGGTCCGCCTCGATCTCGCGCCACGCCGCGAGCTCGCGCAGGATCGCGAGGTAGCGCCGATTGCCGCTGCGCACCTTGAGCCGCCGCCATGCCTCCTCGGGCGGCGCCTCGTAGGTGGCGCGGTCCGTGATCACGGCAAGCTCCTCGTCGAGCCACGAGCGCCGCCCGGTGCGCTCCAGCGTCGCCGCGAGTTTTTGGTAGACGACGCGCAGGTGGCTCACGTCGGAGAGCGCGTAGCGCAGCTGCCGCTCGGTCAGCGGCCGGCGCGCCCAGTCGGTGAAGCGCTGCGTCTTGTCGATGCGCCCGTTCGCGAGCTTCGCCACCAGCGTCTCGTAGCCGACCGAATCGCCGAAGCCGCAGACCATGGCGGCGATCTGGGTGTCGAAGAGCGGATGCGGCACGCCACCGGCGAGGGGTAGCAGCACCTCCACGTCCTGCCGCGCCGCGTGAAAGACCTTGAGGACGGGCGCACGAACCAGAAGCTCGTAGAGGGGGCTGAGGTCGATCCCGTTCGCGAGAGGGTCGACGGCGACCGGCTCGCCCTCCGGCGGGCCGATCTGCAGCAGGCAGAGCCTGGCGCGATAGCTGCTCTCGCGCATGAACTCGGTATCGACCGTGACGAACGCCGCCTCGCGCCACGCCGCGCAGAGGCCGGCGAGCGTCGCGCTGTCGGCGATCAGCCGGGGTTCGCTCACGGGGCGCCGCAGGGCGGTATCACGCGGCAGCCGCCTCGGTCGCCGGCACACTGTCGCCGCTCGCGGCGGCAAGGGCGGCGCTCTGGCCCGTGCCGGTGATCCAGCCGCCGCCCAGCACCCGGTCACGGTCGTAGAGGACGCAGGCCTGCCCCGGCGCGGTGGCGGCCTCCGGCTCCTCCAGCGTGACCTCTGCGGTGCCGTCGGCCGCGCGCACGAGCCGCGCCGCGGCACCGGGATGGCTGGAGCGGAGGCGTGCCACCACGGCCCGCGCCGCGCCGGGCGCCGGCATGTCCGATCCGATCCAGGCGAGCGGGCCGATGAAGACGCGATCGCGCAGCAGCGCCGCCTGCGGGCCGACGACGACCTCGCGCTTCGCGGCATCGACCGCGAGCACGTAGAGCGGCTCCGGCCCTGCGATGCCGAGGCCGCGGCGCTGGCCCACGGTAAAGTGGATGATGCCCTGGTGGCGGCCGAGGACCCGGCCCGCCCGGTCGACGATGGCGCCGGGCTCGGAGGCGCCGGGGCGGAGCCGCTCGATCACGCCGGCATAGCGGCCCGACGGCACGAAGCAGATGTCCTGGCTGTCGGGCTTGGCGGCGACGGCGAGGCCGAGGCGGTCCGCCTGCGCCCGCACCTGCGCCTTCGGCATGCCGCCGAGGGGGAAGCGCAGGAATTCGAGCTGTTCTGGTGTCGTCGCGAAGAGGAAGTAGCTCTGATCCCTGGCATGGTCGATCGCGCGGTGAAGCTCGGGCCCTGCCGGCCCGGCCACGCGCCGGACGTAGTGCCCGGTGGCGAGCGCATCCGCCCCGAGATCGCGGGCGAGGGCCAGAAGGTCGCGGAACTTCACGCGCTCGTTGCAGCGCACGCAGGGGATCGGCGTCTCGCCGCGCAGGTAGGCGTCGGCGAAGTCGTCGATCACCGCCTCCCTGAAGCGTTCCTCGTAGTCGAGGACGTAGTGGCGGATGCCGAGCCGGTCGGCCACGCGGCGGGCGTCGTAGATGTCCTCGCCGGCACAGCAGGCGCCGGGACGGTCGCGTGGCGCTCCTGCCGCGTAGAGCTGGAGCGTGATGCCCACCACCTCGTAGCCCGCCTCCGCCACGAGCGCGGCGGTCACCGACGAATCGACGCCGCCCGACATGGCGACGACGACGCGGGCGCCGCGGCCGAGGCCGAGATCAAGGGAGGATGAGGGCATGGCGCGCACTATAGGGTCGCTCCGGGTCGGCGCAAGTCGCCGACGCGCCCCGGTTGAAATCGCCGGGTTCCTCCCGCGTGCGCCGCGCGGCACCCGGAAACGTGGCGGCGATGAACGCGCGCGGGCGTGTCGGCTTGACTCCGATTTAGGCGGCCTCCTACGCTTCGATGGGTTGACAGCCCGTTACAGGAAAACGTCAGCCATCAGGCTGCGAGAACAATCAGGGAGAGCTTCAATGAAATCGTTGAAACGATTGGCTGTGCTCGCATGCGCGAGCGCCTTCGTCGCTGGCGCTCTGTCCGCTCCATGGGCGACCGCGAAGGCCGAGGGGACAGGCACGCTCCAGGGCGACGGCAAGGCAATGGTGATGTTCGTCATGACGGCGTCGAACGTTTACGGCGCCAATCAGATCAAGGGGGCCGAGCAGGAAGCGGAGCGGCTCGGCTGGGATCTCACCGTGTTCCAGCACAACTTCTCCCAGCCGGAGCAGGACGCGCAGGTTCAGCAATACATCGCGAGCGGCGCTGAGCCGGAGGTCATCATCTTCTGGCCGTGGGTGGCCGATGCGGCGATCAACGCCGTGCGCCAGCTCTCGCGCCTCGCTCCGGTCATCCAGCTCACCCAGGAGCCGAACGAGCAGTCCTGGCCCTACGTCCAGGCGTACTCCGGCGCCAATCAGATCCTGATCGGCGAGACGCTCGGTCACATGATGCTGCAGGCCCGTGAGGCTGCGCGCGCTGCCGGCATGGAGTTCAAGAGCCCCGAAGGGAACCTGCTGATATTCCAGCACCCCGAAGGCGAGAAGACCGGCGTCGAGCGGATGAAGGGGTTCCTGGCGGTGACCGCCGATGAGCCCTTCAACATCATCCACACCGAGTGGGGTCCCAACAGCCCCGAGACCGGCTACCAGATCGGCAGCCAGGTGGTGCCGAAATTCAAGGGCCAGTTCGACTTCCTGTTCGTGTCCAACCAGCAGGCGGCGAACGGCATCATCCGCGCTCTCAAGGAGAACGGGATTGCGCCGGGCCAGGACGTCTACATCGTTTCCGGCGACTGCTCAGGCAGTCTCGACGCGGTGAAGAACGGCGAGACCTTCGGCACCGGCATTCAGCCGGCCGCCGTCGAAGGCGCGCTCGCGGTCCGCTCGGCGGCCAAGTTCGTGGCCCACGGCCGGATCGAAGGCGACGTGATCCAGCTTGAGGTCGAGGCCGAGGCGCCCGAGGCCGAGAACACGCCGCCGGCGAAGTACAACTACATGCCGCACGCTCCCGCGATCGGGGCGGAGGGTGTCGCCAACACGCGAATCTGGGGCTACACGGCGGACGAGATCTGCGCCGCCGGCTGAAGATTCCGTGCTGTGTCGGAAGAAGCCGCGGAGACAAGCGGTCTGAACGAGGAGACGGCGCCGCTGCTGCGACTCAGCGTGCGCCGTCTCTCCAAACGCTACGGTAACGTCCAGGCGCTCGACAACGTCGACTTCCAATTGCGTCCGGGCGAGGTCATGGCGTTGCTCGGCGAGAACGGCGCCGGCAAGAGCACGCTCGTCAAGATTCTCTCCGGCCTCGTCCAGCCCGATTCGGGCACGATCGAGATCGACGGGAAGCCCGCGTCGCTCTACCCGAGCGCACGATCCCAATCGGCGGGCGTGGCCGTCGTCCACCAGGAATACAGCTCAGTCCCCACGCTGAGCGTGGCCGAGAACCTGGTGCTGGGCCAGAAGGGCATTCCGCCGATCTGGCTGCCGCGCGAGCTCAACGCCCGCGCCAGACGGCTGCTCGCCGGTGTCGGCCTGGACTACCTCGATCCGCGCACGCCGGTGGAGCGGCTCAGCGTCGCCGAGATGCAGCTGCTCGAGGTCGCGCGCCTGCTCGTGCGCGACGCGCGTATCCTGATCTTCGACGAGCCGACGGCGGCGCTTGCCGACCGCGAGATCGAACGCGTGCTCGCCGTCATCAAGCGGCTCTCGGCCGAGGGGCGCAGCGTCATCTACGTCACGCACCGGCTGCCCGAGGTGTTCCGCCTCGCCCATCGCGTGACGGTGTTTCGCAACGGACAGAGCCTGCCGGCCAGGTCCGCCAGCGAGCTCGACGTGGACGCGGTGATCGCGATGATGCTGGGGCGCGAGCTCGGCACGATGTTTCCCGCCCGCGGCTCGCTCTCCGACGAGCCGCTGCTCCGCGTCGACGGGCTGCTGGCGGAGGGGCTCGAAGAGCCGGTGAGCCTGAACGTCCATCCGGGCGAGATCGTGGGCCTGACCGGGCAGTTAGGCAGCGGCGCCAACGCGGTGGTCCAGTCGCTCGCCGGAATGCTGCCTCCGCTCGCGGGCCGGGTCGAGCTGAAGGGCACGGAATTATCGTTGCGCAGCCGGGTCGCCACGCTCAAGAGCGGCGTTGCCTACTGCACGGCAGATCGCAAGAAGGACGGCATCTTTGCGGGACGGCCGATCCGCGAGAACCTGTCATCGCCCTGGGTGCGCGCGGTGTCGTCCGGCGGCTGGATTTCGGGCCGCCGCGAGCGCGTTCGCTCACGCGAGATCGCGGCGGAGTTCGCCATAGACGTGAAGCGCCTCGGCGCTGCGGTGGGCGCGCTCAGCGGCGGCAACCAGCAGAAGGTCGCGGTGGGCAAGTGGCTCGGCACCGAGCCCGGCGTGATCCTGCTGGAGGAGCCCACGCGGGGCGTCGATATCGGTGCGCGCGCCGAAATCTACCAACGGCTGCGCGATCTCTGCAGCGCCGGGGTCGGCATCGTGGTTGCAAGCTCCGACACGTCCGAGATTCTCGGGCTGTCGGACACCATCGCCACGTTCTACCGCGGCCGGATGATCCGCATCCTGCCGCATGACGAATGGACCGAAGACGCGCTGGTGCGGGAAGTCATGCACCGGGAGGACGAGGCGCCGGCGCCCGCCAGCGGGGCCGAAGCGTGAGACTTTCGGGGGCCGTTCGCCTGCCGCAGGGCCGCGTCTGGGACTGGCTGCCGCTCGCCATCATCATCGGGCTGGCGCTCGCCGGCATCATCGTGGCGGTCATCATCACGCCGAGCTTCCTCACCGTCGACAACATCCGCGCCATCCTGCGGAACGCGTCGATCGTCGGCATCGTCGCCGTCGCCATGACGCCGATGACGCTCTCCGGCAACTTCGTCTCGCTCGCCATTGGCCAGTCGGCGATGCTGGCGATGGTGTGCTTCGTGGCGCTGGTCGGCGACGGATGGCCGCAGCCGCTCGCCATAATCGTGGTCGTCGCCGGGCTGATCGTCGTGGGCGTGATGCAGGGCGCGATCGTCGCCACCGGGCTCAACCCCATCATCACCACGCTCGCGGCCGGCGCGATCATCTTCGGTGTCGTGACGGAGATCACCGGCGCCGGCATCGTGCGAGCCGGCGACTACCTCATCGGCTGGGGCAGCAGCACGGTTGTCGGGATTCCGATCCAGGTTCTGATCTTCTTCATCTTCACTGTGGTGGTGTCGATCCTCATGTCGCGTACTGTGCTCGGGCGGGAGACCATGCTGGTCGGCGCCAATCGCGCGACCGCGCGGATCAGCGGCATCTCGTTCACCCGCGTCACCATCCTCGCGTTCGTGATCTTCTCGGTCGGCCTCGCCATCGCCGGCATCCTCAACGGCGCTGCCTTCAACCAGGCCACGTCGCGCTCGTTCCCCAACCTGACCATCGACGCGATCGCCGCGCTGCTGGTGGGCGGCACCGCGATCCAGGGTGGGCACGGCTCGCCGTTGCGCTCGGCCGGCGGCGCCCTCTTCATCGCGGTCATATCCAGCATGATGGTGCTCAACGACTTCAGCACCGGCGGACGGCTCGCGGTCCAGGGCGGTGTCGTCGTTGCCGTCGTGGTGCTTCTCCATGAGTTGCGGCGCCGCAGGGAGGTGCGCTGATGGTTGCCCGCAGCCTCGACAAGCTCAGGCCCTACGCGCTGCCTCTGGTCGTGCTGCTGATCACGTGGGGCATCATCGCCGGGATCACGCCGAGCTTCCGCGGTGTCGGCAGCATCTTCGCGGTGCTGGAGGGCTTTCCGCTCGTCGGGCTCGCGGCTCTGGGTCTCGCGGTCACGATCATCGCCGGCGAGCTTGACCTCTCCGTCGGCTCCATGGCGGCCCTCGCCGCCGTGGTGGCGGTGCTGACATCGCCGGCCGGCCTCGTCCCCTGCATCCTGATCGCCACACTGGTCGGCGTCGTTTTTGGTGCGGTGCAGGGCACGCTGATCGGCTACCTGCGGATCAACTCCCTGGTGTTCACCATCGGCACGCTGATATTGCTGCGCGGCCTCACCTACATCGCGAGCGACAACGCGCCCATCATCATCCAGAACATCACGATCACGGACCCGCTGCTGGACCGCTACGTGGTCTTCTCCATCAGCAGCATCACCGCGGTGACGGTGTTCATCCTCGCGGGCCTGTTCCTCACGTATACGCGCTGGGGCCGCGAGATCTACGCCATCGGCGGCGCGCGCAACGAGGCGATTGCCGCCGGCGTGCCGCGCATACGCCCGCTCACCGTGAGCTTCGCCATCTCGGCGGGATGCGCGAGCCTCGCCGGCGCGCTCGCGGCCACACGCGGCGGCAGCGCCGCGCCTCAGAACTATGCGGACCTGCTGCTGAGCGGGGCGGCCGCAGCGCTGCTCGGCGGCATCAGCCTCTATGGCGGGCGCGGCACGGTGGTCAACGTCGCCCTCGGCGTCGCCGTGCTCACGGTGGTCGCCACCGGGCTCGCGGCACGGGGCAGCACCGCCTATCTGGTGCAGCTGGTCACCGGCGCGCTGCTGCTCACGATGATCGCCATCGAGTTCCTCGCCGGCCGCCTGACCATCCGCGATACGATCTTCGGTGCGGGGCTGCGCGGACGCTCGCAGGGGCCGGAAGACTCGAGCAGCCAGCGGGAGGAATGAGCGATGCCGGGGCGTCTCGATGGAAAGACCGCGATCGTGACCGGGGCGGCGACGGGGATCGGCTCGGCGACGGCGCGGCTCTTCCTCGCCGAAGGGGCAAGGGTGTTCGCCGCCGACATCAAGGAGCCGGGAGACGCGCTGGCGGCCGCGTTGGCGGAGAACGGCGAGCGCATGCGCTTCCACCATCTCGATGTGCGGAGCGAGAAGGCCTGGTCCGCCGGCCTCGCCCGCTGTGCGGACGAGCTGGGACAGCCGGACGTTCTCATCAACAATGCGGGCGCGCTCGGCAGCGGCAAGCCGGTGCACGAGGAGACACTGGCTGGCATGACGGCCGCCTTCGAGAGCAACGTGCTCGGCATGTTTCTCGGCATGAAGACCGTGGTTCCCGGAATGATCCAGCGGGGCGGCGGCGCGATCGTCAACGTCTCCTCGGTCTGGGGCTGGTCCGGCGTCGAGAACAACGCCGCCTACCAGACGTCGAAGGGGGCCGCGGTGATGCTTTCGAAGAACGCTGGCGTCACCTACGCGCCGCACAACATCCGCGTGAACTGCCTGCTGCCGGGCTATATCGACACCCCGATGTCGCGCGGCGTCACCGAGGACGAAGCCCGGATGCTGGTCGACTTCACGCCGCTCGGGCGCCGGGCGGAGCCGCACGAGGTCGCGCCCATGATCCTGTTCCTCGCCTCCGACGAAGCCAGCTTCGTTGCGGCCGGCAACTACATGGTCGACGGCGGAATGGCGGCGCTTTAGGCGGAGAGCCGCGCCGTGATCTACGACGCGCCGCGCTTCCTCCCCGGCGGGGACCGCTTCGTTCTCGTCGAGCTCGGAAACGAGATGAGCCTCGATCTCAATTTCGTGGCGCATGGACTGGCGCACGCGATCGCGGCCGAGCGCGTGACGGGCGTGATCGAGACCGCGCCGGCCTATGCCTCGCTCCTGGTCCACTACGACCCTTACGAGGTCTCCTTCGATCGCTTGACGGAGGAGGTCGGCGCTCTCGCCCGCTCCCTCGGCTCGTCCGACGCGATGACGCTGGAGAGCAGGCTGTTTTACTTCCCCACCGCCTATCTCGACCCGTGGAGCGCGGAGGCGGTGGAGCGCTACATCGCCGAGGTGGCACCGAAAACCCGCGACCCGGAGCTGCTGGTGGAGTCCAACGGCCTCGGCGATGTCGGGGAGCTGGTGCGGATACACGCCGCCACGGAATACTGGGTCGCCGCGATCGGCTGGTGGCCGGGCGTCCCCTTCATGATGCCGCTCGACCCGCGCTGCCGGCTCACCGCGCCCCGTTACAACCCGCCGCGGCTCTGGACCAAGAAGGGCACGGTCGGCGTCGGCGGCGGCACGACGGGCATCTACCCGGAGGACCTGCCGGGCGGCATCCAGATCTTTGCGCGCATCCCCGTTCCGATCTGGGACCGCGACCGGCGGTTCCCGATCTTCGAGGACTCGATCTGCCTGCTGCGCCCTGGCGACCGCGTGAAGTTCGTGCCCTGCGCGCTCGACGAGTTCGATGCGGTCGAGCGCATGGTGGACGAGGCCACCTATCCCTTCAACGTCGTCGAGTACCAGACCTTCTCCGTTCCGCACTACCGCGCCTGGCTGAGAAGCATCGACGTCGAGCAGCGCTTCTGATCCGCCCATGTCTTGCGCCAAACGTGCAGGGAGCGGGCGTGGCGCGAGGCCGCCGTGCTATGGTGCCGTCGCTCTTTCGGTCGCGCCGAGACCAGAGATACGAGGGGAGATGAGCGATGGCCATTCGCCAGATCGCCAAGATGGGGCATCCCGTGCTGCGCAAGAAGGCCACCCCGGTCGACGACCCGACGGATCCGGACATCGCGCGCCTCGCGGCGGACATGCAGGACACGCTGGAGTGGATCGGCGCCGCGGGGATTGCCGCGCCTCAGGTCTATGACAGCCGGCGTGTCGTGGTCTATCGCATCCTGGCCGATCGCATCCCGCCCGGCGTCGCTCTCGAGCCGCTGCCGTGGACGGTGATGGTCAACCCCGTCATCACGCCGCTCGGCGAGGAGGTCGGCCTGATCTGGGAGCGTTGCCTGTCGCTGCCGGGCCTGCACGGCAAGGTGCCGCGCTACAAGCGGATCGAGATCACCTATCAGACCCTGGAGGGAGAGAGCCAGAAGCGGGCCGTCGAGGATTGGCACGCGATGCTTCTGCAGCACGAGTGCGACCACCTGGACGGCATTCTCTATCCGATGCGGATGACCGACCTTTCAACCCTGGCGTTCAATGCCGAGCCTGGCGTGCTCGCCGAGGAAGCCGAGACGACGCCGGACCTGGACATGGCCCTCCGCGCCATGGTCGAAGCGTGGCCGGCCCGCGAGAAATGGCTCTCGATGTGACCGGAGCGTGGCCGACCGGATGAAGGCGGCGGCGGTGCTGCCCGCCCGCGGCGGCACGGACGGAGCGCGCGGCTACTGGCCGATGATGCGCTGCTTCTCCCAGCCCTGCTCGTAAGGGCTCCACATCAGGGACATCAGCTTGACGCGCTTGAACTTCCACGCGCCGTCGACGCGCAGATAGTCGTCCTCGTATTTCGCGGCACCCCAGATCGGCTGGCGACCGTCGTCCTGGGGAAAGCTGCAGGGCTCCAGCAGAAGCCACTTGCCGGTCGCTGTGTCGCCGTCGATATCGATGATCGGGTTCATCACGTAGTGCACGGCGAAGGGCAGGTGCTGCAGCGCGCGAATGGCCTCGCGTCCCTCGTGAGTGCCGAAAACGTCGGTTTCGAATACGCCGTCTTCAGTAAACAAGTTGGCCCAATTGTCGCAATCGTGGGCATCGGCATAGTAGCAATACAAACTTCTCAGGCGCTTGATTTCCTCGATATCACGCAGATATTGGATATTTTTCTCAAGTTCGCTTGACGTCATGCCTTTCTCTCCCGTCGATCGATCGAATTGCTCGACATCGCGAGCAAGACCTTCGCAAGCGCGCAACAGTTTCACATAGTTCCGGCACGGGGATGCCGTTGTCAACGGCACGGCACCGGCCGTGCCCGGCGCAGGCCGTGATCGGGGCGAGAATCCTGTCAGGCCCCCGGCGGCGACGTGCAGACCTGCTCGTAGGCGAAGCGCTCGGCGATCAGGCCGTTGTAGGCGAAGATGTCGAGCGCCGCCTCGAAGGCGGCAGGCGTGATCTCGATGTGCGGCGTCCAGCAGCCGAGCCGCTGGTAGGCCGCGATGCAGCGCTCCAGCGCCGCCGCGTCGATACCGGGGAAGAAGGATTGCTCGGCGCGGGCGACCTCGGCGGCGGGCGTCTCGTTGAGCCAGAGCCGGGCCTTGCGGTAGGCGCGGGTAAAGGCGCGGGCCATAGATGTCTCCAGCCAGTCCGGCCGGGCGCACAGGCTGGAAAAACCGCAACGGCCCACCTGCCGGCCCACCTGCGCCACGATATGGCCGATGCCGTCCGCTTCCAGTTGCTGAGGAAACGGCCCCTGCTGCTGCACGTACTGGCCGGCGCCGTCGCGAAAGGCGCGATCGATCTCCGAGGCGCCGCCGGGGTGGATCGCCTTCAGCCGGCCGTAGTCGATGCCGGCCTTGTGGCAGGCGTACCTGAACATGGCGAGCGGCTGGCCGCCGCCGAACAGCACCACCTCGGCGCCCTCCAGCTTGCGCCAGTCGAAATCGGGGTCCGGCTCCCGCGCGGTGAGGAAGAAGCCGTCCGTCTCGTTGATCTGGGCGAAGTGCACGACGCCGGGCTCCTCGCCCTTGGACAGCGGCCCGAAGGCCTGGCTCGGCGCCGACTGCACGACGTGGGCCGTGCCGTCCTTCAGGGCCGCGATGGCGGAGCTCCCCGGCGGCGAGACCGACCACTCCCCCTCCAGCCCCTCCTCGGCCAGGAAACCGCCTGCCATCGTCGCGATGAGCGGCGAGTAGAAGGCCGAGAACAGGGTGAACTGGATGTCGATGCGAGTCATCGGCGGTGCTCCTTCGGCCCGATAGCGGGGGGCGCGGCCCTGCCGGCCGGCAATGCCGCCCCGTCCGTCGACCTGTTGGCGGCGCGCAGAATACAGCACCCCGATGCCCGCCGGCATTACCGGACGCTCAGCGGGTGACGTGCGCGATTATGTGTCAGTGGGGAAAGGGGTACTCCCTGTGGTTAGCGAACAGCCACGGCGAGCACCGGGACGGCCGCTGGCGCGCCGGGCGCCTGGTCATCCTTGCAGAGCATGGCCTCTCCGACTGCACTCAACTAACATCCGATGTGGACCGTCCTGCGGGGCCGGTTGCACCCGCTTCGACACGGTCGACAGGCAATTCACGAACGGGAGGAGATCATGCGACTGCTCAAGATATGCGCCCTGGCCGCCGCCGGGATGTTCTTCGCGGTGTCGGCGAGCGCCGACTACGAGGGCGTGCCCCGCACCTTCCTGTGGAACCCCGGCAGCGTCGACATCTACGACGCGGCCGAGCACAAGAAGGACGGCCCCTACGTCATTGGCTTCTCCAACGCGAGCCTGTCCAATCCCTGGCGCGTCGCCATGCTGCACGGCATCGAGGCCGCCGCCGAGCGCAACAAGGACAAGCTCGAGCGCTTCATCATCACCGACGCGAACGACAACCCCTCCAAGCAGGCCGCCGACATTCAGGACCTGCTCGCCCAGGGCGTCGACATCCTTCTCGTCAGCCCGGCGACCGCCGAAGCGCTGGATCCCGCGCTCCGCCGCGCGAACAAGAGCGGCGTGCCGATCGTGCTGGTGGACCGCGAGGTCACGTCCAAGGACAGCTACATCACCTTCGTCACCGCCTCCGACCAGGCGCTGGGGCGCATCTCCGCCCAGTGGCTGGCGGAGACGCTGAACTTCGAGGGCAAGGTGGTGATGCTGGGCGGGCTGGCCGGCGCCTCGCCTGCGGAGAACCGCATCAAGGCGGCGCACGAGGTCTTCAACCAGTACCCCGGCATCGAGGTGCTGGAGGTCCAGTACACCTCCTGGTCGCCGGCCAACGGCAAGACCATCATGGCGGCGCTCATTCAGAAGTACGGCCAGGATATCGCCGGCGTCTGGGCCGATTCCGGCCTGCAGGGCTCGGGCTCGATCGAGGCCTTCCTCGCCGCCGGCTACGAGGCCGGGTCGATCCCGCCGCATACGGGCGGGGACTTCAACGCGATGTACCAGCTGAGCGTGCAGAACCAGGTTCCGATGGTCGGCATCGACTATCCGCCCGCCATGGGCGCCGTGTCCTTCGAGTTGCTGTTCGACGTGCTGGCCGGCAAGGGCATTCCGCGCCGGATCGAGGTGAACCAGCAGATCGTGGTCTCCGAGGGCGCCGAGACCGCCTCGGTGCAGGCGGATGTCTACGTCAAGGACTACGCCCTGATGGACAAGCCGGGCTCGGTCATCATGTCGAGCGGTGTGGGCCCGGACTACGATCCGGAGACCTTCTCGGCCGATTATCCGAAGTAGATCACCGATGATGGTGGGCGATCCCCCGGCCCGGACCGGCGGGGGACCGTTCGCCGCGGCGGCCGGTCGTTGCCGCTGCCCGGAGGAACGGCGAGATGGCTGATCCGGTGCTTGCCGCACGGGGCATGACGAAGTCCTTCGGCAGCAACGAGGTCCTCCGCAACGTCGATTTCGAGGTCATAGCCGGGCGCAACATCGCGCTCTGCGGCGAAAACGGTGCCGGCAAGTCGACCCTCATCAAGCTCATGACAGGTGTCTACACGCCGTCCGCCGGGCAGGTCCTGCTGGATGGCGAGCCGGTGGTCTTCGCCGGACCCAAGGAGGCGATCGGCGCCGGCATCGCCGTCGTCCATCAGGAATTCTCCACCATCTCGGCGCTCACGGTGGCCGAGAACGTGTTCCTGGAGAAGGAGCCGCGCAACCGGCTCGGCCTGGTCGACCGGCGCGCGCTGCGCCGCGACTGTCGCGCCCTGCTGCAGGAGCTTGGCATCGACCTAGACCCCGACGCGACGCTCGACAGGCTGAGCGTCGCCGAGGCGCAGATGGTGGAGATCGCCAAGGCGCTGCGCTCGCGCGCGCGGGTGCTGATCCTGGACGAGCCGACGGCGGTGCTCTCGCACCGGGAGATCGACCATCTGTTCCGCATTCTTCGCGACCTGCGCGAGCAGGGGATGGGCCTCGTCTACGTCTCGCACCGGCTGGACGAGATCTTCGAGGTGTGCACCGACATCTGCGTGCTCAAGGACGGCGACGTGACCTCGGCGGGGCGGATCGGCGACTACGACCACGACCGGGTCGTGGCCGCCATGGTGGGGCGCAGCCTGGGCGAGCTGTTTCCGCCGAAGAGCGGGCCGGCGCGCGATGCGGCGCCGGTGCTCTCGTTGCGCGGCCTCGTCGCCGAAGGCGGCGCGGCGCCGGTCGATTTCGATCTCCGCCCCGGCGAGATCGTAGGGCTGGCGGGTCTGGTCGGCTCAGGGCGGACCGAGCTGGCGCTCGCGATCTTCGGCGCGGCGCGCGGCAGCGGCGCGGTCGAGCTCTCCGGCGCGGCCTACGACAAGCGCTCGCCCGGTCGCAGCCTCGGCGCCGGCCTCGCCATGCTGACGGAGGACCGCAAGGCCGACGGACTCTTCCCCGACGCCTCGGTCGCCTGGAATTTCGCGGCCTCGACACTGGGCAAGGGCGCCCGGTCGCTCGCGCTCTCGCCACGCAACGAAGAGGAGCGTTCCCGCTCCGTGGTCGAGCGCTTCAAGGTCGTCGTCGACCACGTCGGGCAGCCCATTTCGGCGCTCTCCGGCGGCAACCAGCAGAAGGTGCTCATCGGCCGTCTGCTGGAGAACGCGCCTGAGGTCCTGCTCCTCGACGAGCCGACGCGCGGCGTGGACGTCGCGACCAAGGCCGAGATCTACCGCACCTTGCGCGCTCTGGCCCGCGACGGCGTGGCGATCTTGGTCATCTCCTCGGAGCTGATCGAGATCGTCGGGCTATGCGACCGGGTCCATGTGATGCGCGACGGCGCCATCGCCGCAGAGCTGTTGGGCGACGCCATCACGGAAGACGGCATCATGGCGATTGCCGCCGCCGCGGCGGGAGGCAGCGAACCCGCATCGCAACCTCATGACTGACCTCGCGCGCGCCGTCCGCTTCCAGAACGTCCATCTGGCGATCGTCGGGCTGATCGCAGCGGTCTTCATCGTCGGCGTGTTCGCGTCCGACCGCTTCGTCACCGTGCTGAACATCGCCAATGTCCAGGACCAGCTCGTCGCGCTCGCGCTGGTCGCGCTCGCTCAGACCGTGGTGATCCTGTCGGGCGGTATCGACCTCTCGTTCGCCGGGCTGCTCGGCCTCCTCTCGGTGCTGTTCGCCACCTTTGCCGGGGCCGATCCGGCGACCTTCGCCGCCGCCTACATCGGCATCCTCGCGCTCGGCACGGCCATCGGCGCGTTGACCGGCGGGATCATCGCCTACAGCGGCATTCACCCGTTGATCGTGACGCTCGCCACGTCGATCATCATGGCAGGTGCTGCGCTGCTCCATACCAAGCAGCCGTCCGGCTCGGTGCCGATCTTCTTCGAAGACATCGTGTATGCCCGGTTCTTCGGCTTCATCCCGTGGGGAACGCTGTTCGTCGTCGCGGCCTACGGGGCCGTGGGCTTCGTGCTCTGGCGGACCCGGTTCGGCATCCGCGTCTATGCCATCGGCGACGACGAGCGGGCGGCGACGATCTCCGGCGTTCCGGTCAAGCTGACCAAGGTGCTGATCTATGCCCTCTCCGGCTTTATCGCCGCGCTGGCCGCGATCTACCTGGTGGGCCGGTTCGGCGTGGGCGATCCGCGCGCGGGCATCGGCTTCGATCTGCGCTCCATCACGCCGGTGATCGTGGGCGGCACGCTGCTGGCCGGCGGCCGCGGCGGCGTGCTGGGCACGTTCCTCGCCGTCATCCTCCTGGCTCTTCTCGCCAACGTGCTGAACTTCCTGAACGTCTCCAACTTCTATCTCTGGATCGTCGAAGGCGTGATCATCGTCGTCGCGGTCTCGCTGTTTGTGGGCAGGGCGCGGTCATGATCGCGCGCCTGCTCGGTGGCGGCGGCACGGTGCGCGGCCGGAAGACCCGCGAAATCCTGCTGCTGCTCGCGTTCCTCGTCCTGATCTGGGGAATCACGACGGTGCTCTCGCCGCGCTTCCTGAGCGTCAAGAACATCACCGACATCCTGGTGCAGGCCGCGCCCTTGGGCTTCGTCGTCATCGGCCAGATGGTCGTGATCGTGGTGCGGGGCCTCGACCTCTCCGTGGCTTCGATCATGGCGACGGCAGCGGTGCTCTCCATCGGCGTGTTCGACAACACCGCCACCGCCTTCGTCGCTGCCCTGCTGCTCGGCGCGCTCGTCGGCGGCGTCAACGGCTACCTCGTGAGCTATCGGCGGGTGACGCCCTTCCTGGCCACGCTGGCGACGATGATCGTGCTGCAGGGCATCCGCTTCGCCTACACCAAGGGCGCGCCGAGCGGCTCGCTGCCGGACACCTTCCGCTACCTCGCAACGGGCGACGTCGGCGGCGTGCCGGTCATCCTGATCGTGCTGATCGCGGTCGCCATCGCCGCGCACTGGATGCTGGAGCGCAGCGTCCCCGGACGGCAGCTCCTGCTCTACGGCGACAATCCGGAAGCCGCCTACATGGCCGGCCTGCCGGTCAAGCGCATCCTGATTTCGGCCTATGTCGTCTCCGGGGTTCTCGCCGCAACCGCCGGGCTCTTCCTGGTGGGATACGTCGGCATCGTCGACAACTGGACCGGCCAGGGCTACGAGCTGGACAGCATCGCGGCAGCCGTGATCGGCGGCGCCTCCCTGCGCGGTGGCAAGGGCAGCGTGATCGGCGCCCTGCTGGCGGCGCTGATCCTGGTGTCCCTCTTCAACATCGTGGTCATCCTGGGCCTCTCCATCGAGTTCCAGATGGTGGTGAAGGGGGCGTTGATCCTGCTCGCCGCAGTGGTCTACATCCGGCGCACCCGCGACTGACCGTCATCGGCAGCGAGCGAAATCCCTCTCTCTTCAAGAGGTGTCGACACGAAGCGGGCGGCGGCGGCCTGGGCGGCGGCGATGGCATCCTCCATCGCGGCGGACGCGGCCACGCGGGCTGCGAGCGCGCCCACGAACACGTCGCCGGCACCGTGGGCGGAAACCACCGATACAGGGCGGACCGCATGGTGCTGCGCCTCGCTCCGCCGGTTTCGATGGACCAGGCCGTCGCGCCCCAGGGTGATGATGATCTCCCCGTCGAAGCCCGCCGGCGCCCGCGTCACCGCTTCCAGCGCGTCCTTGGGGCTTCGGATCGGAACCGCCAACAGCGCCTCCGCCTCGATGCGGTTGACGATGAGAAGGTCCACCAGCCCGAGCATCTCCGGCGACAACGGGCGCATCGGCGCAGCGTTCAGGACCACCGTCGCACCGCTCTTGCGGGCCTCGGCCGCGACCGCTCGATTGACCGCCTCGGGCACCTCGTTCTGCATGACGAGGACGCGGGCGCCTTCCGGCATCGCGAAGCCATCCGCAGAGAGTTGCCGGTTGGCGGACGAGACGACCACCGCGCCGTATTCTCCGTCCGCACCCACGACGGCGACGCTGAGGCCGGACATGGCCTCCTCGTCCCGCTGAATGAGGGAGGTGTCGACGCCGGCCGCGCGGAGATTGTCGACGAGCGACGCCGCGAAGATGTCGCCGCCGACGCACCCCAGCATGGCGGTCGGCGCGCCGTGGCGACTGGCGGCGACGGCCTGGTTGCCGCCCTTGCCGCCGCAGACGAGCGTCACCGCCTCGCCCATGAGGGTTTCGTCCGGGGCGGGCAGGCGCGGCGCGGTGACGACGACGTCAAGATGCAGGGAGCCGACGACGACGACCCCGCCGGTCATCCGCCGCTTCCGTAGAGCGCAGAAGCGACGATGCGCTGGCTCGCCGTCGCGTCATGCCGGGCGATGGCCTGCGCCAAGCGTTCGTCCTCGGCCAACGCTGCGGCGACCCTTCGCAGGCGCTCGATGGTCTCGATGTTGGCGCCGCACTCCGCCACCGGATCGAGCCCGCCGGTATCGGGGAAGGTGTCGAAGTAGATCGCCCGGTCGTAGCCGCAGCGGCGGAGCGCCACCAGCAGCTCGACGGTCTGGACGGGGTGCACCGTCCCCGCCATCAGGCCGTCGTCGCGCTTGCCGTAGCCGTCGTTGAGCTGGACGCCGAGCAGCCGCGAGTGGCGGTTCACGAGGTGGACCGTGTGCGCCGGCATCTCGCCCGCGTAGAGGACGTGCGCGAAGTCGAGCGTGACGCCGAGGTTCACCGCCCCCACTTCGCGGATCGCGAGCAGGGTCGTGCCCACGTCCCGCATGAGGGAATAGCTGCGGGGCTCGTCCGGCTTGTACTCGAGCGCGATGTCGACGGCGGGATTGTGCGCGGCCAGCGCTTCGACGGCCGCGATCGTGTCGTCCCACATCCGTCCGTAATCGGCCTGGAAGGGATAGTCGAAACCGTCCTGGCCGAGCCAGAGCGTCATCAGAGAGCCGCCCATCTCGGCGAGCGCGTCGAGGCCGCGGCGGGTGAGGTCGATGGCCTTGCGCCGCCGGGTGGGGTCGGGATTGGTGAGCGCGCCCAGCCTGAAGTCGGCATCCGAGTAGTAGCGCATCGCGAGCCCGTTCAGCCCGATGCCGAGCCGGTCGAGAACGGCGGAAAGCTCCTTCGGGCTCGTGCCCTCGAAGTGATCCGGGTAGTTGAGGTCGGCGGCGTTGAGGCCCTTCACCGTCGCCGCCCGCTCCAGCAGGTCCGCCGTCGTCACCCGGTTCTTGCCGGGCCAGTACGCCTCGGCGCCGACCCTGAAGGAGTTCAGCCGGGCGGCGTAGCGGGGCGGCTCGGCGGCGCGCATTCTCACGTCCTCGGTGGACAGCCGGCGGCGGTCGTTCGCTCGGTCTGTGGTCAGAGACGCACGCCGGTCGCACTGTCGAAGAGGTGCGTCTGGTCGCTGCGCGGGCGCAGGTGCACCGTCTCGCCGGGCTTGAAGAAGTAGCGGTCCCGGAACAGCGCAACGACTTCGGTCTCGCCGAAGCGCAGGAAGACCAGCGTCTCGGAGCCCGTAGGCTCGACCACGGAGACACGCGCGGGAAAGCCGTCCCCTTCTTCGCCGATATCGAGGTGCTCCGGCCTGACCCCGTAGACGACCGGCTGCCCTGCCTCCCCTGCGCAGTCCGCCCCGACGGGGAAGCGGTGCCCATTCGCCTCGACGGAGACCGTGCCGTCGCGGCGCAGCGTCCCCTGGATCAGGTTCATGGCGGGCGAGCCGATGAAGGTCGCCACGAACACGTTCTTGGGCTCGTCGAACAGCTCGAGCGGCGTGCCGACCTGCTCAACGAGGCCGTCCTCCATGACCACGATCTTGTCGGCCATCGTCATCGCCTCGATCTGGTCGTGGGTGACGAAGACGGTGGTGGTGCCGAGACGCTGGTACAGCTCCTTGATCTCGGTGCGCATCTGGATGCGGAGCTTGGCGTCGAGGTTGGACAGCGGCTCGTCGAAGAGGAACACCTGCGGGTCGCGCACGATGGCACGGCCCATGGCGACGCGCTGGCGTTGGCCGCCCGAGAGCTGGCGCGGATAGCGGTGCAGGTAAGGCGTGAGGCCGAGCGTTTCCGCCGCCTGCTCCACGCGCTGCTTCACGATCGCGCGGTCGGTCTTCCGCACCTTCAGCGAGAAGGCGAGGTTGGCGGCGACCGTCTTGTGCGGATAGAGCGCGTAGTTCTGGAACACCATGGCGATGTCGCGCTCCGCCGGCGGCAGGTTGTTCACCACCCGCTCGCCGATGCGGATCGTGCCGGCGGTCACGTCCTCGAGGCCCGCGATCATGCGCAGCAGCGTGGACTTGCCGCAGCCGGAGGGGCCCACCAGCACCACGAACTCGCCGTCCGGGATGTCGATGTCGACGCCGCGGATGACCTCGACCGACCCGAACGATTTTCGCAGCTCGCGGATGGTGACCTCAGCCATGGTGCCGTCTCGTCTCCCGCGTTGCGCCCACCGCCCTCGGCCCCGGCCCCGGTGAGGTAGCCGAGGCGACGGGGCCTGTCCACCTGCCCGCCGTCATTTCACCGCTCCGGCCGCCATGCCCTTGATGATGAAGCGCTCGAGCACGATGCCGATGATCACCAGCGGCAGGATCGCGGCGAACGAGAGCGCGGCCATCGACCACCAGTTGATGCCCTGGCTGCCGGTCTGGCTCGCCACCATGACCGGGATCGTCTTCGCGTCGGTGCTGGTGAGCAGGGCCGCGAAGAAATACTCGTTCCAGCACAGCACCAGCGAGAGGATGAACGCCGCGATCATCCCTGGTAGCGCAATCGGCAGCACGATCTGGAGGAACGCCTTCCACACCGAGAGCCCGTCCACCAGCGCCGCCTCCTCCAGCTCGACCGGAATGGCGCTGAATTGGTCCCGCATGATCCAGATGACGATGGGCAGCACCATGAGCGTGTAGAGCAGGATCAGCCCGATGTGGCTGTCGAGCAGGGCGAGCTCCTTGTAGAGCACGAGGAAGGGCAGCGCGAGCACCACCGGCGGCAGGATCAGCTGGCTGAGGAAGAAGAACGAGATGTCGCGGTTCTTGATGAACTTGAGACGGTAGCTGAACCGGCTGAGGCCGTACGCCGCCATCGATCCGAGCACGACCGCGAGCGCCGAGGCCGAGAGCGAGGTGATGACGCTGTTGGTGAAGCGCTTCAGGAACTCCTCGCGCACGGTCGAGGTCTCGAAGATCGTCTGCGGCGAAAGCCCGAGCGAGCGCCAGCCGCGCCACGCCGGATCGAAGTCGGCCCACGGGATGAGGTGGCCCTGCATCACGTCGGGCGCGATCTTGAACGAGGTCGTCGCGGTCCAGTAGATGGGAAAGAGGCAGATCACAGTCCAGAAGAGCAGCGTGCCGTAGATCAGCAGGCGCCGCGTGTACCACTTGGCGCGGTACTTCAGATCCGGCGCGGCGTCCTTGAATATCTGGACGGTCTCGGTGCTCATCGCCTCGCCTAGTAGGACTGCCGCATCCAGCGCCTCACCAGCTTGAGCAGCAAGGTGATGAAGACGATGATCAGCACGAGGTAGACCATGGCGAGCAGCGTGCCGTAGCCCACGTTGGAGCGGTCACGGTACTCGCGGAAGATGAAGCTCGTGACCGAATCCGTGGCGCCGCCGGGGCCGCCTGCGGTGACGTTGATGATGATGTCGGCGAGCTTCAGCTTGAAGATGATGCGGATGAGGATGGCAGTGATGCTGACCGGCAGCATCAGCGGGAAGGTCACGTGCCAGAACGTGGTCCAGCGCGAGGCCCCATCTACCTTCGCCGCCTCCACCACGTCCTTGGGCAGCGCCTGGAGGCCGGCCAGCAGCATGATCATCATGAAGGGAATGAAGGTCCACGCGTCCATCACCATCATGGTGAGTCGCGCGATCTCGGCCGTCCCGAAGAAGGACGGCGTCTCCCAGCCGAGGAACCGGCCCAGGTTCGCGAGCGGGCCGAAGCGGATCTCCATCATCGACTTCCCCACCATCCAGCTCACCGCCACCGGCGAGAGCATGAGGGGAAGGAGGAAGGCCACGCGGAAGAATTTTCGGGCGCGGATCTGGGCGTTGAGGAGGAGGGCGAGCCCGAACGCGATCGCGTATTCCACGCTGATGGCGAGCACGTAGTAGACCATGTTCTTGAGGGCGTTCCAGTAGAACGGATCGCCCGCCATCTGCACGAAATTGTCGATGCCGTTGAACTTCCGCCCGGTAAGCGAGGAGAGGTTCCAGTCCGTGAGCGAGATGTAGATCCCGAAGAGGATCGGGAAGATCACCATCGAGACGACGAACAGCACGCCGGGCAGAACGAAGAGCGCGCGCTTGCCCTGCTCGCCCCGTGTCAGCACCTGCCCGATGCAGAGCGAGACCGCCCAGAACGCGTAGGCGTAGAGCACCGGCCGCCAGGTCTCGAAGCCGAAGGAAATGCTTTCGTCCTCATGGAGGCCCTGGATCACCACCATGACGAGGAGGACGAGCGCGGACCCCCACATGAGCGCGCGTCCGGCCAATATGCGGCCGCGCGACATGTGATCGGAGGTGACGACGTAGAGCTGGTTGCCCTCGAGTTGCGCAGGGGTGCTCACGACGCTGCCCGCCAAAGCAGGAATGGCGGCCTCACGGCCGCCAATCCCAATGACACGAGCGAAGAAGCCGGGCTATCAGAGGCCCAGCGACGCCCGATATAGCGCGATCTGGCTTTCGCGCCCGATCTGGTCGGTGATCTTCTCCCACGCGGCCGCGATTCGGTCAGCGCCTTCCTGGGCGCCGTACTCGCCGGCGTAGATTCGCGCCAGCTCGTCCTCGGCGACCGAGTAGTACTGGAAGATTCCCGGAATGCGCGGCTCGATCGCCGCGTTGGGATGGTTGTAGGAGTCCGCCTCCGACGCGAGGTAGTCGGCGATGAAGGCCTCGTCGTAGCCGGCGCCCACCCACTCGGGAATGTTGAAGTGGGAGTTCCGGTAGGGCTGGAAGCCCGACGGATAGGCGGCGCACCACAGCGAGAGGTCCTTGCCGCCGAGATGGGCGGCGGCGGACCAGGCTGCCTTGTGCCGCTGCGCGTCGTCGTCGACGCGGGCCATGACGTAAACGCCCCATCCGATATAGGCCATGTTGGGCGAGAAATTCGGCGACGCCGGGGTCTCCCACGCGCCGGTCGCGGCGTTGTACACGTCGTCCGAGCCGGGGAGGATCGAGAAGCCAACCGTCTCGCCCACCACCGAGGAGTCGGAGGTCTTGGCGTTGGAGCCGATGTCGCCCCACCAGCTCAGCATCGAGCCGGTGCCGGCCAGGAACTGCTGGAAGCCCGTGGTGCCCGGATCGGCGTTGATCTGGTCCGGCGGCTGGGCATCAAGGGTGTCGAGCACGTCCTGGATCGCGCGTACCCAGGCCGGGTTGTTGACGCGGGGCTTCATCGTGTCCGCGTCGAACAGCCACGCCGGATCGTCCGGGTGCTTGGCGTAGGCGGTCGCCCGCGAGCCGAGGAAGTAGAAGGCGAAGCCGCCCCAGCCCTTCAGCGGGTCGAGGTAGCCGTAGGCGTCGAAGCCGCCCACCTTCTTGCCTTTGAGGAACTTGGTGACCTCTTGCACCTTCTGCCAGGTCGTCGGCACCTCCCACGCGCCCTCGTGGCCTTCGGCCGCCCAGGCCGCCGCGAGGTCCTCGTCCTCGAAGTAGTCGGTGCGATAGTTGAAGTTATGGCAGTCGCCGTCGATCGAGATGCGGTAGGTCTTGCCGTCCCAGGTGCCGACCGGCGCCTTGAGGTAGCCGACGTAGTCGTCCATGTCGATCTGGCTCATGACCCACTCGGGCATGACCGAGGCGAGGCCCTTGCCGCAGACGTCGCCCTCGAAGGGGGCGCCCATCTCGATGATGTCGAAATCGACCGTGCCGGTGGCGATCGACTGCTGCAGGCGCGCGTTGTAGTCGGCCTGGGCGAGGTCGATCCAGTTGATGGTGGCCCCGGTGTAGGCCTCCCACGGCTTCAGGAAGCCGCGGAAGAGGAAGTTGTGCAGGTTCTGGTTGTTGAGGCCGAGGAAGGTGAGTTCGACACCGGCGAACTCACCTTCGGAGACATGCTCCTTGGCCGGCCCGAGGCACATCGCCCCCACCTTCTGCCAATCGGAATCCATGGGAGAGCCGACGCCCACGCCGGGAATCTTGAGGATCTCGGCCCGGACGTTGTCCTGCGCCGCCGACGAGCCCGCGAAGCCGCCGATGCCGGTTCCCGCAAGCGCCGCCACCGCGCCGGTGCCAGCCATGCCTTTCAGCATCCTGCGCCTGGTCGTCTGAGCCGCCATGATTCGATTGAAGACGTCTACTCTCATCCGTCAGATCTCCCTGAAGAAGGTCATCCCGTACCCGCCGACGCGCCCCGCGCGCCGGAAGAGCCAAAGACAATGGCCGGAAACTAGCCCGGATTTCTCACCAATGTCACGGCCTGCGTCGCGGCACCGTGGCGGCGGCGCCTGGAGCGGCATCGGGACAATCCATCGGCGGACGACCTTCGCTCGCCACACCCGCCTTAGCCCGCTTGACGCGTTACTAACGACCCAACAAACATCTAGACTCACGAAACATCATATATTTCGCTTTGCATGATGAATGAGCACCTGTTCTACGACCTCAAGGACAAGCCCGCGCTGACGCGGAGTCTGGCCACGCAGATCGTGCAGGAACTTGGCCGGCGCATCGTCTCCGGCGCCTACGGACAAGGCAACCTGCTTGAGGACGAGGGGAGGTTGGCCGCGCGATATCAGGTCAGCCGCTCGGTCAACCGCGATGCCGTGAAGATTCTCGTGGGCAAGGGCTTGCTTGAGGTGCGGCGCGGCATCGGCACGCGACTCCGCTCCCGCTCCGCTTGGGCATTGCTGGATGACGACGTGCTGGCGTGGCACCAGTCGGCTCCGGCCGACCGTGCGTTTCTGCGCCAGTTGATGGACCTCCGCCTCGTGATCGAGCCCAAGGCGGCGCGCTGGGCGGCCGAGCGAGGCACCGCCGAGGGCCATGCGCTGATCGCCGAGGCGCGGGCGCCATGAGGAACACGGCGCGCACCTGCTCACCGTTCGTCGCCGACAAGCTGATGTTCTCGGGCGCGATCCTGTTGCTGGCGGCGGCCATGGATGCGGTTTCCCGCCAGAGCGCCAATTTCTCACGCGGTGGAGGCGGTACATGACCGACACGCGCCCCTGGAGCGAGGACCAGGACCACTTGCTTGCCAGCCTGCTCGACGAGATCGTTCCTTCGAGCGCAGACGGTCGAGTCACTGCGGCAGGGGCGCTCGGCGTGGCCGAATTTCTGGCCAGCAAGGCGTCGGCCGATCCGGAACTCGCGGCCTCGTTGCGCGCGGTCCTCGCGCACGCTGCGGCCCTCGCCGAGGCCGGTGGCGCGAGCTTCGACGACCTGGACGCCGCCGGGCGCATCGCCGTCGTCGAGGCGCTGGAGCGGGAGGTCCCCAACGCGTTCACCGCACTGCTGTGGCACACCTATATGGGCTACTACAGCCGCGCGGACGTTCGCCCGCAATTCGGCCTCTCACCCCGCCCGACACAGCCGGAGGGCTACGAGTTGCCCGAAGACGACCCCGATGAACTCGCGGATATGCTGGCCCCGGTGCGCGGGCGGGGCCGCCGCTATCGCCCGGCCTGAGCGCGGGAGGTGTCCGGCATGAGCGACGATCCCGTCGATGTTCTGATCGTGGGCGCAGGAGCGTCGGGAGCGGCCTTCGCCTGGTCGTTGCTGGGCTCGCGCATGCGCATCCTCTGCCTGGAGCAGGGGCCGATGATCACCGACGCGGAATATCCCAGCCGCAACGCGGATTACGAGCTCAGCCGCTACGCCGAGTTCAGTTGCGACCCGAATGTGCGCGGGCTGCCGCAGGACTATCCGATCAATGCGGAAGAGTCGCCGATCACGCCGGTCAACTTCAATGCCGTCGGCGGCTCGACGATCAACTTCGCGGCGCACTGGCCGCGCATGCATCCCTCTGACTTCCGCGCCCGCTCGCTGGATGGCGTGGCTGACGACTGGCCGGTGGACTATGCGACGCTGGAGCCCTACTACGCGCAGAACGATCGCAACATGGGCGCGTCCGGCCTCGCCGGGAACCCGGCCTATCCGTTCTACGAGCCGCCGCTGCCGCCGCTGCCGCTCGGCAAGCTGGGGCGGACGCTGGCGCAGGGTTTCAACCGGCTGGGCTGGCACTGGTGGCCGTCCGATGCGGCGATCCTGAGCCGCGACTACGACGGTCGAGCGAAGTGCGTCAATGCCGGCACCTGCGACCTCGGCTGCGCGACGGGCGCCAAGGCCAGCGTGAACACGACTTACTGGCCGGTCCTGCTCCGCGCAGGGGTGGAACTGCGCGCCAACTGCCGGGTTCGCGAGATCTCCCTCGACGAGAACGGCATGGCGAGCGGCGTGCTCTACCACGATGCGGAAGGCCGACTGCAACGCCAGAGGGCGGCGCTCGTCGTCCTCGCCTGCAACGGCATCGGCACGCCGCGGCTCATGCTCAATTCCAGGTCGAAGCAGTTCCCCGACGGTATCGCCAATCGCAGCGGTCTCGTGGGCAAGAACCTGATGTTCCACCCGCTCACCGGCATCAGCGGCGTCTTCGACGAGCCGATGGAGGGCTTCAAGGGACCCATGGCGTGCAGCATCCTGAGCCAGGAGTTCTACGAGACCGACCCGTCGCGGGATTTCGTGCGCGGCTACGGGCTGCATGCCAGCCGCTGGATCACCCCCATGACGTGGGCGCTCGGCGGCTTCGGCATCGACAAGCCCATCGCCTGGGGTGCCGAGCACCGGCGCCTGATGGACGAGGTCTATCCCTATTCGGCGGCGCTCACCATCGTCACCGAGGATTTGCCGCGCGAGAGCAACACGGTCACGCTCGACCCGGAGCTCACCGACAGCGACGGCATCCCGGCGCCCAAGATCACCTATTCGGTGGACGACAATACCAGGAAGATGATTGCCCACGGCGAGGCGCGAGCCGAGGAAGCGCTTCTCGCCGCCGGTGCAACGCAGGTCTCGGGCGCGGGCCAGGAGGTTTGGTGGCGGGCCGGATGGCACCAGATGGGCACGGCGCGCATGGGCAACGATCCAGCGCGTTCGGTGGTGAACGGCTGGGGCCGTTGCCACGACGTGCGCAACCTCTTCATCGTGGACGGCAGCATCTTCGTCACATCCGCGGCGGTGAACCCCACCTCGACCATCCAGGCGCTGGCCCTCTACATCGGCGACAGCATCCTGAAGAACATCGGCAACCTTTTCGACTGATGGACGCGACATGACCCGGCAATTGAAACCAGTGACGGCTGAGACGAGCCGGGACGCGGCGGCATATCCCCGGATGAAGATCACTCGGATCGCGAGCCACGTGCTGCAGTACGAAATGGCGGAAGAGCTGGGCTATTCCCAGCAGTTCTATGGCAAGCGCACGGCGCACATCGTCGAGGTCGAGACCGACGCCGGGATCACCGGCTGGGGCGAGTGCTTTGGGCCGGGAACGGTCGCGCTCGCCAACAGGGCCATTGTCGAGCAAGTGATCCAGCCCATGGTGCTCGGCGCAAACCCGCTGGACCGCGACGTGATCTGGCACCGGGTCTACAACCTGCTGCGCGATCATGGCCAGAAGGGTATGCCGCTGCAGGCGCTCTCCGGCGTCGACATTGCGCTCTGGGATATTGCCGGCAAGGTGGCGGGCCTGCCGCTCCACACGTTGATCGGCGGCGCACACCGCGAGTCCGTGCCCGTCTACGGCTACGGCATGATGCTGCGGCGCGAGGACGCGGCCTCGCTCGCCGCACGCTTCGCCGACGAAGCGGCCGCGATCAAGGAGCAGGGCTACGTCGCCGCCAAGATGAAGGTCGGGCTAGGCCCGAAACGGGACGTTGCTCTCGCCGAGGCGGTGCGGCGCGGCGTCGGCGACGGGTTCGACTTCATGGTGGATGCCAACCATTGCTACACCACCGCCGATGCCTTCTACGTAGGGCATGCGTTGGAGGAGTTGGGCGCCTACTGGTTCGAGGAGCCGGTGGCGCCGGAAGACGTCGCCGGGTACGCGGCCTTGCGACAGGGTCTCAAGGTCAACATCGCCGGCGGCGAGGCCGAGTACAGTCGCTGGGGCTGGCGCGCGCTGCTGGAAGGCCGCGGGCTCGACATCGCCCAGCCGGAAGTCTGCGCACTCGGGGGAATCAGCGAGTACCTGCGGGTGCTGGCGCTGTGCCACGCGCATTTCACGCCGGTGGTGAACCACGTCTGGGGCTCGGCCATCGCGGTCGCCACGAACCTGCAGCTCCTGGCAGCGATGCCGCCGCTGCCGGGCGGCCTTCACCCGCGCGAGCCGATGCTGGAGTTCGATACGACCGAAAACAGGTTCCGCGACGACCTGCTGACGAAGCCGCTGGATATCCAGGGGCAGGTGGCGCGCAACGGAGGCCGTGCCGCGATCCCCGACGGCCCAGGCCTCGGCGTCGAGCCGGACCGCGATTTCCTGCGGCACTACGCGGCGTGACGGCCTGTCGGCGCCCAGGTCATCGCGCGCACGCTCATGTGACAGCCGCCCCGGAATTGGGGTTGGACAACGCGCGAATTACCTCAATGGAATCAATGCCACCCCTTGGGGCGGCAGGACAACGTAAGCTTCTGATATCATTGGCGAACCCTACTCCCGCAGGGGTCACCGCCGTCACCCGCTTGAATTGCCGCGCTCCTTCCGCTTGGCGGCCAGGGCGAGCCAGGCGTCGCCGACGCGGTAGCAGAAATCGTGCGAGGCGTGGTGGTAGAGCTGCAGCAGGTGCGGCAGCGTCTCGGGCAACGTCGGATAATGGGTGGGCACGATTTCGTCCGAGATCGAGACCCAGGTGGTCATCATCTCCGGCGTCACCTCGAAGTGGGGCTGGAAGGAGTAGGTCGCGGCGCCGAAGCGGAACGCCTGGTTCGGCACCTCATCCCCCACCATGAGCCGCGTCGCGCCCTCGGGCAGGTCGAAGGTCTGGCTGTGGAACTGCGCCAGATGCATGGGGTTGGCGAACGACTGGCCGAGCAGCGGGTCGCTCTCCGCCGCCTGCGTCAGCGCAATGGGCACGAAGCCCACCTCCGGCAGGCGCATGTCGTAGCAGCGCCCGCCCAGGGCGCGGGCGACGATCTGCGAGCCGAGGCAGATGCCGAGCACCGGCTTCTCGGCTTGCGTGAAGCGCCGCACCAGCGCGGCCGCGTCTTCGAGCCAGGGATGCTCGTCCACGTGACCCGCGTGCATCGCGCCCCCCATGAGGAGGAAGCCGTCGTAGCCCGAATCGTCCGCCGGCAGGCGGTGGTCGGCGTTCAGGTGGGGCATGCAGGCCTCGAAACGGACGCCGCGCCGCGCCGCCGGCTCCTCCAGGTAGCCGGGCCCGGAGTTATCGTGATTCTGCAGCAAGAGGATACGCACCGGCGCTCAGCCCTCGCGCCAGAAGCGCTTGAAGCTCTCCGCCGTGACGTCGGGGTCGCGGCAGAAGTCGACGATCGCCTGCTCCTTGCGCACGACCGCGGCCGCCGCCTCCAGGATCTGCGGCACCTGCTCCGGCGATACGGCGACGGCGCCGTTCACGTCGGCATGGATGAGCGTGTCGGTGCGGGCATAGAGCCCGGCGACGTTCACCTCGCAGCCGAAATCGACGCGGTGGTAGTCGGCCCGGTTGGGCGCGATGCCGCCGCAGAGCACCTGAAAGCCCTCGGCCATGCCGGCCACGTCGCGAACGGCGCCGTTGGTGATGAGGCCGATGCAGCCGAGCACGCCGTGCATGAAGCTCATGACCTCGCCGAACAGCGCGTTGGTGGCGGCGTGCGGCGTGTCGCCGTCCTGCACCACGACGATGCGGGGCTCAGGGCCGGCAGCGACGTAGTCGAACCATTCGAGGTCCTGCGCCTTCTCCTGCGCCGCGTCGAGGCCGCCGGGCTCCTGCGTCCGGTAGAGCGTGGTACGCGCGAAGCCCACCATGGGCGGCAGATCGGGGCGCGCGCAGTGGAGCATCGCCTTGGTCGAGCGCCGCGCCGCTTCCGGCGCAATGGCGAGCAACGCGTTGCAGATGGTCGGCGTGTCGTAGCGGCCGAGTGCCGCGAGATCGATGTCGTGTGCAGTCATGGAGCCCTCCCCGCCCCCTCATAGCCGCGCCGCCACCTGCTTGCAATCGGCGGTCTTGCACAGTCAGCGCGCCGCCGCCACCATCGCGCAAACAAAGAGGTGACGCGCATGAGCATCAAGATCGAGTGCATCCTCGACTGCGGGAACCACCTGGGCGAAGGCCCGGTGTGGGACGTGGACGAAGGCCGGCTCTACTGGGTGGACGGCACGGGGCGGCGGGTCGGCAAGCCCGAGCTGTGGCGCATGGACCCCAAGAGCGGCAAGGTCGAGAACTGGACGCTGGGCGACCACGACGTGGGCGCGATGGCGCTCCGTGCCGGCGGCGGCGCGGTGATGGCGCTCGACGACGGCTTCTACTTCTTCGACTACGACAAGGCGAAGATGGAGCTGATCGCCAAGGTCGATGCCGAGCACCCGCGCACGCGCCTCAACGACGGCAAGTGCGACCGGCGCGGGCGCTTCTTCGCGGGCGGCATGGACGACAAGGAGGAGCTCACCATCTGCGGGCTGTGGCGGCTCGACCCCGACCTCAGCGTCACCAAGGTCGACGACGGCATCATCTGCACCAACGGCCCCTGCTGGAGCCCGGACGACAAGACCTTCTACCTGGCCGACAGCTTCCAGGATGAGTTCTGGGCCTACGACTACGACATTGAGACCGGCAGCCTCTACAACAAGCGGGTGTTCGCCTCGACAAGGGAGGACGCGGGCGTCGCCGACGGCTCGACGGTGGACGAGGAAGGCTGCCTCTGGAACGCGCAGGTGATCGGCGGCGAGCTCGTACGCTACGCGCCGGACGGCTCGGTGGAGCGCCGCATCGGCATGCCGGTGAAGAACATCACCAGCGTGATGTTCGGCGGCGACGACCTCGACGTGCTCTACGTCACCTCCATGGCCCGCGTGCAGCACCCGGCGGTGCACGACATGTTCGCGGTGGAGGCCAAGCCGCAGTTCCTCGCCGGCGGCCTGTTCGCGGTCACCGGCCTCGGCATCCGCGGCGTTCCGGAACCGCGATTTGCCGGCTGAGTTGTCCCCGCCCGGAAGCGGAGCGCCTCAAGTCTTGCGAATAAAATTGTCGGCGTAGGACTTGGGGCGGACGGTGCGCGACTGGGGCTCGTCCACCACGTAATCCAAGCCGCGCCGTCTGGCGTAGGCAATCGCCTGCTGCTTGGTCGCGAAGGTGAGCTTGACCTGCTGGGTGGTGTCGTCCGATCCGGTCCAGCCCATCAGGCTGTCCACCGCGCGCTGGCCGCGCGGCGCGTGCTCAAGCACCCAGCGGCCGGTCTTGGCCCGGCCCGATTGGGTCGCCGTCTTCGCCGGCCTATAGATGCGCACGTCCATCGCCCGGCCTCATAGCGCGGCCACGCGACGGCGGCAAGGCTCGGGCGTCTGGTTACGCCGACGCGCTCGGCCTCCCCCCGACTTCGGCGAACCAACGGGCGACGTTGGTGCAGCCCTCCGGGATTTCGATCTCCGCCCGCTTGGCGAAGTCGATCGTCACGAACGCCGTGATGTCGGCGATGGAGAAGCGGTCGCCGGCGAGATGGCCGTTGTCGGCGAGCCGGCCGTCGAGCTTGGCGAAGAAGCGCCCCATGGACTGCCTGCCGCGCTCGGCCAGCGCTGGGATCTGGGGCACGCCGCCGGTCACGCCGGCCACGCCGCGGTCCTCGAACATCGGCGCGCTGTTCCGCAACGCGTCGACGGCTGCGAGATAGCCCTCGAGCTCCGCCTGCCGGTTCCACATCTCGATGACCGCCTTCTCCTTGGCATCGCGGCCCATGAGGTTGGGCTCGGGATGGGTCTCCTCCAGATAGCGGCAGATCGCCACCGACTCGCCGATGCAGGTGCCGTCGTCGAGCACGAGCGCGGGCACCACGCAGTTGGGGTTCACGGCGCGGTACTCGTCGCTGAACTGCTGGCGCTCGCGCGTGTTGATCTGCACGGAGGGGATCTCGATCCCCTTCTCGGCGATGAAGATACGCACCCGGCGGGGGCCGGGCGCGAGCGAGAACTCGTAGAGCTTCATGTAGCTTCTCCCTCGTTGGCCGCAGCCGCTCAGAGCGTCTTCCAGTCGACCGACTGCTCGTAGGCGTGGGCGGCCCGGTAGATGGTCGCTTCGTCGAAGTGCCTGCCGACCAGCATGAGGCCGACCGGCAGGCCGTCGCTCAAGCCACAGGGCGCGGTGAGCGCCGGGTGGCCGGTGGCGTCGAAGACGGCGGTGTTGGCGAACATCTCGTGCGCGCGCTGGATCACGAGCTCGATGGGCGCGTCCGCCGGCGGGATCGGCGTCGCCGTGATCGGCAGCGTCGGCATCACGATCACGTCGCAGTCGGCGAGCGCGCTGTCGTAGGCCCTGCGCATGCGCCGCGAGATGTTCTGCGCCTTGGCGTAGTAGTGCCCGCCGTACTGGTTCTGCATGTACTGGCCGAGCAGGATCACGTACTTCAGCGAGTGCGAGAGTTCGTCGGCGCGCTCCCGCCAGCCGGCGTAGCGGTTGAGCAGGCTGGTGACGTAGAGGCCCTTCCAGTTGGTGCCGAAGCCGTTGCCATTCATCATGAACTCGACCGTGCCCTCGACCCCGATGGGGGTCCAGACGGCGACGCCCACCAGGTGCTCGGGGATGCTGATCTCCTTCACCGTGGCGCCGATGGCTTCCAGCCGGGCGGCGGCGGCACGCACCCTCTCGTCCACGCCGGGCTCCGAGTTGGGGTGGCCGTAGCCCTCTTTCAGCACGCCGACGGTCATGCCCTCCGCGCCCTGGCCGAGCGCGCCGGTATAGGACGGATTCTCCGGAACGCCGATCTGGCGGGGGTCGAGACCGTCGCTGCCGGCGATCACCTCCAGCAGCAGGGCGTTGTTGGCGACCGTGTCGGTCATGGGGCCGGCGTGGTCCACCGTCATCTCGATGGGCATGACGCCGGAATAGGGCACGAGGCCGTGCGTGGGCTTGAGGCCGACGATGCCGCACATGGACGCAGGGATTCGGACGGAGCCGGCCTGATCGCAGCCGATGGCCATCTCCACGTCGCCGGCCGCGACCACGGCGCCTGAGCCCGAGGAGGAGCCGCCCGTGGTGTAGCCCCGCCTCCACGGGTTGTGCACCGGCAGCCCCGTCGCATTGGTGTGGCTGCCGCCGGAGAAGCAGAGGTATTCGCACGCCGTCTTGCCCGCGATCTCGCCGCCTTCGTCAAGGATGCGGCTCACGATGGTGGCGTCCACGTCGGGCACGTAGCCTTCGAGGATCGAGGCGCCGTTCATCATCGGCACGCCGGCGACGCAGACGTTGTCCTTGATGGCGACCTTCCTGCCGGCGAGCTTTCCGCCTTCTGCGCCCTTGATGTCGGTCCGCCAGTACCAGGCGTTGTGCGGGTTCTCGTCAGCCTCCGGCCGGTATCCGGGGAGGCGCGGATAGCGGACCTCGGGCAGCTCGTCGGACATGGAATCCACGGTATTGTATCCGTCGAGCAGCGGCTTCATCGCCGCGAGATACTGGGCGGCCTCGTCCTCGCTGAGGCGCAGGCCGAGCTCCGCGCCGACCTCGACGATCTGGTCGGCCCTGGGTGCTTTGATCGGCATGACTACCCTCCCCTCGCCGCGCCCGATCAGGGCCCGGTTTGCATGCGTTTTGCCTAATTATTCAATGCGGCAAACGGGTTATGCGAAATTGGCTTCGTTTTGCAATTTCTCCCGTTTCACCGCCGCTGGCACGCCGTAAAGCTGGCGGGCACGGCTCTCGAAGGCGCGCACCATGCGGTCCACCGCATCGGCGAAGAGGGCGCTCATGACGCGCTTGAGCAGCCTGGAGCGGAACTCGAAATCGACGAAAAAATCCACCTCGCAGCCGTCCGTCCGTTCGTTGAAGCGCCAACGGTTGACCATGTAACGGAACGGCCCGTGGGTGTGGTTCACCTCGATCCGGTGCTCGCCCCGGTGGAGCTGCATCCGCGAGCCGAAGCGCTCGCGGAGCATCATGAAGCCGATCAGCATGTCGGCCTCCACGATGTCAGGCTCGCCGGGGACGCGTCTTGTCACGCGCGTGCCGAGGCACCAGGGCAGGAACTCGGGGTAATACTCGACCTCGGCCACCAGATCGAACATCTGGTCCGAGCTGTACGGCAGAAAGCGGCGCTCGTTGTGCTGCGGCATCGGGCGCGCCTTCAGGCGTCGGCGGGAGATGCCGAGGCGAGCCTGGCCTCGCGGTTCGCCCTGAGCGTCCGAAAATCGTCGCCGGCGTGGTAGGAGGAGCGCGTGAGCGGCGAGGACGAGACCATGAGGAAGCCCTTGGCGTAGGCCAGCCGCTCGTACTCGGCGAACTCGTCCGGTGTGACGTAGCGCATCACCTCGTGGTGGCGCTCGGTCGGGCGCAGGTACTGGCCGATGGTGAGGAAATCCACGTCCGCTGAGCGCAGGTCGTCCATGACTTGCAGGATCTCGCGGCGCTCCTCGCCGAGGCCCACCATGACGCCGGACTTGGTGAACATGGAGGGATCGCGGAGCTTCACGGTGTCCAGCAGCCGCAGCGAGTGGTAGTAGCGCGCGCCGGGCCGGACCTCGGTGTAGAGGCGCGGCACGGTCTCCAGATTGTGGTTGTAGACGTCGGGCTTCGCGTCGGTCACCGCCTCGATGGCGCCGGGCTTGTTGCGGAAGTCGGGCGTCAGCACCTCGATCGTGGTCTCGGGCGCCGTCTCGCGCAGCCGCTGGATGCAGCGCACGAACTGGAAGGCCCCGCCGTCGTCGAGGTCGTCGCGGTCGACCGAGGTGATGACCACGTGGTCGAGGCCGAGCGCGGAGACCGCCTGGGCCAGCTCGTCGGGCTCGTGCGGGTCGAGCTGGTCGGGCCGGCCGGTGGCGACGTTGCAGAAGGCGCAGGCGCGGGTGCAGACCGAGCCCAGGATCATCACGGTGGCGTGGCCCTTGGCCCAGCACTCGCCGATGTTGGGGCAGGCCGCCTCCTCGCACACGGTGTTGAGCCGGTGCGTGCGCATCAGCTTCCGCGTCGCGTTGTATTCGGACGAGGTCGGAGCCTTGACCCGGAGCCAGCGCGGCTTGGGCTCGCGGTCGCTACGTGATTTCAGCGGGGTAACGTCCGGCATGGCGGCGTCCTCGATTGCAGCCTAGATGTGGAGGACGCGCCCATAGGCGTCAAGCACCGATTCGTGCATCGCCTCGGAAAGTGTGGGGTGCGGGAAGATCGTGCCCGCGAGCTCCGCCTCGGTGCTCTCCAGCGTGCGCGCGATGGTGTAGCCCTGGATCAGCTCGGTCACCTCCGGGCCGATCATGTGGGCGCCGAGCAGCTCGCCGGTGGTTTCGTCGAAGACGGTCTTGACCATGCCGTCGGGCTCGCCGAGCGCGATCGCCTTGCCGTTGCCGATGAAGGGGAAGCGCCCGACGCGCACCGCGTGGCCCGCGTCCTTGGCCGCAGCCTCCGTGAGCCCGACCGAGGCGACCTGCGGCCGGCAGTAGGTGCAGGCCGGCACCCGGCTCGTATCCAGCGGATGCACGCCGTCGACGCCCGCGATTTTCTCAACGCAGAGCACGCCTTCGTGGCTGGCCTTGTGGGCGAGCCAGGGCGGGCCGGTGACATCGCCGATGGCGTAGACGCCGGGCTCTCCCGTCGCCATCCAGGGGTCGGTCCGGATGTGCCCCTTGTCGACGACGACGCCGGTGCCCTCCAGCCCCAGGTCCTCGACGTTGCCGACGATGCCGGCGGCGAGGATCGCGCGGTCGAACGTGGCCTGCTCCGTCGTGCCGTCCTCGGTCTCGATGGCGGCCTGCACCGCCCCGCCCTCGACCGTGAGGCTGGTCACGCGCGCGCCGGTGTGGATGGTCATGCCCTGCGCCGCGAAGGCTTTTTGGGCAGCCGCCGAGATCTCCTCGTCCTCGACGGGGAGCACGCGGGGCAGGAGCTCCACCACCGTGACCGCGCTGCCGAGATCGGCGTAGAAGCTCGCGAACTCCATGCCGATGGCGCCGGCCCCGATCACCAGCAGCGATGCGGGCTGCGCCTGAGGCACCATCGCCTCCTTGTAGGTCCAGATCGTCTCGCCGTCGGGCTCCAGCCCCGGCAGCACCCGCGCCCGCGCCCCTGTCGCGAGGATGATGTGGGCCGCGCGGACGGTCTCGGCCGCGCCGTCCTCCGTCGTCACCTCCAGCGCGCCGGGGCCGGCGAGCCGGGCGTGGCCCTGGATCACCGCGACCCCGTTCTTCTTCATCAGGTAGGCGACGCCGCGCGAGAGCTGGTCCGCTACGCCGCGTGAATGGGCGACGACCTTCTCGATATCGACCGAGACCTCGCCCACGCTGATGCCGAAATCGCCGAGCCGGCCCAGCGTGTGGCGAAGCTCCGAGACCCGCAGCAGCGCCTTGGTCGGGATGCAGCCCCAGTTGAGGCAGATGCCGCCGAGGCGCTCGCGCTCGATCACGGCGGCCTTCAGGCCGAGCTGGCTCGCGCGGATCGCCGCGACGTAGCCGCCCGGGCCACTGCCGACGATGACGACGTCATAGGACGCATCCGCCATGATGTCCTCCGGTCTTGCGCATGAGAGGGGCCGGCCGGGCCGGCGCTCGCTGGAGAAGCCCCGCTAGAGAAGCATGGTGAGCGGGTCTTCGATCAGGCCCTTGAACGCCTGCAGGAACGTGGCGCCGAGCGCGCCGTCCACCACCCGATGATCGACCGAGAGCGTGCACGACATCATGGTGGCGACGGCGAGCGCCCCGTCCTTCACCACCGGGCGTTGCTCGGCGGTGCCGACGGCGAGGATCATCGACTGCGGCGGGTTGATGATGGCCGCGAACTCCTTGATGCCGTACATGCCGAGGTTGGAGACGCTGAAGGTGCCGCCCTGGTACTCCTCCGGCGCAAGCCCCATGGGCTTGGCGCGGGCGCGGCCGGCGAGCTCCTTCACCTCGGCGGAGATCTCGGCGAGGCCCTTGGCGTCCGCGTTGCGCACGATGGGCGTCACCAGCCCGTCCTCGATGGCGACGGCCACGGAGACATCGGCGCTCGCGTACTGGCGGAGCGTGCCGTCCACCCAGGAGGCGTTGGCCGCGGGCACCTTACGGAGTGCCAACGCCGCGGCGCGGATCACGAAGTCGTTCACGGAAAGCTTGTAGGCGTCCGAGCGCTCGTTGAGCTGGGCGCGGGTCTCCAGCACCGCGTCGACCGCGCAATCGACCGTCAGGTAGAAGTGCGGGACCTCGCGCTTCGCCTCCTGCAGCCGCTGGGCGATGACCTTGCGCATGGTGCTCGCCGGCGCGTCCTGGTAGGCGGCGGCGGGTGCCGCAGGGGCCGGCGCCGGCGCGGGGGCCGGAGCCGCTGCCGGAGCGGGCGCTGCCGCAGCGGGAGCCGCCGCAGCCGCGGCGATCGCCGCCTCGACATCGACCTTCACGATGCGCCCGTTGGGGCCCGTGCCGGCGATCGCCTCCAGCGCGAGGCCGGCCTGCTTGGCCATGCGCCGCGCCAGCGGACTCGCGAAGATGCGTGCACCAGGCTCGCGTGCGGGCGCAGGCGGCGTCGCGCCGTTGCCGCCGGGGGGTGCCGCTGTGGGTGCAGCCGGCGCTGCCGGTGGCGCGGCTTGCGGGGCCGGGCTTGCCGCGGGCGCAGCCTCGGCTGCTGCTTCGGCCGCAGGCGCTGCGGGGGCGGCCGCAGGCGCGGCAGCCTCACCGCTCTCCAGGGCCGATGCGTCCTCGCCCTCCTCCAGGATCAGCCCAATGACCGCGTTCACCGCCACGCCCTCGGTGCCGGCGGCGACGACGATCCTGCCGAGGGTGCCCTCGTCGGTCGCCTCCACCTCCATCGTCGCCTTGTCGGTCTCGATCTCGCACAGGATGTCGCCGGCCTGGACGGAGTCGCCCTCGTTCTTGAGCCAGCTCGCGACGTTGCCCTCGGTCATCGTCGGCGAGAGGGCCGGCATCAGAATATGGATCGGCATGGTCTCTCCCTAACTCCTGTAGCAGACGCTGCGGACGGCGTCGGCGATGTTGTTGGCGCCCGGCAGGGTCGCGGCTTCGAGATTGGCGGCGTAGGGCATCGGCAGGTCGGCGCCGGAGACGCGGGCGACCGGCGCATCCAGCATGTCGAACGCGTTCTCCATCACGAGCGCTCCGATCTCCGCGCCGATGCCGGCGAAGGGCCAGCCCTCCTCCACCGTGACCAGACGGTTGGTCTTTTCGACCGAGGCCAGCACCGCCGCGCCGTCGAGCGGACGCAGCGAGCGCAGGTCGATGACCTCCGCCTCGATGCCCTCGCCAGCCAGCGTCTCCGCCGCCTCCAGCGCGCGGCCCACCATGATCGAGAAGGCGGCGACTGTGACATCGCCGCCCGTGCGCGCGACCGCAGCCTTGCCGATGGGCACCAGGTGCTCGCCGTTCTCCGGAACCTCGAAGCTCTGGCCGTAGAGCAGCTCGTTCTCCAGGAAGACCACCGGGTTGGGGTCGCGGATGGCGGACTTCAGCAGCCCCTTGGCGTCGCCCGCCGAATAGGGGGCGATCACGCGCCAGCCGGGCACGTGCGCGAACCAGCTCGCGTAGCACTGCGAGTGCTGGGCGGCGACCCGCGCGGCCGCGCCGTTGGGCCCGCGGAAGACCACCGGCACCGGCAGCAGCCCGCCCGACATGTAGAGCGTCTTCGCGGCCGAGTTGATGAGGTGGTCCATCGCCTGCATGGCGAAGTTGAAGGTCATGAACTCGACGATGGGCTTGAGCCCGCCCATGGCGGCGCCCACGCCGATGCCGGCGAACCCGGCCTCGGTGATCGGCGTGTCGATCACGCGGCCCGCGCCGAACTCGTCGAGCAGGCCCTGGCTCACCTTGTAGGCGCCCTGGTACTCCGCGACCTCCTCGCCCATGAGGAAGACGTCGGCGTCGGCGCGCATCTCCTCCGCCATCGCGTCACGGAGCGCTTCGCGAACGGTCTGTACGGCCATGATCGGTCTGTCCCGGTCGCGTTTCAGGCGCGGGCCAGGACATCCGCCTCGAGCGAGACGGGGGCGGGCTCCGGTGCGCCTTGGGCGAAGTCGGCGGCATCGTTGACGATGGCCTTGATCTCGCGGTCGATCTCCTTCAGCGCGTCCTCGTCGGCGTGGCCGCCGTCGAGAAGCGCCTGGCGCGCCTGCTCGATCGCATCGCGCTCCTGACGCATCTTGCTCACTTCCTCGCGGCTCCGGTACTTCGCGGGGTCCGACATCGAGTGGCCGCGGTAGCGGTAGGTCATCGCCTCCAGCAGCACCGGCCCGCTGCCTGCGCGCAGGCCCGCGACCGCCTCCTCCGCCGCCTGGAGCACGGCGGCCACATCCATCCCGTCGACCCGGCTGCCCGGAATGCCGAAGGCCGCGCCCCGCTCGTAGAGCTCGGCCACCGCCGCCGAGCGCTCGACCGCCGTGCCCATGGCGTACTGGTTGTTCTCGATCACGAAGAGCACCGGAAGCTGCCAGAGCGCCGCCATGTTGAAGGCCTCGAACACCTGGCCCTGGTTGGCCGCGCCGTCGCCGAAATAGGTGACGGAGACCCGGTCGGAAGCGCGGTACTTGTGGGCGAAGCCGAGGCCGACGCCGAGCGGCACCTGGGCGCCGACGATGCCGTGGCCGCCGTAGAAGCCGCGCTCCGGCGCGAACAGGTGCATCGAACCGCCCTTGCCCTTCGACGCGCCGGCCGCGCGCCCGGTAAGCTCGGCCATGACGTCGCGCGCGGGCACGCCCGCGATCAGCATGTGGGCGTGGCAGCGATAGCCGGTGATGACCGAATCGCCCGGCCCGAGCGCGTACTGCACGCCCGTGACCACCGCCTCCTGCCCGATGTAGAGGTGGCAGAAGCCGCCGATCATCCCCATGCCGTAGAGCTGGCTGGCCTTCTCCTCGAAGCGGCGCAGCAGCAGCATGTGGCGGAACGCGCGCCGCAGCGTCTCCGGCTCCATCGCGGCTGCCTGAGCGGCCCCGGCGGCCCCGCTCCGGGCCTTCTTCCTGGCGCTCGCCATTCTGTCCTCGCACCCAATGCCCGCACCGCCCGCATCGCGCCGGGCCGCACGGAAGCTAGGGCCACGCTAGGTCAAACGCGCCGCCCTGACAAGGGGAAGGCAAGTATTGCTTGTCATGGCAAGCGGTTAGGGTCGCAGTGAAGGGGTTAGTTACTCGGCTCCGTCAGGGTCAGGGCGCGCCGACTGGTCATGAAACAGGACTTCTTCGTCCGGATGGCCCAGGTTGAGCAGACGGCGGGCCTCCTGGTCGAGCAGGTCGAGATCCAGGTTGTCGGTCCTGAGCTGGGAGACGCGGCGCTCCAGCTTCTCGCGTTCGTCGCCGAGCGCGGCGACGCCGGCGCGGGTCTTCTCGACCTCGGCCGAGCGCTCGACCCAGCGGAGAAGTCCGCGCTCGCCCTGCACGCTCTGGTAGCCGACGTAGAGAAGGCCCAGCGCGCAGGTGAGCAGCACGATGATGGTGCGGTAGCGAACGCGCGCGAATCGCTCGGCCATGGCACCACGACCTCACCGCCGCCGCCGGCCGCTGTCAAGACAGCATTTCTGACCTAAATCGGCAGCGAGTGCCGGCGCCTCCAGCCCGGTCAGCCGCTCCGCAGCACCGCGCGGCCGGCGTAGCGGGCGGTGTCGTCCAGCCTCTCCTCGATGCGGATGAGCTGGTTGTACTTGGCGGTGCGGTCGGTGCGGGACGGCGCGCCCGCCTTGATCAGGCCGCATTCGGTCGCCACGGCGAGATCGGCGATGGTCGTGTCCTCGGTCTCGCCCGAGCGGTGCGACATCACCGCGCCGAACCCGTTGCGCACGGCGAGCGCCACCGTCTCCAGCGTCTCGGTCAGCGTGCCCACCTGATTGACCTTGACCAGGATGGCGTTGGCCGTGCCTTCCGCGATCCCGCGCCCGAGCCGCGCCGCGCTGGTCACGAAGAGGTCGTCCCCCACCAGGCGGATGCGGGCGCCCAGCGCCGCCGTGAGCGCGGCCCAGCCGGCCCAGTCGTCCTCGGCCAGCCCGTCCTCGATGGACGCGATGGGATAGCGGCCCACGAGGTCCTCGTAGTAGGCGATCATCCCGCCCGCATCCAGGGTGCGACCCTCGCCCGCGAGCCGGTAGGCACCGTCCCGGTAGAACTCGCTCGCCGCGGCATCGAGCGCGAGGTAGACGTCCTCGCCGGGCCGGTAACCCGCCGCCTCGATCGCCTTCATCAGGTGGCCGAGCGCGGCATCGGTGCCGCCCAATGCCGGCGCGAAGCCGCCCTCGTCGCCGACGTTGGTGGAGAGCCCGGCATCGGAGAGCCGCGCGCCCAGGCAACGAAAGATCTCCGCGCCGATGCGCACCGCATCCGCCGCGCCCTCGGCCGCGACGGGCATGACCATGAACTCCTGCACGTCGATGGCGTTGTCGGCGTGGGCGCCGCCGTTCAGCACGTTCATCATCGGCACGGGCAGGAGGCGCGCGTCGAGGCCGCCCACGTAGCGGAAGAGCGGCTGGCCCAGCTCGATCGCGGACGCGTGCGCGGCGGCGAGGCTCACGCCGAGGATGGCGTTGGCGCCCAGCCGGCTCTTGTTCTCGCTGCCGTCGAGGGCGATCAGCGCAGCGTCGAGCCGGGCCTGCTCCGCCGACTCCATGCCGCTCAGCGCCGGAAAAATCTCGTCGTTGACGGCGCGCACCGCCTCCTGCACGCCCTTGCCGCCGAAGCGCTGCCCGCCGTCGCGGCGTTCGACCGCCTCGTGGGTGCCGGTGGACGCGCCGGAGGGAACGGCCGCGCGGCCCTCGACGCCGCTCTCCAGCTGCACGTCGACCTCGACGGTCGGGTTGCCGCGGCTGTCCAGGATCTCGCGCGCCCGGATATCGGTGATCGCACCCATTCTCGGCCCCCCCCCTCCCCTCGGCACCGGCCGCCCTTGATAGGGCGCGCGTCCGGCGCGGGCAAGCGCCGTGCGCCGTCAACGCCCTGACCCCGTGATCCAGCTCATGGTCCGGACGAGACCCGGACACCCAAATCCCCCGACTCTCCCCCATCAGGCGAAACGCCCGTCCACGGGTCGCTGCGCCGGCCTGCGACCCATAAGTCATATCAATAGATATGTGCGTCATGTGGCGCTCTTCCTGACGGTCGGGAACGCGCCTGCCGCTCTCTGGCTGGTGGGCGCCAACGCCGCGTTCTGACCCGCTTGCAACCAGAGAACACCGCTGCCCAATCTTGAATGAAGAGTTTCGGGCTCGTCGATCCCAGCTATTCTTCGCAAACTTCACTGCAGCTTCTCCTAGATTGCAGCAAACTCGCATATCCGAATTAATTGAACGTCATAACTTTCTACCAAAGTAGTACTGTTCGCTTCTTAGTTTAAGCACTGTATTCATGTAGTGTAATTCCGGCTTAGTGACGACACGACGATCATCTTGACCACCGGAGAGGTATATCGTTGGCGTAACGGGCAGGCAAAGTCCGGCACTGCTTTTGTCAGGGACAATAAACTCTCCACACGCACTCTCCACAATTCCCCACGAATAGCCTCGCAAGGCGTTTCTGACACGACCATAGTCGTGTTGAACCAAGAATCCGGCGATATGACGGCCGGGTAGAACCGCACTTGCCCCACGGTCGATATAGGTCGCCATGCTGCTCTTTTCCAACGCCTCTCTATCGTCCCGAGAATAACCCGGTCGTGCGGGCAAAATTCCCACTAATTCCTGATCGTCCAGATACTTATTTTTCCAGCAACAGCGAACATGCCAAAGCGAATACATATCTGTAACGACCTGGCTTTCCTCAATGCTGAGCCGACGAGACCAACTCTCTGCTTCCAATTGGCTTACGATATCCTGATATGCATTTTCTATACCCTGCATGAATAGTGTTTCTGCACGCTGATCCCATACCCTGCGTGCACAGAAAATCTCATTGTCAGGCTTCATGGGAACGGTTTTGTCTTTGTCGATCAAGTAAACTTCGACCACACCCTTTTCGTTGCAAAACCTCTCAATTGATTTCTTCGGAAAACAGTGCTGGTTAATTGTCAGTTGATGCGGATTTCCGGGTTGGGTCTTTTCGTACTTCACGGATGTCGCCTACAGAAACCGATTGGCCGCCGGGAAGCCGCGCGGGGCCGCACGGCCGGCCTGGCCCCGCTTGCCGCGCCACTGGTCGAGCGCCGTCTCGGTGCGCACGCCGGCGCCGGCGCGCCAGCGCAGCCCCTCCGCCCGCCCGAAGACCTGCGCGTCCGAGAGCGCCGCGTCGCGGTAGCGCTGCAGGATCACGCCCCGCCCCCGCGCCATGGTCGGCACGTCTTCCGCCGGGAAGAGCAGCAGGCGCCGGTTGGAGCCGACCACCGCGACCCAGTCGCCGGCCGCCTCGACGCAGACCGCCGCTTCCGCCCCCTGCGCCACGTTCAGCACCTGCCGGCCGCTGCGGGTCTGGGCGACGGCGTCGTCCTCGGCGACGAAGAAGCCGCGCCCGTCGCTCGCCGCCACCAGCCGCCGCCGGCCGGGCCGGTGAACGAAGAGCGCCACCGCCTCGTGATCGTTGCCGAGGTCGACCATGAGGCGCACGGGCTCGCCGAAGCCGCGCCCGCCGGGCAGGCGATCCGCCGGCAGCGTGTAGAAGCGCCCGTTGGTGGCGAAGAGCAGCAGCTTGTCGGTGGTCTCGGCGTGGAAGCGGAAGCGCTCGCGGTCGCCCTCCTTGTAGCGCACCGCCGCGTCGGCCTCGGCATGGCCCTTGACCGCGCGTATCCACCCCTTGGCCGAGCAGATCACCGTGATCGGCTCGCGCTCCACCAGCGCGTCGGCCGGCACCGTCTGCGGCGCGGGCGCGCGGCCGATGGCGGTGCGCCGCTTGCCGAGCGTAGTCTCCTGCCCGAAGCGCGTCCTGATCTCCGCGATCTCGGCGAGCAGCGCTGTCTTCTGCCGCCGCGTGCTCTTCTCCAGCGTCTCGAGCCGCGCGCGCTCCGCCTCCAGCGCCTCGTGCTCGCGGCGGATCGCCGCTTCCTCGAGCCGGCGGAGAGCGCGCAGCCGCATGTTGAGGATCGCGTCCGCCTGCACCTCGTTGATGCCGAACGCCGCCACCAGCGCGGGCTTCGGCTCGTCCTCCTCGCGCACGATGCGGATCACCTCGTCGAGGTTGAGGTAGGCGACGAGATAGCCGCCGAGGACGTCGAGCCGGTGGGCGATCGCCGCCAGCCGATGCGCCGTCCGCCGCAGCAGCACCGCGCGCCGGTGGTCGAGAAAGGCCTGCAGCACCTGCTTCAGCGTCATCACGCGGGGGACGCCTTCTGCATCCAGCACGTTCATGTTGAGGCCGATGCGGGTCTCCAGCTCGGTCTGGCGGAACAGCATCTCCATCAGCAGCGCCGGCTCGACCGTGCGGCTCTTCGGCTCCAGAACGAGCCGCACGTCCTCGGCGGATTCGTCCCGCACGTCGGCCAGCAATGCGAGTCTCTTCGCCTGCAGCAGCTCGGCGATGCGCTCCACCAGGCGCGCCTTCTGCACCTGGTAGGGGATCTCGGTGACCACGATCTGGTACTGGCCGCGCCCCAACTCCTCCTTCTCCCAGCGGGCGCGGACGCGAAAGCCGCCGCGCCCGGTTGCGTATGCTTCCGCGATCTGCGCGCGGTCTTCCACCAGCACGCCGCCGGTGGGGAAGTCCGGCCCCGGCACCAGTTCAACCAGCGCGTCGTCCGAGAGCTTCGGGTCCTTGAGCAGCGCCGTCAGCGCGTCGCACAGCTCGCCCGCGTTGTGGGGCGGGATGCTGGTGGCGAGGCCCACGGCGATCCCCGCCGCCCCGTTGGCGAGCAGGTTGGGGAAGGCAGCCGGCAGCACCACCGGCTCGGCGTCGCCGCCGTCGTAGGTCTCGCGGAAGTCGACGGCGTCCTCGTCCAAGCCGTCGAGCAGCGCCTGCGCCACCTCGGTGAGCCGCGCCTCGGTGTAGCGCATCGCCGCGGCGTTATCGCCGTCGACGTTGCCGAAGTTGCCCTGCCCTTCCACCAGCGCGTAGCGCGCGGCGAAGGTCTGGGCGAGCCGCACGAGGGCGTCGTACACCGCGGTATCGCCGTGCGGGTGGTACTTGCCGATCACGTCGCCCACCACCCGCGCGCACTTCTTGAAGCCCGCGTCGGGGTCGAGCTTCAGCGCCCGCATGGCGTAGAGCAGGCGGCGCTGCACCGGCTTCAGCCCGTCGCGCACGTCGGGCAGCGAGCGCGCGGTGATGGTGGAGAGCGCGTAGGCCAGATAGCGCTCGCTCAGCGCATCGCCGAGCGGCACGGGCTGGATCGCGCCTTCCGTCGCGCTGTCGTCTGCGATTCGCGCCATGGCCGCCGCTATAGCACAGCATATGAGTCGTCTAAGAGTCCCGCTCGGCGCGAGGGGCGGACGGCGGCGGCGCGCCAGCCTGCAGGCGGTCGATGAAGCGCTCGCGGGCCTGCGGCATGCGCCCGCCCTGGCCTGCAAACACGTGCTTCTCCAGGAACCAGCCGGTGAGCCTGAGCCCCGCGACGATATCGGCGGCGGACGCCGGATCGACCTCGGGCTGCGCGAGGAAGGGCGGCAGCGGCAGCAGCTTCTCCGCGTAATCTGCGCCGGCCTCGCGCGAGACTGCGCGGCCGCTGCGGGGCGAGACGTAGACGAGGTCGTCCACCGCGCCGGTCGCCGCGCAGGCCGCAAGGTCGAGGCCAAAGCCGAGCTCGCCCAGCAGCGCCAGCTCCCAGCGCACCAGCGTCTCGGCCCACTGCCCGCCCGCTTCGAGGGCGTCGAGCAGGTGCCGCAGGGCCTCAAAAACTTGTGGGTAGGGATGGCGCTCCGGCAGCGTCGCGTCCGCGAGCGCGCACACCGCCGCGAGCGCCGCGAGGCGGGGCGCATCGTCCAGCAGCATGCTCGATTGCGCGCGCACCAGCTCGCAGGTGTAGCGGCCGAGGTGCTCCGGCAGCCGCGCCTGCCAGCGGGCGGCCAGCGTGTTGCCCGGCTGGTAGAGCCCGCGCCCCCGCCGGCCGCGCGCGCCCTGCACCAGCCCGGCGTGGCGGCCGTGCCGCTCGGTCAGCAGCGAGACGACGGCGGCGCTCTCCCCGTGGCGGCGGGCGGAGAGGACGATTCCCGTGTCGCTCCATTCCATGCCGTCACCTTGGTGAGAAGTGGGGGCTCAGGGGACCGGTCATCTCACTTTCCGGCAGATTTTTTTTGGGGAAAAAGCCGAGATAAGCCGAGATAAGCCGAGATAAGGTGAGACAAGGTGAGACGGCCGGCGAGCGCCCCGAAGTGCTCGACACGCGCGCCGCGAGAGCGGACGCGAAGCACGCGAGCGCGGAGCGCCAGGACGCGGAGCGCGCGCTCGGACCGTCCCCGGTACCTGCCGTGCTCGTTGTCGTCTCGCGCCACATGGCGCGACCCTCGCACGCCGGCCCCGCTCCCTGCATCGCACCATGGTGCGGAGTGTCGCCCGCGGCTGAACAGTGGCGGGCGCAGGTTGATGCCATGAAAAACACCCCCACCTCACCCCGGCCCTCTCCGCCCCCAAGGGACGGAGAGGGAGAAAAAGACCGGCGTGGCTTGCGTTCCCCCTCCGCCCTGCCGGGCCGCAGGCCCGCACGGCGCGACTGCGCCGCGCGCGTAGCGCGTAGGCAAGCGAGCGGAGCGAGCGCCCGCCGTCGAGGGAAACGAACGACTCGGGAGGGGGACAGGGGGAGGTGGGGCGGCGGGCACCGGACCATGGTGCGGGCTATTCCTGCGCGCTCAGCCGCGCGGCAAACGCCAGCACCGCACGGGCGAGGGCCTGCTTCTCCGCCCGCGTCGTCATCACCGTGCGCGCGACCTCGACCGCGACGCCGGTGGCGGCGATCCCCTCGGCCTCGGCCCGGTCGGCCTCGTCGAGCACGAGCCCGTCGATCAGCCCGGCGTAGTGCCGCGCGATGGCGGCCGCGCCCGGCACGATGCCGCGCTCCGTCATCATCTTCGCCGTGGGCCCCTTCACCGCTTGCCCGCCGACGATGGGCGAGACCGCGATCACCGGCGCCCCGCAGGCCGCGAGCGCGCCCCGCACGCCCGGCACCGCGAGGATCGGGTCGATGCTGATGTAGGGGTTCGACGGGCAGACGATGACCGCGCCGAGGCCGGGCGCCGCCAGCGCGTCCATGAAGGCCGCGCTGGGCCGCGCCGTCTCCGCGCCGTCGTGCCGGAAGCCCAGCACCGCCGGCTCGCAGCGCTCGCGCACGAAGTAGTGCTGGAAGGCGAGCGGGCCGTCCGCCGTCTCTACCACCGTCGGCACCGGGCCGTCGCTCATGGGCACGATGCGCGCGCCGATACCGAGCCGCGCGCACAGGTCCGCCGTGACCGCGCTCAGGCTCTCGCCCGCGCGGAGCCGCCGGGTGCGCTCGACATGGATGGCGAGGTCCTTGTCGCCGAGGAAGAACCAGGTCTCGCCGCCGAGCGCGCCGAGCGCCGCCATGAAGGCGCCGCTCTCTCCTGCCCGGCCCCAGCCGGTCTCCTCGTTGGCGAGCCCCGCCAACGTGTAGGTCAGCGTGTCGAGATCGGGACAGACCTTGAGACCCAGGTGCTCGAAGTCGTCGCCGGTGTTGGCGACGACGGTGAGCCTGGCCGGGTCCTCCAGCACGTCGCTGAGCCCGAGCGCGAGCTTGGCGCCGCCCACGCCCCCGGAAAGCGCGACGTAGTGCGGGTTAGAGCGTATCCGTCTTACGCGGAAACGCTCTGAGTCTTTATCGCTCACGGCAGCCGGCCTTTGGCCGGCGCCTCCGCGAGGGCGCCGCATTCGCGGCGGGCCGCGGTCGCGGCCTGTCGCGCGTCCGTCGAAGCCGGACGCGCTCTAGCGGAAAAGGTCATCGGCCTCGTCGCGGATGAGCGCGGCGCCGTCGTTGCCAGGCCCAGCGGGGCTGAGCCCCCGCACCACCACCACCGGCATGCCCTCGTCGGCCTCGCCCTGCAGCAGCGAGGCGGCGGCGGCAAGCTCGTCGGCGAGCCCCACCTGTGTCACTTCCAGCGGGCGGCCAAAGAGGTCGTCGCGGCCCCGGAGGTCGAGCAGCGACGGCAGCCCGGCGGCACCCAGAGCGAGGCCCACGGTGCCGATCCGCCAGGCGCGGCCCACGCTGTCGTTGACGATGACGGCGCAGTCCGCGCCGAGCCGCTCGCGCAGGCCCGCGCGCAGGCGCCGCGCGCTGCCGTCGGGGTCGCGGGGCAGCAGCAGCACCCGCTCGTCCGTGCCCGACGGCTCGACGTTGGAGTTGTCGATCCCGGCGTTCGCCATGACGAAGCCCAGGCGATGCTCGACGATGATCACCCCCGGCCGGTGCCGCACCACACGACGCGATTCGCCCAGGATGAGCTCGACCATGCGGGGGTCCTTGTCCGTCTGCGCGGCCAGCTCGCGCGCCTGCGAGCCGGGCTTCACGCTCGCCAGATTGGCGTAGCGCCCCTCGCTCTTCGACACGATCTTCTGGGCCACCACGAGCACGTCGCCGGCCGCCGCCGCCTCGCCGGCACGCGCGAAGCCGTCCGCGATCAGGCCCGCAAGGTCGTCGCCGGGCTGCACCATGGGAATGCCCGGCAGCGCGAAGAGGGAGAGAGCGCGGGGCCGCGCCGCTCGTGAGGTCATCCGCCCGCCTCGCCTGTGCCTCCGGCATCTGTGCCCCCGGCACTCCAGCTCGTGGCCCTTTGGATCCTGATGGCGATCACGGGGAGCGGCGCCAGGTCCATCGTGCGATACTGCGGGTACTTCGCGCGCAGCAGCGCCTGCGCCTCGTCGTGCTCGCAGCCCTCCTCCAGGATCTCCGCCCGGCCCCGCACCATGACCCAGCGGAGCCGCGACCAGTCCTCGTCGTCGTAGTGATCGGCGGTGAGCGTCACGTTCGGGTTCTCCGCGATGTTTCGGAGCCGCTTGAGCGGCCGCCCGCTCTTCGGCTTGCGGTCGATGGTCATGTAGACGGTATCGCCGTAGACGGTATCGCCGGCCAGCGCGAAGCAGACCGGCCCGACGGTGGGGATGCCCGCCGCATCCGCCGTCGCCAGATGCGCCACCTTCTGCCCCGCAAGGAAGGCGCGCGCGCCCGCCTCGAGGACGGCCGCCCTGCCCTCGCCCACGTTCCGCCGCCGCCGGGCTCAGATGCCCGCGAGCGCCTCCTTGATTCGCCCGATGGCCTCGATGTGCGCCTGGGGCGAGTCGAGCCCGGCGTTCATCGTGTTGACCGAGTAGTGGGTGGCGCCGAGCTTCTTCCAGCCTTGCGCGTGCGCGCGCCATTGCTCGGGCGACTGGTCCCCCATGTTGAGCCAGGTCTCGATCCCGACGTCGGCCGGATCGCGCCCGGCCTCGCGAATATACCCCCGAAACTTCTCGACCTCGGCCGCGCCTTCCTCGTCCGGCGCGAGCAGCGGGAACCAGCCGTCGCCGATGCGCGCGGTGCGCCGGAGCACGGCTTCCGCGTGGCCGCCGAACCAGACCGGAATCGGCCGCTGCACCGGCAGCGGGTTCAGCCCCGCGTCGGTGATGCGGTGCTCGTTGCCCTCGAAGGTGATCAGCTCGTTGGTCCAGAGCAGCCGCATGACCTCGATCTGCTCGTCGATGCGCCGCCCGCGGTCGGAAAAATCCATGCCGAGCGCCTCGAACTCCACGTGGTTCCAGCCGACCGCCACGCCGAGCCGGAACCGGCCCTCGCACAGCACGTCGAGCGCCGCCGCCTGCTTCGCCACCAGCGCGGTCTGCCGCTGCGGCAGGATGATGATGCCGGTCACGAACTCGAGCCGGGTGACGGCGGCGAGGAAGCCGAACAGCACGAAGGGCTCGTGGAACGCGTCGGTGTGCTTGTAGGGGCCGTTGAGGTCGTGCGTCGCGGCGTTGCCGCCGAGCACGTGATCGAAGGCGAGCACATGCCGGTAGCCCAACCCCTCGGCCGCCTGCCCGTAGTCGCGCACGACTGCGGGATCGTTGCCGATCTCGGTCTGTGGAAAAACGACGCCAAGCTGCATGCGGATCCTCCCTCGATCGCGGTTGTGCCCGGCCCGAGCGGCCGGTACGCGGCATGCTATCATGCCTCGTCGGCGCGGCATCGCCCTGGCGAAACCGCCGCGCCCCATGCAAACACCAAGGCAGGCAAAGGAGAAGCGGTATGGCGGACAACGACTCGTGGCGCGGCAAGGTCGGCGGCATGACCGACGAAGAAGTCGACGAATTCCTCAAGGGGCCCCACCTCTGCCGGCTCGCCTGCCTCGACGAGGAGGGTTGGCCCTATATCGTGCCGCTCTGGTACCAGTACGCCGACGGCGGCTTCTACGTCGTTCCCCGCGCGCGCTCGATCTGGGCCAGGCACATCCAGCGCGACCCCCGCGTCCACCTCTGCGTCGACATCTGGGAGACGATGCAGAAGGTGATGGCGCGCGGCCGGGCCGAGATCGTCGAGGAGGCCAACGTCGGCGGCAAGTGGGTCCAGGTCGCGACCGAGATGTCGCTGCGCTACCTCGGCGAGAACGGCCCCAAGTACCTGGAGCCCACGCTGGTCGAGCCCCGCTGGCTGATCTTCCTGAAGCCCGATTCGCAGCTGACCTGGCAGGGCGTGGACTGGGCCGAGCGCTACAAGCACGCCAAGTGGTGACGTCCGCCGGCGGCACGCCCCGGCCCTAGGCGCGCCGCCCTTGGGCGCGCCGACACGCGCGGGCGCGCGCGACCACCTCGGCACCCTCTCACCCAGGCCATGACCGACGCGGGGGACGCGCCCTCGGGCACGGCGCGAGCCGGCACGGCTCAACCCGGCACGGCTCAGACCGGCACGGCCGAGCCGAGCGCGCCCAGGGTGGGCGCGCTCGCCGTCGCCTACCTGCTGTTCGCGGGCGCGCTCTACGGCCTGCTGTTCTCGATCAACAAGGTGGCGACGACCAACGGCGTGCCGGGCCTCGCTTACGTGTTCTGGCACACGCTGGGCGCGGGCCTGCTCCTCGGGCTGGGCTGCCTCGCGACCCGCACGCCGGTCGGGCTCGACCGCGCGCACCTGCGCCTCTACGTCGTGGCCGGCGCGCTCGGCATCTCGATCCCCGTCTCGCTGCTCGCCCACGTCGCGCCCAGGCTGCCGGCGAGCCTCGTGGTCATGGTCACCTGCCTATCGCCGACCTGCACCTACCTGATGGCGATGGCGCTCCGCATGGAGCGCTTCCGGCTGCTCAGCACGGGCGGCGTGGCGCTCGGGCTCGCCGGAATCCTGATCCTGGTGGTGCCGGGCATCACGCTGCCCAACCTCACGCAGGTGAGCTGGCTGCTGCTGGCGATGCTGGCGCCGGTCTGCTTCGCGTCCTTCAACATCGTGGGCGCGATCCTGTGGCCGCCCAAGGCGCACTCGCTCGGGCTCGCCTGCGGCATCCAGATGGGCGGCGCGGTCGTGCTCGTCCCCTTTATGCTCGGCACGGGCGAGACCTACCTCTTCCCCGGCTCGCTGCTGGCCGGCGACCTCGCGATCCTCGGCGCGACCGGCGTCACCGCGCTGGTGTGGTATCTCATCTTCGAGATCCTCCGGCTCGGCGGCCCGCTCTTCCTCTCGCAATTCGGCTATATCGTGGTGCTGACGGGATTCGGCTGGGGCGCCGTGATCTTCGGCGAGCGCCTGAGCAGCGCGGCCTGGATCGCGGCCGCCCTCCTGCTGGCGGGGCTCGCGGTGCTCACCTGGTCCAAGCGCCGAATCCGTTCGTAGATGTGGAGCGCGTCCGTCCTTGACGGACGCGCGACAGGCCGCGACAGCGGCCCGCCGCGTATGCGGCGCGCCCGCGCAGGCGGCGACCGAAGGTCGCCTGCCATGAGCGATAAAGAATCTAGAGCGTTTCCGCGAAAGCGAAAACGCTCTAACCCGCGCAGTCCACGCAGCGGGCGATGGTCGGGTCGATGGCGAGGCGCTTCGCCGGAATGCGCTCGCCGCAGTCCACGCAATAGCCGTACTCGCCCGCATCGAGGCGGCGCAACGCCGCAGCGATGAGCGGCAGGCGCGCGCGGCGGCGGGCCTCCACGCTCTGCGCCATCGCCTGCACCTGCATGGCGTCCATGCGCGAGACGCGGCCGACGCTCTGCTGATCGAGCGCGACCGGGCGTCTCTCGTCGGCCGCAGCCTCGCTCAGCGCCAGCAGCTCGGCCCGCTCCTTCTCAAGGATCTGCCTGATCTTCTTCGGATCGCGGGTGGGGCGGGCGGTCATGGTCGGCACGAAGGCATCACGAGGACGATTGTAGACGATCGGGCGGGGCAATCGAAGGCGGCGTGCGGACGCGGGCGTTCCGATCGGCCTCCGGGCGCCGCGCTTGACGCGCTCGGCCGCTCCGCCGCACCCTGCAAGCGAAGGGAATTACGGGGAAAGCCGATGGCGAGCGGGGCAGTCGTGGTCACCGGGGCGGCCGGGCTGATCGGATTCGGCGTAGCCTCCCGCCTTGCGCGGGCGGGGCGCGCCGTGATCGGCACGGACCGCATCCAGCCGCGGGAGGATGGCGGCTTCCCGTCAACGGATGCGGAGCTCACCGACGTCCACAAGCTGCACGCCATCTGCGACCGCGAAATTGCGGCCATCGTCCATTGCGGCGCGGTCTCGGGCCCCATGCTGGGCCGCGACAACCCGCGCGCGGTGATCGAGACCAACGTCGCCGGCACCGCAAACCTGCTGGAGATCGCCCGCCAGCGCGGCGTCCGCCTCGTGTTCTGCTCGTCGACCTCGGCCTACGGCGACACGGCTGCAGGCCTCGACCTCGTGCCGGAGGACGCGCCGCTCGCCGCCAGCGACATCTACGGCGCCACCAAGGCGTCGGGCGACATCCTCACCCGCGCCTACGCGGCGCAGACCGGCCTCGACGGCATCGTGCTGCGCTTCTCCTGGGTTTACGGGCCGCGCCGCCGCACCCCCTGCGTGGTGCGCGACATGATCAGGGACGCGCAAGCCGGCCGCGCCACCCGGCTGCCATACGGCCGCGGCTTCACGCGCCAGTACGTCTACATCGACGACGTGGTGAGCGCCGTGATCGCGGCGCTCGACGCGGGCGACATCGGGCCTGAGCGCGCGTTCAACGTCACCGGAGAGTCCACACAATCCTCCGCCGCGCGACTTCGGGAGCTGGCGTGGCGGTCACGGTGTACCGAGGCGAGGCAGCGAGGCAGGAGCGTTTGACAGTATGCCGGCCGCGTGGGAGGATACAACGTCCGGAGCATCAACCGATGCGGGTGAAACGCCACGAAGACAGTCAGCGCAGTGACCGGTTACCGATCACGCAGCCGGTGCGCCCGATCCATCCCCCCCCCGGGACGCGAAACATCTAACTCTCCATTCATCCGAGAAATAACTAACCGCGCCGGCCAACCGGGCCAGAGTGCACCGCACCACCGTGTACGCCCGCCCTGCGCTTACGGCAGCACTCCGTCCAATACCAGATCACTCCGTCGAGTACCGGGACAGCCGCCACCCTCAACGAGAGCTACTACGGCGGATACGCCTACCCGACGGTGCAGGGCTTCGTCGGCGCCGCGCTCGGAGAGATACACACTCCGTTCGAGCAGTGGCCCGCGGATCTGCAGGCGGAGTACTCCTACGATCCGCAGGAGGCCGAGCGCTTGCTCGACGAGGCCGGCTACCCGCGCGGTGCCGACGGCGTGCGACTGCGGGTCACCTACGACCACCGCGACGTGATCGACCTCGGATGGGTGGAGATCGTGGCCGGCTACTGGAAGGAGATCGGCGTGGAGGTGGAGATCACGGTGATGGACACCGGCGCCTGGGTCGATCGCCGCGCCCGCGGACTCTACGAGATGACGACCGGCGACTCGGGCTGGGATCTGAGTCCCGCGCACATCATGAGCTTCTACGGCTACGTCCACAACTACCAGGGCGAAGGATCCTCGAACCAGGCGGGTGAATACGCCGGCGGGGTCAAGGACGCGACCCTGAGTCGGCTCTACGAGGCATTCCACGCCGCAACCAGCGAGGAACCGCGGATTCCCATCATGAGAGACTACAATGAGTACATCATGCGGCAGCACTTCCAGGTCTACGGCCACAAGGCGCCGCTGTTCCAGTTGGCTCAGCCATGGGTCAAAGGGTTCAACGGCGAGACGTTTCTCGCGGACATGAGCAACAACGAGGTTCTAGTGCGGGTCTGGATCGACCAGGACCTGAAGCGGGAAATGGGGTACTGATCGGGCCGGCAACACGGTCCAACGGACGCGGGGTGGCAGAGACGACCTGCCGCCCCTTTTCTTGCGCAACCGAGTGTGGAAGTGAGCTGACGTGGGTGCGTACCTGATCAGGCGCCCTCGGCCGAGCACCCCCTCGGCACCGATCACGCCGGGCGCGACGTGCTGGCGCGGATCCTGAAGGGCGCTCAGGTGTCGCTGCTGGTGGGGCTGTTGGCAACCCTGCTGAACACCATCGTGGCGCTGCTGGTGGGCGGCACCACGGGCTTCATCGGCGGCCGGGTCGACATCTACACCCAGCGCTTCGTCGATGCGTGGATGTCGTTCCCCGGCTTGCTGCTGCTGCTCACCATCATGTCGTTCGTCGATCGCAGCATCGTCACGGTGATCGTGGTGCTGGGGGTCACCGGCGGGATTCCGGCGTCGCGGGTGGTGCGCGGCGCGGTGATCGGCGTCAAGGAGAACGCCTACTTCCAAGCCGCGGAGGCGGCCGGCGCGCGCCGGCGCCGGATCCTGGTGCGCCACGTGCTGCCCAACATCGCCGCGCCGCTGATCGTCATCTTCAGCATCAACGTCGGCAGCGTCATCATCGCCGAGGCCAGCTTGAGCTTCCTCGGTTTCGGCCTGCCGGTGAACGTGCCGAGCTGGGGCGGCATGCTGAGCCGCGAAGGGCGGCGGTACATGGAGCTGGCGCCGCGGCTGGCGCTGTGGCCCGGTCTGTTCCTTACGGTGACGGTGTACTGCCTCAACATGGTGGGCGACGCGGTCCGCGACCTGCTCGACCCGCGTCTCAGGGGTGGTGGCGGGGCGTCTCGGTACCGACCGCGCTACGTAGCCGGGGTGACGTACCGCGCGCGGCGCAGGCAGGTTGGAGGGACTTGCTTGCGTCCCTCTTGCACCGGTCGGTCGTGGCGCCGTGGGCCGGCGGACCGGCGCAGCGCCGCCGCGAAACCACCCACTCTGCGGTCGCCGGCCGGTTCCATGGCTTGCAGCATCCCGGGGTTGTGCATAGAGTCTCGTTCATGAGCCACGCTGCTCTCCCGACCGACTCGGCAAAAGGCGTGATGGCGGCGCCCGTCGCTCCGGTCATTCCGCTGGAGAATGGAGATCGGCTGCCGCGTTGCGAGTTTGAGCGGCGCTATCTCGCCCAGCCCGACATCAAGAAGGCGGAACTGATCGAGGGGGTAGTCCACGTGCCGTCGCCCGTCCGCGCGACCCATGCCGAGAAGCACGGCGACCTGTTGGCATGGCTGCGCGTTTACAGCGCATCGACCCCCGGCGTCTCGGTGCTCGACAACGCCACCGTGCGTCTGGACCTCGACAACGAGCCGCAGCCCGACGTGCTCATGCGCATCAAGCCGGCCGCCATCGGCCGGTCGCGACTCGACGCCGACGACTACGTGAGCGGCGCGCCCGAGTTGGTGGTAGAGGTGGTGGCGAGCAGCGCAGCCTACGACCTGCATGACAAGCTGCACGCCTACCGCCGCAACGGGGTGCTGGAGTACCTGGTCTGGCGGGTATACGATGACGTAATCGACTGGTTCGTGCTTACCGAAGACGAGTACCGGCCCCTGGCGCCGGATGCCGCCGGGATTCTGTACAGCCAGACGTTCGCCGGTCTGCGCCTTGCCTCCAACGCGCTCCTCGCCGGCGACTTCGCCGGCGTGCTGTCCGAGTTGAGCAACGGCATCGCCACCCCTGAGCATTCCGCGTTCGTCGCCAAACTGGGAACGGCGTCCGCTCGATAGTCCGCCTCCCAGGTACGGACGCGCGGACCCGGATTGCGGTAGCATCGCTGCAATGAAGGCGAGACGCGATGGCTGAGTACGTTCCGAGTCCGGTGCAGTGGGTACGTGACCGAACGGAGCGGTGGCACCGAGGGGACCACCCTGCGCGACACCGGGCTGCCGGTGATCGTGGTGACGCACGTCGGCAACAAGACCGGCGCCATCCGCAAGACGCCGCTGATGCGGGTAGCGGATGGTGACGGCTACGTGCTGATCGGCTCCCGGGGAGGCGCGCCAACCGATCCGGTGTGGGTGCACAACCTGCGGACCAATCCGGCGGTGACGATCCGTGACGAGACTTCGACGCAGGAGATGCGGGCGCGTGAGGTCAAGGATGACCCGGAGCGAGCCACGCTCTGGGACCTCGCCGTGGCCGCCTTCCCTCCTTACGCCGACTATCAGAACAAGACCGAGCGCCGGATTCCGGTGTTTCGTGCCGAACCCCACTGAGCGACCCCGACCGACGACTCGTTCCACGAACGCCGTAGACCACCTGCGCGAAGCACTCGATGGCGCATGAGTTCGACCTCGCGGCTCTGCGCGATGCTGTGGCGCTCGGGAGGATCCGATGGCAGCTTCACGCCCTGGAACGGATGCTGGAGCGGAGCATTTCCCGCGAAGAAGTCGTAGGCGCTATCCTGAAGGGACAGGTGATCGAGCCGTACCTGACGGACAGGCCGCTTCCAAGCTGCCTCTTGTTGCACATGGGACAGTAACCAATCCACGTTGTCGCGGCCGTCGATGTGGAAGCGGGCATCGGCTACGTGATCACCGCCTACCGGCCGGATCTGGAGCATTTCGAGGCGGACTACAAGACGCGAAGGAGGACTTAATGAAGTCGAACGAGGGCAGATGTGCCCTGTGCGGGGGGCCGCAGGAACCGGGCACGACGGTCTTTGCCGTGGATCTGAAGACCGGAGTCGTCGTCGTCCGCGGAGTTCCGGCCCGGGTCTGCTCGCAGTGCGGCGAGGCCTGGATCGAAGATGCCGTGGCGGCGCGCCTGGAGACCATCGTCGCCGAGGCCCGCCGGAAGCACACCGTGGTCGAGGTTATCCAGTGGGAACAGGTGGCGGCCTGACTGCCGCGGCAGCACGCGACATCAGCGAGTCGAACCCGGATGTTCAGTGTTCGGGTCGTTCAGGTGACGGCCTTCGTAGCGGTTGGCTCGCTGTAGCGGCACGTTTTGCTACACTCGAAACAGGGAGACCGGGTGGTGGCAACCATGATTTCGGTCTCCCTTCTTCTCCCTGCTCAGTCTCAGCTACAGCAAAGCGATTCATCGGTGGCAAGCTGGACCTGGCGGTGCAGCCGTTCGTCGATGCCTGGATGGCGTTTCCGGGACTGCTCCTGCTGCTGTCGGTAATGTCGCTCGCGGGAAAAGGTTTGCTGCAGATAATACTGGTCCTGGGGATATCGGGCGGCATCGGCGGCTCCCGGATCACGCGGGGGCGCCGTCATTGCGGTAAAGGAGAATCTCTACTTTCAGGCGGCGTGCGCGATCGGCGCTTCCCAGTGGACCGTGCTGGTGCGCCTCGTCCTGCCCGACATCGCGCCGCCCGTAATCATCCTGTTCGGCATCAACATCGGTGGGGTGATCATTGCCGAATCTTCATTGAGCTTCCTTGGATTCGGCCTGCCCGCACGGATACCGAGGTGGCGAGGGATGCTCAGCCGGGAAGGGCGGGTGTTCATGGAGACCGCGCCGTGGCTGGCGCTCTGGCCCGGCCTGTTCCTGACTATCACCGTCTACAGCCTGAACATGTTCGGCGACGCGATGCGGGATCTGCTCGACCCGCGTCTCAGGGGCGGTGGCGGTCGTCTCGGTACCGACCGCGCTACGTAGCCGGTGCGACGTACCGCGCGCTGCGCAGGTAGGTTGGAGGGACTTGCTTTCGTCCAGGCAGGAGTTTGGCTACCCTGGGCGGCATGCGCTACCGTCCACTTGGCAACACCGGCCTGTCGGTCAGCGCCGTCGGTCTCGGCGGTGTACCGCTGTCCGTCCCTGAGACGCGCCCCGACGAGGCAACCGCGATCCAGGTGATCCATCATGCCGTAGACCAGGGCGTGACCTTCATCGACACCGCGGACAGCTACGGCCGCGGCGAATCGGACATGGGCCACAACGAGCGCCTGTTTCGTATCGCCCTGGCGCAGCTCTCCGCAGACGTGCGCGCGCGGGTGGTGGTGGCAACCAAGGCCGGTCACATGCGACCCGGAGGCGCCTGGGTTCCAAACGGCCGCCCGGAGTACCTGCGTGGGCAGTGCGAGGCTTCCCTGCGCAACCTCGGCGTCGAGCGGATCGACCTCCTGCAGCACCACCGGCCCGATCCCGAGGTGCCGATCGCCGAGAGCATCGGCGCGTTTGCCCGCCTGCGCGAAGCAGGCAAGGTGCGCTTCATCGGGGTCAGCGAGTACTCGGTCTCGCAACTCGACGAGGCCCAGTCCGTGACCGCGATCGCCAGCACCCAGAACCAGTACTCGCTGGCGCACCGGCAACCCGAGCGGGACGGCACCCTGGCCGCTACCGAGACGCGGGGACTGGCATTCATCCCCTGGAGCCCACTGGGCGGCATCGCTGCCCCGCCGCATGGGGCGCGCGACCTTGCCCGACGGCACCCTGCGGTTGCGAGACTGGCCGAGCGCCATGGCGTGAGCCCGCAGCGACTGGTGCTCGCCTGGCTGCTGGCCAAGGGGCCGCACGTGCTGGTAATCGTGGGCGCCAGCCGGACCGCCACCATCGCGGACTCGGCACGCGCTGCCGACTTCGCGCTGGATGCCGGCGACCGCGCCCGGATCGATGCAGCGACCGCCTGACCTGCCGGTAGAGCTGTGAAGCGGACGCGCGGACCCGGATTGCAGTAGCATCGCTGCCATGGGGGCGAGAGGTGATGGCTGAGTATATTCCGAGTCCGGAGCAGTGGGTACGTGACCAGGTGGAGCTGTATGAACGAAGCGGTGGCACCGAGGGGACCACCCTGCGCGACACCGGGCTGCCGGTAATCGTGGTGACGCACATTGGCAACAAGACCGGCGCCATCCGCAAGACGCCGCTGATGCGGGTAGCGGATGGTGACGGTTACGTGCTGGTCGGCTCCCGGGGAGGCGCGCCAACCGATCCGGTGTGGGTGCACAACCTGCGGGCCAATCCGGCGGTGACGATCCGTGACCGCACTTCGACGCAGGAGATGCGGGCGCGTGAGGTGCAGGATGACCCGGAGCGCGCCAGGCTATGGGACCTCGCGGTGGCCGCCTTCCCGCCCTACGCCGACTATCAGAACAAGACCGAGCGCCGGATTCCTGTATTTCGAGCCGAACCCACTGGGTAAACCCGACCGACCACCTGCTTCACGAGCCCCGTGGTGGTACGAGCGGCTGGCGCGGCAGTTCGCCGCCTGACAGTTCACGCCACCGGCGCGGCTACCGGAATGCCGTCCCGGCACACCACCGGGAAGTGCGGGCCCGCCTTCGCCATCGGCTCGCCCGCGGCCAGGTCGATGAATTCCCGCATCAGGTGGTCGCGGCCGGTGAACCGCGCCTCGCTGGTCATGTAGTGGAAGGCCAACGCCCGCCGCCGCCGTGCAGAGTCGTTCTCCGGCGACCCGTGCCAAGTCAGGGAATGGTGGAAGTGCACCTCGCCGCGCTTGACGGGCCGCGGTACCGCCACGATCTCACGGATCTCGGCGTCCTCCGGTGGGGTGAACCCCTCTCCTATCCTCGCGAAGTCCGCGAGGCTGCGCCGATCGTCCAGGGAAGCGAGGTACTCCCGCTGCTGGTCCCCCCACCGGTGCGAGCCCGGCACCATCCACATGCAGCCGTTGTCGACGTCGGCGTCGTCGAACGGCATCCACGCCGACACCGGAGTCATCGGATCGATGCTCGGCCACAGCGGTGCGTCCTGGTGCCAACCGGTGGCGCCGCCGGACCGGGCGGGCTTGTACTGCACCTGGTCGTGCCACACCTGCAGGTCGGAAAAGCCGGTGAGCTGGCTGATGCCCCTGACGATGGCGGGATGGTAGATCAGCCGCTCGAAAGCCGTCGACGCCTCCCAGACGTTGATGATCTGCCAGACCGGGCGTGCCGGCTCGGAGGTGCGGTACACCACCGGCCGCGGACCACCGTCGGCGAAACCGTCCGGCCCGGTGGCGATGATGCGGTTCAGTTCGTGCGACAGCTCATCCAGCTCAGCGTCGTCCAGCAGCCGGCCGGCGTTCAGGAACCCGTCGCGCTGAAAGGCGCTGACCTGCTCGGGGCTGAGCCCCGCGTGGGTGGTCGGCCTCGCGTTGGTTTTCGGCATTGTCACCTCGGTGCCCGAAGTCTGCGGCCAAGGGAACCTCGGGTGCAAGAGGTGCGCGGCAGGACGCCGGAGCAGTGCCTCGAAGCGCGCCGGGAACTCTCGGCTCCGATCGTCGAGGCCCTGCGCGCCTGGCTCGACGCCCAGCTCGCGCGCCTGTCCGACGCCTCGGAACTGGCAAGACACATCAAATATGCGCTCCGGCGCTGGAACGGGCTGACCCGGTTCCTCCGGGTCGGCCGCGTCGAGATGGACACCAACCCGGTCGAGAACGCAATCCGCCCGATCCCTCTGACGCGCAAGAATGCGCTCTTCGCCGGCAGCGATGACGGCGCCAGGACCCGGGCCCGTTGCGCCTCTCTGCTCGGCACATGCAAGCTCAACGACATAACCCCCCAGACATACCTGACCGTGACCTCCGACGGATCGTCGACATGCACCCCATGTCGCGTATCGACGACCTCATGCCGTGGAACTTCTCCCGGTAAGTCACACCGTCACCGACGTACTGTTGTCGCCGCCACGCGCTGTCACACAGTGGGCCGTGACGCGGCGCTTACCCCAGTCCGAAACCGGGCGGCCGCCAATTTGCCCTTTCGGACCGGGGCGAAATCCATTAACACTCGCGCTCCCAGGTGAGATGCCGGAGCGGTCGAACGGGGCGGTCTCGAAACCGTTGTGCCTTATGGGTACCGTGGGTTCGAATCCCACCCTCACCGCCACCCTACGCCTCCGGCCTTCAGTCGGCCGAAGCCGACTTTCGGACGGCGCAGGCCGCTTCGGGCGGCAAGCCACCTTACGGCGTAATGAACTCCCAGCGGGAAAGCTTGGCATCCGCCCTATCGCAATCGTCCACAAACAGGGTTCGCCAGCGGTCGGAGCTTGAGTAGGTGGCGGCGGAGACGGCACCGACCGCGAGGCACAGGTTGGATTCTTGAGGACCAGCTTGCCGTCGGCTTTCAGCTCGAAACGCTGAAAATTGGCGGCGTTGAAGAAGATGGACGAGGTGCTGCAATCGGCGAGCATCACGGCGGCGCCCGGCAGGGCGCCCCGATTCACGCCGGCAATAGTCACGCACTTGTTGGGCGCCGGAAACCGGATATAGCCTTCCGGTGTAAACACGACGGCCGCGTCCGGCGGCAGCCCGACCTTACAATTGTGGGCGAACAGCGGGATATCCGTGCGCAGATTCCCGGGGGTGCCCGGAATGTCGATGCAATAGCCGTCCCGCGGCCGGTCGAGACGGAGGGTTCCAGCGCAACATGTCGCCGAATGTCTGGTGGGCGATTACGACACCGGTCCGAATCGGCCTACCGGCAGCTTGATGATAGAACTCCTGGATGATGTGGTAGATCAGCCGCGAGACATGGCCAAACAGCCGGCGGTCGTGGCGGAAGAAGATGCGCAGCGCGTTCGGCAGCGCGAACACGAACTGGCGATGCGGCAAGTTCAGAAGCACCTCGTCAGTGAGATGCTCGGCAAATAGAAGCGTCCGTTTCTGGCTACACGACGGCGGCGGCTTCTACCGCAACTTCTTCGCCATCCTGAGGTCCGGCGCCGACCGCAGCGGCGGCGGCGGCCTGGAGCGCCTGTTGATCACCGGCGTGTCGCCGGTCACCATGGACGACGTCACCAGCGGCTTCAACATCGGCAAGAACATCAGCCTGCACCCGGAGTTCAACGAGATGGTCGGCTCACCGAGCCGGAGGTGCGGCGCCTAGTCGAGACGGCGACGGCGCAACTCGAGCAGTACCTGGCCGACGAGCGATTGGCGCGGCAGTCCCGGACGTACGTTTTATCGGCCTGGTCGTGGTGTTCCATGGCTGGGAGATGGTGCTCTGCGACGCCGTGCGGCCTTCCGTCGACCGCCCGGGTGTGGTCGGGAACGATCGGTAGTGGTACGGGACGAGCCCGCCGAGGGTCAAGCGTCGGCGGTCTCGAAGGCAGTGATGTTGCGGGAAGCGCGGCTGAACTCGACGCCGATGAGATGGATGGGGTCGCCGGCGGCGCGGTACTTGTCGGCGTAGCCGCGTTCCTGCAACTGGGTGAGAGCAGAACCGGGCGGCGCCATCTCGGCCACCTTGAACTCGAACAGGTAGACGTGGCCGGCGGTGCGCGGCGCCATGTCCAGACGCCCCCGCCTCGATAGCCTCGACACTTGATCCAGGCACCGGTGCCGCGTAACGTGATCCCATGAGCAAGCTGTTCGATCTGTCCGGCAAGGGGGCGGTAGTCCCCGGTCAACGGCGGTTGTGGAGGACCCCATGGACTGGCGCGACCATATAACTGTCGATCCGATGATTTGCCATGGCCGGGCGTGTGTCACAGGCACGCGGGTGCTCGTGACTACGATCCTCGATAACTTGGCAGCCGGAATGCGAGTGGAGGACGTCGTCAGGAGCTATCCGTCGATCAGCCGGCAGTCGGTCCAAGCCGCCGTAGGCTACGCGGCGGACTTGGCCAAGGAGCGAATACTGTCGTTGTCACGATAGGGCCGGCGGCGTGCGCTTCAAGATGGACGAGAACCTGCCCGCGGAGCTAGCAGAGCTGTTCCGAGAGGCAGGGCACGATGCTGTTACCGTTCTCGATCAGGAACTCGGAGGGGCAGACGATCGGGAGGTGGCATCGGTAAGCGCTCGTGAACAGCGCGCTATCGTAACGCTCGATACCGATTTCTCTGACATCCGGACATACCCGCCTCGCAGGTATTCAGGCATCGTCGTGTTGCGCCTCAACGACCAAGCGCGCGACCATATCCTGGAAGTTGGCAGGAAGCTACTCGGGGTATTACCCGACGAGATCAGTGGTCGGCTCTTCATCGTGGAAGAGTCAAGAATTCGAGTCAGAGATTGACGGGCCACGCCTCGCGTTGCGGAACCAAGACCGCTCCCCGCACCCGGCGGCTGTGGCGCTCGCTGAAGTACGAGGCGGCCTGCGTTCGCAGGTGGTGGCGGACGTGGAGATGTCCAACCTCAAGGTGCTGGCCGGAGAGGTGGACTTCCTGCGTGAGGACGCCACCCTCGACAAGCTGGACCTGTACAAGGAGAACGAGGACCGCGCCGGCTACGAGGTCGTGCTGCTCGACATGCACGTGACCCCGACCGATCCGCGGCTCAACCTGACCTACGACGATCCGGTGTGGCGCGAAGTCGTGAACGACGTGCGCTTCCGCAAGGCGCTGAGCGTCGCCATCAACCGCGACGAGATCATCGACGCCATCTACTTCGGCTTCGCAACCGCCTCCACCTACGTGCCGTCGGAGTACGATCCCGACATGGCCAACCGCCTGCTGGACGAGATGGGCCTCGACCAGCGCGACGACCAGGGATTCCGGCTCGGGCCGGACGGCAAGACCTTCGAGATTCCGTTCGAGATCGCCATGCACGCCACCGACCAGGTGCCGGTCACCGAGATGATCGCCGAGCACTGGCAGGACGTGGGCATCAAGACCACGATGAAGACCATCGAGCCCGGCCTGCAGTCCACGCGGCGCAACGCCAATGAGCTGAAGGCCGACCTGCTGTGGCACCACGGTCCCGAGCTGTGGTGGGGCGCCCTGTGGGAATTCGTACCGAGTGCGTTCGGGCGCGCCTGGTACACGTGGTTCAACACCGCGGGCGCCGAGGGCGAGGAACCGCCCGAGGACGTGAAGGCATTCATGGCCGCCATGGACCGTTCCATCGCCCGGTCGGGCGCCGAGCGGGAAGCGGCGATCGAGGAGGTGTGCGAGCGCATGATGGAGAACGTCTACATCATCCTCAACGTCGAAGACGTCAAGTACCCGCCGATCGTCAACAAGAACCTGGGCAACGTGCCCACCGGCGGCTCCGCCATCGCCGCTAACTTCGCCGGCGAGCAGCTCTTCTTCAAGAACTAGGGCGGTCCGCCCTTTCATGACCGCACCGGGTGCCGAAGCCTCGCTCCGGCACCCGTGTTGTCTGTTGCAGGCCCCATGTTCGACTACATCCTCCGGCGCACCCTCCAGATCATCTCGCTGATAGTGATCATCTCGGTGCTCTCGTTCGCGATCATCGAGTTGCCGCCCGGCGACTACGTGACGATGCGCATCGTCGAGCTGGAGCAGACCGGTACCCGCGTCGACGAAGACGAGATTGCGCGGCTCACCGAGCAGTACGGCCTGGACAAGACGCTGGTGGAGCGCTACGCGCTGTGGGCCTGGAACATCATCAGCCGGGGCCACCTGGGACGCTCGTTCCAGTGGGAGCAGCCGGTGACCCAGGTGATCGGCGAACGCATCGCGCTCACCATGTCGATCTCGCTGCTGACGCTCATTTTCATCTGGGTGGTGGCGATCCCGATCGGCATCTACGCCGCCACCCACCAGTACTCGCTCGGCGACTACGTGGTGCGCACCGGCTGGTTCGAGTGCTCGGAGCCGCAGGTCAACCAGCTCCACCAGAACATTGTGTGGGGGATGCGCGGCAACTTCCTGGACCTACCCACCGACTGCCCGCAACGCGACGAGCGGCTGGGCTGGACCGGGGACATCCAGGTGTTCGCCCCCACCGCTACCCTGCTCTACGACACCGCCGCCGGCTGGGGCGACGCCGCCACCGTGGTGCCGATGACTCTCGGCGCGCGCTACGGCGACCTGGAGCTGCTGCGCCGCCAGTACCCCTCCATGAAGGCGTGCGTCGAGCACGTGAGAAGCGTCTGCGACGAGCGCCGGGTGTGGGGAGACGGCTTCCAGTTCGGCGACTGGGTGGACCCGAAGTCGCCGCCCGACGCGCCGGGAGACGCCCAGACCGACTCGTCGCTGGTGGGCACGGCGTGGTTCGCGCGCTCCGCCCAACTCGTGGCCGAGTACCGGCTGCTGCCGCAGACCGCGCTGCCGTCGTGGCTGTATCCGATCACCATGGGCGTCACCACCATCTGGGAGCGCTGGGACGCCATGCTGCCCGACGGCTCGATCAATCCCGGCGAGATGACCTCGTTCAACCACTACGCCTACGGCGCCGTGGGCTCCTGGCTGTACGAACGCATGGCCGGCCTGCGGCAATACGACGCGGAGCGCGGATGGCGGCGGTTCGTGGTTGAGCCGCACCCGGGCGGCGGGATCCGGCACGCACGCGCGGCGGTGGACACGCCCTACGGCCGCACCGAATCGAGCTGGCGCATCGATCACCCCGCCAACGCGCCGGCCACGTTCACACTGCGCGCCGTGGTACCCGCCAACACCACCGCCGCATTGTGGCTACCTGGAGCTACAAGTGCCGTGGAGGTCGGCTCAGGCGAACACGAACTGTCGCTGGATCTGAGCGAAGCGCAGCGCCGCCGCTACCTGCCGAGCCGGGAGGGGGCACGCCTGCACCTCGATTCGCCGCTGGCGGACGTGCTCGCGGACCAAGCGGCGCGGCAGGTCCTCGTCCGCCACCGCGCCTTCGGCGTGCTGCCGCATCCAGGGCGACGAGATACCCGCACTGTCGCTACGCGAAGCGCTGCGGTCGATGCCGCGCCCGCCCGGCAACAAGCGGCTCGACGACCTCGAACAGGACCTGATCCGCCTGTAGAGGCGCGATGGCACGGTTCAACGTAGTCCCCGCCTGACCTCAGGCCGGTATCACCAGCTTGCGGGTGTGGTCATCGAGACTTTGGATCGCTTGCTGGATGGCGTCGACTTCGCGCTCATCGAAATAGGCCTCGCCGCACTGTTTGCACACCCACGCCGGCACCGTATCCACTACCAGATGGTAGCCGTTGCGATCAACATGAAACGGCGCGGTCGAACGCTTCATCTTGCCTTGGCAATGGACACAGTTCACTTCTTTCTCCTCGTTCGGAAATCGGGCTCCCACTCGTCAGCCGTAGTGATGTAGGCCGTGATGATCGCCAAGTAGTCCTCTTGAGGTGCGCAAACGACATGAACACCCCGCTCACCCACTCGACCGCCCAGCGCATCGACGAGCTACCTACCGGGGTTTGCGCCGGACTGGTCCAGGTGGCGGCGAGCATCTCGCCAGCGGTGGATGAAGATCGGGCCGACTGCTGTCAGGACTAATGTGCCCCAAGGCCCCTTGTAATAGAGACAGCCGGCCACCGGCAGCGCAACTCGACAGCGATGGCCGCGATCGTGCAGGCGGCTCGCGTGGCGGGCCGGCTTCGATGGGCGTGCGCTTCTTACACCCTGACCGTGCAGGCTCCGGTTAGCTCAGCGAAGCCATGCGGGATTCGTCAGCTTGTCCCCCACTCTGCCCACTTGTCCGGGTCCGCCCACTGCTGGCCCACCTCGACAAAGCCGCGGTCCCCGCGGACGCCGTGCTCGAACGGATCGTCGGTGGCCTCCATCCAGCGGTGCAGGCGCTGCTCCATCTCCCGCACGACCGGGCTCGCGGCCGCCGAATACGCCAGGTTGTCCATCTCCAGCGGGTCTTCCTGGCGGTCGAACAGCCAGGGGCTGCGCTCGTTGGCGTACCAGCGGGCATAGGTGTAGCGCGCCGTGCGCACGGCGCGCCAGCGCCCCACCCAGCCGTAGCGGTTGGGCCAGCCGTTGGCCATGTTCATCAGGTACACCGATTCGCTGGCGCCCGGGGCGTGCGGCGGGTCCGCGGGTACCGGCCGCCCGCGCCACACCGGCGACAGGTCGCGGCCCTGCAGGCCGGCCGGCAACGGCACGTCACACGCGCCGAGCAGGCTCGGCACGATGTCGATGGCGCCCATGAAGGCGTCGCTGCGCGTGCCCGGTGGGGTGTTGCCCGGCCAGCGAATGACGAACGGCACGTGGGCGGAATCCTCGTACGGCGTGGCCTTGGAGGCGCGGCGGGTGTGGTGCAGCCAGGTCTCGTTCGGCTTGCCGTAGCCGTGGGCGCGGATGTGGTCGCCGTGGTCCGAGGTGTAGCACACGATGGTGTCGTCGGCGACCTGCAGGCGGTCGAGCGCCGCCAGCAGGCGGCCCATCTCCACGTCGAGTCCGGTGCAGCAGGCGTAGTAGTCGGCCAGCTCGCGGCGGGCGTGGTCGGCCAGGGCCTCGGGCACGTTGGCCGGCAGATCGACCGTGGCCGGATCATAACGCTCGATGGAATCGGGAAACTGCTCGTACGGCCAGTGCGGGGGCCGCCACGACAGAAACAGGGCGAACGGGTCGTCCGGCCGCTCCCCGCGATGACGCTCCAGGTAGCGGATCGCCAGGTCCGTCTCCACGGTCGGCCCCCAGCCCGGGAAGGTGACCGGCCCGTGCTCGTTCTCGTAGTAGGCCTGATCGAAGTAGCCGCGGCCGATGCCGACCGCGGCCAGGTAGTCGATCCCGTACCTGCCTTCCTCGGTATACGGTCCCTTGCCGAGGTGGAAGGTGCCCACGTGAGCGGTGCCGTAGCCGTGCTCGCGCAAGGTTCCCGGCAGGGTGGGAATGTCGCGCCGCGGCCGGTACTCGTTGTCGATCACGCCATTGCGCCAGCCGAACTGGCCGGTGAGGAGAATCGCCCGGTACGGCGAGCACAGCGGGTGGTTGGAGAACATGTTGTCGCACACCATGCCCTCGGCTGCCATCCGGTCGAGCACGGGGGTACGCACGACCGGGTTGCCGTTGGCGCCGAGGGCGCTGTAGCGCTGCTGGTCCGAGAACACGAACACGATGTTGGGTCGACGCCTGCTCATGGGCGCAGCCTACCCGCAACGCCGCGGACGATGATACCGGTGCCAACGATCCCGCGGGAGTTGTACCCGATCCGGATCAGGTCGCCGTAGACCGATCTCAGATTACTCGGGAGGACAGATCCTCAGGCACTCACCCGGCTGCACGGAGTCGAGTGAATTACTCGACCGTTTCGACCTCGACGTTCGCTTGGAAGTGAAGCCTGAGTCTGATCGGAATATCCTCGTCGAGCAGTACCCTCACTCGATGACGGTCAGAGTCTCAGTTTTTCAATGCCGTCAGGTGAGAGTTCAAGGTACGACTCCACCTGCCACCGCTCGACGGTCGGAAAATCCCTCAGGAATTCTTCAACGGAATGATCGCTCTTGAGATAGTCGACAAGCGTATCTACCGGCACACGAGTCGCCGCGAACACCAAATCCCCGCTATGAATTTCGGGGTTACGAGAAACCACTCTACCAAGTTCTACGGAACCATCGCCCGTTTCACTCATGGAACGCCTTCGACTGGATCGTAGTCGAGAATACAGCGTCGATCAAGTTAGGTATTGGCGCGCTGACCTGGGGCGGTCATACTTCGTCACCAGTTCGTCAGAATCAGTCTGGACGCTTCTGGTACCGGATCCTGCAGCACGACCTTGGAGGGCTTACCATGATCACTACGACGGGCATGCGGCTGCGGCGCATCGAGGCCGGTTCGTTCCTGATGGGAAACGACCGGCCGCTGCCCGACGCGCTGCTGTCACCCTCCTGCTTCCGCCACGGCGATTTCGACGAACGCCCCGAGCATCGGGTAACCGTCACCAGGCCGTTCTACCTGGCGGAGTGCCAGGTGACCAACACCCAATACGAGATGTTCGACCCGACGCACCGGGAGCTGCGCGGCAAGCTGGGGTTCTCAAGTGATGACGACGAAGCGGTGGTGTTCGTGAGCTGGCATGACGCCGCCGCCTACTGCCGCTGGCTTTCCGAGTGCGAGGGCGCCGAGCTCCGCCTGCCCACCGAGGCGGAGTGGGAGTACGCATGCCGGGCCGGCTCCTCGACGCCGTTCTGCAGTGGAGATGCACCGCCGCCGGGGGTGGCAAAGAACCAACGCCGCACCTGGTTTCCCGACCCGTCGCGCACCACCGGGGACAACGTCGTCCCGCTCCACGTCGGCCGCACGCCCCCCAACCCGTGGGGACTGTTCGACATGCATGGCAACGTCGAGGAGTGGTGCATGGACTGGTACGGCCCCTACCTCGACCGCGATGCCAGCGACCCCACCGGCCCACCCGATGGCGATTTCCGGGTCACCCGCGGCGGCAGCCACTCGACGGAGCCCTATTACCTCCGGTCGGCCAACCGTGCGGCGGCGCTGCCGGAAGAACGCAACTGGCTGACCGGGTTCCGGGTCGTGTGTGCCGACTACCCGGTGCCGCCGAGGCCGGCGCGCAGGGCGCCGGTGGAGTTGCACGGCTCGAATGTCCTGCAGACTACCGCACCCTCAGCGCCGGGCAGCGACGAGACACCGTTCTTCCGCGGGCCGGTTCGCTACGTGCACATACCTCCCCGCTCCTACGGCCCCCTGTTCAGCACCCACAACCACGATCCGGCGATCTGCCAGTGTCCCAACGGCGACCTGCTGGCCATCTGGTATTCGTGCGTCGAGGAACCCGGCCGCGAACTGGGCATACTGGCCAGCCGTCTGCGCGCCGGAGCCGGTTCCTGGGAACCGGCGTCGGTGTTCTGGGACGCCCCCGACCGCAACGACCACGCGCCTGCCCTGCTCTGCGACGGAGGACGCGTGTACCACTTCAACGGCATGTCGGCCGCCGCCACCTGGGGGCCGCTGCGGACCATCCTGCGCACCTCCGACGACAGCGGCGCCACCTGGAGCCAGGCCAGGTACATCAGCGGCGAGCATGGCCCGCGCCAGATGCCGATCGCGGCGGCGTTCACGCTCCGCGACGCAACCCTCGTGCTGCCGTGCGACGCGGTCAGCATCGGCGATGGGGGAACCGCGTTGTGGATGAGCACCGACGGCGGCGAGACGTGGCACGACGCCGGCGGCACCATCGCCGGCATCCACGCATCGGCGGTGGAGCTCGCCGACGGCAGGTTGCTGGCATTCGGTCGCGGCGACGAGGTGGACGGGACCCTGGCGATGAGCGTTTCCGCGGACCGCGGCAAGACGTGGAGCTACTCCGCCAGTCCGTTTCCCCCCATCGGCGGCTCGCAGCGGCTGGTGCTCAAGCGCCTGCGTGGCACCTGCAGCGCCGGCACCGATCCGATTCTCCTCGTCTCCTTCGCCAATGCAGTGGCGGAGTCGGATGGCGCCTTCACCGTCGTCGACGCCGGCGGCCGCAGGGCAGTTTGCGGCATGTACTGCGCGCTATCCTTCGACGACGGCGAGACCTGGCCGTTTCGCCGCCTGGTAAGCGACGGCGGACCCGACCGCGTCATCGAAGCGATGGATGGAGTCCCGTGCCTGATGGGCCCCGGAAACGCCGAGGTGAACGGCTATCTCACCGCCTGCCAGTCCGCCGACGGCCGCGTCCAACTCATCAGCAGCAGCAATCACTACTCGTTCAACCTGGCCTGGCTTGTGGACTAGTGAGCACGGCCGGCGCGAGGTCGCCGATGGAGCCGCCGAGCGCGTCGTCGGAACGGGTACCGTTCGCGGCCGCGGTGTGCGCCCGGGTCGGCACCGGGGTGTCGTACTGGTAGTCGGGATCCGTGCGCTGGCGCACCCAGGCGACGCGCATTTCGCGCCAGGCGCCGATGAGGGTGCGCGGCGGCGGGCAGTCGGCGGCGATCTCGCGGCTGAGCTTTCGCAGGTTGTAGCACGGTACGCCGGCGTACATGTGATGCTCCATGTGCCAGTTCATGCGCCAGTACAGGAACGAGGACAGCGGGTCGATCCTGATGCTGCGCACGCACTTGCGGAAGTCGGCGATATTGTCGCGCAGGCCGCAGTGCATGGGCATGAACACCAGGTAGCGCCACCAGTTGGCTGCCGCCGCCGGCAGGCTGATCAGCAGCGGCAACAGCCACAGCCCGGAGGCGATCGCCACCACCAGCACCGCGCCGTGGAACAGCAGCAGGATCTGCGCCCAGCGTACCGATTTGCGCCGCTCTTCGGGGTGCGCCTGGTACAGGGCGCCGATCCACTCCTGGGCGCGCACCCCAACCGGCTCGGTGTCGCCGACCGTGTCCGCTCGCAGCGGCAACCCGAGCGCCGCGGTCACGGTGTAGCGGAGGATCGGCCACAAGCCGCGACACATCGGCCCGCCGGTGATGTTGATCGTCAGCAATTGCAGCACGTAGAGCCAGCGCAGCGTCGGCGACTGCGGCAGCACTACCTCGCGATCGCCGTCCGGATGCAGCGTGTAGCGGTGGTGGTAGGTGTGGCTGAGAGCGTAGTCATGAAAGTTGAACCAAGCCAGCAACGAGTAAACGCGCAGGAAGATGCGGTTGAGCCGCTTGGTCTTGAACACGGTGCCGTGGTCCAGCTCGTGACAGGCGGCGCTGAGGAAGCTGCCGACTGTGCAATGGAGGTAGAGCGCCACCACGAAGCCGACCACGCCTGCTGCAGGAACAGGTACCAGGTGAGCGTCGCAGTGGCGGCCAACAGCGCCAGGTTGCCCCCCGCTTGCAGCCAGCCCTGCAGGTCGCTGCGCTGCATCAGGCGGCGCAGTACCGGTGGCTCGATCGGGCTGCGATACCAGCGCACGCGCATCGTGCGGGTTACCTGGTTCAGCGGTTGGCGGACAGCCGTCATGGTTCCAACGACCAACTCTATCGGAACACTCCGCACCGCGCAACTCCAAGTGCATCACGAGCATCACGATTGTCAAATTTGCTTTTGGATCGTAAATTTGACACCTATGCTGCGGCGGACGCTGCATACGTACCTGGTTCGTGACGCGGGCTACTATCCGGTCGTCACGCTCACCGGCCCGCGCCAATAGGGCAAGACCACGCTGGCCCGGGCGGCCTTTCCGGCGTTCGATTACGTAACTCTCGAGGACACCGAGTCGCGCCGCTTTTGCGCGTGAGGATCCGCACGGCTTCCTGGACCGCTATCGGCCGCCGGTGATCATCGACGAGGTGCAGCGCGTCCCCGATCTGCCTTCGGCGATCCAGGTCGCCGTCGACCACCCCGAGCACACCGGGAATTACATCCTGACGGGATCGCAGAACCTCCTGTTGATGCGCGACATCTCGCAGTCGTTGGCCGGGCGCACCGGAGTCCTCCACCTGCTGCCGCTGTCCCGCGCGGAGTTGGAGGGGCAGGTGCCGGCCGTTCCCGATCCCTCCGCCGGCCTGTTCGCCAACCGGGACACGCAACTCGAACGCTGGCGTACCGTGCGCACCGGCTTCTACCCGCGCATCCACGACCGCGGCATACCCCCTGAGGTCTGGCTTCCCGACTACGTGCAGACCTACCTGGCGCGCGACGTTCGGACGCTGGCGAATGTCGGCGACGTGGAGACGTTCGAACGCTTCCTGATGCTGATGGCGGGGCGGGTCGGTCAGATTCTCAACTACTCGTCCCTGGCCAACGACTGCGGGGTGGCGGTGGACACCGCGCGGCGCTGGACATCGGTGCTGGCTACCAGCTTCGTGATCCACCTGCTACGGCCCTATCATCGCAACTACAACAAGCGCCTGGTGAAGAGCCCCAAGGTCTACTTCGTCGACACCGGCCTCGCCTGCCACCTGCTCGGCGTCAGCGATGAGCGGCAGTTGGTCACCCACCCCCTGCGCGGGTCGCTGTTCGAGAACTACATCGTCGGCGAGGTGATCAAGGCGTATCGCCACCACCGGCTGCAGCCGCCGCTGTACTTCTGGCGCGACCGCACCGGCCACGAGGTCGATCTGGAGATCGAGCATGCCGGAACGCCGTACCCGATCGAGATCAAGTCGGCGCAGACCGTGGCGCCGGAACTGGCCGCCGGCCTGCGCTGGTGGTGCCGCCACACCGGCGTTGTCACCGATCGCGCCACGCTCCTGTACGGCGGTGACGACCGCCAGCGCCGCGACGGAATCGCGGTGCGTCCCTGGTTCGCCATCTAGCATACGCGGCCTCGATCCGATGACGATCACCTCGTGCTCGCCGACGACGGCGCCAATCCCGCCGAACACCGTCATGCCCCCCGTCGGCGTGCATGCTACTCTATCACGCAAGGCCCCTGGGACGGGGCCAATTGGTGACCGAGGTCTGGTGGTAAACCAGGAGGCCAGACCTCAAGGAGCAGTTTATGAATGATGTTTGCAGGTACAAGTTTCTCGTAATCGACGATCTCGATCTACTGGAGACACACAATCTTCAGCGCAAGGTTAATCAGGCGGAAAAACACCCCGAGCCGGTGGTCAAACTGGACGCCCCGTGGGATGTGGACAAGTCCGATTCGTTCAACTATATCAACGTCATCTATGATCATGACGAGAAGCTTTTCAAGATGTGGTATGTCGTTACGGGTATCAGGCCGGGCGAATACTGGGAGCGGGGAAGAAAGACCGCCTATGCTACCAGCACCGACGGCATCCACTGGGAGAAGCCGATCCTCAATCTGGTGGAGATAAACGGCTCCAAGGAGAACAACTACATATTCCCCGAGATGCTCTCCCTCAACTACAACATCATCGACGATCCCAGTGACATCCCCGCGCGCCGCTACAAGATGATTTTCGACGTGGAAAGCAGGGAAGACCGCTGGGCGGGTTATCACGTACCATTGTGCCTGGCCTACTCCCACGACGGCATCCGCTGGGAACGGCCCAAGCACGTGAACCCGGTACTGCGCGGTGTCAGCGACGATCTCTGGGGATTGATCTATGACCGCGACCGGCGCAAGTACCTGCTGTTCACCCGGCGCGTGCCGAATGTCCCACGTGACCTCTCTCTGTATGAGAGTCATGACCTGATCGACTGGGTGGACCGGGGCCGCGTCCTGGTCCCTGATGAACACGATCCTCCCGAGATGTACAATCTGCATGGACTGGCGCCGTTCTTCTACGAGGATTTCTGTCTGGGCATGTTGGGGACGATGTACTTTCTCCCCGGAGCGGAACTGCACAGCGTATATTACCCACCACCGGAGAGTGTAACATTCGAGCAAGTAGGTGCGCTCGAAGTGCAACTGGCCTACAGTCGAGATGGACGAGAATGGTCAAGGCCGACGGACCGGTCACCGGTCGTTCCAGCGGGCACGGGGGGAGACCGGGACAGGATCATTTTTCCTGCCAGGAACGGTCCTGTAGTGCTCAATGGCGACACCTGGATCTACTATAACGCCAACTCCTACCTCCACACTTCCTGGTCCCAGGAAGAGTATCTGGCTCAATCTGGCGGGGATGCGCGAGGATCGTCCAACTGCTTTCTGGCCAAAATGCCGGAGGATCACTGGGTCTCCCTCGACGCCGGAAGCAGCGAAGGATTCTTTGTCGCCAAGCCCTGGAGTCCACCTCAGGAGATATTGCTGAACGCCGATGCCGGGGGCGGCTCGGTCGAGGTTGAGCTGCTAAGCCCGTACGGCGCGCCGATCCCCAATTTCACCCGGAGCGATTGTGTCCCGATCACGGCCAATGGCAAGGATCAGCAGGTAACGTGGAAGTCCGGCCGCTCTCCGCTGGAGTTCCGCGAGGACTATCGCGGTGGCGTACTGGCGAAGTTCTATCTCAAGAACGCAAAGCTCTATTCCTACACCTTCACGCTGCCCGATCCCGACGGCCGCCTCGAACGCGACCGCCAGAACGCCCGCTGGAATGAGATCATCACCCACCGCAGCGACGTTCCGGGTAGAGCCAGCACCGAAGCGGCCGATGGTCCTGCGCCGGTGTGGAAGACCCAGACCAGGCACTACCGCAACGTGGAAAAAGCACCGCGTCCCAACAATCCGTCCTGGGAAGCCGGCTTCCTCGCGGTCGAGGAAGGCCAGCGTGGGGAGGACGAGGAGACATAAAATCGGCACCGGTGAACCCGGTGGACTCCAGCGCAAGGACTGTCTGGCAGCGGTCCCGGAAGTGGTGTGCGAGCAGTCCCGGCGACGGCACCACGTGGTGCTGCGGGTGTTGGCGCCGGACAGGTAGCGGGACCGCTGACTCTCCCGAGCCGCAAGCCATCGGAACATGCCGTGGCACCGAGCACCATCAGCCACGCAAAGCCGACTTCGAAGAAGGACGCCAGCAGAGTGAGAGCGGCGGGTTGGCCGACAGCGGCGAGTTATAGGACCGGGAAATCGCGGTTGCCAACGCGCCCGGCGAGCAGATATTCCCAGGCGAGCTGGAGACGGCGCTAGGCATCCTCGCGGAAGGCGGCGAAGTCGACTACGTCGGCGGTAGAGCTGGTGGGAGCGGGGCGAGAGCGCCGGCAACTACCGGCAGAAGGTAATGAAGGAGTTCTTATGTCTCGTTCCGGCAAGATCCTGACCAGCTTCACCGGCTTGGTGGTCGTGGTCGTAGTCGTGGTGTGCGCGGCGGCGTGGTACTACGCGAGTGCAATCGAGGAACAGGCGCTCGCGGTCGAGCACGAACCGGACCCCTTCGACCTCCGAGTCGCATCGGTCGAAGGAGGACGGATTACGCTTGAAACCGCGGCGGAACCAGCGTCGAAAGGGCGCTGGGCCGAGCCCGGGATCTGGGGCCTGGAGTCCGCCGGCACCTACAATCAGGTGGGGCCTATCGTCGAAGCTGGCGACAGCTCGGTGGTGCGGGAGCTGATCGCGCTGGGGGCGCTGCCGCGAGTGGGAGAGCCGGTCCGCATCAACCGGGATGCCTTTCCGCGCGACCCGTGGCTCGCGTACGGGATCGAGTTCGAGGAGGTGGGGGTGCCGGCGGCCTTGGGGACGTTTCCGGCTTGGCAGACGCGCGGCGAGTCGGACGCCTGGGCGATACTGGTGCACGGCAAGGGAGCGGAACGTACCGAGTGCCTGAGGATTCTCCCGATGTTGGTCGAGCAGGGGTACTCCACGCTGACGATCACGTACCGCAACGACGAAGGGTTGCCCGCGAGCCCGACCGGGTACTATCAGTTCGGGGCGGAAGAGTGGGAGGATCTGGAGGCTGCCGCGGAGTACGCGCTGGCAGCCGGAGCGAGCGAACTGATTCTGGTCGGATACAGCATGGGCGGGGCGATAGCGATCAGCTTCCTGAACAACTCGGCAGCCGCGGACCGCGTGAAGGGAGTGATACTCGATAGCCCGGCCCTCGACTTTGAGGCGCTGATCGACCACGGGGCGACTCGGCAGATCCCGGGCGGAGAGCCGCTGCGGAGCGCGTTGACGGATCTGGCGATGTACGTGGCAGCGCAGCGATTCGGGATCGACTATCGAACGATGGACCACCTTGAGGGTGTGGAAGCGCTGTCGGTTCCGGTGTTGCTGTTCCACGGGAGCGACGACACCCGGGTGCCGGTATGGCTCAGCGACCGGCTCGCCGAGGCGCGGCCCGATATCGTCCAGTACGAGGTCTTCGACGGCGCCATCCACTTGGGGGCCTGGAATCAGGACCGGGAGCGGTACGAGCACGCCGTGCGCCATTTCCTGGCAGGCATGGAACAGCCATAACAGCGCCCGCCCTCGCCGCCCAGATGGAGCGTGCCGGCTTGGTGGAGGCGGATCAATGGTCTCGCGACGATCCAGGTACTGTCGTCGAAGAACAGCAGCTCTCTCTCGCTCGATCGCCCGCCCAGTATAAGTCGGGCGTGGCGTGGTTATCTCCCTGTCGTCGCTGCTGTTCGTGTGGATCGTCGCCTTTCCGGTGGGCATCTACTCCGCGGTGCGCCAGTATTCGGTGGGCGACTACGCGGCGACGTTTCTTAGCTACATCGGGCTCGCCACGCCCAACTTCCTGCTCGCCCTCATCCTGATGTACGTGGCATTTCGCTATCTCGGGCTCGATATCGGCGGCCTGTTCTCGGTCGAGTACCGGGAGGCGCCGTGGTCGTTGGCCAAGGTTCTCGACCTGCTGGAGCACCTGTGGGTGCCGACGGTGGTGCTGGGCACCGCAGGCACCGCGGGGCTGGTGCGAATCATGCGGGCCAACCTGCTGGATGAGCTGCGCAAGCAGTACGTCATCACGGCGCGTGCCAAGGGGCTGGCCGAGACCACCCTGATCATGAAGTACCCGGTGCGCGTGGCCCTCAACCCCTTTATCAGCACCGTGGGCTGGACGCTGCCGACGCTGATCTCCGGCGGCGGGCTGATGCTGGATCAGTGCCCGCCGCTGCCGGCCAACTTCGCCCCCACCCGCGACGAGCCGCGCTGGATCGCATCGTTCCGCGACGGCACGCTGGGCGACGAGTCTTCGCTGGAGCTGGGCCTGAACCGCCGCTTCGGCCGCAGCTCTCAGACCTGGACCGACGCGGAGTGGCGGCTCTACCGCGGTGCGTACCGCTGGTTCATGGGCGACGTGGACCGGCAGATCGGCATCGTCCTGGATGCGCTGCGCGACTCGGGGCTGGAGCGGGACACCGTCGTGATCTTCACCAGCGATCATGGCGACCACGACAGCGAGCATCGCCTGACGATGAAGCGGTCGTTCTACGAGGCCGCCGTCCACGTGCCGCTGATCGTGCGCTGGCCCGGCCAGGTGCCGGCCGGCCGCGCCGACGAGACGCACCTGG
>CBDCRW010000004.1:0-565000 GCA_965221125.1 Alphaproteobacteria bacterium
GGGGTGGTGCGTGCGGACGGCGGCGCCCTTGACGTTCCCGGGTATCTTGATGCTGCTGAAGAACTGCAGCACGTCGCGGTCGACCCCGGCGTAGCCGCGTGCGACCCAGAACTTCAGGAACGCCGCGACGTGGCCCAGATAGTGCAGTTGCTCGCGAGCGAGCAGCGACCGGTAGTCCATGAGAGCCGCCGCAGAGATGGTGGCGCCGACCGGGACATCCCGCGCCATTCTTGCGAGGGCCTGGACGCCCCCCAACACGGTGTCGGGGGAGCGATCTTCCATGTAGGCAAGGGCAGCCTGCTTGACGTTGTCGGCGTGCCCGGCGCCCCAATGATCTCGTATCGGCTTGAAGGAGATGCGGGTCACGCCCTTCTCCAGCACGATCTTCCAGACGTCGCCGCCGGAATCGAATCCCGCATGGATGCCGCGCTCTCGCGGAGCGCCGGCAGGCTGCAATCCGCCCGGACTACTCACCCTCGAACAATCCCTGGTGCATGCCTCTCAGGGCGGCCTCGGCCGCCCGTTCGACGTGACGGTGCGTGTAGACCGCCGCCATCTTCGAATCCGGACTCCATCCCATCAGGAAGTTGCGGATGCGCTCCTCGCTCGCCTCGGGGGTGCGATCGCCACGCTCCGCCCTGCCGTCGATCGCGGCCGAGAACCTGTCGTTCCAGGTGTGGCGCAACAGGTGAGGATGGAGACGGAAGCCGAGAACGCTTTCGAGCGCAGCGAAGACGTTGCCCACGCTTCTCGGGGTCAACGGCGCTCCCGGCCTGATTCCTGCATGGGACACGAAGACATAGGCGTGCATCCGGGCGCCGGGTTCGGTCCGGCGCCAATCCGACAGGTAGGCGAAGAGGATGTCCGCCAGCTCCGGCCTGATCGGCACGGGCCGTGCGCCGGACTTGGTCTTCGGCTTCTGCCGACGAGGGTCCCGGGGGTCCGGAGGGCGCCGATGGATCGAGATCGTCAGTTTCCTGAAGTCGATGTCCGGGATCTTCAGGCCGCAAAGCTCGCCCCTGCGCATGCCGGTCTCGTCAAGGCAGGCAACAACGGCAAGGTTGCGATAGCGAACCGCCTCGCTCCGGAACGGGTTTTCCGGCGAGGACGGATCGATGACGGCGAACAGCCGGTCGCGCTGTTCCGGCGACAGGCCCTTCCTGGGCTCGGACGGTTGACGCGCGCCCACCTTCGCCCGGGCGGTCAGAGCCTTGACGGTGTCGCGAAGGAGCTGCTGCGATCCGGCGGCACGGCTGTGGCTTGCAAGCCAGTCGAGATAGGCAGCGACGGACCGCACACGGTTGGCTCCGGTCTGGGGGTCCAGCATCTCATCGCAGTCGTGGGGAAGGTGCCGATGAAGCTCCTTGCCCGATCTGGAAAGCGGCAGGACATTGGCTTGGTGGGGACGCTCGGTCCGATCCGGAACCCGGGCGGTCTTCAGCGCATGGGAAAGACTCTCGACCTCCCGCAGCTCCAGACCGGCGCCCGTGGCCATGCGTGCTTCGAGGGAGAGCCCGTTCGAGTGCGCCCACACCCGGGCCGCCGCGATCGCGCGCATGTGCGCCTCGATCGTGTTCTCGGCGCGGCCGGCGTTTCTGAGAATGGAGACCGCATACCGTATCGGCTCGGGCGCGGGGGCCGAGCCGGGCTCGACCAGGGCGGGGAGCGTCTCGCCGCCGGGAAGTCTGATTCTGCGGACGCTCTCGGGCATCGAAAGTTTACGCTCTTGCCTTGTTCCGGCTTACCTAGAATTGCGACTCCAAACGTGTCAATCATGAAATTCAACAAAAAATGAAAGCCCGCAAGGTGTTACCCCTGCGAGCTTTACATTTCTACCTAACTTCCCCTTAGAATGGGAACGGCTGGCCCGAATTTTCGCCGTTCGCGGCCGCCGGCGCGTCCTCACCGTTGGCCGGCGCGGCGCCGTTGCCGTTGGTGCCGGCAGGCTTGTCCAAAAGCTGCACGCGCCCACCGGGAACGAGCAGGATCTCGGTCGAAAACCGATCCGAGTCCTCGCCGTCCTTGCGCCACTTCCTGGTCTGCATCTTGCCCGAGACGTAGATCAGCCGGCCCTTCTTCGCGTGCTTCGCCAGCATATCGATCAGCCCGTCCTGGAAGGTGACGACGCGATGCCACTCTGTCTTGTCGATCCGCTCGCCGCCTGCACGCCTGTCGATGTACGACTCGTCGGTGGCGATGCTCATGTTGGCGACGCGCCCGCCGGAGGCGAGGCTGTTGATGGTGACGTCCGCACCCAGGCGGCCAATGACTTCTGCGCGGTTCAGTCCGAAACTCATCTTCGTGCTCCTTCACGTGCGAGTTCTGACGATGGTTGACGAACGGATCGGACCGCTCTCTCGCGACCTCCTCCGTTCACCCTCCTTCAAGCTCTCCCTTCCCTCTCGCCTGCGGCCTGATCCGGCGGTGGCCGGCTTCCCGAGGGCCCCGCGGACCGCACGGCCGCCGCGGCGCCGACGCCGATCCTGGATCGGGAAGTTGCCGAACGACCTGGCCCACGGCATCTGTCTGGGGCAAGGCCGCACTCATGCCGGCGGCAGCGCCATCAGCGGCACGTTGGAGAGGAACTCGACCTGGTCGGGCCGCAGCTTGGCGAAGGCGAGGCAGGCGGCGGCTTCGGCCTCAGTCTCGAAGGTCCCCAGCTCCCGCGAGGTCTGCAGCTCGATCACGGTGATCTGCGGCGGCCAGAGCGCCGCCAGGTGACGCTCGGGCGCGCGGGAGTTGGACCGATATGCGCAGTGCTCACAGCGGGCCGCACCACCGGTGCGGACTCCACAATCCACACACGCGCCCCGCGCGCGCCTCGCGGCATAGCGTCTCTTCCCGACGGCGCTCCTTTGCTCGGGGGAGACGCGCTCCTTCTCCAGCGTGAGGCAGCGGCCGCAGCGCGACAGGCCCCCGACCGTGGGCTGCGTGCAGCGTACGCAGCGGCCGACAGCGCGCCGCGCGTCATAGCGCCGGCGGTCGCGTGCGCGCCGTGTCTCGCGGCATGGCTCGCAGACGGAGCGGCCCTCCTCCGGCCGACGGCGGCCGCAGGATGTACACAGCCCTGCCTCCTTCCACGCCCTCCGCCGCCGCCTGTCGCCGGCGCGGTCGGCTCTGCGGCAGCGCTCCGGATCGCGGCCGCCGTACTGCTTGCCCTCAGCGCGGGCCTTGGCCCGGCGGGCGCGGTCGGCGGCGCGGCGTTTCTCGGCACAGCCGGTGCACATCTTGAGGCCAGGCTCGGAAGGAAGCCGACCGCAGCGGGTGCACCGGCCGCTGGCGATGCGCGCGGCGTGGCGCTGGCGGAGGCGTCGATCCCGCGCCTTCTTCACCGGGTCCTTGAGCGGCATGGCCGGCCACCCCTGTCAGCGCGCGTAGCGGGTGGTCAGCAAGCCTGTGGCTTGGGTCCCCCACATCTGCACGCCGGAGCGAGCCAGCTTGACCCCCGTGCAGACGATGATTTCGTTGGGCGCAGGCCGCATCTCCCGGACCGCTTTGCGCGAAACGATCTTCCTGCGCGGCTTGCCCCGGCCCTTCGTCCTGGGCCGCTCCGCCTGGACAGGCTCGATCTCGCCGTTGGGATGGGAGCGGTACTTCTCGACCACGTAGCGCTCGTCGTCGAGGCCTCTGCCGAACAGGTGCACCAGAAAGGTCTGCGCGTCGCGATGGAATATTCGGTCGGTCCGCATCTTGCCGCCTCCCCCGGTGAAGGTTGCCGACGGCGAGGACACGCTCCGCAGCGCCGCCCCCGCCGCCCCGGTTCCGGCCGGGCTCTCGCTCATGGCGACGTGCCGGCGGCGGAGGGGCGGGCGGCGCGCTGGGGTGGCGGAAGCCCCCGTTTCATCGTCCGGGGACGCTGGAGGCGGGGGAAGAGGCGTGGGCCGGTGATAGCTGCAGATCGTGCGCTGGGCCACGGTGCTGGAAGAGATGTTCGCCGAGGACGAGCGCAACGCCGCCGGGGAAGGCCGCCAGGACCCCGGTTGCAGGTCCCGTCGTCCGCGCGGCAGCGCACGGACGGCGGGCAACGCCCGGCGGAGGGTCACGACCGCGCGGCCAGTTCGCACAGCGTGTCCGCCAGCAATCTGAACTCCTCCGCCCTCACCGATGTCTGCCGCCAGGCCAGTCCGATCCGGCGCGATGCGGGCGCGGCAAGCCGCGAGAGCGAGATATCCGTTCCCTCGGCGATCCGGGCGTCGACCGCGAGCCGCGGCACGAGGGTGACGCCGATGCCGGCCGCCACCATCTGCACCAGCGTGTGCAGGCTGCTGGCCTCGAACTGGGCCCGCGCCCTCCGGTCGCCCATGCGGCAGACGTCGAGCGTTTGGCCGCGCAGGCAATGTCCTTCCTCAAGCAGAAGGAGGGGTTCGCCGGCCAGCGCCGCGAGCGGGACTTCGCCGGCGCCGGCCAGCGCGTGGTCGCAATCGCAGGCGAACAGGAACTCGTCCTCGCCGATGTCCTCGGTGGCGAGGTCCCCGGTCTCGCAGGGCAGCGCGATCAGCGCGGCATCCACCCCTCCGTCCTCCAGCCGGGCCAGCAGCGGGGCGGTCTGCTCCTCTCGCAGGTAGACCGTGAGCTCCGGGAACTTCACCCGCAGCGCCGGCAGGACGCGGGGCAGGAGGAAGGGGCCGATCGTCGGGATCACTCCGAGGTGCATCTCTCCGGTCATCGGCGCGCGGCCGGCCCTCGCGATCTCCATGACCTCTTCGGCGTCGCGCAGCAGCGCCCTTGCCCGCTCGGCGATCTGCATGCCGACGCGCGTGATCAGCACGCGGCGGTTCGAGCGCTCCGCGACGGCGGTGCCGAGCACCGCCTCCAGATCGCGGATGCCCGCGCTCAGCGTCGACTGTGTGACGTGACAGCGCTCGGACGCGCGGCCGAAATGCTGCGTGTCGGCCAGCGCCGCCAGGTATTCGAGCTGCTTCATCGTCGGCAGGCGCTTCATCGGGCGTCTCCGGAAGCGAATATTCGTAGTATGCGATTATAACAACCAATATTCGTCGTTATACACGAATGATAGCAATGCCTACGCTCGCCCCTGTAGCCGGATTGGCTGCTGCCGGAGCGGTCTCCGGGACCGTTCCGAACCACAGGTACATGCGAAGGAGGGAGTCATGAACGAAGGCAGATGCCCGGTCGTGCACGGGGCCCGCGGAACCGCCGGCGGCGGCATGTCGAACCGGGACTGGTGGCCGAACCAGCTGAAGCTCGACGTGCTCCACCAGCACTCCGCGCTGTCCAACCCGATGGGCGAGGCATTCGACTACGCCGAGGCGTTCAACAGCCTCGACCTCGATGCGGTCAAGAAGGACATCTTCGAGCTGATGACCGCGTCGCAGGACTGGTGGCCCGCCGATTACGGGCACTACGGGCCGCTCTTCATCCGGATGGCGTGGCACAGCGCCGGCACCTACCGGATCGGCGATGGCCGCGGCGGCGGGAGGACCGGCACGCAGCGCTTCGCGCCGCTCAACAGCTGGCCCGACAACGGGAATCTCGACAAGGCCCGCATGCTGCTCTGGCCGGTCAAACGCAAGTACGGCAGCAAGATCTCGTGGGCCGACCTGATGATCCTGGCGGGCAACTGCGCCCTGGAGTCGATGGGATTCAAGACGTTCGGCTTCGCCGGCGGGCGCGAGGACGTCTGGGAGCCCGAAGGGGACATCGACTGGGGCTCCGAGGCAGAGTGGCTCGGGGACGAGCGCTATACCGGCGACCGGGAGCTCGACGATCCTCTCGGCGCCGTCCAGATGGGCCTCATCTACGTCAATCCGGAAGGGCCGAACGGCAATCCCGACCCGGTCGCCTCGGGCCGCGACATCCGCGAGACCTTCGCCCGGATGGCGATGAACGACGAGGAGACCGTCGCGCTGGTCGCCGGCGGGCACACCTTCGGCAAGGCCCACGGCGCCGGGGACCCGGCCAATGTCGGTCCCGAGCCCGAGGGCGCGCCCATCGAGGAACAGGGCCTCGGCTGGAAGAGCGGCTTCGGCAGCGGCAAGGGCGGCGATGCGATCACCAGCGGCATCGAGGGCGCATGGACCCCCACTCCGGTGACGTGGGACAACAGCTACTTCGACACCCTGTTCGGCTATGAGTGGGAAGTGACGAAGAGTCCCGCCGGCGCGTGGCAGTGGGTGCCGAAGGACGGCGCCGGCGCGGACACAGTGCCGGACGCCCACGACCCTTCGAAGCGGCATGCGCCCATGATGACCACGGCGGACATGGCCATGCGCATGGACCCGGTCTACGAGCCGATCTCGCGGCGCTTCCACGAGAACCCGGACGAGTTCGCCGACGCGTTCGCGCGGGCATGGTTCAAACTGACCCACCGGGACATGGGTCCGCGCGTGCGCTATCTCGGCCCGGAGGTCCCCGAAGAGGAGCTGATCTGGCAGGACCCCGTCCCCGCCGTCACCCATGAGCAGATCGACGAAAGGGACATCGCCGCGCTGAAGGCCGCGATCCTCGCGTCAGGGCTCACCGTCTCCGAGCTGGTGTCGACCTCCTGGGCTTCGGCGTCGACCTTCCGCGGCTCCGACCTGCGCGGTGGGGCGAACGGCGCGCGCATCCGCCTCGCGCCGCAGAAGGACTGGAAGGTGAACGAGCCGGCGCGGCTGGCCTCCGTGCTCGAGACCCTCGAGGGCATCCGGAAGGCGTTCAACGAGGCGCAGGCCAACGGAAAGGGCGTCTCTCTGGCCGACGTCATCGTGCTCGGCGGGTGTGCAGCCGTCGAGCAGGCCGCCAAGAATGCCGGGCACGACGTCACCGTCCCCTTCACGCCGGACCGCACGGACGCATCGCAGGCGCAGACCGACGTCGAGTCCTTCGCGGTGCTGGAACCGGCGGCGGACGGGTTCCGGAACTACCTCAACGGCGGGCACGCCGCATCGGCGGAGGAGATGCTGGTCGACCGGGCGCAGCTGCTCGGGTTGACGGCACCCGAGATGACGGTGCTTGTTGGCGGCATGCGTGTGCTGGGTGCAAACGTCGGGCAATCCCGGCACGGGGTGTTCACCGGGCGGCTGGAAACGCTCACCAACGACTTCTTCGTGAACCTGCTCGACATGGGCACCACGTGGACGGCGGCATCAGAGTCCGAGGACGTGTTCGAGGGGCGCGATCGCGCGACGGGCGATCTCCGCTGGACCGGCACCCGGGTCGATCTCATCTTCGGCTCGAACTCGCAGCTCCGGGCGATCGCCGAGGTCTACGGGTCCGAGGACGCCGGGCAGCGGTTCGTGGACGACTTCGTCGCCGCCTGGGACAAGGTGATGAACCTCGACCGCTTCGGTCTTTTCTGAACCCTGGAAACGGGGTCAGCCGCGACTATGCGGCGCCACGTATGGGCAAAGGACCACACGGCATGCGGTTCTTATGGTCGAGCCGAACGCACCACGCCTTCGGCGCGCAGCGCAGGCGCAGATCGCACAGCCGCGAAGGTCGCCTACGGCAGGCGCGCTGCCGATCCATGTCTCGGCCCATGGCGCTCGATCACCGCTGGGGCCGGGGAAACGCACGTGCCCCGACACTGGTCCCCTGGTCCCCCGCATGCACGGTGCTGCCGGCAGGCGCGTCCCCGCCGGCAAGATACTCACGGCTCGGTCCATCCCGCCCGGTGCCTGGCCGCGCCGCCGAAGAAGGCGAGGCACGCCCGCGCCAGCGATCTCTGCCTCCCCTCCTCCGTGAGCACGGCAAGGAAGCTCCTGCCAGTCTCGACGAAGCCGCCCGCCTGCATCACCAGAGTGTCGGCCTCCACATGCCGTCCAATCAGATGACGCCAGCCGAGCACGAGGCCGCGGCCGGCAACGGCCGCTTCAAGCGCCTGGGCATGACTCTCGACGACTTCGTACCGGGGGGCCGGGGCCGGACGACCCACGGCCTCGAACCAGCGCTCCCAGGACGCTCCGCTCTCGCCAGGCCCCGCGAGATCGAGAAGGGTCAGACCGTCCCAGCCCGCCGCAGGTCCGTCCAGAACCTGGGCATGGGCGGCGGCGTAGCCGGGAGAGCAGAAGGCGCCAACGGCTCCCCTGGCAACCGTCACGCAGTGCCTGGGTGCGGCAGTCTCCGCGTCCCAGGTGAGCATGATGTCGGCGGCGGGCTCGGACGGCGCCGGCGCTGCTGCGTTTGTGTGGGCGAGGATGCGGATTCGGACGTCATCTCCAAGCGCAGCTTTCAGCGCCTCATAGCGCTGCATCGCGAAGAGATGGGACAACTCGCCCGGACAGGCGATCGCTACCTCCGTCCCGTCCTCGCCGGAGTGTTCCGCAATCTCCGCAGCCCCGCCATGGAGAGCGTCGAGAGCCAGAAGGACGGCCTTGTGAAAGCGAAGCCCCGCATCGGTCAGACTCACCCCGATCCGGGAGCGCTCGAACAGCCGTGCCGAGAGCTGGCCCTCCAGTCGCGCAATGAGGCGGCTGATCGCCGACTGCGAGGTGCCGAGCTCACGCGCCGCAAGGGAGAAGCTGCCGTGCCGTACCGCGCTCTCGAAGGCGATCAGGGCGCTCATCGACGGAACACTGTAAGGACTGCGATCGCTCAAGGGCGCGCGGGCGCGGCCAGAGCGCACGTTCCCGTCCTCGCGCTGCTCCACATGGCGCGGCTCTCCGCTCCTGGCCATGCATCCCTCCCCGGCACGTATCACCGCGTGAGCCCGGTCTCCGCAGCCGCCAGGCGCTCAGGCCGCGAGAACCCCGCCGGGCCGCCTCACTCCGCCTGGGCCAGCGCCACGCGCTTCGTCAGCGTCACCACGTTGCGCCCGTCCTGCCGCCGGTAAGCCAACGTATCCATCGTCTTGTGCACGAGATAGATGCCGAGACCGCCCTTGGCGCGCTCGTCGAGCGAGGCTCCTAGGTCCGGCGCTGGCGCCTGCGAAGAGTCGAACACCGTGCCGTCGTCTGCGATCTCGACCGCCAGCGCTCCGCCCTCAAGGTGGAGGACGAGCTTGATCCGATGCTCCCCATCGTCGTCGTAGCCGTAGCTGATCGTATTGGTCAGAAGCTTGTCGACCGCCAGATTGACCTCAAAGGCAATCTCTGTCGCCAGCCCATGCCTCGCGCAGAACGCGTCGATGTTCTCGGCGGCGATGGCGATATTCCGCAGATCGCTGACCAGCGAGAGCTCGAGAACGTCGTCGGTACCGGCCGCAGTCATTTGCCGAACGCCCCACGCCCGCCCCGTGCAGCACGCGTCCGCCGCTTGCGTCTCCGGCGGCCGCTACGGCTTGGCGGGCTCGATAATGATGCGGCCGCGGCCACGTCTGAGAAGATAGCCGCCGCGCGGGATAGCCAGCGTGCCCTGCTGCACAAGCGGCCAGAGCGTGTCGACGATCAGGGTTGCACTCTCGTCCGGCGCCGACCCCGCAGCCGCCGGCTGCGCGGAAAGCCACTCCGCGAAGGCGCGTTCTGCGATATCGTCGCCGATAGACTTGCGCAACGCATCGAGTTTTCTGCGTTGCCCCTTCGTTAGAACGGATTCGTCGATTGCGGACATCCGAAATTGCTCCTTCGAAGGCTGAAATGCCGACGGCGCTATATAGCAGTTACAGGGAACAGTGCGAACCCGAGCGATCTGCCGGACCGGTCGGGTCGACATGCCCCGCCTGCGTAACGCGTCTACACCGCGTCAGGCACCTCAGCTCGAGGGTCGAGATCGGCTCGCGTCGGCAGAAGACGGATCGTATCGCCCCTCTCGTTGTCGGCGTAGACGAGATCGTAATGTGCCTGAAGATTGAGCCAGAACTCCGGCTCGACACTGAACCAGTGTCCGAAGCGAAGCGCCGTGTCGCCGGTGATCGAGCGCCTGCCGTTGATAATCTGGCTGACCCGGTTGGCCGGCACATCGATCTGGCGCGCGAACTCCGTCGGTGTGATGCCGACTTCCGCAAGCTCTTCCTTCAATATCCGGCCGGGATGGACGCTGCGTCTCAGCACGGGCACTCCCCTCTCACGAGTGATAGTCCACCATCTCGACATTGCTCGGACCCGACTGACCCTCCGGCCACTCGAAACAGACGCGCCACTGTCGGTTGACGCGAATGGAATACTGTCCCTTCCGGTCTCCCCCCAGGGCCTCCAACCGATTGCTCGGCAAGTTTCTCAGTGTGCCAAGCGACGGTGCGGCGTTCAGGATCGCGAGACGTCTGACCGCTTGTTGCTCAAAGCCCCGGAACTCCCGCACCGCTCGGCCGCTGGCGAATCTCTCCGTCTTCTTGTCCCTGTAGCCGAGGATCATCAACAGACAACATAGCCCGATGACGATGTACGTCAAGCGTAGTTGGCGGCAATGACGCTCCGGACTGGAGACGCCGAGAGGCTTCAAAGGGGCCGGCCGTATCTGGCTGCAGCGGCCGCGCGGACCTGCGGGTGTTGAACGCCACGGTTATGGCGCTCATGCTGTCGCCGCCGAAGTCTGAAACCATGCAGGCGGCCGTGGCCGTGTCGGCGACCACGACGGGTTCTGCCTCAGCCGGTCAGGCGAGTACCGGACGCACTCGGCGGAGACCGTCACCGGCCTGCGCCGCCCCGCCGACGGGATCGAAAATCGCCTCCCGGCGGGCCTATTTGATTCCGGTTTCGGGGGCGACGGCGACGGGCTCGCGCAGCGTTTCGGCCCGAGTCGCTACGGGTCGCTACGCAGGGCTACGCTGGAGTTGGAATTCACTCGCTTCCGGAGTGATTACGGCGGGCGGTTTCAGGGTCAGTCGGAAAGGGCTGATTCGAGAGCTAAGCGGCTGTATCGATTTAGAGAACCGAGGGTGTAGCTTCTGTCCTACGTCCAGGCTCTCCTCATTCTGAAGAGGCCTCGTCGGGAGGCCTCGTTTGTGGACTGCAGCGCCGAGTTTACCAAGACGACTCCGGCAGTGTCCATAGTCATCGCACCGCCTTATCGGCAAGGCCTCGATCGGCCCCTGGCGATGGACGACGTTGCGATGCCATTACTGCCCATTCGCCCCGCCGTCAACCCATAGATACCGCGATGGCCTTGCGGGCCTTGCCTCCCCCTCGCCGCTGCTTTGCTGCATACCCTCACGACATTCTTCCAGTCGCCCGACATGCTGCTCAGCAAAGCACGCCATATGCTGGCGGTGAATGCAAGGGGGAATTGCATTGGCCGCAAAAATGTCGGAAAGCCGTGTCCGCGAAGCCACACCGTCGGCCCTCATGACGCCTGCGCCAGCGTGGCGGCCGGCGGCGCGGCCCCGTCGAGCAGCGGCGCAGGGAGGATGTCCGCCCCGATCTCGGCCGCGACCCTGGCGGCGGATACCTTAATAGTGTCCCGAGCCACGCAGGCGCGCCCGATGCTGCAGGCGCCGCAGGCATCGCACGCGCCTCCGCACCCGTTCCGCCCCGCCGCCGGCCGGGCGGCCGCGCGCGCGGCTGTGGCCGGAAAGATGTCCTCGCCGATCTGGCTCGCGACTCGGGTTGCTGCGTCCTTGACGGCGTCGCGCGTGAGGTGGGTGTAGCGGGCGGTCGTCTGGATCTGCGCGTGGCCCAGGAGCTTCGCGATCACCGGCAGGCTCTCGCCCAGCGCCAGCGCGCGTGAGGCATAAGAGTGGCTTACATAATGTATAACGCGCCCCGATTTCGCCAGATACCGACCATTGCCGACCAGAACCGGCTATACTTCTATAAACTGCTTTTTATCAATAGATTAGAAACAGAATGCGGTTGTCGCGATGCTGCCTATGGGGCTTGCATCGCCGCCTGAAGCCGACTATCGTCGACCTTGTTACGCGGTCAGACAGTTCCTATTTGATTACGGGATTGTCCGCGATTCCGGAGACGCCGTCCATGACCCGTCAGAACGCGATCAAGGTCTCCAAGCGCACGGTCGACGCGCTGGCCGTCGAAAGCGGCGACGCGGTCTTCTGGGACCGTGACCTCGCCGGCTTCGGCGTCAGGGTCTACGCCACCGGGCGCAAGGTCTACGTCGTCCAGACGCGGGGACCGGGAGGGAGCCTGAAGCGCGTCACCCTTGGCGTGCATGGCGACGTCTCGCCTGACGAGGCGCGCAAGGACGCGGCCGCGGTCATCGACCGCATCCGGCGCGGCGGGGAGCCGTTCCCGCCGCCCGAGGCGCCGGAGCCCACGGTGGCGGACCTGGCGGACCGCTACATGACGGCGCATGTCGAGATGAACTGCCGCCCGAAGACGGTCGAGACCTTCGGGCGCGCGGTCCGGCTCTACATCCTGCCCGAGCTGGGCCATCTCAAGCTGTCCGAGGTGGACCGGTCCCATGTGTCGGACCTGCATTACAAGATGCGCGACAAGCCGAGCCAGGCCAACCAGACCGTGGGCGTGCTGGCGAAGATGTTCAAATTGGCAGAGGCGTGGGGCATGACACCGCCCCGTCGCAATCCCTGCCGCTCGGTGCGGCCCTACAAGAAGAACCGGCGCGAGCGTTTCCTGACGCCGGAGGAATACCGGGAACTCGGCCGGGTGCTGGCGGAGGCCTCGACAGAGGGCGGGTTCCTTCCCTCGGGCGTCGCGGCGATCCGGCTCCTGCTGCTGACCGGCTGCCGCAAGGAAGAGATTGTCACCCTGCGCTGGGATGACATCGACCGGACGTCGGGGGAGATCCGGATCCGCGACGGCAAGACCGGCGCGCGGCGGGTGCCGCTGACACCGGCGATGGAACGGGTGCTGGCCGGAATAGAGAGGGTCGAAAACAACCCCTGGGTCATCACCGGCCAGAACCCGGGCGACCATCTGAAGAATCTGGACCAGATCTGGATGCGGCTGCGGAAGCGGGCGAAGCTCGAGGACGTGCGCATCCACGACGCGCGTCACAGCTTCGCCTCGCGGGCGCTGGCGATCGGAGAATCGCTGCCGACCATCGGGCGGCTGCTCGGCCATCGGCGGGTCACGACGACAGCGCGCTATGCGCATCTGGCGCGCGACACCGAGCGGGCGTCGGCGGTCAAGGTCGGCGGCAGCATCGGCGCCGACATCCTGGGCAACGGGAAGTCCGCCCGAGAGCCCGCCTGAAGCGGTCCCGGGAACTCGGAAGGAAAGGCGGATGGCGCGGTTGAGCGGGAAGACCATTTCGAAGCGCACGGTCGAGGCGCTGAAGGTCGACAAGGACACCATATTCTGGGACCGGGACCTCCCCGGCTTCGGCTTGAGGGTCCATCCCTCGGGGCGCAAGGTCTACATCGTCCAGACCCGCGAGCGCGGCAAGCCGGCGAAGCGGGTGACGGTGGGCCGGCACGGCGTCATCACCGCCGAGGAGGCGCGCCAGCGGGCGGCGCTGATCGTCGCGCGCATCAAGGCCGGCGAGGACCCGGTGGCCGAGCCGCTGACGGCGAAGCCGGCCGGGGGGCCGACGGTGGGTGAGCTTGCGGAACGCTGGCTGGAGGAGCATGTCGGGACGCGCTGCAAGCCCTCGACGGCCGAGACCTACCGGCTGACGGTGGCCAAGCACATCGTTCCGGCGCTCGGAAAGAGGCCCGCGCTTGCAATCGAGCATAGCCACGTCACGGAGCTGCACCACGGCCTGCGGCACATCCCTTTCATGGCTAACCGGGTGGTGGACACGCTATCGCGCATCTACAACGCGGCCGAGGATCGCGGGTCGATCCCGGAGGCGAGCAACCCCTGCCGGCTGGTGGTGAAGTTCCGGGAACGCGCGCGCGACCGGTTCCTGACCGAGGGGGAGTTCCGGCGCCTGGGCCAGGTGCTTGACGAGGCGGAAACCCGCAAGGGGGTCTCGGTCCATGCGGTCGCGGCGATCCGGCTGCTGCTTCTCACCGGCTGCCGCAAGGGCGAGATCCTGAACCTGCGCTGGAGCGAGGTGGACCTGGAGGCGAGCGAGCTTCGGCTGGCGGACACGAAGACGGGCCCCCGGACGATTTCGCTGTCGCCGGAGGCGGCGGGTGTGCTGGCGGCGATTCCGCGCGTGGACGGCAACCCGTTCGTGATTCCGGGAAGGATCAAGGGGAAGGCGATGCGCAACCTCAACGATCCCTGGGAGATCGTCTGCGAGCGCGCCGGGCTGGAGGACCTGCGCATACACGACGCGCGGCACAGCTACGCCTCCCGGGCGCTGGCGCTCGGGGAATCGCTGCCGATGATCGGCCGGCTGCTCGGCCACACGCAGGTGGAGACGACCGCGCGCTATGCGCATCTGGCGGAGGACTCGCTGCGCGACTCGGCAGTGCGAATCTCCGACAGCATCGCGGCCGACCTGGAAGTGTGATGTGATGTCCGCCGCCCGTGTCGTCCGCTCTGCGTCGGTAATGTGGCGCCGAACCGCAAAGGCCGGAGGCCGGCGCCGGCGAAGCGGCTCCGAATCGGGGGGGACCGAAGCCACGGCGGCTTGGATGATGCAAGGGAGAGATCGGTTCAAGCGGGCCGCGAAGATCATCTTCGGACCGGCACTTGCGGTCCCGGATTCCTTGCCGCATATCCGCATATCCGATTGACCGAAGCGACGGCCAAGAGTAAAATCTCATGCAGTTATCCGCTACGCCCGTAGGCGGGCATCTATCTGGAGACCCTCCGCGGGACGAACCTGTGGAGGGTCTCTTCGTTTGAAAGCGGCGGTATTCATCGACGGCGGGCATCTTCGGGTGTTGGCCCGGCAAGCAGGCTACAGGTACGACCCGGATTACATTGAGGCTGTCGCCCATGCCTGCGTAGCCGGGGACGAAACCCTGCTTCGGGTGCTCTATTACGACTGTGCGCCCTATCGGGGAAACCCGAAGCTGCCGGTTTCTGGCGAGCCCGCGGTATTCCAAGGCTCGGACGAATGGCTGAAAGCGCTAGCGGCAAAGTCGCTGTTCGCGGTTCGACTCGGCACGCTCAAGTTTCGAGGGTTCGAACCGAAACGGGTCCCCATCACCTCAACAGCGCTCTCCGACGAGGACTTCAAGCCGCGCTTCGAGCAGAAGGGCGTCGATATGCGGCTTGGCCTCGACATCGCATCCTACGCCGCCGACCGGTCTATCGACCGGGTCATCCTGGTTACCGGCGATACGGATTGCCTGCCGGTGATGAAGCGCGCTCGGACCGCTGGGTTGCAAGTAGTGCTCGTGCAATTTCCCAAGCAGCGGCTTGCAAGAGAGCTTCTGTGGCACTCCGACTTTCAGAGGCCCGTCGAATGGCCCGATCAGGATTGATGTTGATTGCGGGAGGCATCATGACCTTAATGAACAGAATAGCAGCAGTTTAGATGGAAGGGAATGACGATAGACGAAAGAAAGGGCTCCTCCAATCGTCTTTATCAGGATTGTGATTGTAAAGTGCGAATGGACTTAATCAGGCTGGTTGTGGGTATAGTGGCGGCATTTGGCTCTACCTTCTCAGGCGTTTGGCTTGCCCATTTTGTAGAGCGTAATGAAAGAATGGCGCAAAGGGAGGCTGATTTCAGGAATGTCGTCGAAATTCTTAGAGATGGTTGTGAGCTAGAGAAGATGCAACAGATCGAACAAGGGAAATCAGCCCCCATAATCGTATCAGATCTTCTCACAGATCCGATCCAAAACAATATACTTTTGTTGGGCAATCTAATGGAAGATGAAATGTGGACGCTTCTGGTTAGGTTATCACAGTTGGAAAGTGCCCAGACATGGCACAATAGAAAATTGGAATTCTATAGCAGAACCTTTTCCAGCATTGACCACATCGATCTAACAGATAGGGAGAAGGTGATCAAGGAACGAACTGAGAAAGAGATAATCGACGCGAAGGTAGATTATAGCAGATCGCTACAAAATGTCTGTGATGTTTTCGGTTCTACTCTTGAGATTTTGGATGCCAATTGATCAATAGGCGACTATCGGTCAGGTGAAGCCAACTCATGGTGGCCGGATGGAGTCGTCGGGGTATGAAGTTAAGGATGTGTCCGCGCTTCATAACGCGGTTTGGTGTACTCGCGGGAGCTGTTTGGTAAGCCGGTATGTTCTTCGATTGTGGCTTCCATGACGGCGATTAGCGTGCAGTTGACTGGTGGCTCAGCACGCTTCATGTCCCACCTGTCACGAGCCAGGATCCTCTGACCCGTACCCTAAAGAGTGCTGACTCGATGCGGTTTGGTTCACCAATTTTCACATCTAGGACACGATCTTGCTCAAAGGCATCTTGCTGAGTGTGGCCCAGCTGCATTCCTCACATTTGTCAAAGTACTGGCTAAGTATCTTGTACCCGTCTATTGTTTGAATTTGATATGCAAAATTGGCTGGAACAATAATCCAGTCTCCTGCTTTGTATTCGATACCATTCAATTCAAGCGAGCCATCAAGAATATAGCGCAAGACCGGTTCAGTGTGAGAGTGTTCAGGAATAACTGTTCCGGCTTCAACAACGGTGATCAGATGCAAATTCCAATAAGAGCAATCAATGGGAACGAAGAATTTTTTTACTTCCGGTTCATTGAAAAGCTTGTGTTTCGCCTCGCTCCACCACTCTCCACTCCGATAATTCTTGCTGCTAACGATATTATCGATCTTCAGGGGATCGATAATTTCTGCAGGCGGTATGTCACAGGCGAATGTCGGCATCTCTTCCTCCAGGTGACTTGTTTTCTGGAATGGCCTCACGGCCGTTCACGTGATGGTATCGTGCTGATTCAGAGTGTCTTCAATGTGGGCTCCTCAACGACGACATGTTTAGCGTCGCGCTCGTGTGCCTCGACTCATTCAGCGTGTCCACCTGCGGTCCGCCTAGTAGCGGGCCGAACTGCCGCAGAGGGCGCATCATGGTTAGGATCGAAGCTTGGACCTCGAACTGAACAGCAAAGCATCCATGTCTCGAACTCCTCGGCAATCTGAACCCGCCATGTAATGACGGCAGGATGGGGTTGCCGGAATATGAAGTCAAGCACATGTCCGCGCTCCTCGGCGCGGTCGAGTGCGCTCACGATATCCGATGGGTCAGGCGACGCGTGTCCTTCCGCGATGACGCCCGAAACCAGCGCGAAATGGGAATCATCCGCTGTCGGCAGGCGCGGCGGGACACTATGTGTCCCGCCGCGGTGGCTCAGGACCCACAGGCCCGAAACCCGAGCGTTGCCGGCGCCCTCCGAGTCACTTGCAACGGAGGAAACCCCCGAGGTCCACGGCATTTGCGGACAGTCGGCGCTTTGCGAAGGAAGGTCGCTGGGAATCGATGGGGAATCGTCAGGACTCGAAGGGCGGTCGGTCGCGGTCGGTCTCTGTCGTCTCCGGCGACGGCCAGGCATGGGGAAGCGGATTTCGAGGCGGTCGTGCAGCAGACGGCGGCAACCGCGCGGATCGCTGCGACAACGAACCGCCCGGCCGTGCGCTCACCCCTGTCCGTGCTCCGGTCAGAAAAATCGCGGGAGGCTTTACATTGCCGCCGGAATTGCGCTAATGATCGCAGCGGGTTGACGGGCGACGTTCGGCGGGCGGATGTGTTTGTACGCCCCGCGTAGCGGACGGGAGCCTCGGGGGCAATGCGATGGACAAGGTGGAGGACAGGCAGGTTCCGGCCCGCGCCGCGGCGTCCGCGCTGTCGCCCGGCCTGCGCGCCCGAGGCAGGAGAATTTTTCCGGCCGGGGGCTTGACAAGTGACCGTGATGTTCCCGGTATAATCAGCCGGTCAGCCGGTCAGCCGGTCAGCCGGTCAGCCGGTCAGCCGGTCAGCCGGTCAGCCGGTCAGCCGGTCAGCCGGTCAGCCGGTCAGCCGGTCAGCCGGTCAGCCGGTCAGCCGGTCAGCCGGTCAGCCGGTCAGCCGGTCAGCCGGTCAGCCGGTCAGCCGGTCAGCCGGTCAGCCGGTCAGCCGGTCAGCCGGTCAGCCGGTCAGCCGGTCAGCCGGTCAGCCGGTCAGCCCCACCTGGGTCTGCGTTCCGGCCATGACCTCGGCGGCATGGCCGCGCCGCCGGAAGGGGCCGCCCTCCCGGCCTGACGCCTCCCCTTCCGCCGGCACGGGTTCCACCCGCCGGCCACCTTCCTCCTCCCACGCATTCTTCCCCGGCGCGGCCTGCGCGGCCGCGGTTCTGCTGCTGGCGCTGCCCTGCGCCCCGGCCCTGGCCGCCGACGGCCCTGAGGCCGCCCGGGAGATCGCCTACCCCGAAGGCTCGGTCGCCCGCGTCCTGAGCCTGCCTGTCGACACGCCTTCGGACGCCTGGCGCCTGTCGGGACCGGACGCGGCGCGGTTCCGGATCGAGGCGGGGGCGCTCCGCTTCGCCGCCCCGCCCGATTTCGAGAAGCCGGAGGATGCGGACGGGAACAACCGTTACGCGGTGACGCTGCGCCGCGCCGATGCGGACGGCGAGGCGATGGCCGTCGCCGTGCGGGTGGACGACCGCGACGAACCGGGCCGTGCGACAGCGCTGCCGCGGCGCAGCGTCGTCGGCGAGCCGGTGACGGTGAGCCTGACCGACCCTGACCGCGCCGATAACGCCCCCGCCCCGACGGTGCAATGGGAACGCTGGCGGGCACCCGGAGAGTGGCAGGCGATCCCGCAGGCGACCGGGCTCCGCTACACCCCGACGGCCGCCGACGCCGGCCGTCCCCTCCGTGCCGTGGTCTCGTATGCCGACCGCCACGGCCCGGACCGACAGGCGGTGGCGGAGTTGCCCAACCCCGTCGTCGGCCCGATGCTGTCCGCGCTCACGGCGCAGACCGACAGCGCGCGGTCGCGGCCGGCCTCCGAGGACCCCGCCCCGCGCCCGGCCTTCGATCCCCGCATCCTGCATTACGGGGTGCGGTGCGACGAACGCGACGTGATGACGGTCTCGTTCTCTGCCCCTCCGGGCGTCCGGGTCTCGGTGAACGGCATCCAGCCCCGTCCGGGACAGGAGGGATCGGCGGCGGTCCCGGTCACGCCGACAAGCGACGTGGCGGTGACGGTCGCGGCAGCCGACGGGGCGTGGACGACCTACACGCTCCACTGCATGCCGCCCGAGCTGTGGGCGATCCGCACCGGGCCCGATCCCGACCGGCCTCTGGAGGCGCTGCTGGCATTGACCGGGGGTCCCTGGGTGGCGGTGCTCGACGAGCACGGCGTCTCGCGCGCCCATGTCCGGGCCGGGGGCGGCACGGCGGGCTTCTTCCTGCGCCCCTTCGGGTCCGGTCCCGATCTCCGCTGGGCGCATTTCGAGCAGCTTGCGGAGGCGGAACGGAAGACGCCAGACGAGCAGCTGCTCCGCTGGCGGGTGCTCGACCGGGACCTCGCGCCATTGCGCACCGTCGCCACGGCTCTGCCGCTGACCACGACGGGGCGGCACGACTTCCGGCTGCTGGCGGATGGCTCGACGCTGCTGATGACCTACGAGCCGTCGGTGCGGGACCTGCGGGGGCTGGCGTTCCCGGACCGCGAGGGCAAGCCGTATGGCAAGGCCGTCGAGATGCAGGATTCGGCGATCCAGCTCCGGGGCCCGGACGGCGCGGTCCAATGGACCTGGAACTCCTGGGGCCGGCTGCCGCTGGAGGACTGCGCCCAGCACCGGTTCCCCGGCGACTGGGCCCATGTCAACTCCATCGAATGGACCGGTCAAGGCGTGCTGGCGTCCTTCCGGGGCTGCTCGACGGTCGTCATGATCGACCCGCATGCAACGCCCGGCGAGGAGATCGTCTGGCGGCTCGGCGCGAGCAACCTCTCCCGCGACGACTGGCAGCGCCGCGGCCTGGGCCCGCCGCCGCTCCGCATCGTCGGCGATCCCGAGGGGGCGTTCTGCGGCCAGCACGCGGCGCAGCTTCTGCCTCCTCCTCCGGGCCTGACCCTGCCCCGCCTGCTGCTGTTCGACAACGGCGTGGCCTGCGTCGTCGATCCCCGGACCGGCAAGCCGTTCGGCCGTCCGTCCGGCGTCTACAGCCGGGCGGTGGAATACGCGCTCGACCTCGAACATGGCGAGGCGGTCTTCGTGCGCGACCATGCGCTCGAGGGCGCGCGCGACATGCTCGGCCATGCCGGCGGGCATGTGGAACCCCTGCCGGACGGCGGCTGGCTGGTGAGCTGGGGCGGCCTCGGCCGCGCGTCGCCGGACCGGGTCGGCGGCAAACGGCCCTCGGACCTGGTGACGCGGGTCGATCCCGCGACCGGCATGGAGACCTTCCGGATACCGGCGGCGGAGAGTGACGGAGCCCACCTGCGCCCCCTGCCGGCAAGCCCGCTCGCAACGATGCGCGCGCCGGGCCGGCTCGACGCCGTGCTGCCGGACGTGCCGCCGGCGGGGCATGGCGGCGCGGGAGAGACTGTCGAGGTCGCGGTGGCGTTCTCGCGCCCGGTGACGGCGTTCGGGCCCGAGACCGGCTCCGTCGCGGTCGCCGGCGGCGCGCTGGCGGAGGCCACGCCGCTCGACGGCTTCGGCCGTCCGGCCCATGCCTGGCGGCTGGTGCTGGCGCCCACGGGCGACGGGCCGCTGGAGCTGCGGTTCCGGGCCGGCGTCGCCTGTGCCCCCGGATCGGGGTCCGGGGCAGGCGGGTCGGATGAGGCCCCAGGCATCTGCACGGCGGATGGAGAGCGCCTGCGCGGCGTTCCGGATGCGATCGCGATCCCCCGGATCGGGGTCCGGGGCAGGCCCCGAAACATCGACGAAGGCGCCGCGCGGGACCGGGCGGCGGACGCGGGACACGCAACCCGCAGCAGACAGAATTGACTGGAGTGATGCGATGATGACCGATCGAGACCGGACCGCGGGAACACCCGCATCGCACACCCCCACGGATCGTCTGCGGCGTCCCTCCCATGGCGGCATGGCGAGGTTCCGGGCCTGGCTCGGCGCCCGGGCCGGTGCCGGATGCGGCTTGCGAGCCCTGCTGCCGGCCTTGTTCGCATTCCTGCTGCTGGCCGGGTGGACGCCCGAGGCCGGAGCGCAGAGCCTCACCGCAAACCCCAGCTTCGTCTGCCAGGGCCAGACGGTTGACGTAGTCATCTCCGGTCCGTCTAACACTTCACACGAATTTGAATTTGTGGCTGGATCCGGAACCGCGACTCCAGGAACCCACTTCAAATTCCTGAATTCGGACGGCACGGAATTCTCAAGTCACAGCAACATAAATGTGACCTCGGACTCGGATGGCGACTTTACCCTGCGGATTCAGAACATCAGTGCCGATGGGGACGCAGATTATGAAGATTCCATCTCCAGCTACGATGATTTCAGAATCGAGTTTCATCCCTCCACGCATGCCGACTGCGCTGCCGCCTCTGACGGCGTCACCATCTCCCCGACCTCGCTCGCCCTGACGGAGCTTGGCTCGTCGAGCACCGTGGAGAAGACCTACACGGTGGTGCTCGACACCGACCCGGGCGTCGATGTCACGATCACGGCGACCAACGGCGACACGTCGGCCGTCGAGGTGGACACCAATTCCGGCACGACCGGCAACCAGAACACCCTGACCTTCACGGCGGGCGGTGACGGCTCCGGCTCGGGCGCGGGCAACGGCAACTGGGGCACGGCGCAGACGGTGACGGTGCGGGCGCTGAACGACACCGACAGCGCGAACGAGTCCTTCAGCATCACGCACGCGGCGACCGCGGCGAGCGGCGCCTACAACGGCATCACGGTCACCCCGGTGGCGGTGACCACCACGGACGCCGGCCACGGCGTGGTGGTGTCGAAGTCGAGCCTGTCGGTGGCGGCGAACGACGAGACGGACACCTACACGGTGGTCCTCAAGAGCCGGCCCTCGGGCAACGTGGTGATCTCCGCCACTTCGGGCGCGACGGCGCGGGCGACGGTCTCCCCCGGCACGCTCACCTTCGGCACTTCCGACTGGATGACGCCGAAGACGTTCACGGTGACCGGCAAGGGCGCGGGCTCCACTTCCATCAGCCACGCGGTCCAGTCCTCGGCCGACACGACGAACTACCCGACCACGACGACGATTCCCGCCGTGTCGGTCACGGTGACGGCGGATACGCGGCAGGTGCTGGACCTTTCGTTCAACCAGGCCGCACAATCTGAGGGCGGCAGCGCCACCCTGACCGTCACCGCCACCGGCGGCACCGGCAGCCCGTTGGTTGCGGGCGGCACCTCGCTGCTGACCTTCTCGGGCGACGGCATCGCGTCTTCGGACTATTCATTCATTACGAGCTCCAGCCTAGTCCTGTTTGGAGGCCCGCCCCCTTCCTTGGGTATCGGCATCAGCCTCGCCAACGACAACGTCGACGAGCCGAACGAGACGCTGGTCGTCGGCCTGCAGAACCTGCCGGCCGGCTACCGGGCGGGCACGACCGCCTCGGTCACGATCGTCGACCGGACCCCCACCACGGTGACCCTGGCGGGCGGCGGCACGGTGACGGAGGACGGCACGAACTCCGCGGACGTCACGGTGACGCTGAGCCGCAACCTGGTGGCCGGGGAGACGGTGACCGTGCCGCTGGCGATCACGGGCACCGGCATCGCGGCGGGGGATTACACGATCGTGCCGGCGCCGGGATCGAGCCTCAACCGGGGCGTGACGCTGGACACCTCGAACCCGCACAGCGCGGCGCAGCCGGCGGTGGTGTTCACGGGCCATGGCACGAACACGGTCCAGGTGGCGACGCTCCGGGTGACGGCGGTGCAGGACAACACGGACGAGGGCGCGTCGGAAGCGCTGGCCGTGGGCTTCGGCAGCGGCAACCGGGCGGTGACGAGCAGTCTCGACCGCGTCTCGGGCACCGGCACGACCGGCACCACGACGGCGGGCACGGCGACGGTGACGATCACCGACGACGACAGCACGGCGGTTCCGGAGGTCTCGATGGCGCTGCAGACCGGCGAGACCTCGAATCGCAACACCGCCGGGCAGCTGGAGCTTGTCGAGGCCGGGGGCACGGCCGGGGCGGTGTTCAACCTCAGCGCCGACAGCGTATTGGCCTCGACCCTGACGGTGTGCCTGCGGGTGACCGAGACCGGCGGCGACCTGGTGGCCGCGGCCGCGGAGGGCATCCGGACGGCCACGCTGACGAGCAGCGGCAACACCAACGGCGCCGGCATCTACACGCTCACCTGGGCGGACGACACGGCTGACGAGCGGAACAGCGTGGTGACGGCGACGCTGGTGGCGCCGGAGACGGTGGGCTGCTCGGCCGCGAACGGGTCCTACACGGTGGCGTCGGCGATGGCGTCGGACGCGGTGTTCATCGAGGACGACGACGCGACGACGGTCCGGCTCACGAGTTCCGACACGAGCATGGCGGAGGGCGACGCCTCGGCGACCGCGACGCTGACGTTCACGCTCGGGCGGCAGCTTCATGCGGACGAGGCCGTCGTCGTGCCGTTCACGCTGACGACGACGACGGGGGCGCGGCTGCCGGGCAATGCGACGCCGGACTTCGCGGTGACGGCGGCGGGAACCGGCGTAACCATCGCGAACGCGACCACGGCGGCCCCGTCGCTCACCTTCACCGGCCACGGCACGGACACGGTGCGGACGGCGACGGTGACGCTGACGCCGGTGGCGAACCGGGACGACGGCGACACGGCGCGCGAGGAGATCACGGCGACGCTGGCGGCCGACAGCGTGCTGGGCTCGACCGCGGGCTCCGGCACCACCGTCGGGGGCGGCGCCATGCGCCACGGGACGGACTTCGCGGTCGACCTGACGCTGGAGGACGACGACGCGCCCCCGGCCAGCACCAACGAGCTGACGCTCACGCTCTCCTCGGCCTCGGCCCCGGAGGGACGGCGCACGCGCGACGTCACCGTGACGGTCGCCAAGCCCGCGGGGTCGGTGGCGGTGACCTACCGGCTGTGCTTCTCCGGCACCGCGACCCTGGACGAGGACGGCACGCAGGCCGCGGGGGAGGACTACCGGATCATCAACGAAGCCGGCAGCGTCCAGACGCTGTTCGGCTCGGGGAGCCTCGCGGGCTGCGCCGGCACCGGTAACATCGCCTTCCGTACGGGCGTGGACAGCCATACCTGGAAGATCCGGGTGTTCGGCGACACCGCCGAGGAGGCCGACGAGACGGTGGTGGTGACGCTCTCCGAGGGCGGGACCCCGCTGCCGAACGGCTGGTCGATATCCTCGGCGGACAACCCCGCGACGCACACGATCGTCAACGACGACGCGCCGCCGCACGTCACGCTGCATGCCGTGGACCCGGTCGCGGTGGAGGGCAGCAGCACCAACACCGCCGCCATCGAGGTGCGCCTGAGCGGCGCGCTCGACACCGGGCGCACCCTGACGGTCAATCTGGAGACGCACACCGACATCTGGGGGCCCGTCAGTCTGGACGGGTCGCCGGCGGGGGTTACCTACTCGAGCCCCTTGACCCGGCAGCACCGGCTGGTGTTCACGGGGCCGGGCGCCCCCACCCGGGCAAGGCTCAAGCTTGCCGCCAGCGCCAACACCGTGGACGGCGACGGGCCCCGGAGCCGCAACCCCTCCGTGGTGGCGCTGCACGCCGACACCGTGAGCGGCGACGGCCTCCGGAGCCGCGACCACTATGTGGAGCTGACCGGCGTGACGGGCTATTCCGGCGCCACCGTGGACAGCCGGAAGGCGAGCCGGCAGTTCCTGCAGGTCATCGACAGCGCGTCCGCCGCGGGCCACGACGTGAGGTTGCAGGTGTATTCCGAGCCCGTGTACCGCACAAACGGCACGAGACGCAGGCCCGGGGAGGGCGACACCGCGGTGCTCATGGTCTCCGCCGGCGGCGGCAGGCCGGTGTCGGTGACCGTCGCGGTGCAGCCGGTCACCGCGGACTTCGCCGACCTCGGCCGCGCGAGCGAGGGCGGCTACCTCAGCGTCGACAACCGTTACCCCGAGAAGGCGACGGGCTGGGTCGGCTATCAGGGACGCGACGGGGAACAGGGCCTCGACCTCTACACGGTGAGCATCCTGAACAAGTCCGCGCCCACCGTGTTCATGCAGATCCCCATCGTCGACGACGGCCTCAGAGAGGGGCCGGAGACCTTCCGGGCGTTCATCTACCGCACCCCGCCCGGCTACAGCACGGGCGGCGGCTTGTCGGGCACGCGGGTGTCGACCGTCGAGTTCACCATCCCCGCGAGCGACGGGGGCATGCCCCTGAACGCGGCCGCGGTCGAGGTCCCTACCGCGCAGGTGGCGAACCTGAAGGTGACGAAGGTCGATGCGAGCACCGCCTCGGCGCGCTGGGACGCGGTCGCGCACGCCACCGGCTACGAGGTGGAGTGGGACGCGCTCGACGGCAACGGGCAGTCGATCGCCGGCGGCCTCCACGCCGGCGTGACCGGCACGACGCTGACGATCGAGCACCAGGCGCCGGGGGCGGCGTCGCTCAGGGTGACGGTGGCGCCGGAACATGTCGACGGCAACGGCGACACGCAGGTGCTGTCCGGCCTCGCGGCGACTGTAACGCTCGACCTGTCGACGCCGCAGTCCGCGCAGGCGGATTCGCTCCAGGCGGGCGCGGCGTCCTGCGATCTCGCGTCGGTGAAGGCGGACGTGAACCGCTACATCCTGGAGACGCAGTACGGCACGGCGCATGTGGCGCGCTGGAAGAAGGCGCTGGCCGGTCTGAACCGCGAGACCGGCGGCATGACCGCGGCCGGGGCGCGGCAGATGAAGGCGAAGTATTCGCCGGGCCGCTGGCAGCCGGTGGTCGACGGCCTCGACTGCCTGGAGAAGGCCGCGCAGCCGGAGACGCCGGCGGCGGTCCCCGAGCTCAGCCTCGCGGCCGGTCCCGCCGTGGACGAGGGCGGCAGCGCCACCTTCACCGTCCATGCCGACCCGGCGCCGGCGGCGGAGCTGACCGTGGCCTTCACCGTCGCCCAGAGCGGCGAGTACCTGGACGCGCCCGGCGCGGGCAGCCGGCAGGTGACGCTGGCGGCGGGCGCGGCGAGCGCCACGCTCGCCATCGCCACGGCCGACGACGGGGCCAATGAGGCGGACGGCTCGGTGAGCGTCACGCTCGATGCCGGCGCGGGCTACACCCTGGCGGCCGGCAAGGCGGCCGCGAAGGTCGCGGTGAGGGACAACGACACGCCGGCGGTCAGCATCGCCGCCGGGAGCGGGGTGACGGAGGGCACGGCAGCCGCGTTCACCCTCACGGCGAACCCGGCGCCGCATGCCGACCTGACGGTGACGCTGGCGGTGACCCAGAGCGGGGACTTCGCGGCTTCCGGCCAGACCGGCGCGCGGGAGGTGGTGATCCCGGCCGGGGGCAGCGCGGCCTTCGAGGTCGCGACGGTGAACGACAGCGCCGACGAGCCGGACGGCTCGGTCACGGCAACCGTCGGGGCCGGAACCGGCTACGCGGTGGCGGCCTCGCCGGACGACACGGCCTCGGTGGCGGTGGCCGACGACGATGCGGCGCCGGCGGCGCCCGCGCTCTCCATCGGCGATGTGAGGGCCAATGAGGGCGACGGGTTCATGTGGTTCACGGTCACGCTGAGCCCGGCCTCGGACCGTGCGGTATCGGTCGACTACCGGACCCGGGAGTCGAACCCGGTCTCGGCGCGCAGGAACAGCGACTTTCTCCAGATCGATTTCGGGGGGGTCACGTTCAGTCCGGGCGAGACGAGCAAGCGGTTCTGGGTCTACCTGTTCGACGACAACCACGACGAGGATCCGGAGACCTTCGAGGTCGCGCTGTCGAGCCCGACGGGCGGTGCGAGGATCGCCGACGGGGTTGCGGTCGGGACCATCGTCAACGACGACCCGATGCCGGCGGCGTGGCTGGCGCGCTTCGGTCGCACGGTGGCCGAGCAGGCGCTCGACGGCATCGCGGGGCGCATCGCGGCGCCGCGCGAGGCCGGTGCCCAAGGCACGATTGCCGGGCAGGCGCTGAACCTCGGCGGGGGCGGCAGTCCCGATGGGGCCGGCGCGGCGAACGACCCCGGATCGCTGTCCGGGGCAGGCAACGCGGCCATCGCCGGCGTCGAAGGCGCCGGGCCGCTGGCGCTTTCCGGCCTCGACGCTTCCGCCGGTCGCTTCGGCCCTGCCGGCTTCGGGGCTGGCTTCGGCCATGACACTCACGGCTTCGGCCAGGGATTGGCGCAATCCCGCACCATGACCGGTCTGGAAGCGCTGCTGGGATCGAGCTTCACGGCGACGGGGGAGACCGACGCCACCGGCGGCAGCCTCGCCTTCTGGGGCCGCGCGGCGCAGTCCTCCTTCGACGGCAGGGAGGGCGCCTTCTCGCTCGACGGCGAGGCGACCACCGCCATGCTGGGCGCGGACTATGCGCGCGGCAGGTGGCTGGTCGGGCTCGCGCTGATGCAGAGCAGCGGCGAGGGCGGCTATGCCGATACCGGAACGGGGTCCGTGCGCTGCCCGCAGGACCTGGACGCGGAGATGCGGGAGGTCGTGTGCAACGGCGCGGTGCGCGAGGGCGACGGCGACGTGGAAGCGTCGCTGACGGCGGCGGTTCCCTACGCGGCCATCCAGGCGTCGGAACGGCTCCGGCTCTGGGGCGCCGCCGGCTACGGCACAGGCGAGGTCACGCTGAAGCCCGAGGTGGGCGGCTCGCTCAGCTCCGACCTCTCCTGGAGCATGGCCTCGGCCGGCGTGCGCGGCGACCTGCTGGCGCCGCCGGGTAGCAGCGGTCCGGCGCTGGCGCTGACCGCGGACGGGCTCTGGGCGCGGACCTCGTCCGAGAAGACGCACGAGCTTGCGGCGTCGGAGTCCGACGTGACCCGTCTGCGCCTGGGTCTCGAAGGCAGCTACCGCATCGCGCTTGAGGAAGGCGGGCACGTGACGCCGAAGCTGGAGGTGGGCGCGCGCCATGACGGCGGCGACGCCGAGACCGGCTTCGGGGTCGAGGTGGGCGGCGGGCTGGTCTGGAGCGACCCGACCCTGGGGCTCAGCCTCGACCTCTCGGGCCGCACGCTGGTCTCCCACAGCTCGGACGACCTGGAGGACCGGGGCTTCGCGGCCTCGCTCGCCTTCGATCCGAACCCGGCGACGAAGCGGGGGCCGTCCTTCAGCCTGCGCCAGGACTGGGGCGGCTCGGCCGAGGGCGGGCTCGACGCGCTGTTCCGCGCCGACCCGCTCGCCGACCGCACGGGAAGCGCCGAGCCGGAGAGCCGCTGGCAGGCGGAGGCGGCGTACGGCTTCCCGGCCTTCTCGGGGCGGTATGTCGGCAGCCCGCATGTGGGCTTCGGGCTCGCCACGGGCGCGCGCGACTGGACCCTCGGCTGGAGATTGACGCCGGCGGCGAATGACAACGTCGCCGACATCTCCTTCGGCCTCAAGGCGACGCGGCGCGAGAGCGACACGGCGGCGCCGGAGCACACGGTCGGGTTCGAAGTGAACGCCCGTTGGTGAGGCATGGCATGGGCCGATGACCGCGCGCCGGAGCGGAGACCGTTCGATGCGGCCTCCGCTCCGGCGGCGGCGCCCGATCCCGGCGGCTGAGCCGTGGCGCGTCGGGTCGGCGGATGGGACGCGGTGCGGGCCTGGCGCTTCATCCGCGCGAGCAGGGCCTATCGCAACGCCTGGGCGAGGCGCCGCCATCTCTCCGGCCTGCCGGAGCGGGCGCCCTTCCCGGTGCGCCTCCAGACCGCCGCCGATCTCGCCGCCGCGGCCTGGGGCATGGCGGCCTTTGAAGATCCTTATGCGGAACTTCCGCTCGCGCCCTTCTGGACGCATGCCGGGGTGATCGACGGCCGGGTGACGCGCGATGCGCCGCCGCTGGTCCGGCTCGCGGCCGAGGGCGGGGCGACGCTTGACGGGCTCCGCCTCGCCGACGGCGCTCTGATGCTCCGGATCGAGCGTCCGGGCGTGTCGGTCCCGGTCCGTCTGCCGCGCGGCGCCGTCTTTCCCGACGATGGCGGGCTGCGCCTCGTCCTGGAGCGGGAGGTGGCCGCCATCGAGGACGTCTGGGCGGGGTTCCCGGCCCCTCGATCGGGGCGGGCACGGGGGACGGGGACGCTGAGCTGCTGCTGGCGCTGGAAAGCGAGGCGGAGGGGCTTACGCGGCGCAAGATCGCGGTGCGGCTCTGGGGCCTGGAGCGGGTCGCGGAGGAGTACTACGAAGGCAGCTGGATGCATACCCGCGTCAAGCGCCGCCGGGCGCGGGCGAAGGCGATCCTGAAACAGTATCGCGACATGGCGACCGGGAAGAAGTAAACCACAGGCTGCGTGCCGATTTCGTGAGATTCGGGAGGCCGCGCTGCGGTGCTTTACGGGCGCGCCGATTGCCGAACTGCCGGTGAGGCGAAGCGGACCCCGCCTGCCCGACTGCCGTCCTCCCCGCCGCACGCCCGGACCGCCGCGACCGCCGGGGACGGTCGTCGCCGGGTGCATTCCGTCCTTGATCGTCCTGGCCTATCGAACGTCACCGTCGCACTCGCCCGGCAACTGCGGACGGTCACGCCGGGCGCCGGGCATCCACCGCCGATTCTCAATGTAGCCGGCGATTCCCGCGCGGTCGCCGGCCCGGCCGATGGTCGGAGCCGTTCGCGCCGGATCCGCGCGGCGCGCATCCTGGTGACGAACCTGCGGGCCGAGATGCTCGAAGACGGCCGGGAGGACGAGCTGAACGAGCTCATCGCGGACGCCCGCGCGGCGCAGGACAGGTTGCTGAACGGCCCCTCCGGGTGACGCCCGCAGGGTCCATCACCGGCTTGCAGGAAGGCCGGCGCATTCCGCCGGAGACAGGCGCACCTGGCGCGCACCGGCGGCGAGGACCGGCTGAGACGGGCGCTGCTCCAGAGAATTTCCGGCCAGAATCCGCGGTTCTCCGGGGAACCCCGGGCCGGATTCGACGCTTCCCTGGAGAACCTCTGCCCGGCCGTGACGATTCTCCAGGGAACCGCGAAGAAAAAACTTCCACGATTCCAGCGGCTTGACGACGGTTCTCTGGAGAACCCGCGCGGTTCTCCGGAGAAGCGACTCGGTCAAACAAGAAGGTGGCGTCCAACGGCGCCGGAAATCCTCCCAAGTCGTTGAAAATGCAGGCTCTGCGCACGCACGCGCCCTCTGCATCATCGATGCGTGGGGTGTGGAGCCGAAACGCCGAAGGGCGTCAAGATAGCCGGAAATCCGAGGGAGAGCGATGGGGAAATCGACGCCGGGGAACCCGGCGCGATGAAGCCGCCGCGGCGTGTGAGCGGCGGGGCGTGCCGACACGAACCGGGACGGTCGTGCCCGACGGAGCGGCGGCGGCATCGGCGGCGAGCGCCGCACCTGTTCGCCCGCGACTGCACCGGCCGATGCGGATGCCCATGACGGCGAAGCCGGCAGCGCATCGGCGGCGAGCGCCGCACCTGTTCGCCCGCGACTGCACCGGCCGATGCGGATGCCCATGACGGCGAAGCCGGCAGCGGCGACGGGCGCGACGATCGCGATGGCGATCGCCACCATGGCCGCCGGCGCAGGCAGCGGTGGGAAGCGCTCTGCCGCGCGGCGCGGCGGTCGCGCCGGCCAACGTGCATCGTGTCGTGCCTGGCCATCGGCGCAGTGGCCGACGCGCTCATGCGCGGCATGGTGCGGAGGCGGCCGACGGGACGGGCGATCATGATGCCCGTCGCGATGTTCGTCGCGACGCTTGCGGCGGCGATCACGAGCAGGACGCGCAGCGTCCGCGAGGATGACGGCGCCGCCGCATCGCCGTCTGCGCGAAGAGTAACGGACCGCGCCGCCGTCCCGGTGCGGGGAAGACGACGCGGCCCGCGATGCGTGCGGCCTATGCTACGGCCTTCATGACGGGGATACCGAGCGACCGGGCCTTCTCCACAAGGTTCTCGGTGATGCCTCCACCCGGGAACGCGATCACGCCCTTCGGCAGGAGGTTGAGCAGCTCCTCGTTGCGGCGGAACGGGGCGGCGCGTCCGTGGCGGTCCCAGTCCGGCTTGCAGACGACCTGGTGGACGCCGTTCCGCTCGGCCCAGCGCGCCGCGATCTTCTCGACGCCGGGTCCGCCGCCGTGGACGATCACGATGTCGCTGTACTTGGCGCGGGCCTGGTCGAGCCTGGCGATCACGGCGGTGGGGTCGGCGACGTCCTTGCCGCCGGCGATGGCGACCAGCGTGCCCTGCGGCAGATGCGCCATGGTCTCGCGGTCCTTCCTCGCCCTCTGGAAGTCGCGGGCGTCGATGGCGGCGGAGGTGAGCGTGCCGGTCTGGCTGGTGTGCGATCCGCGCCGGGGCCGCCAGGTGTCGCCGGTCTCTGCGCGGTAGGCTTCGGCGGCCTCGTCGCGCAAGGTCTCGAAGGCGTCGCGGCGGGCGGTGAGGTTCTGCGCGCGGTCGGTGGTCAGCTCCAGCTCCAGCGACTTGATCTCGGTTCCGTCCTGGGCGCGCTGGAGGTCGCGGAGGTCGGGCATCAGCTTGTCCGCCGCCCGGTCGAGGCGCTGGGTCTGGGCGTCGAGCATGTTGACGAAGCCCCAGAGCAGGCCCTCGCGCTCGTCGGCCATCTGGTATCCGTCCGGCGCGACGCCTTCGCTGAGGATACGGAAGGCTTCGCTGACGGCGTCCAGCGCGTCGGCCTCGTCCCAGACCTCGCGGGTGTCGAACTCGTCGCGCCCGGGGGTGGCGCCGTAGAGGGCGGCGTTCTCGCAGACGGTCGCGGTGGCGGACTGTCCGCGTTTCTCGATGGTGTCGATATCGAAGATCATGGTGATTTCCTTTCGGATTGCACGTTCGGGGCCGATCCCCGATGTGATGTCCTGTTGGGTCACGCGCGCGGACGGGAGCCACGCGGGGTTGGTGGAGCTTGGCGGTGCGTCGGGGCGAGTGGTGCGGGCGCAAGGCCCTAGTGGAGCCTGGCGAGGAACGAGCCTTGGCGTAGCTTGGGCCTGAGCCACGGTCGCCTCGTCGCGGCGCCTAGCGGAGCCTCCCCGCGCCGGAGCGCAGCGGAGGACCCCGGAGGGGTTGGCGGAGGGAGCACGTGTGGCACAATGGGAGATCACAGCGCGGTCGAAATTCTCTCCCCCTGCACGGACCCCAACGGCGTTTCGGCCCGGCACGGCGTCGGAAGGGAGGCACGGAAGCGCGTCATCCATCGGTCCGCTCCGCCAGCACGCCCGCCGCCCATTCCGCCGCGCGCGCGAGCACCTCGGCGTGGCAGGGGCGGTCCCCGGCGCACCAGCACGCCAGCCAGCACCCGTCCAGCCCGGCGAGTTCCTCCAGCGAGACCTCGCCCGCGCGGATGCGCCGCCAGAGATGGACGCGGTACCGCGCGACCGCCTGCGCGGCATCCTGGCCGGGGGAGATTCTGAACGGGTTCCCCCATTTCGTGCGGCGGTCGACCAGCACGGTGTTGTTCACGACATGCGCGTATTCGAACGCCTCGCGCAGCTTCGGCTCGCGCCTGAGATTGACGACGGCGGACATGATCTCCCTCCCTCCTCCGAACGGCTTGCCCGTTCGCAAGCTTTTCTCCCCTCCTGGCGCGGCGGCGGACTCCGGGCCCATGGCAGAAAAAAAGGCGACCGCCGAAACGGCCGCCCGAGTTGGGGGAGGAAGGGTCGGCTAGAACGGGATTTCCATGCCGGACTCGTCGGCGCCGTTCGCCACGGTGGCGGCCTGCGCGGCCCCGTCGTTCATCGGCGCCTGGGCATCCGCGGCCGCCGCGCCGTTGCCGTTCGGCTTGTCGTAGAACTGGACCCGGTTGCCCGGCACGACGATGATCTCGGTCGAGAAGCGGTCCGAGTCCTCGCCGTCCCTGCGCCAGCGCCGGGTCTGCATCTTGCCCTCGACGTGGACCAGCCGGCCCTTCACCGCGTGCTTCTGGAGCATGTCGATCAGGCCGGGCTGGAAGGTGACGACGCGGTGCCACTCGGTCCGGTCGACCTTCTGGCCCGACTTGTCGAAATAGGACTCGTCGGTCGCGATGCTCAGATTGGCGACGCGCCCGCCCGAGGCCAGATTGTTGACGGTGACGTCGGCGCCCAACCGGCCGACCAGTTCCGCGTGGTTCTTTCCGAATGCCATGACGATCTCCTCATGGGTCTGGATGATGACGATGGGTTGCGAACGACCGGAGGCCGGGACACCCTCCCGAACCCCCGTCCGCTCACTTTCTCCAAGCCCTCCTCCACCTCCGTCACGCCGGGGGAAGCGCGGCTGCCGGATCCCAGGGCTCGGAGGGTGCCGCCTCGCCGAAGCCCTCCGCCGCCGGTTCCGGGGCGAGACGGGCGAAGCTGTGCTCGGGATAGACCGCCGGACGCTCCGGGCAGCGGATCGCGCGCACGTCCTCGATCGCCTCGCGGACGGCGGCCGGGTCGATGCCCAGCTCGGCGATGATGCCGGCGGGAAGGTGGGGGAAATGGTCGGACTGGAACATGGCGGGGAAACTCCTCTTGCCGTTGCCCGGCCCGGCGTCGAGGCGACCGAACTCCCTCCGGCCGCCCTGCCGGACACGCCCCCCGCGAAAGCTCTTCTCCAACTCCGGAGTGCGCTCCGCTCCGACGGCGGACGATGGTGGGCAGGCGGAGAAGCCGGGACCGGCCCCGGCAGGCGTTGCGATCGTGCGCGCGTCAGCAACGTCACGACCGCCGCCGGCGCCGTCGATGCGGCGCGCGCAGGCGAGGATGTCGGCGCGACCGGATCGGCGGTTCGGTTCGGAGGAGCGGTCCTCGGCGCTACAGCCGTCCGGCGACGAACCCGGTCCAGCTCTCGCGCGTCCAGCCGAGGGGGCGGTTGAGCCTGTCCGCCATCTCCATCGCCTCGTCGACCCCCAGCACCACCAGCGACGTGCCGATGGCGGCGTCCATTTCGTCGACGACGATGCGGATTTGCTGAAAGCCCGTGTCGGGGTCCTCTACGGGCGCAAACGCATAGACGGGATTGTCGGGCAGGGTCATGCTGCTCATCGTGCGATCTCCCGGTGATGGACAGGGGCGGGTGAATATCGGTCTCATCGGCCGACGGCGCGGGCAGCGTTGCAGCGGCCCCCCGGCCGGCCATACGCATAGCGGCGGGCGGCGGGCCGGCTGCGCAGCAGGGGGCCGTTCAGGACCAGGACGTCAACGAGGCCATCGGGCTCGCGTCGGTGACGATCTCGACCCGGTCGCGGTCGAGCTTCTCGAAGGCGAGACAGAGAGCGATGTCGGATTCACTGTCGAACGGCCCGTGCTCGCGCCCCGTCTCCACCTCGATCACGGTCCAGGTCGGGTCCCAGACCGGGATGCCGCGAAACGCTCCCGAACTCTCGCGATGCTTGCGCGAGCACGGCTCGCAGCGGGCGACCCCCGGCGAGGGCGTGTTGCACTCGACACACCGGCCCTTCGCCCGCCGCTCGGCATAGCGGCGGCGCCGGGCGGCCTGCTCCGCCTCGGGGTTGCGCCGCGCTTCCTTGGCCACGGCGCAGGGCGCGCAGTAGGCCGCGCCGCCGAAGGTGGGCGTCCGGCACTTTACGCAGACCCCGGCGGTCCGGCGAGCATGGTAGCGGTCGCGCCCGGCGTCGCGGCAGGCCTCGCACTCGGCCGCCCCGTTGGCGGGCTTCCCGCAACTCGTGCAATCGCCCCTGGCGCGCCGTTCGGCATAGCGCCGGCGGTCGGCCTCCCGCCTGGCCTCCGGGTCGCGCTTCCGCCGCTTGTTCCGGGCCTCGCCACAGGGGCCGCAATAGAGCTTCCCGCCGGGGGCGGGCGCCGCGCACTTTACGCAGAGGCCGGCGGTGCGGCGACCGGCATCGCGCGCGCGTCGGGCGGCCCGCCGGTCGTCGCGGCACGGCTCGCAGAGGCCCCGGCCCTCCTCGGTCGGGACATGCCCGCAACGGACACAGAGCCCGGCCGCGCGGCGGGCCTCGCTGCGCCGGCGGCTGCGTGCCCGGTCGGCCTCCCGCTTGGCCTCGGGATCGCGGCCGCCACAGGGGATTCCCTCGGCCTTCGCCTTGGCATAGCGTGCGCGGTCGCGTGCGCGATGCTGCTCGGCGCAGGGCTCGCAGGTGGTGCGATCCGGGCGCGCGGGAGCCCGGCCGCATTTTGTGCAGATGCCGGCGGCCTTGCGTTCGATGTGGAGCCGGCGGCTGCGCTCGCGCTCGTACTCCTTCGCCCGCACCGGATCCCGCACGGGCTTGCCCTCGGCGCGAAGCCGGGCCGAGCGGGCGCGGTCGGCGGCGTTGCGTTTCTCCGTGCAGGGGGCGCACAGCGTGCGGTCCGGCACCGGCCCGGTCTTGCCGCACTTCACACACAACCCGGCCGCCTTGCGGGCTGCGACCCTCCGGTGGAAGCGCGCGAGATCGGCCCGACGACGCTTGTCGATGTCGGCATAAGCCATGACGGCCTCCTCCTTGCCAATCCGGAAACGGACAAGGACGCCCCGCCGGTGTCGGGCCGGCAGGACGTCCTCGGGAGGAAGGGGTCAGCCCTTCTGGCGGCGGTTGCAGAACAGGGACGTCGATACGGCACCCCAGTACTGGACCCCGCCGCGGCTCTTGAGGCCGGTGCAGACGATGACCTCGTTGGGGGCGGGCCGCATCTCCTTGACCGCCTTCAGGGTGGCGGTGACGACCTTCGCCCTACGGCTCCCGCCGCCCTTCGGTGCCGGGTCGGAGCAGCGCCGAATCTCGCCGTCCGCCATCGCCCGGAACTTCTCGACCGCATAGCGATCGTCGGCCAGGCCGGGCCCGAAGAAATGCGTGAGGAAGGTCGCCGCGGTGTTGCCGGGCATCGCCATCGTTGCTGCGCTCATGCTGCCGTCTCCATCGTGCCGTTGTGGAAATCGGCGGCAGCGCCCCGCCCTCCGAAGCGCCGACCGCCGCCTTACTCACGGTCAAAACTCCCCTCTCGGTGGTGAGGAGCGCGCAAATGGAGACGATGGCAGGACGGCGGCGCAGCGGCAGGAGCGCGGCACGAGTTGAAAAGCCGCACCGGGTGTCATAAAAGGAGCCATGAAGGCGGATGCGCGCGAGGCTCGGGTTGCAGACGTTCAAGACCAAGGCGTTCGCCCGTTTCGCCGACCGCGAGGGGCTGGAGGATGAGGCGCTGTGCGAGGCTGTCCGGCGCGCCGGGGAAGGGTTGGTCGACGCCGACCTCGGCGGCGGTGTCATCAAGCAGCGCATCGCCCGCAAGGGCGGCGGCCGGTCCGGCGGGTTCCGCACGATCGTGCTGTTCCGCCGGGGCGAACTGGCGTTCTTCGTCTACGGGTTCGCGAAGAGCGACCGGGAGAACCTGCGCCGGGACGAGTTGGCGACCTACAGGCTGCTGGCCGACGGGTATCTGGCGCTGGACAGGAAGGGTCTTGCGGCCGCACAGGCCGCTGGAACGATTGTCGAGGTGAAATGCGATGACCAAGCAATACAAGAGTGAGGCGCTGGCGGCGGCGCACGAGGCGGCGCTCGGCCTGGCCGAGGCGGGCCTCATGTCGAAACAGACCATGCGGAAGTTCGACGAGATGTGCCTTACCCCCGTCAGGGAGATGACGCCCGAGGACATCCGCGAGCTTCGGCTGCGCGAGCATGCGAGCCAGGCGGTGTTCGCGCGCTACCTCAACGTGACGACGGGTCTGGTGAGCCAGTGGGAGCGCGGCGAGAAGCGCCCGCGCGGGACCTCGCTCAAGCTGCTGACACTGGTCGCCAAGAACGGCCTCGCGGCGGTCGCGTGACGGATTGGCGGCGTCTGTCGGGACATGTCCCGTCAGGAATTGGATCGAATCCGGTGACTATACGATGACGGGCAGATACGGGTCTCAAGAAACATAAATAATAACAGTGCTTTATCCACTGTTGCTGCACAAGAGTGGCGAAGGTCGTGGATGCGCACGTCGTCGAGGCCGGCACGGGCGCGCACGCGGGCCCAGGGCTCGAAGATGCTGGACAGGCGCCGCCCCGCGCGCGTGCCGGGGATCACCCACGGGTTGCCCGGCACGCGCGGGATGGCAGAGAGAACCTCCGCCGCTTCCGCCGAGAGCGAGACCGTGCGCGGGCCGGTCTTGCTGTCGCGCAAGCGAAGCTCGCGGGCCTCCATATGCACGTCCTCCCAGCGGAGCGTGAGGATCTCGTTCCGCCGGCAGCCGGTGAGCATGAGGAGGCGGAGCGCGGCCGCCGCATGGGACGAGACGCGCCCCGTCGCCTCCAGCTCGTCCAGCGCGGTGCCTAGGCGCCGGAACTCGGCGTCGGTGAGGAAGCGCTCGCGCCGGCCCACCCTGTACTTCTGGGCCGCGCGGCAGGGGTTGACCCCCTCGGCGGCGACGCCCCAGGCCTGGGCCTGGTCGATCATGCGCGACAGCGTCGCCACCACCAGGTTGGCCATGGCCGGGCGGTCGCGAAGGGAATGCTGGAGGTCGGCGACGTCGCGCCGCGCGATGACGGAGACCGGGAGCGTGCCGAGGGCGGGGACGATATGGCGCTCGATGGCCATTCGGTACTGGGCGGCGGTCGAGGGCTTGCAGCGGACCGCGACGTGCTCGCGCAGGTAGCGCGCAGCAAGGGTTGCGAGGGTGGGGCCGGCGGGCTTGGGGGCCGGGCGGTCCACGAAATCCTCGCCGGCCCTGATACGGGCGATGACGAGGGCTGCGCGCCTGCGGGCCTCGCCCGCGCCGATGACGCCGTGGCGGCCGACGGTCGTGCGCCTGGTGCCCGCCGGGCCACGGGTCTGCACGACGTAGACCCTGGCGCCGGAGGGATAGATGCGGACGCCGAAGCCGGTGAGCGCACGGTCCCACAACACCCGGTCGCGGCCCGGCGCGAGCGCGCCCACCACCGCGTCCGTGATCGTCCCGTGCGTGGGTTCATTCATATCGAAGAGCCGTCATCACGGAAGCGCACGACGGCTTCACCGCGTAACGCGCCGGAATCACCGGAATCGGCCCGTAAGCACGCGCCGCAAGCGCGCCCAAACCGGCGCAAAGGTCTGACATCGGTAATTCTGATGGATTTGAAAGGGTTTATCGCAGACTTGCGCGCTGGCTTGTTCGCGGCGGCGCGGCGCAAAGACCGCTTGCGCGGCGCCCCGAGGCCCGGGCCCGAGGCCTCTTCATTATTGTGGCCATGAAATGCCGACCGTCGCGGAGAGAAGGGCACTGAGTCTGCTCTCTCTACGACGGGCGTGTGCGTGAATCGCCCTCGCAGACGCGGGAAAAGCGCGGAATTATGTTTGTTTCAAACCCACACCAATAACGCGGGACGCAGTCGGCTCCTAATCGTCTGAACGCTCGAAATATGTAGAAGGTAGCATAGCGAATTTATATCACCAAATAGTGTGAATTCAACGCTCTGCGGCAACTTAGTGGCGATATCGTGATTAGCGGTTGTCGATAAGCACTAATCACCCTCAATCGTCCTGCGAACGTCAAACGTCCGCGCTTATGAAAAACGCCTCGGTTCTTTCGGCTCGTTTCGCGCCTCGGACTGCAACGGGAATACAAGTCAGTCAAGTTTATCAGTATGTTGCAAGGTAGCGCCTTAGACTGACGGCGCGAAGAGAGACGGAACGTCGGGGATCCGGCGTTTCCAGGTTCTCCTGACGCCCTGCTCGGCAGCGCGAAACGGTCGGTTCGGAACCCGCGCATTTGCAGAGAAGCGGCGCGGTGGTGTTCCCGCGCGTGCGGCCGAGCCGGCGCCATCAAGCCCGGACAGGCGGCCCTCGACCGTTGAAAACACACGCGCTTGGGCCGGGATTGTCGGTGGGCGGCGTCGACGATTTCTAATGGGATGCATCGGTGCTTGTTCGGGTCGCGTGACGAGGTGATGCCGCAGCGCCGGCGGCGCTCGACGTGCTGACCGCGCCCTCCCGCCTCGTCCCGGCGCGGCGACGCCGCTCGGGAGAGCGGGCTGGGGCAACGGGACTCGCAGCGCGTGCACCCTCCAGCAAGAAGAGTGTCCGCGAGGCGGTGACAGGCGGTTGCGTTCCGTGCGCCGTGTTGGGACCATGGCCGGCACCGGCGCCGGGCGGCGACCGGGCCTCTCATCAGCGGGCGGCGGGGCGCCAGCGTGACCAATATCGCCGAGGCCTTCGCGGCGGCCTTCTCCCTCGTCTATCGCCTCGACAGCGATCTCGGCGAGATCGTGCTCCTCTCGCTCCAGGTCAGCGTCGGCGCGGTGGCGGTGGCGAGCCTGATCGGCCTGCCCCTGGGCGCTGCGGTGGCGCTCTTCCGCTTCCCCGGACGCGGCGCGATCGTGATCCTGCTCAACGCGCTGATGGGCCTGCCGCCGGTGGTGGTGGGTCTCGTGGTCTATCTCGTGCTGTCCCGCGCAGGGCCGCTCGGCGTCCTCGGCCTGCTGTTCACGCCGACCGCCATGGTCATCGCCCAGGTGCTGCTGGTGACGCCGATCATCGCGGCGCTCGCCCGCCAGGTGATCGAGGACATGTGGGGCGAGTACGAGGAGCAGCTCCGCTCCCTCGGCGCGACGCCGCGCCGCGCGCTCGGGGCGCTGCTCTGGGACGGCCGCTGGAGCCTGCTCACCGCCGTGCTCGCGGGCTTCGGCCGCGCCATCGCCGAGGTCGGCGCGGTGATGATCGTGGGCGGCAACATCGACCACGTGACCCGCGTCATGACCACGGCGATCGCGCTCGAGGTCTCGAAGGGCGACCTCGCGCTGGCCCTCGGCCTCGGCATCGTCCTGGTCGCGCTCTCGATTGCCGTGAGCACCGCCGCCGCCCTCCTGCGTGGCACGCTGGCGCAGGGGGGGCCGCGATGACGGCGGCCACCATCCTGCCGCTGGAGTTGCAGGGCGTGTGCGTCGAGCGCGACCGGCAACGGCTGCTCAAGTCCGTCTCCGTGCGCATCGCCCAGGGGCCGAAGACCATCATCCTCGGCCCCAACGGCGCGGGGAAGAGCCTGCTGCTCCGCCTCTGCCACGGGCTGATCGCGCCGAGCGACGGCGCGGTGCTGTGGCACGGCGCCGCCGGGCGCGACCCGCTCCGCTTCCAGGCGATGGTGATGCAGCGCCCGGTCATGCTGCGCCGCTCGGTCGCCGCCAATATCGACTTCGCGCTGAGTCTCAGGCGCATCCCCCGGCCCGAGCGCCGCCGGTTGATCGCGCAAGCGCTGGAGCGCACCGGGCTCGGCGCCTTCGCCCGCGCACCGGCGCGCGTGCTCTCCTTCGGCGAGCAGCAGCGCCTCGCGCTGGCCCGCTCCTGGGCGCTGAAGCCGCAGGTGCTCTTCCTCGACGAGCCGACCGCCAATCTCGACCCCGCCGCGACCCACGTGATAGAGGACGTGATCGAAGCCATGGCGCGGGAGGGGACCAAGATCATCATGACCACCCACGATCTCGGCCAGGCGCGCCGGCTCGCGGACGAGGTGATGTTCCTGCACCGCGGGCGCCTGCTGGAGCATGCGCCTGCGCCCGCCTTCTTCGCCGGGCCCGAGAACGAGCTTGCCAGCGCCTTCCTGCGGGGCGAGCTGCTCTGGTGGGAGCGCCGCGAGCTCACGCCGCCCACGGCCTGACGCCCGGACGTCTGCACATGAAATTCGACGGCCGCGTGCCTGGCCGCATCGTCCGGCTGGCCGCCGTATTGGCGTTCGCGCTCGTGCTGGCTATCGCGGGGGCACGGGCCGGCGAGTTCATCACCGTCGCATCGACGACCTCGACCCAGAACGCCGGCCTCTTCGACCACCTGCTGCCGCTGTTCGAGGCCGAGACCGGGATCGAGGTGCGCGTCGTCGCCGTCGGGACCGGCCAGGCGCTCCGGCTCGCGCGGAACGGCGATGCCGACCTGCTGCTGGTGCACGACAGGCCTTCCGAAGAGGCCTTCGTCGCCGAGGGCCACGGCAGCGCGCGCTTCGACCTGATGTACAACGACTTCGTCCTGGTGGGCCCGGCACGCGATCCGGCCGGGATCGCAGGCGCGTCCGACGCGGCCGCAGCGCTCGGCCGGATCGCCGAGGCGGAAGCGCCTTTCGTCAGCCGGGGCGACGACAGCGGCACCCACCGGCGCGAACGCGCGCTCTGGGCAGCCGCGGGCCTGGACCCCACCGGCGCGTCCGGCACCTGGTACCGCGAGGCCGGCCAGGGCATGGGGGCGACGCTCAACGCAGCCACGATGATGGAGGCCTACACGCTCGCCGATCGCGGCACATGGCTCTCCATGCGTGGCAGGCTCGATCTGCGCCTCCTGGTCGAGGGCGGTGACGGGCTGCGCAACCAGTACGGCGTGACCCTCGTGAGCGCCGAGAAGCACCCCCACGTCAACGCGGCGTCCGCGCGGCGCTTCGCCGAATGGCTCATCTCGCCGGCAGGCCAGGCGGCCATCGGCGGGTTCACCATCGACGGCGAGCGACTCTTCATCCCCAACGCGGACTGGACACGGGACGCGCCGTCCGGATAAGTCCGGAATAGTCCGGGTTCTTCCGGCAACGCGAGCGGAGGCCGGCTGATGGCGGTCAGGATTCTACCCAGGGAAGACGCCACCAACGGCTGGAGCCGCATCCTGCCGCCCCGCGCACCCACGCCTGCGCTCAAGGGCGACGTGCGCGCAGACTGGCTCGTGGTGGGCGCGGGCTTCGCGGGCCTCGCCGCAGCGCGCCGCCTCGCCGAGAACCGGCCCGACGACTACATCGTGCTGCTGGACGCGCACGAGGTCGGCGAAGGCGCCTCCGGGCGCAACTCGGGCTTCGCCATCGACCTGCCGCACAACGTCGGCGGCGAGTTCGAGGAGCTTACCGGCGCGCACGGCTACATCCGCCTCAGCCGCGCGGCGATCGACTATCTCGACGCCTGCGTGACGCAGAACGGGATCGACTGCGCCTACACCCATCGCGGCAAGTATCATGCCGCCCGCACCGAGCTCGGCCGCGAGAAGATCCTGGCGCCCTTCGCGCGCACGCTCGATTCCCTGGGCGAGCCCTATCGCTGGGTCGAGGCCGACGAGCTGAAGCGCGAGCTCGGCACGTCCTACCATACGTCTGCGCTCTACACGCCGGGCGGGCGGCTCATGAACCCGGCGGGGCTCACCAAGGGCCTCGCCGACACGCTGCCGGCAAACGTCACGCTGCACGAGCACACGCCGGTGATGGAAGTCGAGGAGCGGAACGGCATCCGTGCGACCACGCCCGGCGGCAGCGTCGCCGCCCAGGCCATGGTGCTCGCGGTCAACGGCTACGCGCCGCAGTTCTCGGTCTTCAAGGGCTCGCTGCTGACCTTCGCCGCCCACGGCAGCCTGACCCGGCCGCTCACGGACGCCGAGCACCAGGCGCTCGGCGGCGTGGACGACTGGGGGCTCACGCCCGCCAACTCCCACATCAGCGTCACCATGCGCTACACGACGGAGCGTCGCATCCTCATCCGCCAGCGCTTCTTCTACGCGCCGAAGCTCCGCCGCCCCGATGGCGAGATGGAGACCATCCGCCGCGACCACCAGCGGGCCTTCGACGTGCGCTTCCCCATGCTGCCGGAGGTGAAGATCGAGCACACCTGGCGGGGCTACGTCTGCCTCTCGCGCAACCACGCGCCGGGCTTCGGCAAGGTGGGCCCCCACACTTTCGCCGCGGTTTGCCAGAACGGAATCGGCGTCACCAAGGGCACGATCTCGGGCGTGCTTGCGGCGGACATGGCGACCGGCCAGGACAACCCGCTCATCGCCGACCTGGAGGAGCAGGGCAGGCCCGACCCGCTGCCGCCGGCGCCGCTCACCTACCTCGGCGTCCGCGCCCGCCTCGCCCTCGACAACATCCGCTGGCGCCGCGAGCGTTAGCTTTACCGCCGCTCCCTGCGGGCTGCGCGCGCGATGCGGAGCAGGGCGTCGGAGCAGATCGCCGCAGGCGTGCCGCCGGAGACCTTGCAGTCGCGCTCGGCGCGGGTCAGCAGGCCCAGCCCGCCGGCCGCCCGCGCGCTCGGCCAGCGCGCCAGCTCCTGGGCGAAGGCGGCGCGCTCCCGGGGGAAGACCGGCGGCTTCAGCGCGCCCATCGCGTCCGACCGGCTGGCGCCGCTCTCCATCGCGCCCGCGACGCGATGAAGGCGTGCGAGCCTGCGGGCGGCAGCGCGAAGCAGGGTGATCGGCTGAGCGCCGCCGTAGAGCGCGCGCGACATGGCGCGGTCCAGCCCTTCGAGGTCGCCGGCCACCGCGAGCCGCGCGACCGCGTCCGCCGAGGCTTCGGCCGCATCGCCGACGCAGGCCTCCGCCACCTCCATCGTGAGCACGCTGCCTTCGGGTCCCGGATCGCCGAGGAAGACCGCGAGCTTCTCGACCCCGTTCTCGATCTGGCGGCGGTCGGCACCTAGGCGCTCGGCGAGCCAGGCGACCGTCTCGGGCGCCGCCGAGATCCGCCGCTCTGCGCAGAAGGCCTCGATCAGCGTCCGGGCGCCCTCGGCGCTCTCGTCGTAGCAGGGGATGGCGGCGAGGCTTTGCTCCTGCTCGCAGAGCTTCCTGAGCCCGGAGCGTGGCGTGAGCGGGCCGGCTTCGGCCACCACCAGGCTCTCCACGCCGGGCAGGGCGAGGCACGAGCGGACCGCCGGCACCACCGCCTCGGTCACCCCGCGCAGGCGCACCGCGCGGCGGCCGCCTGTGAGCGCCATCGCCGCCGCCTCGTCGGCGAGCCTGCCCGGCTCGTCTCGGAGCAGCGCCGGGTCCAGGGTGCTGACGCGGAAGGGATCGTCCGGATCCTCCGCCACCGCGCGCACGCACGCTTCGGCGCGGGCCCGCACCAGCCCTTCGTTGGACCCGTAGATCAGCACCAGCCGGATGCCCGCGTCCGGCGCGGCGCAGAAGCGGTCGGCGCGGGCCGGCGCGATCTTCACGGCTTGCCGGCGGGCGGGGTGGAGGATCGCGCGCGCCTCATCGGCGCAGATGGAGCAGGATCAGCGTGAGTATGTCCTCGCTCAGCACCCGCGCGGCCTCCTCCGCAGCGTCCTGCTCGGCGGTCGCGGTGGCGAACCCGGACTCCACCACGTTGAAGCTCCCGGTCGCTCGCGCGTGATCCCTGTAGACCTCCACACCGTCGCGGTCCGTGAGCGAGAACGTGGCGCGGAGCGTCAGGTTGAACCGGGTCGCCCTGTCGTCGAGCTGGATCAGCAGCGGCGTCTTGCTCTGCTCGACCGAGAACGCCAGGCGGTAGTCGGGCTGCCTCGGCTGTCCTCTCGGGGTGAGGCCGTCGATGAGGTGGTTGCGCACGATGTGGCCGATGCGGTCCTTGACCGGCGCAATCTCGATCGCCGCCGCGCCGCCGCCCCGTTCCTCGCCGGCGCGGGAGCCATAGAGCGGCTCGACGGCGCAGGCGCCGAGAACGACGAGGGCAAGGACGAGAGCGAGGACGGGTATCGGCCGGCGCCAGGCGCGCGCCGTGAAGCGGACAAGCGGCCGGTCAGGTGACGACATTCACGATCCGTCCGGGCACGACGATCACCTTGCGCACGTCCCGCCCGCCGATCGCCCGGCGCACGCCGCCGTCCGCCATCGCGGCGCTTTCCGCCGCCGCCTTGTCGTGATCGGCCGGGAGCGAGATCGTCGCGCGCTTCTTGCCGTCCACCTGCACCGCGACGACCACGACGTCGTCGGCAAGCAATGCCGGGTCGGCTTCCGGCCACGGCTCGCGGGCGAGCCACGTGTCATGGCCGAGACGGCGCCAGGCCTCTTCGGCGAGATGCGGCACGACCGGGCCCAGCAGGCGGATGGCCGTCTCCAGGCCGTCGCGCATCACGTGGCCAGCGCCAGGCGCGTCGTCGATGGCGGCAAGCGCGTTCGTCAGCTCGCGCACGCGCGCGACCGCGCGGTTGAAGCGAAAGCGTTCCAGGTCCTCGGTCACGCCGGCGATCGTCTTGTGGATGGTCCGGCGCAGCCCGCGCAACGGCGGGGCCAGCGCGTCGTTGGCCGGCGGCACCGCGTCGCAGGGCGCCAGCGCGACCGGGGGCGCGGTGACGAGGCGCCAGAGCTGGGCGACGTAGCGCCACGCGCCCTTGACGCCGGTGTCGGTCCACTCCAGGTCGCGCTCCGGCGGGCTGTCGGAGAGCATGAAGAGCCGCGCCGTGTCGGCACCGTAGGCCTCGATGATCGCTTCGGGGTCCACGGTGTTGCGCTTGGACTTGCTCATCGCCTCGGAGCGGCCGGTGGCGATGGGGCGCCCGTCCTCCCGTGTCACCAGGGTGCCCGCGCGGGTCTCGACCTCGTCGGGGTAGTACCAGCGCCCGTCCTCGTCGCGGTAGGTCTCGTGGCACACCATGCCTTGCGTGAAGAGGCCGGCGAAGGGCTCCTCGATGTCGAGGTGGCCGCAGAGCTTGAGCGCCTTGGTGAAGAAGCGCGAGTAGAGCAGGTGCAGCACCGCGTGCTCGATGCCGCCGATGTACTGGTCCACCGGCAGCCACGGTGCCACGTCGCTCTGCGGCAGCGGCTCGTCGGCGCGGGCCGCGCAGAAGCGCGCGAAGTACCACGAGGAATCGACGAAGGTATCCATGGTGTCGGTGTCCCGCTCCGCGGCGCCGCCGCAGCGTGGGCACGTGGTGTGCTTCCAGGTGGGGTGGCGGTCGAGAGGATTGCCCGGTGTGTCGAAGGTCACGTCCTCCGGCAGGCGCACGGGGAGCTCCGCGCGCGGCACCGGCACCACGCCGCACGACGGGCAATGGACCATGGGGATCGGGCAGCCCCAGTAGCGCTGCCGCGAAATCAGCCAGTCGCGCAGGCGGTAGCTGACCGCGGACCCGCCGGCGCCGCGTTCGGCCAGCGCGTCCACGGCGCGCGCCTTGGCGTCGGCCACCGAGAGCCCGTCGAGGAAGTCGGAGTTGATGGCCGTTCCATCGCCGACGTAGGCCTCGTCGCCGATCTCGACCGACGCCGAATCCTCGCCGGTTGGGCACACCACGGGGATGACGGGCAAGCCCTGGCTGCGGGCGAAATCGAGGTCGCGCTGGTCGTGGGCGGGGCAGCCGAAGATCGCGCCGGTGCCGTAGTCCATCAGCACGAAGTTGGCGACGTAGAGCGGCAGCGTGCGCTCGGCGTCGAAGGGATGGCGGACCCTGACGCCGGTATCGTAGCCGCGTTTGCCCGCGGCCTCGATGTCACGCTCGCCGACGCCGGCGAGGTTGCACTCGGCGATGAATTCGGCGAGCGCCGGCTCGGACTCGGCCAGCGCCGTCGCCAGCGGGTGATTGGGCGAGAGCGCGCAGAAGGACGCGCCGAACAGCGTATCCGGGCGCGTGGTGAAGACCTCCAGCGCCTCGTCGCGCCCCTCGATGGGGAAGAGGATGCGTGCGCCGTCGGAGCGCCCGATCCAGTTGCGCTGCATGAGCCGCACCTTGTCGGGCCAGCGCGGCAGCTCCTCCAGCGCCTCCAGCAGCTCGTCGGCGAAGCGGGTGATGCGGAAGAACCACTGCGCGAGCCGGCGCTTCTCGATCAGCGCGCCCGAGCGCCAACCGCGCCCGTCCACCACCTGCTCGTTGGCGAGCACCGTGCGGTCGACGGGGTCCCAGTTGACCCACGCCTCCTTCTTCTCGACCAGCCCGGCCTCGTGGAAATCGAGGAACAACGCCTGCTGGTGCTCGTAGTAGCCGGGGTGGCAGGTCGCGAACTCGCGCTCCCAGTCGATCGAGAGCCCCATGAGCTGCAGTTGGCCCCGCATGGTCGCGATGTTCGCGTAGGTCCACTCGGCGGGATGGACGCCTCGCTCGAACGCCGCGTTCTCCGCCGGCAGGCCGAAGGCGTCCCAGCCCATGGGATGGAGGACGTCGAAGCCCCGCGCCCGCTTGTAGCGCGCCACGACGTCGCCCATGGTGTAGTTGCGGACGTGGCCCATGTGGATGCGGCCGGAGGGGTAGGGAAACATCTCGAGCACGTAGTAGCTCGGGCGTCCGTCGCTCCGCTCCGCCCGGAACAGACCCGCGTCCTCCCAGGCGGCCTGCCACTTGGCTTCCACCGCCTGCGCGTCGTAACGCTCGCTCATCGGCTACGCTCGCTCCATCGTTCCGGCGGTTGCCGGAGAGCGGCGTCCCTATAGCATGACGGGCCGGGCAGCGCAGCCGCAGCGCGCGAACGGCCTCCCGGCGCTGAACCTTGGGCTATTGGATCGACGCGGTGCGGATCTGCCTGGCGCGGTCGAGAATCTTGTCTTCCAGGCTGATGGCGGTGTCCGGGCTGGTCGCGCGGTCCTCCCACACGCCGCCGTCGCCGCGCTCCTGGCGGAACACGGTGACCTGCACGCCGTCCGAGCGCAGCGATCTCGTCAGGATGTAGACGGTCATCTTGAAGCGCTCGTCAGGGGTCTCGGGCGGCGCGTACCAGTCGGTGATGATGACACCGCCGAAGGGGTCGGCCGAGAGCAGAGGCATGAACGAGATGGTGTCGAGCGTCGCGCGCCAGAGGAAGGCATTGACGCCGATGCCGACGGCCCCCGACGCGTCGTCCTCGTCGCCGAACAGCGAAAGGCCGCCGGGGCCGAAAATGCTCTCCTGGGAGGTGTTGCGCAGCCGCGGATCCACCGACGGATCCGGGACGGGCTCCACATTCTCGCAGCCGGCCCCCGCCAGGGCCAACAGCAGGATGCCCGCGAGCATCCCCTTACCGATGTGCGAGCGCCTCATTCCGGCTGCCCCCTTTGACCGTGCATGGACGACTTTTACCACGAGGCACGCACGCACCGCAGCAGAATCGAGGCGGCGCCACAAGGTAACTTTCCCTGCAGAGGGAAGAAGTTGGAGGCCGAGGCCGGAATCGAACCGGCGTACACGGATTTGCAGTCCGCTGCATAGCCACTCTGCCACCCGGCCTCAGGCGCGCATACCGGCGTCCGCGCTTCAATTAGGCGTCGCCGAGCGGCAGGGTCAACCGTCTTGATTCCGGTCACATGGCGTTTCCGTCCTGGCCGGAAGCGCCATGGGAATTTATCGCTCACGGCAATCGGCCGTCGCGCGATTCCGCGCGCCTGCCGGCGCGACGGCCGATGCCTGCGCGGGCGCGCCGCATTCGCGGCGGGCCGCGGTCGCGGCCTGTCGCGCGTCCGTCGAAGGCGGACGCGCTCTCACGCAAGGGCGCGCTGCTGGCAGTCGGCCCGCCCCGCGGCTAAACTCGGCGGCCATCCATGGCAGGAGGACGCAGGATGACGGCGGAGCTTTCGCGCGACGAGGAAGTCAGGCGGGCACTCGAGACGATCTTTGCCGCCGATTCCGAGATTTACCAGACGCGGGGATTCCAGCGCCGCATCGGGTTCGGAACCAGGCCGGCGCTGCTGATCATCGACCTCGCCAACGCGTGGACCAGGCCGGGCCACAACTTCACCTGCGACAACATGGAGGTGATCATCCCCGCGAATCAGCAGCTTCTGACTGCTGCGCGGGAGAAGAACATCCCCGTGATCTACACCACGACGGCCTACCAGGACCCGACCGGGCCGCGTGCCGACACCGGGCTCTGGCACATGAAGATCCCGGTCGAGACCTTGCGCGAAGGCTCGCCCGAGGCCGCGATCGACGAGCGCATCGCGCCGATGCCCGAACGCGGCGAGCAGGTGATCGTGAAGAAGCGCGCGAGCGCGTTCCACGGCACCTACCTCGCGGGCTATCTCCGCGCCCAGCGGGTGGACACGGTGATCATCACCGGCGTCACCATGGCCGGCTGCGTGCGCCACTCCGCCGAAGACGCGATCGCCGAGGGCTTCCGCCCCATCGTCGTGCGCGAGGGTGTGGGCGACCGGGTGCCTGGCGTCGTCGAATGGAACCTGTTCGATATCGACGCCAAGTTCGGCGACGTCGAGCCGGTGGAGCGCGTCCTCGGCTATCTCGACGGCCTGGAGGCCTTCAGCAACGAATAGGAGCGCCCGACATGGCGGCTGCGGACCTCGACCTCTGTTACATGAGCGCGATCGAGGCGCTCGCCGCGTTCAAGGCGCGGACGCTCTCCCCTGTCGAGCTGATGAAGGCGGTGATCGCCCGCTGCGAGGCGGTCAACCCGGCGCTCAATCTCGTGACCTACAGCTATTTCGACCGCGCGCTCGAACAGGCGAAGGCGGCGGAGGCGCGCTACGGCAAGACCGACGGCCGGCTCAGGGCGCTCGAGGGGCTGCCCTTCGCGAGCAAGGACTACCACTCGATCAAGGGCGAGATCACCACGATTGGCTCCCGGATCATGGAGCACAACCGCCCCGATCACACCTATCCGGTCACCGAGCGCCTGATGCGGGCCGGCGCGATCCTCCACATCCGCACCACGACGCCCGAGTTCGGCTACGCCGGGACCACCCACAGCCCGCTCTGGGGCGTGAGCCGCAATCCCTGGAACCCGGAGTACACGCCGGGCGGCTCGTCGGGCGGCAGCGGCGGCGCCGTCGCCGCCGGCATGACGACGATCGCGGACGGGGGCGACGGCGGCGGCTCGATCCGCATTCCCGCTTCGGTGAACGGCCTCTTCGGCTTCAAGCCGCCCTACGGGCGCAATCCCAACGACACCGACGCCCCCCACATGTTCCTCGTCCAGATCGGCGTGCTCACCCGCACGGTGGCGGAGTCGGCGCTGCTGCAGAACATCGTCTCCGGCCCGCACAGGGCGGATATCGAATCCCTCAGGACGCGTATCCGCCTGCCGCTCTCCTACGAGGGCATCCGGGGCTGGCGCATCGCGTACACGCCGGATCTCGGCTACGTCCAGGTCGACCCAGAGGTACAGGAGAACACCAGGAAGGCCGTGCAGGTCTTCCGCGATCTCGGCTGCGAGGTCGACGAGGTCGATCTCGGCTGGACCTCCGGCGTCCTCAACCAGTACCTGCGCCTCTTCGAGGTCTTCTTCGCCAGCGGCCTTCAGGACTATCTGCCCGAGTGGCGCTACGAGATGGACCCGAGAGTGGTCGACCTGGTGGCGAGGGGAAGCCGGGTCAGCGCCGTCGAGTTCGAGCGGGTCAACCGCACCCGCGGCGCGATGTACCAGAAGCTCGCGCCGATCCTGGATCGCTACGACGTCATGATTTGCCCGACCCTCGCCGTGCCGGCGGTCAAGGCGGACCACACCAACATGGACCAGGGCTTCACCATCAACGGCAAGCCTGTCGAGCCGCACCTGGGCTGGCTTCTCACCTACCCCTTCAACATGATGAACCAGTGCCCGGTCGCGAGCGTGCCGACGGGCTTCGCGAAGAGCGGCGTTCCCACCGGCTTGCAGATCGTGGGCCGCACCTACGACGATACCCGCGTGTTCCGCGCGGCGGCGGCCTTCGAGGCGGCGACGAACTGGAGCCGCCATCGCCCGCCGGTTTAGAGCGTTTCCGCCTCAGCCGGAAACGCTCGGGTCATTATCGCTCACGGCAGCCGGCCAGTCGGCGCTTTCGCGCGCCTATCGGCGCGACCGGCCGGCGCCTCCGCGAGGGCGCCGCGTTCGCGGCAGGCCGCGGTCGCGGCCTGTCGCGCGTCCGCCAGGGTCGGACGCGCTCATGACCCGCTCGGCCGTAGGGCGTCACGGCGGCGCGGCGCGGCGCTCCCCGCTCCGGCGGGAGCCGCTATAATGGGGCATGCCCCGCTATCAACGTTACCTCTTGCGCCAGCTCGTGGGTCCGTTCCTGCTCGTCGCGCTGGGCCTCACGGCGGTCGTCTGGCTGTCGCAGTCGCTGCGCATCATCGACCTGATCGTCAACAAGGGCCTGTCGTTCAGCGCCTTCCTGCTGATGAGCATGCTGGTGCTGCCGACCTTCCTGGGCGCGATCCTGCCGATCGCCTTCTTCTGCTCGCTGCTCTTCGTCTACAACAGGCTCACCATCGACAGCGAGCTGGTGTGCCTCAGGGCAGCCGGCGTCAGCCAATGGTCGCTCGCGAAGCCGGCGCTGCTGATGGCGACGATCATCGTTGTCGCCTCCTACGCGATCGTGATGTACGTCATGCCGATCAGCCACCGGGAGTTCAAGGAGCGGCAGTTCGTGCTGCGCAGCGATCACTCGGCGCTGCTCCTCGAAGAAGGTTCGTTCAACTCGCTGACCGATGGCGTCACGGTCTACATTCGCGGGCGCGAGGGTGGCACGCTCAACGGCATCCTCGTGCACGACGCCCGCGAAAGGGAGAAGCCGGTCACGATGATGGCGGAGCGGGGCCTCCTGGTTCAGACGGCGGAAGGTCCCCGCTTCATCCTTTTCAACGGTCACCGGCAACGCATCGACCGCGATTCGGCGCAGCTTTCCCTGCTCAATTTCGAGCGCTATACGATGGACCTGGGCGAGTTCGCCCACCAGCAAGGCGCCCGCTCGCGCGAGCCGCGCGAACGCTTCGTGGGCGAGCTGCTCGACCCCGAGAGCGAGGGCGCGGAGCGGATGCGCAGCAAGTTTCTCTCCGAAGCGCACAACCGCATCGTCTCGCCGCTGTTCGCCTACACCCTTGTCGCCATCGGCCTGGCGGCGCTGCTCCTGGGCAACGTCGACCGGCGCGGGCAATGGCGCCGAATGCTCGTTGCGATCGCGGCCGCGGTCCTGTTCCAGGCCGCAGCACTCTTCCTGGTCAACGCGACGGCCAAGAACAGCAGTCTCATTCCGCTCATGTATCTCAACCCGGTCCTCGCGACGGCGGCGGCGATCGCCGTGCTGCGTGGCCGTTTGCCGCGCCTGCTCGGCGGCCGCCCCGCGGCGCCGGAGCCGGGCGCGCAGGGGTAGGGGCTTAGGGTCCATGCGCCTCTCGTCCACGCTCTCGCTCTACATGGGCAGGCAATACCTGCAGAGCGTGGCACTCGTGTTCCTGGTCGTGATCGTCACCATTCTCATCGCCGACACGATCGAGCTGCTGCGCCGCGCGTCGGGGCCGGACAAGACGGCCACCATCGAGACCGTCCTCCAGATGGCGTCGCTCCATATTCCCTTCATGGCCCAGAAGGCGCTTCCCTTCGTCGTTCTCGTCGGCGGCATCGTGACCTTCGCGAAGCTGACGCGGAGCCGCGAGCTGGTGATCGCGCGGGCGGCGGGCGTCTCGGTCTGGCAGTTCCTGCTTCCGGCGCTCGTCATCGCGGCGCTGCTGGGCGGGCTCTTCATGACGGTGGTCAACCCGCTCGCCTCGGCAACCACCGCGCGCTTCGAGCAGCTGGACGCGACCCACCTGCGCGGCCAGTCCAGCCTCCTGGCGCTGTCGCAGACCGGGATCTGGCTGAGGCAGGGCGATGCGGAAAGCCAGTCCGTGATCCACGCCGAGAGTGTCGATCAGGAGACGATGACGCTCCACGACACCATCATCTTCCTCTATGAAGAAGAGGATCAGTTCGTCGGACGCATCGACGCCGCCGAAGCCCGGCTCGAGGACGGTTACTGGAACCTGACGGACGCTCTCTTCAGCGAGCCGGACGAGCCCACCCGGCACCGGGCGAACGCCCGCGTGCCGACCGATCTCACCCTGGAGCGTATCCAGAACAGCTTCTCGCCGCCGGAGACCCTGTCCTTCTGGGCTCTGCCGAGCTTCATCGAGGTGCTGGAGGCATCCGGCTTCTCCTCGGTGAAGCACCGGCTGCACTGGCATTCGCTACTCGCGGTTCCCCTTCTGCTCTGCGCGATGGTCCTGATAGCGGCGACCTTCTCGCTTCGCTTCACGCGGCGCGGCACGTGGGTGCTGGTGCTGGGCGGGCTGCTCACGGGATTTCTCCTCTTTTTTGTCTCGGACCTCGTCCTCGCCCTCGGCCTCTCCGGCAAGCTGCCGCCGGTGCTGGCGGCGTGGACTCCGGCGGTCATATTCACCCTGCTCGGCGTCGCTGGCCTGTTCCACCTCGAGGACGGATAGCGCCGGCATGATCAGAGCCCTCGCGCCGTTCATCCTCGCGTGTCTCCTGGCCCTCTCAGCATTCGAGGCGCGCGCGCAGGAGGCCGACGCCGTGCTGCCAGCCGATGAGCTGCTCGCAGGCGACCTCCTCATGACCGCCGACGAGCTGACCTATGACGAGGCCACCGATACGGTGATCGCGTCCGGCAATGTCGAGGTCGCCCAGGGCGAGCGCGTGCTGCGCGCCGCGCGCATCCACTACAGGCAGGGCGAGGGCGTGGTGACCGCCTCCGGCGACGTCGCGCTGCGGGAGCCGGGCGGTGAGGTGCTGTTCGCCGATTCCGTCGAGCTCACCGGCGACCTCCGAAGCGGCGTCATCCACCGCTTGAGCGTCCTCATGGCCAACAACGCGCGGATCGTCGCCGGCGGCGCCAGGCGCATCGACGGCAACCGCACCGTGATGCGGAAGGCGGTGTTTTCCCCCTGCGCGCTGTGCGCGGACGAGCCCGCCCGGCCACCGCTCTGGCAGATCAAGGCCGGGACCGTGATCCACGACCAGACCGATCACGATCTCACCTACTACGATGCATCGCTCGAGGTCTTCGGCCTGCCCGTCCTCTACACCCCCTACTTCCGTCATCCCGATCCGAGCGTGACGCGGCAGAGCGGCTTCCTGTATCCCCTCTACCGAAGCTCCAGGGCCCTCGGCGTGGACGTGACGATCCCCTACTACTGGTCCCTCGCGCCCCACCGGGACCTGACGTTCTCGCCGCGCTTCACCTCCGACGAGGCGGTCGTGCTGGCCGGCGAGTACCGCGAGCGCACGCGGGACGGCCAGTACACCATCGATGCCAGCATCACCCAGGCGGACACACCGGCCGAGGACGGCCGCAATGTCCGCGGGCACATCTTCGGCCGCGGCCTCTTCGATATCGACGAGCACTGGCGCTGGGGCTTCGACGTGGAGCGCGCCATCGACGATACCTATCTCAAGCGCTACGACATTTCGTCGCAGGACGAGCTGGTCACGAACCTGTATGCGGAGCAGTACAGCCGGCGCAGCTTCCTGTCGGGCAACAGCTACTGGTTCCAGAGCCTCCGGGCGGGAGCACAGAGCGACCAGAGCCCCATCGTCCTTCCCCTGCTCGACGCGAATCTGGTGACCGCGCCCGACTATCTCGGCGGCTACGCCACGCTCGACGGCAATCTCATGATCCTGGAGCGTTTCGACGGGGTCGACAGCCGGCGGATTTCCGTTGCCGGAGGCTGGCACCGCCCGATGATCCTGTCCGGAGGGCACCTCTTCCGCATCGACGCGAGCCTGCGGGGCGACCTCTATCACTTCTACACGCCGGTCGACCCCCTGCTGCCCTCCGGCGCCATGGAGAGCGGCACGGCCGTGCGCCTCGTGCCGCAACTGGCTGTCGAATGGCGCTATCCGCTCATCTCCCGCCTCGGCCCGATCCGTCAGCTCATCGAGCCCATCGTGCAGGGCGTCATCAGCCCGGACGGCGGCAATCCGGCCGAGATTCCCAACGAGGACAGCCAGGACCTCGAATTCGATCACACCAACCTGTTCAGCACCAACCGCTTCACCGGCCTCGACCGCATGGAGACCGGCCGGCGCGTGAATTACGGGGTGCGCCTCGGTTTCTACGGGCCCGAGGGCGGCCGGGCGACGGCATTGTTCGGGCAGAGCATCCGGCAGAAGGAAAACGCGCTGTTCGAACCCGGCAGCGGGCTCGAGCATCGGCTGTCGGACTTTGTCGGCCACATCCTCTTCGAACCGTCGCCCTGGGTCGATCTCTCGCTCCGCTTTCGCCTCGACCATCGCAACGCCAGGATCAGGCGCAACGAGATCGACCTCGCGGCCGGGCCGAGCTGGCTGCGGGGCACGCTCGGCTTCGTCGACCTGGACCAGCAGCCGGAGAGCATGACGGGAGACGGCCACGGCGGCAGGCAGGCGCTCATGGGCTTCACGGCGGGGCCCTTCGACAACTGGACCTTCTCATCCAGGATCCGCCGCGATATCGAGGACAACACTTCCATTAGCTGGAGGATCGGTCTTACCTATGAAGACGAGTGTGTGCTTGTCGGCACGGGCGTGTCGCGCTCCTTCACCCGTGACCGGGACATCGAGCCGGATACGGTATGGCTTTTGACCGTCGTTCTGAAGCAGACAGGCTGAGGCGGCCATGAGGATTTCGCAGTTCGCAAGGTTGGCTCCACTGCTGCTCGCGCTGCTGCCGCTCGTCCTCTTGCCGGCAGGCCGGGCGAGCGGCCAGGAGTCCATAGGCATCGCCGCGGTGGTCAACAACGAGGCGATTTCGATCCCCGACCTGGTGGCCCGCATCGACGTTGCCATCGTGGCATCGCGCTTGCGCGCCAGCGAGGACCTGCGCCGGCAGCTCGCGCCGCAGGTGCTGCGCTCGCTCGTCGACGAGCGGCTGAAGGTGCAGGAAGCCGAGCGCCTCGGCGTGACGGTCACTGACGCCGAGATGGCGAACGCGCGGCGCAGCGTCGAGCAGCGCAACGGAATCGCCGGCGGCGGACTGGATGACTTCCTGCAACGCCAGGGGCTGAATGTCGCGACCGTTACCGACCAGCTCCGCGCCGAGATTCTCTGGTCCAAGCTCGTGCGCGGCCGGCTCGGCGCCGCGGTCTCGGTGGGCGAGGGCGAAATCGACGAGGCGCTCGCCCAGCTCGAAGCCAACCGGGGGCGCCCCGAGTATCGCGTCGCCGAGATCTTCCTCGCGGTCGAGTCGAGCGAGCAGGAGAGCGAGGTTCGCGCCGCCGCTGAGAGCCTCTTCGAGCAGCTGAAGGCGGGCGCGAAGTTCGACCAGATCGCCAGCCAGTTCTCGCAGAGCGCCACCGCCGCCGTCGGCGGCGACATCGGCTGGGTTCTCGAAGGGGAGCTTCCGAGCGAGATCGAGGCCGTGCTCGCGCGCATGCAACCGGGGAGGATCGCCCCTCCGGTGCGCACGTTCGACGGCTACAGCATCGTCCTGCTCATCGACCGCCGCACGGTGCTCTCGGATGCGCCTGCCGCGGGTCCCGATCGGGAGGCGATCCGCCAGGAGATCGGCCAGCGCAGGCTGGAGATGCTCGCGCGACGCTACCTGCGCGACCTGCACCGCTCGGCGTTCATCAGCGTAAGGATTTGACCGGCGCCCGGGCCCCCGATGCGGCGGACGGCGGGCAGGACGCCGCGCTGCCGCCGCTCTCCGCCGTCATCGCGCGGCACGACCTGCAGCCGAGGCGCGCGCTCGGGCAGCACTTCCTCCTCGATCCCGGTCTTTGCGGCAAGATCGTCCGCGCGGCCCGGCTTCGGAGTTCGGCCGTCGTGCTGGAGGTGGGGCCCGGGCCCGGCGGGTTGACCAGGGCGCTGCTCGCGGCCGGCGCGGCGCGCGTCGTCGCGGTGGAGAAGGACCGCCGCTGCGTGGCCGCGCTCGGCGAGCTCGCGGCGCGCTATCCCGGCCGCCTCGATGTCATCGAGGGCGACGCGCTCGCCTTCGACGCCGCGGCCCTCGGCCCCTCCAAGATCGCCATCGTGGCGAACCTCCCCTACAACGTCGGCACGCGGCTCCTGCTGCGCTGGCTGGAGCGGGTCGAGCGGATCGAGAGCATGACGCTCATGTTCCAGAAGGAGGTCGCGCAGCGGATCGCCGCGACGGGAGGGCGGGACTACGGCGGGCTCTCGGTGCGCGCGCAGTGGCTCTGCGCTTGCGAGCGGCTCTTCGACGTGAGCCCGCGCGCCTTCGTGCCGCCGCCTGCGGTGACCTCTGCGGTGGTGCGCCTGGTGCCGCGAGACGCGCCGCTCGCGCCGGCGGACCCCGATGCCCTCGACGCCGTGACCCGTGCCGCGTTCGGCCAGCGCAGGAAGATGCTGCGGCGCGCCCTGCGCGGTCTCACGCCGGACCCGCAGGCCCTGCTGCAGAGCGCCGGCATTTCGCCCGAGGCGCGGGCCGAGGCGCTCTCAGTCGCCGAATTCTGCGCGCTCGCGCGGGCGTGGTCCGCCATGCGGAGCGCAGGAGCGCGGTAATTCCGCTTGCCATCGGGGCCGGCACGCTTTAGTCATCCCGCCGTCATGATTGTGAACGCTCGCCTGCGACGACGAGACACCTGACTTCGCCGCGCCATCGGCGCGGCGGCTGCACCACAGTGCCCGTCTGACGTCGAGAGCGAGCAATCATGTCTCCCATACGGTTCGAGCGGCCGCAGGACGGCCCGCAAATCGAAAACCTGCTGGACAGGGCGTTCGGCGTGGACCGCCACGCCCGGCCCTCCTACCGCCTGCGCGCGGGCGTTGCACCCGTGCGCACCCTCTGCTTCGTGGCTGAAGACGAGGGCCGCATCGTCGGCACCATTCGCCATTGGCCCGTCCGCATCGGAGAGACGGGACGCGCGCTGCTGCTTGGGCCGATCGCGGTCGATCCCGTCCGTGAGCGCCAGGGGATCGGCCGGCGGCTGGTGCGGGCCGGCCTGTATCAGGCTGCGGCGGTTGGATACGAGGCCGTCGTGGCGGTGGGCACGCCGTCGTTCCTCATCGGCTCGCCTGCGTTTCTCAGCCGCTTCGGCTTTGCCGACGCGGGGAGCTTCGGGATCACGCTCCCCGGCCTCGACGATCCGCGCAAGCTGTTCGCGCTGGCGCTCGCGCCCGGCGTCTTCGACCGCGTGAACGGCGCGATCCAGCGTGTCAGTGGGTCGGCGTGTTCGCCCCCGACGTAAGCCGGCGCACGAAGCCCTCCAGGCCCCGAAGGCGCTCCCGGCGCAGCCGCTCGGCCCGGAGGATCGCACGCACATCCTCGACCGCCTTCTCCAGCGCCGTGTTGACGACGACGTAATCGTACTCGTCGTGGTGGCTCATCTCGTCGGCGGCGCGGCTCATCCGCTGCGCCACCACCTCGGGGCTGTCCTGGGCGCGTCGCCGGAGCCGCTGCTCAAGCGCGTCCAGCGACGGCGGCAGGATGAAGACGCGGACCAGATCGCCCCGCACCGCCTCGGCAAGCTGCTGGCTGCCCTGCCAGTCGATATCGAAGACCACGTCGCGCCCGGCGTCGAGCGCGCGTTCCACCGGGTCGCGCGTGGTGCCGTACCAGTGGCCGAACACCTCCGCGCTTTCGAGGAACTCGCCCCGCTCCCGCAGGCGGGCGAAGGCGGCCTGGTCCGTGAAGTGATAGTCCCGGCCGTCCATCTCGTCCGGCCGCTTCGGCCGCGTGGTGTGGGAGATCGAGATTTCGACGCCGCCGCCTTCGAGCTCGACCAGGCGGCGGGTGATCGTCGTCTTGCCGGCGCCTGAGGGCGACGACAGCACCAGCAGGAGGCCGCGGCGCTCCAGGGCGGGATCGGTATCCGGCGCGCTCACCGTCTATTCCACGTTCTGTACCTGCTCGCGGAACTGGTCGATGGCGGCCTTGAGCGCGAGGCCGATGTCCGTGAGCGCGGCGTGGGAGGCTTTTGAGCAGAGCGTGTTGGCCTCCCGGTTGAACTCCTGGGCGAGGAAATCGAGCTTGCGGCCGACGGCGCCGTCCTCCTGCAGGTGGCGCGCCGCCGCCGCGCAGTGGGATTTCAGGCGGTCGATCTCCTCGGTCACGTCGATCTTGACGGCCAGCATCGCGAGCTCCGCGGCGAGGCGCTCCTCGGCCACCGGCGCGCCGGCGTCGACCAGCGCCGCCACCTGCTCGCGCAGCCGGGCGCCGAGCGCCTCCTGGCGCGACGGCGCGAGCGCCTCGGCCTGGCGCGTCAGGGCAGCGATCTCCGCGATCCGGTCCGTGAGCGCCGCCGCGAGCTGGGTCCCCTCGGCCTGCCGCTCGTGCACCAGCTCCGCGAGCGCGGCATCGAGCGTTTCCAGCATGGCGTCGTCGTCCTGGCCCGAGTCCGCGTCGTTGTCGGGCTGCTCGGCGGCTTCGATCACGCCGCGCAGCGCCAGCATGCCGTCGAGGCTGGGCGGCGCGATGCCTTCGTTGGCACGGTACTCGGCGGCGAGCGCGATCAGCTCGTCGAGCCAGGCCCTGTTCACGCGCATGGCGGCGGCGTCCGGCGCCTGGGAGAGCCTGAGCCCTACCGTGACGTTGCCGCGCTTGAGCCGCGCCGCCACCCTGCCGCGCACCGCCGGGTCGAGCCGCTCCAGCCCCTGCGGCAGGCGGCAGCGGATGTCGAGCGCCCGCCCGTTCACGCTCTTGATCTCCCAGCTCCAGCCGGCAGCGCCGCTGCTGCCGCCGGCACGGGCGAACCCGGTCATGCTGGAAACGCGAATCGTGTCGGTCATCCGGACGCCTCTCCTTGGCTAGTTCTTCTCACTGGCCCGCGTGGCGCGCCAGCGGGCGACGTTGCGATTGTGCTCGTCCAGGGTCGCCGCGAAGGCGTGCCCGCCGGAGCCGTCGGCCACGAAATAGAGAGCGTCGGTCTCCGCCGGCTGCATGACCGCGGCGAGCGAGGCCCGCCCCGGATTGGCGATGGGCCCCGGCGGCAGGCCGTTCTGGCGGTAGGTGTTGTAGGGACTCTCCAGCCAGAGATCCGCGCGCGAGAGCGGCCGCCCCAGCGGTCGCTTGCCGCCGGTCACGGCGTAGACCACGGTGACGTCGGCCTGGAGCCGCATGCCCTGCCGCAGCCGGTTGAGGAAGACGCCGGCGATGAGAGGGCGCTCCTCGGCGACGGCGGTCTCCTTCTCGACGATGGAGGCGAGCACCACCGCCTGCTCCGCACTGTCGAGCGCGACCGCGGAATCGCGCGCCTGCCACAGCTCGTCGACCAGGCGCGCCATGTCGTGCTCCATGCGCTCTATCAGCCTGGCCCGGCTGTCGCCGAGGTCGTAGTGGTAGGTCTCGGGCAGGAGCGTCCCTTCCGCGGGCGCCTCCGCGATCTCGCCCACGAGCCAAGGCACGTCGTTCAGCAGGGCCACGACCTCCGCGCTGGTCATGCCCTCCGTGACGGTGAGCCGGTGCAAGACCGTATCGCCCGCCACCAGCTTCTCCATCACGCCGCGCGGCGTGACCAGCGCCTCGAACATGTATTCGCCCGCCTTGAGCGACTGCTGCTTGTCCTCGATCCAGAGGCCGGCGACGAAGAGCAGCGGGTCGTCGATTACGCCCGCGTCCTCGAGCAGGTCGGCGATGTCGAAGGCGCTCGCTCCTTGCGGCAGGACCACGGTGCGCTCGTCGCGCGCAGGCCCCGGCGTGTCGAGCCTGCCGTGAACGTAGAGCCAGCCCGCGATCACCAGGACGACGACGAGGCCAACCAGGACCGCCAACCCCGTCAGCGGCCACAGGACGGCGCGCCTCATCGCCACCCTCTAGGAGGGCCTGCCTACGATGACCGTGGCGTTGGTGCCGCCGAAGCCGAAGGAGTTCGACAGCGCCCGCTCCACCTTGCGCTCCCTGGCCTCGTGCGGGACGAGATCGAGATCGCAGCCCGGCGAGGGGTTGTCGAGATTGAGCGTCGGCGGGACCACGCCGTGATTGATGGCGAGGATGGAGAAGATCAGCTCGACGCTGCCGGCCGCGCCGAGCAGGTGCCCGATGGAGGACTTGGTGGACGACATCGAGAGCCGCCCGGCATCGGCGCCGAAGAGGTGCTTGACCGCGCCCAGCTCGATCTCGTCGCCGAGCGGCGTCGAGGTGCCGTGCGCGTTGATGTAGTCGATCTCGTCGCAGTTGAGCTCAGCGGTGCGGAGCGCATGCGCCATGGAGCGGTAGCCGCCCGAGCCGTCCGGCGCCGGCGCGGTCACGTGGTGGGCATCGCCGCTCATGCCGTAGCCGATGATCTCGGCGTAGATGGTGGCCCCCCGCTTCTTCGCGTGCTCGTACTCCTCCAGCACGACGACACCCGCGCCTTCGCCCATCACGAAGCCGTCGCGCGCCTCGTCCCACGGGCGGGATGCGCGTTCCGGCTCGTCGTTGAAGTTGGTGGAGAGCGCGCGGGCCGCGGCGAAGCCCGCGACACCGATATGGCAGACGCCCGCTTCCGCGCCGCCGGCGACCATGACGTCCGCATCGCCCCGCAGGATCAGGTGCGAGGCGTCGCCGATGGCGTGCGCGCCGGTGGAGCACGCGGTCACCACGGAGTGATTGGGCCCGCGGAAGCCGTAGCGGATGGAGACGTGGCCGGACGCCAGGTTGATCAGGCTCGACGGGATGAAGAACGGGCTGAGCCGTCTCGGGCCCTTCTCGGCGACGAGCACGGTCGCCGCCTCGATGGTCTTGAGCCCGCCGATGCCGGAGCCGATCATCACGCCGGTCCGCTCCAGGCTCTCCTCGTCCTCGGGCGTCCAGCCCGAATCCTCGACCGCCTCGACCGCGGCGCACAGCGCGTAGACGATGAAATCGTCCATCTTGCGCAGGTCCTTGGTCGGCACGATGTCGGCGGGGCGGAAGCCGCCGTCGGCGTCGCCGTTCGGGATCTCGCCCGCGATCTTGACCGGCAGGTCGGACGGATCGAACGCCTGGATCTGCGCGATGCCCGAGCGCCCGGCGATCAGCCGTTCCCAGCTCAGGCGCACGCCGTTCGCCAGCGGCGACACCATGCCGACGCCGGTGACCACCACTCTGCGCGCCCGGTCAGCGGTGCGCATTCCCTTCTCTCCGGCTGTCGAGGTCCCGCGCAGGCGTTGTCCGCGCCATCGGCCTCTCTGGCCGCCCCGTCAGGTGATCTGCTCGATGTGGTCGATGGCGTCCTTCACCGTGAGGATCTTCTCGGCGGCGTCATCGGGAATCTCGCAGCCGAACTCCTCCTCGAAGGCCATCACGAGCTCGACCGTATCGAGGCTGTCCGCGCCCAGATCGTCTATGAAGCTCGCGTTCTCGGTCACCTTTTCCTCTTCGATGCCAAGGTGATCGACGACGATTTTCTTGACGCGCGCGGCGATATCGTTATCGCTCATGTAACCTTCCCTCGTCGGACTGCGTGAACGGCTACGCCGGTCTGTACCAGCGGACAGCGGCTCCGTGCGGCGCGCGCACCCCGTTCGGGCCGTGCCGCGCGGACGGACGGACGCGGCGCTAGGTAACACATTTTCCGGCGATACTCCATACGCTCGAACGACGCCGCCCGTGCGCGGGTCAATTCGAGCCTGAAGCGGTCCCGCGGGCCATGAGAGAGACACGGAATCCGCCGCCAGGCGTCCGATCATGAGCGAGAATCGGAGCGACTCCGGCCGCGCAACAGGGCGCCGGCGGGTGATCCTGGGCGGTGCCCTCGTCGCGGCGTCCGGCCTCATGTTCGCGCTCGCCGGCATGGGCATCAAGATGGCGGAGGAGAGCCTCTCGAGCTTCGAGGTGCTCTTCTGGCGCAACGTGCTGAGCCTCGCGATCCTCGCACCCTGGGTCCTCTGGCACTGGCCCGGCTCGCTCCGCCCGGCCCATCGCGGCCTGATGGCGATGCGGGCCGTGGCGCTGGTGGCGGCGCTGCTCTGCTACTACCACGCGGTGAGCGTGCTGCCGCTGGCCGAGGCGGTGTTGCTCAACTTCAGCTCGCCGATCTTCGTGCCCGTGCTGGGCTTTGTGCTCTTCCGCTTCGCGCTCGACGGCAGGGTGCTGGCCGCGGTGCTGATCGGCTTCGCCGGCGTCGCCCTGATCCTCAAGCCCGGAACGGAGTTCTTTCAGCCCGCCGCCCTGATCGGCGCCGTCTCCGGCCTGCTCGGCGGGCTCTCCGCCGTCGCCATCTGGAAGATGCCGACCGAGGAGAACGCGATCCGCATCGCCGTCTACTTCGCCGCGCTCGGCATCCTCGTCACGCTCGCGCCGGTGCTGATGGACCCGACCCTGCCGCCGGCCGAGGCTTGGCCGGGGCTCGTCATGCTGGGCGTCTTCTCGACCGCCGCCCACGTCCTCTTCGCGAAGGGCTGCCTCGTCGCGCCGACGGATCGCGCGGGCACCTTCATCTACACGTCGGTGCTCTTCGCCGCGCTGTTCGGCTGGCTCTTCTGGGCGGAAGGGCTGGACTGGCTCATGGCCGGCGGCGCGGTGTTGATCGTCGCCGCCGGCGTAATCGCCATCCGCGCTGGCAGGCCCGGCCGCGCACGGGTGTCGTAGAGGGGGACCGGCGAGCACGCCGGGCTTAGATCATCGCCATGCCGCCGTTGACGTGGAGCGTCTGCCCGGTGACGTAGCGGGCCTCCTCGCTGGCCAGGTAGACGCAGGCGGCGGCGACGTCGCTCCCCTCGCCGAAGCGTCCGGCCGGGATCGTGCCGAGCAGCGCCTCCTTCTGCGCATCCGCCAGCGCGTCGGTCATCGGCGTCTCGATGAATCCGGGGGCGACGCAGTTGGCGGTGACGCCGCGGGCGGCCGCCTCGGCGGCGAGCGCCTTCACCATCCCCGCGAGCCCGGCCTTGGAGGCGGCATAGTTGGCCTGCCCGGCATTGCCGGTCGTGCCCACCACCGAGGTGATGAAGATGAGCCGACCCCAGTGCTGGCGGATCATACCGCGCAGGCAGGCGCGGGCGAGCACGAAGCCGGCGCTGAGATTGACCTCCAGGACCTCCTGCCAGTCCTCGTCCTTCATGCGGAGCGCGAGGCCGTCGCGGGTGATCCCGCCGCAGTGAACGAGAATGGCGGGCGCGCCGGCCGCTTCCGCCGTCCGCTCGGGCAGGCCTGCGAGCGCGTCGCGGTCGGCGAGATCGCAGGGCGCCGCGTGGGCGCCGTCCCCCAGCCGCGCGGCGAGCGCCTCCAGGGCGTCCGCGCGCCGGCCGGAGAGCACCACCGCCGCACCTTGGGCGTGCAGGGCTTCGGCGATGGCGCCGCCGATGCCGCCCGTGGCGCCCGTCACCAGCGCCACCTTTCCCGACAGATCGAACATTCCTCGCCGCTCCCCGTTGCCGTCCGCTGTTTCTAGCCCGCCTGCTCCAGCAGGGCGCTCACGTCTTCGACCGTGCCGACCGAAGAGGCGGCAAGCGAGCGGTCGATGCGCCGCGCGAGGCCGGTGAGCACCTTGCCGGCGCCGATCTCGATCAGCGTGTCCACGCCCTCACTCGCCATGTGAAGCACGCTCTCCCGCCAGCGCACCATCGCCGTCACCTGGCGGACGAGCAGCGCCGGCACCTCGGACGCCTCGTGCACCGGGCGGGCCGTCACGTTGGCGACGGCCGGGACGGCAAGCGGCATGAACGAAACCTCCGCGAACGCTGCCGCCATCGCCTCCGCCGCAGGGCTGAGCATGGGCGAGTGGAAGGGCGCGCTCACCGGAAGCATGACGGCGCGCCTGATGCCGTGCTCCGGGGCCAGCGCCACCGCCCGCTCCACTGCGGACGCGGCGCCGCTGACTACCACCTGGCCCGGCGCGTTGTCGTTGCCGACCACGCAGACCTCGCCGGCGGCGGCAGCCTCTGCGATTTCCTCGGCCTGGGCCAGATCGGCGCCGATCAAGGCGGCCATCGCGCCTGCGCCGACGGGGACGGCCGCCTGCATGGCCTCGCCCCGCAGGCGAAGCAGGCGGGCCGCGTCAGGCAGCGCCAGGCACCCCGCCGCGGCGAGCGCGGTGTATTCACCGAGCGAGTGGCCCGCGACGAACGCGGTGCGCTCCCCGAGCCTCCAGGCGCCCTCGGCCTCGAGCGCGCGGATCGCGGCCACCGAGACCGCCATCAGCGCCGGTTGCGCGTTCCGCGTCAGCGTCAGCTCGTCCTCGTCGCCCTCGAAGATGAGGCCGGAGAGACTCTCGCCGAGGGCCTCGTCCACCTCCTCGAACACGGCGCGCGCAGCCGGAAACGCATCGTGCAGGTCGCGGCCCATGCCGACCGTCTGCGAGCCCTGTCCGGGGAAGATGATGGCCGTCGTCATGAGGGGCACTCTCGCGCTTCCGCGAGCCGTTCGCGCGCGCCGCTACTGACCATGCGGCCCGGCACCTGTCAAGCGAGCCCGCAGCAGGGCCGCCCGCAGTCATGTCCGGCCGATGACAGGTCGAGGAGTCTCTTTGGTATACCCAAATATTCATTTTCATAACTATAAAGGTATATTGAGATATACGTAATATTGCTTTACTCTATTCAAATGGTCGATCTGGATACCCGGCAACTTCGTTCGTTTCTTTGTCTTGCCGTAGAAAAAAGCTTCTCGAAGGCGGCCCGGCAACTGGGGTGCTCCCAGGCCACGATGTCGGTTCGCATTCAGAAGCTGGAAGAGGCCCTGGGCGTGCGCCTGTTCGACCGCGGGCCCCAGGAAGTGAAGCTGACGCCCGACGGGCGCGATCTGCTGCCGGACATTCGGGACCTCGTGGACATGCAGGACCGCATGTACGAGCGCCTGCAGACGAGCCGGGTCATCGGCCAGGTCAGGCTCGGCGTCGCCGAGGGTTACGAGGCCTCTCTTCTGCCGGGCCTTCTGACATACATGCACAAGAACCACGCCGCCGCGGAACTGGACGTCACCTGCCGGCCGAGCTGGCGCCTGCAGCAACTGATCGAGTCGCGCACGCTTGATCTGGCGGTGGTGGCGTTGCCGGAGGAAGCAGCGTCCGCCGTGGAGCTGCAACGCCCGCAGCTTCACTGGGTTTCCGCACCGGGCCTTGCGCTCGATCCGTCGTTGCCGGTGCCCGTCGCCTGGCATCGGGACAAATGCTTCCTCCGGGCCGCGGGAATCGCCGCGCTCAAGGGCGAGGGCACCGCCTGGCGCGAGGTGTTGAGCAGCGACGATTCGCGCGTCATCCGGTGCGCCGTCGAAGCGGGCACCGCCGTCACCGTCATGGCCGAGGGAACGGTGCCCGACTCGCTCGCCGCGATGCCCACGTCCTCCGTTCTGCCGCCGCTGGGCAGGGCGTGCGTGCAGTTGCTGGAAAGGCCGGGCCAGCAGTCGGAGGCATGGGCGGTGGCCCGGCGGGAATTGATCCGTGCCTTCCAGGGGCTGCGAACGCAGGTCGCCTGACCGCCGTTGCCCAGGCAATTCCGCCGCGTTCACGCGCGCCGCCGCCAATACATTGCATTGACAAAATCAACATATCGCTATTATCAATATTTCGGTGCGGGACATTGATACCAAGCTCTTGCGGTCGTTCATCGCCGTCGCAACGGAGCGCAGCTTCTCCGTCGCCGCCGACCTCTGCGGCTGCTCGCAGGGGACGATGTCCATACGCATCCGCCACCTGGAGGAGCAGCTCGGCATACGCCTGTTCGAGCGCAAGCACAGAGACGTCAGGCTCACGTTCGCTGGCAGCCAGCTGCTGGCGGAAGCGCAGGCCTTCGTGGACATGCACGACCGCCTCTTCCGGCGCACGAGCGCGAATGCGCTCGCCGGCAGCGTCCGGCTCGGCATCGACGACGCCTGCGCCGCCACCGTGCTGCCAAGGCTTCTCGAGAAGGTTCTGCCCGTCTACACCGCGCTCGAACTCGACGTTCTGAGCGAGAACTCCGTGTCGCTCCGACAGAGGATCGACGAGGAGTCGCTCGATCTCGCGGTCGTCATGACCGTCGATGCGCTGCCGTCCGCGATGCAGCTGTCTCGTCCTCGCCTGCGATGGGTCGCCGCGCCCGGCTTCGCGATCAACGACTGGGACGTGCTGCCGATCGCCTGCCACCCCGCGGACCATCTGTTGGGGGCTGCGGCCAGAGACGCGCTGCGCTCCCACGGATTCGCCTATCGGGAAGCGCTCTGCAGCGCGAACGAACGGATCATCCGGAGCGCCGTCTCGTCCGGGACGGTGCTCGCCGTCATGCCGGAGGGCGCGATGCCTGTGGGATTGCAGGTCGTCTCCGGCGCGCAGGCTCTGCCGCCGCTGGACCGGGTCCGCATTCAGGTGCTGGAAGCGTCGACGCGGCGCTCAGACGCAGCCCACCTCGTGAAGCGGGAACTCGCCGGCCTCTATCCGGCCGCCTGACCGCCTCAGGCCGCGATGCCGGCGAGCGTGCAGATGCGCCGCCACTCGGCCTCGGTCACCGGGCTCACCGAAAGGCGCGACTGCCGCACCAGCCACATGTCGCCGAGCGCCGGGTCCTCCTTGATCTGCTTCAGCGTGACCGGCTGCTTCACCGGAAGGATCGCCTTCACGTCCACCATGCCGAAGCGCCCGGAGGAGTCGGTGGGGTCCGGGTAGTGCTCCTTCACGACCTCGACGACGCCCACGATCTCCTTGGCATTGACCGAATGGTAGAAGAAGCAGCGGTCGCCCACCTTCATGGCCTTCATGTTGTTGTTCGCCTGGTGGTTTCGCACGCCGTCCCATTCGGCGACGCCGTCGCGCACCTGGTCGTCCCACGACCAGCTTCCGGGTTCCGACTTCAGGAGCCAGTAGGCCATTCCATCCCCTCCAGAGAGCGCTTCGCTCGGCGCGCAGTCTAGCCCGAATTTCGCGCCGGGGTCATGGTCCGCGCGGAACCAGCCGGGCCAACGTCTTGATATCGGCGCACGATGCGCCCACACTATGACCATTGCCGGTTAACGTGACAGGCTGGGGGCGCTCGTCGCAGCGCCGCCGGCAGCGGGTGAGCGCGAGGCAATGTCCTTCTTCGAAATGGGCGGCTATGCGGCCTATGTCTGGCCGGCCTTCGGCGCCGCGGCCGTCATCATGGTCGCGCTCCTCGCGCTCAGCATCCGCACCATGCGTGCGCGCGAGGCGGCGCTCAGGGCCCTCGAGGCGACCGCCCGCCGCCGACGTGCCGCCGCGGAAGAGGGCGAGCGCGACGGGGAGCAGAACGCTCCGGCATGAAGCGCAAGCACTGGCGGTTGGTCTTTCTGGGCGGCGGGCTCGGCGCGCTCGGTCTCGCTGCGGGCCTGGTGCTGACCGCGCTCGACGACACGCTTGTCTTCTTCCATGACCCGAGCACCATCAAGGAGCGCGAGTTCCCGCCCGAGCAGCGGCTCCGCGTGGGCGGCCTGGTGGAGGAGAACAGCGTGGTGAGGGCCGACGACGGCTTGACGGTGCGCTTCACCATCACCGACCTCGCCCATGCCGTGGCCGTCACCTACCGCGGCATCCTGCCCGACCTGTTTCGCGAAGGGCAGGGGGTGGTGGCCGAGGGTTACCTGAAGGGCGGCGTCTTCGAGGCCGACGAGGTGCTCGCCAAGCACGACGAGAACTACATGCCGCGCGAGGTGGCGGACGCGCTCAAGAAGTCCGGCAACTGGAAGGGCGAGGGCGCCGAATGATCGCGGAGATCGGCCATTTCGCCCTGATCCTGGCGCTCGCGATGGCGCTGGTGCAGGCCTGCGCCGCGCCGCTCGGCGCGAGGCTCCGCGACGCGAGCCTGATGACGCTGGCGCGGCCGGCGGCGCTGGCGCAGTTCGTCTTCATCTCGGCGGCGCTTGCCTGCCTGATGCAGGCCTTCGTCGTCTCCGACTTCTCGGTCGTGACCGTCGCCGACAACTCGCACTCGGCCAAGCCGCTCCTCTACAAGTTCACCGGCACCTGGGGCAATCACGAGGGCTCGATGCTGCTCTGGATCTGGATCCTCGCGGTCTACGGCGCCGCGGTCGCGGCCTTCGGGCGCAACCTGCCGCCCGCATTCCGCGCCTGGGTGCTGGCCGTGCAGGCGTTGATCGGCCTCGGCTTCCTGGTCTTCGTCCTCGCCACCTCCAACCCCTTCTTCAGGCTCGACCCCGCGCCCTTCGACGGGCGCGACCTCAACCCGCTGCTGCAGGACCCGGGCCTCGCCTTCCACCCGCCGCTGCTCTACCTCGGCTACGTCGGGCTTTCCACCGCCTTCTCCTTCGCCGTGGCGGCGTTGATCGAAGGGCGGGTGAACGCTGCCTGGGCGCGCTGGGTGAGGCCGTGGACGCTGCTCTCCTGGTGCGCGCTCACGGCGGGGATCGCTCTCGGGTCCTGGTGGGCCTACTACGAGCTTGGCTGGGGCGGCTACTGGTTCTGGGATCCGGTGGAGAACGCGTCCTTCATGCCCTGGCTGATGGCGACGGCGCTGCTGCACTCGTCCATCGTGGCGGAGAAGCGGGACAGCCTGAAGAGCTGGACCGTGCTGCTCGCGATCCTCGGCTTCTCGCTCAGCCTGCTCGGCACCTTCCTCGTGCGCTCCGGCGTGCTGACCTCGGTGCACAGCTTTGCCTCCGATCCTGCGCGCGGGGTCTACATCCTGGTGTTCCTGGTGATCGTGGTCGGCGGCTCGCTCACGCTCTACGCGTGGCGCGCACCGGGGATGCGGGCCGGCGGCTCGTTCCGCCCCGTCTCGCGCGAAGGCTCGCTGCTCGCCAACAACCTGCTGCTCGCCGTCGGCTGCGCCACGGTCTTCATCGGCACGCTCTATCCGCTCGTTCTCGACGCGATCGCCGACCAGAAGGTCTCGGTCGGCCCGCCCTTCTTCGAATCGACCTTCGTGCCCATCATGATCCCGCTCCTCCTGATGATGGCGGCGGGGCCGCTGATGGCCTGGAAGCGCGCGGGCCCCGGCGGGGTGCTGCCCCGCCTCGCGATCTCCCTTGCAGCCGCCGTTGCGGTGGCCGCAGTGGTTGCGGCGAGCGGCGGCGGGCCGTGGGGCGCGGTGCTCGGCATGGCGCTCGCCGGCTGGGTGGCGGCCGGCGTGCTGACCGAGCTGGCGGAGCGCGTGCGGCTCCTCCGCGTGCCGCTCGCAGAGAGCGCGCGCCGCGCGATCGGCCTGCCGCGCGCGGCCTGGGCGATGAGCATCGCCCACCTTGGCGTCGCCGTCCTGGTGGCGGGCACCGTCGGTGCCGGCAACTGGCAGACCGAGCGGGAGCAGGTCATGCGGCCGGGGGACTCGGTCGCGCTCGCCGGCTACGATTTTCACTTGCAAAGCGTCGGCGACGTGCCCGGCCCCAACTATCTCGCGCGGCGGGGCGAGGTGGCGGTGACGCGAGGCGGCGAGGAGGTCGCGCTCCTCCTGCCCGAGCGCCGCCACTACCCGGTGCAGGACACCTGGACCACCGAGGCCGCGATCCACACGACGTGGCTTTCCGATCTCTACGTCGTCGTAGGCGAAGATGCGCCGGGCGGCGGCACGGCGATCCGTATCCATCACAACCCGCTGGTGCCCTGGATCTGGATCGGCGCGCTCGTCATGGTGGCGGGCGGCGCCGTTTCGCTCACCGACCGGCGCCACCGCGTGGGCGCGCCTGCCCGTCGCCGGCGGCCGGCGGAAACCGCCGTCGCCGCCTCGGGCGGCGCGGGCGACTGAGGGACACGTGTTCAACTTAAGACTGCTATTCTCATTATCCCTAGGCCGCCGCCGAGGGGGGCCAACAAGCGACACCGCGGACCAAGTCACCCAGGTGCCCACACAGGCGAGCACCTTGGACCCGGCGGAATCGCAGGAAACCCGCCCTCCTGTCTCCGCCTTCCGCCGGCTGCGCTACCTCGTGCCGGTGTTCGTTTTCGTGGCGCTGGCGGCTGCCCTCGGCGTTCAGCTGCTCACCGGCGATCCGAGCAAGGTGCCGTCGGCGCTGATCGACAAGCCGGTGCCGGAGTTCGCGCTCCCGCCGGTCCAGGGGTTCGAGGAGGCGGGCGGCTTCGCGACCGCCGACCTCGGCAAGGGCGAGATCGTGCTGGTCAACATCTTCGCCTCCTGGTGCGGCCCCTGCCGGGTCGAGCATCCGCTGTTCATGGCGCTCGCGGAGGCCGGCACGGTCCCCCTCTATGGCATCAACTATAAGGATTTACCGGAGGACGCCGAGCGCTGGCTCGGCCGCCTCGGCAATCCCTACACGCTGATGGGGGCCGATCTCGACGGCCGAACGGGGATCGACTGGGGCGTCTACGGCGTGCCCGAGACCTTCGTGGTGGACGGTGCCGGGCGCATCCGCCACCGCCACGTGGGCGTGCTCTCCCAGTACGACCTGGACGAGACGATCCTGCCGTTGATCGAGGAACTCGGCGGATGAGCGGCGTGCGGCGGGCCATGCTGGGCGCGTCCTGCGCGCTCTGGCTCGTGCTGGCGGCGGGCCCCGGCCTCGCGTTCTCGCCCGACGAGCCGCTCGGCGATCCGGCGCTCGAAGACCGCGCCCGCGCGCTCCACGAAGAGCTTCGCTGCATGGTGTGCCAGGGCCAGTCCATCGCCGATTCCGATGCGGCGCTCGCGCAGGACATGCGCGCCATCGTCCGCGAGCGCATCGCCGCCGGCGAGAGCGACGATGCGGTGCGCGGCTTCCTCACCGCGCGCTACGGCGACTACGTCCTGCTCGACCCGCCGGTGAAGCCCGAGACCTATGCGCTCTGGTTCGGGCCGGCCGCCGTCTTCGTCGCCGGCGCCGCCATCGCCTTCGCCCTGCTGCGCCGCTCGCGTGCCGCCGCGCGCCGTGCCGAGGCGGCGCCTCTCTCGGCGGAGGAGCGGCGGCGGCTCGACGCCCTTCTCGACGACGACACCTAGGCACCCAACCGGGCGACCGATGATCTTCGCGCTGGCCGCCGCCCTGCTGACGGCGCTTGCCGTGGCTGCGGTGCTGATCCCGGTGCTGCGCCGCCAGCGCCGGGGCCCGTCGCGGGCGGATTACGACCTCACCGTCTACCGCGACCAGCTCCGCGAGCTGGAGAGCGACCGCGCGCGCGGGCTGGTGAGCGCGGAGCAGGAGCAGGCGGCCCGCACCGAGATCGAGCGGCGCATGCTGCGCACGGACCGCGCGCGGGAGGCGGCGCCGGACGCCCGGAGGGCGAACGCCCGCGGGCGCACGACGTGGCGCCGGCGCGCGGCGGCGGTGGGCCTCGGCCTCTGCATCCCGGCGCTTGCCGCCGGCGTCTACGCGAGCCTCGGCAGCCCCGGACTGCCGGGCCGCCCCTTCGCCGAGATCGAGCGCCCGGCCGCGACCGCCGAAGCGACCGCGGCCATCGGCGAGTCGGTCGAGCGGCTCGCGGCCCGGCTCGAGAGCGACCCCGACAACCTCGATGGCTGGCTCCTGCTCGGCCGCTCCTACGTCGTGCTGCAGCGCTACCCGGAGGCGGCCGATGCGCTGCGCCGGGCGGCCGCGCTCTCCGGCGGCGACCCGGAAGTGCTGACGATGCTGGGCGAGGCGATCGTCTGGGCCAACGGCGGGGTGGTCGCGCCCGAGGCGGTCGGCGTCTTCCGCCGGGCCCTCGAAGCACGGCCGGACGACCCGGCCGCCCGCTTCCACCTGGCACTCGCCCGCGCGCAGGCCGGGCAGGTGCAGGAGGCCTACGAGATGTGGCTCGCGCTCGCCGCCGATACGCCGGCCGAAGCGGCCTGGCGCGGCGATCTCGAAGCGCTCATCGGTCAGGCCGCCGAGGTGCTGGGCGTCGAGCCGGGGGCGCTCCCGCTTGCGCCGCCGCTCGCCGAGGCGCCCTCCGGCCCGACGGCGGACGACGTGGCGGCCGCCGCCGACATGACGCCGGAGGAGCGCATGGAGATGATCCGCTCCATGGTGGCGGGCCTCGCCGCGCGGCTAGAGGAAAACCCGGACGACCCGGAAGGCTGGCGCCGGCTCGCCCGCTCCTACGCCGTGCTCGGCGAAGCGGAGAAGGCGCTCGACACGCTGCGCCGGGCGGTGGAGCTCGCGCCCGACGATCCCGAAACCCTTCATGCCTACGCCCGTATCCTCGCGGGCGACCTCGGCTCCAACGCCCCGCCCCCGGAAGCGGTCGCGGTTTACGAGCGCATTCTGGCGCTGGATCCTGACGACGGCGCTGCCCTCTGGTTCACAGGCCTCGCGGCGGCGGAACGCGGCGATGCCGCCACCGCGCGCACGCATTGGCAGCGCCTTCTGCCCCTGCTCGCGCCCGGCACCGAAGAGCACCAGGCCGTCCGCTCCGCGCTCAACGCCCTCTAGCCGGAAGCGCGCCCCTCCCCGGCGCGTCGCCGGCCTCCACCGATATCCGGCGCAGCGGCGGGCATCCCTCGATGACACCAATCCGTCACGGAAGCGCAACCGTCGCTTCACGCCCGCCGCCTAGCCTCGTCCCCAGGGAGCCGCCTGCGTGGGCTCGGAATATCCGTTCGTCGAACGAACCAGCGAAAGAGGAGAGGGTGATGGGATTCGTGCGCATTCGGTGTCGCTTCGGGGGGCGGTCTCTGGCCGCAGCGCTTCTCGGCACGACCTTCCTGGTGAGCCTCGCGGCCCCTGCGCTCGCCGACAGCCACCTCGAATCGGAGAATGCCGAGCTCCGCTCCCAGATCGAGGATCTGCGGCAGGAGGTCGAGATCCTCAAGAACATGGTGGTCCAGCAGGGCAGCAGGATGATGGAGGAGTCGGAGCCCGCAGAACCGCCCAAGATGGTGAAGTCCGGCAAGGACAGGGTGAGTCTCAAGGTCTACGGCCAGGTCAACCGGATGCTGCTCAGCGCCAACGACGGCAGCGAGAGCCGCCTCTTCCATGCGGACAACGACATGTCGTCCACCCGCGTGGGCTTCAAGGGCAAGACCAGGATGGACGGCGGGTGGTCGGCCGGCACCACCATCGAAGTACAGATCGAATCGAACTCGTCGTCCAAGGTGCACCTTGGGGACGATGGGGACGACGTAAACACCGGCAAGGAGTCATTCTCCGAGCGCAAGCTCGAGTTCTGGGTCAAGCACAAGGGGGCGGGCAAGTTCTCCGTCGGCCAGGGCAGCACCGCGTCCGACGGTGTGGCCGAAGCGGATCTCTCCGGCACCGGCGTGATCAGCGGCTCGGGCTCCGGCGGTGCGATGGGCGCCGACGTCAAATTCGTGGACTCCAATGGCGAGCGCACCAAGAAGGTCGACGCGATCTTCGACAATCTCGATGGGCAAAGCCGGAAGGATCGGTTGCGCTACGATTCGCCGAGCTTTGGCGGCTTCCAGATCTCGAGTTCCATCCAGAGCGACAAGGACGATGGCGAGTCCGGTCCCTGGGATCTGGCCCTGCGCTACGGTGCCGACCTCGACGGTTTCGAGGTCGAGGCAGTGGCCGCCCAATGGACGAATGGCGACGACACCGGCATGGGCGCTTCGGCGTCGGTCCTGGCACCCAGCGGCACGAGCGCCACTCTCGCCTATTCGACCGAGGAGGACGGCGAAGACAGCGCGGCGTTCACATACGCCAAGCTGGGGCAGAAGTTCGACGTCAGCTCCGTCGGCAGCACGGCGGTCTCCGTCGGGTTCATGGATGCCGAGAACGCCGACGGCGATACCGGCAGCTACTACGACGTGGCCGTCGTGCAGAAGATCAAGGACCTCGGCGCCGAGATCTACGGCATCTACGGCGTCTACGACGCCGGCATCGTCGACACCTCGACCAGCAACGTCACCGTCACCGGCATCGGCGCCCGTATCAAGTTCTGATCGCGCCGCACGGGCCGCCTCCGCACGGGAGGCGGTGCGGAGGAACAAGGGGGCGGTCGCGCCGGGCGGCCGCCCCGTCGCGCTCATGGGGTGAGGCTCTACACCCCCATGAAGCTGATCCAGCCGGTTACGATATACTTCTCTTCCCGCGGCGCCACCTCGCCCCGGTGGGTGTGAGTGAAGCCCGCCGGCCAGATCACGGTCTTGCCCTTGGCCGGCGTGACGAGATGCTCCTGGAAGGTGAAGTAGGTGCCGCCGCCTTCCCTGATGTCGTTGAGGAAGGTCTGGAACGCCAGCACCCGGTGGCCGAGGTCGAGGCCGCTGCTCTCGTAGTGGGCGCCGTGGAAGGCGCCGCCCGGCTTGTAGTACTGCATCTGCGGCGGCTCCAGGAAGCCGAGCTTGTCCGATGCCTCGCCCAGCACCGGGAATGCGCGGAGGTAATCGCCGAGGCAGGCCATGACGTGGCCGCGGTAGGCGCGCACCGACTTGGCGTAGACCTCGTAGGGGAAACAGGTGAGGCTCGCGTCTTCGGAATCCTTCCAGGCCTTGTCGACGCCCTTGGCGCTCGTCCCCGGCCGGGTGAGGCCGAGCCGGCGCGTTCGCTTGAAGCCCTTGATCAGCTCGTCGCAGAGCGCGGGCTTCTCGATCTCGTATTCCCTGATCCAGCGCATCCTCGGATCCTGACTCCGCACACGGTTGTTCGCACCCGCACACCTGCCGTCATACGCCTGCCGTCATGCACCTGCGCGCGGGCATTCTACGCGCGTCCATTCTAATTGCATTTGCATGCTCGGTGCCCCTTGCATGAGCAGCGCCTCATGGTATTGTGCGCCGCGCAAAGGGAGTGTCGAAAGGCGCCGCGCCCGCGCGGCGCACCACCTTGGACAAACGACTGAGAACCGGGTCCGCACGTCTCGGCCCGGTACGAGAGGGAGGGTGCGCATGTCGCATACCGACAAGAAAGAGCAGTTTACGAAGGAGCTTTACCGGCTCTGGTCGATGCACGCGGACCGGAAGAACTACAAGGTCTCGCGGCGTGACCTGATCAAGGGCATGGCCGGCCTCGGCCTCGGCGCCGGCGCCATCAAGATGCTCATGAACCAGGCGCCCTTCAGCGTGCGTCAGGCTTGGGCGGCCGAGGGTGCCACGCCCGAGGAGCGCGCCATCAACGGCGCCAAGGCGCTCTTCGACAGCGCCGAGAAGAAGACCATCAGCATCATGTACCCGTCGGGCTCCGGCGGTAACCTGTCGCCCTTCGTCGACGAGTGGAAGGGGCTCACCGGCTTCGATCTCGAGCTGATCGAGGTGCCGGTCACCGAGACCCACCAGAAGGCGATGCAGGAAGCGGTGGCGAAGACGGGCCGTTACGACATCATGATCCCGGCGCCGCTCAGCCTCGCCGACCTCGCCGAATCCGGCGTGGCGCGTCCCCTCGACGACTACATGGACAAGTACGATCCCGAGGTCTACTCGGGGCCGAACCAGCTCCAGTTCCCGGTGTCCGACTTCGGGCAGAAGTACAAGGGCAAGACCTACGGCCTCTACTGCGACGGCGACTGGTGGCACCTCAGCTACCGCAAGGACAAGCTCGCCGAGAAGGGCCTGGCGCCGAAGTCGAAGCGCGAGATGGTCCACACCTGGGGCGAGTACGACGAGCTGTGCGCCACGATGCACGACCCGGACAACAACTTCTACGGCGCTCTCGAGTACCGCTCGCCGTTCTGGAACAAGTTCCACTGGATGACGCGGGTCCAGTCGAAGGGCCACTTCTACTTCGACGAGGACATGAACTCGCTGGCCGACACGCCGCAGGGCATCGAGACGGTCAAGGAGCTGATCGCGCTGCAGGACATCATGCCGGCCGAGCAGTTCACCTACGGCTTCACCGAGAACTACGCGCAGTACTACGCGCAGGGCCGTGGCTTCTGCGAGTTCGGCTGGCCGTCGCTCTGGCGCTACAGCAACGACGCGGCGGGCTCCCAGTCGATCATCGCCGGCAAGGGCGAGGACGGCGAGCCCAACCAGACCGCCGTCTCCAAGGTGCCGGGCACCATGCACAACGGCGAGCTCATCCGCTCGTGCATCCACGCCTTCGCCTGGGACTTCGTGGTCAGCAACTACTCGCCGATCCAGGAAGCCGCGTACTGCTTCTCGCAGTGGATCACGGGGCCGACCATGTCGATGCGCTCGATCCCGAACGAGGGCGGCTACTTCGACCCGTGGCGCGACAACCACTTCTTCGCTCCGTCGGCGGAGTTCTTCGCCGCCTATCCGGGCGATTTCCTGGCGACGCACGCCGAGGCGATCGTGGACGCGGTGCCGGAGATCCAGCTGCGCGGCGCGGCCGAGTACCTCAACGCGCTCGACGTCAATCTGACCGCGGCCTACAACGGCAACAAGTCGCCGGAAGAGGCCATGGAAGACACCGCCAAGGAGCAGAACCGCATCACGCGGCGTCTCGGCAAGGCGGAGCAGAAAGAGAGCTGGCACGGCCTGGCCAAGATGTATCCCGAGCCGCTGCAGAAGCTCGTCGGCGTCGACAAGTGGGTTCTGTAGTCCAGGCGTAACAGCACAACCGGACTACAGGTACCGTGGTTACGAAGACTGCGAACGGCGGCGTGTCCGCGCCTGCATTGCAGGCGCGGGCACGCCTGTTCGACCCCAACGACAAGCGCTACATCGGCATCCTCTTCATCACGCCGGTGCAGCTCTTGTTGATCACGATGCTGATTTTCCCCTTCGGCCTGGAGTTCTTCGTCGCGCTGACCGAGTGGCAGCCGACCTACGGAACCTCCATCTGGCATGCCGTGGGCACGGTGTTCTCCGGCGATGCCGAGCTCGGCCTCAATTACTATTACCTGGTGACGGACGAGCCGCGCTTCCTGGAGGCGCTGGGGCGGACGCTCGCCATATCGGTCTTGAGCCTCTGCCTCGAATTCGTCATCGGGCTCGGGCTCGCCACGATTTTCCTTAAGTCATTCTGGGGCAAGCGCATCTGGTTCACCGCGCTGCTGACCCCGATGATGATCATGCCGGTCGTCGTCGGCTACACCTGGTTCATGCTGTTCCAGTACAGCGGTCCGGTCAATCAGGTGCTGGGCTGGATCGGCGGCACCTCTGCCGGCGCCGACCTGCAGTGGCTCAACAACGGCGTGCTGGCCTTCTTCGCCGTGGTCATCACCGAGGTCTGGCACTGGACGCCGCTGTTCTTCCTGATCCTGCTCTCCGGGCTGAACGCGGTGCCGGAGAACCCGGTGCGCGCCGCGACCGTGCTCGGCGCCAGCAACTGGCGGATCTTCTGGACTGTCATCATGCCGAACATGCGGGGCGTCATCATTATCGCCTTCGTGATCCGCGGCATGGAGGTCATCAAGCTCTTCGACGAGATCTACATCCTGACGCGCGGCGGCCCCGGCACGGCGACCGAGACCATGAGCCTCTATCTCTACAAGCTCGGCTTCCAGGACTTCCGTCTCGCCTACGCGGGCTCGGCAGGCTTCATCGTGCTGGTTATCACGGTGGTGATGATCAACATGATGCTGAAGCCGATCCGCTACGAGTTGCTGGAGAAGCGTTAGATGGGCGCGCGGAAGTTCGGCCCCGGCAGCGCGATCGGGCTCGCCTTCGGGCTGCTCTTCGCGGTGTTCCCGCTGTTCTGGATGGTGTCCACCTCCTTCAAGCCGTCCAACGAGTGGGTCACGACGCCGCCGGTGTGGGTGTCGGAGAACGGCACCGTCACCAACTATCTCGTCATTCTGTGGCCGTCCGTCCTGCTCGAGCAGCGGGGCGGTCTCGGCCAGTACACCGAGGAGGGCGAGGTCACCGCCCAGCGCGCGACCGAATCCGACGCGGTGAGCGGCGCGGTCGCCGACTTCCTCACCAAGTCGGCGTGGCAGTCGATCCGGGGCTCGGTCATCATTTCGGTGCTCTCGACCATGCTGTCCATTGTGGTCGGCTTCATGGCCGCAATTGCCATCGCGCGATACCGATTCGGTGGCAACATCACGCCCTTCTTCATATTATCGGGGCGAATGTTCCCGCCCATTGCGATCGCCATCCCGTTCGTCGTGATGTTCAGCGCGCCGGGAATCGAGGCGACCGACTCCTACTGGGGCCTGATCCTGGCCTATGCCGCGGTCACCGTGCCCTTCTCCACCTGGATGCTGAAGAGCTTCATCGACGAGCTGCCTCAGGAGATCGAGGAAGCCGCGATGATGGACGGCATGTCGCGATGGGAGGCGCACATCAAGGTCACCGTGCCGCTCATCAAGGGCGGGCTGATCGCGACCTCGCTCTTCATCTTCATCCTCAACTGGAGCGAGTTCCTGTTCGCGCTGGTGCTGACCTACACCAACGTCGAGACCATTCCGGTGAAGCTGTCGAAGTACTTCAGCGCCACCTCGGGCCAGCAGTACGGCATTCAGGCCGCGCTCGCCTGCGTCTCGATCGTTCCGCTGGTCATCGTCGGCTTCTTCATCCAGCGCCATCTGGTGCGCGGCCTCACCCTCGGCGCGATCAAGCGTTAGCGGCACGATGGCAAATATCAAGCTGGAGCTGGTGCAGCTCCGCAAGGAATTCGGCGACCTGATCGCCGTCGACGACATGTCCCTCGCCTGCGAGGAGGGCGAGACCATGGCGCTGCTGGGGCCGTCCGGCTGCGGCAAGTCGACCACGCTGAACATGATCGTGGGCCTCGAAGCGCCCACCGCGGGCGACATCCTGATCGACGGCAAGTCCGTGCTCGACACGCCGCCCGGTCAGCGCAACGTCGGCCTGGTGTTCCAGGACTACGCCGTCTTCACGCACATGAACGTCCGGCACAACCTGGAGTACGGGCTCCGCGTGCGCGGCATGAGCCGCCCGGACATGGAGCGCGAGGTGGCGAAGGTCGCGGCCTTCCTCAATCTCGGCCACCAGCTCGATAGCAAGCCCCTTGAGCTCGGCGCGAGCGAGCTGCAGCGCGTCGCCATCGGGCGCACCCTCGTGACCAACCCCGAGATCCTGCTGCTCGACGAGCCGCTCAGCAATCTCGAGGCCGAGATGCGCAACCAGATGCGCCGCGAGCTCCGCCGCATCCAAGCCGAGACGGGACAGACCATCATCTACGTGACCCACGACCAGATCGAGGCGCTCTCGCTCGCGCACCGTATCGCGGTCATGGATTTCGGCCAGCTCAAGCAGTACGACACGGCGCACAACGTCTACCACTATCCCGACAACACCTTCGTCGGCAGCTTCCTCGGCAATCCGCCGATGAACTTCGTGCGCGGGCAGTTCGGCCATGACGGCAACCGGCCCGTCGTGGCGCAGAACGGCTCCATCATTCCCGTGCCGCCGTCCAGCGCCGCGGGCCTGGGCGATGGCGCCGACGTGATCGTCGGCATGCGGCCGGAATCGATGGTGGTGGCGCAGGCGGACGACCCCGAAGCGTTCAACGCCTCGGTCGTCGCGGTCGAGCCGCAGGGGCCGGAGACCGTTCTCACCGTGCGGGTCGGCCAGACCGACCTGAAGGTGATCGTGGAGACCGGCATGCAGGCCCACGAGGGCAGCGAGATCACAATCAGGCCGGACGCCGAGCTGCTGGCCATTTTCGACGCCGCCTCCGGCGTTCGCTTCAAGGCGTGAGCCATGGTCGAAACCCTCCTGGAGCTTCGCTCCGTCTCGAAGAACTTCGGCGCCGTGCAGGCGTTGAAGGACCTCAGCCTGGAGGTGCCGCGCGGCTCGCTGATCGTGCTGCTCGGCCCCGCCGGTGCCGGCAAGACCACGACCTTGCGCATCGTCGCCGGGCTCGAGGCGCCGACCTCGGGCGAGGTCTGGGTCGAGGGGCAGAACTTCACCAGGCTGCAGCCCAACCGGCGCGACATCGCGATGATCTTCGACAATCTCGCGCTCTATCCCAACAAGACCGGGTACGAGAACGTCGCCTCCCCGCTGCGGCTCGCCAGGATGCCGAAGGCCGACATCGAGAAGCGGGTCGACGAGATCGCGGGGCTGCTGAAGATCGGCCACATCCTCGACCGCCTGCCCGCCACCTTCAGCGGCGGCGAGCGGCAGCGCGTGGCCCTCGGCCGCGCCATGGTGCGGGAGCCGCGCTTCTACCTGCTGGACGAGCCGCTCTCGAGCCTCGACTTCATGCTCCGCATCGAGCTCAGGACCGAGCTGAAGCGCCTGCAGCGCGACCTCGGCCGCACCTTCGTCTTCGCGACGCCTGACTACACCGAGGCGCTGGCGCTGGCGGACACCGTCTGCGTGCTGCTGGAAGGCGAGGTGCGCCAGATCGCCAAGGCGCAGGAGCTCTACGACGAGCCGGCGGACCGCGACGTGGCCCGCTTCGTCGGCAACCCCAAGATCAATATCGTGCCCGGCCGCCTCTCGCGCGAGAACGGCGCGGCCCATCTTTCCATCGGCTCGATGAACCTGCCGCTGCCCGATCGCATGGAGCACGGCCTGCCGGCGCACATGAGCGAGGTCGAGGTGGGGCTCCGGCCCGAGCACGTCCGGATCGTGGCGTCCTCCTCCGAGGAGACGCACCGCACCGGCATCGTCAACGACCTCGAGCCGCTGGGCATGCACACGACGGTCGGCATCGACCTCTCGGGCATCAACCTGGCGCTCACCGTGGCCGGCGTGCAGGAGTTCAACGACGGCGACCGGGTCGAGGTGCATCTCGATACCGAGACCCTGCTGTTCTTCGACCCCGTCTCAGGGCGGCGCGTCGGAAACTAGCCGGGCCGCGCGACGGCTTCCCCGTCTCCGGCGCATGGCCGCCGGGTGCGCTGGCCCGTATCATCAGGGTCGCAGACGAGGGAGTGATCCACCATGCCGAAGACCGCACGCGCCGAGGCGCCAACACTAAGCGTCGAAGACGAGATCACACAAGCGGCGATCGAGCGCCTGCACGAGGGCGGCGAGGGTCGGCTGCAGGACATCATGATCAGCTTGACCCGTCACCTGCACGGCTTCATCCGCGACGTCGAGCCCACGGAGGAAGAGTGGATGGCCGCCATCCGCTTCCTGACCGCAACCGGCAAGAAGTGCGACGACCAGCGGCAGGAGTTCATCCTGCTCTCGGACACGCTCGGCGCGTCGATGCTGATCGACGCGATCAACAACCGGAAGCCCGAGGGCGCGACCGAGAGCAGCGTGCTGGGCCCGTTCTATCAGGAGGGCGCGCCGGCCTACGACAATGGCGCGGACCTGGCGGACGAGACGACCGGCGGCGACCCCGTTCTGGTCTCCGGCAAGGTGGTCGATCTCGACGGCGCGCCGATCCCCGGCGCCGTGCTCGATATCTGGCAGACCGCGCCGGATGCCGTCTACGCGGCCCAGGACCCGGCCGGGTCGTTCAACCTGTGCGGCCGCATCACCACCGAAGATGACGGGCGCTACTGGTTCCGCACGCGCAAGCCCGTGAGCTACACGGTCCCCGGCGACGGCCCGGTCGGCGCCATGCTGGATGCCGCCGGCCGCCACAACTGGCGCCCCGCCCATATCCATTTCATGCTCTCGGCGGCGGGATACGAGACGCTGGTGACCCAGCTCTTCACCGACGACGATCCTTACCTCGACACCGATGCCGTGTTCGGCGTCAAGGATTCCCTCATCGTCCACTACGAGCCGGGCGAGGACGGGCTCCGCCTCGACCACGATTTCGTCATGACGGCGGCGTAGCGGTGAAGGCAGCCCGTCCCGGTCTCGATTTCGGGCGGCAAACCTGAGAATTCCGGTGTCGATCGGCTTCGGACAGCCGGTCTTGTGGACGGCCGGCGACTCGACGGTGTCACGTGCGCGTCAACCTGCCGTCGCGCAGTGCCCGCCGCCTGATTCCGTTCGGAATCTTCTATCTCTCTGATCAAAAACGACTATTTCCATTGTTCATGCGTTCGCTCAGGCGGCGGCTGGACATGGCGCCGCGTGCTGCCCAAGATAAACCACCGCGAGTCGTACCGTCGCGCGGAGACCAACAACGACGCGGTGCGCGGCACCACAAGGTATGGGGAGCGCTATGGGTGATCCTGTCGATGCCTTGACAACAATTTTCACCGAATCCTACTACTGGATCACGGTGGTCATGATGTTCCTCATTCACGCCGGGTTCTGCACCTACGAGGTGGGCGCATCCCGGCGCAAGAATGTTCTCCACACGTTGATGAAGAACACGATGCTGATCCCGTTGGTCACCGTCACGTTCTTCTTCTTCGGTTGGTATGTTTATTTCTCATTTCCCAACGTGCCGTTCGCATCCGGAGGCTTCACGCCCGCGTCATGGGCCGAGCCCTGGAACGAGGCCATGGGAACGAACATGCAGGATCGCATTAATGGCGTCTTCTGGGCCGCGTTCCTGCTCTTCTCATGGACAACGGCCTCCATTGTCTCCGGCGCGGTGATCGAGCGTATCAAGACCGGCGCATTCCTTATCTTCGCGGTCCTGATCGGCTCCTTCACCTGGATCCTCGACGCGGCCTGGGGCTGGCACCCGGGCGGCTGGATGGTCCAGATCCTCGGCTATCACGATGCCTACGCATCCGGTGTGGTTCACGCCATCGCCGGCGGCTCGGCACTCGCGATCCTCACCGTGCTGGGGCCGCGCATCGGCAAGTTCGGGCCGAACGGGGAAGTGAACGAGATCAAGCCGCACAACCCCTGGCTGGTCACGGTCGGGCTGTTCCTGATCTTCACCGGCTTCTGGGGCTTCTATGCGGCCTGCAACGTGCCGATCATCGACATCGGCGGCGAGGCGGGGACCTTCTTCTCGGCAACCAACATCTATCTGATGCCGACGACGCTGTCCGCCATCGTCTTCAACTTCCTGATGTCCTTCTCGGGCGGCCTGATGACGGCCTACATCGTCAGCAAGGGCGATCCGTTCTGGACCTACTCTGGCGGCCTCGGCGGCATCATTGCTGCCTCTGCCGGCAACGACCTCTATCACCCGTTGCAGGCGCTCTTCATCGGTGGGGCCGGCGTGGTGGTCATGATCTTCCTGCACCGTTGGGTCGAGCGGCGATTCAAGATCGACGACGCAGTCGGCGCGGTCGCCGTCCACGGTTACGCCGGGTTCTTCGGCGTCGTCGTGGCCGGGTTCGTGCTTTGGGGCTATCCGGCCGCCGCACCCATGTTCGGCGACTACGAGGCCCGCGAGGCGTCGATCGCGCTGTTCACCACCCCGGAGGGTTATCCGCAGATCAATCCGGTGGGTAACATCCTCGGGGCCATCATCATGTTCTGGGTGCTGGGCTTTATCCCCTGCTACGTCCTCGCCAGGATCCTGCAGTACTTCAACATGCTGCGGGTGCCGCGCGAGGTGGAGCTGGCGGGTCTGGATACGCATCAACTCGGCGATGCCTATCCCTACCATGCACACCAGGAAACGGCGTTCGAGAAGATCGAGCGCACCTACGCCAAGGAATAGGAGGCAAAGATGGCTTCGACCGGCTTGGACACGTTTGCCAATCCCGCCGACATCGGTGCCATGTATCCTGGTGTGGGCGCCGAAACGGCAATGCTCGGGGTCCTCGTGGCCCTCTGGGTGGGCTGGCACTTCTTCCAGATCCACCAGGAGGAAAGCGAGTATCGCGAGGCGGTGAAGCTATATCGTGAGGTCGGCATGGAGCGCGCCATGCACCATGCGACCGGCTCCATCGCGACGGCGGACGAGGTTCAGATCAGCAAGACCTGACCTCTCGCTACCGTCAATCCAGTACGGGGCGGGCCTTCGGGTCCGCCCCTTTTTTCGGCTACTCGGCGCCTTACTGCAGGGCCTGCCGCGCATCGGCGATGGCGACGCGGAAATGCTCCAGCGGCAGCGCGCCGCCGATCAGGCGATCGCCGACGACGAAGGCCGGCGTCCCGCTGATTCCGAGGGCGCTGGCAAGCGCGGCGTTCCGCTCGATCAGCCCATCCAGCGCCGGGTCTTCCATGTCGCGCGCGAGCTGCTCGGTATCGAGGCCGACGGATTGCGCGACGGAGAAGATATGGTCGCGGTCGAAGGAGCCCTCCGCTTCCATCAGCGCCCAGTGAAACGCCTCGTAGTTGCCCTGGCTCCGCGCGGCCAGCGCCGCGTAGGCCGCCATCGTCGATTCCGGACCCAGGATGGGGAACTCCTTGAACACGAGGCGCAGGTCGTCGTTCTCCGCCAGCAGGGTTTCCACGGTGGGCTTGACGCGCCGGCAGTAGCCGCAGCGATAGTCGAAGAACTCGACCAGCGTGATCGCGCCGTCGGGATTGCCGGCGACCGGCGCCTCCGGGTCGGAGAGGAGCTCGTCGCGGTAGAGCTGAATGGCCGCGCTGGCCTGTTCGGCCTCCCGCGCGGCCCGCTTCGCCTGCAGCGCCTGCTGGGCCTCGATCAGCACCTCCGGGTGCTCGATCAGGTACTCGCGGATGATCTGTCGAATGGCGTCGACCGGCAGGTCGCTGGCCGAAGCGCCGGACGCCTCGCCGCTGTCGGCGACCTGCGTGGCAGCGCCGGGATCGCACGTGCCGTCTTCGATGCTCTCGGTATCGCAGACGACCTCCGCCTGACCGGGCGCGGCGACGGCGAAGGCAAGGGCGAGCGCGAGCCCCGTTGCGGCGAGGGTGCGGGCGAGCATGTCGTGTCTCCTTGGCGTGGAATGGCTGGAGAGTACCCGCGCGCTGCCCCCGCCGCCAGCCCGCGGCGCGACTACAGCCGCACGGTGCGGCGGAAACGGAAGCGCAGCGTCGCGAGGACGAGGCCGACGAACACGAGGCCCACGCCCGCGAGCCGCTGCGGCCCCAGGCTCTCGTCCAGCAGCAGAGCCGTGCTGATGAGGCCCGAGATGGGGATCACCAGGGAGAAGGGCGTCACCAGGTAGGCCGGATAGCGCCGCAGCAGGTAGCTCCACAGCATGAAGCCGAAGCAGGTGGCGATCAGGCCGAGGAAGAACAGCTCGCCGATGGTCACCCAGCCGATGTCGACGAGCGCGGTGAACGCCGCCGCCCCGCCCTCGAAGACGTAGGAGAGCCCGAGCAGCGGCACCACGCCGATCAGGTGCGCCCAGGCGATCAGGCGAAGCAGGTCGTCGGTGCCGGCGAGCTTGACGATCATGTTGGAGCAGGCCCAGCACACCGACGCTGCGAGCACGAAGCCGAGGCCCGTGATCGTCGGCCCGCCCGGCAGCGTGAGCCCGATGATCGCGATGCCCGCGCCCGAGACGGCGATCCCCGCGTACTGGGCGCGCCCCGGCCTCTCGCCCAGGATCGCGAAGGCGAAGATCGTCGTGAAGAAGACTTGCGATTGGAGCAGCAGGGAGCTCAGCCCCGCCGGCATGCCGAACTCCATGCCGAAGATCACCAGTGACATCTGGATCGTGCCCTGGGTGAGCCCGATCCCTACGGTCCAGTACCAGGCGATGGCCGGCGGGCGGAACAGGATCAGCACCGGCAGCGCGGCGGTGGCGACACGGAGCCCGGCCATCATGAGCGGCGGCAGCGCGTCGAGCAGCTCCCGCATGACCACGAAGGAGAAGCCCCAGAGGCCGGTCACGGCGAGAGCGAGCGCGATGTGGGGGAGGGACATGGAGCAGCTGCGTCGCGGCGGGGCCAGGGGCGGCGCTCTGGCCGCACCAGGCGGCTAACCCGGCGCGCTCTCCCCCGGTGCCGCAGGCTCGGGGCGGCGCTGGATGACGAAGATCACGCCCAGCATGAGGCAGACCAGCGCGAGCCAGACCCAGTGGCTGTGGGTCTCGCCGAAGAACAGGAAACCCCAGCCGATCCCCGCGAGGGCCACGATGAAGTTCACCGTCGAGAAGAAGACCGGCCCCAGAAAGCGGATCAGCTCGACGAAGAGGTAGATGCCGAGGGTCTGCACGAACGTGGCCGTGATCAGCGCCCAGTCGCCGGCATCCATCCTGCCGTCGAACCACCACCACCCGTCGGTCAGCGCCACCAGCGCCAGGATGGGGAGCGTGCCGAAGAAGAAGTAGCCGAAGGCGAAGTGCAGCGATTCGGTCGCCGGCGGGCGCATCAGCGCGGTGGCGAGGCTGGTCGTCGCATAGCCGATCGGCAGCAGCAGCGTGAGCAGGATCCAGGGCACCAGCTCGCGCGAGGGCAGGCTGGTCTCCGGCACGACCAGCAGGGCGACGCCGACGATGCCGACGCCGAGGCCGAGCACCCGCGGCCACCAGATTTTTTCCAGCCGGAAGGCGACCGCGCCCGCGTAGGTCAGGATGGGCGCGAGCACCACGAGCATGCTGATGATGCCGGCGGGCACGCCCTCGCCGCTGACGTAGCCCACCGTGAGGTAGGGCACGCCCTGCCCGCTGATGCCGGCGACCGCGTACGACGCAATGTGTCGCAAGCTGAGCGGCGGCAGGCTCCCCTGGCCGAGCGAGAGCAGCAGGGCCGCAGCGGCGCCGCCCATGCCCATGAGAAGGACGAAGCTGGTGAACGGGATGCCGTTCGCGATGCCGACGCCGGTCAGCGAATAGCTCAGCCCGTAGAGAACGCCGGTGAGGAAGAGCAGCGCGACCGCAATCCAGAACCCGGCCGGCCGCGCGGCCCAGCGCCGGGCACGGCCCGAGCGAACGGCGGAGAAGTCGCTTGAGGAGGATGGCTCCTGGTGTGCCAAGGGATGCGGGCCGGACGGCCGGCGCCGCCGCTGGAGCGTCAGGCCGGGTCTTCGCCGTCCCCGCTGGCCTTCTGCCACCGCCTCATCACCGGCCCGATCACCATCTTGAAGATGCCGCCCGCCAGGACGAAGACCGTGACGTAGATGAAGAGAACGCCGGCAATGCCGTATCCGTCTTCCGCGGGAAGAAGCTCCGCGTTCACCATCAGGAAGGCGGTGACGACACAGAAGATCAGCGCCGCCAGCAGCGCGGGCCCTTCGCCGGAGCGCCAAAGCCGGCGCAGTCCGCGCATTCGATGGTTGTCCAGAATAGCCACGGCCGTTCCCCGTCAGTTATCGCCCGGCATGTTAGCCGAAGTCGCCCGCCGGGCAAGCCTTTCCTGTCCCCGGAAGGGCGAATAAGCGCCATGTTCCGGGCGATCGAGTCGCCGGAAACACCCTCATGCGGAGAGGCGCGCGTCTGCCGCCTGCTCCAGCAGGCCGGCTCGCGCCGCAAGCTCCATCGCCCGGGGAACTTCCACGGTGAGCGGGCCATCGGGATCCAGCACCACGCCCACCCGGTCCGCGGGCCCGAAAGCGATCTCTCGCTCGCCGTCGAGCGCCACCACGCCACGCCGAAGCCGGATGGGGTGGGCCACGCCGGCCTCAAGGTCGAACACGCGCTCCACCCCGATATCCGCCATCAGCCCCGGCGCCAGCGGGGCCGAGACCATCCGCGCGGCACCCGGCGCAGATCCCAGATCGAGGGCGACGCCGCCCGCCGCGTCGCGCGAGACCGGGCGCACGAGCCCCGCGATGGAGGAAAGGCCGATGGCGTCGGCCTCGGCGAAGGTCACGAACAGTTGGTCGAGGGCTTCGGCCCGCCACAGCGCCTTCGCCCCGGTCCACGCCGCTCCGCTCACGCACACGTCGACGAGCGCCATGTCGCGCGGCGCGCCGTTGACCGTGATCCGCAACACCTTGTTGCGGCGCGACGCCTCCTCGCGCGGCAGCGCGCCGGTCGCCACCAGCCCGGCCGCGAGGCCCGCGATGGTCGCTTCGCGCATCATGGGGAAGACGTTGTTGGTGCCCGTGGAAAGCGAGGTCAGCGGCACGCCGTCGCAGGCCTGGGCGACCAGCCGGTTGGTGCCGTCGCCGCCCAGCACCATGATCCCGCCGACGCCGCGCTCCACCATCCGCGCGGTGCCCTCGAGCGTATCGGCCGGCGACTCCTCGATCGGCATGTCGAGAAACGCGACCTCCGGCCACACCTGGCCCTCCGGCGGGCCGTGGCCGATGGCGCGCTTCACCCGGTCGGCGATGCCGCTCTCGTCGGGGATCATGTAGCAGGTGCTCACGCCGACCGCGCCGAGGGCCGAGAAGATGCGCGTGATCATGTTGCGCTTCTCGGCGATCGGGAACACCGATGCCTGGGCGACGAGGCGCCTGATATCGCGGCCGGCGGCCGGGTTGGCGATGATGCCGACGGACGCGCTGTCTGAGATTTCTCTTGCCATAATCCCTCCGCGAGGGCTTATAGCCCGGCCGGCGGTGCGGCGCTATGTGTCTCTCGCCATTGCCCAAAGTTGTGACCGTCGCAGCCGCTTCGTGTAGAAACGGCAGGCCATGCGGGGTGAACCGTTCGGCGCACGGAGAAAGTCGAAGCAACATGAATCGGCCAGGCCCGGCGAACTTGCGCGTCTACGGCGTGCTGCTGCGCGCAGGCCGGGTGCTGATCGCGGCGGAAGAGGTGGGCGGCCGCGACGTGCTCAAGCTGCCCGGCGGCGCGGTCGAGGCCGGCGAGACGCCGGAGCAGGCGCTGAAGCGCGAGTTCATGGAGGAGGGGAACCTGAGCATCGAGCCGACCCGCCTGCTGCACGCGCCGGGCACTCTCTACAGCCACTGGATTCACGGACTCTACACGCCCATGTACTACGCGGTTCAGGGGGACGGCGAGCCGGCGACGCCGGCGGACGAGCCGGTCGAGCTGCTGTTCATGCGGCCCGAAGAGGCGGTCGCGAGCGGGCGCATGGCCCGGCCGGAGATCGTCGCCATAGACCGCGCGCTGGTGGCCGCCCGATGACGATGCGCTGGGAGAGCGGTTCGATGCTCGAGCGCCGAGGCCAAAACCGCTCTCGGCACGGCCTTCGGGGTCTTGCCGGCGTGGCCGCCGCCGCCGCGCTCTGGCTCGGCGCAGGCGCGCCCGATGGGGCCGCCCAGCAGCCGCCTGCCGTGGTCTCCGTCGACGAGGTGCGGATGGAGGCGATGGCGCAGACCGTGCCGGTGATCGGGCGCCTGGTCGCCCGGCGGTCGGGCGAGGTCGCGGCCCGCACTGCCGGCCCGGTTGCGGCGCTTCATGTCGAGGTGGGCGACCGCGTGGAGACGGGCGATGCCATCGCCGTTCTCGACACGGTCCGCCTTCGTGCCGAGCGCGACCGCCTGGCGGCGATCGTCAACCAGGCGCAGGCGCAGCTCGAGCGCATGACCGCCCAGGCGGCCCTTCACCGCCAGGAGCTGCGCCGTCTCGAAGGGCTCCGCGATTCGGCCGCGTTCAGCCAGGGCCGCTACGAGGACGCCAAGCAGGAGGTGATCATCGCCGAGAGCGCCATCGGTACGGCCGACGCCACCCGCGTGAGCGCAGCCGCGAGCCTCTCGCTCGCCCAGATCGACCTCTCCTGGGCCACCATCCAGGCTCCCTATCCCGGCGTCATCACCAAAGTTCACACCGAGGTCGGCGCCTGGCTCGCCGTCGGCCAGCCGGTGGTGTCCCTGCTCAACGACCTCGATCTCGAGGTCGAAGCCGACGTGCCATCGAGCCGCGTCGCGGCGTTGATCGACGGCACGGCGGTGGCGCTCGTCCTCGACGACGGCAGCGAGCACATGGCGGCCGTGCGCACGGTCGTGCCGGAGGAAAACGCGCTCACCCGCACGCGCCAGGTCCGCTTCACGCCGCACTTCGGGCCGGTGAGCAAGCCGCTCGCGGTCAACCAGTCGGCGACGGTGCTGATCCCGGCCGGGGCGGAGCGGCAGGTGCTCACCGTGCACAAGGACGCCATCGTCCGCAATCAGGGGCAGGCGTTCGTCTATGTCGCCTCGGAGGGCACGGCGCAGATCCGCCCGGTGCAGCTTGGCGCGGCCGTGGGCGGCCGCTTCGAGGTCCTGGGCGGCCTCGGCCCCGGCGAGCCGGTCGTGGTGCGCGGCAACGAGCGCCTGCAGCCCGGCCAGGCCATCACCGTCGCCGGGGCCGGCTAGGGCAGCGTCTCGGCCATGAACCTGATAAGGCTGGCCATCGACCGGCCGATCGCGGTGGTCGCCGCGATCCTGATGGTGGTCATGTTCGGCCTCGTCGCGCTGCAGACCATCCCGATCCAGCTCACGCCCGACGTCCGCAAGCCGCTGCTCACGGTCGAGACCTACTGGCCGGGCGCCGCGCCCGCCGAGGTCGAGCGCGAGATCATCACGCAGCAGGAGGAGGTGTTCAAAGGCCTCGAAGGGCTGAACCGCATGGTCGGCTCGGCCGACGACGGCGTCGGCGAGATCGAGCTGGAGTTCGCCGTCGGCACCGACATGGACCGCTCGCTCGTGCTCGTGGCCAACCGCCTGGATCGCGTGCCCGACCAGCCGAGCGACGCCGCCGAGCCCGTCATCAGCGCCGCCGGCTCCGAGGACCAGCCCATCGCCTGGTTCATCCTCTCGCGCGAGCCCGGCAACGACCGCCCCATCCACACCTACGGTGACTTCGTGGAAGACGTGATCCAGGAGCGCCTGGAGCGCGTGCCGGGCGTGGCCCGCGTGAACATGTTCGGCGGCACCACGCGGGAGCTTCGCATCACGGTCGATCCCGAGCGCATGGCCCGCTACGGCCTCACCGTGACCGAGATCGCGGACGCGCTCAGGCGGTCCAACGCCTCGATCTCGGCTGGCGACATCGACGAGGGCAAGCGCCGCTACGTGGTCCGCACCGACGGCGAGCTCAACACGCCGGAGCGCGTCGCCGGCGTCGTGCTGCGCTCCGACAGCGACCCCCTCTCCGGCCGGGTCGGCCGCGTCACCATGGGCGACATCGCCACCATCGCCTACCGCCACAAGGAGCCCGTCGCCCGCATTCGCCAGCTCGGCGAGCCGGCGCTCGCCGTCAACGCGGTGCGCGAGACCGGCGCCAACGTGATCGAGACCATGGAGAGCGTGAAGCAGGCGGTGGCGGAGCTCAACGCCGGCGCCATTCCGCAAGCCGGGCTCGTCTTCGAGCAGGTCTACGACGAGACCGTCTACATCAACTCCGCCATCGACCTGGTGCAGCAGAACATCTTTGTCGGCGGCGCGCTGGCGGCGCTGATCCTGCTGCTGTTCCTGCGCTCCTTCTCGGCCACCCTCATCGTCTCGATCGCGATTCCCGTCTCGGTCGTGGGCTCGTTCGTCGCGATGGCGATTCTCGGGCGCTCGATCAACGTGATCTCGCTGGCGGGCCTCGCATTCGCCGTCGGCATGGTGGTGGACGCGGCCATCGTGGTGCTGGAGAACATCTACCGCCTGCGCCAGAGCGGCTACGGGCGGCTGCAGGCCGCCTACCACGGCGCGCGGCAGGTGTGGGGCGCGGTGTTCGTCTCGGCCGCGACCACGGTGCTCGTCTTCGTGCCGATCCTGGTGATGGAGCTGGAAGCCGGCCAGCTGTTCCGCGACATCGCCGTCGCGATCTCTGTTTCCGTCGTCCTTTCCCTTATCGTGGCGAGCACCGTGATCCCCTCGCTCGCGAGCCGGATCCTCGGGCGCAGGCGCAGGCGCGACCCCGGCGCCTCCGCAGCGCTCGCCGCCCGGGAGGAAGCGCCCTACCGGCTCCGCCTTCCCGTCATCGACGATGCCGCGGCGTTCTTCGTCCGCATCATCCTGGGCTTCACCGGCTGGGTGGTGCGCCGCCGCGCGCGCGCCGCGGCCGTGGCGGTCGTGGTCTGCGGTGGTGCGCTCTTCGTGTCGTGGCTGCTGCTGCCCCGGCTCGACTACTTGCCCACCGGCAACCGCAACCTCGTGTTCGGCGTCCTGCTGCCGCCGCCCGGCTACAACCTCGAGACCACCATGGGCATCGCGCGCTCGGTCGAGGATGCCGTGAAGCCTCTCTGGCAATCGGAGACGGGACCAGTCGCAGCACCCGGCGAGCCGCCGAAGATGGAACGCTTCTTCTTCGTGACCTTCCGCGACCAGGCCTTCGTCGGCGCGGTCGCGGTCGAGGCCGACCGGGCCGGCGAGCTGATCGATCCCATCCGCCGGCCGGTGTTCTTCGAGCCAGGCACCTTCGGCTTCGTGAGCCAGGCCTCGCTCTTCGGCCGCGGGATCGGCGGCGGGCGCAAGATCGACGTCGACATCTCCGGCCCGGATCTCGAGACCGTGCTCGGCATCGCGCTGCAGGCGACCGGCCTCGTCGCCCAGGCGCTCCCCTTCGACCAGGGCAACCAGTTCCGCCCCAAGCCCGGCCTCGAGCTTGGTGCGCCCGAGGTGCGCCTCCTCCCCGACCCCGTCAAGCTCGGCGACAACGGGGTCTCCGCGCGCGAGTTCGGCGCCACCATCGAGGCCTACAACGACGGCCTCAAGGTCGACGAGGTGACCATCGACGCCAAGCGCTACGATCTGGTACTGGCGGGGCCGGACGCCAACGTCGACCGCACCCAGGGCATCGAGAGCCTGCCGGTGGTGACGAGGGCGGGCGCCACGGTGCCCGCAAGCTCGCTCGCCGACATCGTGGTGACCGCGGGCCCGACCAAGATCCGCCATGTCGAGCGCGAGCGCACGATCACGCTGGAGATCCGCCCCGCCGCGGACATTCCGCTGGAAATCGCGTTGGAGAGGCTGGAGACCGGCGTCGTGCAGGCGCTGGAGGGCCGCGGGCTGCCGCCGGGGGTGAAGATCAGGCTCTCCGGCACCGCCGACGACCTGGAGGCGACGTGGGATGCGATGGCGATCAATCTCGTGGTCGCCATCGCCATCGTCTACCTCATCATGGCCGTGCTGTTCGAGAGCTTCATCTATCCCTTCGTCATCATGCTCTCGGTGCCGCTGGCGGCCGCAGGCGGCGTGCTCGGGCTTGCGGCGGTCAACACCTACACCTTCCAGCCGCTCGACATGCTGACCCTGCTCGGCTTCGTCATCCTGGTCGGCATCGTCGTCAACAACGCGATTCTGCTCGTCCACCAGACCCTCTACCACATGCGCGAAGAGCAGATGGCGGTGGCCGACGCGATCACGACGGCGACCAGGAACCGCATCCGGCCGATCTTCATGTCGACGCTGACCAGCGTGTTCGGGATGCTGCCGCTGGTGCTCTTCCCCGGCGCGGGCTCGGAGCTTTACCGCGGGCTCGGCTCCGTCGTGATCGGCGGGCTTGCGCTCTCCGCCGTTCTCACGCTTCTGATCGTCCCGCCGCTGCTGGCGGTGGTGGCGACCCGCCAGCAGGGCAGGCGCGAACGGCTGAGCACTGCCCTGGACGGCCCCTCGCTCGGCGGCACCGGCGCGGAATGAGGCTGCAGGACGCACCGCCGCTTCATCCGTGGGATCTGTCGCCGGCCGAGGCGATCGCGCTGCAGAAGACGCTGGCCGGCACCGTGGTGCGCTCGGACCGGCTGGGGTCCGGCGGCCGCCGCGCCATCGGGCGGGTGGTAGGCGTCGACGCCGCCTTCGCCGACGGCGGCAAGGTCATCAGGGCGGCGGCGGTGATGCTGTCCTACCCCGGACTGGAACCGATCGACGAGGTACTGATCGAGCGCCCGACGACCTTCCCCTACGTGCCGGGGCTGCTCTCCTTCCGCGAAGTGCCCGCTCTGCTGGAGGCTCTGTCCGGGCTCACTGCGGCGCCGGACCTGATCCTCTGCGACGGTCACGGCTACGCCCATCCGCGCCGCTTCGGGCTCGCCTGCCATCTGGGCCTCTGGCTGGATACGCCCGCCATCGGGGTCGCGAAGTCGCGGCTCACCGGCACCCACGACGAGCCCGGTCCGGCGAAGGGCGATGTCGCATGGCTCCTCGCCGGCAAGGGCGAGAAGCCCCGTGAGCGCCTCGGCGCCGTCCTTCGCACTCGCGCGCGGGTGAAGCCCGTCTACGTTTCGGCCGGCCACCGCATTTCGCTCAGGACCGCGCTGGCGCTGACCCTCGCCTGCACGACGCACTATCGCCTGCCCGAGCCGACGCGCCTCGCCGACAAGCTCTCGAAGGCCCGCCGGGCCGGGGGTAATGGGATGGAGGCCTTCTCGCGCCTACTCGGTGCCTGAGTTGGCGGCGGCCTGACCTATCGCTCTTGCTGGGCGATGTCCCCGTCGCCTGTGTTCACCGCCTCGTCTGCCGCAGCGGTGGCACCGTCGGCCGCGTCCACCGAACCCTCCTCGGCGGCGTCGCCCTCGGCCGTCTGGCCGGCCTTCTCCTGCCGTCTGAGCTCGGCCCGCTCGGCCTTCAGTTTGGCGCGGGCGGCCTTTCTGGCGGCCTTGTTGCGCTCACGTTCGAGGCGAGCGAAGCGATAGTTGGGCTTGCGTGCCATTCGAATCCTTCCGGCGTGGCGGCGGTGCACGCAGGGCGCACCCGCCCGCCGGCGCGGCGAGGGCTACCCCGTCGCGCCCGTGCGGGCGGCGCCGCACCGCCGGCAGCGGTCGCCGCCGGCGGTTTGTGGGGGAGGTCTGCCGGGGCTCAGTCGAGAACGACCAGATTCTCTGCCGACGCTCTGCCGTCGCGGCCCGGTGTCAGCTCGTACTCGACCTTCTGGCCTTCGCGCAGGTTGGTGAGCCCCGCCCTCTCGACAGCGGAAATGTGGACGAATGCATCCTTGGACCCGTCGCTCGGCTGAATGAACCCGTAACCTTTGACCGAGTTGAACCACTTCACCGTTCCAGTCGCCATGACTACTCCTTTCGCAAAGTTGTACGCCCGCGCCACGATTTGCGGCGTCGCGGGATCTCGGGGCGCAGCGTGTCTCTAGAGTAGCTCGGCCCGGCTGGAGCCAGTCAGCGAAGATACATCAAGGTCACGTGCAACCGACCGGCCCCTTGTTGGGCCATTGTCGCCCGTATTGCAAGGAGTTTCGCGCGCAGGGATTCGCGCCGGCAAGCCTGTCAGCCGCCCTTGGGCAGGAACTTGAACGCCCATTTGACCGTGATCGCGTCCTCGATCGGGCCCGTCAGCGCGATCTGGGAGGTGCGCCGCTGCCTCGCGCCGTCGCCGGCGTAGACGCTCTCGTCGATGCTCATGGAAGCGCCGGCGGCGCGCATCTGCCACATCGCGCCGCTGGGGAGCCGCAGCAGCGCCGCGCGCCGGTCCTCGGTCATCGCGCAGCGCACGTCGGGGTGCAGGTGGAAGCGCACCGCGAACTCGCGCCCGCGCCGCCGCCGCGTTCTCACGTGCGTAAGCGAATCCTCACCGCGCACGTCGCTGCCTGCGGCGCCCACGTAGAGCCTGCGCTTGTGAAGCAGGCCGAGGCCGTCGAGGTAGCCGTCGTGGCTGGCGTCGATCCAGGTCGCGCCGTCCCGCTCGCGCCGCTCGACCTTCACGGCGTTGGGGCCGTCGGCAATCGTGCCGTCCGAGCCGAGGGTCGCGCTGTTGGTGTCGTCGACGACGAGCGTGCTGTGGGCCGCCGTGGCGCGCAGCGCATCCAGCCACCCGTCGTCGCTGCCGCGCCAGCCGCCGCAATTGACGACGAGGCGCTCGCGCCCGGCGCTCAGCTCCAGGCTCAACGTGCCGGCATGCGCCCAGCGCCCGGCGGCCGCCGGCGCGCCGGTATCCGCGATCAGCGTGGTGTGCCTGCTCTCGATTCGCGAGAAGCCGGTGTCGGGCGTCTCGTGCGGGGCGCTGGTGTCGCTCGCCGCCGCCCGGCTGAGCGCGAGATCGATGAGGCCTCGCTCTTCCTCGACCCCGCCGTTGAACAAGGCGAGCCCGCCGTCGCCGTGGCGGAACAGCTGGAGCGCCGACGCGATCCGGCCAATCCCCTCCGAGAGCGCCGGAGACGCCGGGTGTCCGCCTTCCTCCAGCGTCGCGCTCAGCCCGGCGAGGCACCAGAGCGCCGCGAGGTGCGTCGACGGGTTTCGCCCCAGCCGGTTGCCGTTGCCGGCCTCCTGCTTCGCCAGCGCCGCCTCGACGAGCTTGAGGCCCTGGGCGATGCGCCGCTCGCCGTCCGCGAGGCAGAGCCCGCTCTCGATCAAGCCCCTGGCGGCGATCAGCCGCGGCAGCCCTTCGCCCGCGTTGCGCGCAGTTCGCGTGAGGTGGCTGGCCTGCAGCTCGAGCCCCTTGTGGAAGCGCCGGGCGAACGCGTCGTCCGCGCCCTGCAGCAGAAACGCGCTGTGGGCGAGCCAGGCCGAGAGGCGCCGCCCGAGGGCCTCGGGCCCCCAGGCCGCGGCCACGGCGTTCTCGGTTGTCCGGTGGCGGCGCAGCCAGTCGAGCACCATGGCGCGGCCGCGCTCCGCCGCATCGCCCGTGCCGGCCGCACGCAAGTCCCGCAGCCAGGCAAAGCCCTGGAGCTCGGCGAGCCAGTATTCGCCGGCGCCCTTGTGCCGCCAGGGCGTCTCGCCCTGCTCGCCGACGTCGCCGGCGCGAACGACCTGCCCGCCGAAGTCGTAGACGCCTGCGGCCAGCGCCTCGCCGCGCCCGGCGACGCCCGGTATCAGGTCGGGCGGCCGGTGCAGGAGTTCCGGTATTTCCTCGGGCGTGCGCCGTGCGGAGACGCGGCGGCGCACGCGCCGCAGGGCACCGAGAAAGCCTCCCGGGGCCTGCTCGTCCCTTGCGCCCATGAAACCGGGTGAGGCTAGGAGACCGCTGCGCCGACTGCGCGCGGCCTTGCGTGGTCGTCGAGCGAGGCCGTGCGCCCCGCCTCACCCGCTGCTCTCAGTCGCGCGATGTTGCCAGGATACGCGGACCGGCTGCCCGCGAAGCTCGCGGAGCCCGCGATCAGCACGTCGGCGCCTGCTGCGCAGGCCGGGCCCGCCGTCTGCTCGTCGATGCCGCCATCGACCGAGAGGTCGACCGTCCGCCCGCTCGCGTCGATGAGCGCCCTCAGCGCTTCGATCTTGCCGAGCTGGCTTTCTATGAACGTCTGACCGCCGAAGCCGGGATTGACGCTCATCACCAGCACGAGATCGATGTCGCCCAGAACCTGCTCGACGGCGCTGATCGGCGTCGCCGGGTTGAGCGCGACTCCCGCCCGCTTGCCCGTGTCCTTGATGCGCTGGAGCGTCCTGTGCAGGTGCGCGCCCGCCTCGGCGTGAACGGTGATGCAATCGGCACCGGCCTCGGCGAACGGCTCGATATAGGGATCAGGCGGCGTGACCATCAGATGGACGTCGAAGGGCCGCGCGCTGTGCGGCCTGAGCGCCGCTACCACGCCCGCGCCCATGGTGAGGTTCGGCACGAAGTGGCCGTCCATCACGTCGACGTGCAGCCAGTCGGCGCCGGCATCGGAGATCGCTCGCACCTCCTCGCCCAGGCGGGAGAAATCGGCCGCCAGGACGGACGCCGCGATCCGAAGCTCCTGCTGCATGGCCGGGTCTGGTACCAGCTTAGCCAAGGTGCCGCAAGCGTGCGGCGAAGAAGCCGTCCATCCCGCCCTCGTCCGCCCAGTGGCAGGGGAGCGTGCGGAGATCGCCGGCCGCCGTGACGGCCTCGCCAATGCCGGCAAGCTCGTCCGGCCGCACCGGCAGGCGCGCGAACCCCGGCGACGCCGCGAGAAATGCGTCCACCTGGCGTTCGCATTCCTCCGGCTGGAGCGAGCAGCTCGCGTAGACCAGGAGCCCCCCCGGCGCCACCATGGCGGCGGCGCGGGCCAGCAGCCGGCTCTGCGACGCGGCGAGGCGGGCCACGTCGGCCGGGCCGCGGCCGTGCGGAATATCGGGGTGGCGGCGGATGGTCCCGGTCGCCGAACACGGCGCGTCGAGCAGAACCGCGTCGGCAGGCGCCGGCGGGCGCCAGTCCAGCGCATCGGCCTCGACGATCTCGGCTTCCAGCGCGAGCCGCGCGAGGTTCTCCCTGAGCCGGGCGAGGCGGGGGGCGGAGCGGTCGAGGGCGGTCACGTGTGCGCCGGCGGCCGCGAGCTGAGCGGTCTTGCCGCCGGGCGCTGCGCCGATCTCCAGCACCTGCTTGCCCGCGACCGGGCCGAGCAGGCGAGCCGGCAGCGCCGCCGCCGCATCCTGTACCCACCACGTGCCTGCCTCGTAGCCTGGGAGCCGCGTCACGTCGCCGGCACCGCGCAACCGCAGGGTGCCGCCGGTCAGGCGTTGCGCCCCGAGGGCAGCGCAGAGAGCGTCCGCCGGGCCCGGCGCGTCGGAGGCCAGCGAGAGGTCGAGCGGGGGCTCGCCCAGGTGGGCCTCGGCGATGGCCCGGCAGCGCGCCGCGCCGTAAGCCTGCGTCCAGCTTTGCCAGAGCCAGTCGGGGGTGTTGAGGCGGGCCGCATCGAGGCCGGCGATCGCGCCGTGCTCGCGGCTTGCCCGGCGCAGCACGGCGTTGACGAGCCCGCGGTAGGGCGCGAGCCTGGAGCCTTGCGCGAGCGCCACGGTGCTCGCCACCGCCGCGTGCGGCGCCGTTTCGAGGAAGGCCAGCTGGGCGAGCCCAAGCCTGAGCAGGTCCTGCACCGCGCCCCGCCGTGCCGGCAGCGGCCGTTCCATGAGCCCGGCCAGAAAGGCGTCGATCTGGCCGAGGCGGCGAAGCGTCGTCAGCAACAGCAGGCGCGCGAAGGCGGCGTCGCGCGAGGAGAGGGTGTTCAGTCCCGATGACGAGCCGAGCGCTTGGTCGAGGGTACGGCCCCGGCGCAGGATCGCGCCGAGCGCCTGGGCCGCGACCGCGCGTGCGCCCTGCGGCGGGCTACTGGTCGACGACAAAGCCGTCGCGGTGGGGGCGCATGGTGACCGGGCGCTGGATCGGCGGCCGGCGCGCCGCCGCGTCCGGTGTGATCGCCACGCCGAGGCCCGGCACGTCCGGGATGGCGACGAAGCCGTCCTCCATGGGCGGCACGCCCGTCACCACGTCCGAGCCGAGGAGCGCGAGGCTCGTCTCCATCTTCAGCGCCTCGAATCCGGTCGTGTACTCCTGGATCGCGAAGTTGGGGATCGCGGCGGCGAGGTGCAGGCAGGCAGCGAGACCCAAGGGCGAAAGCGGGTTGTGCGGCGCCACCATGACGTGATGGGCCTCGGCCATCGCGGCCACCTTGCGCGCACCCGTGATGCCGCCGCAGAGCGCCACGTCGACGCGCGCGAAGCCTGCGCCGTTGCGCGCGAAGAGGGCGCGGAAATCGTGCAGCGAGGCGTAGCGCTCGCCGGTCGCGATGGGCGCGTGCACGCGTCTCGCGACCTCGGCCATGGCGTCCGGGTTCTCCGGCCGGATCGGGTCCTCGCACCAGTAGGGCAGGTACTGCTCGATGCGCGGGATGAAGTCGATGGCCTCGGCAGGCGTGAGCCTGCGGTGCATCTCCAGCAGCATGTCGACCTCGGGGCCGAGCGCTTCGCGCACCCGGCGCACGGTGTCTGCCCCGCGGCCCATGTGAGCCACGTGGGGGGCGAAGAAGGGCTCGTCCTCGCGCTCGTCGAGGAAGGGGTTGATGTGGCCCACCGCGTTGAAGCCCGCCTCCTTCAGCGCGACGCAGTTCTCGACCAGCTCGTCGGTGGTCTTGCCGTAGGCGTGGCCGTAGACGCGTGCATGGGTCCGGCACGGCCCGCCGAGGAGGGAGTGGACCGGCACGCCCAGCGCCTTGCCCTTGATGTCCCAGAGCGCGATGTCGATGGCCGCGATGGCGCCGTTGATCGCGCCGCCCTGGAAGTGGCTGAAGCGGTGCATGAGGTTCCAGTGGCGCTCGATGGGCCCCGGGTCCTCGCCCACGAGATGGCCGGCGAAGGTCTCGATGGCCGCGCGCGAGGCTGAGAGATGCCCCCAGGTGCCGGATTCGCCGAGCCCGGTGACGCCGGCATCCGTCTCGATCTCCACGAAGAGGAACTGGCCGATGGAGACCGGCGTGACTGCGGTGATCTTCATGGGCGCTCCCATCGCGGGGCTACTCCGCCGGCTCCAGCCGGAGCAGCATGCCGTCGGGGTGGTCGGTCAACAGGTAGATGAGGCCGTCCGGCCCCTGGCGCACGTCGCGGAAGCGCTCCTCCAGGTCTTCGAGCATGCGCTCCTCCACCACGGCCCTGCCGCCCGCGACCTCGAGCCGCACCAGCAGCTCGCCCGAGAGCGCGCCGGCAAAAAAACTCCCCCGCCAGGCGGGGAAGCGGTCTCCGTCGTAGATCGTCAGCCCCGACGGCGAGATCGACGGCACCCAGTAGTGCACGGGCTGGGCCATCCCCTCCTTGTGCGTCCCCTCGCCGATCTTGAAGCCCATGTAGCTCTTGCCGTAGGTGATGACGGGCCAGCCGTAGTTCACGCCCGGCTCGATCAGGTTCAGCTCGTCGCCCCCCTTGGGCCCGTGCTCGATGGCGTAGATCCGCCCCGTCGCCGCCTCCAGCGCCATGCCCTGCGGGTTGCGGTGGCCGATGGAATAGAGCTCGGGCCGCGCGCCCGCGGTGCCCACGAAGGGGTTGTCCGCCGGCACGCTGCCGTCGTCGTGGAGGCGGATGACGCTGCCGGCCGGGTCGCCCAGGTCCTGCGCGCGATCGGTGTCGCCCCGCTCGCCGGCGGTGACGAAGAGGTAGCCGTCGGCGAACACGAGGCGCGAGCCGAAGTGGCGGCCGCCGTCGTCGCGTGGCAGGGCGACGTAGATCTCCTCGACGTCTTCGAGCCGGTCGCCTGCGAGCCGGCCGCGGGCGACTGCGGTCGCCGCGTCGTCGCCGTCGGCGCTCGGGCTCGCGTAGGAGAGGTAGACTAGGCCGTTCTGCGCGAAGTCGGGGTGCAGCGCCACGTCGAGCAGCCCGCCCTGGCCGTCCGCCCACACCGCAGGCACGCCCGCGACCGGCTCGGGCACGAGCCAGCCTTCGGCGACGATGCGGAGCCTGCCGGGGCGCTCGGTCACCAGCATCCGCCCGTCGGGCAGGAAGGCGAGGCCCCAAGGGTGCTCCAGCCCGTCCGTCACCTTGACCAAGTGGAAGCGCTCCTTGTCGCTCTCGTAGGTGCCGAGCCGTTCGGCCGCGGCGAGCGGCGGAGCCACGCCCAGGATAACCGCGGCCATCGCGAGCACCGCCCATGCGGCGCCTGTGCGTCGTGCCCCTTTACCGCGCGTCTTGGTCATCGCCTGCCCTCATCGCCGGTGCGTGGAACCTATCACCGCGCGGCGCGGGCGTGCCAGTGGCCGCGCCGGTCGCGGGGTTGCGGCAACGGGCGGCTTGGGCCACCGTGCCCTCCCCGGACCACGCGACAGGATTGCGCGCCATGACACGGCAGCTCAGCCCCGCCCTGCTGCAACGGGACCGTTCGGCCCTCGTCGTCATCGACATGCAGGAGCGCCTCATGCCCGCCATCGCCGAGGCGGACGCGGTGACCCGCGCGGCCGGCATCCTGATCGAGGCGTCGCGGCAGCTCGACGTGCCCGTGGTCGTCACCGAGCAGTACCGCAAGGGCCTCGGCCCCACCGTCGATGCCATCGCAAGCCGCCTCCCCAACGGCGCGCCGGTGGTGGACAAGATGACCTTCAGCGCGGCGCGCAACTTCGATTTCGCGTCGCAGATCGACGGTTTCAAGGCCGCGGGGCGCGATCACATCGTGATCTGCGGGGTCGAGAGTCACGTCTGCGTGATGCAGACGGCCGCCGACCTCGACGCGCAAGGCTGCACCGTTCACATCGTGGCCGACGCCTGCAGCTCGCGCGCGCCCGCCAGCAAGGAGGCCGCACTGGCCCGCTTCGGGACCTTGGGGATCTCCCGCGTGACCACCGAGATGGTGGTGTTCGAATGGCTGGAGGCGGCCGGCACGCCGGAATTCAAGGCCGTCTCCCGCCTCGTCAAGTAGCCCCGCCACAATGGCCGCCCGCTCGTTTCGCGTCCCGCCAGCAGGGGGCGGATCGTGCTGACGCGCCGCACCGTGCTCGGCGCGGCCGCGGCAGTGGTTCTGCTTGGCAGTGCCGCGCCCCGCGCGACGGCGACGCAGACCATCCTGATCGGCGGCGGCACGGCGGACGGTGTCGAGACTCTGGCGGCCCGCCAGATCTGCGCGCTGGTGGACGAGCACGCCGGCCACAAGTACGGCTGCATCCCCCGCACGGCGCCGGGGTCGGCCTTCAACCTCCGCGCCATCGAGGTCGGCCTGATGGAATTCGGCTTCGTGCAATCGGAAGCGGCGCGCGAGGCCGTTGCCGGGTCGGGCGCGTGGACGGGCGAGCCGCTGGTGAGCCTGCAGAGCGCCTTCGGCCTGCAGCCCGAGAAGGCGCTGCTGGTGACCGGCGCGGGAATCGCCGACGATCTCGTCTACGACGTGGTGCGGACCGTCTTCGAGAACCTGGGCGTCCTCAGGAACGCCCATCCGGCGCTCGGCGGGCTCCAGCCTGCGGCGATGCTGCAGGGCCTGCCCGCGCCCATCCACCCCGGTGCCGCGCGCTACTACGGCGAGCAGGGATGGCTGTGAGGGCAGGCATGACGATGGTTCGGGCTCGCTGACCATGCGCCTCCTCTCCCGGCAGCGCGAGCCGACCATCCGCCGCTCCGACTGGGCGCCGGCGCCCGCGCGCGCGCCCGAGGGCGAGCGCATCTACGCCATCGGCGACATCCACGGCTGCCTCGACCTGCTCAAGATGCTGGTCGCAGCGATCGAGGAGGAGCAGCGCCTTCTGCCGCCCGCGCGGCCGACCCTTGTGTTTCTCGGCGACTACGTGGACCGGGGGCCGGACTCGTTCAGCGTCATCGACTGGCTGTGCCAGCGCCCGCTGCCCGAGTTCGAGCGGGTGCACCTGCGCGGCAACCACGAAGAGTGGTTCGAGAATTTTCTTGCCGACATCTCGGTCGGGCCGAGCTGGCTCTACTGCGGCGGCGTGGCGACGCTGGCGAGCTACGGCATCCGCGCCGCTCTCGGCGAGGACGACCCCATGCGGCTCCGGGCGATGCAGGCGGACCTCGCGGCGGCGCTGCCCGCCCCGCACCGCCGCTTCCTCCGCGCGCTCGACCACTACCACGAGAGCGGCGGCTATCTCTTCGTCCATGCCGGCGTCAGGCCCGGCGTGCCGCTCGCCCAGCAGTCGCCCGACGACCTGATCTGGATCCGCGACGCCTTCCTGCACACGACCGCCGACCACGGCCACGTCGTCGTGCACGGCCACACCATCGTCAACGAGGCGCAGGTCTGCCCCAACCGCATCGGCATCGACACCGGCGCCTTCGCCACCAACGTGCTCACCTGCCTCGTGCTGGAGGCAGACCGCTACCGCTTGATTCAGACTGGGTGAGGGCTGTGCGGCAGGCCGGGCCGCGGCACGCGGGCCTATTCGGTCGGCAGGTCCGCCGGCTCCGCGCTGAGGGTGCGGAGGTAGACGAGCACGTTGCCACGGTCGCCGTCCTTGGAGACCCCCTTGAACGCCATCTTGGTGCCCGGCACGTTGCCCTTGGGATCGGCGATGAAGGCGTTCAGGCGCTCGAAGTCCCACTCGCCCTCCAGCGCCGCCATGGCGTCGGAGAAGGCGAAGCCCTCGTGGCTCGCGATCGGCCGGTTCACGATGTTCCAGAGATTGGGGCCGACCTTGTTCTTGCCGCCTTCGTCCACGGTGTGGCAGGCGGCGCATTTCTTGAACACCTTCTGCCCCTTGGCGACATCGGCGTCGTCCAGCAGCGCGGCGAGCGACATGGCCGGCATCTCGGGCTCGTCGGCCACTGCCTCGTCGTGCATGGCGTCGTCCTGCTCGAGGCCGGCGACCACGTAGTGGACGACACGCTCGTGGTGGCTGTGCTCGAGTTTGCCGAAGGCCGCAAGCGAAATGAGCCACGCCGTCATCGCGGTCAAGCCCGCAAAGAGGATCGCGCCGAAGACCTTGTTCAGCTCGTAGGTGTTCATGCCGCCCGCTGGAGTGGGTGGAACCGGATCGTCGGGAGCCGACAGGGCGCGAGATTAGCCGCTTCATCCGGCCATGTCCAACCATCGTCGGCCCCGTTCACGATCCTCCTCGACAAGCGCGGCGCGGCGGCTTATCTGGCTCAGCAATGAGGAAGAGTCGCAGCATCTCCATGCGGGCGAGGGCGCGCCGGTGAGCGCCTCCGGCGCGCAGAGGTCGCCGCCCCGCAACCCGGTCGTGCTCATTCCGGCGCGCATGGCCTCGCAGCGGCTTCCCGGCAAGCCGCTCGCCGAGATCGCCGGGCGGCCGATGATCGTGCACGTGTGGGAGCGTGCCGAGGCCGCGGCGCTCGGCCCCGTGGTCGTCGCCTGCGCCGAGCCCGCCATCGCCGATGCCGTCGCGGGCGCCGGCGGACGAGCGGTGCTGACCCGTCCCGATCACGCCTCGGGCTCGGACCGCATCTTCGAGGCGCTGCAGGCGATCGATCCGACAGTCCGGCACGACGCCGTGGTCAACCTGCAGGGGGACCTGCCCACCATCGACCCCGCGCTGCCGGCCCGCGCGCTGGCGCTCCTCGCGGACCCCGCGGTCGATGTCGGCACGCTCGCGGCCGAGATCGCCGATCCGGCGGAGCGGACGGATCCCAACGTGGTCAAGGCCGTGGTCTCCCATCGGCCGGGGGAGGCGCAGGGCCGCGCGCTCTATTTCACCCGCGCTGCCGCGCCCACGGGCGAAGGGCCGCTCTGGCACCATATCGGCCTCTACGCATACAGGCGCGAGGCGCTCGCCCGCTTCGTCTCGCTCCCGCCGAGCCCGCTCGAGCGCCGCGAGCGGCTGGAGCAGCTTCGCGTGCTTGAGGACGGCATGCGCATCGAGGTCGCGTTCGTCGACACGGTCCCGCTCGGCGTCGACACGCCGGCGCAGCTCGAGCAGGCGCGGGCGCTGATCGCGGGCAATGGGGAGTAAAGCGACGATGATCGAACAGGTTCTCTCGTTCTGGTTCGAACGCCACGAGCCCGAGCAGTGGTGGGCCAAGGAGCCCGCCTTCGACGCGGCGATCTGCAGCGAGTTCGGCGCGCTTCACGCCAGCGCCGTCAAGGGCGAGCTCTACGACTGGCGCGAAGGGCCGGAAGGCCGCCTCGCCGAGATCATCGTGCTCGACCAGTTCTCCCGCAATCTCTACCGCGACGACGCCCGCGCCTTCGCCTGCGACGGCATGGCGCTCGCGCTGGCGCAGGAGGCGCTGCGCGTGCACGCGGACCGGGCGGTGCCGCTGGAGCGCCGAAAGTTCTTCTACATGCCCTACGAGCACAGCGAATCGCCCCGCATCCACGAGATCGCCGTGACCCTCTTCGCATCCCTCGACGATCCCGAGACCTTGAAATACGAGCTGCAGCACAAGGCGATCATCGACCGTTTCGGGCGCTACCCGCACCGCAACGCGGCGCTCGGGCGGACCTCGACGGCAGAGGAAATCGCCTTCCTCAAGACTCCCAACTCGTCGTTCTGACCCGGCGCCCTGGCGCTGTTGACGCTCACCCCGGCGGGGGGCATGTTGCGCGCACTTCCCGGCGCGACGGCGCGGCACAGGACGGGGGCTCATGCCTTCCACATCGGTTGAAGCGCGCGCTCAGCGCGCCGGTCACGCGGACATGGCGAACGCGATCCGCGCCCTTTCCATGGACGCGGTGGAGCAGGCGCGTTCCGGCCATCCCGGCATGCCCATGGGCCTTGCCGACGTCGCGACCGTGCTCTTCGGCCGCATCCTCAAGTTCGATCCCGCCCGGCCCGACTGGCCCGACCGCGACCGCTTCGTGCTGTCCAACGGTCACGGCTCGATGCTGCTCTACGCGCTGCTCTACCTGACCGGCTACCCCGATATCGACATCGACGAGATCCGCAACTTCCGCCAGCTCGGCAGCCGCACCGCCGGCCACCCGGAGTACGGGCTCGCCGCCGGGATCGAGACCACCACCGGCCCGCTCGGCCAGGGCCTCGCCAACGCGGTCGGCATGGCGCTGGCGGAGCGCAGCATGGCCGCCCGCTTCGGCGCGGACCTGGTGGATCACCACACCTACGTCGTCTGCGGCGACGGCTGCCTGATGGAGGGCATCAGCCAGGAGGCGATCTCGCTCGCCGGCCATCTCAAGCTGGACCGCCTGATCGTCCTCTACGATTCCAACGACATCTCCATCGACGGCCCCACCAGCCTCGCCTTCTCCGACGACGCGCGCGCACGCTTCGAGTCCGCCGGCTGGCACACGCAGCAGGTCGACGGCCACGATCCCGAGGCCGTCGCCGCGGCGATCACGGCGGCCAAGGCCGAGCCCCGGCCCTCGATGATCGAGTGCCGCACGGTGATCGGCTACGGCGCGCCGACCAAGGCGGGGACCGCCGCGAGCCACGGCGCGCCGCTCGGCGCGGACGAGATCGCCGGCACGCGCGAGAGGCTGGGCTGGTCCCACGCCCCCTTCGCGGTGCCCGATGCGGTCCTCGCCGCCTGGCGCGCCGCCGGCGCGCGGGGGAGGGCGGCACGCGAGGCCTGGGAAGCGCGCCGCGCCGCGCTCGACGAGGGCCGCCGCAGCGAATTCGACGCCGCCGTGGCGGGCGATCTCCCGGCCGGCCTCTCGGAGGCGCTCGCGGGCCTGAAGCGAACCTTCGCCGAGGAGGCGCCCACCATCGCGACACGGGTGGCGAACAAGCAGACGATCGGCGCCATCGCCGACGCCTTGCCGTCCCTCATCGGCGGCTCGGCGGACCTCACCGGCTCCAACGGCACCAAGACCGACGAACTCGTGCCGATCACGCCCGGCGACTACGGCGGCCGCTACCTCTATTACGGCGTGCGCGAGCATGCCATGGGCGCGGTGATGAACGGCATGGCGCTCCACGGCGGCGTCATCCCCTTCGGCGGCACCTTCCTCACCTTCACCGACTACTGCCGCCCGGCGATCCGGCTGTCCGCGCTCATGGAGCTTCGCGTCATCTACGTGATGACCCACGATTCCATCGGCCTCGGCGAGGACGGCCCGACCCATCAGCCGATCGAGCACCTCGCGAGCCTGCGGGCCATGCCCAACCTGCTGCTATTCCGGCCGGCCGATGCCGTCGAGACGGCGGAATGCTGGGAGCTTGCGCTCGCCAACGCCGAGCGTCCTTCCGTTCTGGCGCTCACCCGCCAGGGTGTGCCGTGCCTGCGCGCGGGCGGGGGCGGCAACGGCGCGGAGAACGCCTGCGCCCGGGGCGGCTACGTGCTGCGCGAGGCGAGCGCCGGGACGCCCCGCGTCGTCCTGCTCGCCACCGGCTCGGAATGCGCGATCGCCGACGAGGCGCGGCAGGCGCTGGAGGCGGATGGCGTGCCGACGCGGCTGGTCTCGCTCCCCTGCTGGGCGCTGTTCGACGCGCAGGAGCCCGCCTGGCGCGAGGGCGTGCTGGGCGGCAGCGATACCGTGCGCGTCGCGGTCGAGGCCGCGAGCCCCCTCGGCTGGGAGCGCTACGTGGGCCCCGCCGGCACCATCGTCGGGATGCAGGGCTTCGGCGCCTCCGCACCCGCCAAGGACCTTTACGCCCACTTCGGCATCACGGCCGACGCGGTCGTCGCCGCGGCCAAGGCCCGGCTGTAGCGCGCTCCAGGCGGGCGCAGGCCGCGCCCGCCGGCATCGCGGTTGACCGCCGCGGGCCGAGCCGATAGCAAGACGCGGCATCTCACGCATTGGAGGAAGCATGACGGTTCGCATCGCCATCAATGGATTCGGGCGGATCGGCCGCAACATCCTGCGCGCGATTCACGAATCCGGCCGCACCGATCTCACCGTGGTCGCCCTCAACGACCTGGGCGACGTGGAGACCAACGCCCACCTGCTGCGCTACGATTCGGTCCACGGGCGCTTCCCCGGCGCCGTCGCGGTGGCGGACGGCTCCATCGACATCGGCGCAGGGCCGATCCAGGTGCTGAGCGAGCGCGACCCCGCGCGGCTGCCTTGGGCAGACCTCGGCATCGACGTGGCGCTGGAGTGCACCGGGATCTTCACGGCGCGGGAGAATGCGGCGGCGCACCTGGAGGCGGGCGCACGCGCTGTGCTGATCTCGGCGCCCGGCACGGATTCCGACCTCACCGTGGTCTACGGCGTCAATCACCGGGCGCTCACGGCTGACCATCGCGTCGTCTCCAACGCGTCGTGCACCACCAACTGCCTGGCGCCGGTCGCCTCCGTGCTGCACGACGCCATCGGGATAGAGAGCGGCTTCATGACCACGGTCCACGCCTACACGCTGGACCAGCCCGTGCTCGACACGCTGCACAAGGACCTGCGCCGCGCACGGGGCGCGGCGGGCTCGATGATCCCCACCTCCACCGGCGCTGCGCGTGCGGTCGGCCTCGTGCTGCCGGCCCTCGCCGGCAAGCTCGACGGCACCGCGGTCCGGGTGCCGACCGCCAACGTCTCGATGGTCGATCTCAGCTTCGTCGCCAAGCGCGCCACCTCGGTGGCCGAGATCAACGAAGCGGTGGCCAGTGCTGCCGCCGGCGCCATGGCGGGCGTGCTCGCCTACAGCGAGGAGCCGCTGGTCTCGGTCGACTTCAACCATCGGCCGGAAAGCTCCATCGTCGACGCCGGCCAGACCGCCGTGGTCGATGGCACCCTCGGCCGCGTGCTCTCGTGGTACGACAACGAGTGGGGTTTCTCGAACCGGATGGGCGACGTCGCAGCCCATCTGGGCAGCCTGTGACGGAGGGACGAGCCCCGCCGACCCTCCCCCGCGCAGCATGACGGCGTTCCGCACGCTCGACGATATCGAGGTCGCGGGCAGGCGCGTCCTCGTCCGCGTCGACCTCAACGTGCCGATGAGGGAAGGCGCGGTGGGCGACACCACGCGGATCGACCGTGTCGCGCCCACGCTGAAAGAGCTTGCGGAGCGCGGCGCGAAGGTCATCGTCGCCTCGCACTTCGGCCGGCCCAAGGGCAAGCCCGTGCCGGCGATGTCGCTCGGCCCCCTCGCCGAGCCGCTCTCTCGGGCGCTCGGCGGTCTCCCGGTGCGCTTCGTCTCCGATTGCGTGGGCGGGAAGGCCGAGGCCGCCGCGGCCGCCCTCGCGCCCGGCGACGTGGCGCTGCTGGAGAACCTGCGCTTCCATGCCGGCGAGGAGGGGAACGACGCGGCCTTCGCCGACGCCCTTGCGCGCCTCGCCGATCTCTACGTCAACGACGCGTTCTCCGCCGCGCATCGCGCCCACGCCTCCACCACCGCCGTGGCGGCGCGCCTGCCGAGCGCCGCCGGGCGCCTCATGCAGGCGGAGCTGGAGGCGCTCGGCAAGGCCCTGCAGGCGCCCGCGCGGCCGGTCATCGCCGTCGTCGGCGGCGCCAAGGTCTCGACCAAGCTCGCGGTCCTCGCCAACCTGATCCGCCGCGTCGACCGCCTCGTCATCGGCGGCGCCATGGCCAACACCTTCCTCCACGCCCAAGGCGTCGCTGTCGGCGCGTCGCTTCACGAGCCCGACCTCGCCGCAGACGCGCGCCGCATCGCGGCGGCGGCGGAGGCCGCCGGCTGCGAGATCGTGCTGCCCACGGACGTGGTCGTGACGCGGGAGTTCCGGGAGGGCGCCGGGAGCGAAGCGGTACCGATCGCCCAAGTCCCGGCGGACGGCATGATCCTCGACCTCGGACCGCAGACGGTGGTGCGGATCGTGTCAGCATTAACTGCGTCGCGCACGCTGGTGTGGAACGGCCCACTCGGGGCTTTCGAGATCGCGCCCTTTGATCGCGCAACTAGGGATGCTGCTCGTTCCGCCGCCAGCCTGACCGGCGTTGGAAGACTCCTCTCCGTCGCCGGCGGCGGCGATACGGTGGCGGCGCTCCAGGGCGCGGGCGTGCTCGGCGCCTTCAGCTACGTGTCGACCGCCGGCGGGGCCTTCCTCGAATGGCTGGAGGGGCGGACGCTCCCAGGCGTTGCCGCGCTCGAAGCGGGCGGCCCGTGAGCGGGCCATGAGCGCGCGCCGACCCGTGATCGTCGTGCACGATCTCGACCAGGCAGTCGCTGCGCTCAGGGCGTCCGCCGCGGCCGGGGTCCCGGTGACGCTCTGGTCGGCGCCCGGCGCTGCCGCGTACGCGGGCCTCGGCTTTCTCGCTTCCGTCTTCGCCGAGGCCTCGGAAGCCGTGCCCGAGGCCGACCACGACGCGGTCGTCGACTGCAGGGGCAGCGCCGTGCTGGCCCACGAGGCGCTCGGCCGGGGCTTCGCCGGCGTGGCCTTCGCCGGCCAGGGCGCCATGCGCAAGGCGCTCCAGGCCATCGCGGACGAGCACGGCGGGCGGCTCGTCACCGCCGGGCCGGGGCGGGGGGCGCTCGACCTCGCCGATTCCACCGCGCCCGAGCGCGACAGCGCGGATTATCTGGCGAATCGGCGGGCGAGACGGCTATAAACGGCGGCAACGGAGTCACGCCTCGATCAGGATGCGGCCATGCGAATTACCCGGCGGGTCAGAGAAATTCTCTCCTGGTACGAGAGCGACAATCCGGGAACCAAGGCCAACCTCGCGCGTATCCTCATGCATGGCCGCCTCGGCGGCACCGGGCGCATGGTCATCCTGCCGGTGGATCAGGGCTTCGAGCACGGGCCGGCCCGCAGCTTCGCGCCCAACCCGCCCGCCTACGACCCGCACTATCACTGGCGGCTCGCCATCGACGCAGGCCTGAACGCGTTCGCGAGCCCGCTCGGCATGATCGAGGCCGGCGCCGCGAGCTTCGCCGGCGCGATCCCCACCATCCTCAAGGTCAACAACGCCAACTCCCTCGGCGCGGCCAGGGATCAGGCTGTGACCGGGTCGGTCCGCGACGCGCTCAGACTGGGCTGCTCGGCCATCGGCTTCACCATCTATCCCGCCTCCGACCACCAGTACGAGATGATCGAGGAGATCCGCGAGCTTGCGGCCGAAGCGAAGGCGCACGGGCTCGCCGTCGTCGTCTGGTCCTATCCGCGCGGCGGCGCGTTGTCGAAGGAGGGCGAGACCGCGCTCGACGTGGTGGCCTACGCCGCCCACCTGGCGGCGCTCGCCGGCGCCCACATCATCAAGGTCAAGCCGCCGACGGCGCACCTGGAGCAGGAGGCCGCCGCCAAGGCCTACAACACCGCCGGCGTGGAGGCCGAGACGCTGGAGGCGCGCATCGCCCACATCATGCAGGCGGCCTTTGCCGGGCGCAGGCTCGTGGTCTTCTCCGGCGGCGCGGCCAAGGGGCTCGACGGGCTCTTCGGCGAGGTCCGCGCCATCCACGCCGGCGGCGGCAGCGGCTCGATCATCGGCCGCAACAGCTTCCAGCGCCCGCGCGCCGACGCGCTCGCCATGCTGGATACGGTCATCGGCATCTACCGCGGCAAGGGCTAGAGCGCGTCCGTCTTTGACGGGCGCGCGACAGGCCGCGATAGCGGCCCGCCGCGAATGCGGCGCGCCCGCGCAGGCGCTGGCCGTCGTGCCGGCAGGCGCGCGAAATCGCAAGACGGCCAGCTGCCGTGAGCGACAAAGAATCAAAGCGCTTCCGTGTAAGACAGATGCGCTCTAAACATCAGGCGCTGCCGATCCTCGGCCGCGCGGCGGCCGATCGCTCAGGCGGCGGAGATGACCGCCCGCCTTGGAAGACGCGCCGGAACCTGGCCGCCCAAAACGTCCAGCAGCACCTCGACACGCTCGCGCGGTGCGAGACGCAGGACGACCGCCGCGCACTCGACGAACGGGCCGGCGGCAATGGTGACCGCATCGCCCGGCTTCAGGTCGGGCGCCGCCGCCGTGCTCACGCCGTTGGTCCCCGTCGCCTCTCTCAGCGCGGTGACGAACTCTTCGGGCAGCGCCTGCGGGCGCGGCCCATCGGCGAGAAGCTGCTTCACCCCGAAGGTGCCGTTGATCGCGCGCCACGGCTCGCGCGCAATGTCGAGTTCCACGAACAGATATCCGGGGAAGAGCGGCGCGTGTACGGTCTCGATGCGCCTCGCGTGCCGGCGCGAGCGCTCCATGACCGGCAGCCACGCGCGATAGCCCTGGCGCGCCAGGTTGATCTCGGCCCGCTGCTCCTGATGGGGCCGGGTATGGACGACGTACCATCGCTTCATCGGCATTGCTCGATTGACCGAACGTTCGGGCGCAGAACCCAACGGCACGGCACCACCGCCCACCATATCCGCGATGGCCGCAACATGGAAACAAAAGGGGTACATCCGCACCGTCATACCTGGACGTGGATGATAGCCGCGCGGCCCCTGCTCAACTGGCCCGCAATTCTCACCAAGGTCATGGTCTGCGCGGCGCTATCCGGCCGACAGGCAAGGAGAGGCGCGCAGCGCGTCGCGCGGGTACGCGCGCCTTCGGCGCGACGCGGGGACATCGGGCAAGCGGCTCGACGCAGCCTGTCGGCCGGAGAGCGTCGCCCTTCGGGTCGCGCCCAGGCGCCCGCCCATCGTGCGCTCCGCGCGCGTCCCGCGCGACGTCGCGCGTCCACGCGCGCGGAGCGCACGATGCGAGCCTCAACCGTATTCCCCGATACGCTTTTCGGCCCGCTCCTGGCGGATCGAACGCCTGGGCACGACGCAGGCCGTGACCCTGGTGAGAATTGCGGGCTAACATCCCCGCTTCGAAATTCGAGCCTGCCGGAGAGACGATGAGCACGATCAAGGAGACCGAGTGGATCTGGCGCGACGGGGAGTTCGTCCGCTGGCAGGATGCCACGGTCCATATCCTGTCCACCGCCGTTCAGTTCGGCTCCTCGGTCTTCGAGGGCATCCGCTGCTACGACACCGAGCGTGGGCCCGCCATCTTCCGCCTGGCCGAGCACTTGAAGCGGCTCCGCAATTCCGCGCGGATCTACCGCATGGAGGTCGCCTACAGCGACGATGCGCTGACGGAGGCCTGCTTCGAGCTGATTCGGCGCAACGGGCTCCGCCATTGCTACATCCGGCCGGTGATCATGCGGGGCTACGGCGCGATCGGCATGGACGGCGTCGGCAGCCCCATCGAGACCTGGATTCCGGCCTGGGAGTGGGGCGCCTATCTCGGCGACGACGCGCTGGAGAAGGGCGTGGACGTCTGTGTCTCGTCGTGGAGCCGCGCCGCGCCCAACACCTTCCCCGGCATGGCCAAGGCGACCGGCCACTACAACAACGCGCAGCTTATCAAGCTCGAGGCGATGGCCAACGGCTTCGTCGAGGCGATCGCGCTCACCCACGACGGGCTGATCAGCGAGGGCAGCGGCCAGAACCTCTTCGCCGTCATGGACGGCGCCGTGCTCACGCCGCCGATCGACGGCAGCAATCTCTCCGGCGTCACGCGGAACGCCGTCATGACCATCGCGGCCGACCTCGACGTGCCGCTCCGCGAATGCCCGATGCCGCGCGAACTGCTCTACTGCGCCGACGAGCTGTTCTTCTCGGGCACCGCGGCGGAGATCACGCCGATCCGCTCCGTCGACCGCATCACCATCGGCCCGGGCGGGATCGGCCCGGTCACGCGGCGCATACAGCGGCGCTTCGTCGATATCGTGAACGGCCGCACCAACGACGACCACGGCTGGCTGACCCCGGTGCCGCGCGCATGAGCCGCGCCCCAGTCCTCGCCGCGCGCGTCGGCCGAGGGGGACGATCCGCATGACAGGCAATCGCGACCGGGCGGCGGCGCTTGCCGCGCGGCTCTTCGCCGAGCATGCCGAGGGCCGGCCCTTCCGCCGCCTGCGGGGCGCCGACCGGCCCGCGTCGCTGGCGGAGGGATACCGCGTCCAGCACCTGCTCAACCGCCGCTTCGCCGAGGCCGGGCGGGGTGCGCCTGCCGGCTACAAGGTGGGCCTCACCTCCGAGGCCATCCAGGCGATGTACGGCAGCGACCAGCCGATCAGCGGCGTGGTCTTTGAGAGCGCGGTGCACCGCTCGCCCGCGCGCATCGGGCTCGCCGACTACGCCCGCCTCGGGATCGAATTCGAGCTTGCCGTGGAGGTCGGCGACGCCTTCCGGCCGGAGGACGCGCCGTTCGCCCTCAATGACGCGGCGGCACGGGTCGCGGCCTGCATGCCGGCCTTCGAGCTGATCGAGGACCGCCATGCCGACCACGACGACGTCGACGCGCTTTCCATCCTGGCGGACAACGCGTGGTGCGCGGGGGTCGTTCTGGGCCCGCGGCGCACCGATTGGCGGGCGCTCGATCTCGCCGGCACCCCGGTCTCGCTGCGGGTCAACGACGCCCCGCCGGCATCGGCGGTCACCGGCGCCGCCATGGGGAATCCGCTTAACTCGCTCGTCTGGCTCGCCAACCAGCTCGCTTCGAGGGGGGCGACGCTCGAAGCCGGCATGATCGTGATGACCGGGAGCACGCTGGCGACCCGCTTCCCCGCTGCGGGCGATCGCTTCGTCTACGAAATCCAGGGGCTGGGGGCGGTGGAGGCCACGATCGCCTGAAGCGACCGCAGGCGGTTGGCGGAATTACCCCCCGCTGGCGCCGGGCCGGCGGGTGATGACCTCGTCGCGGTGAACGCCGACGCAGAGCAGCAGGCCGAGACCCAGCATCAGGCTCAGCATGGCGCTCCCGCCGTAGGAGATCAGCGGCAGCGGCAGGCCGACGATGGGGATGAGCCCGATCACCATGGCGACGTTGAAGAAGACGTGGAAGAAGAACGTCACCGTGATGCCCATGCCGAGCATGCGGCCGAAATGGTTGTTGCTGCGGGCCGAGATCACCACGCCGTAAGTGGCGATCCCGAGGTACAGCAGGAGCACGCCGGCCACGCCGAAGAACCCCAGCTCCTCCGCCATCATGGTGAAGATGAAGTCGGTCTGCTTCTCCGGCAGGAAGTTGAGGTGGCTCTGCGTCCCCTGCATGTAGCCCTTGCCGAACAGGCCGCCGGAGCCCAGCGCGATCTTCGATTGCAGGATGTGGTACCCCGCGCCGAGCGGGTCCGCTTCGGGATCGAAGAAGGTGAGGATGCGCGCCTTTTGATATTCGTGCAGGAACTGCCAGGCGACCGGCCCGGAGCCGAGAGCGACGACCACGCCCGCGCCGATCTTCCACGCCTTGATCCCTGCGAGGATCAGCATGATCGCGCCGCCGAGCGCGACCAGCAGGGCGGTGCCCAGGTCCGGTTGGCGGAGGATCAGCGCAGCAGGCGCGAGGATCAGGAGCAGCGGCAGGAGGTAGGTCCGGACGCGGCCCAGTCCGTCGAGGGCGACGCCGTGGAAGTAACGCGCCAGAGCCAGCACCATCGCGATCTTCATGAGCTCCGAGGGCTGCAGCTGGATCACGCCGATGTCGATCCAGCGCTGCGCGCCCTTGCCGGCTGCGCCGAGCAGCTCCACGCCGACCAGCAGGGCGAAGGCGATGCCGTAGATCGTGTAGGCCGCGCGCAGCCAGAAGCCGATGTCGACGATGGCCACCGCGAGCATCACGATCAGCCCGGCGCCGAACCAGACCATCTGGCGCGACGCCCACGGCTCGGTGGTGCCGCCGGCGGCGGATATCAGCATCCCGATGCCGACCGCGCCGATGGTGCAGACGAGAACGACCAGAAACCAGTCGAGCTTGAGCAGCCGCTCGGCGATGCGAAGGCCCTGCTGGCGGCCAATCTCCAACTGCGCCATCAGGCGGTCTCGTTCTGTCGCGGCACGGGCGTGAAGGAACGGGCCCGCGCCGACGGATCGCGGCGCTGGACCTCGCGCAGGATGTCGCGTGCGATGGGCGCCGCCACGGAGCCCCCGCTGCCGCCGTGCTCGACGACGACGGCGACCCCGTAGCGCGGCCGCTCGGTCGGCGCGTAGGCGACGAAGAGCGCATGGTCGCGCTCCTCCCACGGGCGATCCTCGTTCTTGATCACGCCCGCGCGGTGTTCGCGCTCCGAAATGCGCTTCACCTGCACGCTGCCGGTCTTGCCGGCCATGGCGAGCGCCGGCTCCTCGATGCGCGCGCGATAGGCGGTGCCCTTGGGGTCGTTCACGACCTTGAGCATGCCGTTGCGGACGATGTCGAAGTGGGCGGGTGAGATGCCCATCGTGGGGAAGGTCTCGCGCGCGCGCTCGATCGGCCGCCCATCGCGAATCGTCTCCGCCAGAATGCGCGGCTCCACCGCGATGCCGCCGTTGCCGATGCGCGCCACCATGACTGCGAGCTGGAGCGGCGTCGTGAGCAGGTAGCCCTGGCCGATGCCGACCACCAGCGTCTCGCCGCCTTGCCAGGGCTCGCCGATCATGGCGAGCTTCCACTCCTTCGTCGGCACCAGCCCGGGCTTCTCGCCGGGCAGCTCGATGTCGAGCTTGGTGCCGAAGCCGAACCGCTCCGCCATCGCGGCGATGCGGTCTATGCCGATCCGCTTGGCGACCTCGTAGAAGTAGACGTCGCACGACTCCGTGAGGCCCTTGATCATGTCGACGTGGCCGTGGCCGTGGCGCCGCCAGCAGCGGAACCGGCGTTTGCCCAGCTTCAGCGACCCGTCGCAGAAGAAGCGGTGATGCGGACTGAGCCCGCCACCCTCCAGCGCGGCCAGGGCCACGATCATCTTGAAGGTCGATCCCGGCGAGTACTGGCCGGCGATCGACCTGTTGGTGAGCGGGAAGCGCGGATGGCCGATCAGCTCTCCCCATTGCCGCTGGCTGATGCCAGAGGTGAACAGATTGGGGTCGTAGCTCGGCATCGACGCCAGCGCCAGAATGTCGCCCGAATGGATGTCGAGCACCACGGCCGAGCCGCTTTCATCGCCGAAGCGTGCCGAGACGTACTGCTGGAGCCCGAGGTCGATGGTCAGCATGTGGTCGTCGCCCGGCCGGCCAGTCCGGCGGCTGAGCTCGCGGATCACGCGGCCGTAGGCGTTGACCTCGACCTGCCGGGAGCCCGCCTCGCCGCGCAGCGAGGTCTCCAGCACCTTCTCGGCGCCGTTCTTGCCGATGCGGAAGTCGGGCAGGCTGAGCAGCGGGTCGTCCGTCCGCTCCAGGTCGGCCTCGTTCACGGCGCCGACGTAGCCGACGATATGGACCGTGTCCTGCCCGAAGGCGTAGAGCCGGCGGCGGCCGACGTCGATCATCACGCCGGGCAGGTCGGGCGCGTTGACCTCGATCTGGGAGACTTCCTCCCACGTCAGGTGCTCGCGCACCGTGATTGGCACGAACTTCTGGTTGCGCCTGGCCTCGCGCAGGACCCGCTCGCGGTCGTGGTCTTCGACCGGCACGAGCTGGGCGATTTCGTCCAGCGCCTTGTCGAGGTTCAGCGCCGCCTCGGGCACCAGGATCAGCCGATAGTTGAGCCGGTTCTCCGCAAGCACCTGGCCGAAGCGGTCGAAGATGCGGCCCCGCGCCGGCGGCAGGAGCTGCATGTTGATGCGGTTCTCGTCGGCCAGAACCTGATAGCGCTCGGAGTCGACGACCTGGAGCTGATAGAGCCGCCCGGCGAGCCCGGCGGTCAGCAGCGCCTGCGCGCCGCCGACGATGATGGCGCGTCGCGTGAAGAGGTTGGCGCGTCCCGTCTCGCCGCGCATCTCACTCGGGCCTTGCCGCGGCGAGCGCGCCGAGGGGGCGGAAGAACAGCACGAAGACCGGGAAGAGGAGAATCGTCAGGACCACCTGGAAGACGATCGGCAGCAGCGGGACGACCGTGCCGAAGCAGGCCGAGCTGATGATCCAGCCGAGCAGGCCGATCGCCGGCATGGTGAGCGAGAAGCCCCACCAGACGACGAGGAAGGGCTTGCCGCGGAAGAAGGTCCGTTGCGAGGCGACGACACCCTGGACGATGAGGAGCACCAGCGCCGTCATGCCGAGCGGCGTGCCGGCCAGCAGGTCCTGCAGCAGGCCGATGGCGAAGGTCGCAGCGTACGGGAGCCGCTCCGGCCGGTAGATGGTCCAGTAGAAGATCGCCATGGCCGCAAGCGCCGGCGTGACCTCGACGAAGCCCGGCAGCCGCCAGGGCAGCGCGCCTGCGAAGACGAACACCACCGTGACGGTCACCGGAATCATGCCGCGCAGCGAGCGCTCGGCCGTGTGCAGCCAGTCGCCCATCACTCGAGGCTCCCGGTGCGCGCGGCGCGGCGCGTCTCGGGGAAGACGCCCGGCACCACGTAGTCGAGGATGGTGACGAAATCGAGCCGCTCCCAGACGACGAAGGGCTGCACGGTCGCGCGGTCCTTCGCGACCGACGAGACGATCCCGACATCGAGCGCCGGCGGGAACATTCCGCCCTCGCCCGACGTCACGATGCGGTCGCCCGGCTTGACCCTGGCGTCGGTCGCGAGGAAGGCGAGGTAGGGCTGCGGGCTGTTGTCGCCACGGAGAATCGTCCGGTCCCGGCTCTCTTCCGAGACCACGGGAATGCGCGAGTTCAGGTCCGTGAGCAGGAGGATTCGCGCCGTGTGGTTGCCCACCTCCAGCACGCGGCCGACCAGCCCCTCGTGGTTGACCACGGCCTGGCCCTTGCGCACGCCGTGGCTCTCGCCGGCGTTCACCATGACCATGTGGATGAAGGGGCCGCCCGAATCCGCGATCACGCGGGCGGTGATGTACTCCGCTCTCTGGTCCGGCACGACCTTCAGCATCCGGCGGAACATGTCGTTCTCGTAGCCCAGCTGCTCCGCCACCGCCTGCCACTTGCGGAGCTCGGCGTTGTCGTGCTCCAGCCGCTCGTTGCGCTCGTGGACGGCCAGCATGCCGTTCAGCTCGTCGAACCTGTCGGCAATCGTCGCCGCCGGGCGCGAGAAGAAGCTGAATATCGGAGCCACCGTGTCGGCGACGCCGACACGGAGCGTCTCCACCAGTCGGGGCTCCGCCTGGCTCAGGATCATCAGGGTAATCGCCGCACACGCCAGAAATGCGTAGCCGAAGCGCTGGGCGAAGACCCTGCCCGGCACGGCCAGGACGAGATTGCGCCCCCGGCCTACCCTCACTCAGACCTCCATGCAGTGCGCGGTGTTATCCGAATCGAGGCCCGCGTCGCGGAATGTCTAATATGTCTCGTGAAGGGCGTGCTTCAAGGCCTTCATTTCTTCGAGGCAGCGGCCGGTGCCGAGGGCGACGCAGCGGAGCGCCTGATCCGCGATCGAGACGGGCAGCCCCGTCGCGTGGCGCAGCACGTAGTCGAGGTTGCCGAGCAGCGCGCCGCCGCCGGTCAGCACGATGCCCTTGTCCACGATGTCGGCCGCAAGCTCCGGCGCGGTGTTCTCCAGCCCGACCTTGACCGCGTCGATGATGGCGCCGACCGGCTCGGCCAAACTCTCGGAAATCTGCCTCTTGGAGATGACGATTTCCTTGGGCACGCCGTTCATCAGGTCGCGACCCTTGATGTTCAGCGTCTCGCCGTCGCCGTCCTCGGGCGGGCACGCCGAGCCCAGGTCCTTCTTGATCCGCTCCGCGCTCGCCTCGCCCAGCAGCAGGTTATGGGTGCGGCGCACGTAGGCGATGATGCTCTCGTCCATCTTGTCGCCGCCGACCCGCACCGAGCGCGAGTAGACGATGCCGCCCAGCGAGAGCACGGCGACCTCGGTGGTGCCGCCGCCCACGTCGACGACCATCGAGCCGGTGGGCTCGGTGACCGGCAGGTTGGCGCCGATGGCGGCCGCCATCGGCTCCTCGATCAGGAAGACCCGGCGCGCGCCCGCGCTCTCCGCCGATTCCTGGATGGCGCGGCGCTCGACGGCGGTCGAGCTCGAGGGCACACAGATGATGACCTGCGGGCTCGCGAAGCTCCGCCGGTTGTGCACCTTGCGGATGAAGTGCTTGATCATGTCCTCCGCCACTTCGAAGTCGGCGATGACGCCGTCCCTGAGCGGGCGGATCGCTTCGATGTTCCCCGGCGTGCGGCCGAGCATCTGCTTGGCCTCGTTGCCGACCGCGAGAACCTGCTTCTTGCCCTTCCAGGTGGTGAGCGCCACCACCGAGGGCTCGTCGAGGACGATCCCCTGGGATTTCACGTACACGAGCGTGTTCGCGGTCCCCAGGTCGATCGCCATGTCGGCGGAAAGGAACCCCAGCAACTTCGAGAACATGCGCTGCTTCTCCTCCTGAACGGCAGCGGGGCGGGCGGTCTTCAGTCGCGGCCCACCCCGTCGTTCATGCTGACAACGCCTCCGGGGCCGTCTTCTGCCGCTTGACCAGAAGCTTGTTGAGCGCGTGCACATAGGCCAGCACCGAAGCCACGATGGTGTCGATATGCGCACTGTGCCCGTTCACTGTTCTCCCGTTTTCCTCCAGCCGCACGCTCACCTCGGCCTGCGCGTCGGTCCCTTCCGTCACCGCGTGGACCTGGTAAAGCTGCAGCCGAGCCTCGTGCGGATAGATCGCCTTGATGGCGTTGAACGCCGCATCGACGGGTCCGTTGCCCGTGGCCCGCGCCTCGCTCTCCTCGCCGTCGACGCTGAGCGAGAGCGAGGCCTCCTGCGGTCCTGACGAGCCGCAGGATACCGAGAGGGACCCGAAGCGGATCCGGTCGTTCGCGCCCGCAACCTCGGTGTCCACGAGCGCGATGATGTCCTCGTCGAAGAGTTCCTTCTTCTTGTCGGCGAGGTCCTTGAACCGGACGAACGCTTCCTGAAGCGCGTTGTCGCCCAGCTCCGTGTAGCCCAGGCTCCGCAGCTTCTCGCGGAAGGCGTGCCGGCCCGAGTGCTTGCCCATGACGAGCGTCGACTGCACGAGGCCGACCGATTCCGGCGTCATGATCTCGTAGGTCTGCGCGTCCTTGAGCACGCCGTCCTGGTGGATTCCCGCCTCGTGGGCGAAGGCGTTGGCGCCGACGATCGCCTTGTTCGGCTGCACGACGAAGCCGGTGACGGCGGAGACGAGGCGGGACGCGCGCATGATGTTCTCGGTCCGCACGCCCGTCTCGTAGCTCAGCAGGTCGCTGCGGGTGCGGATCGCCATGACGATCTCTTCCATGGCGGCGTTGCCCGCGCGCTCGCCGAGCCCGTTGATGGTGCACTCCACCTGCCGCGCGCCGGCCTGGACCGCGCTCAGCGAGTTGGCGACCGCGAGGCCGAGATCGTTGTGGCAATGGACGGAGAGCACCGCCTTGTCGATGTTGGGCACCCGGTCGAAGAGCATGCCGATCAGCGCCGCGAACTCCTCCGGCACCGCGTAGCCCACGGTATCCGGGATGTTGATGGTGCCGGCGCCCGCCTTGATCGCCGATTCGACGCAGCGGCAGAGGAAGTCGTGCTCGGTGCGCGAGCCGTCCTCGCAGGACCACTCCACGTCGTCGGTGAACTTGCGCGCGTAGCTCACGCTGTCGATCACCGCCGCGTGCACGTCCTCCGGATCCATCTGCAGCTTGACCCGCATGTGAAGCGGGCTGGTCGAGATGAAGGTGTGGATGCGCCCGGCCTTCGCCGGCGCCAGCGCCTCGGCCGCCCGGTCGATGTCCCGCCGGCCGGCGCGGGCGAGGCCGCACACGGTGCTCTCGGTCACCACCTTGGCGACCTCGCGCACCGCCTCGAAATCGCCGTTGGACGCGATGGGGAAGCCGGCCTCGATCACGTCGACCCTCATCTCCTCGAGGATCTCGGCGATCCGGAGCTTCTCCTCCAGATTCATCGACGCGCCCGGCGACTGCTCGCCATCGCGCATCGTCGTATCGAATATTCGGACTCGGTTCCCTGTATCGGTCATCACGGGCATCCTCTCACCCCGGCGGCTACGACGGTCATCGCGCTCCCCTGGTCGGTTGCCGCACGCGCGGCGCACCGCTCAGGGGCGACTAAGTCGCAACCCGCGCAGGGTGGAACGTGCCGCGGCTGCCAACGCGCACGAATCGGGCTTGCCCACCGGCTTGCTTTCCGCAGGCACCCTCATTGGACCATCGCCCTCGACCCCATTCGCACGACATAGGCGACCCGCCGGCGCGGCACAAGGCCGGTTCGCCAGCCCAAACTGCAGCCCTTGTACGCCCAACCCCTTGGGCGAAGCAACGAATTTGTCAACAACCCGTCGCTCTCGTGCCCGCTCGGGGCCGCGTCAATTCTTGCTGCGATCGACCAGCCGGGCTTCGGCGATCCACGGCATCATCGCCCGCAGCCGCTCGCCCACCTCCTCGAGCGGATGCTCGGCCGCGCGCGCGCGCATCGCCTTGAAGGAGGATTGCCCGGCCGCGTTCTCGGTCATCCACTCGGTGGTGAAGCGGCCGTTCTGGATGTCGGCGAGGATCGTCTTCATGCGCTCGCGCGTCGCCTCGTCGATCACGCGGGGCCCGCGCGTATAGTCGCCGTACTCGGCGGTGTTCGAGATCGAGTAGCGCATGTTGGCGATGCCGCCCTCGTACATCAGGTCGACGATCAGCTTGACCTCGTGGAGGCACTCGAAATAGGCCATCTCGGGCGCGTAGCCCGCGTCCACCAGGGTCTCCCAGGCGGCGGTGATGAGCGACGTGAGCCCACCGCAGAGCACCACCTGCTCGCCGAAGAGGTCGGTCTCCACTTCCTCGCGGAAGCTGGTCTCGATGATGCCGGCGCGGCCGCCGCCGATCCCGGACGCATACGAGAGGCCGATCTCCTTGGCGTTGCCGGAGGGATCGCGTGCGAGCGCCAGCAGGCAGGGCACGCCGCCGCCCCGCTGATATTCCGAGCGCACCGTATGCCCAGGCCCCTTGGGCGCCACCATGAAGACGTCGAGATCGGGCCGGGGCTCGATCAGGCGGAAGTGGATGTTGAGCCCGTGGGCGAAGGCCAGCGCCGCGCCCTCCTTCATGGCGCCGTGCAGCACGTCGGCGTAGAGCTGGCGCTGGAGCTCGTCCGGGGTCAGCACCATCACCACGTCGCCGAAGCGCGCGGCCTCCTCGATGTCCATGACCGTGAGCCCGGCGGCCTCGACCTTGGCTGCGCTGGCGGAGCCGGGCCGGAGCCCTACGGCGACATCGTCGACCCCGCTTTCCTTCAGGTTGTTCGCGTGCGCGAAGCCCTGGCTGCCGTAGCCGATGATCGAGACCTTCTTCGACTTGATCAGGTTCAGATCGGCATCGCGATCGTAGTAGACCCGCATCCTGTTCTCCCAAGTTGGCGTTAGGCGCGGCCGGCAGCCGCGTCAGATCGATTCCTTGCCGCGCGAGATCGCGACCACGCCCGTGCGCGAGATCTCGGTCAGCCCGAGCGGCGTCATCAGCCGGATGAAGGCGTCGAGCTTGTCGCCGTTCCCGGTCATCTCGAAGACGAACGAGTCGATCTCGCTGTCCACCACGTGGGCGCGGAAGATGTCCGCGATGCGAAGCGATTCGACGCGCTTCTCGCCGGTGGCGACGACCTTGATGAGCGCAAGCTCGCGCTCGATGTAGGGGCCCTCGGTGCCGAGGTCCGAGACCTTGTGGATCGGCACGAGGCGGTCGAGCTGCGCCTTGATCTGCTCGATGACCATGGGCGAGCCCGAGGTCACCAGGTTGATGCGCGACAGGCGCTGATCGCGCTCGACCTCGGCGACGGTCAGGCTCTCGATGTTGTAGCCCCGGCCCGAGAAGAGCCCGATGACGCGCGCGAGCACGCCCGGCTCGTTCTCGACCAGCACGGAAAGCGTGCGGCGCTCGGCAGTTTCGTCCACGGCCGTTCCTCCTGGCCGCCTAGACGAGCACCATCCCGTCTTCGGAGCGCTCCTCGAGCTCGCCGTGCTCCGGCCCGAGCTTCATCTCGTAGTGCGCGGCGCCGGCCGGGATCATCGGATAGACGTTCTCTTCCTTGTCCACGAGGATGTCGGCGATCACCGGGCCCGGCGTCTCGATCATGGCCGCGATCACGTCGTCCACCTCCTCGGGCCGCTCTGCCCGGAACCCGGCGGCGCCGAAGGATTCGGCCAGCTTCACGAAGTCGGGGAGCGAATCCATGTAGCTCTCGGCGTAGCGGCCGCCGTGGAAGAACTCCTGCCACTGGCGCACCATGCCCATGTACTCGTTGTTGAGCAGGAAGGTCTTCACCGGCAGCCGGTACTGCACCATGGTGGAGAGTTCCTGGATCGTCATGAGCAGCGACGCCTCGCCGGCGATATCGATGACCAGCGAATCCGGGTGGGCCACCTGCACGCCCATCGCCGCGGGAAAGCCGTAGCCCATGGTGCCGAGGCCGCCCGAGGTCATCCATCGGTTGGGCTCCTCGAACTTGAGGAACTGCGCCGCCCACATCTGGTGCTGGCCCACCTCGGTGGTGAAGTAGGCGTCCCGCTCCCTGGTCGCCTCGTAGAGCCGCTGCAGCGCGTACTGCGGCTTGATGGTGCTGCTGGAGTTCCGGTAGCGCAGGCAGTCGCGCCCGCGCCACGCCTCGAGCTGCTTCCACCACGCCGCCAGCCCCTTGGCGTTTGGCGCAGCACCGCTTGCCTCCCATTCGGCCTGGATGGCGTCGAGCGCGAGCCCGGCATCGCCGATGATGGCGACGTCGACGGGGACGTTCTTGTTGACCGAGGACGGGTCGATGTCGATCTGTACCTTGGTGGAGCCCCGCGAGAAATCGGCGAGCCGGCCGGTGACGCGATCGTCGAATCGTGCGCCGACCGCGATCATCAGGTCGCACTCGGCCATCGCCATGTTGGCCTCGTAGGTGCCGTGCATGCCGAGCATGCCGAGGAAGAGCGGATCGGAGCCGGGATAGCAGCCGAGCCCCATCAGCGTGTTGGTGATGGGGAAGCCGGTGCTTCGCACCAGCGCCGCGAGGCTCCGTGCCGCGTCGGGTCCTGCGTTGATGACCCCGCCGCCGGCGTAGAAGAGGGGGCGCTTGGCCTTCGCCATCAGCGCGACCGTGCGCTTGACCGCCTCGGCGTCCGGCGTGCGCCGCGGCCGGTAGGAGCGATGGTCCAGGCCGTTGCCCTGCGCGTCGGCCTCGACGTAAGGCGCCTTGGCCATGACGATGTCCTTGGGCAGGTCCACCACCACGGGGCCGGGCCGGCCGGCGGCCGCGATGTAGTAGGCCTCGCGGATCACGCGGCTCAGATCGTCGACCTCTTTCACCAGGTAGTTGTGCTTGGTGCAGGGCCGCGTGATCCCCACCGTGTCGGCCTCCTGAAACGCGTCGTTGCCGATCATGTGGGTCGGCACCTGCCCGGTCAGGCAGACCACTGGGATGCTGTCCATCAGCGCATCGGTGAGCCCGGTGACGCTGTTGGTGGCGCCGGGGCCGGAGGTGACCAGCACCGTGCCGACCTTGCCGGTGGACCGCGCATAGCCTTCGGCGGCGTGGACGGCGCCCTGCTCGTGCCGCACCAGGATGTGGCGCAGCTCGTTCTGCTTGAAGATGGCGTCGTAGATCGGCAGCACCGCGCCGCCGGGATAGCCGAACACGACCTCTACGCCGAGGTCGACCAGAGTGCGAACAACCAGTTCGGCCCCGGTGAGCTCAGCCGGGGCGTGATCCTCGGCATCCGTTGTCACGGCGATCTCCCTTTTGCACATGCGCAAGCGGCCCACCCTTCGACCAGGGTCGGCCGGCCCGCGTTGGTGCGCTTGGCCACGCACCCGTGTCTGGAGGGCGGACAGTAGTCCTTCACCCTCAGCCGGTCAACAGCAGACGTTCCAAGAGGGCGAGAGATTCCCGTTTCGATTCCGTGCGGTAACGGCCCGGCAGCCGGGCGGTTCCCGGCATCTGGGTGCGGAACCAGGTGGTCTGGCGCTTGGCGTAGCGGCGCGTCGCCTGGCGGCCGAGCGCTATGGCGCGCTCCAGCGTCGTGATGCCGTTCAGGTGATCGTGCAGCGCACGCACGCCGACCGCCTTCATCACGGGCAAGCCGGGGTCGAGGCCGCGTTCGAGCAGGCGCGCCGCTTCGTCGAGCGCGCCCGCCGCCATCATGCGCGTGAAGCGCTCATTGCAGGCGTCGTAGAGCGCGTCGCGGGGCGGCTCCAGGACGAGCACGGCCGCGCTGCCGGTGTAGCGGTCGTGCCGCTCCGTCTGCCACGCGAGCAGCGAGCGCCCGGTCGCCTCGATCACCTCGTAGGCCCGCATCACACGCTGGCTGTCGCCCGGCTCGAGCCGGCGCGCCGCCTCGGGGTCGCGCGCGGCGAGGCGGGCATGGAGCGCGGCGCTGCCCTCCTGCTCGCAGAGCGCCCTCACCGCCGCGCGCACGGGCGCGGGGACTGCCGGCACGGGTGCCAAGCCTTCGAGCAGCGCCCGCAGGTAGAGCCCCGTTCCGCCCACCAGGATCGGGAGCGCTCCTACAGCCTGCGCGCGCTCGATCTCCGGCACGGCCAGAGCACGCCAGCGGCCGGCGGAGCAGCGCTCGGCGCCGTCGAGCACGCCGTAGAGCCGGTGCGGCGCCTGCGTCCGCAACGCGTCCTCCGGCCAGGATGTGAGGATCGGCAGGTCGCGGTAGAGCTGCATGCTGTCGGCGTTGACGACGACACCGCCGAACTCCTGGGCGGCATCGGCCGCGAGCGCCGACTTGCCGCTCGCCGTCGGCCCGCCGATCACTAGGATCGAGGGTCGGCTCTCGGCCACGGCGTTCTCGTGCACCGTCAGGAGAGGACCAGCGAGACCAGTCCGTCGGCGAGCTTGGGCTCGAACCAGGTGGTTTTCGGCGGCAGGATCGCGCCGGCGTCGGCCACCGCCATGAGGTCGTCGACGGAGGTCGGATAGAGCGAGAAAGCCACCGATGCTTCGCCGCCGTCCACCGCGGCCGCGAGAGCACCCAGCCCGCGCCCGCCGCCCACGAAGTCGATGCGCGCGTCCAGCCGGGGATCGCCGATGCCGAGGATCGGCTCCAGCACCAGGCGCGCAAGCCGCGAGACGTCGAGGCGGTCGACCGCAGGGCCGCTCGCGTCCGCCGCGCCGTCGGCAGCGAGGCGGTACCAGCGCCCCTCCAGGTACATGCCGAACCGCGCCGGACCTTCGGGCTCCACCGGCCCATCCGCCGGCTCGCAACGCAGCGCCTGGCTGACCTCGCGCAGGAACGCCTCGGATGCAAGGCCGTTCAGACCGCGCACGATCCGGTGGTAGCCCAGGATCCGCACCTCGTCGGCGGGGAAGCTCACCGTCAACAGGCGGCCGGCCGCCTCTCCGGCCTGCGGTTCCATGGTCCGGGCTGCCGATGCCGCCGCGGCGGCGCGGTGATGGCCGTCGGCGATGTAGAGCACGCCGATTCTCTCGAAGCACGCAATCAGCGCGCGGGTCTCGTCCGCGCCGTCGATCGACCAGAGCGTGTGCGTGACCGCACCGCCCTGGACGGAGCGGCAGAGCGGCGTCGCCTCGCAGGCCGAGGCGATCAGGCGGCGCACCTCCTCGTCCGGCCGGTGTATCAGGAAGAGTGGACCCGTCTGCGCGCCGAGGGCTTCGATGTGCCGCGCGCGGTCCTCCACCTTCGGCGGGCGCGTGGATTCGTGCCGCTTGATCGCGCCCTGTCCGTAAGCCGCGAGCGAGGCTGCGGCCACGAGCCCCGTCTGCGCGCGGCCCTGCGCCTCCATGCGCCAGGCGTAGAAGCGGGACGCCGCGTCGTGGACCAGGACGCCGTCCTCGATCATCCGGGCGAACCGCGCCGCCGCAGCGTCGTAGAGCGCGGGCGCGCCGGCCGGCGTCTCCGGCGGCAGATCGATCTCCGGCCGGGAGACGTGGAGGAAGCTCTCGGGCCGCCCTTTTGCGGCAGCCCGTGCCTCCTCGGCCGACAGCACGTCGTAGGGCGGCGCCAGCACCGCATCCGCATGATGGGGCGCGACGCGGAGCCCTGCGAAGGGTGCGAGAAGCGGCTCGCTCACGCGGCGCGTCCTTTCCTCGTCACGGCGGCCTCCGCTAGTTGACGAGCCAGACCAGCAGGAGGCCCACCAGGGCCGCGCCCATGCCGATGGAGCGCAGCCGGCCCGCAGGCTGGGCGAGCACGCGCTTGATGCTGCGCCGCATCGCCTCCGGAAACAGCGCGTAGAGCCCGCCTTCGATGACGAAGATCAGCCCGATCGCGGTCAGGAGTGCGGTGAGCCCGTCGCTCATGGCTGGCTCGCAAGGGGCGGCCGCGGGGCGGCCCAGCACCGGCCCGCGGCCGGAGCGCGCTACTCGGTCGCCGCCGGGGCGGGCGCCTGGGTCGTCACGATATCGTCGAAGAAGCGGAAGAACTCGCTATCGGGCGACAGCACCATGCTCGTATCGCCATCGCCGAGGGCCTCGCGATAGGCCTGCATGGCCCGGTAGAAGGCGTAGAACTCCGAGTCGCGTCCATAGGCGTCGCGCGAGATGCGCAGAGCTTCCTCGTCGCCCTCGCCGCGCAGGGTTTGGGCCTCGCGCTCCGCCTCGGCGAGGATGACCACGCGCTCGCGATCGGCGCGGGAGCGGATGCGCTGCGATTCCTCCTCGCCCTGCGCCCTGAACTCCTTGGCCTCGCGCTCGCGTTCCGTCTGCATGCGCTGATAGACGGCCTGGCTGTTCTCCTCCGGCAGGTCGGCGCGGCGGATGCGCACGTCGATCACGTCGACGCCGAATCCAGTCGACTGGCGGTTCACCTGGTCCCTGATCTCGGTCATCAGCTGGGCGCGCTCGCCGGAGAGCACGGTGATCAGCTCGACCGTGCCCAGCACCTGCCGCGTGCTGGCGTTGAGGATCGCGCCGAGCCTGGCGCGTGCGATCGCCTCGTTGCCGACCGATTGGAAGAAGCGCAGGGGGTCGATGATGCGGTAGCGGATGAAGGCGTCCACCACCAGCCGCTTCTGGTCGCCGAGGATCATCTCCTCCGCCGGCGCGTTGAAGTCCAGGACGCGCTTCTCGAAGTACTCGACGTTCTGGACGAAGGGCGTCTTGAAGCGGAGTCCCGGCTCGTCCGTGCCCCACTGGTTCACCACCTTGATGGGTTCACCGAGCTGGAGGAGGATCGCCTGCTGGTCCTCCCGCACCTTGTAGGTGGAGACCAGGATCAGGATGATCGCCACGAGGATGACCGCGGCGCCGATGATGAATTTGAGCCGGGTACTCATGATCTATTGCGTGTCCGTCGTGCCTTGCCGGCGCTGAAGCTCGGGTAGCGGCAGATAGGGCACGACGCCGCTGCCTCCTTGCGCCGAATCGATGATGATCTTGTCGATCCCGCCGAGCACCTCTTCCATCGTCTCCAGATACATGCGCCGGCGGACGACATCCATGTTCTGCGCGTACTCGCTGTAGACCGAGAGGAAGCGCGCCGCCTCACCTTGCGCCCTGGCCACCACCTCCTCCTTGTAGGCCGTGCCCTCCTGCACGAGCCGCTCGGCGGCGCCGCGCGCACGCGGGATGATGTCGTTGCGGTAGGCCTCGGCCTCGTTCTTCGCCCGCTCCTGGTCGGCGCGGGCCGCCTGAACGTCGCGGAAGGCGGCAATCACGGCTTCGGGCGGCGCGATGTCCTGCGGCTCGACCTGGGTGATCTCGATGCCGGCCCCGTAATCGTCCAGGATCTGCTGGGTCAGCTCGTGCGTCTGCTGGGCCAGCAACAGGCGTTCCTCGGCCAGCGCGGATTGCAGGCGGGACTTGCCGATCACCTCGCGCATCGCGCTCTCGGCGGCGTCCTTCACCGTGCGCTCCGGCGCCTGGATGTTGAAGAGGAACTGCCCGGCGTCGCGGATGCGCCAGAAGACGGTGAACTTCACGTCGATGATGTTCTCGTCGCCGGTGAGCATCAGGCTCTCGTCCGGCACCGGCCGCGTGAAGGCCCCCCGCTGGGAATCGACCAGGGTCCGGTAGCCGATCTCGGCGCGGTTGATCTTCGTGACCTTGGGCCTGATGACGGTCTCGAACGGCCAGGGCAGGTGGTAGTTGAGGCCGGGCTGGGTGGTCTTGGTCCACTCGCCCCAGCGCAGCACGACCCCCTGCTCGTCGGGCTCGACCCGGTAGAAGCCCGTCAGCAGCCAGATGCCGATCACCACCAGGAGGAGCAGGATCAGGCCCCGCCCCCCGCGCAGACCGGGCATCCACCGGCGGAACCGATCCTGGCCGCGCCGGAGCATCTCCTCCAGGTCGGGCGGTGGGGGTTGCCCGCCACCGCCGCGCCGGCCACCTCCGCCGCCGGGTGAGCGCCCCCACGGGCCGCTCCCGCCGCCGCCTTGGCTAGACCAGGACATCGTTCGGCCTTCCTCTCAAGGCTTTGCAAGCCGTCATTGGCGCCTTATAAGTCATGCGGTTGCCGCGCGCAACGGCGCGCTTGCGCGCGCATGGTTTTCTGCGGCACGGCCCCCAAGTCAGAGTAAAGCGATGGCGTCGGTCACCAAGGAGCAGGTTCTGGCGGTGCTGGCCGACGTCCTGGACCCGGAGAGCGGGCAGAACGTCGTCGCCGGCGGCCTGGTCAGCGGAGTCGTGGTGCGGGACGGCAACGTGGGCTTCACGCTGGAGGTCGACCCGGCCCAGGGCGCGGCGATGGAGCCGCTCCGCAAGGCCTGCGAGACCGCGGTCGAGCGGCTCTCCGGCGTGCTCTCCGTGACGGCCGTGATGACCGCCGAGAGACAAGGCGCCGGCCGTGCTCAGGACCGCGCGCAGGGCCAGGGTCACGCGCACGGTCACGCCCACGGCGGGCAGGCCCAGGCGCAGGGCGCGCAGCAGGCCCCCCAGCTCCTCCCCGGCGTGAAGAGCGTCATCGCCGTCGCCTCCGGCAAGGGCGGCGTCGGCAAGTCGACGACCGCCGTCAACATCGCCACCGCCATGGCGGCCCAGAACGTGCGCGTCGGGCTGCTCGACTGCGACATCTACGGCCCCTCGATCCCGCGCATGCTCAATCTCAGCGGCCAGCCCGAGATGGCGGGCGAGCGCACGCTCCGTCCCATGGCGAATTACGGGATCAAGTGCATGTCCATCGGCTTTCTGGTGGCTGAGGACACCGCGATGATCTGGCGCGGGCCCATGGTCATGCAGGCGCTCGAGCAGATGATGCGCGACGTCGAATGGGGCGCGCTCGACGTGCTGATCTGCGACCTGCCGCCCGGCACCGGCGATGCGCAGCTCACCATGGCGCAGCGGGTGCCGCTCACCGGCGCCGTGATCGTGTCCACGCCGCAGGACATCGCGCTGCTCGACGTGACCCGCGGCATCAACATGTTTCAGCAGGTCAACGTGCCGATCTTCGGCGTCGTCGAGAACATGAGCTACTACGTCTGCCCCCAGTGCGGCCACCGGGCGGAGCTCTTCCACCACGGCGGCGCGCGGGAGACCGCGTTTCGGCTGGGCGTGGATTTTCTGGGCGAGATTCCGCTCGACCTCGACATCAGGACGACCTCGGATGCGGGCCGGCCCATCGTGGTCACGCAGCCCGAGAGCCCCCACGCCGGCGCCTACCGGCAGATCGCCGCCGCGCTCATCGACAAGGCGACCTCGGCGGTGGGCGGCGCCGAGCGCCCGCAGCCCCGTATCGTGATGATGTAGCGGGAGCCGCCGATGGCGCGCGGAACAGCCGACGACGCTCTCCAGGCCCTCTCCCTTCGTTCGGGCCGCAGGCGCTGGGTCGGCGCCGGTCTCGTCGCGCTGCTTCTCGCCCTGCTCGCGGCGGGATGCGCCCCCTCGGTGCCGGATCGCCAGCAGGATATCTGCGCGATTTTCGCCCAGCACCCCGACTGGTACGACTACGCCAAGGACGCGGAGGACGAGTGGGGCGTGCCGGCGCCCATCCTCATGGCCTTCGTGCACCAGGAATCGAGCTTCCGCAGTGATGCGCGGCCGCCCCGCAAGTACGTTCTCTGGATCATCCCCTGGGGCCGCGTGTCGTCCGCCAAGGGCTACGCTCAGGCGCAGGACCCGGCCTGGTCCGACTACACCGACGAGCGCGGCTCGTTCTTCCGCAGCCGTTCGGACATGGAGGACGCGCTCGACTTCATCGGCTGGTACAACCACGGGACCTCGCAGCAGCTCGGCATCGCCAAGACCGACGTGCGCAACCTTTATCTGGCCTACCACGAGGGGCGCGGCGGCTACCGCAGCGGCAAATGGAAGGGCAAGCCCAAGCTGCAGCAGATCGCGGACCGGGTGGCCCAGACCGCGCGGCGCTACGAAGCCCAGCTCAGGGACTGCGAATCGGACTTCCGCTGCGATTCCTGGTGGCAGGTCTGGCCCTTCTGTAGCTGAGGGCTAGGGCTCGCGCCCCAGCACCGCCATCAGCTCGCGCCACTCGCGCTTGGAGAGCCCGCTCTCCTCCTGGCCCACCGTCTCGCCCGCCAGCATGCGCCTGACCACGTCGAGCGCACCTGCCGAGAGCGATGCGGCATCCGCCGCATAGTCGCGGAAGGCCTGATGCGTGGCCGGCACCCAGCTCGCCACGATCTTGTCGAGGATCACGTCGGCGTAGGCGCGGATCTCGTACTGGGCGTGGGCATCGGCCCGCAGTGAGAGGAAGTGCAGCAGGTTGTGCAGGTCGATCTTCCAGTAGAACTGGGTGTAGTAGTTGACCGGCAGCGCCGCCCGCGCCAGCTCGCGGGCGAGACCGGCGCGGTCGGGGTCCTTCTTCTCGCCGCTCTCGTTCTCGTTGAGCAGGTTCTCGTAGACGCCGTAGGCGCGGGTCGAGATCCAGTCGAGGCGCGAGAGCGCCTGCCGGGCCTCCTCGTCCTTCAGGTCGTCGTCCCGGCCCTGCTTGTTGGTGCCGGACTGCGCGGCCAGCTCCTCACGCTGCTCCGCTGCCGCCCGCCAGCCGAACAGGTCGTTCATGCCGCTGCTGCTGGCGCGCTGGCGGTCGATCTGCTCTTCCCGGACCGATTGCAGGTGGGCCGGGTCCGGCACGTAGAACTCGCGGTCGAGCCGGGAATAGCGCGCGGAATACTCGTTGACGCTGGCGGTGCGGTGGCGGAGCCACTGGCGCGCCACGAAGATCGGCGCCTTGATGTGCAGCTTGAGCTCGCACATCTCGAAGGGCGTCGTGTGGCGGTGGCGCAGGAGGTAGCGGATCAGCGCGCGGTCCTCCCGCACCTTGCGCGTGCCCGCGCCGTAGGAGACCCGCGCTGCCTGCACGATTGCCCCGTCGTCCCCCATGTAGTCGATCAGGCGGACGAAGCCGTGATCGAGCACGTCGAAGCGCTCGTAGAGGATCGCCTCCATGGCCGGCACCGTGGCGCGCCTGGTCTCGTGCGCGGCAGCGCGCTGGGCCTCGATCTCCGCCCGCTTGTGGTCGTCGATCGGCATGGTGGGGAGCAACTCCGGTAAAGTGAAGCGGTGGTCCGGGCTGCGATCATACCCGCTCCCGCGGCCGAGTGCAGAGTTACCGCTTCCCGCTTCCCAAACGCGTCCCGAGCGCCTATATAGACGGGGTCAGCGGGCGACCGCCGACTATGGCGATAAACGCTGCTCGAAATAAGCGTTGCGGACCCGGGGGCAGTACCCGGCGCCTCCACCACTCCCTGGGCCGGCGGGCCTCGGTTGCGGGGGCGAACCAGGATCGACGTGCGTGGTAAAGGTGTGGTTTTCGCCCGGCATGGTACCGCCGTTATCGGGCCAACTCAGAGGTGCGAACGACAACGAAGTCGCCCTCGCTGCCTAGCATCGCTAGGTAAGCGCGGCTTGGGGGGCGCCGGGCAACAGAAGCCCCCCGCTCACCGCGATATTCTCGTCCCGGTTCAGGCCCGTGCCCCTGGCGCGACGCCAGCCGTGACCGTGCCGCCATATCCGGGCTAAGCTGCCCGCAGGCGTGGGCAGACGAGCGGACACGGACGCGGGAATGGGAAAGGACCTTATCGGCTACGACGTGTTGGTCGAGACCGGCCTGCGCTCGGTGATCCGCGAGGCGCTTCGCCGCGTCGCCGCAGAGGGCTGGCCCGGCACCCATCACGCCTACATCACCTTCAGGACCGATGCGCCGGGCGTCGACGTGCCGGATTCGCTCCGCGCGCGCTATCCCGACGAGCTGACCATCGTGCTCCAGCACCAGTTCTGGGACCTGGAGGTGGACGACGACCACTTCGCCGTGACGCTGAGCTTCAGCAAGGTCGGCCACCGCCTCGTCGTGCCGTTCTCGGCGCTCACCGGCTATGCCGACCCTTCGGTGAAGTTCGGCCTGCAGTTCGGCGCTTCGCCGAAGGGGAGTGAGAAAGCGGCTTCGCCGAAGGCCGCTGAAACGAAGGCAATGCCGGAGACCGCGCCGGAGGCGGACGAGGGCGATGCTGCGACCCCGGAGGCGGGCGGCGAGAAGGTCGTGGCGCTGGAGCAGTTCCGCAAGAAGTAGCCAGCCCGCATTTCTCGCCAGGGTCATGTTCTGCGCGGCGCTGTCCGGCGGACAGAGTAGGAGCGGCGCGCAACGCGATGCGGGGACATCGGGTAAGCGCCGCGACGCACGCTGTCGGTCGGAGAGCGCCGCCCTTCGGGTCGCGCCCAGGCGCCCGCCCGCGTCGTTGCGGGCCTCAACCGTATTCCCTGATACGCTTTTCGGCCCGCTCCTAGCGGATCGAGCGCCTGGGCGCGACGCAGGCCGTGACCCTGGTGAGAATTGCGGGCTATTCTTCCCATTCGAGGTTACCGCACACCCCGATCAGCTGCCCGGTGATGTTGCGCGCCCCGTCCTGCGCCAGGAAGAACGCGGCGTCGGCGACCTCTTCGCAGGAGATCAGCGAGCGCGTGGAGATGAAGCTCACGTAGCGCTCGTGCGCCTCCGCCACCGTCTGTCCCCGCTTGGCCGCGAGGTTCGTGATCAGGCGGCGGCCGCGCGGGTTGTCGATGATGCCGGGCAGGATGGCGTTGCAGCGGATGCCGAAGGGCCCCAGCTCGCGCGCGAGGTTCCGCGTCATGCCGTCGACCGCGCACTTGGTGGTCACGTAGGAGGTCCGGAGCGGCATGCCCACCCTGGTGGATGCTGTCGAGATGTTGATGATCGCGCCGCTGGCGTGCGCTTTCATCACCGGCACGGCGCGCTTGATGCAGTGGAACATGCCGTTGAGGTTGACGTCGATCACCCGGTACCAGTCTTCGTCCTCGATCTCCTCGACCGGCGCGCGCGGGCCGCTGATGCCGGCGTTGTTCACCAGCACGTCGATGGTGCCGAGCGCGGCGATCCCTTCGTCGAACCAGCGCGCGACCGCGTCGGCCGAGCCCACGTCGGCGATGCTGCCGGACATGCCGGGGTTGGCGCCGAGAACGTCCTCCAGGCTCGCGGTCGTCAGGCAGCAGATGTGGACGCGCGCGCCGGCGGCGTGGAAGCGCTCGGCCACGGCGCGGCCGATGCTGCGGCCGGCGCCGGTGACCATCACCGCCTGCGGAGTCTCGCCTGCCATGGCTTACCCTCGGGCTTCCGTGGACGACGGCGCGAGGATAGAGCGGCCACCCGCTTGCGCCAAACGCTCCGCCGGTGGCCAGCGAGGTTTGCGGCACGAGCGAACCGGGCCGCAGGCCCGGACGGCGCGACCGCGCGTCGCGCGCCCATGCGCGCGCGGGCGCATGATGCACGGTCACGTGCGCGGAGCGCACGATGCGCCGCATGGCGCGAGAGCCAAGCGAGCGGAGCGAGCGCCCGGCGACTGAGGGATATGGTAAAGGAAACGCGCAACCGGAGAGGGTACGGCCATGACCGACACATCGGCGGAGAGGCGGCGCGAGACGGATTCGATCGGCGCGATCGACGTGCCCGCCAGCGCCTACTGGGGCGCCCAGACCCAACGCAGCCTGCAGAACTTCAAGATCGGCGGCGAGCGCATGCCGGCGCCGCTGATCCGCGCGCTCGGCATCGTCAAGCAGGCGGCGGCGCGCGTGAACGTCGAGGCCGGCCTGCTCGACGCCGAGCTGGGCGATGCGATCGAGGCGGCCACCGGCGAGGTCGTCTCGGGCACGCTCGACGATCACTTCCCCCTCGTCGTCTGGCAGACCGGCTCGGGCACCCAGAGCAACATGAACGCCAATGAGGTCATCGCCAACCGGGCCTGCGAGATCCTGGGTCAGCCCATGGGCCGGAAGACCCCGGTGCATCCCAACGACCACGTCAACCGCAGCCAGTCGTCCAACGACACCTTCCCGACCGCCATGCACATCGCCGCCGTGGAGCAGTGCCACCACCTGCTGCTGCCCGCGCTCGAGCACATGCACCGGGCGCTCGCGGCGAAGTCGGAAGCCTTCGCCGACATCGTGAAGATCGGCCGCACCCACCTGCAGGACGCGACGCCGCTTACCCTCGGCCAGGAGTTCTCCGGCTACGCGACCCAGGTTGAATACGGGATCGAGCGCGTGCGTGCCGCGCTGCCAAGGCTCTGCGCGCTGGCCCAGGGCGGCACCGCCGTCGGCACCGGGCTCAACACCAAGGCGGGCTTCGATGCCCGCTTCGCGGCCGAGGTCGCGGCGCTGACCGGGCTTCCGTTCAGGACCGCCGAGAACAAGTTCGAGGCCATCGCCGCCAACGACGCGGTGGTCGAGATGTCGGGCGCGCTCAACACAGTGGCCGCCAGCCTGATGAAGATCGCCAACGACATCCGGCTGCTGGGCTCGGGCCCGCGCTGCGGCCTGGGCGAGCTGGAGCTGCCAGCCAACGAGCCCGGCTCCTCGATCATGCCGGGCAAGGTCAACCCGACCCAGGCTGAGGCGCTGACCATGGTCGCGGCGCAGGTGATGGGCAATCACGTCGCGATATCGGTGGGCGGCGCCAGCGGGCACTTCGAGCTCAACGTGTTCAAGCCGGTGATGATCTACAACCTGCTCCAGTCGATCCGGCTGATCGGCGACGGCGCCCGCAGCTTCACCGACAACTGTGTCGCCGGCATCGAGCCCAACCGCGCCCGCATCGACCAGCTATTGCACGAATCGCTGATGCTGGTGACCGCGCTCAACCCGCACATCGGCTACGACAACGCCGCCAAGGTCGCGAAGAAGGCCCACGCCGACGGCACCACGCTCAAGCAGGCGGCGCTCGACCTCGGCGTGGTGAGCGAGGCCGACTTCGCGCGCTGGGTCGATCCCACGAAGATGACCGGCCCGACGCCTTAGCCCGGAAGGGGATACCCCGCCCGGCCCTGCACCCGAGACGTTGGCCACTGATGGGAAGCTTGTCGCAGAGTCAGTCTATCGCGCTCATGCTGAGGTTGACCGGGGTCGAGTTGGCGATGTTGTCGCTCACCGGGCAGCGTGCCTGAACTTCGGCCAGCAACGCGGCAAGCTGCTCGGGGCTGGCACTGCTCCTGACCTGGATCTCGGCGTCGATCGACTGGTAACCAGCCCGGACGTTGCGGTCGGTCCCCGCAAACTTGGCCGGGTCCAGTGATCCTCCCAACGTGATCTCCGTGCCCTCGATCTCGATCCCCATCTCTTTCGCGATGAAGTGGGTCATGTAGTTCAGGCACCCGGCGTGCGCCGCGAGAATGAAGTCCAGAGGCGACGGCGCGGCGTTCTTGCCGCCCAGCGATTCCGGCTCGTCCATGAAAATCTTGAAGGCGTGCACGTCGGTCATGCTGCGTGCCATGCTCTCGCCCACCGTCCGCACCTGGGCGCTGTACATTTCGGTCATGTCTCACTCCCTTTTGGTCTGATGACTGTTCGTCGCGAAAGCACCTGGTCCCTCCCCGTGTACACCGCACGAGATCAGGCGTCTTCCAGAGGCGCGGTCGCCGCCCTGAGCCAGGCGAGTGTCGCCGCATCGCCTGCGAGCAGGGGCGCGAGGGTCTCCGCCACGCGGGCGTGGTAGGCGTCGAGCCAGGCGCGCTCGTCCGCCGTCAGCATCGCGGGCTCGATGAGCGCGCGGTCGATGGGAGCGAGCGTCAGCGTCTCGAAGCCGAGGAAGCCATTCTCCGCTTCGTCCCCCTCGCTCACCGCCACCAGGTTCTCGATGCGGATACCGTAGGCGCCGGTCTTGTAGTAGCCGGGCTCGTTGGAGACGACCATGCCGGGCTGGAGCGCCGCGCCCGAGCCCGGCCGCGAGATGCGCTGCGGGCCCTCGTGCACGTTGAGGTAGTGGCCGACGCCGTGCCCGGTGCCGTGATCGTAGTCGAGCCCCGCCTGCCACAGGAACTGCCGCGCAAGCGTGTCGAGCTGCGCCCCGGTGGTGCCGCGCGGGAAGCGTGCCGTCGCCAGCGCGATGTGGCCGCGCAGCACGCGGGTGAAGCGGTCGCAGTGCTCCGGCTCCGGCGTGCCGATGGCGACCGTGCGGGTCACGTCCGTCGTGCCGTCCAGGTACTGCCCGCCGGAATCGACGAGGTAGAGCGTGCCGGGCTCCAGCGTCCGGTTCGTCTCCGCCGTCACCCGGTAGTGGACGATGGCGCCGTTGGCGCCTGCGCCCGAAATCGTGTCGAAGCTCGGGCCACGAAAGTGCTCGCCGCCTGCCCGCATCGCCGCCAGCCGGTCGACCGCGTCGAGCTCGGTCACCGAGCCGGGCGGCGCCGCCGCGAGCCAGGCGAGGAAGCGCGTGAGCGCCGCGCCGTCCCGGCGGTGGGCGGCGCGGATGCCGTCGAGCTCGGCCTCGTTCTTGCAGGCCTTGGGCAGCGCGCAGGGATCGCTGCCGCGGACCACACCGGCACCGCCTTCAGCCAGGCGATCGACCATCCAGACCGGCGTCGCCGCCCCGTCGATCAGCACGGCCTTGCCTGCTTCGGCCAAGCCGTCCAGCACACTCGACAACGCGTCCGGCGCCTGCACCCGCACGGCATTCCCGAGATGCTCTGGCACCTCGGGCAGGAGCTTGCGGCGATCCACGAACCAGTCCACCCCGCCCTCGCCGTGCACGATGGCGAAGGAGTGGGGCAGGGGGCTGTTGGCTACGTCGGCGCCCCGCACGTTGAGCAGCCAGGCGATCGAATCGGGTGCGCTCAGCACGGCGGCGTCGGCGTCCTTCTCCGCGAGACGGGCCGCGATCGCCTGCCGCTTCTGGCCGGCGTCCGTGCCGGCGAAGCGCAGCGGGTGCGGCGCGATAGGGCCGAGCGGCGGCGGCGGCTGGTCCGCCCACAAAGCGTCGATGGGATTGTCCTCGCAAGCGGCGAGGCGGGCGCCCGCGGCCTCGCACGGCGCCGCCAGCCGGTCGCGGCCCTGCGCGCCGTGCAGCGCCGGGTCGTAGCCGAGCGTCGCCCCGTCGGCGAGGTGCTCCCTGAGCCACGCGTCCGCCGGCGCCTCGGTGACGTGACGGTGCTCGTAGAGCGTGCCGTCCACCTGCGCTGCCGCCTGCAGGGTGTAGCGCCCGTCGACGAAGAGCGCCGCCCGCTCGGCCAGCACGATCGCCATGCCGGCCGAGCCCGTGAAGCCCGTGAGCCAGGCCAGGCGCTGGGAGCGCCGCGCCACGTACTCGCCCTGGTGCTCGTCGCTGAGCGGCACGACGAAGCCGTCGAGCCCGCGCCGCGCAAGCTCGTCCCGGAGCGCCGCGAGCCTTGTCGCCTGCTGCGGCGTGTCGATGCCGTCCGCCGCTGCGGCATGGGTCTGCCGCAGCGCTTCGAGCTGCTCGGCCAGCGCGCCGTTGGCCTCGGCGCCGGGGTGGATCAGACGCAGCCAGCTCCGGTCTTGCGGTGCCGCCACGGCCACGCCCCGAACCAGCGCCTCGACCTCGCCAACGGGCTTGTCGATCCCGGCGCCGGCCAGTGCGTGCGCGAGCGCAGCCCGACGCTCGCTGGTCGCGGTTTCCTTTGTCATGGCGGCGTTTCTGCCAGCGCGCCGCTTACGGCGTCAATATCAGCGTGGCCCAGTCGCCGAGCCGCATGCGCCGCCACAGCCTGAGCCGGACGGCGCAAAAGGCCGCAAGCACCTGCGGCTCCTCGGTGGTGAGCAGGCCGGAGAGGACCACGACGCCACCCGGCTGCAGATGCCGGGCGAAGGCCGGCGCCAGCGCCGCGATGGGCCTGGCCCTGATGTTGGCGCAGATCAGATCGGCCCGTCCGAGCCGCGTTCCCGGCCTCGTGCGGAGGCCCTCGCCCTGCGTCACCGTCACCCGGCGGGAGAGCCCGTTGCGCCGCGCTGTCTCGCGCGCGGCCGGCACCGCCATGGGATCGTTGTCGAGGGCGACGACACGCGCCGGCCAGAGCTTCGCCGCCGCCACCGCGAGGATGCCGGAGCCCGTGCCGATGTCCAGCGCGAGCCGCACCCGGCGGCGGCGGGCCAGCCAGTCGAGCGCGAGCAGGCAGCCCTGCGTCGTCTCGTGGCGGCCGGAGCCGAAGGCGGGGCCGGCGGCGACGGAGATGACCAGGCGCCCACTCGGCGGGTCATCGTGTGCATCCACGACCGTGAAGCGCCCGACCGAGACGGGCGGAAAGGAGGCGCGGGACTGCGCCGCCCAGTCGGCGGCGCCCACGGGCTCGACCGCCGCGCCGCCGGTGGCGACGCCGGCCGCGCGGAGCAGCGCCAGCAGCCGCGCGGGCCTCGGGTCCTCGGCCGCCGGGCCGGCGCCGAACAGGGTGGCGCGCAATTCGTCCGACGGTGCGTCGCGGCCCGGATGCACTGCCGCCACCGTCTCGGCCACCACGGCGTCGGCCAGCTCGCCGAGCGCGTCCTCCAGCGCCTCGTAGGCCGCCCGGCCGAGCGTCACCGAGAGCCGCCAGCCTTGCGCCTCCCGGCGATCTCCGCTCACTGACCGCTCCGGTCCGGTCGATTCCCGGCTATGATGGGGGCAGCGGAACGCACGGTCGGAGGCCCACGATGCCCGAGATGCCGGACTGGCAGCGCTACCTGAGCGACGAGGACAGGACCACCATCGAACGCGGCCGCTGGGCCAGGAGGGTCGGCTTCGGCGCGCGCCCCGCAGTCATCCTCATCGACGTGCAGAACTACATGGTGGGGGAGGAGGGCAACCACGACCTTGCCGCCTACCCCTACAGCTGCGCCACCGGCTGGGCCGCCGTGGAGCAGACCCGGCGCATCGTCGGCGCGGCCCGCGCCGCCGCGGCCCCGGTGATCTACACCCGCTTCGCCATCGACCGCACCGTGGGCGACGCCGGGCTCTTCGACGCCAAGATCGGCGCCGAGGCAGGCGAGAACGTCTACTTCGAGGGCACCCACGGCAGCGAGATCGTGCCCGCGGTCGCGCCCGAGCCCGGCGACCTCGTCTTCACCAAGAAGAAACCCAGCTCGTTCCACGGCACGCCGCTCCTGCCCTACCTGATCGACCGCGCCATCGATACGCTGATCGTCACCGGCGGCGCCACCTGCAACTGCGTCCGCGCCACGGTCTTCGACGCCTTCTCCTACAACTATCGCACCATCGTACCGTCGGACGCGGTGTTCGACCGCCTGCCGATCAGCCACGCGATCAACCTGTTCGACATGAACCGCTGCTCGGCCGACGTGACGGATACCGACGCCGTGCTCGCCTATTTCGGCGATCTCGCCAAACGCGCGGCCTAGCTCGCAGGTCCGCGCAACATCGCAATCCGCTCTTGGTTTATGACGTTGCAGGGGCGGCCTTCCTTGGTGCATTGGTGGGAGGTCGGGCAACGCGGTCATTTTGGTATGCTGCCGTGCTTCGAACATAGGGGATGGCGTGATGGGAAGCCTCGACAACTTTCACCGCACAATCGTCCAGCGGGTCCACGCGGGTGAGTTGTTGCTAGGCGTCCGGCGAAGCATGTGGAAAGGGAGAACACGGAGGCTGGCGATGTCGGACCCAGCGACGTTCGACCGCTTGTGGAATGAAGGCGTCCTGTCTCTCAAGCTAGCGATTGTGTCGCCCTCGCGGGCCGGGTCGGAAATCTGCACGTCGCCGGATGACGACTATCGTCAGTTCATAGCGCGACACTTCCTTCGCAAGCGCGAGTACGGCAATCGGGTCGAGAGAGCGAGAGTGTTCTCGTGAGCGAGACTGTAAACTCATTTCGCTAACCCTATAGGTCAAGTTTGATGTGCAACTTCCTTTAGGTTGCTCCGATTGATTGGGAGCACTGGCGATGTCGACGTCGGAACGGCTCACCACCACCCTGTCGACAAGGGGGCAGGTCATTCTGCCCAAGGCGATTCGCCAGGCATTGCATTGGAAGGCCGGAATGCGGCTGGTCGTGGAGAACACGCCCGAGGGCGTGCTGCTGAAGCCCTTGCCAGCCTTTGTCCAGACCCGACCCGAGGACGTGTTCGGGAGCCTCGCCTGCGACGGCACACCCAAGTCCTTGGCCGACATGGACGCGGGCGTTCTGGCGGAAGCAAAGCAGAGCCCGTCCGGCGATTGAGAAATACAAACAAGACGCCGGGCGCTGATGCCGGCGCACGTGGCTCCTGCTATAGTGCGGGCGGGAGATCGGCGTCGGACGGCTTTCTCGCTAACCCGGTCAGGTCCGGAAGGAAGCAGCCGTAACGAGTTTCAAGCCGGGTCGTCTGCCGGTCTCCTGCCGCCAACCGGACGCGCTGCCCGCCGCGCACTGCGGGCCGAAGGACGCCGATGCACCGATGAGCGAGGACGCCGCCGCCTATCGCGTGCTCGCGCGCAAGTATCGGCCCACGAGCTTCGCCGGCCTGATCGGCCAGGCCTCCCTCGTGCGCACGCTCAGCAACGCGATCGCGATGGACCGCCTGGCCCACGCCTGGCTGCTGACGGGCGTGCGCGGCGTGGGCAAGACGTCGACCGCGCGGATCATCGCCCGCGCGCTCAACTGCATCGGCGAGGACGGGAACGGCGGCCCGACGCCGGAGCCCTGCGGCGTGTGCGATCACTGCGTCTCGATCGCCGAGGACCGCCACGTCGACGTGATCGAGATGGACGCGGCCTCGCGCACCGGCGTCGACGACGTGCGCGAGCTGATCGAGAGCGTACGCTACCGCCCGGTTTCCGCCCGCTACAAGATCTACATCATCGATGAAGTGCACATGCTTTCGAAGCAGGCCTTCAACGCGCTGCTGAAGACGCTGGAAGAGCCGCCGCCCCACGTGAAGTTCGTGTTCGCCACCACCGAGGTCCGCCGCCTGCCGGTGACGGTGCTCTCGCGCTGCCAGCGCTTCGACCTGCGCCGGGTCGAGATGGAGGTGCTGATCGAGCATTTCGGCGCCATCGCCGCCAAGGAGGGGGCGGAGGTGGAGCCTGCGGCGCTCGCGCTCATCGCCCGCGCCGCCGACGGCTCGGTGCGGGACGGGCTCTCCGTGCTCGACCAGGCGATGGCGCACGAGGGCACGCGGATCACCGAAGACGCGGTGCGCGCCATGCTGGGCCTCGCGGACCGCACCCGGCTGTTCGACCTCTTCGACATGCTGATGAGGGGCGCGATCAAGGATGCGCTGGACTGCTTCGCGGAGCTTCACGACGCGGGCGCGGAACCGCAGGCCCTGCTGCAGGACCTGCTGGAGCTCTGCCACTGGCTCACGCGGCTGAAGCACGTGCCCGCCGCCGCGGACGATCCGGCGGTGCCCGAGGCGGAGCGCACGCGGGGCCGCACCATGGCCGAGGCGCTGGCGGTGCCGGCGCTCGCCCAGACGTGGCAGATGCTGCTGAAGGGGGTCGAGGAGGCCAACCGTGCGGCGCGGCCGGCGCTGGCCGCCGAAATGACCCTGGTGCGGATCGCCTACGCCGCCGACCTGCCGAGCCCGGCCGATGCGCTCCGCGCCATCGGCAGCGGCGGCGCGGCCGCGGGGCCGAAGGATGCGCCGGAGCCGTCCGCGCCTGAGCCCGCAGCGCGCAGCGCCGCAATCGCCGGCGGGGCGCCCGAGCCCACTCCCGCACCGGCACCGGCGACTGCGCCCGCACCGGCGGCTGCGCCTGTGCCGGCGCCCGAGGCGGAGCCCTCCTCCGCGCCGCAGCCGCGCCTGGACTCGCTCGCGGCGCTCGCCGCGCTCGCCGATGAGCAGCGCGAGCCGATCCTCAGCGCGTGGCTCAGGACCGAGGTGCGCCCCGTGCGCATCGGCCCCGGCACGGTGGAGATCAACTGCGGACCTTCGCCCGACGGCAGGATGCTCGACCTGCTGCGGGACCGGCTTCAGGAATGGACCGGCGAGCGCTGGATGATCGCGCTGACCGACGACGGCGGCGCGCCGACCCTGGCGGAGCGGGATCGCGCCCTGCAGGAAGAGGCCGACAGGGCGGCGATGGACCACCCGCTAGTGCGGCAGGTCCTCGACGCCTTTCCCGGCGCGCGCGTGCGCAAGGTGCATCGGACGACGACCCCACTGCCGCCTGACAGCGGAAACGACGGAGACGCCTCCCCATGAAGAACATCGGCAAGATGCTGAAGCAGGCGCAGGAAATGCAGACCAGGATGGCCGAGCTGCAGGAGAGCCTGGGCAGCCTCGAGGTCGAAGGCACCGCCGGCGGCGGCCTGGTACAGGTGACGCTGACGGGCAAGGGCGAGATGCGCCGCCTCTCCATCGACCCGGCGCTGGTGAAGGGCGACGAGGTGGAGGTGCTGGAAGACCTGATCGTCGCCGCCTTCAACGACGGCAAGGCCAAGGTCGAGCAGCTCGTTCAGGAGCGGATGGCCGAGGTCACCGGCGGGCTCAAGCTGCCGCCGGGTCTCGACCTCGGGATGTGAGCACGCAGCGCAGCCCCTGCACGAGCGACAGCCGGCGATGACGAGCCCTGCGATCGAGCGGCTGGTGGGGCATCTCGGCAAGCTCCCCGGTCTCGGGCCGCGCTCCGCCCGGCGCGCCGCGCTGCACCTGCTGGAGCGGCGCGAATCGCACCTGGAGCCGCTGCTCACGGCGCTTCGGACGGCGGCCGAGAGCGTCCGCCCCTGCGGCATCTGCGGCAATCTCGACGTCCGGGACCCCTGCGCCATCTGCGCCGATCCCGAGCGCGACCGCTCCGCCATCTGCGTCGTCGAGCAGGTCGCGGACCTCTGGGCGCTGGAACGCACGCTGATGTTCCGCGGCCGCTATCACGTGCTGGGCGGCCTCTTGTCGGCGCTCGACGGGATCGGGCCGGAGGATCTCGCCATCGCCGGCCTGGTCGGGCGCGCCGGCGCGCCCGAGGTCAGCGAGATCATCCTCGCCACCAGCGTCACGGTGGACGGGCAGACCACGGCGCACTATCTGACCGACCGGCTGGCGGACAGCGGCGTCACCATCTCCCGCCTCGCCCATGGCCTGCCGGTCGGCGGCGAGCTCGACTATCTCGACGACGGCACGCTCGGCACGGCGCTCAAGGCGCGCCAGCGGCTTCTCTGAACGGACGCGAATGCACGCTGGATTGTCCGGCGTGCGCCCTCTATGGTCGCCGCCGCCGCTGGGGCGGCAGACGCGGGCAGCGGAGCAAACGATGGCGGACGAGACGAAGAGCGCGGGCCGGCTGGAGCGCGTGCTGCGCGCGGGCGAGTTCGCCATCACGGCGGAGATGGGACCGCCGGATTCGGTGGATCCGGCCGACGTTCTGGCCCGCGCGGGGTGCCTCAAGGGGCTCGCGGACGCCGTCAACGTGCTCGACGGCGCCGGCGCACGCGCCCACCTCTCGCCGCTGGCTGCGGCGGCGATCCTGGCGCGCGAAGGCATCGAGCCGGTGCTGCAGTTCACCATGCGCGACCGCAACCGTCTCGCGCTGCAGGCCGACGTGCTGGGGGCGGCTGCGCTCGGCGTGCACAGCCTGCTCTGCCTCACCGGCGATTCGGTCGACGCCGGCGATCAGCCGGAGACGAAGCCGGTGTTCGACCTCAAGTCCAACGAGTTCATGGCGACGGTCCGCACCATGCGGGACGATGGGGTGCTCCCCGGCGGGCGGACGCTCGCCTCGGCGCCGCGGCTTCTCATCGGCGGCGCCGATGCGCCCCGCGAGCCGAAGGCGGGCGACACGCCCACCAGCCTTGAGGCCAAGATCGAGGCTGGCGCGGACTTCTTCCAGACCCAGTTCTGCTTCGACATGGCGATGCTCGGGCGCTACCTCGCCTGGCTGGGCGACTTCGGGATCCCCGAGCGCGCCGCCATCATCGTCGGCATCGGGCCCATACGCTCGGCAGGCTCGGCGCGCTGGATAAACGAGAACCTTTTTGGGGTGCACATCCCGGACGCCGTCATCGCCCGCCTCGACGGCGCCGAGGATCCGCAGGCCGAGGGCATCCGCATCTGCATCGAGCTGATCGAGGCGCTGCGCGGCATGGAGGGCGTCGCCGGTGCGCACCTGATGGCGCCCCGCGGCGAGCAGGCCATCGCCGAGGTCATCGCTCGCTCGGGATTACGCCCTGCCGGCGACGCCTGAGGCCACCCGCCTGGGCGCGGCCTTGCCTTATGGCGCCGGCGGCGCCCCTTCAGAACCGATACCGGATGCCGATCTCGAGGAAGTGGATGCGGAGGTCGGTGTTCGAGCTGATCGTCAGCCCGTCGTCGTTGGAGCCGCCGTACGACAGTCCGTTGACCATCTGCAGGCGGTAGCCGACCTGGAGCGTCGTGCTGTCCGACAGCGCATAGCCGATTCCCCCGCCGATCTGATAGGCAAAGGCGGTATCGGTGGCTGAAAGCGAAGGCGCGTCGGGGATGGGTACCGGGGGAACCTGCTCGGGAGGGGTGCCCTGCTGTGCGGCCTGGGCTTGGGCCAGTGCGTTCCCGACCGCTCCCGCCACCGCGCCCGTGTCGTAGCGAAGGCCGCCCTGGTCGACCCGGACGAAGCCGAGGCCGCCGCCGACGTAGGGGGTCCATGTGTCGCCAACATCGAAGTCGTACCAGAGGTTCACCATGGCACCGAGTTGCTCGGCGCTACCCGACACGGGGACCGGCAGTTCGTTCGGATGGGTGTAGGAGAGCGCCGGCACCGTGATGCTGCTGTTGGTCAGTCTGCTCACGTCCGCCCGGGCCATGAAGATCTCGCCCTCCACGCGGAGGCCCGATCCCAAGTGGCGGCCGATCATGCCGCCGAACTTGAAGCCCGTGTCATGTTCCGTCTTGACGTTCGCCGTGTACTCGACCATCCGCGGGCCTTGACTGAAGCTCCCCGTGGACGTCGAGTCCGTGTCGTCGATGAACATGAGGGGCATGGTCAGCCCCATGTACCAGTCGCCGTCCTGCGCCTCGGCGCTCGCGGCCCCGCCGAGCGCCACACATGCGGCCGCGGCTGCTCCCACGAGCAAGCGCGATCCGAAACTGTTTCCCGTCATTTTCCGGTTCTCCCTCGCGACGCCTTACCCACCCGTCTAGTCTAGGCTATTGCGAGACGAAAGGTGGTGCAAACGTCTGCAGCAGCTACGACGCCTTCGCGTCTCGAACTTGCCGAGATGCGTGTCCGCCATAAGCGGCGCTGAGCCCGCTTCCCTGCTCATCGGCCGGCATCGCGCTCGCGCGCATCCTCGTAGCCAGAGGGCAGGTAGCCGAAGCGCCCCATTTGTGCGCGGTGACGCTCCACCACGCGACGGACTTGCGCATCGTCCAGCACCTCCCGCCAGCCGTCCACCTTGCCGGCCCGGAAGAAGTGGTCCTGCGACGGGGTACGCTCGATAAAGCCAGCGCGGTCCTCCTGCGCGCGCAGTGAGCGGAAGGACGAGTGCCGCATCGCCCGCTCCAGGCGCTCGCGCGGCGGCTTGAGGCCGAGGAAGGCCGCTATGGCGCGAAAGGTCGGGCCGGGCCGGCGGCTCATGTCTTCGTAGCGTACGACGTGGAGCTGCGGGTGCGATCGAGCGGTCCAGCTTTCGACATGGGTGGACCAGTCGCTGTGATGCTCGGGCACCTGCTCAGCGGTCGTAGGTGAATGGAAGCCTCTGGTTTCCATGAGCGTGATGATGTCGTCCGTCGGTTGGCCCAGGTGGTGGGCGTACGAGACGACCACGTCGAGCGGATTGCGCACGACATAAATCGCCCCAGCCGTGAGCGACTGGGTGATCATGGGCACGCCGTCGGCCTCCACGAGGGCGTTGTGCGTCTTGACCATGACGGTATCGGGTGCGCTCTCGGCGATGAGAGCGTGCACGCTAGGGCGGAGGCGCGCCAGGTCTCCCCCGCCCAGCGCCGCTGGCGGTCGGGGGTCAAGGCGCCTGTACCAGTGCGCCTGACTGTCGCCAGCCGTGAGTTCGGACATCCGGTTGATGTCAAAGGGCGTGCTCGAGTTTCGAAATAAATTGTGCAGGAAGGCACGTAGCCATGTGTTGCCCGACTTGGGGTAGGAGGCGAGCCACAGAATTCCACTCATACGAGGTGTACTTCTCATATGACCGATCCGATGTGATCCCGACAGAGACGGCCCTGCGTGCCGGGCGCAAAGATGGTCATCCCCCGCAGTCTGAACAGCCGTCGCGGCCGGACGGGCCGACGGCAAAGCCCACGGGGACGAAAAAGGGGCGGCGGTGCCAAAGCACCGCCGCCCCCGGAATGATTGGCCGAGGAGGCTGAAGACGCATCCAGCCCCTAGACCAACTCCCGAGCGCTAGAAGTTGATCGTGGTGCCGAGGATCATCTCGGTTGCCTCGTCGGCGCCACTTTCGACCATGTTGACCTTGCCGGCAAGGTCAATGCCGGGACCGAGGTTGTAGCCCGCTCCGAGCATGGCAATCGTCGTGTCGTCCCCCATGTCCTTCTCGTGGGATCCATACGCGACGGCCAGCGAGATCGGGCCTTGCGACCAGCCGATACCGACATCGCTGAGGGTTTCGTCCCCATCGCCGGTGTCGCTTCGCGTTTGCACGGCGCCGCCGATCGAAATCTGATCGATGCTGAGGGACGCCCCGAAGCGGGTGGCCGTGGCATCTTCGCCGCCATCCTCGCTTGTATACGTCTCGTAGCCGACATTGGCGGCGAAGCTGCCGCCCATGACGTCAGTCGAGAAGTTGAGTGCAGCCTGAATGCCCTCCCCATACTTGCCCATATCGTCGTTGGTGCGGCCCGCGTAGGAGTTGGTCGAGTCCTCGGGCGCGTAGCTCACGCCAAGGCTGAGGCCGTTGAACGCCGGCGAGTAGTAGGAGATCTTGAGGGCGTCCTCGTCCATGGCGCCGGTCGTCCACCCACCGATGCCGCTACCGAACCAAGGTGACTTGACGCCGCCGATCGTGTTCCCGCCCGGCGACCAGATCGTCCCATTCTGCGCGGCGCCCTCGACGGTGCCGTATGCAATGCGGCCGAACCCGCCGCTGAGGTTGACCTCGGTCTCGTCGGTGTTGATGCCTCCGTTGGCCGCGCCGACGTTGCCGTCATCGTCTACTTCTGCATCATGAGTGTGATCGCCATTGTTCCCGTTGACCCGAATTCTGACGCTGGCCGTAATGCCGTTGTCCAAGGTCGTCGATCCGCCGACCTCCAGCTCGATATTCTGGTTGATGCCGTGACCGCGATCATTGTCATTGTCCTTGTCATTGGAAACAGCAACGAGGGCGGCGTGATAGTATCCGCCGACGCCGACCGAAATCGGTTCAGCCATCATCTCATCGGCTTGTGCGGCGCTGGCAAACGCACCTGCAGCCACAAGCGCCGTGGTGCCGAGAAGCAACTTCTTCATGCTTCTATCCTCCTGGTTTTCATTAGGTCCAAAGCTCCGGGGTCTCACACCGCCCCTTACCCGGACCGGTCCCAACCCACTACCGCCGCAGGATGGTGCACGCACCCGCCCCGTGCAATGAAATTGCGTGACAGTTTTCTAACGGACAGTCGTTTTCCCCTCAAACTGTGGCCGAAATGCCACGATCGCGCCTTTCCACCACGCGCTATCCCATCGATCCGGCCCACAGTCCCTGACCCATCCTCGCTCTCCGGCCTCGTCATGGACCGGCACCATGCGATGCCGTCTGCACGTCGCGGCTCCCCATCGCGAATTATTCCCGCCTTCGAGGTGTAGGAGTTTACCGACAAGAATACGGAGGAACACGCTTTCGTTGGAATCAATCCGCTTCCCTGTCGCTTACGGAATTTTGCAGACGACCGACGGCAGGGTGTCAGGATCGTATTTTATTCCTTTATATCAACGCTATACAGGACTCCCGCCAAATTTCCGCTCGCGAAGCATGAAGCGAGTTCTATTGGCAACGACGGCTCTCGTAGCCGCCGGCGCTTTCACGGTCGGTGCCGCCCAAGCCGACGAGATGATGGCAGAGCCGGTGTCCGTCGGCGTCGGCGGCTATTACCGGGTCGCCGGTGGCGCCATCGACATCGACAATTCGATGAACGACCGTGGCCACACCGTCAATCAGAACATCGAGATCAACCTCTCCGGCGAAGCTGCCCTGGACAACGGGTTGACTGCTGGAGTCAATCTCTGGCTCGATGCGAACCAAGGCTTTCAGGACGACACTTCGGAGACCAGGATCTATCTGAGCGGCGGGTTCGGGACACTCACTGCCGGTGCGTTCGAGAGTGCCGCGCAGCTTGGCACGGTCTGGGCGCCTGGGGGCAACGCCAACTTCGGCGTCAAGTCGGCGTTTTTCAATCCCAGCGGCGCTGGAGCCAGCTGGCAAGGCATCATCGGGAACAATGAGGACGATTTGACGCTGATGTATGCGTCTCCGAGTTTCAACGGGTTCAGCTTCAGTGCCAGCTACGCACCTGAGGACAATAAGGACTCATATGCTGAACGTGGCACGGCGGATACCAATGACGATGGTGATAGCGAAATCTCCGAGACCGTGGGGCTCAGCCTGAACATGTCGCTTCCCATGATGGGCGGCAGCGTGAGCGGCGGCATCGGCTACGAAACCGGCACGCCCGAAGTCTGCACGGGGGAATGCGACGCTACTTCCCTTCGTGGTGGCTTGGTGGTCAGCATCGACGAGTTCTCTGTCGGCGGTGCCGTATTGCAGATCGACAACCAAGGCGCGGAGACAACGCACTCCGATGTCGGCGTAGGCTGGTCACAGGGTGGCATGAGTATTGGCCTCCAGTACGGAAGCTCGGACTCGGATGACGGCGACACTGACATCACGGCCTTCAATGCAGCCTACGCTCTGGGGCCTGGCGTCGAAGTCAACTCGCAAATCGCTGTGGGCTCGGATGGAGATAACGATTGGTCTCAGTTCTTGCTCGGTACGGCGATCATCTTCTAATCGACCATCGTCAATCTGCGACGAAGGGGAGCACCCAGTGCTCCCCTTTTTCTTATGCCGAGTATTGAACGAAGCGTCGGAGAGTCGGCGCCTCTTTTGCGTTCAGCCGGCGCTTGAATCCAGCGCGTAGCCGGTTGAGCGGACGGTCCGGATCAGATCCGGGCGCCGGTCCGCGTTGAGCGCCTGTCTCAGCCCGCTCACGTGCACGGCGGCGGTCCGTCAACCGACGGCGATGGCATAATGCCGGGCGACGGCGACTTCATGATGCAGGGTTTTGCACGACACGCGTACGCTCTGGTGCACAGGACGGCACTGGAGTTGGAATTCACTCGCTTACGCAGTGTTGACGGCGGGCGATTCCGGGGACCGCGGTCTCTCGGTTTGCGTCGCGCTATATGTCCTCGTGCGCCGCCGTCGGCGGTGGTGTAGGTGCCCTGCCCGTGCGGCCTGCCGCCGCGCCACGCGCCTTCGTAGCGCTCGCCCGGACAGGCGTCCCCTTGCCGCGCTGTCGGACTTCTGTTGGTGACCAGACCCTTCGCGCGATGCCGCTCTGAGCGCAGCATCGGCGACCTCCCCGTGTGGAACATACAGAGGACAAATGCCCTTTCCATTCGGGTTATCGCGAAACTTTGAGGTCTTTCCCGGTCGTGCTGGGTAGGGCTACAGCACACTCCAGGGTGCTCTTGACCTCTGAGATCTCTAAAGTCCGATATTTTATATGCAAAAATGTTATAGTTGCTTAGGGGGCTTCTTCCTCTACATTTGTTCTCCATGAGCATATCGCTGCACAACGACGGCATTGCCCCGAGCAGCCGCCAGGCGCTGATCGACAACATCAAGACGTACATCGCTCGCGAGCGGCTCTCGCGTCGTGCCTTCGGCGCGGCCGCACTCGGCGACGCGTCCTTCCTTGGCCGGCTCGGCCGGGGCTCGGACGTGCGCCTCGGTGTTGTTTCGCACGTTATTTGACGCCGAATCTCCCAGATTATTTGACGTGATCGCTGCCCTGATTTCCCAGATTGCTCGGTCTTTTCCGGATCGAAGCGTAGGAGCTCATGGTCTCTGCGGGCGGTCCGGGGTCGCTGTCTGATTGAGGTTTGGACTGGTGCTTGAGGAGAGCTGACGAGGTGTCGCGCGGCCGTCGGCGCGTCAAGCGGCTGCGCCGCTCCTGCGCTTCGCTTCGGCCCTTCGGGTGACTCGCCACCGTCCACACGACGAAGTGCTGCCATGGCCTGAAGCAAGCTTCCGGCCACGGACTGGCCGCTCACCTGACGTAGTATCCCGGTGGAGGCGCAGCGCCTTCCGGACCGTTGGGGAAGGGTGGTTCCCGACGGCGGTTCCGGCTCGAACCCCTAGGCGTTGGCGGAACCGGGCTCCGGGAACCGCGGGGCCTGCGGCCGACTGCTGCCGTTGGCGGCGGCGGCCGCCGCCCGCTTGTCCGCTGCGCCTGCGACGACGCTGTAGCCGCCCTCGGCGTTGCGCGCGACGCGACCCTCCTGGACGAGCTTTTGCAAGATTACGCCGACGGTCTTGTGCCGGGTCGCGGCGCGTTCCCGGATCTGGCGTTGCGAGAGCGGCGCCCCGGCGTCGGCGAGCGCCTTGAGAACGCGGCATTCGGGTGTTTCGGGCTGAGGCGCCCCGCCGCCGGCCGTGGGCGGCTGGCGCAGCCGGAAGGAGGGCTCCTCTCCGTCTTCCTTGAGCTCGATCTCGATGTCGTCGAGACCGCGTGCGGCGCGATGCTCGACGGTCATGAGGGTCTGCCGGTCCCGGCGGCGCAGGTAGAGGTTCGAGTCCCCCCAGGCGTGCAGCTCACTGCTGCCCCGCAGGGCCTGCCCCGGCCTCGTGGCCCCGCTCTTGCGGGCGTGGTGGACGAGGAGGACGGCGGTCTCGAAGCGGCGTTGCAGGTCGCGCAGGAAGCCGAGGATCGGGGCGACGTCCGCAACCGTGTTCTCGTCCACGCCGTGCAGGCGGACCAGGGGGTCGAGGACCACGAGGCGCGGTGCGATGCGCTCCACGGTCTGCTGCAGGCGGCGGCGGTCGTCGAGATGGTCGAGGCGCAGTGTGGGCACGTCGATGACGGCGATGTCGAGGGTCTCGAAGCGGGCGCCTGCGGCGCGGGCGATCCCCTGCAGGCGCTTGCGCACGAGGTGGCCGGCGTCTTCTGCGGCGAACAGCAGGACCGGGCCAGGCCGGGCCGGGGCGAAGTGCCGCAGGCATGGGACGCCGGCGGCGACTGCGACCGCGAGGTCCAGCGCCAGGATGGACTTGCCGCACTTCGGCTCGCCGCCGACGATGCCGACGGCCTGCTCGCCCCATAGCGTGTCCACCAGCCATTGCTGCTCGCGCGGCCGCTCCTCCAGCTCGATCGGGGCGCGGGTCGGGAAGCCGGTCATGGCCGCAGTTCCTCGAGCGCGTGCTGCAGGTGGTCGGCACTGACGGTCCTCGCCTCGTCGAGAGCGGCGGCGGAGAGCGCGTAGTGGGCGATGCGGTTGATCTGGCGCGGCAGGCCGCGCGCGCCCTGGAACAGGGCCTCGACGGCGGGCTCTTCGAACAGCGGCAGTTCGCATCCCGCGAGCCTGAGGCGGTGCTTGATGTAAGCGTCGACCTCGTCGCGGTCGAGACCGCTCAGGTGGTGGCGGACGACGAGGCGCTGGCTGAGGGATTCGTGCATGGCCATGGCCAGGCGGCGCCTGAGCTCGGTCAGACCGACGAGGACGAGGCACAGGCGCTGCTCTGCATCCATGGCGAAGTTGGTGAGCAGGCGCAGGTCCTCAAGGACGTCGTTGCGCAGATGATGGGCCTCGTCGATGACGAGGACCGGCAGCTGCTTGGCCTCGGTGACGAGGCGGGAGATCTCGTTTCGGATGGCCTGATAGGCCGAGGCGCGGGAGCGCTCGATGGGCAGGCCGATCTCCCACGCGATCGCCTTGTACATGTCGAGCACGTTGCCCGTGGTCAGCGAGACGTAGTGGACCCGGTAGAGGCCTGGATGAAGCTGCGCGGTCAGATGCCGGCACACGGTGGTCTTGCCGGAGCCCACCTCGCCGGTGAGCAGGCCGATGCCGCGCAGGTCGATGAGGTGGCCGAGCCTGGCCTCGGCCTCGCGGCGCGCGTTGGACTCGAACAGCTCGTCGGTCTCTGCCGGGGTCTCGAAGGGCAGGCGGGTGAAGGCGAAGTGGCGCAGGTACATCACTCGTCCTCCTTCTTGTCCTTGAGGTTGCGCATGGCCAGCGGCGAGGGCGGAGGCTCGGGCGCCGGATCTTCGGCCTCGATCTCCCTGGCCGGGTAGGTGCGCCTGACGGCGGTATTGGCGTAGGCGTCGAGAGGGCTGGCCTTGCCGGCCGGCTTGCCGTCATGGACCACGTCGAGAGGGCGCGAGGGCGGCGCGGCCGGGTCGTAGCGCAGGATGACGTTCTGACCCACCAGGAGGGCGTCGACCTCGTAGACGCGGCCGTTCAGACTAACGGTGCGGTCCTTGTAGACACGGCGCCTGGCCTCGAAGAGGAACAGATCGTCGAGGTCCATGGTGGCGTCGGGATAGCGCACGCCGGCCGAGGCCAGCGCCCACTGCTCAAGCGGGGTGCGCCCCTCGTCGAGGCCACGATGCGGGCTGTTGTGATACTCCCCCTCGATCCAGGCCCAGAGGCTGCGGTTGAGCGCCTCCAGGCTGTCGACGTCATCGCCGAGGTGGCGGAGCCAGCCGGCCCGGAGGGTGCGGAAGAAGCGCTCGATCTTACCCTTTCCCGCTGGCTGGAACGCCCTTGCGTGAATCAACGCAACGCCGAGCCTGGCGCAGACCAGGGAGAGATGACGGGAGCGGTAGGCGCTTCCGTTGTCGACGTACAAGCGGGCCGGGAGGCCGCGCCGGATCAGCGCGTCCTTGAACACCGGCAGGAACGCCGCAGTGTTCTCCGCCATGGCGAAGGCGGCGAACGGGATGACGCGGGTGGCGTCGTCGATGAAGGCGATCAGGTAGGTCTTGCGCCGGGTTCGGCCGTGCCGGACCTTGGGTCCGTGCATGACGTCGCTCATCCACATCTCGCCGGCATGCCGGAAGGCGAAGCGGCGGCGATCCGCCCCGTCGGGCGGCTTCTTGTCGAACAGGCCCTCGCGGCTGAAGAGGCGGTGCACGGTGGACGAGGCGAGCGGGTGGTCGATACCCTCCTCCTTGACCTTCTGGATGATGGCGCGAACCGACAATGCGTCGTTCTCGGTCTTCAGCGCGATGAGGCGCTCGGCGACCTCGGGCGGCAGCCGCCGGGGCTTCCCCCGGTCGGTGCGGGGCTTGGGGTAGAGCGCGTCGAAGCCGCCGTAGCGGTAGTCCTTGATCCAGCGCCGCATGGTCTCGGCGGCGACCCGGGTCCTGGTGGTTCCGGGGATCGTGTAGGTCTTCTCGGCTTTGGCGCGCATCATCGCGCCGGCACCCGGTGCACCCACGGGCAGATGCACCAGATCGGCGATGACGTCGTATCGGAAGAGCGCGATCTGTTGGCGAAGGTCGTCGTCTGAGCTGTTCATGGTGCGATCCTCGTTCAGGGACTCCCTGGCCCCGGGATCGTCACGCTACGAACTCTCCGGCGGCGGGTCCGGCCCCGCCCGTTGTTGGAACTGCGGTTTGCGATTCCCCACGTCGATGCCGTGGGGTTGGAAGCCCAGAGGCGCGGGTAGCGTCCGGAGCTGCCCGGCGACCAGGCCGCGCAGTTCCATCAACGCGCTGTCGCTCTTCAGACGCTCGCGCACCGCGCTCATGGTGGGCGCGCAGCCCGCGAGCAGGTCGGGGATCAGGCCGATGACGCGCACAAGCGCGTCGTGCACAAGCTTCAGCCTGCGGCGGATCCAACGCACGGCGCCGGGAAGCTCGATGGCGTCCTCGTCCTCGGGGCAGCGCACCTCGTCCGCTGCCTCCTCCAGGCTGCCGGCCTCCTCCGCCACGACAACAACCGCTTCCAGCGCATCGAGCGTGCCCGGCAGCCGCGCCGCCAGACAGTCGGCCAGCAGGCCGATGGTCGTATGGCTCTCACGGCAATACCAGCGAGGAACCCTTGCGCCGGGCGGGGTCTTCCGCTCGTAGGTGCCGTGGCTTGCCACAGAACATCCGCCGTGCGGGTGATTCGGGCAGCGCTCAAGCCTTGCGTCGCGCCACGCCTCGGTCTTAACGTATTCCTCGCTGGTGAGCCCCGTTTCGTAGCGAAGCTGCACCGGCCCTGGCCCGGCGGGAGTTCCGTCCCCCGGGCCTCTCTTTGTCGTTCAGTGAGAGGCCAAGATTACGGACGCTCCCCGCCGCCGCCAAGCTGTGGAGCCGTGGACGCGTCCTGCGGACCGATCGGCGTCCTGCGGACCGTGTGGACAGCCCGTGGACAAGCTGGCGCTTGCCCACCGCCTGACCACACTCGCCGATCTCGCGCCCACCGCTCCACAGCTTCAACAGCAATGAGGATTCTGCTGAGGATCAAAAAAATGCCGCAGGCAGCGTCCTTCCCGCACTCGGCCACCATCCCGGGAAATCCACCAACCAATCAAAGTGAGAAAAAAACCCGTGCTTCTATCCGGCTAGACCGGAAAACAACACTCGGCACTGCGGACAAGGTGCTGGCCTACATGAACCTGGAGCCCATCGGCCCCCGCTTCCTGCAGGAGGTCGAGGCCTTCCTCGAGGTGACCGGCATAAAGCCGCACGTCCTGGGCGAACAGGCGCTGGGAGATCCCAGCTTCGTGCTCCGGCTGGAGCAGGGAAGATCCCCGATGCTCGGCACAGTCGACAAGGTGGGTGCGTGGATGGCGGACAACGCGAGCGCGGCGGAGCTCGAGGCGGTGCGGGCCGCAGTCGAGGACGCCTCGCCCGCCGTTCCGTTCGATGCGGCAGGACGGGAAGAGACGGAGGAGGAGGAGACTCACTACATGAGCACGCGTCAAGTGGCGGCGTACCTGGGACTGAGCCCACGCACACTGGAGAACTACCGGTGTCGCGGTGGGGGCCCGCCTTTCCACGTCTTCGGCGGCGCGGTGCGCTATCTGCTGTCCGACGTGGTGAACTGGGCGTCGAAGCGGCGCAGGCGTTCGACCTCCGACGACGGGGTGCGGAGCGCGATCCCGAAAGACAGAGGGCACGCTTTAGATGGGGCTACCTCGTTTTCCGATTGACCACGCCGTCAGACGGTGTCGGCCAATCTTCGCCCGAGCCTCGCCTTCGCCCACACCTCGAGATCGAAGCGCGCGTACAACACTCGACGCCCGAACTTGTGGAACCCAGGTCCCTCGCCGGTGACCCGGTAGCTCTCGAGCGTTTTGGACGAGAGCCCGACGACGGTCGCAGCCTCGCGCGGGGTGAGAAAGGTCCGCTCATCGATCTTCGGGATCTGCTCGTCGTCGTCGGTCCATGGTGGGAACGCTGCGCCAAGCCCGTAGGGCGGGACCGTGACATCGCTTGCGAGCAGCCACGCGATACCGGTGCGTTGGAAATCGTCCGCAGCGGTGTGCATCCAGAACCTCACCCGCGCAACTCTGTCGAGCGTCGGCGATGCTCCGCTTCGGAGCTCCCGCACGAACGAGGATTTTCCGACCGCCCTGGTCCCGACCAGGGTCGGGCTGGTCCTGGTGACGATGAGGAACGCCTCGACCTCCCGCCGGAACCTCGGACCGATGGGGGCGATGTCCATGAAGCGGAGCACCCGGTCGACAGTGTCGAGACCCGGCGAAGCACCGTCATTCAGGTCCGGGACGAACTCGGGATCATCGAGCGCGAGCTCGCCGAGCCTCCTGTCGCTCATCTTGGAACGCTTGAGATACTCCGAGATGGCGTCCCGAAACGCGGCGTCGATCACGGTCCTCTGCCCGGTCTCCAGCGATGGACCGGGCCGGCGCCGGCCCGAACGCACGGGCATTCGGAATTCATGCGACACCGTCAGCTGTCCCGGCGGCACCGATCCTGACACGACATCGCCCCGATCAGAGCGCGTCCGGCTGGCCGGTATGGAACTGGCCGGTGTGGTGATAGCGTTGCCCGGCCGCCCAATCGGCGAGGTCGGCCAGCGCGTAGACGATGGAAGTGCCGAACATGTAATAGGCGGGCCCACCCCCACGTATCCGGTAGCGGCGGAGGGACTCTGTGCTCACGCGCAGGATGGCGGCCGCCTCGCGGGGTTTCACGAACTCCGGCAGGATGCCGTCATGCACGGCCTGAGTCTCGTCCCGAGTCTCCATCTTCGTCACCGCCGTCGCACCGAAACGGGGACGGGGACCGGGGATGTCGAAGCGTGCCGCCGGTCGACGACCGGGCCCGATCGCCCCTCCGGCGGTGTCGAGCGGTGGAGCCGCCCTGGTTCGAACCGGACGCTCACGATCATCATCGGCCACGTTCCTCCCCAACTGCCGAGCGTGCAGTCCGCCCCGCCGGGCGACGACGCCAAACGGCTCCTGGCCACGGCCCGTCTGTCGGTCGCTCGGTCGCCCTCTGACAGTCTCGGTTAGCAGCCCGCTGCCGGAAATGGAAATGCCTATTGAAGCCAAATGCATGCCACTGCCGTATGCAGGAATGCGAGCAGGGCAGAGCGATCACGGGGTCTGTCTGATCGACCCCGCTCCGGGCAGGTTATCGGATATCTCGTGAGATTCTCACGGATGGGACCGCCTCGGCGGCAGCCGGTGCCCCGCGGCCGGTCGCGCTCGGCCGGGAGCGGGCTGCGGCATGGTGGTGCCACGAGTCCCCTACGATTATGTGAGACTCGATGTCGCGTTGACGACGAGACCACCGGAGGTTGTGTGAGCGACTGGAACAATGTGGGACACCCTTCCGGAACTGGGACGGTTGGCCGTCATCGCCAGCTGGTTTTCTACGGTCACCTTTGGAAAGAAGTCGTGTGTAAGGCGCACTTGCGCAAGGCCGCCGAGCGCACTGTAGAAGGCCTGTGGAAAGCCATCGCCGCATCCTCGAAACCTTCCAGCCCCAGGAATGCCGAAACGATTTCGCTGCCGCAGGATATGATCCAACCCGATCGGATGACGCTCTAGTCTGAACAGGCTCCGCAAGAGGAAAACAGGGAGGAGGCGAACCGTGGTGGATTTTTTCGATCGGAACCGCCGGACAGTGGCGGACATGCGCGCGATGAAGGCGAGGGGCGAGAAGATCTCGATGCTCTACGTCCAGACACTGGAGGAAGCGGAGGCGGCGGACCGGGCCGGCATCGACATGCTCTCGATCGAAGCGCGATTCTTCTCGCCCGAAATGCGCGAGGCGGCGGGGCGATGCTTCGTGCAGGTGGGCCTGCCCTACGGGCAGTTCGGCGATTACGTGACAGCCGAGGACTACCTGCGGGGGGCGTTCCACTTCGCGCGCATGGGGGGCGATTGCTTCTATTGCTCGGCATCCTTCGACATCCAGAAGGTGCTCTGCGACAACCACGTGCCGATCGTGGCCCATGTGGGCTTCGTCCCGGCCCTCGTGACCTGGACCGGATGGCGGGCGGTCGGCAAGACGGCAGTCGAGGCGCTGGCCGTCTGGAAGCAGGTGAAGCGGCTGGAAGCGGTCGGCGCCTTTGGCGCAGAGCTGGAGGTGGTGCCCGACCGCGTCGGCGAGATGATCTCGAAGAACACCTCGATGCTCATGCTCGGCATGGGCGCGGGCCCTCACGCCGATGCGCAGTACCTCTTCGCCGAGGACGTGCTGGGCCACACCTCGGGCCACAAGCCGCGGCACGCCAAGACCTACCGGAACTTCGCCGCCGAGTACGAGCGGCTTCAGAACGAGCGCGTCGCCGCCTTCGAGGAATTCATCGCCGACGTGCGCTCCGGCGCCTACCCTGAGCCCGCGCACATCGTGCCCATCTCGGATGAGGAATTCGAGGCGTTCCTGGCAGGCACGGAGGACTGATCGGATGTCGAACACGTGGCCGCCGCCGTCACTCGGCGCCGCACGGGCCGGATGGCGCTGACATGGCCGGCGCGATCGGAATCGGATTGATCGGAACGGGCGGGGTCGCGACGCTGCATGCGAACGCGATCAACGCGGTCTCGGGAATCGAGGCGGCGGAGAAGGCGATCGGGGGTGCGGCGACGCCGATCGCCTACGACTGAACCAACGATGCGGGCCAAGAGGGTCGAATGCGGCTTCAGTGAGTGACGAGAAGCTCCGTCAGCTCCTCTATGGTGGTCTCTTCCTTGCGGGCGACCTTGATCACCCGTCCGTGGGCCATCACCACGAAGCGGTGACAGACCTGCGACGCCTGGTAGAGGTTGTGGGTCACGAAGACGCACGAGACCCCGGTTGACGCGAGCTCGGTCATGAAGCCCAGCACCTTTTCGGTCTCGCGGACGGAGAGCGCGCTGGTCGGTTCGTCGAGCAGCAGCATGTCGTGCTTGAAATGCACCGCGCGGGCGATGGCGACCGCCTGCTGCTGGCCGCCCGAAAGCTCCTCCACCATCAGCTCGGGCGAGGTGATGCCGGCGATGCGGACGTACTTGTCAAGGATCTCCATCGCGGTGTCGCGCATCTCCTTCATGCGCAGGAAGCCGGCCCGGTTGACCAGCTCCCGCCCGGCGAAGATGTTGCGCATGATCGACATCGAGCCCACCAGCGCGATGTCCTGGTAGATCGTCTCGATGCCCGCCGCCTCCGACGCCCTGCGGGAGTGGATGGAGATCGGGTCTCCGTTTCGCAGGAACGACCCGCTGTCGGGCTGCACGACGCCTGACATGATCTTGATGAGGGTGGACTTGCCCGCGCCGTTGTCGCCGAGGAGTCCGACCACCTCGTTGGGATAGATCTCGAAGTCCACGTCGATCAGCGCTTCCACGTGGCCGTACGACTTCGAAACCCCGCGAACCTCGAAGATCGGTGCGCCCGCTTCGGCGCTGTCGGCCTCGTCGATCGCTACTTGAGCTTCCGCCATTTTCGCTCCTCCCGCGGCGCCGTCAGTACTTCTTTCGGGCGAGCTGGTTGAGCACGACCCCGAAGACGATGACGATGCCGATGAACATGTCGAGATAAAAGCCCGGCAGCTTCGCCAGAATGATGACGTCCTTGACCATCTGCAGGATGAAGGTCCCGACGACGATGCCGACGATGGCTCCGCGGCCGCCGGCGAGCGCCAGGCCGCCGATTACGCAGATCGCGATCGCCTCCAGCTCGAGGTAGAGCACGGGCGTCGACGTCGCGGAATTGATTCGCGTGGTGCTGATGATGCCCGCGAACGTGGCGAGGCCGGAGCAGAGGACGAAGGCGAGCATCTTCGTCCGCACCACGTTGATGCCGACCGAGAGCGCCGCGTCGCGGTTGCCTCCGGCAGCGAAGAAGTGGTTGCCCAGGCGATGCCGGTTCAGGAAGAGGTAGCAGACGGCGGCGATCCCGAGGAACCAGAGGAACTGCGCCTGCATGTAGGAGCCGAGCCGCCCGGTCAGCGCATCCTCGAAACCGTCCGGCGGGAAGAAGCTGAGCGGGCGGTTGCTGGCGATGATGCGTGCCCCCGCACGCAAGATAAACAACATGCCGAGCGTGGTTATGAAGGATGGTATGCCGAACCGGGTCGTGATGACCCCGTTGATCAGCCCGATCCCCATCCCGGATGCCATGCCGGCGAGGATGGCGAGGGCAAGGGGCACGTCGTTCACGTAGGCGAACACCATGATGTAGGGCGCGACAATGAAGACGGCGCCCACGGACAGGTCGAACTCGCCGCAGATCATCAGCAGGCCGACGCCCAGCGCCATGATCCCGAGCGGCGGAATCGCGCGCATCAGGATCCTGATGTTGGCCGGCTGCGTGAACCGGAAATCGCTCGGATACAGCAGCGAGATGATGACGCAGACGGCGAGGAACACGAGGAACACGATGATGACGTTGCCGGCCGGATGGGCGCGCAGCCGGTCGAGGGCGTTCGCCCCGGCGTAGCGGTCCACGCCCGTGTTGCCGCGCCCGGTATCCACCATGCCGGCCCCGCTCAGCCGGACTGTCCGCCGACCCGCCGGGCGAACCAGGCGTTGGCGATGACCGCGATAATCACGATCGCGCCGACGAACCCCTGCAGGTAGACGCCAGGCGCGCGCAGAAGGATGAGGAGATTGTCGACGGTGAGGATGAGGGCGACGCCGAGACAGATGCCGAGCACCGTGCCCCGACCGCCGAAGAGGAAGACGCCGCCGACGACGCACGCGGCGATGGCCTGGAGCTCGAGCCCGGTGAGGGTCTGGGCGGGGATGATCGCGTTGACCCGGGTTGCCGAGATCGTTCCCGCGATTGCCGCGCCCACCGAGCAGATGACGAATCCGACCTGTTTGACCCGTTTCGCGTTGACGCCCACGGCGATCGCCGCCTCGCGGTTTCCGCCGACGGCGAGGAAATGATTGCCCAGCCGATGCCGGTTCAGGAAGACGTAGGCGAGGATCGCGAAGAAGATGAACCACAGGAACTGGGCATGCAGCGGCCCCACGATGTGGCCGGTAAGGACCGCCTCGAAGGTCTCGCCAGGATATATCGATACCTGCTCGGAAGACGTCGACTTGGGGTCCGACGAGAAGTAGCGGACCACGCCGCGCAGGAAGAACATCATCCCCAGCGTGGCGATGAAGGAGGGGATCACCAGCCGGGTGGTGATGAGCCCGTTCGCGACCCCGACCGCAACGCCGACGAAGAGGGCCAGCAGGACCGCCGCCCAGAGCGGCCAGCCCCATTCGTTGAGCGACAGCCCCATCAGGTAGGGGGCGAGAGTGTAGACGCCGGCGACCGACAGGTCGAACTCGCCGGCAATCATCAGGAGTCCGACGCCGAGAGCGAGTATCCCGAGGGTCGGTATGGTCTGGAACAGAACGCCGAGATTGCCCGCGGCGAGGAACCGGAAGTCGCTGGGGACCACCAGCCCGATGACGATGAGGGTGAGGAGAAAGGTGCCGTAGAGGACGACGATGTTGGCGGCGGGGTAGCGGCGGAAGCGGGTCCACGGCGTCTGGTGGACATAGCGGCCCGCACCCGCATCCGTGCCGGCGTTCGGTTCCGATGCGCTCATGTCCGTTGGGGAGTCCCTTGCGGAGACCGAGCCTGCCCCTCCCTGCGGCCGCCCGTCTACGGACGGCCGCGAGGAGGGGTTTCGCTTACCGAATCAGGCTGCGGGCTGAACCCTAGCGATAGGTTCCGGCGAAGTCGGTCGCCGCCTGGGCATTGGATGCATCGACGACGCCGTTGCCCGTGTCGACGCTTCCCGGCGCCAGGTTGTAGCGAACCTGGTAGGCGATGAACATGACGGGCAGGAAGCCCTGCCAGAAGGGCTGCTGATCCATGGTTGCCGTGGTCAGTCCTGCGTTGATGTTCTCCATGATACGCGGATTGACGTCGAACCCGCCGTTCGGCAGACCGTCGAGTCCCGCCTCTTCAGCGGCCTGGGGCAGCACCGAGGTGGGTACGTTGCCGAGCCCGATGGCGCAGTCGGTATCCGGATTGGCGAGCAGGTACTCGGCCACGATGTTGAGGTTCTCGGCGACCTGATCGCCGGTCCCGATCATCTCGCTCGTGATCCCCGCTGCGTCCAGCGCATTCTTGACGCCTTGGTAGCGCTCGCCGGCGTAGATGAGATCGGGGAACTCCACCGGCGCGACACAGTGATCGCCTTCCTTGAGGCCGTGCTCCGCGATCATCCTCGACCCGATGATGTACCCGGAAGCGATGAAGTCCTGGCCGACGAAGGCCTGGCGCGCGGTATCGGCGTCGTCGATGTTCGAAGAGACGACCGCCATCCCCGCCTCACGCGCCTTGGCGATGACCTCGATCATCGCGTCCTCGACGGAGATCATCGGCACCACGCCGTCCTGCCGGTTGGCGATGGCGGTCTCGATGATGTTGATCTGACGCTGCGGGTCGCCCTCGGCATTCTGGATGTCGAGGTTGACGTTGAACTTCTCGGCCGCTTCCCGCGCGCCGAACATCACCGGCTCGAAGAAGACGTTGCCAGGGCAGCAGTGGACGATGAGGGTCACGTCCACCTCGTCGTTATCCAGCTTGGCCTGAGCCGGCAGCGCTATCGACAGTCCGAGGATCGCCGCTGACAGCGCGGCGAGAAGTCGGTTTCGAGTCATGGTCTGATTTCCTCCCTAGGGCTTATGATTTGTGGCTGGCGGGCTTCGCGGCACACCCAGCCGGAGCGGCCGGGCACCCGTTCCGGGTTCGCCTACTCCCGAGTCGTTCGTGTCGCATTCGCGCAGGACCTTCGTCAGGCCGCCTCCTCCCAGCGATCGAGCCAGGGCCCGGAGCACGAGTACTCGAAGCTGTCGTCGGCAAGGCCCCGGTACGCCTGGATGTCGTCGAGCTGCCCCCGCGACCATTCCTCCAGGTCGAGGCGGAAGCCGGGGTCGCCGCCTTTCCGCATCGGCACCAGCGGCCGTTCGTCGAACCCCGCCGGCTCGCCCGGACGCTGCCAGCGAAGGTCGGCCGTCCACCGAATCTTGTCGGAGAAATTCTCGGTCGAGCGGTGCGGCATCATCGTGTTGTGAAAGAGGACCGAGCCCACTTTCATCTCGCAGGTGACGCGCTCGCCTTCCGGCAGGTCGGCCTCGTCGATGTAGACGTACCAGGACTTCGGATGCCCGACCATGCACTCCTTGCGATGGCGGAACACCTGCCCCGAGCGGTGCCCGCCACGGATCACCTCGAGCGTTCCGTTCTCCCGGCTCGCATCGATGAACGGGATCCATGCGACCGGCTGCAGCGTGCGCTCCATTCCCGGGGTGAAGTAGGCGGCGTCCTGGTGCCACGGCACCGTCATGAGCTGCGTGTTCGGAGTCTTGGGCCGGATCACGCTGATCGGATGGCCGCAGATGTCGGGGCCGAGAAAGCGTTCGACGACGTCGAGGAGCTTGTCCGAAGACCACAGCCGGGCCAGCGCGGGCCGGACCTGCTCCCGGTTGTGAACCAGCGGGGCGGCGCCCGGCCACTGCTCTTCAAGCTTCGTGAGGCGGTGGAAGAAATCCTCGTCCGCGCACTTGTCCGCGATCTTGCCCGCTAGGTGGAGCTTCTCGGCCCATTCGTCCACGACCTGCTCGAACTCGTCCATCACCGGCTGAAGGTCGTCGGCCGTCAGCAGATCCTCCACGATGAGAAAGCCGTCGTCGAAGTACTGCTGGACCTGCTGGTCGGTGAGCGCCATGACGTTCCTCCCTCGAACCCGTCAGCGTGCCCGGACCCTGGGCAGCATACGAGACCGCCACTCAGGCAGCGTAACAAGCGCAAATTGCGATTTCAACGCCGCCTGTCCGATTCACGGCGCCCCGCGTCCCGAAGCCGCAGCTGCCGGCCGCGCCCCCGGCTGCGGAGAAGAATTGGAGCGCAAGGGCAGGCATGGGCTAACATCCGTGCGGGCTGACGGCATGGCAACGGCATGGACATTGCACGCAGGGACTACAGCCTGAACGGCGAGGAGACCAGGCGCGCCTGGGAGAAGGGCCTCGTGTCCGCGGAGTGGTACCGGAGCCCGGTGCCGCGTGCGCGCCTCAAGGAGCTCATGAAGCGCCGCAACTTCCCCGCGCTCTGGCATCTGTTCCTCTGGTACGCGCTGATCGCCGGCTTCGGCGTGCTGACCTGGCTGACCTGGGGCACGTGGTGGATGGCGCCCGCCTACCTTGCCTACTGCACCATTCTCACCGGCTCTTCGGATCCGCGCTGGCACGAGTTCGGCCACGGCACGGCGACCGCGATCCCGTGGCTCAACAACGCCGTCTACAACTTCGCGTCGTTCTTCCTGCTGCGCGAGCCGACGGTGTGGCGCTGGAGCCACACGCGCCACCACACCGACACGATCATCGTCGGCCGTGACCCGGAGATCGTGAATCCGCGGCCACCGGACTTCCGTGCGCTCTTCCTCACCGCCTTCAACCTCATCGGCGGAACGAAGACCATCAAGCACGTTTTCATTCACGCGCTCGGCAGGAAGACCTTCCCGGAAGAGGACTTCGTGCCGGAGGCCGAGTGGTGGAGAGTGCACCTGGCGGCGCGAGTGTGGATCGCGATCTGGCTCGGCACCATCGCGCTTGCGATCGCGACCGGCTCGGTGCTGCCCGTCGCGCTGGTGCTGGTGCCGCCCTTCCTCGGTCACTGGATCGTGCTCTTCTTCGGCATGACCCAGCACCTGGCCCTTGCCGAGGACGTGCTCGACCATCGCCTCTGCACCCGCACCGTCTACATGAACCCGGTGCTGCGGTTCCTCTACCTGAACATGAACTACCACGTGGAACACCACATGTACCCGCTGGTGCCCTACCACGCGCTGCCCAGGCTGCACGAAGAGGTGAAGGCGGACTGCCCGCCGCCCTGCCCGAGCGTCTGGGCGGCCTACCGGGAGATCATTCCGACCATGTTCAGGCAGCGGCGGGACCCGGAGACCTGGATCGAGAAGGAGTTGCCCGCGGCCACCGCCGAAGCGAAGGTGGCGGCAGCGGAGTAGAGCGGCGTCGGGAGGCAGCGGCCGGGCTCGCGGCGCAGGAGTTCGGAGAGAGTTGCCATGAGCGGCTGGGTCAGGGCGTGCGCGGTCGACGACATCGAGCCCGAGGACGTGATCCGCTTCGATCACGGCGGGCGGACGTTCGCGATCTACCGCAGCCCCGACAACGAGTTCTACGCGACCGACGGAAACTGCACGCACGAGGAGACGCACCTCGCCGAGGGCTTCGTAATCGACGAGGTTATCGTGTGCCCGAAGCACAACGGCCGCTTTGACTACAGGACGGGCCGGGCGCTCGGCGCCCCGGTGCTCGACGACCTGGACGTGTATCCGGTGCGGATCGAGAACGGGTCCGTCTACGTGAATATCGGCTGACAGGGCCACCGGAGCGAGAGGCGGACGCAAGGCACGCGACCTGCTCACCCGAAAGGGGAACGAACGATGACGGAGCCAACTCTCGGTACCCGCGACGCGCGCGGCAACTGGCGTCCGCCCTACATCATCGAGAAGCCGATCTTCATGTCGTGGCCGCTCAAGCCGGTCGCGGTCCTCAAGTTCTTCTTCGGGTGGCCCGGCTATCTCTGGCCGTGGAATGCCCTCTTCTTCGCGTTTCCGCTGGTGGCGTGGCTTTACATGACGCCGCCTCTCGCCGACATGCAGACGTTCGAGGCGTGGTGGATCGCCGTCGTCTTCGCCCGCAACCTGGGGTTCACGGTGCTCCTCTTCGGTGCCTGGCACCTGTGGTTCTACGTCTTCAAGGCCCAGGGCACGCACACCAAGTACACGCTTCGCCCGTTCGCCCGGAACAGCAGGGTCTTTGCCTTCAACAACCAGCTTGCGGACAACATCTTCTGGTGCCTGGCGAGCGGCGTGCCGATCTGGACGGCCTACGAGGTCGTTACGCTGTGGGCCTTCGCCAACGGCTACGTGCCGTTCGTCGAGCTGCGCACGGACCCGGTGTGGTTCGTCGTCTTCATGCTGCTGATCCCGCTGATCCGGGAATTCCACTTCTACGCCGTGCACCGCCTGCTGCACTGGCGGCCGCTCTACGAGCTCGCTCACAAGGTGCATCACCGCAACGTCAACGTCGGCCCCTGGGCCGGCATGTCGATGCACCCGGTGGAGCACGTGCTCTACTTCTCGGGCGCGCTGTTGCACTGGGTCGTTCCCTCGCACCCGCTGCACATGATGTTTCACCTGCACCACGCCGCGCTCTCGGCGCCCCAGGGCCACCATGGCTTCGAGAGCTTCGGCGTCGAAGGCAGGGCGGTGTCCTTCGGCGGCTACGGACACTACCTCCACCACAGGTACTTCGAGTGCAACTACGGCGGCGGCGACGGCCTGCTGATCTGGGACGTCCTGTTCGGCACGTGGCACGACGGCTCCGACGAGGCCCACGAGCGCATGAAGCGGCGCCTGGCCAAGCGTCGCTGGGCGGAGAAAGCGGCGGGCGCCGCGTAGTCTGTTGATGGAATGGACGCCCCCTCCTGACGGCATCGCAATGTGCCAAGGTGGTGTTGTGTTTCAACCCCCTGAAGGAGGAGGCATCCATGGAAGAGGTTAGCATCATCGGGATCGATCTGGCGAAGCGCAGCTTTCAGCTTCACGGTGTTCGGGCAGACGGGTCGGTTGCATTCCGCAAGAAGCTGAGCCGGGAGAAGCTTGAGAGCTTTCTGGCCTCTCGGCCGCGTTGTGAAGTGGCGATGGAGGCTTGCGCGAGTGCACACCACTGGGGCCGGGCGTTCCATGAGCTTGGCCACGACGTGAGGTTGATCCCGCCGATCTACGTCAAGCCGTATGTGAAGCGGCAGAAGAACGACGCGGCGGACGCGGAGGCGATCTGCGAAGCCGCGCAGCGGCCGAGCATGCGCTTGGTGGCGGTGAAGACGCAGGATCAGCAGGCCCGGGCGATGTTGTTCCGCACGCGCGATCTTCTGGTGCGTCAGCGGACGCAGACGATCAACGCGCTGAGGGGCCACCTGGCGGAGTTCGGCGTGATCGCGCCCAAGGGACCGGCTCATGTCGGTCGGCTGGCTGTGGCGCTGGAAGCCCCGGGTTGCGACTTGCCGGAGCAGGTTCGGGAGTTGGCCGGCCTTCTCCTCGAGCAGATCGCCGTGCTCAGTGCGAAGATCGACAGCCTTGGGAAGGCGCTTCAGGCGAGCGCGCGCCAGGACGAAGAGGCGATGCGGCTCATGACGATCCCCGGGATCGGTCCGATCTGTGCGATGGCGCTCCAGGCCTTTGCACCGCCGATGGAGAGCTTCCGGCGCGGGCGCGATTTCTCCGCCTGGCTCGGCCTCGTGCCGCGCCAGCACACGACGGGCGGCAAGCCGAGGCTGGGCAAGATATCGAGGATGGGCCAGCGCGACCTCAGGCGCCTCCTGATCACGGGCGCCATGACGGTTGTCAGGCACGCGATTCGACGCGGCGAGACGGCTGACCCCTGGCTGGCCAGGATGCTGGCGCGCAAGCCGAGGATGCTGGTCGCGGTGGCCCTGGCCAACCGCATGGCGCGTATCGTGTGGGCGCTGGAGACGAGGAAGGAGACCTACCGGCTTCCCGTCGCCGCCTGAGAAGGCGAAGCGCGGAACGTCGTCGGGGATGCGGGCAGGACGGAGGACGGGCAAGGGCAAAACGGTCAACGAGACGGGATCGGGCAAACCAGCTTCCGAACAAAGAGCCTTCGAGCTCGCACTGTTGATATGGACCCGATCCGCGTATCTCCATGCGGGCCAGCGGCGCCAGAGTTACGCGCCGCATCAACAGGCCGGATAGATGTAAGCACCTGACCGCATGCTCCAAGGCGTTCAAAGAACTGCTTGCATCAACGGGGGCGTCCATAGATGTTCGGCATGCGGGTTGCGCGCCGATCGGCGCGGTAACTCATTGATCTGGCTGGATTGTGGGGGATCAATATAGCGTGCTTAACGACACGCGTGTTCTTTCAGACCATTGACATGCAACGAATTTGTCCGCTTGCGCGGCAGACCGTGTTGGTGGTGAGAAATACGGGCTAGCTAGATGTCCCGATACCTGACGGGGATGCGCTGGCCCGAGCCCCATGACTCGATCATGTGATCGACGACTTCCGCCACGCGGTAGCCGTCCCGGAAGGTCGCGGCGAGGGGGGAGACCTCGTGCCGGCCGATCACCGCGCCGATGAAGTGGTGGACCTGGTGCACGAAGCACTCGACCCAGCCGATGGGGTGGCTGCCCTGCACGCCGCCGTCCCACCAGAAGTCGGCCAAGGGGTGCTCCGGCTTGATGACCTGGATGGTCCGAAAACCCTGGTCGCGGCCCTCGGCGATCTGCAGCTCGTTGAGCTTGCCGACCTGGTAGCGGAGCGAGCCGCCGCTGCAGTCCACCTCGATGCTGCCGAAGTGGCCGTAGCCGGCGGCGACGCGGGACGCCTGGATGGTGCCGACCATGCCGTTCTCGAAGGTGACGATGGAGGCGAAGGCGTCGTCGACCTCGACCCGGTGACCCTCGACCTCGGGCACGTTGACCCGGGCGATGGCCATGACCTCGTCGATCTCGCCGACGAGGTAGCGCGCCGTGTCGATGTGGTGCGAGCCGAGATCGCCGAAGGTGCCGGTGCCGGCCACCGCCTTGTCGAGACGCCAGGCCATGGGCAGGTCCGGCCGCAGGTAGTCGGACATCAGGTAGCAGGAGCGGAAGTGGATGGGCTCGCCCAGCGTGCCGCCTCGGATCAGCTCGCGCATGTAGCGGATCGCCGGGATGAAGCGGTGGATGAACGCGGCCTGGTGGACGATCCCGGCGCCCTCGGCCGCGCGCCACATCTCGTAGGAGGCATCGGCGTCGTGGGCGAGCGGCTTCTCGCACAGCACCGGGATACCGCGCCGCGCCGCCTCCACCGTCGGCTCCCTATGGAGGTTGTTGGGCGCCGCGTTGACGAAGATGTCGATCCCGGCGCCGTCCAACATCGCCCGCCAGTCGTCGCCCGTCTCCTCGTAGCCGAAGCGGTCCTGCACCTCATCGCGGGTGGCCTCGTCGAGGTCGACGATCCGCTTCAGCCGGATCGCGACGGGGAGCCGGTTCTTGACCAGCTTCTGCATGGCGAACGAATAGGAATGGAACGAGCCGATGAAGCCTGCTCCCAAGGTTCCGACGACGAGTTCGCGATTGGACATCCGCTCCGACTCCTTCCAGTGCTCAGGCAACGGTTCTCCCCGGCCCGGAGCCGGGTAGCGGTGTAGTGTTGCGCTCAGAACTCCGCCACGTCGACCCAGCGGCGGGTCCGCGACGATTCCACGCAGGCGTCGACGATCTGCATGATCTTCCAGCCGTCGCGGAAGGTGGGCCAGGCGGGCGTGCCGCTCGCCACCGCCTCCATCAGCTCGCGGATCTCGATCGCCTTGTACTCGTTGTAGCCGAGGCCGAAGTTCGCCACCGGGTAGAAGGCGCCGTAGCGCCCGTGCTCCGGGCTGGCGTCGATCGACTTGAAGCCCTGGTCGCCGGGCGGATCGCCGACGCGGTAGACCTGGATGCGGTTCACGTGGTCGTAGTTGAAGCGGAGCGCGCCCTTGGTCCCGTAAAGCTCGTAGTTCTGGGCGTGCTTCTGCCCGGTGGCGACCCGGCTCACGTCGATGGTTCCCATGCCGCCGCCCGCGAAGCGGCAGAGCAGGGTCACGATGTCGTCGGTGGTCACCTCCTTGCGGGGCGCGTCGTCGGAAACCTTCTGCTGCGCGCCGTAGTTGAAGCCCTCCAGCACCGGCCGCGACCTGGTGACGATCTCCATGTCCGCCACCAGGCTCTCGACGTCGCCGATGAGGTACTGGGCAAGGCTGAAGATGTGGGAGGCGATGTCGCCCACCGCGCCGGTCCCCGCCTCCTCCTTATCGCAGCGCCACATGAAGGGGATGTCCGGGTCGGCCAGGAAGTCGACGTGCATGGAGGCGCGGAAGTGGACGATGCGGCCGATCTCGCCCCGCTGGATGAAGTCGCGCGCGATGCCGTGCGCCGGGTTGCGGGGGAAGTTGTGGCCGATCATGGTGACGACGCCTTGCGCGTCCGCCGCATCGGCGAGGGTCTTCGATTCAGCCGCCATCATCGTGAGCGGCTTCTCGCAGTAGACGTGCTTTCCCGCCTCGATCGCGGCGAGCGCCACCTCGAAGTGCATGTTGTTGGGGAGGCAGATGTCGACCAGGTCCACGGCGGGGTCCGCGATCGCGGCCCGCCAGTCGGTGCCGCTGCCGTGGGCCTCGTAGCGGGTTGCGAGGCCGCGCGCGACGTCGGCGTCGACGTCGGTCACGCTGTGCAGGACCGGCACCGCCGGCTCGCTGCCGAATATCACCTTCTGGATGCGGTAGCCCATGGTGTGTGCCTGGCCCATCCAGCCGGCGGCCCCGACGATGGCAACGCGAATCTCCCTCATGGCGGACTGCTCCTCGTTCAACGAATGGCGTTCCCCGTCTCGGGGTCGAATAGGTGGGCTTGTTCGGCGTCGATGGCGAGGCTCACGCGCTCGCCCGTCCTGAATTTTTGGCGCGTATCCACGCGGGCCGCGATCTGGTTGCCCTCGAGGTCGAGGCCGATCAGCGCCTCGCCCCCCATGGGCTCGACGAAGACGATATCGACGGCGGGGTCCGTGCGCGACGCATCGTCGCCGTCGCGGCGCAGCTCGCAGTGCTCCGGCCGGATGCCGAGGAGGACGCCGCTCGCCGCAGAACCGAGCGCGGCCTGAGGGACGGCATGCAGCGGAAGCGACTGGGCGCCCACGGCGAAGCCGGGTACGCCGTCCCGCACCTCGATGCGGCCGGGAACGAAGTTCATGGCGGGGCTGCCGATGAAGCCCGCGACGAAGCGGTTCTTCGGCGCGCCGTAGAGATCGTCCGCCGTCCCGATCTGCTCCAGAATGCCGTCTCTCAGCACCGCGATGCGCGTCCCCATGGTCAGCGCCTCCACCTGGTCGTGGGTCACGTAGACGATGGTGGTGGCGAGCTGCTCGTGCAGCTTGATGAGCTCCGCCCGCATGGTCACGCGAAGCTGGGCGTCGAGGTTGGACAGCGGCTCGTCCATGAGGAACACGGCCGGCTCGCGCACGATCGCGCGCCCGAGTGCCACGCGCTGGCGCTGCCCGCCGGAGAGGTGGCGCGGCGGCCGCTGCAGCAGGTCCGTGATCTCCAGCAGCTCGGCCACGCCCTGCACGCGCCGGTGGATGTCGGCCCTGGGCACGCGGCGGTTGCGAAGGCCGAAGGCGAGGTTCTCGTAGACGGACTTGTGCGGGTAGAGCGCGTAGGACTGGAACACCATGGCGATGTCGCGGTCGCGGGGCGGCAGGTCGTTCACCACGCGGTCGCCGATCATGATCTGGCCTTCGGTGGCCTCCTCGAGGCCGGCCAGCATCCTGAGCGTGGTGGACTTGCCGCAGCCGGAGGGGCCGACGAGCACCAAAAACTCCTTGTCGGCGATCTCAAGATCGAGCCGGTCCACCGCGGTCACGTCGCCGAAGCGCTTGGTCACCGATTGGAAGGTCACACTTGCCATGAACGAGACCTCGTGCCCGGTTCAGCCCTTGACGCTGCCCGCTGACAGCCCCCGCACGATCCAGCGCTGGGCGGCGAGCCCGACGAGGATCATCGGGACCACCGCGATCATCGCGAGCGTGGCCATGATCCACCAGTAGGAGCCGAGTTCAGTCGCCTGGCCGGCGATCATGACGGGCAGCGTCTGCGAGCGCCGGAAGGTCAGCACCAGGGCGAACAGGAACTCGTTCCAGGCGAAGATGAGGCAGATGATGAAGCTCGCGACGATGCCGGGCGCAGCCAGCGGCAGCGCGACCTTCCAGAACACGGAGAGGCGGCTGCAGCCGTCGACGAGCGCGCTCTCCTCGATCTCGACGGGGACGGCGCGGAAGGCGTCGCGCATGATCCACACCGCGAGCGGCAGGTTGAAGAGCGTGTAGGCGAGCGCGAGCGACCAGGGATTATCGAGAAGCCCGAGGAAGCGGTACATCATCAGGAAGGGGAAGACGATCACCACCGGCGGCAGCATGCGCTGCGAGATGAAGAAGAACGCGATGTCGTCGTTCTTGAGCGGCCCGAAGCGGAAGCGGGTCAGCGCGTAGCCGGCGAGCGCGCCCAGGATGGTCGCCGCGACCGCGCTTGCCGTCGCCGATATCACCGAGTTCTCGAACGCGTTCACGAGCTGCGAGCGGTACTGCGTCAGCACGGTGCGAAAGGCGTCGAGCGTGGGCTCGAACTCGAGCCAGGGGATGTACTTCGGCGTGGGGAAGATCGCGCCCTGCGTCTTGAACGCGGTCGAGAACATCCAGAGCAGCGGCAGCACCACGACCGCAGTCCAGACGATGAGAACCGCCCGGGTGAGGATTCGCGTGCGCCGCCTGCGCGCCATGCCGGACTACGCCGTCGACCGCGCGATCGCGCGCCGCAGGATGAGGAGGAAGATCGTGGTCGCGACGAGGGCGAAGCCCAGCAGGGAGAACGCCACCGCCGAGGCGTAGCCCAGATCGAAGTGCACGACGCCGATGCGATACGCGAAGAGCGTCAGCGATTCGGTCGCGATCCCCGGGCCGCCGTTGGTCAGCACGACGATTACGTCCACGATCTTGAGCATCTCGACGGAGCGGATCAGCACCGCCGTCACGCTCCACGGCAGCAGCAGCGGGAAGGTGACGCGCCAGAACGCCTGCCAGTCGGAGCGCGTGTCGATGCGGCCCGCCTCGACCACCTCCTCCGGCACGCTCTGAAGGCCGGCGAGCAGGATGAGGGTCATGAAGGGCGTCCACTGCCAGACGTCCACCATGATGACCGTGAGCAGGGCGAGGAAGCTGTCGGTGAGCCAGGGCACCGGCTCCAGGCCTGCGGCCACGATGGCCTGGTTGATGGGGCCGAGCGCCTCGTTGAACATCACCCGGCCGACGATGAAGGAGATCGCGACCGGGCTCAGCATCATCGGGAGCAGGAACAGCAGGCGGAAGAACGCCTTGGCCTTGAGCTCCTCGTTCAGCACCACAGCGAGGAGCAGCCCGAGGCCGTACTGGATGGGCACGCCGATGACGACGTAGAGGACGGTGTTGAGCGCGACCCGATGAAAGTGGTCGTCGTGGCCGAGCCGGCTCCAGTGATCGAGGCCGGCCCAGGTGACGCCGGCGGCGGGATTGGCGACGTTCCAGTGCACGAACGCCAGCCCGAGCGACATGACGAGGGGGAAGATTGCCATGACGATCACGAGCGTGAGCGGGGCCATCAGGAAGATGGCCGCCGCTCGCCGCTCGAGGAACCGGCTCGCGCCGTACAGAACTGCCGCCGTCACATTTCCGCCCCCTCGCGGAGGTGTGGACGCCGGAAGGCCGGATCAGCCGGCAGTGGACGCGAGGTAAAGCTCCCGCTGACGGTCACGGCCGAGGCGGTCGGTCGTGCGCTCCCACTCGTCGCTCGCGCTCTTCATGGCCGCCTCGGCCGAGATCTCGCCCGCCATGAAGCGCGACGTCGCAGTGTCGAGCTTGTTGTAGTACTCGCCGCCGCCGGGGATGCGGAGATCAAGCACCGCGTTGGGATGCCCGATCGATTCGCCGATGGCGCCGAGGTACTCCTCCGCATCGCGCGGGTCCATGCCGGCGTCGATCAGCGGCTGGGTGCCCGTGATGTTGCTGTTCCGCGACGGCTGGATGCCGGAATCGGGGAACGCGACGAGGGTCGTGCTCGACTCCGGGTTGCAGAAGAACGCGACGAGATCCCACGCCGCCTCCTTGTTCTCGGCGGTCTTGGGCACGCCGAAGAGCCACGCGGTCACCGCCAGGTAGGGCGCGTGGTTGGCGCCGCCCGGCGAATCCATCCACGACTGCGACTCGCGGTCGAAGAACTGCGCGGGGCCCGGAACGAGCGCCGTGCCGCACATGCCCCGGATCGTCGAGTCCTTGCCGTAGGAGAGGGTGCCGATGTCGCCCCAGTCGGTCACCATCGCGGCCTGGCCGCCGGTGAACGCAGGGCGTGCTTCCGAGAAGCCGAAATTGATCAGCCCCGGAGGGCCGTTCTCGGAATTGCGCCGGCGGTCCTCCAGCGCCTGGATCCATCCCGCCTCGGTGAGCCTCGGCTCCATGGAGTCCGGATGGAAGAAGGCGTGCGGGTCGCCCTGCCTCTTGGAATAGCTGAGGCCCCGGCCGATGAGGAAGAACACGCCGCCGGAGCCGCGCCCCATGGGCTCGACGAAGCCGAAGCTGTTGCCCGTGCCGGCCCAGTCGAAGGAGTTGAAGAACTCGGTGACCCGGTGGAATGCATCCCACGTGCGGGGCACGGCCAGCGGCTCGCCGTACTTGTCCTCGTAGGCCTTCTGGTTGTCCGCGTTCTCGAACAGATCGCGGCGGTAGAAGAGGTTGTGGACGTTGCCGTCGTAGACGACGCCGCTCATCGTCCCGTCCCAGCTCATCGTGTCGCGATAGGTGGGGTAGTAGTCGTCGATGCCGATGAGGGGCAGAATCTCGTCCGGCACCGTCTCGAGGAAGCCGCCGCCGATGAAATCGCCGGACCAGCCGCTCTGGAAGTTGACGAGATCGGAGGTGTAGGCGCCGGAGACCAGCTCGGTGCGGAGCTTCTCGAAGAACTCGCCGTGCGGATACGTCACCAGGTCGATGGTGGCGCCGGTCGCCTCTTCCCAGATGTGCCCGAAGTGCTGGATCGGCCCGCTGATGGGAGGGCCGGCCTCCGACGTGACGATGACGGTCTGGCCTTCGAACTTCTTGTCGGAGACGATCGGCAACGTGACGTCGCCGGACTGGGCCAGGGCCTTGCGGCCGGGAAGCGCCGCCAGCGCGGCGGCCGAAGCGGATGCCAACAGGAATTGACGGCGTCCAAGGGTCAGTTTTCGCAGCATTATTTGTTCCTCTCTGCGGTATCGGACGAGGGTTCGGAGCCGATCGTACCCACCGTCCTTGGTGCGCATTCGATTGTAGCGACGGGCGAACGACTCCTGTCAAGGTTGGGCGCTTATGTGCCTGACCCAACAGTGCTCCTAAATGCGGGAAACCGCCGGAGCACGATGCTGCAGTCCCTGTCCGATCGACCGGACGACAGGGCGCTTCGAACCACCATCTGCGAGGGCGTCGACGCGGTATTCCTGTCACCGCACACTGCCATCGAGAGCGACGACGACGAATTGTGGTCGATGGCGAAGAAGCTGGTCGGCGATCGCAGCGACTTGATGTCGAACATTCGCCGCACGTACCGGCAATCGGGACAGCCTCTCGACGAGGCGGCGCGCGCTCGCATCGTGGAGATCACCAATACGGTCGAAAGATCTTCTTTCTTCTGTCCAAGTTGGTCCGGGAGTTGGACGCCTCTCCGATCCCGTCCACGTACGACCTGGTGAGCCGGCACATGCGGCCCGACCGGGCCGGTAGTGGACCATAAGGCGGATGTTCCAGACTTGTGCGGCGGTCGACCGACATTGCGGGCATCCGGCACTGAACGATCCGAAGCGAGCGGCAATCGTCCGGATGCAGAAACTGCAGTAGCCTTGTGATCCATACCCCGGCACATTCGGTGCTTACGTGCCCGGCTCGATGGGAGTGGAAAGGCTGATGAGACTTCTTGCGGTTGCCTTGGTTCTGGCGCTCCTCGCGGCGGCGCCCACGCTCGCGGCCGAGAGGCTGCGCATCGCCACGACCGGCGGCTATCCGCCGTTCACCTACGTCGACGATGCCGGCGAGATCATGGGCTTCGATGTCGACATCGCGCTTGCGCTCTGCGCGGAACTCGGCGTCGAGTGCGAGGTGGTGCTGGAGGAATGGGAGCGGTTGATCCCGGAGCTGCGCGCCGGCAGCTTCGATGCCATCGCCGCCAGCATGTCGATCACCGAGGAGCGGCGCCAACTGGTGAGCTTCACGGAGCGCTACTACAGCAACGTGGTCCGCTTCGTGGCACGCGAGGGCTCCGGCTTCGACCCGGCAGACGCGGCGGGCAAGACCATCGGCGCGGCGCGTGCCACCATCGCCTCCGACTGGCTCGAAGCGAACCTGGCCGGAACGGCGACGATCGAGCTCTATAGCGGCCAGCAGGAACTCTTCGGAGACCTCGTTGCCGGTCGCCTGGATGCCATGTTCGGCGACGGCCTGGGCTCATACGCCTGGCTGCAGGGTCCCGAAGGCGCCGGTTTCGCGTTCGTCGGCGAGGGATACCGGCTCGACGAAGGGATCGGCATCGCGGTGCGCCACGAGGACGCGCCCCTTCTGCAGCGCCTGAACGGCGCACTCGAGGCCATCCTGGCGAACGGCACCTATGAGCGGATCAACGCGCGCTACTTCCCGTTCATCATCCATTAGGCTGTGGACCTATCGGCGCGCAACCGCGCCCGTCACCCTCGATACGGCCATGAAGCCCTCGGCACCGCCGGCCGGCGAAGCGGAAGCCGACCATTCGGCCCATCTGCTTCGCCTGATCGAGATCCTGTACCGGGAGGTCCACCCCGGACGCGCGCCGCCGCCAGTCGCTCTCGAGAGCAGGCTGACCGAGGACCTGGGCTTCGACAGCCTGGGACGCACGGAATTGCTGCTGCGCGTCGAACGGGAGTTTTCCGTCTCGCTGCCCGCAGAGACGCTGGCCGGGGTGGAGACCGCCGCCGATCTCTGGCGCGCCATCGAGGCGGCCGCTCCTAGAGGCGAAGGCCGGATCGCACAATCTGTTACGTCCGCGCTTCCGGGTCCGGTCGAATCGATACCGCGAGACGCCGGGACCCTGACCGAGACACTGGACTGGCAGGCGGCGGTCCATCCGGACCGTACCCACGTCTGGCTGACGGAACGGGAAGGCGAGTGCGAGACCATCAGCTACGCGCACCTTCGCGAGCGGGCACTCGCCGTCGCGGGCGGGCTTCTGGAAGCCGGACTGGCGCCCGGCGCCCGCGTCGCCCTGATGCTGCCCACATGCGCCGGATTCCTCCATGCCTTCATCGGCATTCTCTATGCCGGATGCATCCCGGTTCCGATCTATCCGCCCGCGCGCCTGTCGCAGCTCGAAGATCATCTGCGCCGTCAGGCCGCGATCCTCGCGAATGCAGAGGCCGAACTGCTGATCACGGTGCGCGAAGGCCTCGCGCTGGCGCATTTCCTGCGCTCGACGGTCGAGAGCATGCGGTCGATCGAGACCGTGGACAGCCTGGTGGCCGCCGGCAACTCGGAACGGGGTCCGACCCGCACAGCGGAGGACGTGGCCCTTGTTCAATACACCTCCGGCAGCACGGGGGATCCCAAGGGCGTGGTGCTGAGCCATGCCAACCTTCTCGCCAACATCCGCGCCATGGGCCAGGCCATGGCCGTCGAGCCCGACCGCGACGTCTTCGTGAGCTGGCTGCCGCTCTACCACGACATGGGACTGATCGGCGCGTGGCTCGGCAGCCTCTACTTCGCCGTTCCGGTGTCGATCATGTCGCCATTGGTGTTCCTGGCCCGGCCGGAGAGCTGGCTGTGGGAGATCCATGCGCGCCGTGGAACCCTGTCGGGAGCGCCGAACTTCGCCTATGACCTCTGCGCCCACCGCATCGACGACCGAGCGATCGAGGGGCTCGATCTGAGTTCGGCCCGGATGGTGGTGAACGGCGCGGAGCCCGTGCGCGCCTCGTCGGTTCGTGCCTTCTGCGAACGCTTCGCCGCCTACGGATTCGACCCCGGGGCGCTGTCCCCGGTCTACGGTCTGGCCGAGAACAGCGTGGGTCTGGCGTTCCCGCCGCCCGGCCGGGGTCTGCTGTGCGACCGCATCGATCGAAGCGCGCTGGCGGCGCGTTCCGAAGCGGTGACCGTGCCGGCCGGTCACGGCGATGCGCTGGAAGTCGTGGCGTGCGGCTCCCCGATCCCCGGACATCAGTTCCGGGTCGTCGACGAGAGCGGCCGCGAAGTGGCGGAACGCCGCCAGGGGCGGCTGCAATTCATGGGTCCTTCCGCGACCCGCGGCTATCGGCTCAACGAGAAGGCGACGCGGGAGCTGTTCGACGGAGAGTGGCTGGAGACCGGCGATCTTGCCTACGTCGCTGGGGGTGACGTCTATCTCACAGGCAGGATCAAGGACGTCATCATTCGGGGCGGACGCAACATCCACCCGCACGAGGTGGAGGCCGCCGTCGGGGACCTGACGGGCGTTCGGCGGGGATGCGTCGCGGTGTTCGCTGCCTCTGTTGCGGACGAGGCCGAAAAGCTGGTGGTGGTCGCCGAGACGCGCGAGGAGTCCGGCGAGACCCGTGCGCGGCTGCGACGCGACGTGGAGGCGGCGGCCTTGGACGTCGCGGGAGTGGCACCGGACGAGGTCGTGCTGGCGCCGCCGCGTTCCGTGCTCAAGACCTCGAGCGGCAAGGTGAGGCGCGGCGCCACCCGCGCGTGCTACCTGGAAGGGCGTCTGGAGCGACCCGGTGCCGCACTGTGGTGGCAGCTCGTTCGGCTGTCACTGTCGGGGGCGGCGGCCAGGGTTTCAGCGGCGCACCGCGCGATCCTGGACCATGCATTCGCCGCCTACTGGTGGGCGGTGCTGGCTGCGCTGGCGCTCGTCGTGTGGCCTTCGGCGATCGCATTGCCGCGGCGCGCGTGGCGCTGGTGGGCGCTCCGCGTCGCCGCGCACCTGATGTTGACGCTCACGGGCACGCGCTTGACGGTGGATGGCGCGATCGTGGCGGAGCGAGGCGCGATCGTCGTGGCCAATCACTCCAGCTATTACGACAGTCTGGCGCTGGTGGCGGCCCTGCCCGGCGAGATCGCGTTCGTCGCCAAGGCGGAGCTGGCGCCGCAGTTCTTTGCGGGGACGCTGCTGCGGCGCATCGGCACGCTGTTCGTGGAGCGGTTCGACGAGGCGCGCGGGGTCAGCGATCTGGACGTCGTGATCGAGGCGGCCCGCGCGGGGCGGCGGGTGGCGGTCTACCCGGAAGGGACCCTGACCCGACGCCCCGGCCTCCTCGCCTTCAAGCTCGGTGCTTTCGCCGCCGCAGCAGCCGCAGACGTTCCCGTGGTGCCGATGACGCTGCGCGGTACCCGGTCGATACTGCGGGGCGGGCAGTGGTTTCCCCGCCCGGGAGACGTGCATGTGACGATCGGCCCTCCGGTCAGTGCGAGGGGGGCCGGCTTCGATGCGGCGATCCGGCTGCGGGACGAGGCGCGGGCGGCGATCCTGGCCAGCTGCGGAGAGCCGGATCTCGCCGAGGAAGCGACCCTGCTGGCGGATCGCAGGAAGAGGCGACCGTCGCCGGCCGGCAGCGCCGCCCCGTCCTGACGGCGCGGTTTGCCGAGGGTGGCGCTGCAGGGCTCGTTTTTTGTCCGCCCGGCGAGCGGCGTGAGGTGATCGCGGCGCTGGTCATTTCGTTTTCGCTGTGGCAGTGTAGCGGCCATGGCGACGTTGCCGGGCCTGGATTCGTCCATTGATCTGCGTGCGGTCACGGTGCGCCCGACCTGGGGCGCGCGGGAGCACCGGCGCTGGGACCGGCTGGTGGAGGAGCACCACTACCTGCGATTCCACGGCGTCGTCGGCAAGGGGCTGCGCCATGTCGCGGTGCATGGCGAGACCTGGCTCGCCCTGATCGGCTGGCAGCCGGGCGCGTTCAAGCTGGCCGCGCGCGACCGCTGGATCGGCTGGTCGGCGGAGCAGCAGTTCCGGCGCCTGCATCTGATCGCGAACAACTCGCGCTTCGTGATCCTGACGCCTGAGCGGGTTCCCAACCTGGCCTCGCGGGTTCTGGGGCTGAGCCTGCGGCGGCTGTCTGCGGACACCCAGGCGGTGCATGGATACCCGGCGCTCCTGGCCGAGACCTTCGTCGATCCCGCGCGCTTCGCCGGCACCTGCTACCGCGCGTCGAACTGGCGCTCGCTGGGGATGACGCGCGGCTTTGCCCGTGACCCCGGAGCTGCTCCGCGCTGGCGCCACCACGGCCAGCCCAAGGAGGTCTTCGTGTTCGAACTTAGCGATGGCGCCGCCGAAGCGCTGAGCCGGGCCGAGATCCCGGCGAACTGGAACGCCGAGCAACACAGCGAGCCGATGACGGCGCCCCGGCTGCGCAGCCTGTTCGAGTGCCTGGGCGAGGTGCCCGAGTGCCGCCATGCCCGGGGCAAGCGCTATCCCTTGAAGACCGTGCTGGCGGTTGCCGTCGCCGCCCGCCTTGCCGGCTACCGGGGCTCGACAGCCTTCGCCCAGTTCGCCGCCCTGCTCTCGCAGGAGCAGCTCGAGGCGGTCGGCGCGTTCTGGAGCCCTTCGAAGAAGCGCTACACCGCGCCCGCGATCACCACCTTCCACAACATCCTCGCCGCCCTGCCGCCGGAGACGCTGGACAACGCCATCGGCCGGTGGACCGGCCAGCACGACGGCGCGCACGCCCCGGTCGCCATGGACGGAAAGGACCTGCGCGGCGCCTCGAAGCAGACCGAAGACGGGCGGCGCATGATGGTCGCGGCGCTGGTGCACAAGACCGGCATGGTCCTGGGACAGGTCGAGGTCGATAGAAAGAGCAACGAGATCCCCGCCGTGCGCGAACTCTCCAGCAGTCTCGACCTCGCAGGCCGGACCGTCACCCTCGATGCGATGCACGCCCAGCACGAGACCGCGCGCTGCCTGCTCGGGCGTCGCGCCGACTACGTGGTCACCGCGGTGAAGGACAATCAGGAGACCATCCTCGAAGACCTCAAGGCGATCGACTTCTCCGACGCGCCCTGGCACGAAACCGTCGACAAGGGCCATGGCCGCATCGAGCGCCGCCGCTGCGCCGTCGTCGACCTCTCCGCTGCCGAATGGGACGGCTACGCCAACCTTCACGGACGCCGCCAGGCGATGCGCATCGAACGCGAGCGCGAGATCCTCAAGACCGGCGAGCGCAGCGTCGAGGTGACCTGGAGCCTGACCTCGCTCGGCGCAGACCGCGCCGGGCCCGAGGAGCTTCTGGCTCTGGTCCGCAATCACTGGCACATCGAGAACCGGCTGCACTACGTGCGCGACTTCACCTATGACGAAGACCGCTGCCGGGCGTACGTGCGCCACCTGCCGCGCAATCTCTCCTGCCTGACCAACGCGGCCATCGCCATCGTGCGCTGCGACGGGCGCTTCCGCTTCCTGCCCGAGGCCAACCGGCATTATGCCGCCCGCGCCCAGGAGGCTCTCGACGCGATCCTGATCGCGCCCGCTGCATGATCCTGCGGGCGTAACCGCGTCGCAGAGCGCGACGGGACGCGCCGTCGAACGGCGCGGCGGGATCGCTTTGCCCGGCGAGCCCGAAAACCGAGCCCTACCGGCCCCCGCGGACCCCATGCAGCCGCCCAGCCAAGCTCGGCCAGGACCTTCATCGGCCCAAGCCTGCCCGCTCTCGGTCATCCCGCCCTCTCAGCCATGACTAAAAAATGTTCCTGGGTGGCGCTGCCGGCAGATCGACACCCCGACAGCGTGTCCCTAGAGTGTCGTGGACAGGGCGGACCGCTGGGGGAACGGCATGCGGGGCAAGCGCAAGGCCATATGGGGGTGGATGTTCTTCGACTGGGCGGCCCAGCCCTTCTACACGCTCGTCCTCACCTTCGTCTTCGGTCCCTATTTCGTGTCCGAAGTGGTTGCCGATCCCGCGCAGGGCCAGGCCTTGTGGGGTCTTGCGATCGCGGTGGGCTCGATCGTCGTCGCGTTGACGGCGCCGTTGCTCGGCGCCGTCGCCGACGCGAGAGGACCGCGCAAGCCGTGGATCGTCGGCTTCTCCGTCCTCTATGTCGTCGGTGCCGCCGGGCTTTGGGGAGCAGCACCGGGATCGGCCGACCTCACGGCGATCCTGTTCTTCCTCGTTCTTGCCCTGATCGGGGCCGAGTTCACGGGAGTGTTCACCAACGCCGCCTTGCCGTCGCTCGGCGGCAAGAACGAGATCGGCCGCATTTCCGGCTCCGGCTGGGCGCTGGGATATTGGGGAGGGTTGGTGAGTCTCGTGATCGTGCTCGGTCTGATGGCGCCGGTGCCGGGTTCGGAAAGAACCGTGACCGGCCTCGTCCCGATCTTCGGCCTCGACCCCGCGCTGGGCGAGGGCGCCCGCGCCGCCGGCCCGCTGTCGGCCGTCTGGTACATCGTCTTCATCGTCCCGTTCTTTCTCTGGACCCCTGACACGAAGCGCCAGGCCCCGGCCACGAACACCGTCATCCGGGGCCTGAAGGACCTGAAGGACACTCTCGCTTCCCTGCCCTCGCGGGGCAGCTTCCTCGCCTATCTCGCCTCCTCGATGTTCTACCGCGACGCGCTCGGCGGGCTCTTCATCTTCGGCGGCATCTACGCGGCGGGCGTTCTGGAATGGGGCATGTTCGAGCTCGGCGTGTTCGGGGTGGTCGGCCTCGTCGCCGGCGCGGCGGGAGCCTGGATCGGTGGCCGTGCCGATGTGCGGTTCGGACCGAAACCCGTGATCGTCGCCACCATCCTTACGTTGATGATCTTCTCCTTCATCATCATCACCACCGGCCCGGACGAGGTTCTGTTCATCGGCGTCGGCACCGCCGAGGCGCCATCGAGCCTGCCGACCATCGTGTTCTACGTCTGCGGTGCGGTCATCGGGGCGGCGGGAGGGCCGCTCCAGGCGGCGTCCCGAACCATGCTCGTGCGCTAGGCCGGAGAGGAGCGAATGACCGAGGCGTTCGGGCTCTACGCGCTGGCCGGCAAGGTGACCTCGTTCGTGGCCCCCCTTCTGGTCGCATTCGCCACCGACGCAAGCGGCAGCCAGCGCGTCGGCGTCACGCCGATCCTGGCCCTCTTCCTCGTCGGCCTGGTCCTCATGGTCTGGGTGCGCGCCGACGGCGCGCAGGCCCGCCGCCGGCAGGCCTGATCGAAGAGAATCCAGCGGGCGATGACGGCAACGATCTCGGCTCGACCGCGCGGCGTGAGTTTTGCATTCTTGTGGACGTTCATCCGGGGCTCTCCTCTCGGTTCGCTGACAGGCTTTCTTCACCCATCGGCTTCCGAGATTCGGCTCCGGATGGACAACCTATTGAGAGATCACATCTAGCCCCGGTGCGAGGTGGAGGTACCTGCAGGAGCGCGTCCGCTACTGCCGGACGCGCTCCTGCGATCGACTCATACTCTGGTCGCAGCTCTGCTTAGCGGATGCCGGCCTCGATTTCGGGAATGAGCTGATCGATGTTGTCCGGCGTCACCAGGCCGATGCCGGTGTCGATGTCGAGACCCGGAATGGCGTAGGTCGAGGACAGAACGCACTGAACCACCGGCAGGAAGCCCTGCAGGAAGAGGTTCTGATCGAACAGGACGTGGACATAGCCGTCCTGCACCGCTTCGACGGCGGCGGGCACGATGTCGTAGCCCGCACCGAAGATCTCGCCGGGCTCCTTGCCGGCTTCCTTGAGAGCCTTGCCCAGGAACCCGGTCACCGTGCCGTGCGAGGTGATGATCGACTTCACGTCGGGGGTGCGCTCGATATAGGCGACGAGGATCGGCACGGCGAGCGACGGGTCGGCGTTCACTTCCGGGCTGATCTCGATGTAGTCGATGGTCATGTTGTTTTCTTCGTAGACGTCGAGAGCGCCCCGCTCGAGCTTGCCGCGTTCGTCCTGCGAAAGCAGGCCGTAGACCATGACGCGGTCGCCTTCCTTGAGGCCGGCGTTCTTGATCGTCGCGCCCGCGACGAGGCGGCCCGAGCGGTAGTTGTCCATCCCGACGAAGCCGAAGCCGGATTGGCGGTACTCGTTGAAGAGATCGCTGAGCTGGGAGTTGCCGCTGGTCAGCACGATGCCGCGCTCCCGGGCCTCTGCGGCGAGATCCCAGAAGGCATCGTTGCCGGGGTGCCCCATGATCTCGATGCAGTCCGGATTGGCCGCCATGGCCTCCTTGAACTGGTTGATCATGACGTCGGGCTGCCACGCGGAATACTGCTCGCGCAGGTCGACGCCGAAGGCCTCGGCTGCGGCGCGGGCGCCATTGGTCCGCGCCAGCGTGGCGCCACCGCCGGGGTTCCCGCCCATCTGGAAGTACATTACCAGGCCTTCGCCGATGGTCTGGGCCTGGCTCGGGGCCGCCGCACCCGCCGCGATTACCAAACCCGCTGCGACGGCAACGGCGCTGAGATACTTGCGTGTTCCGGACATTGTCCTCTCCCTGGTTGCAAGGTGAACGAACTCACCGCGCCTCGGCATCGGACTGCATTGGCGCGGGGTGGTGCTGGCGCATCGCGCCCTCAAGGCCGCTCAAGGCGGCCTCGTTCTTCGCGGCCCTTCGGAGTCTTCCTGAGGCCCAAGGCCGCCCATTCCGGCAATCTTTCTGACACCGGCCAATCCCCTCGGCTTCTCCACGGTCAGGTGGAACGTGACGGCCGCGATGAACACGAGACCGACGACCAGGCGTGTCCAGAAGCCGCTGATGCCGCTGCCGACGACCCCGGCTTCGACCGTGCCGACGATGAACGAGCCGAAGACCGTGCCGACGATGCTGCCCTTGCCGCCGGATATCGACGTGCCGCCGATGAAGACCGCGGCGAGCGCGACCAGCAGGAATCCGGTGCCCTGGGTGGTGAAGAAGTTCTTGTTCTCCAGCGTCAGCATGACGCCGGACAAGGCGCCGAGCACGCCCATCAGCGTGAACAGCTTGATCTTCTCCCGATCGACCTTGACGCCCACCACGCGGGCCACGTTCGCATTGTCGCCGATGAAGAGAAGGTGCTCGCCGAAGCGGTGCCGGTTGAGGATGAACCACATCAGCGCCGCCAGCGCGATGGCCCAGAAGAACTGAACCGGCACCGGGCCGATCCGTCCCGTGAGCACGTCGAAGATCACGTACTCCTTGATGTCCCGGATGTTGTGACTCAACCCGCCCGAGGAGATGACCGTCGCGCCCTCCCAGACGAAGAGGGTCGCAAGGGTCGCGATGATCGAGGGAATGCCGATCCGCACCACAAGGAGGCCGTTGAGGAAGCCGATCAGGCCGCCGACGAGAAGCGCCACGACGAAGGCGCCCCATACCAGCAGGTCGTGCTTGTCGGCCATGTCCTCGTCGAGAGGGAAGACGCCGAACTTGGTGATCATCACGAAGACCAGGCTGGACACCTTGAGCACGGAGGGGAAGGAAAGGTCGATCTCCCCGGCGGCGATGACCAGGGTGAGGCCGAGGCCGAGAATGAGCGGGGGCACGACCGTGCTGCCCAGCGTCGTGTACATGCGATAGCCGAGGAAGCTCTCGGGCGCCGTGATCATGAAGGCGCCGATCACGACGAGGAACGCGAGGATGATCGGCAGGCCTTCGACCCGCGTCCAAAACGTCTGATGGGTCTTGAGCTCAGGCCTCGGCATGCTGGCGTTCGGTCTGCAACTCGATAAGGAAGGAGGTCAGCTCGGCGACCGTCATTTCTCCCCGCTGGACCTCGTTGACGATGGTGCCGCGGTCGATAATGACGATGCGGTCGGCGACCGCGTGCACGTGGGCGAGGTTGTGCTCGATGTAGAGGCAGGCGCGGCCGGAGGTCTTGATGTCGTCGACGAACTCCAGGACCTTGCCCACCTCCTTCACGCCGAGCGCCGCCGTCGGCTCGTCGAGCAGGATGAGATCGGCGTTGAAGTGCATGGCGCGGCCGATGGCGATGCCTTGCCTCTCGCCGCCCGAGAGGTCCTCGACGATGGTGTCGACCGTGATGCCGGCGCCGCGGAAGCCGATCGACTTGAGCAGGATCTCCTGGGCGAGCTCCTTCTGCTTGCGGACGTTGATGAAGCCCAGGCGATTGGTGATCTGACGGCCGACGAAGAAGTTGCGCCAGAGCGGCTGCTTCTCGCAGAGCGAGCGTTCCTGGTGGACGGTCTCGATGCCGTACTGATGCGCCCTGAGGACGGAGTAGTCCCGGAGGTCGATTTCCCGGTCGCGGATGTAGAGGCTGCCCGCCGTCGGTCGCAGCACGCCGGTGATGATCTTGATGAGAGTTGACTTGCCGGCACCGTTGTCGCCGACGAGGCCGACGATCTCGTTGCGGCCGACGCTCAGGTCCACGCCGGTAAGCGCGCCGACGTTGCCGAACCACATCTCGATGCCTTCGGCGCGGAGGGCGTTCGCGTAGTCTTGACCGCCTCGATCCATCGGTGACTCCGCACTCGCCTCTCGGACCGATTGCCTGGGGGCAAGAGTAGAGCAAAGGCTGTGCGCGGAGCAAAGAAACGCCAGGGCAAGTGTCGCCAGCACATGACCTGTTCGGCTTGGGTAGCGCACGGGTTTTTCGGTCAGGCTTTTGATCGGCGCACTGGTTCGGTGCCGATCGGCGCGGTAACCCAACCCTTGGGTGCGACGGCCTGGTCCATCGAAACCGGCGGGGCGAGGCACAGCACCATGTGGTCCGCCTTGTATCGGTAGTTTCCGCCCACGGTGCCGGCGACGTGTTCGTGGGCGCGATCGCAGCCCGCGTGGCCGCGTCCGCCGCGATGGAGGATGCCATCGCCACAGCCCAGGCCGCCGCCGCCCGCTTCGTGTCGACACCTCTTGAAGAGAGAGGGATTTCGGTCGCCGCCGGCAGCGGTCAGTCGCGGGCGCGCCGGATATAGACCGCCGCGGCGAACGGTCCCCCGCCGGCCCGGGCCGGGGGATCGCCCACCATCATCGGTGGTCTACTTCGGATAGTCGGCCGAGAAGGTCTCCGGATCGTAGTCCGGGCCCACACCGCTCGACATGATGACCGAGCCCGGCTTGTCCATCAGGGCGTAGTCCTTGACGTAGACATCCGCCTGCACCGAGGCGGTCTCGGCGCCTTCGGAGACCACGATCTGCTGGTTCACTTCGATCCGGCGCGGAATGCCCTTGCCGGCCAGCACGTCGAACAGCAGCTCGAAGGACACGGCGCCCATGGCGGGCGGATAGTCGATGCCGACCATCGGAACCTGGTTCTGCACGCTCAGCTGGTACATCGCGTTGAAGTCCCCGCCCGTATGCGGCGGGATCGACCCGGCCTCGTAGCCGGCGGCGAGGAAGGCCTCGATCGAGCCCGAGCCCTGCAGGCCGGAATCGGCCCAGACGCCGGCGATGTCCTGGCCGTACTTCTGGATGAGCGCCGCCATGATGGTCTTGCCGTTGGCCGGCGACCAGGACGTGTACTGGACCTCCAGCACCTCGATGCCGGGGTACTGGTTGAAGACCTCGTGCGCCGCCTTGATGCGGTTCTCCGCAGGCGAGGCGCCGGCCAGCCCGCCCAGCATCACAACCTTGCCCTCGAAGTTCAGCGTCTCCGCCAGCCACTGGGCGGAGATGCGCCCCAGCGCCTGGTCGGAGGCGGTCACGAAGGTGATGTAGCTGTCCTTGGACGTGACCTCGCGGTCCACCAGCACGATCGGCACACCGCTCTTGTTCGCCCTGCGCAGCGCGGGATCCAGCGCTTCGGCGGTCGCCGGGCTGACGAGCAGGATGTCGACTCCCTGGGCGAGCAGGTCCTGAATGTCGGCGGCCTGCTTGGACGGGTTGTCGTTGGCGTCGGTGATGATGAAGCGCTCGAGCTTGTCCTTGTTGCGCTCGGCGGCGGCTTCGATGCCGTGAAGCATGGCGACGCGCCAGGGATTGGACAGGCTCGCGTTGGAGAAGCCAATGACGTAGGGGCCGTCCTTCTTGTGCTCGGCCGCGTCGTAGATGTCGACGCTGCCGGGGTTCCACAGGAAGGTGCGGGGCACGCCCTCGTAGTCGGCGCTCGCCGACACCGCGACGAACATCCCGGCGGCGGCCAGGGCGCATATCTTGAGCAGTCGCATGGTCTCCTCCTGTTCGTAAATTGCCTGTCGACCAGGTCGAAGCGGGTGCAACCGGCCCCGCGGGACGGTCCACATCGGATGTTAGTTGAGTGCAGGCGGCGAGGCCATGCTCTGCGAGGCTGACCGGGCACCCGGATGCGTTTTGCAGTTCGATGTTTCGCCTGGGACTACTTGTCGGCGAGCCAGGGGTAGCGCGCGTTATCGCCCCCGGCGTAGTCGGGGTCGAGATAGATGAAGCAGCGCTGGATCTTCCAGTCGCGGATCTCGAACACGTCGCACCAGCGCCCGGCACCGTGCTCGGGCACGCCGGCCCGCCAGGGGCCGTCGCGATGCTCGCCGTGGCTGGTGCCCTCGACCACGAGATAGTCGCTGCCGGAGAAGATGTAGTTGAAGTGCGAGTAGTGGTGCAGGATCGACTTGATGGTGCCGCCCACGTCGGTGAAGAGCTGGCCGATCTCCTCCTTGCCGGTGGCGATGCCCCATTTCGGGAAGTAGACCTGCGCGTCGTCGGCGAACAGGTCCATGATGCTTCCCCCCGTGGACGTCACGCCGCCGTTGTCGAAGGCCTTGAGATATTCGAGGGCGACCGACTTGCGCTGCTCGTCGGTCATCGTCTGCGTGCAAAGCGCCATGTTGTTCCTCCTTGCGCGTTCGATCTCTTGCAGATGTCCGGGCGGATGCCCTAGTTGGTGAGCTTCAGCGGCTCGCGGTCGGCCTCGTTCGCCGCCAGATAGGCAAAGGCCAGAATGGGACCCAGGGTAGCGCCGCCGGCCCAGTAGGCGCGGGCCGAGGCCGAGGCGACGCAGTTGCCGACGCCGTAAAGCCCCGTGATCGGCGTGTCCGTGTCGTCGAGGATATTGCCGGTGGGCGTGGCCTTGGGCCCGCCCTTGGTGTCGAGGGTTCCGCCGGAAAGCAGCGCCGCGTAGTAGGGCCCCTCGGCGCCGATCGGGTACATGGTGGCGTTGGGCGCGGACGGCTCCTCCGCCACCGGCCCGTTGAAGAGCTGCTCCACCTGGCGCTCGCCGCGATGGAAGTCGAGATCCTTGCCGCTCTCGGCAAAGCCGTTGAAGCGCTCGATCGCCGTTGCCAGGTTGGCCTCGAAGTCCGACGAGAGCCGGACCCCGCCGGTCTCGGCCTCGTAGCGCGCGAGCCGCTCGTCGATGGCCTTGGTCAGCGCGCCCAGGGTCTCGCCCTTGATGACGTGGGCGTCGTCCACACCGGGCGGCACGATGAAGCGGCCGTATTCGTCGCTCGCACAGTGATCCTGGCTGCGCTGGTCCCATATCGCGATCAGCACCAGATTGGGATACTCGCCTGCCGTCGGGTCCCACTCGTAGAACTTTTGGGCCATCTCGTTGTAGGCGAGCTTCTCGTTGGCGACACGGTGCCCCTGCCTGCTCACGTAGATCATGGAATCGCCCGAGGGCGAGAAGGTGCCGATCAACGAAGGATCGCGGGCAATCGCCTTCTCCAGCACCACCGGGCACATCCAGGCGTAGTTCATGTTCCGAAGCTGCGCGCCCACGCTGCCTGCGATGGGGATGAAGTCGCCCTCGTTGGTCTTCGCGGCGCAGCCGCCGTAGATCGGCACGTTCAGGAAATTCTTGCGGATCTCGACATTGTGAGTGAAGCCGCCAGTGCAGAAGACCACGGCCTTGCGGGCGTGGAAGCGCCGCGCCGTGCCGTTGCCGGCGCTGGCCTCGACACCGACGACATCGCCCGCGAGGTTGCGGACGATGCGCTGCACCCGGTGCCCGGTGCGGATATCGACGCCGGCCTCGGCGGCCGCGCGCGACATCGATTCCACGGCCCGAAGGCCGCCGTCCGACATGGTGTCCCTGGCATCGACGGGAACCAGAACCCGGCCTGTGGGCGCCTTGTCCTCCGGCAGCTCGGCCCAGTAGTCCGGCACGAAGTCGCAATGCCGATAATCGAGCGCACCCTTCTCCTTCAACAGTTCGGTCGCGGTCGCAGCATTGTCGTAGATCGCCTCGAACATCGCGTACTCCCACGCCGGCATGCCGAGATGCTCATCCGTGGGGTCGTAGCACTCCGGCCGCGATAGCCGCGCCATGTAGCGCAGGCAGTCTTCTCGCGGGTCCTCCATGCCCTTGTCCCGCATCGCCTGGTTGTTGGGGACCCAGTACCAGAAGGCGGCCTTGCGCGTGGTCCCGCCGATCTCCGGCGCCTTCTCCAGGATCAGCACGCTGTTGCCGAGCCAGCGAGTGAAGAGCGCGGTCGCCAGGCCGCCGGCGCCGGCGCCGACACAGACGATGTCGAAGGCGTCGTCATAAGGGCCGCGCGCGGCGGCTGGGCGGGCGGATTCGCGTTGCGGGATCGGCGAAAGCTCTGTCATGACCTTATACCCGTTATGTTGGCGTGGCGCGGCGGCTGGCTAGGATACGCAGGAGATGACCCACGCGGCCGGTCGGCAGACGCCCGGAATAGAGAAGGACGGCCAGCAGAGTCAATGCGCCGCTGACGATGACTCCAAGCGCGGTGTTGACCGCAAGGAACGGCATGATGTTGACGATCAGCGTGAAGAAGATCGCGCCCAGCAGTGCACCGGAATAGGAGCCGCGCCCGCCGGAGAGCGCGGCCCCGCCCAGCACCGCGGCGGCGATGCTCGTGAGCGTGTAAGTGGTGCCCACCGTCGGGTGCCCGACGCCCACCTCGGTGCTGAGGAAGAGCCCGGCGAGCGCCGCGATGCCGCCCGAGATCACGTAGGCGCGGAAGTGCACGAAGCCGGTCTTGATGCCGTTGCGCCGCGCCGCTTCCTCGTGGAAGCCGACGGCCCGGAGCCGGAGCCCGCTCTTGGTGCGGTAAAGCCAGAGATCGCCGATCACGGCGAGCGCGATCAGGCCGAGGAAGGAGACCGGCAGAAAGTCGATCCGTGTGCGCAGCGCGGACATGAAGACCGGCTCCACCAGCCCCGTCGGCACCGGCCTGAAGTGGAGAGCCACGCCCTGCAGCACGCTGAGCATGGCGATGGTGGTGATGACCGGGTTGATGTGCAGCCGCCGCACCATCGTCCCGTTGATGACCCCGACCGCAAGCCCGGCACCGAGACAGGCGAGCGTGCCGCCGAACAGCACCGGGATATCCACCCCCATGCCAATCAGGAAGGAGGCGGCGACGACCGTCATGCTCATCAGCGAGCCGACCGACATGTCGAACCCGCCGACCAGCAGCGCGTTCAACTGGGCCATCGCTACGAGCGCGAGCGGCGCGGTCGCCAGCAGCAGGTGGCGCCCGTTGAGCGGGGAGAGGAAGGCGTCGGACTGGCTCGAGGCGTAGGCGCCGACCAGGACGATCAGCAGCAGGAGAAAGCCCAGAGGCGTCCACCACTGATTGCGTGCGAGCGCGAGCCGCCCGACATCCCGCGCGAGAGAGAAGCCTGCGGGCGTTGCGGACGTGCTTGGCGCGGCGGCGGTCTCCGTCGTGCGCCCCACTCGCGACGTCAGGAACGAGGAGACGATGTTCTCCTCGCTCACCTCGTCGCCCACCAGCTCCCTGATGAGGCGCCCGCGCGAGAACACCAGCACCCGGTCGCAGAGGCCGGCAAGCTCCAGCGCGTCCGACGAGTTGATGACGAAGGTGGTGCCGCTGTCGGCCTTGGCGCGCACCGCCTGATAGATGTCGAAGCGCGCGGCCGCGTCCACGCCCTGGGTGGGCTCGTCGATCAGCACCACCTTGGCGCCGTGCAGGAAGCTCCGCGCCAGCATGCTTTTCTGCTGGTTGCCGCCGGAGAGCGAGACGATGGGCTGATCCAGCGACGCGGTGACGATGTCGAGCTCCTCGATCATGTCGCGCGTGCGCCCGCGCTCCTTGCGGCCCGAGACCACGCTAGCGGTCGCGAAGTCCTTGAGGACCTGGATCGTGATGTTTTCGCGCACGCTCAGGGCCGGATAGATCGATTCCACGGCCCGGTCGCCGCTCAGCATCATCACGCCGGCGCCGAGCGCACGCTGCGGCGCGTCGAGCGGGAAGCGCCGTCCTTCGCAGGCGAGAGTGCCCGCCGCGTCCTCGAAGCCGCCGACGGCGCGCAGCACCTCGCGCTGCCCGTTGCCCTCGGCGCCGGCGAGGCCGAGGATCTCGCCCCGATGGACCTCGAAACTGACGTCACTGAAGGCGTTGCCGGAAAGCGCCTGCGCCGTGAGGCACACCTCGGTCGACAGGATCTCCCGCTTGGACGGAAACTCCGCCTCGATCGGCCGGCCGACCATGAGCGCGATGAGGTCGTCCTCGGAGAGCGCGTGGGTGTCGAAGGTGCCCTGCCCCTCACCGTCGCGCAGCACGGTCACGCGCTGGGCGAGGGAGAGGATTTCGGGGAGACGATGGCTGACATAGACTACCGTCGTGCCCTCGGCGACGATTCCACGGACGATGCGGTGGAGGGTGTCCACGTCGTTGACGTCGAGCGATGCGGTCGGCTCGTCGAGCAGCAGTACCTTGGGCTTGGAGACGAGGGCCTTCACCACCTCCAGAAACTGTCGCTGGGCCGGAGAGAGAGTGGCGACGCGCGCGGAGGCACCGATCGCTAGATCGTATGGGGCGAGCTGCTCCTCGGCCCAGGTTTCCAGCCTGCGATAGGGCAGCGCTTCAGCCATCGTGCCGAGATAGAGGTTCTGGGCGACGGTGAGCTCCGCCACGAGGGAGTTGTCCTGGTAAACGGTGGCGAGCCCGAAGTGATGAGCCTGCGACGTGTCGGCCGAGGCCAGGCGATTGCCGAGGATTTCGACCGTGCCCTCGTCTGCCGCCAGCGCGCCGCTCGCGATCTTGAGCAGCGTGCTCTTGCCCGAGCCGTTCTCGCCGAGCACCGCATGGACCTCTCCGGCCACGCAGTCCAGGTTCACGTCACGCAGCGCCTGGACTCCGGGGTAGCGCTTGGAGATCCCTGACAGGTGAAGCGACGGTTCGGGCATTCTCTCGGCGGCGATCTGCGTTGGTTCTAACGAAACCGCCGGGCGGGGTGCGGCGTCTTCCACTCCGCCCGGCGGTCAGGCCGTTCGCTGCGGCCGCTACTCCTTGAACATCGCGTTCAGCATGTCGGTGTCCACCAGCGTGGAGACCGGCATCTGATCCGGCAGCGCCTTGTCGCACATGCCCTGCTGCACTTCCTTCATCTTGAAGGGCACATCGACATGGGCGCCGATCTCGGCACCGCCTCTAGCCTCCATGGCGGCGGTCAGCGCGATGCGGACCTGGAAGGTGCCGCCCGACGAGAAGAAGATGCGGAAGTTCGGATTGCCAACCTCCTCCCAATCGCAGAAGAGGCCCTGCTCGTCGGTGCGCAGCGTGACGATCACGTCCATGGCGCGATCGGCGGCGGCATAGGCGCGCACGCCGCCGCGGAAGCCGTCGGCATACTCATAGAGCACCGCGTCGATATCGGGGTTCTGAGAGAGGAAGCCCGACATCGCCTCGAAGGTGCCCTGCTGGGTCCAGTTGGTGTCGGCCTTGCCGAGCAGCGTCATGGCCGCGTTGTTCTCCATCTCGGCCTCGGAGCAGGCTTGCCAGGCGGCGCTCAGCTGATTGCCGGGCGTGCCACCGAGTTCCACGATCTCGATGCTTTCCTCGCTGTTGGCACCGGCCACGAACTGGACGAACTGGCGGCCCAGCTCGCAGAGGTCCTCCGCGACGAAGGTGAGATAGTCTTCGCCCGCGGTGCCGCCGAGACCGGCGATGTAGGGGACCACGGTGATGCCGGACTCGGTCGCCTCCTGCGCGGTCGGCAGCAGCGCCGGCCCTGCGTCGGGGAAGGTCACGATGATGTCGACGCCCTGCGCGATCAGGCTCCGCATGTCGGAGATCGCCTTGCTGGCATCGCCCCGGGCCGAGGTGTAGATGATCTTGCTGACCTCGGGGTAGCTCAGCGCCTGCATGACGAACTCCATGTGTGTCACGCGGCGCCAGACGTTCTCGCCGAAGCCGTCGGCGAGCGCGACGGTGAGGTCGCCGCGGCCGGTCTCGCACACCTGCTCGCTCCAGCACTTCAGCGCGAGCGCGCGGTCTTCCTCGCTGAGCGCCGCGCTGGCGCGCTCGAAGGTGGCCGTGACGATCGGGCCGATCCCCTCGGTGGTGCCGAGCGCCTTGAGCATCAGCTCGGGATTGGCTTCCGCGCGCGCGCCGCTGTGGGCGCCCAGCGCCAAGGCACCGGCGACGACCGCCGAGGCCGCCGCCTTCGTCATCCAGTGCAAATGGCTCATTTCGGTGTTCTCCCTTGTGTGTGTGTGCCCCGGGGGCACAGTGTCGACCGGTCATTCCCGCGAACGGGATGCTCACGGGATGCACTCCATAGATAGCAGACCCTCCCCCCCAGAATTAAGTGCGCCCTAGGGCGCTTCCGCGCCCGACGCCGCCGGACGGCCGAGCCGCCGGCTCCACGCCTCGCGCAGGTCGGAGAAGCGGACCCCGGCAAGCGCCATGCCGACGGCGATGGCGCCGCCATAGACCATGAACTGGATCGCCGTGGTCAGTCCCATCATCTTCAGGATCTGCCCGAGATGGGTCAGGAACAGCGCAGCACCTGCCACCGCGATCATGCTGCCGACCCCGCCGGTGATCGCGGTGCCGCCGAGCACGGCGGCGGCGATGGGCGCGAGCAGATAGGCGGCGCCGACATCGAGGGTCGGGTTGCGGATGAAGGCGGCGAGCAGGATGCCCGCGATGCCGTAGAGCAACCCGGCGCAGGCGTAGGCCGCGACCCGGTAGCGGTTCACGCCGATGCCGTTGATCCAGGCGGCGACAGGGTTGGCGCCGACAGCGATGAAGCGCCGCCCGTAGAGGGTAAGACGCAGCAGGAAGGTGGAGACGAGCACGAGGGCCATCGCCACCCACACCGAGAAGTTGATCGAGAGGAAGCGGGTCTCGCCCCAGTCGGCGAGGATGGGCGGCACGCGGGCCTCCTGGGCGATGCCTTCCCGGTACCAGATCGCAGCCCCCATCATGATGGTCCCGACGGCGAGCGTCACGACCAGGGGATTCAGCCTGAAGTTGGAGACCAGAACGCCGTTGATCAGGCCGACGCCGGCCGAGACCGCGAGCGCGACGACGATCGCCTGGGCGAGCGCGGCGTCCTGGCCGCCGGAGATGCCGAGGATCAGGCTGCTGGAGAGCGTGATGACGGCCGGAATCGAGAGGTCGATGCCGCGCGCCATGAGCACCAGGGCTTCGCCCATCGACGCGATGCAGAGGAAGGCCGCAAAGGGAATGATCGCGAGGATCGAGGTGGCCATCAGGCTGCGCGGCACGAAGATCGCGCTGATCACGATGAGCACCGCCAGCGCCAGCCAGATCGCGAGAAAGCGCGGCTGCGGCTGCAGTCCTTCGATAACGCCGGGCACCGACAACTTCATTGCTCGTCCCGAACTCTTCTGCGCCAAGAGGAGCGAAGAACCGCATTCGACTGCGGACGCCCCAGACAGTCATGGGACAGAATACCTGAAACGCGAAAGCCGTCATCGTGGCAGACATCCAATTTGCCCCCTGTTCTGCTCCACGGGCGAGTGTTCTTGCAGTCCGGGACCACCGTCACTGTACGTGTCCCGCTTCGCACCCATCGAGCCTGCGCTCACCGTGCGCCAATTCTTCGGAATCGGCATGCCGGGAGAGATCGGCGACGGTGAGCGGGCGCGTGACCGCCTGGTGTCGGAGTTCGTCGGACCCGAGGATATCCGGCCCTGCGAGGCGGTGCAGCGGGGCTTGCGACAGCGCGGCTACGGCCAGGGACGCTACGTCATCGACGACGCGCGCCACGAGTGGTCAGAGCACGCGCTGCACCACTTTCACCGGCAGTATCTTCAACACTTGGCCGCCCGATCCGACGCTCCCTGATCTCGTCAACAACGCCGCTCCCGCGTCGGAGAGGCGAACGGTCACGGTTCCTGCATGCAGGTAGCATCCGGGTTGGAGGCCCCCATGAAACCGGCGCCGATCACGCCCATGCCCAGGCGCCCGCTCGTCATGTTGCTGCCTCCTCCTCGCGTTCAGGGCGGGAGAGAACCTGCCCGGCGTGATTGAACAGGAGGCAGTGCGCGGGGTCGGGCTGCGCGTGGAGCCGGTCGCCGACCCGGCCCGCGAAGCCTGGCTCCACCAGGGCGTGCAGCTTGTTGCGGTTGTCGTCCTCGAGGATCACCACCGACTCCCGCCCGAGGTGCTCGACGGCGAAGACCGTGACCGGCAAGGCGCCGTCCGCGGGCTCGGTGCGAATGTGCAGATGCTGCGGGCGGATGCCGAGGGTCGCAGGGCCGGCGCCGCTGACCGGGAGAGCGGGCTCCACGGCAACGTCCGTGGCGACGAAGCGCGCCCGCCCGGCCTCTGCGGCGATCTCGCCCTCGATCAGGTTCATGGGCGGCGAGCCCACGAAGCCTGCGACGAAGAGCGTGGCGGGCCGGTTGTAGATCTCGTCCGGCGTGCCGATCTGCTCCAGCCGGCCCTCGTTCATGACCGCGATGCGGTCGCCCATGGTCATCGCCTCCACCTGGTCATGGGTGACGACGATCATGGTGGTCCCGAGCCGCTTCTGCAGATTGACCAGCTCGGCGCGCAGGGTGAGCCGGAGCGCAGCGTCGAGCGCGGCGAGCGGCTCGTCGAGGAGGAACGCGCGCGGCTGGCGGACGATGGCCTTGGCCGTAGCGACGCGCTGACGCTCCCCGCCCGAGAGCTGGCTCGGCAGCTTGTCCAGCAGCGCCTCGATGCCGAGGACCGACGAGGCCTCCGCGATCCGCCTGTCGGTTTCCGCCCGGTCGAGCTTCTGCTTGGCGAGGCTCGTGCGGATGTTCTGCCGTGCCGTCATGTGGGGGTAGAGCAGCGACGACTGGAACACCATGGCGATGTTGCGCTGGTGCGGCGAGGCCGTGGTGACGTCGTCGCCGCCGAACAGCACACGGCCGGATGTCGGCGCTTCCAGGCCCGCGATGCAGTTGAGCGTCGTCGTCTTGCCGCAGCCGGACGGCCCGAGCAGCACCAGGAGCTCGCCGTTCTCGATCGTCAGATAGAGATCGCGCACGGCGACGTGGCGATGGAAGGTCTTGTGCAGGCGATCGAGCTGGATACGGGACATGGCTCAGCGCACCGGGTCGACGAGGTTCATTTCAGCGATGTGCCGCTGCAGGAAGAATGCGACAAGCGCCGGCGGCACCATGGTCAGCACGACCGCTGCCGCCAGATGCGACGGCTCCGGATGCTGGAACAGGAAGCCGGAAATGGCGGTCGGCAGCGTGTTGGCGGTGGTGCCGTTCACCAACATCAGTGCATAGGTGTACTCGTTCCAGGAGAAGAGGAAGGCGATGACCGCCGCCACCGCGACGCCGCTTCGCCCCAGCGGCACGATGATCTTGACGAAGGTCTCGAAGCGCGAGAATCCGTCGATCCGCGCCAGCCGCTCCACCTGGGGCAGGTTGCGGAAGTAGCCGATCAGCATCCAGGTCACGAAGGGGATGGTGATCGTGAGCGTCACGATGATGAGGCCGACCAGCGTGCCCGAGAGGCCGAGGCGGACGTACATGGCGTAGAACGGGATGAGGGTCGAGACCGGCGGCAGCGCGACCGCGAGCAGGATCGCAAACAGCAGCTTGTTCTTGTGGGGAAAATCGAGGCGCGCGAAGACGTAGGCCAGCGGCAGCACCACGAACAGCGTCACCACCGTGACGACCGCCGAGACGATGAGGCTGTTCCCGAGTCCCCGGATGATCTGGTTGGCCTGGCCCGAGCCGCGGCGAACCAGGCCGTCGGCCATTTCGTACTCGAAGCCGAAGATGTTGAAGAAGGCGGCGGGTGTCGGTTCCAGGGGATAGAGAGGCTGCGGGAAGCGCGCGATCTCGTCGGGCGTCAGCAGGGAGTTCTTCAGGAACCAGTAGATCGGCAGCAGGGTCCAGATCAGGACGACCGCAAGCGCCAGCCATGACCAGATCGTGGAGAGGCGCATCCTCATATCGACCGCGCCTCCCGCCGGCCCCAGAAGGCGTAGAGAAGCAGCGTGGTGCCCAGGATCAGCGCCAGCAGCATGAAGGACATGGCAGCGCCGTAGCCGAGGTCGAGGTCCTTGAAGCTTTCCTTGTAGATCCGGTAGGTGAGCGTCGACGATGACGTGCCCGGCCCGCCTCCCGAGAGGACGAAGATGAAGTCGAACAGCTTCATCGAGAGCACGGTCGTGATGCAGGTGAAGACGAAGAGCGTGAAGCGAAGCGGCGGGAGCGTCACGTTCAGGAACGTCCCCACCCGCGACATGCGGTCGATGGCCGCGAGGTCGTAGAGCCGGCTCGGGATCGTCTTGAGGTTGGCCAGCAGGAAGAACGCGACCAGCGGCGCCATGTTCCACGCGTTGCCGACCGCCAGCACCTCGATCACCCACTGGCGATTGACCACGTTCACCGCCTCCTCGATTCCCAGTGCGTAGGCGATGGCGGTGCCGATGCCGGTCTGCCCCTTGGCCAGATAGGAGAAGATGATCCCGGTGCCGTAAAGTGAGATGCACCAGGGCAGGATCACGATGGTGCGCACCAGGCCGGCGAAGCGCATCTTGCGGTTGAGCACCAGGGCGATCAGCAGGCCGATCACCATCGCCAGCGCCACCGATTCCAGGGTGAACCGGACCGTGATCCAGAGCGATTTCTTGAACTTCCGGTCGTCGATGACGTCAGCGTAGTTTTCGGCGCCGACGAAGGTCGCCTTGTAGCCGCCAAAGAAGCTGATCTCGTGCACGCTCATCCAGAGCGCGTAGCCGAGCGGATAGGCGACGACCAGAACGAGAAAGACCAGAACGGGCAGCGCAAGCAGGAGAGAGAACTGAAAGTTGGATAGCTCGGCGGTGCGCTGCTTGAGGCTCATCAGGACAGGGAAATCATGCCGGCGGACGGCCCCGTCGAGCCGCCCGCCGGCACGTCAGCACTAGAGTCCGTACTTCTTGTTGAGGTCGGCGATCTCTTCGTTGATCGCCTCGATGGTCTCGACGATGTCACCGTCGTCCTGCAGGAACTCCTGCAGCGTCTCCTTGAGCCAGCTGTTGAACTCCTCGGCCCAGACGACGCTCCAGATGCCCTTCGGGTAGGGCGTCGCGGCGTAGACCCCGAGCACCGCCTGAATGTCCTCGGCGCGGGCGAGAGCGCTCTTCATCCGCTCTGCCGCCGCCTCGCTCTCCATCACCGACCTGTAGCCGGAGAAGAGCATGGACTCCTGCATCCAGCGGTTGCCGACGAAGACGTTGCCGGTCTGATCCTGGTAGCCGTACCAGCTGGCGAAGCGCTTCACGTCGTCGGTGTGGCCGTCGCCCCGCTCCCGGCTCGTCATCAGGTAGACGGCGGAATCGAGCAGGCCCCAGCTCTGGCCCTGATAGGGCAGGAGGCTGGCGTGGCCGGCGATCTGCGAGCGGTCCTCGCGGTTGAAGGTCTCAAGATCGTAGAGCTGCTGCGGGCTGAAGACGTAGCGCCCCGACGCATAGGCGTCGATGTAGGAGCTCTCGTTGTAGGTCAGCACCTCTTCCGGCACCAGGCCGTCGTTCCAGATGCGCTTCCAGTCCTCGAGCGTCTTGTAGGCCGCGCCGTCCGCATCGGTGGTGAGCAGAGGCTCGTGGGTGTCGGGATGGGCAACCTCGCCGCCCCGGTTCATCACCTCGAAGTCGAAGGCCCAGGAGATGCCGTACCACTCGTTGATCCAGTGCGGCAGGAAGGGCTGGTCGAGGCCCTTCTCACGCATCTCGTAGAGCTGGTCGTAGAGGGCATCCCAGTTCGCGGGGAAGTCCGCGTCCGAGTAGCCGAGCTCGTAATACTTCTTGAGGTTGACGTGCATCACGCCCCGCGTGCTCACGAAGTAGGAGAGCCCCAGCAGGTTGCCCTTGTAGGTCCAGGCATCGAGGATGTTGGGGTACATGTCCGCCTTGATGGCATCGATGTTCGGCAACGCATCGGCCGGCATGATCCAGCCGCCGTCGAAGTAGCGGCCGGCCTGGGACGGGTTGGCGTAGAGCACGTCGAGCTCCGCGCCCGCCATCAGGTTCTGCTCCATGATCGCCGGGTAGTCGCCGGTGACCGTCGCGTAGTCGACGTTGCCGCCTTGCTCGGCGTTGTAGCGATCGACATTGTCCTGGACGATGTCGGTCTTGTACTGCCAGCCGCGGAAGAAGACCGTCTCGCCGCTCTGGGCTTCCAGCCCACTGTCTGCGAGCGCGGCGCCGGTCATCAACACAAGCGCGCCTGTAATTGCTATTGCTGTTACGCGGAGTTTCATCAACTTTCTCCTCCTTCCCTAGGGTCAGTAAGTTCACCTTGCTCAACTCTGCGATCACGCGAGCATGTTCCAGGCCGAGTGTACACACCTCCCGTTGGGGTCGCCAAGACCGCGAAGTCGGGTGTTTCGCGACTTTACCTGGATATACCTGGATACAGGTGGACCCAAGACTCCGAATTGATCCAATAGGCCCCGGTTGGTCCCTGGTGGGCGGAGGAGCCGTGCTCGCTGCGGGTTGAGGTCTGTCGTACAGTCGCGTTGCTGGCACCCGTCCTGGGTGTTGTAGTGGTTGCCGGAGGAACGCTGCCTCAATGCTCCGCGAGACCAGCGCGCGACAGTCACTTGCCGAGGACGTTCAGACCCGTGCGCGGGCGGGCGGACTCGCGCTGGACGCGAAGCGGGCCGCTGCGCTCGCACCCATATGCGACGCGCTCGCAGAAGCCGACCGCCGCCTCCGCGCTCTGCGGATGATCGAGAGTGCCGCTGCTGGTCCGCCTTGGGGGCAGGAAGAGCGCGATGGCTGACGCTGACGCCTTCCGCTCCATCGAATCACTCGGCGCGGACTACCGCCGCGGCGCGCTGACTCCGACTGCGGTCGCGGAAACCTGCCTGGCGCGGATCGAGCGCTACGACGGCCCGCTCAACGCCATCGTCCCCGGCCTCGCCGACGAGGCCGGCGCCGAGGCCGCGAGGGCCGGGGAGGAACTGGCGGCCGGCCATGATCGCGGCCCTCTCCACGGCATCCCCATCGGCATCAAGGACCTTGTCGATATCGCCGGCACGGTCACCGGCTTCGGCTCCGATCCCGTGTTTGCCGCCCGCGCCGCGCGGGACGCCGCCATGATTGCACACCTGCGCGCAGCGGGCGCCGTCCTGGTCGCCAAGACCAACCTGCTCGAATTCGCCTACGGCGCGGTCAATCCCCGGGTGGGGCAGACCAACAACCCGTGGGATGAGGCCCGCACCGCCGGCGGCTCCAGCGGCGGCTCGGCGGCGGCCGTCGCCGCCGGCCTCTGCCATGCGGCCGTTGGCACCGATACCGGCGGCTCGATCCGCATCCCCGCCGCCTATTGCGGCGTGGTAGGGCTGAAGCCGACCCATGGCCTCGTGCCGCTCGCGGGCGTCTCGATGCTCTCCTGGTCCCTCGATCACGCCGGGCCGATGGCGCGGAGCTGCGCCGATGCGGCGGCGCTGCTCGGCGGGCTTACGGGCACGACTGTCGACGCGAGGCCGCAACCGCTCCGCGGCCTCCGTTTCGGCCTCATCGCGGCGCTCAGGGACGACGACGCCACCACGCCCGGCGTTCGCGCCGGCATGGAGGACGCCTGCGCCGCCTTACGCGATGCGGGCGCTGCCGTGGAGGAGGTCGAGATCGAGGGGCTCTCGGAATCGGCCGAGGCCCTGCTTCACGTGCTGCTGCCGGAGACGAGCGTGATCCTCGGGCATCTTCTCGACGAGCACCCCGAAGCGCTGGCGGAGCAGACCCGCGCGCAGCTGGAGCTCGGCTTCGCGCTGCCGGCCACCGCACACGTCCGCGCGCAGCAGTTCCGGCGCTTCCTCGGCCAGCGCTTCCTGGACCAGCTTGCGCGCTACGACGTTCTGCTCTCGCCGGGCGTCCCATGGGAGGCGCCGCCGGAGGATCCGGCAATCGACGGCGCGGAGGGCTACGGCGAGATGCTGTGCAGCGCGCCCACCAACCTCTGCGGCCTGCCGAGTCTCGTCCTCCCCTGCGGGCGGGGGGAGGGCGGCATGCCCGTGAGCCTGCAGCTCATCGGCCCGCCCCACAGCGACGATCGCCTGCTTCAGATCGGCGCGGCGCTCGAGCCCGCGTTCCCGCTCGGACCGCCGCCCGGATACGGCGCGTCGCTGTCGGCGGCGGAGGGTTTCGGGTAGAGCGCGTCCGTCATAGACGGACGCGCGACAGGCCGCGACCGCGGCCCGCCGCGAATGCGGCGCGCCCGCGCAGGCGCCGGTCGTCGCGCCGATAGGCGCGCGCAAGCGCACGACGACCGGCTGCCGTGAGCGACAAGGACTCGGAGCGTTTCCGTGTGAGACGGAAACGCTCTAGAGTGATCCCCTGCCCGCGCTCGAAGGGGAGCGTCGCGCACGGATGCAACGGTTCAAGTTCGTTCTTTATCGGCCGATTCAACTGATCCCGGTTCTGTTCGGGATCAGCATCATCACCTTCGTGATGATCCAGTCGATTCCGGGCGATCCCATTCGCACCCTGCTGGGCATCAAGGCGACACCCGAGGCGGTCGAGCGCGTGCGCGCCCACTACGGGCTCGATGAGCCGATCATGGTGCGCTACGGCTACTTCCTCAAGAACCTGGTCAACGGCGACATGGGCCGCTCGCTCGTCTACCGCGCGCCTGTCATGGAGATCGTGGGCGAGCGGGTGGGCGTCACGCTGTTCCTGCTGGTCTACGGCGTTCTCTTGTCGCTCGTGCTCACCCTGCCGCTTGCGATCGTGGCGTCGCTCTACCGCGGCCGACCACCAGACCATGCCATCCGTGTGTTCTCCACGGCGGGGCTCGGCTTCCCGCAGTTCTGGATCGGAATCATGCTGATCCTTGTGTTCAGCGTGTGGCTGAAGCTGTTCCCGGTCTCAGGCGCGGGCGTGACCTTCGTGGAACGATTGCATCATCTATTCCTGCCGGCGTTTACCATCGCGCTCGCACTGTCGGCGGTGCTGACGCGCAACCTGCGCGCGAGCCTGCTGGCCGAGATCGATTCCGACTACGTCGCCGCGGCGCGCGCCAAGGGGCTGCCCGGCGCCTGGATCTTCACGCGCCACGTCTTCCGCAACTCGCTGATCCCGACCATCAACTTGCTCGGCGTGAACATCGGCTGGCTGATCGGCGGCACCGTGGTGATCGAGACGGTGTTCTCGGTTCCCGGCCTCGGCTGGCTGCTGACGCAATCCATCTTCGCGCGCGACTACATGACCGTGCAGGCGGTGGCGCTCGCCTTCGCCTTCGCCACGGTCGTCGTCAACTTCGTGGTCGACGTGGCGACCGTCGCCCTCGACCCGAGGATCAAGATGTGACGATCGCGACACTGGAGCGGGCGCTGCCCGAGCGCCGCCCCTGGCAGATCCGCTTCGGCAACCATCCGGCGGTGCTCTATGCCGGGGCGGGGGTCGTGCTCGTCTGGTTCATCATCGCCGTCTTCGCCGACGTGATCGCGCCCTACGAGCCCAACGCCCACAACCTGAAGGAGGTCCTGCAGTCGCCCAACTGGGTCCACTGGCTGGGGACCGACAACTTCGGCCGCGACGTGCTGTCGCGCATCATCCACGGCACGCGCATCGACCTGCAGATGGGCATCGTCGGCGTGGCCCTACCCTTCATCATCGGCACCATGCTGGGCGCCATCGCCGGCTACTTCGGCGGCATCGTTGACACCATCCTCATGCGCATTCTGGACGTGGTGCTGGCCTTCCCCTGGCTGGTGCTGCTGATGGCCATCATCTCGCTGCTGGAGCCCGGCCTCACCAGCTTCTACATCGCGATCACCCTCGTCGCCTGGGTGTCCTACGCCCGGCTCGTGCGCTCACAGGTGCTGGTGCTCAAGAACAGCGACTTCGTGGTGGCGGCGCGCAGCCTCGGCTACGGGCACGCGCGTATCATGTTCCGCCACATCCTGCCCAACGCGCTGGTCCCCTCCATCGTGTTCTCGATGTCCGACGTCGTGCTCGTGATCCTGGCCGGCTCCGCCATCAGCTACCTCGGCCTCGGCGTGCAGCCGCCCACGGCCGAGTGGGGCGTGATGATCGCGGAAGGGCAGAACTTCATCTTCACCGCCTGGTGGATGACGACCTTCCCCGGGCTCGCCATCGTCTTCCTCGCCCTCGGGTTCAGCCTTCTCGCCGACGGCCTCGGCGAGAAACTCGGCATCAGGGAGTGATGGGAGAGATCCTGCAGGTCGAGAATCTGGCGGTCGAGGTCGTGACGCCGGCGCGCACGCTGCGCGCCGTCGACGGCGTGACGCTCTCCCTCGACGAAGGCGAGGTCCTGGGCCTGGTGGGCGAGAGCGGCTCGGGCAAGACGCTCACCTGCCGCGCCGTCATCGGCTTGCTGCCGAGCCGGCGGCTGCGCATCGCGGACGGCGCCATCCGGCTCGACGGCCGGGACATCACCCGGCTCACCGAGGACGAGATGCGCGGCGTGCGCGGGCGCGAGATCGGCATGATCTTCCAGAACCCCACCTCGCACCTCGACCCGCTGATGACCATCGGCAACCAGATCGCGGAATCGCTGCGGGTCCATGACGGCCTGCCGGCCAGGGAGGCCCTGGAGCAGGCGGCCGAGCTGCTGCGCCAGGTGGGCGTGCCGGACCCCCGCACCCGCATCCACAACTACCCGCACGAGTTCTCCGGCGGCATGCGCCAGCGGGCGATGATCGCAGCGGCCTTGGCCTGCCGGCCCCGTGTCCTCATCGCCGACGAGCCGACCACCGCGCTGGACGTGACCGTGCAGGCGCAGATCCTGCGGCTGCTGCTGGACCTGAGAGACAGGCGCGGGCTTTCCATCATCCTCGTGACCCACGATCTCGGCGTTGTTGCCCAGGTCTGCGATGCAATCGCGGTGATGTATGGCGGCCAGATCGTGGAGCGCGCCGCCAAGGCGGAACTGCTGCGCCGCCCGCTGCACCCCTATTCGCGCGGGCTCATCGCCTCGCAGCCGGGCTCCGCCGAGCCGCTCAAGGAGCTGCCGACGATACCCGGCCAGCCGCCCGCGATCGCCGCCATGCCGAGCGGGTGCCGCTTCCATCCCCGCTGTTCGCTGGCGGAGGAGGCCTGCCGGCACGAGCCGCCGGTGCTGACCGCCGCGGCCCACGCCCACGAGACGGCGTGCCGGCGCTGGACCGCGCTGGTGGAGGCGGCGTGAGCGCGCTGCTCGAGATCGAGGATCTCGACGTCCATTTCGCGCTGCCGCTTGGGCTCAGCGGGCTGGTGTCCAAGCGTCTGCGGCGCAAGGTGCGCGCGGTCGACGGCGTGAGCCTCGCTCTCAGGCGGGGCGAGACCCTGGGCCTGGTGGGGGAGAGCGGATGCGGCAAGACCACGCTGGGCCGCGCCGCGCTTCGGCTCATCCCGGCCTCAGGCGGCGCCATCCGGTTCGACGGCGAGGATGTCAGGGCGCTCAAGGGCGAGAGGCTGAAGGGCTTCCACCGCCGCGCGCAGATGATCTTCCAGGACCCGCACTCCTCGCTGAATCCGCTCTACAGCGTCGGCCGGACGCTGCGGGAGGTGCTGGAGGTGCACAAGCTGTGCCCGGCGGCGGAGATGCGCGGGCGGATCGCCGAGCTGCTCGTCCAGGTCGGGCTGCAGCCGGAGCTGATCGACCGCCGGCCGTCGGCGCTGAGCGGCGGCCAGTGCCAGCGCGTCGGCATTGCCCGTGCGCTCGCGGTCGAGCCGGAGCTGATCGTCGCGGACGAGTCCGTCTCCGCGCTCGACGTCTCGATCCAGGCGCAGGTGCTCAACCTGCTGATGCAGCTTCAGCGCGAGCTGCATCTCACCATGATGTTCATCTCCCACGACCTCTCCGTGGTCCGCCACCTCTGCCAGCGGGTCGCGGTGATGTACCTCGGGCGCATCGTCGAGCTGGGGCCGACGGAGGAGATCTTCGCGGCACCGAAGCACCCCTACACGGTCTCGCTGATCGAGGCGATCCCCAAGATGGCGCCGGACGCGCGGCTCGGCGAGGCGCTGCTCTCGGGCGAGCCGCCGAGCCCCATCGACGTGCCCCGCGGCTGCGCCTTCCATCCGCGCTGCGATAAGGCGATGGACGCGTGCCGGAACGGCACCGTGCCTCGGCTGCGCACCCTCGGCGCGGTCGATGTCCGCTGCCACCTCTACGGCGACGGCGCGACGGCGCAGGACCGCGGCGTTGCCTCGCCGCCGAGCGTCGGCTAGCGTCAAAGAAATGCCTGTGCTGCAGCACGGAGCCTAGAAGAATCAACGGAGAAGGGAGGAAACCATGTTGGGTAAACCTGCACACTTCCTCGTCGCGTTCCTGTTGGCGGCGGGCTTCATGGTCGAGGCGGCACTGGCCGAGAGCGTGTTCCGGCTCGGCAGGGAGGCCGACGCCAAGGCGCTCGATCCGCCGCTGACGATCGAGAACCTCGACATCTGGACCATGAACAACATCAACGCGTACCTGGTCCGCGCGACCAAGAACGCCGATGACATCGAGCCCGATCTGGCGACGCACTGGGATATTTCCGAGGACGGCCTGACCTACACGTTCCATCTGCGTGAGGCCATGTTCTCCGACGGCTCGCCGGTCACCGCGCAGGACGCCAAGTTCAGTATCGAGCGTGCGCGCGACCACGAGCTCGCAACCCAGGCGGCGCTCTACCAGAACATCGCGTCGGTCGAGACGCCGGACGACCGCACGGTCGTGTTTACGCTCAAGGAGCCGTCGGCGCCGTTCCTTTCGATCCTCGCCATGTTCCCGGCCTCGATCCTGCCGCAGGCGGCGGTCGAGGAGCGGGGCGAGGACTTCGGCAGCAGCCCGGTGGGCGCCGGCGCCTTCCGCCTCAGTGAGTGGCGGCGCGGCGAGGTCATCGTCCTCGAGCGCAACCCCCACTACTGGGAGGAGGGACTGCCGCTGGTCGACCGGGTCGAGTGGCACGTCGTCTCGGAGGACAACACGCGGATACTCAAGGTCCAGGCCGGCGAGCTGGACGCGGCGCTGTTCGTTCCCTTCAACCGCATCGCCGAGCTCGAGGCCAATCCCGACATCCAGATGATCCTCGATCCCTCCAGCAAGACCGATCACCTGCTGCCCAACCACGCCAAGCCGCCGCTGGACAACCTGAATGTCCGCAAGGCGATCAGGTTGGCCATCGACTCCCAGGCCATCATCGACGTGGTGACCTTCGGCTACGCCACGCCGGCCAACACGTTCCTGTCCGCCGGCATGATGCACCACGACGGCGATGCGCCGCTGCCCGCCTACGATCCCGAGGAGGCCAAGGCCATGCTGGAGGCCGAAGGCGCGACCGGAACGACGCTCGGGCTCACGATTCAGGCAGGCAACCGGGTCGACGAGCAGATATCCGTGCTGCTCCAGCAGCAGCTCGCGGAGGTCGGCATCACCATCGACATCAGGAAGGTCGATCCCAGCCAGTGGATCAATTTCCTGATCGAGGGCGACTACGATCTCGGCACCGTCTACTGGACCAACGACATCATCGACCCGGACCAGAAGACGGCGTTCACCCTGATCGGGGACGACAACCGCAATTTCTTCAGTAACTGGACGTCACCCCCGGAGGTCACGGAACTCGTCAAGCAGGCGCGGGTCGAGCAGGACTTCGAAGAGCGCAGCGCTCTGTACGCTGCGCTGCAAATGATCGCCAACGACAACGAGGTCCTCTACAGTCTGTACAACAGCCCCTTCCGCAACATCGCGCGCTCCTGCGTGCAGGGCTTCTTCCAGAGCCCGCTCGGCCGTGTCGACCTGGAACACGTCGACATGTCCGGCTGCTAGAGCGCGTCCGTCATTGACGGGCGCGCGACAGGCCGTGACAGCGGCCCGCCGCGAATGCGGCGCCCTCGCGGAGGCGCCGGTCGAAGACCGGCTGCCGTGAGCGATAAACTGTTGGAGCGGTTCCGTCTTGGAAGGAAATTCTCCAGCGGTCGTTTGTCACTAAGCGGGGCGTCCTCCGGGGCGCCCCGCACCGTCCTCGGCCCGTAGCGTCCGAACGGAGGACACCCGCGCCGCGCGTCGGCGAGACGAGGAGGGCAGGCCCATGCGCATCAGGGACATGAACTGGATGCAGGTCGAGGCCTACCTCGAGCGGGACGACCGCGCCGCGATCCCCCTCGGCAGCACCGAGCAGCATGCGCAGCTCAGCCTGATGGTGGATTGCATCCTCTCCGAGCGAGTGGCCGTCGACGCCGCCGAGCCCCTCGGCATTCCGGTCTTTCCGCCGGTCAACTACGGCATCACGCCCTACTTCAAGGCCTATCCCGGCACCATCTCCATGCGGCCCGAGACCCTGATCGCCGTCTTCCGCGACGTCTTCGATTCCCTCAAGCGGGCCGGCTTCCGCCGCATCATGGTGGTCAACGGCCACGGCGGCAACGCGCCCGTCGCCTCGCTCGCGCAGGACTGGATGAGCGAGAACGAGGGCGTCACGGTCAGGTTCCACAACTGGTACAACGCGCCTGAGACGTGGAAGCAGGTCCAGGCGATCGACCCCATCGCAAGCCACGCGTCCTGGATGGAGAACTTTCCGTGGACGCGGCTGCTCGACGCCGCGGCACCCGCAGGCGGGAAGGAGATGGTCGACATCTCCCGCATGATGTTGATGGGCCCGGCCGAGATCCGCGCCTACATCGGCGACGGCAACCTTGGCGGCGCATACGAGAAGCCCGACGACGTGATGATGACGCTCTGGCGGACGGCCGTGGAGGAGACCCGCGCCCTTCTCGACGGCCCGTGGTCGTGACGGCGCCGCTGCTCGTCTGGGGCGCCGGCGCCATCGGCGGCACCGTTGGCGCCTGCCTCGCGCGCGCGGGCCACGCGGTGACGTTCGTCGACATCGTGGAAGAGCACGTGGCGGCCATCGCGAGCACGGGGCTCGCGATCGAGGGGCCGGTGGATACCTTCCGCATCGCCGCGCCCGCCCACACGCCGGAGCGTCTGAGCGGCCGCTACGACCGCGCGCTCCTCTGCGTCAAGGGCCAGCACACCGAGGCCGCGGTGCGGAGCCTCGCCCCCTTCCTCGCCGATGACGGCTACGCCGTCTCCGTGCAGAACGGGCTCAATGAGCCCGCGATGGCGACGGTGCTTGGGCGGGAGCGCGTGATCGGCTGCTTCGTCAACTTCGGGGCCGATTACCTGGAGCCCGGCCGCATTCACTTCGGCGGCCGCGGTGCCGTCGTGCTGGGCGAGTTGGACGGGGAGATCACGCCGCGCCTCCACGCGCTCCTCGCCGTCTTCCGCGACTTCGACCCCGACGCCCGGTCGAGCGCGAACATCTGGGGCTACCTCTGGGGCAAGCTCGGCTACGGCGCGCTGCTGTTCGCGACCGCGCTCGGCAACGAGTCGATCGCCGACGCGCTGGCGCACCCACCCCACCGCGCGCTCTACCGTGCGCTCGGCGAGGAGGTGATGCGCGTCGCAGGCGCCAACGGCATCGCGCCCGAGGGCTTCAACGGCTTCGACCCGGCAGGCTTCGTGCCCGGCGCGGACTCAGGCCTCACCGAGCGCTCGATGGCGGCCATGGTGGCCTACAACCGGGGCTCGGCAAAATCGCACAGCGGGGTCTGGCGCGACCTCGCCGTCCGCAAGCGGCCGACGGAGGTGGAGCCGATGATCGGCGCCGTCGTCCGCGAGGCTACGGCGCAGGGGATCGAGACGCCGCTGCTGGCAAGGCTTACCGCCATGATCCACGAGGTCGAGGAGGGCCGCCGCCCGCTCGACCGCGCCAACATCGACGCGCTTGCGGCCGAGGCGGCGTGACGCGATGGAGGGCTCGTTCCGGGACAGGACGGTAATCGTGACCGGCGCAGGGCACGGCTTCGGCCGCGCCATCGCCCATGCGTTCGCCGCGCGTGGCGCGTGGGTCTCAGCCTGCGACATCAACGAGGATGCGCTTGCCGTCACCGCCCGCGAGGCCCCGGCAGGCGGCACGCTGACGGTGGGTCGCCTCGACGTCACGGACCGGGCCGCCGTGCGCGATTATGTCGGCTCGATCCAGGTGGAGCGCGGCGCGGTCGACATCCTCGTCAACAACGCCGGCGGGGTCGTGGGCCAGACCGGGCAGCCGCTGGAAGCGATCGGCGAAGAGGCGTGGCACGCCATCGTCGACGTCAACATGACCGCCGTCTTCACCATGGTGCAGGCGGTCGCTCCTGGCATGAAGGCTGCGGGCTACGGCCGTGTGGTCAACATCTCCAGCGGCGCCGGGCTGCGCTTCAGCCTCACCGGCATCCAGGCCTACGCCGCCGCCAAGGCGGGGCAAATCGGCCTCACCCGCCAACTGGCTTTCGAGCTCGGGCCCCACGGCGTCACCGTCAACAGCGTGGCCCCCGGCTTCGTCAAGTCCAACCCGATGACAGAGCGGCAGTGGGAGGCGATGGGCGCCGAGGGCCAGGCCGCGCTGATCGAGAGCATGGCGACGCGGCGGCTCGGCTCGGCGGAGGACATCGCGCGCGCCGTCCTCTTCTTCGCATCCGAGGACTCCGGCTGGATCACCGGCCAGACCCTCTCGGTCGACGGCGGCAGGCTGTGACGCCGGAGGCTTTCCTCGACGCCAACGTCGATCGCTTCATCGGCGACCTCTGCGCTTTCGTTCGCATCCCCAGCATCAGCACCGATCCCGCTTATGCCGACGGGATCGACGAGGCGGTGCGCTTCGTCGCGGCCCGTATGGAGCGCGCCGGCCTCGAGAACGTGGCGGTCCTGCCGACGGAGGGTCATCCCCTCGTCTATGCCGACTGGCTGCGCGCGGGCGACGCGCCAACGGTGCTGGTCTACGGCCATTACGACGTGCAGCCGCCGGACCCGCTGGAGGACTGGGCGAGCCCGCCGTTCGAGCCCAAGGTGCGGGACAGCCGCCTCTACGGCCGCGGCGCGTCCGACGACAAGGGGCCCATGCTCATCCCGCTCAACGTGGCGGAAGCCTTTCTGCGGACGAACGGGGGCCTGCCCGTCAATCTGAAGTTCGTGATCGAAGGCGAGGAGGAGATGGGGAGCGCCCATCTTGCAGCGGCCGTGCGCGAACACCGCGAGCGGCTCAAAGCCGACGTCGTCCTCTCAGCGGACGGCGCGCAGTGGCGGCCCGACCTCGTCACCGTGAACGTCGCCTGCCGCGGCATCGTCACGCTCGATGTCAGCCTGACCACGGCCGGCAAGGATCTCCATTCCGGACGCTACGGCGGCACCGTCGCCAATGCCGCGCACGCGCTGGCCCGTCTCGTCGCAGGCCTCCACGACGAGACCGGCCGCATCGCCGTCGCCGGCTTCTACGACGACGTGCGCCCGCCAACCAACGCCGAGCGCGACAGGGTGGCGGTCATTCCCTTCGACGAGGCGGCCTATCTCGCCGCCATCGGCGCCGAGGCCGGAATCGGCGAGCCCGGCTACACCACGCTGGAGCGCCAGTGGCTCCGCCCCACGCTCGACGTCAACGGCCTGGGCAGCGGCTACCAGGGGCCCGGCGTCAAGACGGTGATCCCGCACCGGGCCCACGCCAAGATCTCCTGCCGGCTGGTGCCGGACCAGACGCCCGAGCGCATCCGCGCGCTGCTCGTCGGCCATTGCGAGCGGCACATGCCGCCCGGCGCCCGGATCGAATTCGCGGATGACGGGGTCGGCATGCGACCGGCACGCGTGCACGAAAACCATCCGGCGCTCACCGTCGTCGAAGACGTGCTGGAGGAGGTGCGGGGCACGCGCCCCTTGCGGGTCCGCATGGGCAGCTCGATCCCCATCGGGGGTATTTTCCGTAACGTGCTCGGGATCGAGACGGTGTTCCTCTCCTTCTCGACGGCGGACGAAGACTTTCATGCGCCCAACGAGTTTTTCCGGCTTTCGAGCCTGCGCGTCGGGCACGTCGTCTGGGCGCGCTGCCTCGAGCGTCTCGGGCGTCAGACTGCCGCGCTTTACGCGGCGTACCGCCCCATTGCTTAGTTCAGCGGCAACGACGGCCCTTCGGTGCATTGTTGCTCATGGCCAAGCGGCATTGTTTCGGCGCACCGCGACTGGCAGCGCGCCGAAATCCTGGCGCCCCATGATCGCCTTGCAGCGCGCAAATCGATCGTGTCCCGAGGAGTGGTGTAAGAGCGTCGCGCTTTACGCGGCATCCGGCGGGTAGGGCCGGGTTATTCAGGCTGCCACAGCGGACAGCTTGATCGTGGGATTGTCGCTCAGGGGAGCGATCGATTCCAGCGTCATGTACCTCCTTCCGACGGTCCATTCGTCGTTCTGCTCGAGCAGCACGGCGCCGACGAGGCGGGTGATGGCGTCCTCGTTGGGGAAGATGCCGACGACGTTGGTGCGTCGCTTGATCTCGCCGTTGACGCGTTCGAGCGGGTTGGTCGAGTGAAGCTTGACCCGGTGCTCCTTGGGGAAGCTCATGTAGGCGAGGACGTCGTGCTGGGCCTCGTCCATGAGGGCCGCCAGCTTGGAGGCCTTGGGCCTGAGCTGGTCGGCGATCAGGCGCCACTGGGCGGCAGCGGCCTCGGCATCGTCCTGGGCGAAGGCGGTGGCGACGAAGGCGGAGACGACGCGCCGGCCCTGCTTGCCGGCATGGGCCAGCAGGTTGCGCATGAAGTGGACGCGGCATCTCTGCCAGGTGGCGCCGAGGATCCGGGTGGTGGCGGCCTTCAGGCCCTTGTGGTCGTCGGAGATCACCAGCTGCACGCCGCGCAGGCCGCGCCTGGTCAGCGAGCGCAGGAACTCGGTCCAGAAGGTCTCGGCCTCGGAGGCGCCGATCGCCATGCCGAGGATCTCGCGCCGGCCCTGGTCGTTGACCGCGACGGCCACGGTGACCGCGACCGGGACGATGCGCCCGGCCTCGCGCACCTTCACGTAAGTCGCATCCAGCCAGAGATAGGGCCAGTCGCCTTCGAGCGGGCGGTCGAGGAAGCTGCGGATCTTGTCGTCTATCTCCCCGCAAAGGCGCGAGACCTGGCTCTTCGATATCCCGCTCATGCCCATGGCCTGAACCAGTTCGTCGACCGAGCGGGTCGATACCCCCTGGATGTAGGCCTCCTGGATCACCGCCGTGAGCGCCTTCTCCGCCGTCCGTCGGGGCTCCAGGAAGCCGGGGAAGTAGCTCCCCTTCCTGAGCTTCGGAATCTTCAGGTCGACCGTGCCGGCCCGGGTCTCCCAAGGCCGATCGCGGTAGCCGTTGCGCTGGTTGATCCGCTCCGGCGTCCGCGCGCCATGCTCGGCGCCGGTCAGGCCCTCGACTTCCAGCTCCATAAGGCGCTGCGCAGAGAAGGCGATCATCTCACGCAGCAGATCGGCGTCAGAGCTCTTCTCCAACAGCGTCCGCAGGGTAAGCTTGTCATCGGTCATCGTGGTTCTCCTTAGGCTCGGGTCGATTCGGATTCACCCAAACCCTAAACCGGAACCGCGATGGCCACCCCGCTGTGGATAACCGGCTTGGCGCCACCAGACTCGAGGGCGGTCGCGGCGCCAAGCCGGTTACCCACAGCTACCGGGGGTAGCGGGAGCTCCTACACCACGTCTGGGGACACAACCCGCAAATCGATCCAGCGCGTAGTCCCAGTCGCTCGCGACGTGATACGCGGGCGCGGGACTCCAGTTGACAGGCATGATGCCGCGCCGCACGTGAACGGTCGGGCCGCAATGCGGCCGCCTGCCAATTGCTGATTGGTGAGAAATTTCCACTGCTGCATCGGAAACTCTATTCAGTCGGCGATGCGTTGCGCCGGTTCGCGAAGTTGTCCGATGGTCCAGTTGGACGCGTAGCCTTCGGTGACGTCGCTTGACCGGGCATAGTTGACCAGCCGCCTGGTCAGTGATTGCGGCAGAAGAAGGTCGAGAAGCGGCGGGGCACCGCCAGCATGACGGGGCCGCCGACCTTGAGAAGACTCGTCGTGTGCGTGTGCGCCTCCAACGTCACAATGAGATTTGACGGCTCGGTACGGGCGGATGAGCGTCAGCGATCATCGCTCAGGAGCCTGTCAGATGAAGATGTCCACCGTCCTTCCCGCGGTGCCTGTAAAGGTCCGCCCCGATGCTGGCTGCGACCTTGGCCGCGGACTCCTTGACGGAATCGCGCGCCAGGTGCGCGTAGCGCGCGGTGGTCTCGACCTGCGTGTGGCCCAGCAGCCTGCCGATCATCGGCAGACTCTCGCCGAGCGCCAATGCACGCGAGGCCCAGGAATGACGCAGGTCATGAAGCCGTACGTCTTCCAGTCCGGCGCGTCGGCGGATGATGTCCCAGGGCTGGCTGAGGTTGTGCAGGTGCGTGCCGCGCTTCCTGCTCACGATCACCCAGGGATTGTCCGGAACGCGCGGCAGATCGGTCAGCACCCGCGCTGCCGCCGGCGACAGAGGCAGCGCTCGGGGACCCGTTTTCGAATCGGCGAGGTGCAGCACCTTCGCCTCAAGGTCCACATCGGTCCAGCGCAGGCGCAGAATCTCGCTGCGACGGCACCCCGTCAACATCAACAGGCGCAGCGCGGCAACCGCGTACCGTGACGCGCCGCCCTCGTGGGCGGCCTCGGCCAGCACGCGACCAAGGCGGCGAAACTCCTCTTCGGTGAGAAAGCGCTCGTGCTTGCGGGCCTTGTACTTCGGAAACGAGCGGCACGGATTGGTCCCCTCCGGCACCAGTTCCCACGCCTCCGCCCGATTGAACATCCGGGACAGGACGGCCACCACGTGGTTCGCCGTGGCAGGCCGGTCGCGTAGCCGGAAATGAATGTCGGCAACCTGCTTGCGCTCAAGCGCCTCGATGGGAACGTGGCCCAGCTCGGGAACGATATGGTTCTTCAGCAGCAGGCGGCACAACTCCACCGTCTTTGGCTTGCAGCGGACCGCCACGTGCTCCGTCAGGTAGCGCTCAGCCAGCGCAGCAATCGTCGGTCCCTCCGGCCTGGACGTTTCGGGATTCGACGGGTTCAAATCCTCTCCCGCCTTGATGCGCGTGATCGTCTGCGCTGCTCGCTGGCGCGCCTGCTCGGCCGTCAATACGCCGTGGCGGCCTATCGTGACCCGCCTCGACTTCCCCTTGGCGCGGGCCTGCACGATGTAAACCTTCTTGCCTGACGCATAGGCGCGCACGCCGAAGCCCGAAAGCTCCCGGTCCCAGAAGATCGTGTCCTGCTCCACCTCCAGCGCCTCGACCATGCGTTTCGAGATCGACCTGTAGCGCAGCTTAGCCATGGCGCGCGGCGTCCTCCGTGCCCGATCCCCAAGCCATCATGCTGCCTCGGAGCTCGGACTCATGATGTCGGCCTCGATGCTGCCCGCCACCTTGGCCGCCGAGACCTTCTCCGTGTCCTGCGCCAGGTGAGCGTAGCGTGCCGTCGTCTGGACCTGCGTGTGACCGAGTTGCCTGCCTATCATCGGCAGGCTCTCCCCGAGAGCCAGCGCGCGCGAGGCCCAGCTATGTCGAAGGTCGTGGAGGCGCACGTCTTCAAGGTCGGCCTGCACCCGCAAGCGATACCAGAGGTCGTTGACGTTCCTCAGGTGCTTTCCCGGCCTCTTTCCCACGATCACCCAGGGATTGTCCGGCTTGCGTGGGAGGGCGTCCAGTACCGCCGCCGCGGTGGGGGTCAGCGGCACCATCCGCCCTCCCGTCTTCGCGTCCCTGAGGCGCAGCTCGCCGGAGGTCCGGTCAACGTCGTCCCATCGCAACGACAGGATCTCGTTGCGCCTGCATCCGGTCAGGATCAGCAGGCGGATCGCGGCGATGGCGGGGCTCCAGGCCGCGCCCTCTGCCTCGGCCTCGTCCAGGACCCTGCCCAGGCGCTGGTACTCTTCGGCGCTCAGAAACCGCTGCGGCCTGCGCTCCTTGTACTTGCGAACCGACCGGCACGGGTTCCGACCCTGCGGGTGAAGACCCCAAACCTCCGCCAAGTTGAACATCTTCTTCAGAATGTCGACCGACCTGTTCGCCGTGCTCGGCCGGTCACGCAGCGCATGGTGCAAGTCCGCCACATGCGCGCGCTCGACCGAGCCGATGGGCATTGAACCGAGCACAGGCAGGATCCTGTTCCTGAGCAGCCCCCCATAGCGCACCGCCGTCGCCGGCTTGCAGTTCACCGCCACATGGGCGCGCATGAAGCGGTCGGCCAGATCGGCTACGGTCGGGCCCGTGTCCTTCTCAGGCTCGGCGGGAACTGGCTCAAGCCCGGTCTTGATCCTGTCGATGATCCCGGCGGCACGCTGGCGCGCCTGGTCTGCGGTGATCTGCCCGTGCCGGCCCAGCGTGACCCGCCTGGAACCGCGCGGCCCCCGGCTCTGGACGACATAGACCTTCTGGCCCGAGGGGTAGATGCGCACCCCGAAGCCCTGCAAGTCCCGGTCCCAGAAGATGGTGTCCCTATCCTCGACGGAGAGGGCATCGACAGTCCGCTTGGAGATTGCGCGTTCCTGGCGCTGTGACATAAAATCAACATATCCTTGACTGTCGAGCGCAGGCGTTCATTCGTGGGACAACCATGGTCAGGAAGCCTGTGGCGACCCGCGTCTGCCGCGCCGCGCCGGCCTGCGCTCGGTGCCTCAATCGCGTCCGCCACCGCGTGGTCGAACGCCTCGAACACGCCCGGAGAGGGTACACAATCCCGTAAGCGCCACGCAAGCGAGCGACGCAGAATGGTTGCGTAGGCCTGCATACGCTAATCACAAATCCGATACAGAGGGTAGGGGGAGAGAGGGGCGATAAGGATATAAAATCAATTATTTACAGAAGACGAACGTAATCAGGGGTTACACATGACACATGGGTGAAGCGCTTTCTTATGCTGTGCGCTTCCTTCTTTATGCTCCCATCCTCTTCATTCGCGCGATCTAGAGAGTTCCATGCATGGATCAGCGGCGGAGCGTCTCTCACGCAGCGCGACCCGCCACGCCGAGACAATGGTACACGCGGGGTCTGTAGCGCAACCCTGCTCCTAACGAAATTATGACCGAATTCAGCCATCAAGAGCTTTTCTTGTCGTGTTGTGATGAAAACGCCACAGCTGTTGGCATTGTCGCCCACCCCACGGCGTCAGGCGTTCACCCCGCGCTTGAATCCAGGGCGTAGCCGGCCGAGCGGACGGTCCGGATCAGGTCGGGGCGCCGGTCCGCGTTGAGCGCCTGCCTCAGCCGGCGCACGTGCACGTCGACCGTCCGGCTCTCGATGAAGATGTCCGGCCCCCAGACGGAATCGAGAAGCTGCTCGCGCGAGAAGACGCGCCCCGGATGCTCCATCAGGTGGCGCAGCAGGCGGAACTCGGTCGGGCCCAGGTGCACCGGCGCATCCCCCCGCGTGACCCTGTGGGCGGCGAGGTCCATCGTGAGGTCGTCGTAGCGCAGCGTCTCGTCGCCGAGCGCCGGGCGCATGCGGCGCAGGATCGCGCGGATGCGGGCCAGAAGCTCGGCCGGGGAGAAGGGCTTGACCACGTAGTCGTCGGCGCCGCCGTCGAGGCCGCGCACCCTGTCCGCCTCCTCGCCCCGCGCCGTCAGCATGATGATGGGGAGCGGCCGCGCGTCGGGCTTGCGCCTGATCCTGCGGCAGACCTCGATGCCGGAAAGCGTCGGCAGCATCCAGTCGAGCACCATCAGGTCGGGGCGCCGCTCGTCCACCATGAGCAGCGCCTCTTCGCCGTCCACGGCCTCGCCCACCTCGAAGCCGCCCTTCTCCAGGTTGTAGCGGAGCAGCGTGAGCAGCGCCGCCTCGTCCTCGACGATCAGGATGTAGGGCTTCATGACGCCGCCGCCTCCGATTCATCGTCGTCCTGGTGGAAGGACGTGACGTCGCCCTTCGGCCGCTCCTCTTCCACCGGCGTTCCGGTCACCACGTAGCTCACGATCTCGGCGATGTTGGTCGCGTGATCGCCGATCCGCTCGATGTTCTTGGCGATGAAGAGCAGGTGCGCGCACGGCGTGATGCGGCGCGGGTCCTCCATCATGTAGGTCAGCAGCTCGCGGAACAGGCTGTTGTAGGATTCGTCGACGTCCTCGTCCCGCCGCCAGACCGCCATCGCCCGCTCCACGTCGCGGTCTCTGAAGGAATCCAGCACGTCCTTGATCATGCCCTGGGCGATGCCCGCCATGCGCGAGATCGCGTGAGTGAGCCGGATGGGATCGATATCCTGGATCGCGATGGAGCGCTTGGCGACGTTGGCGGCGTAGTCCCCCATGCGCTCCAGGTCGCTCGCCACCTTGAGCGAGGCGGTGATGACGCGCAGATCCACCGCCACCGGCTGCCGCAGCGCCAGAATTCGCACGGCGAGCTGGTCGATTTCCGCCTCCAGCGCGTCCACCCGGCGGTCCTCGGTGATGACGCGCGAGGCCAGATCGTCGTCGCGGCGGACCAGTGCCACGATCGAATCGGCAAGCTGCTGCTCGACGATGCCGCCCATCTCGAGGATCGCGTTGTCCATGCGATCCAGCTCTTCGTCGTAGGCCTTGACCGTGTGCTCGGCAGCCATCGGTCGCTCTCCCTATGCTCTACCCGCGCCTACCCGAACCGCCCGGTAATGTAGTCCTGCGTCCGCTGGTCGTGCGGATTGGTGAAGATCTGCTCGGTCGCCTCGAACTCCACCAGCTCGCCCAGGTGGAAGAACGCGGTGAACTGGGAGACCCGCGCGGCCTGCTGCATGTTGTGGGTGACGATGGCGATCGTGTAGTGCTCGCGCAACTCGTCGATCAGCTCCTCCACCTTCGCAGTGGCGATGGGGTCCAGTGCCGAGCAGGGTTCGTCCATCAGGATCACCTCGGGGCTGATGGCGATGGCGCGCGCGATGCAGAGCCGCTGCTGCTGCCCGCCGGAGAGGCTCGTGCCCGGCTGCTGCAGGCGGTCGGAGACCTCGTCGAAGAGGCCGGCGCGGCGCAGGCTGTGTTCCACGATGTCGTCGAGCTCCCGGCCCTTGTTGGCGAGCCCGTGAATGCGCGGGCCGTAGGCCACGTTCTCGTAGATCGACTTGGGGAACGGATTGGGCTTCTGGAACACCATGCCGACGCGGGCGCGGAGCTGCACCACGTCGATGTCGCGGCCGTAGATGTCGCGGTCGTCCAGCGTGATGGAGCCGGTCACGCGGCAGATGTCGATGATGTCGTTCATGCGGTTGAGGCAGCGCAGGAAGGTCGACTTGCCGCAGCCGGACGGGCCGATCAATGCCGTCACCTTGTTCAGCGCCAGGTCGATGTCGACGTCGAAGAGCGCCTGCTTGTCGGCGTAGAAGACGTTGACCTCGCGGGCGCGCATCCTGATCGGCGCCTGCGCCTCCGCGCGGTCGGCCAGGGGTGCGGCGACGGCTGCGCCTGTGTCCTCCATCATCAGCGAGACGATCCCGTCGGTGTCTTCCATCACGATAGCACTCCTTGCCCGCTCACCAGCGGATCTCGAACCGGCGCCGGAGGTAGATCGCCACTCCGTTCATCAGGATCAGGAACGCCAGCAGCACCAGAATCGCCGCCGAGACTTTCTCGACGAAACCCCGCTCCGGGCTGTCCGCCCAGAGGAAGATCTGCACCGGCAGCGCCGTCGCGGGATCGAACGGGCCGCCCGGAATGTCGACGATGAAGGCGACCATCCCGATCATGAGCAGCGGCGCGGTCTCGCCCAGCGCGCGCGCCATGCCGATGATCGTCCCGGTGAGGATGCCGGGCGTCGCGAGCGGCAGCACGTGGTGGAAGACCACCTGGATCGGCGAGGCGCCGACGCCGTAGGCGCCCTCGCGGATCGACGGCGGCACCGCCTTCAGCGCGGAGCGGGCCGCGATGATGATCGTCGGCAGGGTCATCAGCGTGAGTGTGAGCCCGCCCACGATGGGCGCGGAGCGGGGCAGGTGGAACAGGTTGATGAAGACCGCAAGCCCGAGCAGGCCGAACACGATGGACGGCACCGCCGCGAGGTTGTTGATGTTGACCTCGATCAGGTCGGTGACCCGGTTCTTGGGCGCGAATTCCTCGAGGTAGATCGCCGCCGTCACGCCGATGGGGAAGGTCAGCACCAGGGTCACCAGCAGCATGTAGAACGAGCCTGCAATCGCGCCGCCGATGCCGGCGATCTCGGGCTCCCGCGAGTCCGCGTTGACGAAGAACGCGCCGTTGAACCCGGTCTCGATGAAGCCCGAGGCATCCAGCGTGTCGATCCACGCGATCTGCCGGTCGCTGAGGCGGCGTTCGTCCTCCGGCACGTCGCGGGGCGCGCTGCCCTTGATCAGCATGTCCACGTCGCTGGATGCGGTGAGCCAGACGCGCCGCGTGGTGCCGACGATCGAGGGGTCGTCCACGACGAGCTCCCGCAGCTCGAAGCGCGCGGCCGTGCTCACGAGCTTCAGCAGCTTGCGCCGCTCCTTCCGCGCCGTCACGTCGGGGAAGGCGGCAAAGACGGATTCGCGCAGGAGCTTGCCGTAGTCCGCCTTTCGCAGCTCTTCCGCGCTCGCTGCCTCGCCGACGCCGAGGACGTCCGGATCGAAATCGACCTCCAGCGCGACCGAGGTGCGCACGAAGGCCGGATAGCCCTCGGCGATGACGCTGCCGATCAGGAGCGCGAGGAAGGCGAGCGCCACGGCCACGGCGATGATGCCGTAGGCCTTGAAGCGCCGCTCGGCGCGGTAGCGCCGGCGCAGCCTGCGCTTCGTCCAGTCAGCGTCCTGCCAGGCGCCGCCGAGCGCCGGTTCCGCGAGGTCAGTCATACTGCTCCCAGTACTTGCGCGCGATGTGGAGCGCGAAGACGTTGAGCGCGAGCGTCACGACGAAGAGCATCAGGCCGAGCGCGAAGGCGGCGAGCGTCTTGGCGCTGTCGAACTCCTGATCGCCCACCAGCAGCGTCACGATCTGCACCGTGACGGTGGTGACCGCGTCCAGCGGATTGGCCGTGAGATTGGCGGCGAGACCGGCAGCCATGACCACGATCATGGTCTCGCCGATGGCGCGGCTCACCGCGAGCAGGCAGGCGGCGACGATGCCGGGCAGCGCCGCCGGCAGGATCACCCGCACCACCGTCTCCGACCTGGTGGCTCCCATGGCGAGCGAGCCCTCGCGCAGCGAGTTGGGCACCGCGACGATGGCGTCGTCGCTCAGCGACGAGATGAAGGGGATGATCATGATGCCCATGACGACGCCGGCGGCGAGCGCGCTCTCGGACGCCACATCCAGGCCGATGGATTCGCCGATGCCCCTGACCGCCGGCGCCACCACCAGCGCCGCGAAGAAGCCGTAGACCACGGTCGGCACGCCGGCCAGGATCTCCAGGATCGGCTTGGTGATGTTGCGGAACCGGGGGCTCGCGAACTCGGCCATGTAGATGGCGGCGAAGAGGCCGACCGGCAGCGCCACCAGCATCGCGATCAGCGTGATCATCAGCGTGCCGGTGAAGAGCGGGATGGCGCCGAACGCGCCGGTGCTGCCCACCTGATCGGCGCGGATGGCAGTCTGCGGGCTCCACTGCAGGCCGAAGAGGAAGTCCCAGAACGGAATGATCGAGAAGAAACGGATCGATTCGAACAGCACCGAGAGGACGATGCCGATGGTGGTGACGATGGCGACGCAGGAGGAAAGGATGAGCACGATGTTGACCACCCGCTCGACCTTGTTGCGCGCGCGCAGGCCGGGGGAGATGCGCCGCCAGGCCCAGGCGAAGCCGGCCCCGGCGAGGGCCACGCCGATCGCGAGCACCGCCGCGTGCGCCGTCGCCTTCATGCTGGCGTAGCGGTCCGCCGCCGCCTGCAATGCCGGGTCGACCTCGCGGCTCACCACGTCGCCCGAAGCCAGGTTGCGCACGTCGTTGAGCAGCAGGCCGATCATCGCCTCCGACTGCTCCGCCGCCACGGGGCCGAGGTAGGAGAGCAGCAGCGCCTCCAGGATCGGCGCCTCGATGATCAGCCAGACGACGAGGACGATACCCGATGGGATGCCGCACCAGAGCGCCACGTACCAGCCGTGATAGCTCGGCATGGAGTGGAGCCGGCTGAGGTTGGTGCCGGCAGCGCGAAGCGCCCGCCTGCGGCCGAAAAAGAGGCCGATGAGCACCAGCGCCAGGATCGCGATAAGGAGGATGGTGAGCTGCACGCCCTCGGCCGCCCCTGCACCTTGCGCCCGGTCGAACGGACGCCAGCCCGACTCTGCGAACGGGCCGATTCAGGGATACGTCAGTTTCGTTACGATTTCGTGACGCTCGCCGGGGCCGCTTCGTCCGTCCCACCCGGGGCCATATCGCCCGCCGCCCGTGCCGCCCCGGCCGGCAGCGCGTCCTCCTTCGCCGGGACCGGCTGCAGGTAGACGGTGAACGTGCTGCCTTCGCCGGGCGTGCTGTCGATGGCGAGCGCCCCCCGGTGCCGGTTGACGATGTGCTTGACGATGGCGAGGCCTAGGCCGGTGCCCCCCAGCTCGCGCGAGCGCGCCTTGTCCACGCGGTAGAAGCGCTCGGTGAGGCGCGGCAGGTGCTCGCGGGGAATGCCGGCGCCCTGGTCCCTGATGGAGACCGTGACCGCGCCGTCCTTGCCCGCAACCCATCCGGCCGCCTGCGCTTCCGCAGCCCGGTGCGCCGACACGCTGACCGCGCCCCCGGCCTCGCCGTACTTGATCGCGTTGTCGACGAGGTTGAGGAACACTTGGGTCAGCTCGTCGCCGTCGCCGATCACGGCAGGCAGGTCCTCTTGCGTGTCGATGGCGACGGTGACGCCGCGCTCTTCCGCCCGCCATGCGAGCGTGCTCTGCACGCTGGCGAGCAGGGAGGGGAGCGGCACGGCATCGGTCGGCGGCGTGTGCTCGTTCATCTCGATGCGCGAGAGCGAGAGCAGGTCGTCCACCAGGCGGGCCATGCGCCTGCCGTGCTGATCCATGATGGCGAGAAAGCGCTCGCGCGCCGCCGCGTCGTCGCGGGCCGAGCCCTGCAGGGTCTCGATGAACCCCATCAGCGTGGCCAGCGGAGTCCTGATCTCGTGGCTTGCGTTGGCGACGAAGTCCGCCCGCATCTGATCGGTGCGGCGCACCGCCGTGAAGTCGACCAGCGCGAGCAGCACGGCGGCGCCGCCCTCGCGCGCCTCCGCCAACGGCTCCACCCGCGCGGCGAAGGTCCGCTCGACCGGCGCCTGCAGGGTGAACTCGATGTCGCGTCCGCCGGCGCCCTCCAGGGTCTGCTCGACGGCCTCGATCAGCTGCGGGTTGCGCAGCGAGGCCGCGATGTCACGGCCGATCACCTCGCCTTCGAGGAGGGACGTCGCCGCCCGGTTGGCGCGCACGATTCTGCGGTCGGAATCCAGGAGGAGGAGGGGTTCGGGCAACGCGTCGAGCGCGCGCTCCAGCTCCGCCCGTTCGCTCGCGAGCTGCGCCCGGCCTTCGGCGCCGATGCGGGCCATGCGCTCGACCGATGCCGAAAGCTCGCGGGTGAGCAGACCCGCCGGCACGGGGTCGCGCTCCGCGTGCGCCCCGCTTGCGGCCGAGGCGTCCACGTGGCGTGCGAGGGTGCCGACATCCGCGAGCATGAAGCCGGCCACGGTTGCCGCGAGCAGGCTGAGGCCGGCCCAGGCCAGCACCGCCGCGACGGGCGGCGTGAGGCCGAGCGCGCCAAGCACCAGGAACGCGAGGCCGAGCGGCACCGCCGCCGCAAGGCTGAGGCGCGCCCAGCGGCGGAGCGGAAGGTCGCGCACCGCCATCGATCGGCTCTCCTCCGCAGCCTGGTTCCGAGTCCCTGAGTCTACCAAAGGGGCGCGGGCGGCGGCATGGCGAAACTGTGGCCGCTGCGGGGTCGGCGCCGCGAAACGGCGGCTGCTCCCTGTGCTACTGTCGCGCCATGCCCAACGACGCCGAGGCGCAAGCGAGCGCAGCGCCGGCCGCCGGCCGCAGCACCCGCCGGGCCCGGCCGCGTGCGCGCCGCGCCGAGCCGGCAACGCCGATGATGGCGCAGTACCTGGAGATCAAGGGCGCCCACCCCGACCACCTCCTCTTCTACCGGATGGGCGACTTCTACGAGCTTTTCTTCGACGATGCGCGGGAGGCCTCCGAGGCGCTCGACATCGCGCTCACCAAGCGGGGATTGCACGAGGGGCAGGAGATCCCCATGTGCGGCGTGCCGGTGGTGAGCGCCGAGGGCTATCTCCAGCGGCTGATTCGCAAGGGCTTTCGGGTCGCGGTCTGCGAGCAGGTCGAGGATCCGGCCGAGGCGCGCAAGCGGGGCGCGAAGGCGGTCGTCCGCCGCGAGGTCGTCCGTGTGGTCACGCCGGGGACGCTGAGCGAGGACGCGCTGCTCGATGCGCGCGCGGCCAACTACCTCGCGGCGCTGGCCCAGGCCGAAGGCGCGCTGGCGCTGGCCTGGGCCGAGATGTCCACCGGCGAGTTCGCGGTCATGGGCGTCTCGGAGGCGTCCCTTCCCGCTGCGCTCGCGGGCCTCGACCCCGGCGAACTCCTGGTGCCCGAGCCGCTGCTCGAAGCGCCCGCCCTCTTCGAGCTCTTCGCCGAGTGGAAGGAGGCGCTCACGCCTCAGCCGCGCTCGCTCTTCGACAGCGTCGCCGCAGGCCGCGCGCTCGCGGCCTTCTACGGCATCGCCTCCCTCGACGGTCTCGGCTCGTTCGGGCGCGCGGAGCGCGCCGCGGCCGGCGCCGTGCTCGGCTATCTCAAGCTCACGCAGAACGGCCAGCTGCCCCGGCTTGCGCGACCGCGCGCGACGGAGACCGGCGCGGCGATGGCGATCGACGCCGCGACCCGGCGCAACCTGGAGCTCACGGCGACGCTGGAGGGCGCCGCCGCCGGCAGCCTGCTTGCCGTCATCGACCGGACCGTGACCGGCGCGGGCGCCCGGCTGCTCCGGGCAAGGCTCACCGCGCCGCTGACCGACCCCGACGCCATCGCAGAGCGCCTCAATGCCGTGGGCTTCCTGGTCGAGGCGGAGGGGGCGCGGGCCGGCCTGAGGGAGAGGCTGCGCCGTTGCCCCGACGTGGAGCGCGCGCTCTCCCGGCTCAGCCTCGGGCGCGGGGGCCCGCGCGACCTCGCTGCGGTGCGCGAGGCGCTCGGCCAGATTCCGGCGATCCGCGATGCCCTCGGCGCCGATGCCACTGGCGCCCTGCAGGCGCCGCCGCCGGCGCTCGCGGCCTCTCTCCAGGCGCTCGGCCACCACCAGACCCTTGTCGACCGTCTTAACAGCGCCCTTGTCGAAAGCCCGCCGCCCGGCATCCGCGACGGCGGCGTCATCGCGCGTGGCTACGACGAGGCGCTCGACGACGTGGTGGAGCTGCGGGACCACAGCCGGCGCCTGATCGGCGGGCTGGAGGCGCGCTACCGGAGCGAGACCGGCGTGGGCGCCCTCAAGGTGCGCCACAACAACGTGCTCGGCTACTACGTCGAGGTGCCGCCGCCGCGGGCCGAGGCGCTGGGCGAGGCCTTCATCCACCGCCAGACCCTCGCCAGCGCCATGCGCTACACGACGGTGGAGCTGGGCGAGCTCGAGGCCAAGATCAACGGCGCGGCGGACAAGGCGCTCGCGCTCGAGCAGGCGCATTTCGAGGACCTTCGCGCCGATGTCGTCCGCCGGTCGGAGGATATCGCGCGGGCCGCCGGCGCGCTGGCTGCGCTCGACGTGGCGCACGGGCTGGCGCAGCTCGCCGTCGAGCGCCGCTACTGCCGCCCGGTCGTCGACCGCTCGCTGGCCTTCGAGATCGAGGGCGGCCGGCACCCGGTGGTGGAAGCGATGGGGGCGGGCGGGGACACGCCCTTCGTCCCCAACGACTGCGACCTCGGCGACGAAGCCCGCATCTGGCTGGTCACCGGCCCCAACATGGCCGGCAAGAGCACCTTCCTGCGCCAGAACGCGCTGATCGCGGTGCTGGCCCAGATGGGCTCGTTCGTGCCCGCCACCGAGGCCCGCATCGGCGTGGTGGACCGGCTCTTCTCCCGCGTCGGCGCGGCCGACGATCTCGCGCGCGGGCGCTCCACCTTCATGGTCGAGATGGTGGAGACCGCCGCCATCCTCAACCAGGCCGGCGAGCGCGCGCTGGTGATCCTCGACGAGATCGGGCGCGGCACCGCCACCTATGACGGCCTCTCCATCGCCTGGGCCGCGATCGAGCATCTGCACGACGGCAACCGCTGCCGCGCGCTCTTCGCCACCCACTATCACGAGCTCACGGCGCTTGCCCAGAAGCTCGACCGGCTCGCCTGCCACACCATGCGGATCAAGGAATGGCAGGGAAAGGTCGTGTTCCTGCACGAGGTGGCGCCGGGTGCCGCCGACCGCTCCTACGGCATCCACGTGGCGCGCCTCGCCGGCCTGCCCGAGGCGGTCCTCGCCCGCGCCGAGGAGGTGCTGACGCTGCTGGAACAGGGCGAGAAGGCCACCGCCGCCTCCCGGCTCGCGAACGATCTGCCGCTCTTCGCAGCGCGAGCGACGGCGGCGCCTGCCCGGGCGGAACCTGCGCCCGACCCGCTTCGGGTGCGCCTCGCCGAGATCAACCCCGACGACCTCACCCCGCGCGATGCGCTGGATCTGGTCTACGCGCTCCGCGCCGGGCTCGATGACGATGAGAACCAAGACTGACCGGCGGCCGCGCGGCGCTACGGGACCGGGGCCGCCCGATCGCGATCAGGATCACGCCGGCCGATGAAGCCGCCGCCTTTCGCCTACGAATGCCCGCGCGACGTGGCCGGGGCAGTCGCGCTTCTCGCGGCGCACGGCGGCGACGCGCGCCCGCTCGCCGGCGGGCAAAGCTTGGTGCCGCTGCTCAACTTCCGCTTGGCGCGGCCCGCGGTCCTGGTCGATCTCAACCGCATCGAGGCGCTCGGTCGGATCAAGGTCGAGGATGGCGCGCTTTGCATGGGCGCCATGGCCCGCCAGGCGGCGGTCGAGGCCGATGCCCGCGTGGCGCGCGGATGGCCGGTCTTGCATGAGGCCATCGGCCACATCGCCCATCCGCAGATCCGAAACCGCGGCACCATCGGCGGCAGCCTCGCGCACAACGATCCGGCGGCCGAGCTGCCGGCGGCGATGCTGGCCCTCGATGCCGAGATGACCGCGCAGGGTCCGGCGGGAGTGCGCACCATCCAGGCCGGAGACTTCTTCGCGGGCACGATGGAGACGGCGCTGGCGCCGGACGACCTGCTCACCGAGGTTCGCGCGCCTGCGTTGCCCGAGGGGACCGGCTGGGCCTTTCAGGAGGCCGCGCGCCGCCAGGGGGATTTCGCGCTCGTCGCGGTTGCGGTGCTGCTGCGGCCGGATGGCGCAGGCGGTATCGCCGCCCGCGTCGTCGTCACCGGAACCGGCGACGGGCCCGCCCGGATGCCGCAAGCCGAGGCGATACTGGCCGAGCGGGGCATGGATGTCGATGCGTGCGCGGCGGCCGCCGACGCCGCGGCGGAGGCCTCCGAGCCGGCGGACGACCCCCATGCGCCCGCCTGGTACCGCCAGAAACTCGTGGCCGCGCTCACGCGGCGTGCCTGCCGCGAGGCGCTCACCAGGATGGGGCGCTGAATGCCGAATCACGAACGCAGCGTGCGCGTCACCATCAACGGCGAGGCCCACGAACGGCAGGTCGAGCCCAGGCTCCTGCTCTCCGACTTCATTCGGCACGAAGCGGGACTCACCGGCACCCATGTGGGCTGCGAGCACGGGGTCTGCGGCGCCTGCTCCGTGCTGCTCGACGGCGCGCCGGTGCGCTCCTGCCTCATGTTCGCGGTGCAGGCGGACGGGGCCTCGGTCGAGACGGTGGAATCGCTCGCCGACGGCGAGGCGCTCCACCCGCTGCAGGAGGCCTTCCGCCGCGAGCACGGGCTGCAATGCGGCTATTGCACGCCCGGCATCCTGATGACGCTCAAACCCTTCCTCGCAGCCAACCCGGCGCCGAGCGACGCCGAGATCAGGCGCGCGCTTTCCGGCAACCTCTGCCGCTGCACCGGCTACCAGCAGATCGTGGCGGCGGTGCGCCGCGCCGCGGCAATGCTGCGGGGTGAAGAGCCATGACCACGCGTCTGATCGGCGAGCCCGTCGAGCGGCGCGAGGATGCGCGGCTGCTCACCGGGCGCGCGCGCTTCATCGACGACATCGGCCTCCCCGGCATGCTGCACGCTGCTGTGCTCCGCAGCCCCCATGCCAAGGCGCGGTTTGCGCGCGTCGATGCGTCCGCCGCGCTCGCGCTCCCCGGCGTGTACGCGGTCATCACCCACGAGGACTTGGGCGAGGCCAATGCGCCCATGCCGCTCCTCAACGAAGACCCCGGCTTCATCCATCCGCGCACCCACCAGGCGCTGGCGCCCGGCCAGGTGCGCTTCGTCGGCGAGGCGGTGGCGCTGGTGGTGGCCGACAGCCGCTATATCGCCGAAGACGCGCTCGACCTGATCGAGGTGGACTATGCGCCGGAGGCTGCGGCGGTCGATCTCGTGGCGGCGGCGGAGCCCGGCGCGCCGCTCGTCCACGACGACACCGATTCCAACGTCGCCTGCCGCACCGCCGACAGCAACGGCGATGTCGAAAGCGCCTTCGCCCAGGCCGACTTCGTGCTGCGCGAGGAGCTCCGGCCCGAACGGGGCGCGGCCCAGCCGATGGAGACGCGGGGCGTCGTCGCCCGCTTCGATGCGAGCCTCGACCGGCTCACGATCTGGGACACCACCCAGGCGCCCATCGCGGCCCGCGGCGTGATCGCAGAGAAGCTCGGGCTGCCGGAGGCCGCCGTCACCGTCATCGCGCCGGACGTGGGCGGCGGCTTCGGCGTCAAGATCTACCTGGTCTATCCGGAGGAGCTGCTGGTCCCCTTCGCCGCCCGCCTGCTGGACCGCCCGGTGAAGTGGATCGAGGACCGCCGCGAGCACTTCATCGGCTCCAACCACGAGCGCCTGATGGTGCACCGCGTCGAGGTCGCGGCGACGAAGGACGGGCGCATCCTTGGGATCAGGGACCGCTTCCTCTACGACAGCGGCGCCTACTGCCCCTACGGCCCCATCAACGCCCAGTGCGCCCAGGCCATCCTGCCCGGCCCCTACAGGATTCCGGCGGTGCACACGGAGTACGAGGCGGTCTACACCAACACGCCGGTCGTGAGCCCGTACCGCGGCGCAGGCCAGCCGCACGGCAACTTCGTCATGGAAGCGGCGATGAACCACGTCGCCCGTGCGCTCGGCCTCGATGCGGCCGAGATCAGGCGGCGCAACCTGGTGCGGCCCGAGGACTGCCCCTGGGATTCGGGCCGTATCTTCCAGGGCAACACGCCGCTCATCCACCGGGACAGCGACTACCCCGCCCAGCTCGCGAAGACGCTGGAAGCGCTCGACTACGCGGGCGTGAAGCGGAGCCAGCCGGCGGAACGCGAGCAGGGCATCTTGCGCGGCGTCGGCATCGCCTTCTTCGTCGAGGGCACCGGCATCTCGCCCTACGAGGGGGTCGAAGTGCGGGTGGAGCCCACCGGGCACGTGCACGTGACGACCGGCTATCCCTCGCAGGGGCAGGGCCATCACACGACGCTCGCGCAGGTGGTGGCGGAGACGCTGGCCGTCCCGCCGGAGCAGGTGGTGGTGGAGAGCGGGCGCAGCGACCGCTTCGCCTGGGGCGTCGGCACCTTCGCCAGCCGCTCGGCCGTGGTGGGGGGAAGCGCTGCGTTGGGCGCGGCCGAGGCCGTCCGTGCGCGGGCGCTCGACCTCGCATCGGACGAGCTGGAGGCGGCGCCCGAGGACCTGGTGCTGGCCGATGGCGCGGTGCACGTGAAGGGGGCGCCGCAGCTGGCGGTCACGCTGGCCGCACTCGCCCGTGCGGCAGACCCCATCAACACGCTCGCGGCGGGCGCCGAGCCCGGCCTGCGCGCCGCCGACTATTACCGCAGCCCGGACGGCGCGTTCGCGAGCGGGGTCCACGGGCTGATCGTGGTCGTCGATGCCGCCACCGGCATGGTGGAAATCGAGAAGTACGTCGTGGTCCACGACTGCGGCGTGATGATCAACCCCACCATCGTCGACGGCCAGATCCTGGGCGGCACGGCGCAGGGCATCGGGGGTGCCTTCTACGAGAAGCTCAGGTTCGACGACGACGGCCAGCCGCTGGTCACCACCTTCATGGACTACCTGATCCCGACGGCGATGGAGATCCCGCCCATCGAGATCCATCACATGGAGAGCCGCTCCAGCCTCAATCCCCTCGGCGTCAAGGGGGTGGGGGAGGGCGGCGCGATCCCGGCGGCGGCGGCCTTCGCGGGCGCGGTGGAAGACGCGCTGGAGCCCTTCGGCGCCCGCGTCCGCGCCGTCCCCCTCGACCCTCCCGCCATCCTCGCGATGATCGAGGGGCGCGGCGACGAGGCCAACAATGCGGCAATGGTGGGCAATTACCAGCTCTAGACGTCTCTAATTCTGCCCGAATTATACTGGCCCTAGAGTTGTTAGGAGAGAGCTCTTGAAGTTACGGAAAGTAGTGAACGAATCAGACACCTTGCCGGGTAAGGTATTTGATTTTGTCGTTCTCTTTCTAATCCTAGTTTCGGTTGTCGCGTTGACAATAGATACGCTGCCGGACTTGCCCGAATTTGCACAAGACGTACTCGATATTTCTGAGATTGCTATTACTGTTCTGTTCACAATAGAATATTTTGTTCGTGTTGTAGCGTCTCCGAGGAAAAGGGATTACATATTTAGCTTTTACGGAATTGTCGATTTAATCGCGATTCTTCCCTTCTATATTGCGTTAGGAGTCGATCTTCGTGCCGTTCGAGCCTTTCGTTTATTCCGTATCATTCGCATCTTGAAGCTAACTCGATACAGCCGAGCAATGGAGCGCTTTGCCAAAGCTCTAGCGTATGCCAAGCAAGAAGTGGTGATATTCCTGGTGGCAACGATGATAGTCTTGTATTTGGCTTCAGTGGGCATGTATTATTTTGAGCATGAAGCTCAGCCGGAAGCCTTCCGGTCGATTTTTGATGGATTATGGTGGGCTGTCGCTACACTGACGACAGTAGGATACGGTGACGTCTATCCGGTTACCGTTGGCGGTAAGATTTTCACATTCATAATATTGATGTGTGGTCTAGGTATCGTGGCAGTCCCAGCAGGACTCATCTCCGCGGCGTTGTCGAAGGTTCGGCGGGATGAGGAGCGACAAAGAGAGCAGTAAGTTGAACCTAAATTCGCATCGCCGTTCGAACTGAATAGAATTGCCGCTGTTGTCTCTTCTCCTAAATTTTGCTGATCCTTAAACAGCCTCATCAAGCGGGACCTGACCGAGAGTGACTGATTGCATCATCTGGTGCAGCCTCAATGGGCCATAGGCCGCTTGGCGCAGGTGCGGCGGGCGACTATCGTGCGCGGCTTGTCGCGAGAGCGCGGGGCAACGCCGTGACCGGAGAACGTGAGGCGGGATGAGCAGCGCTGAGGAGGGCGCGCGCTACGTGCTCGCCGTCGATGTCGGCGGCACGTTCACCGACGTGATCCGCCACGACACGCAGAGCGGCGCGGTGGAGGTCGCGAAGACCGCGTCGACGCCGCCCGATTTCATCGACGGCATGCTGGCCGGCATCGCGGCCGTGGGCGCCGAGCCCGCTGCCATCAAGCTCATCAAGATCGGCACCACCATCGCCACCAACACGGTCATCATGCGCACCGGCGCGCGGACCGCGCTGGTGACCACGGCGGGCTTCACCGACGTGCTCCACGCCGCCCGCGCCGCGCGCCCCACGCTCTACGATTCCGACTGGGACCCGGCGCCCGCCCTGGTCGACCGCCGCGACACCATGACCGTGGCCCAGCGCACCACCTACGAGGGCGAGGTGCTGGAGCCCCTCGACGAGTCCGGCTTGCGCGAGACCGCGGCGCGCCTGCGGGAGCGCGGGATCGAGGCGGTGGCAGTGAGCTTCCTCCACAGCTACATCAACGACGACCACGAGCGCCGCGCCCAGGAAGTTCTCGGCGAAGAGATGCCAGGCAGCTACGTCTGCCGCTCGTCGGACATCCTGCCCGAGATCCGCGAGTTCGAGCGCACCAGCACCACCGTCGCCAACGCCTATCTCGGCCCGGTGCTGGAGCGCTACCTCGCCTCGCTCCTGGCCCGGCTGGAGGGCATCGGCTACGACGGGCCGGTCCTCATCACCCATTCCGGCGGTGGCGTCATGTCCATCGAGGCCGCGCGGCGCATCCCGGCGCGCATCTGCCAGTCAGGGCCGGCTGCGGGCGTGATGGCGGGCGCCGCCATCGGCAGGCTCGCGGACAGGCCTGACGTGATCGTCCTCGACGTGGGCGGCACCAGCGCCGACGTCTCGCTCTCGCGCCGGGGCCGCCCGCTGATCCGGCCCGAGTGGAACATCGAGTTCAACATCGTCATCAGCTTCCCCTCGGTGGACGTCACCGCCATCGGCGCCGGCGGCGGCTCCATCGCCCGCATCGACGAGGGGGGCGTGCTGAAGGTGGGGCCGGCCAGCGCCGGTGCGCGGCCCGGCCCCGCCTGCTACGGCCAGGGCGGGACCCAGCCGACCGCGACCGATACCAACCTCGTGCTCGGCCGCCTCGGCGCCGGGACCAGGCTCGCCGGCCGCGTGGCCTTGCATCCGAAGCTTGCCGAAGAGGCCATCGACCGCATCGCGGAGCCTTTGGGCTATTCGCGGGCGGAGGCCGCGGCCGGCATCCTGCGGGTCATGCGCGCCAACATGGCGGGCGCGATCCGCCTCGTCTCGGTGAAGCGCGGCCACGACCCGCGCGACTTCGCGCTCGTCGCCTTCGGCGGCGCCGGGCCGCTCTACGCCGTGGAGCTCGCTCGCGAGCTCGGCATCCCCGAGGTGATCGTGCCCTTCCGTCCCGGCCTCGGCTCCGCCATGGGCGTGCTGCACGTGGAGGTGCGGCACGATTTCGTGCAGTCGATCTTCGCCACCGACGAGCGCTTCGATTCCGGCGAGATCAACGACGCCTTCACCGCGCTGGAAGGGCGCGCGCTGGCGCGGCTCACGCGGGACGGCGTGGCGGCCCAGGACGTGGTGCTCCGCCGCGAGATCGATGTGCGCTACTATGGCCAGGTCTCGGGCGGCCTCACGCTCGCGGTCAAGGCGGGCGCGCTCGACGACGACGATATCCGCGGGCTCTTCCGCGCGTTTCACGAGCGCCACACCGAGGACTATGGCTACAGCTTGCCGGAGGACCTTGCCGAGCTCGAGATCGTCAACGCCCGCGTCGCGGCGGAGGCGCGCGCTGCGACCGGCGCGGCGCCTGCGTTCGGCGCGAACGGCGCGGGCGACCCCGCTCCGCGCGGGCGCAGAAAAATGTTCGACGAGGCCGAGGGCTGGGTGGAGGCGCCGGTCTACGAACGGACGACGCTCCCGGTCGGCTTCGAGATTCCCGGCCCCGCCATCATCGAGCAGCTGGACAGCACCACCCTGCTCGTCCCCGGCTCGCAGGCGCGGGTCGATGAGCGCTTCAACCTGATCTGCACGAGCGGGTAGGACCATGCAGCTCGACCCCATCACCTTCGAGGTGCTGCGCAACGCGCTGGGCAGCATGTGCGACGAGGGCAGCGAGATGATCGCCCGCCTCGCCTATGCACCCACCATCAGCGAGGGGCACGACCATTCCTGCGCGCTGCTGACGGCGGAAGGCCGCCTCGTCGCCCACGGCAACCGCGACCAGGCGCCGCATATCGGCTCCTTCGAGCCCTCCGTGCGGGTGGTGAAGGAGTGGGTGGGAGACGAGTTCGAGCCGGGCGACATCTACATCTTCAACGACCCCTACACCGGCGGCATCCACTGCAACGACGTGAAGCTGATCCGCCCGATCCATCACGAGGGCCGCCTCGTCGCCTTCAACTCCAGCACCGGCCACTGGCCGGACGTGGGCGGCGCGCTGCCCGGCAGCTTCAACCCGCGCGCGGTGGACTGCTACTCCGAGGGGCTGCGGATGCCGCCCATGCGGCTCTTCCGGGGCGACGCGCTCGACCGCACGGTGATGACGCTGATCGAGTACAACATGCGCACCGGGCGCGAGCGCATCGCCGACATCCACGCCCAGCGCCAGGCCGGCGCGCTGATCGAGGACCGCCTGCTGGAGCTCTACGCGCGCCACGGGGCGGAGACCATCGAGGCGCTGTTCGAGGACATCTTCGACTACACCGAGGAGCGCTTCCGCGCCCAGGTCGCGCAGCTGCCGGACGGCGACTACGAGTTCGAGGATTTCTCGGACAAGGACATCATGCACCCCGACGAGCCCCGCATCCGGGTGCACTGCCGGCTCACCATCGAGGGCGACCGCGCCAGCTTCGACTATCGCGGGAGCGACGCGGCGCCGGTCGGCCCCTTCGGCTTCCCCCGCGCCTCGCTCGAGACCGCGGTCTTCGACGGCACGCTGCACTGCTTCCCCCAGCTCGCGCCGCTCAACCACGGGCTGAGCCGGGCCGTGGAGGTGTTGTCCACGCCCGGAAGCTGCGTCCACATCGAGGAGCCGACGCCGGCGTCGGGCTACGCGAGCGGCGCCTACGAGAAGGTCGCGGCGGTCACCATGGCCTGCTGGGCCGCGGCGTTCCAGGATGTCGAGCCGAAGCGCATGTACGCCGCCGGCATCAACCTCGCGAACCTCTGCATCGGCGGGGTCCATCCCAAGACCGGCAAGCACTACGTCAACTACCTTTGGAACGAGGGCGGCCAGGGCGCGCGCAGCTACAAGGACGGCAACCCCTTCCAGATGATGATCTTCATCGGCGGCGCCACCAACCAGCCGGTGGAGATCCTGGAGCGCTGGTATCCGCTGCTCTACACCAACTGCGAAGGGGTCACCGATTCCTGCGGCGATGGCACCTGGCGCGGCGGGGTCGGTATCGACCGCAGCTTCAAGACGCTCGGCGCCATGACCATGACCATGCACGGCGACCGCGCCGAGGTGACGCCCTTCGGCCTCGCCGGCGGCACCAACGGCGGACCCAACACGCTCCGCCTCCGCCGCGCGGCCTCTCCGGAGACGGAAGAGGAGCTTGGCATGCACGCCATGGGCATCCGGCTCGCGCCCGGCGACCAGCTCATCTACCGCTCCAACGGCGGCGGCGGCTTCGGCGATCCGCTGGCGAGAGTGCCCGAGGCGGTGCTGGCCGATGTCGAGCAGGGCTGGATCACGCCGGAGAAGGCCATGCAGGTCTATGGCGTCGTCGTCGCGGGCGGCAACGGCGCGGGCGATCCGCTCCGCATCGACGAGACGGCGACGGCGGCGCGGCGCGCTGCGGCCCGGCCCGCGGCAGAAGGCTACGGGCCGGGCGAGGTGCATCCGCTAGGCCGAAAGCTGAAGGCGCCCGCGAACGGCGCCGGCGGGGAACAGACCACGGCATGAGCTGACCGGAGGAGACGCGGCATGGAGTTCGGGATTGCCTTCAAGGGCGACATCAGTATGGAGCGCACCATCGCGATCGCGCGCCAGTGCGAGGCGGCGGGCTTCGACTATGTCTGGTTCTTCGATTCCCACATCCTCTGGTCCGACTGCTACACCAAGATGGCGGTCTGCATGGCGCATACCGAGCGGGTGCGCTTCGGCCCGCTGGTGACCAACCCCAAGGTGCGCGACTGGTCGGTGGCGGCCAGCCTCTTCGCCACGCTGAGCGACATCGGGCGCGGGCGCTTCGACATCGCGGTCGGCCGCGGCGACAGCTCCATGCGGGTCATGGGCAAGTCGCCGGCGAATCTCGCCTATACAGCTGCGTTCTGCGACGCCATGCGCAAGATGGTGGCGGGCGATACCGTGCAGTACGCGGATTGCCCTGAGCCCGTCTACATGGACTGGGTCGCGGGCCATCCCATGCCGGTCTGGTTCGCGGCCTACGGGCCGAAGGCGCTCAAGACGGCCGGCGAGGTCGGCGACGGGCTCATCATCCAGCTTGCGGACGTGGGGCTCTGCGAGTGGTTCGGCGGCCAGGCCAAGGCGGCGGGCGAGGCTACTGGCCGCGACATGGGGGGCTACCGCGTGCTGTCCGCAGCCCCCGTCTGGGTCGGCGACAAGGAGGAAGGCGTCGCCCAGACCAAGTGGTTCCCGGCGCTGGTCGGCAACCACGTGGCCGACATCGTGGAGAAGTACGGCGCCGGCACCGACCTCGTGCCGGAGAGCCTCACCGCCTACATCGAGGCGAGGCGCGGCGCGGGCGCGGGCGGCGAGGGCTACAACTATCGCCAGCACGCCGACAAGGTCTCCGACAACACCTATTACATCACGCCGGAGATCACGGACTCCTTCTGCATCCTGGGCGAGCCCGACGAGCACGTGGCCAAGCTCAAGGCGCTGGAGGCGGCGGGCGTGACCCAGTTCACGATCTACCTCACCAACGGCTCGGAGGAGCGCATCGTCGCCGACTACGGCGACCACGTGATCCCCAACTTCCGCTAAGCGGCGGGCGGTAGTCAGAGCGCCTGGATCGGCCCCGGATAGCGGGCAAGCGTCGAATCCGCCGTCAGGAGGGTGAGGCCCTCGATCTGCGCTTGGGCGATCAGGATGCGGTCGAACGGATCCCGATGGATCGGCGGCAGCAGGTCTACGGCCGTCGCGTGAGCGCCAGTGATCGGCAGTTCACGGTAGTCGTTCTCCAGGAGGTTCCGCCGCAACAGGCGCGGATCGACGCTGAACGACGCACGCCCGAGCCCGTTCTTGATCGCGATTTCCCAGAGTGACGCGGCGCTGAAGACCAGCTCGGTCGCTTCTTCCTCCATCGACGCCCGCGCGTCGGGCGGCAGTCTATGCGGCTCACCCACCGCCCAGAGGACGACGTGGGTATCGAGCAGGAGCTTCACTCGTCACCGTCGAACATGGCCTCGATCTCGGCCGCGCCGATACGGTCGAAGTTCTCCGGTATCGTGACTTGCCCTTCCATGATTCCGAGCCGGCGCTTGGTGCCGGCCGCCGGCGTATCGACTGCGACCACCTTGACCAGCGGCTTGCCTGCGCGCGCGATGACGAACGGCTCGCCGCTGGCAGCGGCGGCGACCAGTCGCGACAGATGGGTCTTGGCCTCGTGCATATTGACGGTGCGCATGGCGGCGTTCCCATAGACTTAGTCTAGTAAACTTAGTCTATCAGTCCGGCCCGCGCAAGGCCCGCTTCGAGACGCCCCCTAATCCAGCCGCACCACCTCGCCGGTCGCGGCAGAGCGTTCCGCCGCCAGCGTCGTCCGCACCGCTTCCATCGATTCTCGGGGCGTGATGATGGTGGGCGGCGTGCCGTCCCGCACGCAGCGGGTGAAGTAGAGGAACTCCTCGCGGAGCGCGCCCGAGAGCCTGCCGTGCAGCGCCGGCCAGTAGGTGGTGTCGGGGCTGCGGAAGCCGTCCTTCGTGCAGATGCCGATGTTGGGGAAGGTGTCCTGGATGTGGATGAAGCCTTCCGTGCCGATGATCGACATGCGCTCGTCGATGTCGAACGGGGTTTTTTCCGGCATGCACCAGACCGTCTCCAGCGTCGCCGTGGCGCCTGAATCGAAGCGGTACATGGTCTGGCCGATGTCGGGGTACCTGAGCCCGCGCACGTCCACGGTCTGGGCGTATGCGCTCACCACGTGCGCGCCGGTGAACCACAGCATCAGGTCGGTGTCGTGGATGGCGTCGCCGATTATCGGCCCGATCTTGTTCAGGATCTCGGGCGTCCACGCCGCCGGGATGTTGCGGCGCGAGCTGAGCGCCACGATGCGGCCGATACTGCCGGCCTCGATCGCGCGCTTGGCGGAAGCGTAGCGCGGGTTGAAGCGGCAGATGTGCCCCACCATGAGGTAGCCGGGCGCCGCCTCCGCCGCGGCGACGATGCGCGCGCAGTCCTCGACCGTCGACGCCATGGGCTTCTCGAGGAAGACATGCTTGCCCGCCGCGAGCGCATCCAGCGTGGGCCCGGTGTGCTGGTCCCACATGGTGACGACGCTCACGGCATCGAGGTCGCCCCGCCCCAGCAGCGCGCGGTAGTCGGTCTCCAGCACGCCGACCCCGTACTTGGCTCCAAGGTCGGCGAGCCTGGATTCGGTCCGGGTGCAGAGCGCGGCAAGCTCCAGGCCCGGCGTGGCCTCGATCGCGTCGCAGTGGACCTCGCCGAACCAGCCGAGGCCGATCACGCCGATGCGCACGCTCTCCATGGCGCTGCCCTCCCGCCGCCCCGCCGCTCAGGCGGCCTCCTCCTTCTGCGCGGTGAACGTGAGGCCCTTGGCCGCGAACTTCTCCTTCACGCCCGCCTGGATGGCGTCGAGTCTCACGGCGGTGGACGGCGCCATGTCGATATCGGTCATGTCGTGCACGCCGCCGGAGATGATCACCTGCAGGATGGCCTCGTCGTCGCCGATGTTGCGGAAGGCGCGGTTGACCCTGGGCGGCACCGAGATGGTGTCGAGCTCGTCGAGCTCCACCCGGCCGCTGCCGTCGTCGTTCCACGTCACCTCGAAGCGGCCCTTGAGCACGGTGAAGGTCTCGTAGGTCTGGTGATGCGCGTGGAGCGCGGGGCCCTGGCCCGGCGGGCAGACGGCGAGCGTCATGGTCATGCCGGCCGCGTCCACGATGGGCGCGCCGGTGTTGATCGGCGTCTCCACGTCGCCGCCGAGGCCGATGACGGAGAGCAGCTTGCGCGCATAGATGACGTCGTTGGCCTCCTGCGGGATGTCCGGGTCCTGCTGGATCGGCAGCGGCTTCAGCGCGCCGTAGCGCGAAATCCGGGCCTGCATCTCGTCCTGCGTGATCTCGATCGTCTTCATCGCATCCTCCCTGGCGCGCACCGCGGCGCCGCGCCCGGAATGGTAGAGCGATCCGCGCCCGATTGGAATCGCCCGTGCGCGTCCCGCATCGCACTATGGAGTGGATGACACGCCGGGCGTTACTTTGCAGGGGAGGGGATTCGGATTACCCGACTCCACTGGAGAGAGCTTCGGGCTTGTTGGGCGGATCCTCAGGAAATTGGGCGTCGTTGGGGTAAACCAAGACGTTGGCGTCAATCGGGTTTGGGGCTGCCGCGCTCGTAGAGTTCTTCCCTCGTCCAGCCGCGCTCGCGGGTGGTGCGCGCGATTGGTTCGGCTCCGCCCTTTCGCTTCCGGGAGGTCGATTCTCTGGACAGACGAAGGAGCCTGTCGACGGGGGACCCTTCGGTTGCCGGGTCGACAGAGGGCTCCTTGATCTGAGGCTTCCCCGTTTTCTCGCTCATATCAATATCATTATTGATATGACGTGATTGTCAACAGCGACGGAACCAGAGGCGACGCCCGCGCCCCTCGCTCACGCTTCCCGCGCCGAGATCGGGTCGACGATGTTGAGGCGCGTGATGAAGCGCTGGAAGAACAGGGCCAGGAAGAGCGGCGGCAGGATCGAGAGCGTGCTGGCCGACGCAAACAGGACGATGTTCTGCGAGACCGTCTGCAGGGCCGGCGAGAGGGTCTGGGCGGTGGTGCCGCCGACCAGGATGATGCCGAAGAGCAGCTCGTTCCAGCAGAACAGGAAGGCGATGATGAAGGAGGCGCTGATGCCGGGCATCGCCATCGGGATCATGACGTGCCGCAGCACGCCCAAGCGGCTGCACCCGTCGATCCGCGCGGCGCGCTCGATGTCGGCCGGCAGCGTCGCGAAGTAGCCCATCAGGATCCAGGCGAGCAGCGGCGTGATGCCGGTGAGATAGGTCAGGATCAGGGCGCCCTGGTTGCCGATCAGGCCGAGGGAGCGGAAGAAGGTGTAGTAGGGGATGAGGATGGCGATCGGCGGCAGCACGCGGGTGACGAGAAGGGCGAAGAGCAGGCCCATCCGGCCCGAAAAATCGAAACGCCCGAAGGCGTAGCCTGCCACGGTGGCGATGGCGGTCGCGGCGAGCGCCGTGGGCAGCGCCACGATCAGGCTGTTGAGGAAGCCGAGGCCGATCTGCCTGGTCTGCCCGCCGAAGAGCGCATCCGTCTCCGCGATGCCGAGGATGCGCGCATAGTTGTCCAACGTCGGCGCGTCGATGGTCTGGACGATGCCCTCGACGATCTCGGGCTTGGTCATGAGCGAGGCCCAGACCATCCAGAAGAAGGGCAGGATCGTCCACAGCACGACGAGGAGCCCGGCGGCGGCGACACAGACCTTGAGCCGGGCGGTTCCGCTGAGCGAGGCCCAGCGCGCCCGCGCGCGGCGCAATCTCGCGAGGAGCCCGACCGGGGCCATTCGCCCGGCCGCCCCGCCGCCCGGCCCCTAAATCTTCCTTTCGTGGCCTTCCCAGAAGCGCTCGCGGACCTTGCGCTTCAGCACCTTGCCGACGCCGCTGCGGGGCAGCTCGTCCCAGAACTCCACCGTCTTCGGCGCCTTGTAGGGGGACAGCTCCTGCTTGCAGAGCGCGATCAGGTCGTCGCCGCTCACGCGCTCGCCCTGCTTCAGCTCGACCACCGCCTTCACCGCCTCGCCCCACTTCTCGTCGGGCACGCCGATCACGGCGCAGTCCTGCACCGCCGGGTGGCTCCAGATCACGCGCTCGATCTCGATCGGGAAGACGTTGAGCCCGCCCGAGATGATCATGTCCTTCTTGCGGTCGACGATGTAGACGAAGCCGTCCTCGTCCTTGTAGCCGATGTCGCCGGTGTGGTGCCAACCGTGCGCCCGCATCTCCGCCGTGCCCTCCGGGTCGCCGAAATAGCCGAGGGAGACGAAGGTGCCGCGCACCACGATCTCGCCCCACGCGCCCTGCGGCATCATGGTGCCGTCGTCGTCCATCATCTCGACCTCGACGAAGACGGGCGGGCGGCCGCAGCTCTTGAGCCGATGGCGCTTGCTGGGGTCGGCGAGGGCCTCCAGGTGGTCGGCGGGCGTGAGGATACCGATGGTGCACGGGCACTCGGCCTGGCCGTAGATCTGGGTCATGCAGGGGCCGAAGAGGTCGATGGCCTCGGCCACCTTGTCGGCCGACATCGGCGCGCCGCCATAGACGAAGTAATCGAGCGTCGAATAGTCGAACTCGCGGGCACGCGGGTGCGCGATCATCATGTAGATCATCGTCGGCGGCATGAAGGTGTGGGTCACGCCGTGGCGGTCGATCGCCTCCAGCACCGTGAGCGGATCGGGCTTCTGGATGCAGACCGTGGTGCCGCCGAAGGCCATGGCGGGCCAGGCGAAGACGCCGGCGCCGTGCGCCATGGAGGTCGCCACCAGGTGCACCGGCGGCTTCCTGATCGGCATGTGGGCGTAGGCGTTGGCGCACCAGGCCTCCCAGATGAGGTTCGACCACATCGCGCCCTTGGGCCGGCCCGTGGTGCCGCCCGAGGTGAAGTGGCTGATGACCGCGTCGCGCTCGTCCGCAAGCTCCGGCGCCACGTCGCCGTGGCCCGCGATGAAGTCCTCGAAGGAGGGCGCGTGCGTGCCGGTGCGGTCGAGGCAGACGAGATGGCGGAGTTTTGGGCACCGGGCGCGGATCTGCGCGATCACGGGCTCGAAGCTCGAATGGTAGAAAAGCCACGCGGCCTCGCGCTGGTCGATGACGTAGGCGTTCTCGTCCGCTGACGCGAGCGCGGCGAGGCCGACCCAGACGCCGCCGGCCCGCGCAGCGCCGATCCAGGCCTCGAAGGCGCGGGACGCGTTGGGGCTCAGGATTGCGACGCGGTCGCCGGCCGCGAGCCCGCCCGCGATCAGCGCGTTCGCCGTGCGGTGGCTGCGCTGTGCCACCTCGCGGTAGCTGAGTTCGCCCGCCCCGTCGATGAGGCAGGCGCGGTCCGGGTGGTAGCGGTGCCCGCGCTCGAAGTAGTCGATCAGCCTCATGCGGCTCCTCCCGGATCGCCCCTCGGATGCCCGTCCGCCCGCAGCGCGGGCCGCCACGCTCTACGCGGAATTGACTCGGATTTCAAACAAGTGTTTGCTCGGCGCCACCCGACCCCCGCCGGCCGCCGCAATCGGAGAGACACATGCTTTCGCTGCCCAAGCAGGAGCTCAAGGGGCACTTCACCATGCTGCCGATGGACGAGGTCCATTTCGGCTCCGGCAGCCTCGACAATCTTTCCGCCGAGCTGGACAAGCAGGGCGTGAGCCGGGCCGTCATCATCACCGGCAACTCCTTGGCCAAGAACACGAATCTGGTGGACAAGATCGCCGCCGCCACGGGCAACAAGTGCGCCGGCGTCTTTCACGAGACGTCGCAGCACGTACCGCGCCGCACCGTGATCGCGGCCGCCGACTACGCGCGCGAGCGGGGCGCGGATGCGCTCATCAGCTTCGGCGGCGGCACGCCCAACGATACCGCGAAGGCCGCCACCATCTGCCTCGCCGAGGGGATCACCGAGCCTTCAGGTCTCGATGCCTACATGATCAAGTTCACCTATCCGGACAAGGTGGAGATCCCCTCGCTCACCAACGACCCGATCCCGATGTTCGCGATCCCGACGACGCTGTCTGCGGGCGAGTTCACCTACTTCGTCGGCATCACCGACGAAGAGCGCAAGGTGAAGGACCTCTACGTCGACCGGCGGATCACGGCGAAGGCGGTCATCCTAGACCCGGAGCTGACCCTGGAGACGCCGGAGCGGCTCTGGCTCGGCACCGGCATGCGCGCGGTCGACCACTGCATCGAGGCGATGTGCTCGACCACGGCCCAGCCCTTCATCGACGCGCTGGCCTACCGCGCGCTCGACATGCTGGTGCGCTACCTGCGCGAGACCAGGGCCGACCCCGGCGACGCGGCGGCGCGCGCACAATGCATGGTGGCGGCGTGGATGTCGGTCTGCGGCCTCGCCAACGTCACGCTGGGCTTGAGCCACGGCATCGGCCACCAGTTGGGCGCGCGCTGCAACGTGCCCCACGGCGAGACCTCCGCCGTGATGATGCCGCACGTCATGGCCTTCAACCGCGAGCAGACCATGACGCGCCAGGCCTGGGTGGCCGAGGCGATGGGCGTGGACCTCGCCGGCATGAGCGAGGAGGACGCTGCCACCGCCGCGGCCGACGAGGTGGCGAAGCTGGTGCGCGACGACATGGGCCTCCCCTGGCGGCTCCGCGACGTGGGCGTTGGCCACGACGACTTCCCCGGCATCGCGAAGGACGCCCTGGAAGACATCATCGTCGCCAGCAATCCTCGCCAGGTGACGTCCACGGACGAGGTCATCGACCTCTTGCACAAGGCCTGGTAGCGCAGGCTTGCTTCCGGGTTAGGGAGACTCCCATGAGCTATCGCATTGCCGTCGATACCGGCGGCACGTTCACCGATGTCGTGCTCGCCGACGAAGCGGGCCAGCTCACCGTCGGCAAGGCGCTGACCACGACCGAGCGCACCTTCGAGGGATTTCGCGAGGCGCTCGCCAACGCCGGCGAGATCGTGGGCGTCGACTACGAGCGCCTGCTCGCCGAGACCGAGATGCTGATCTACGGCACCACGCGCTCCACCAACTCGATCATCGAGGGCAAGGTCGCGAAGACGGCGCTGCTCGCGACCGAGGGCTTTCCCGACACGCTGCTCTACCGCCACGGCGGCAAGCGCGAGCCGCTCAACCTCGCGATGGAGTTCCCGCCGCCCTACATTCCGCGCCGCCTCACCTTCGAGATCCCGGAGCGCATCAACGCCGAGGGCGGCGTCGAGCGCGCGCTGGACGAGGCGGCGGCACGGGCGATCATCGAGGGCCTGCCGCGCAAGCGGATCGATGCGGTTGCGGTGGCGCTGCTCTGGTCCATCGTCAATCCCGACCACGAGCTTCGCATCGGCGAACTGATCGCCGAGATCGTGCCGGGCGTGCCGTATACGCTCTCGCACCAGCTCAACCCGATCATCCGCGAGTTCCCGCGCACGTCGTCGACCGCCATCGACGCCTCGCTCAAGCCGCTCATGCAGGCTCATCTGGCCGGGTTCGAGAGCGACCTGCGCGCCGCCGGCTGCGAGGGCGAGGTCCTCATCAGCACGTCGTCGGGCGGCGTCATGCACGTGGACGACGTGGTGGCGAAGCCGATCTACACCGTGAAGTCGGGCCCTGCGATGGGGCCGCTCGCCGGCATCGCCTACGCCGGCGCGGAGGCGCAGGGCGACGACGTGATCATCGTCGATACCGGCGGCACCACCTTCGACGTGAGCCTGGTCCGCAGCGGCCAGGTGAAATACACCCGCGACACGTGGCTATTGGGCGAGTGGATCGGCCACAACCTCGGCCTCTCCTCGGTGGACGTGCGGAGCGTCGGCGCCGGCGGCGGGTCCATCGCCTGGATCGATTCCGGCGGGCTGCTGCGCGTCGGCCCGCAGAGCGCGGGCGCGCGCCCCGGCCCCGCCTGCTACGGCCTGGGCGGCGAGGAGCCCACCGTCACCGACGCCGCCGTGGTGCTCGGCTACATCGACCCCGACTACTTCCTCGGCGGGCGCATGAGCCTCGACGTGGCGGCGGCAGGGCAGGCGATCGAGCAGGTGGCGGAGCCGCTCAAGCTCTCCGCCGAGGAGGCGGCGTCTGCCGTGCTCACGCTCGCCGGCGAGCAGATGATCAAGGCGATCCAGGAGATCACGGTCCAGGACGGCGTGAACCCCGGCGAGAGTATCATCGTCGCCGGCGGGGGTGCCGCCGGACTCAACATCATCCCCATCGCCCAGGCTTTGGGTTGCCGCCGCGTGCTGCTGCCGCGCACGGCGGGCGCGCTCAGCGCCTGCGGCGGGCAGTTCTCCAACATCGTCACGGAGTTCAGCGCGAGCCGCTACGCGCACTCCAACACCTTCGATTTCGAGGGCGTCAGCGCGACGCTCTCCGGCATCGCTCAACGCATGGACGCGTTCGAGGAGAAGCTGCGCGGCCGCAGCATCGAGCGCTTCGGGCGCGAGTATTTCGTCGAAGCCCGCTACATCAACCAGCAGTGGGAGATGGAAATCCCCATGCCCATGGACCGCTTCGAGGGCCAGGCGGACGTGGAGCGGCTGGTGGAGGCCTTCCACGATGTCCACTTCCGCCGCTACGCGGTGAAGGAGGAGGGCGGCGCCATCGAGTGCATCAACTGGAAGGGCCGGATCACGGCGTTCCTCGACAAGCCGTCGTTCCCGACGGAAGCCGCGGCGGAGGCGCCCCTGCCCGCGCCGCGCCACACCACGCGGGCCTACTTCGGCGAGGCCGGAGCCTTGGACACGCCCTTCCATCTCGGCGATGATCTGCACGCAGGGATGGTGGTGCCCGGGCCGGCGATCATCGAGGAGCCCACGACCACGATCGTGGTCTATCCCGGCTCGTCGGCGATCGTGACCGCCGGGCGCAACTACCTGCTGGAGACCGGCGCCGCCGGCGCCTGAGGGAGGAAGCGATGGCACAAGCACTCGCGGAAGCTGGGCGGGAGAACCGCATAGACCCGGTCCTGCTGCCGGTGATGGCGAACCGTATGGACGCGGTCTGCCGCGAGATGACCAACACCATGCTGCTGGCGGCGCGCTCGTCCGTCATCGGCATGGCGCGCGACTTCTCCTGTGCGGTCATCACGTCGGACAATCAGGTACTCGCCGTGGCCGAGGGCTTCCCCATCCACGTCTGGGGCACCAACATCCAGACCAGGTCGATGCAGGACCTGCATCCCGACTATGCCGAGGGCGATGCCTACCTGCACAACGACCCCTACCTCGGCAACACGCACCCGGCCGACCACACCATCCTGGTGCCGGTGTTCCACGAGGGCGAGCACTTCTTCACCGTCGCCGTGAAGGCGCATCAGGCCGACGTCGGCAACAGCCTGCCCACCACCTACATGGCGCAGGCGGCCGACGTCTATCAGGAGGGCGCGCTGATCTTCCCCTGCGTGCAGGTGCAGCGCGACTTCAAGGACATCGACGACATCATCCGCATGTGCGAGCGCCGCATCCGCGTGCCGGAGCAGTGGTACGGCGACTACCTCGCCGCCGTCGGCGCGGCCCGCATCGGCGAGCGCTCGCTCAAGGCCTTCATCGCCAAGTACGGCGCGCACACGGTGCGCCACTTCACCGAGGAGTGGTTCGACTACTCCGAGCGCCGCTGCATCGAGGCGATCCGCACGCTGCCCAAGGGCAAGCTCAAGGGCTCGCAGGCGCACGATCCGGTCGAGCCGTGGGTGCCGGACGGGATTCCCATCAACGTCACCATCGACATCGACCCCGACGCGGCGAAGGTGACGGTGGACCTGCGCGACAACATCGACTGCATCGATGCGGGGCTGAACCTCACCGAGACCACGTCCACCATGGCGGCGGTGCAGGGCGTGCTCACCTGCCTCGGCGAGGACCTGCCGCCCAACTCCGGCACCATGCGCCGCATCGAGGTGCTGCTGCGCGAGAACTGCGCGGTCGGCATCCCGCGCTTCCCCCACAGCTGCTCGGTGGCGACCACGAACCTCACCGACGTGATCGTGAACGTGACGCAGTCCGCCTTCGCCGAGCTCGGCGAGGGCCAGGGTTTTGCCCACGGCAACTACTGCAACTCGGCTGCGGCCGGCGTCGCATCGGGCACCGACTGGCGCAGGAACGGCGAGCCCTACATCAACCAGATGTTCATGATGGGCGGCGGCGGCGGCGCGTCGGCCGAGAACGACGGCATGCACTACCTCTTCGTGCCGGTGGCGGCGGGCCTGCTCTACCGCGACAGCATCGAGATCAACGAGCAGCGCTTCCCCGTGCTCATCGACAAGATGCACGTGATGACCGATTCCATGGGCCACGGCCGCCGGCGGGGCGGGCCCGCCACCGAGGTCGTCATGGGACCGCGCAACGATCCCATGCGCATCCTCCATGTCTGCAACGGGCTCGAGAGCGCGCCCAAGGGCGTGCGCGGCGGCACCGGCTCGCGGCTCGGCGGCAACGCCAAGATCGCGCAAGACGGCTCGGAGCACCCCTACCCGGCGGTGATGGTCTGCGATCTCGAAGGCGGCGAGCGCCTGCGCGCGCGCGACCAGGGGGGCGGCGGCTACGGCACCCCGGCGGAGCGCGAGACCCATCGGGTGCTGAACGACGTGGCCGAGCGCTACATCTCGGCCGAGACGGCGCGCGCGGTCTATGGCGTCGCCATCACCGGCAGCGTGGACGACGACAGCCTCGCCGTGGACGAGGCCGCGACCGCCCGGCTTCGGGCCTCGATGAACGGCGGCGGCGCTCCGGCCTGAAGGCGGCCGGGACGGCCAACCGGGCCACGCCGGCGCGGTTCAGAGCGCGGCGAGAGCGTCGGCCTGCGACGGGTAGACGGGGATCAGCTGTTCCATGCCGCTGAGCTTGATCACCTTGGCGATCGGTTTCGGCGGAGAGCACACGGCGATCCCGGCATCGCGCTTGTCGAGATCGGACGCCGTCATGAAGACGGCGCGAAGCCCCGCGCTGCCGAGGAACTTGAGCGCCTCGAAGTCCATGACCACGGCCCGGTCGCCGGCATCGATCTCGGCTCTGACCGTCCTGTAGAAGTCCGCGGCATTGGCGGATTCCAGCCGCCCGCTTGCAGAAACGATCAGCACGCCGTCGCGACGTTCGAATTCCACATCCAAGGCACCCGCCTCCCCCTGTCGTGTCAGCGTAACGCCATACTTGTCCATATAGGGACGGAGCCATTGTACATTCAATTCCCTGGTGTGGGACCGGCCGCCGACGCCATGATCGCGCGCACGCCGCTCGGCCGCGCTGTAGGGGCTACGAGACGAGGGCCGCGAACAGGAGCCCGCTCAGGATCGCGCCGGCGATGCCAAAGCAGAGGTAGGCGGCGAACACCTGCCCGCGCACGATCGACCAGACGGCCACCATGGCCGGGATGCAGCTCACCGCGCCCGCTACCATGAATGCCATCGCGGCGCCCGAGCCCATGCCCTGCTCCATGAGGCCGGCGACGAGCGCGGGCGCGGCGTAGCCGTTGAGGTAGGCGGGCGCACCCACCAGCGCGCCGATCACGACGGGCCCCGGTCCCTCGCCGCCGACGACGCCGGCGATCATCTCGGCCGGCACGTAGGTGACGAGCAGACCCTCGATCAGATAGGCCAGCACGAGCCATTTCACGAGGAAGCGCGCGTTCGCGATCCCTTCGGCGCGGAATGCGGCCCGCCGGGCCGGCTCGCGCCAGAAGCGCCAGACGGGTTTGCCCTCTTCCAACCCGCTGGCGGTGCCGCAGCAACCGCCGCCCGCGCCCGGCCGGAGCGGTTCGGCGAAGGCGCCGCGCGAGACGAGGAGGCGCGCGCCAAAGCCGCCGAAGAGGCCGAGCGCCACCGCCGCAGCCGCCTTGCCCACCGCGAAGTCCCAGCCGAGTGCTGCGGCGGTGATGAGCATGCTCGACGGGTCGATGAGCGGCGAGGAGAGCCAGAACGCCATGATTGCCGAGAGCGGGACGCCCACGGCGAGCAGTCCTGCGATGAGCGGAATGACCTCGCACGAGCAGAATGGCGCGAGCCCGCCGATGAGCGCCGCGAGCACGATCATGCGCGTCTCGCGGCCCTCGAAGGCGCGGGGGACGAGCGCGGTGGCCCCTGTCGCCTTCAGCGCCGCGATGAGCAGGACGGCTGCGGCGATGTAGGGCAGGGTTCCGGCGAACGCCTCGGCGGCGATGAGGAGGATGTCCACGACGTTCGCCGCATCCAGCAGCGCCACCGCAAGCGGGATGACGAGGATCAGGGTCCAGGCGGACAGCACGCTCCGCGCGTTCGTGCGGAGGCCGTGGACGCTGCGAAGAACGAGCGCGGTCACCCCGTGTGTCCCTCCAGCGCGGCCCGCGCGGCACGGGCTTCGGGCGAGGGCCTGGCGTCGGCGCAGCACGCTTCCAGCAGGAAGGCGGCGAGGGCCTCGATGCGCCGATAGGCCGCGCGGTTGATGACGGTGCGGCCGCGGCGCTCCTGTTCGACCAGCCCGCCCGCAGCGAGAAACCCGAGGTGATGGGCGAGGGTCGACGCCGGGATGGCCGTGCGCTCCTGAATCTCGCCGACGGTGAGCCCCTCCGCGCCGGCGCGCACCAGCAGCCGCAGCACCATGAGCCTCGGCTCGGAGCCGCAGGCGGCGAATCCCTGCGCCGCTTCCTCCAGCGCCACGGCAGTCGGGGACAGCGCGTGAGTGTGTTGTCTCACATCCATATAACTAGGTTTATAGTTTTGTTGGCGAATGTCAAGGGCTACCCTGCTTCAGAATCCATGCAATCCACGGTCTTCGGGAGTTGTGAGCGCGCGTCCGCTTTTGCTGCCGGCCGCGGGCTGGCTCCGGACCATGGTGCGGTGCACGGGGCAGGCGAGTGGGGGCAGGCTCTGCGGATGCAGCGCGCAGACCATCGCACGTCAGGGAAAGCCGGGCCGGAGCGGCTCGGGGGAGTCGGCTCGTCGCCGGGCGCTCGTCCAGCGGCCTCCCGCCGCCGCCGGGGACGGGCCAGCTTGGGCCATCTTGAGCCACCTTGTGCCACTTTGGGCCACTTTGTGCCGCCCGTTTCGGACCACCTTGGGCCACTTTGGACCACTTTGGACCGGCATAGACCGGAATGGACCGCTTTAATGCCGTTCCGTGAAAAACGGGAAAGCGCGCTAGGCCGCGAAGGTACCGAAGGCGCCGCGGGAGTAGAGCAGGGGCTCCTGGGCCGAGTCGGTGCGCACCGCCTGCACCCGGCCGGTGAGCACCGTGTGGGTCTCCGCCCGCAGCGTCTGGCCGAGCAGGCAGTCGAAGCTCGCGAGCGCGTCCATCAGCACCGGCGCGCCGGTGGCGAGCGTGCCCCAGTTGCCGGAGGTGAAGCGCTCGCCCACGCGCGAGGACGAGGCGAACTGCGCCGCGAGGTCCAGGTGCCGCTCGCCCAGCACGTTGACGCAGAAGACCCGGCTTTGCAGGGTCGGGTCGTGGGCACCGGCCTCGCGGTTGACGCAGGCGAGCAGCATCGGCGGTGCGGCGCTCAGCGAGCAGACGGCGGTGGCGGTCAACCCGTTGCGCTGCGCGCCGATGGAGGTCGTGACGATGGTGACGCCGGCCGCGAGCTGGCGCATGCCCTCCCTGAAGTCGTCGGAATCGACCGCGACGACCGGCGCGGCCAGGGAATCGAAATCGAAATCGTCCAACAGCGACATGCAGCCCTCTCCCGGCGCGGCGCCAGCGCTCCCTCGCCGCCGCCGCATTATGAAGACCGCCGCCGCAGGGGTCCACGGCGGGCGGGCGGCACGAGCGCCGCGCTCAGTACGCGACCGGGAGCGGGTCGAGGCTCCGCCACAGGTGCCAGACCGCGACCGAGCGCCAGGGCCGCCAGCACGCGGCGCAAGCCTCCATCGCGTCCGTGCTCATCTTCCTGCCGTCGCCGTAGTGTCTGGCGATGGCGCGCTGCACGCCGATGTCGGCGAGCGGCAGCACGTCCGGCCGCTGCAGATGGAAGATCAGCACCATCTCGGCGGTCCAGCGGCCCACCCCCCTCAGCGCCAGCAGCTCGGCGATCACCGCGTCGTCGTCGGCCTCCTGCCAGCGGCCGGGGTCGATGTCTCCCGACACGAAGCCAGAAGCGATGTCGCGCAGGTAGCCGGCCTTGCGCCGGGTGAGGCCGGCGCCGTGCAGCGCTTCTTCCGCGTGGGCGGCGACGGCGGGCGGCGTGACGCTGCCTACGAGCGCTTCCAGGCGCGCCCAGATGCTGTCTGCCGCGTGTACCGATATCTGCTGCGCCACGATGGCGCGCGCGATGGTGAGAAAGGGGTCGCCCTGGCCGACCAGCCCCTCGCCCTCGTAGCGCGCGACGAGCCCCGCCATCACCGGGTCGGCTGCGGCGAGCGCATCGCGCGCCTCGTGCCAGTAGGCCGGCTGCCCCCGCGGCCCGCTCGCCCAGCGCGGCATGGCGATCCTCTCCCTGTTCCCCGTCGGCCCGCGTCAGCGCCGGGCGAAGCTCGGCATGGGCTCCTCGATGCCTTCCGGGTCGGCGTGGATGAGGACCTCCGCGTGGGGGAAGGCCTCGCGAATCCGCGCTTCCACGTCGTCCGATATCTCGTGCGCGCGCAGCAGCGTGAGCGAGCGGTCCATCTCCACGTGGACCTGGATGAACGAATCGAGACCCGAGCGCCGCGTCCGCAGGTCGTGGCAATCCAGCACCTCCGGGTGCTCCAGCACGATCCGGCGGATGCGCTCGCGGTCCTTCTCCGGCAGCTCGTGGTCCATCAGCTGCTGGATCGAGCTCCACGCGACGCGGAGCGCGGCATGGATGATGACGCCTGCGATCGCCATCGCGATGATCGGATCGGCGAGCCCCCAGCCCAGGGTCGTCGCCAGCGCCAGCGCCGCGATCACGCCGACGTTCATCAGGATGTCGGAGGCATAGTGCAGGGCATCGGCCCTGATCGCGGTGGACCCGGTGAGCCGCACGACGCGGCGCTGGTAGGCCACCAGCGCCGTGGTAACGACGATGGCGAAGACCATCACGCCGATCCCCACCGGCGCGCGCGCGATCGGCTCCGGCTCCATGATGCGCCCCACCGCCTCGACGATCAGGAAGATCGCCGAGGCCGTGATGAAGAGCGCCTGGCCGAGGCCCGCCAGCGGCTCCGCCTTGCCGTGGCCGAAGCGGTGCTCGCGGTCCGCCGGCTGCAGCGCATGGCGCACGGCGAACAGGTTGATGAGCGAGGCCAGCACGTCCATCACCGAATCGGCCAGCGACGAGAGCAGGCTCACGGAATCCGTGACGAGCCAGGCGCCGAGCTTGGCGGCGATCATCAGGGCGGCGGCTGCGACCGCGAGATTGGTCGCACGCCGCATCAGCCGGCGCGCGCGCTCGGGCTGGGTCCTGGGGCCGCTCGGGATTTCGGGTTTCACGCCGGCTGCTTATAGCACGGCCACGGCGGATGGCCGTATCGGGCAGCGGAACAGGGACGATCCGGGCTGCTGGAGGCACATGCACGTTGCGGCGCCGCGGGTTTCGTGTAGGATGCGGCAACACACCGGAAATCAAGGCAAAACGAGGCTTCGATGGCGGATGCTTCGCCGCTGATGGCGGGCAAGCGGGGCATCGTGATGGGCGTCGCGAACGCGCGCTCGCTTGCCTGGGGCGTGGCCAGGTCCCTCGCCGACCACGGCGCGGAACTGGCCTTCACCTACCAGGGCGAGGCGATCGAGAAGCGGCTCCGGCCGCTCGCCGAATCGGTGGGCTCCGATTTCCTGCTCCCCTGCGACGTGACCGACCGGGCGAGCATGGACGCCACCTTCGAGGCGCTCGCCGGGCGCTGGAGCAGCCTCGATTTCCTCGTCCACGCCATCGCCTACTCCGACAAGGAGGAGCTGAAGGGGCGCTATCTCGACACCTCGCTCGAGAACTTCCAGAACACGCTCCAGGTCTCCTGCTATTCGTTCACCGAGCTCTGCCGGCGCGCCGTCGCGCTGATGGGGGACGGCGGCGGCGGCCTGCTCACGCTCACCTACATGGGGGCCGAGCGCTGGGTGCCGCACTACAACGTCATGGGCGTCGCCAAGGCCGCGCTGGAGGCGAGCGTGCGCTACCTCGCCGCCGATCTCGGCGATCGCAACATCCGGGTCAACGCGATCTCCGCCGGCCCCGTCAAGACGCTGGCCGCGTCCGGCATCGGCGATTTCCGCTACATCATGAAGTGGAACGAGCTGAACTCGCCGCTCAAGCGCAACGTCACCATCGACGAGGTGGGCGGCGCCGCGACGTATCTCCTCAGTGACCTCGGCCGGGGCGTCACCGGCGAAGTCCACCACGTCGACTGCGGCTATCACATCGTCGGCATGAAGCGGCCGGACGCGCCCGACATCTCGGTGGTCTAGGCGCGGCGAGCGCCGCCATGGCCAGCAACAGCTTCGGCCTGCTCTTCCGCGTCACCACCTGGGGCGAGAGCCACGGGCCGGCCATAGGCTGCGTCGTCGATGGCGTGCCGCCGCGTATTCCGCTTGCCGAGTCCGACATCCAGCCCGCGCTCGACCGGCGCCGGCCCGGCACGTCCCGCTTCGTGACCCAGCGGCGCGAATCCGACACCGTGCGCATTCTCTCCGGCGTGTTCGAGGGCCGGACCACCGGCACGCCCATCGCGCTCGTGATCGAGAACGAGGACGCGCGCAGCCGCGACTACGGCCCGATCAAGGACACCTATCGCCCCGGCCACGCCGACTTCACCTACGACGCGAAGTACGGCATCCGCGATTACCGGGGCGGCGGGCGGGCCAGCGCGCGGGAGACCGCGATGCGCGTGGCGGCCGGCGCCATCGCGCAGAAGATCCTGGGCGCGGGCGTGACGATCCGGGGCGCCGTCATCCAGGTCGGCGGGATTGCCGTCGAGCGCGCACGCTGGGACTGGGCGGAGACCGCGCGCAATCCCTTCTTCTGCCCCGATGCCGAGACGGTGCCGCAATGGGAAGACGCGCTCGATGCGGCGCGCAAGGCCGGCACCTCCTTGGGCGCCATCATCGAGGTGGAAGCCGGCGGCGTGCCGGCGGGGCTGGGCGCGCCGGTCTACGGCAAGATCGACGCCGACCTCGCCGCCGGCATGGTCGGCATCAACGCGGTCAAGGGCGTCGAGATCGGCGCCGGCTTCGCCGCCGCAGCCTTGGGCGGGGACGAGAACGGCGACGAGATCCGCATGGAAGGGGGCAAGCCGACGTTCCTCACCAACAACGCGGGCGGCGTACTCGGCGGCATCACCACCGGCCAGCCGGTCCTGGTCCGCTTCGTGGTCAAGCCCACCAGCTCCATCCGCACGCCCCGCCGCACGATCACGCGGGACGGAACCGAGACCGAGGTCTCGACTGAAGGCCGGCACGATCCCTGCGTCGGCATCCGCGCGGTGCCGGTGGGCGAGGCGATGATGGCCTGCGTGTTCGCCGACCACCTGCTGCGCCACCGCGCCCAGTGCGGTTGAGAAATTTGTCGCTCACGGCAGCCGGCTTGCAGCCGGCGCCTCCGCGAGGGCGCCGCATTCGCGGCGGGCCGCTGTCGCGGCCTGTCGCGAGCCCGCCCAAGACGGGCTCGCTCTAAGCTACCGCACGCAAATCATCGCCAGGGGAGAGAGCCATGCCGGCCAAGCGAGCGCCGCGCAAAGCGGATCGCGTCCACGCGCTGCGCCTTCCGGATCAGCGCAGCAACACGCCCGAGATCCGCGCCGTCTTCGCGCGCTGCCTGGAGAAGATCGGCTTCGTGCCGAACGTGCTCCGCTCCTACACGCTCCGGCCCCGCAAGTTCGAGCTGTTCCGCACGTACAACAACGAGCTGATGCTGGGCGACTCCGGCCTCTCCCCCCTGGAGCGGGAGATGATCGCCGTCGTCGTCTCCTGCGTGAACCACTGCCACTACTGCCTGGTGGCCCACGGCGCGCAGGTGCGCGTCCTCGCAGGCGACCCGGTGCTCGGCGACCAGCTCGTCGCGAACTACCGCGCGGCGCCGCTCTCGAAGCGCCAGCGCGCGATGCTGGATTTCACCTGGAAGCTCAGCGAGAGCCCGGATTCCGTGGGCGATCCCGACCGCGCGGCGCTCAGGAAGGCCGGCTTCGGCGACGAGGACATCTTCGACATCGCCGAGGTCGCGGGCTTCTACAACATGACCAACCGGCTCGCCGCCGCCATCGACATGCGCCCCAACCGCGAATACTACGGCATGGGGCGCTGAGGGATGCAAAGGGCCAGCCCCGGTGACGGGACAGGCCCCCTAGCTTCTCGGCATTTGTTTCCAATTAGGGGTGTGCGACGGCGGCCTCTTCACGCTGCCGGCGGTGGGCGGCGCGCATCGCCTTCTGCAGCTTCTTGAAGGCGCGCTCCTCGATCTGGCGGATGCGCTCGCGCGAGACGCCGTAGACCTTGCTCAGCTCCTCCAGGGTGGACGGCTCCTCCTTCAGGCGCCGCTCGGCCAGGATGTGCTGCTCGCGCTCGGTGAGCACCTCGAGCGATTCGGTGAAGAGCTGCCTGCGGTGGTCGAGCTCGTTGGCCTCGAGGATGTCCGTCTCGTGGCTCTCTCCGGGGTCTTCCAGCCAGTCCTGCCACTCGCCGCCGCCTTCCTCGCGGACGGGCGCGTTGAGCGACTGGTCGGGGCCGAGCATCCGCCGGTTCATGGAGACCACGTCGGCGGCAGGCACATTGAGCGCGGTCGCGATGTGCTCCACCTGCTCCGGCGTCAGATCGCCGTCGTCGATGGCTTCGATCTCGCCTTTCAGCTTGCGCAGGTTGAAGAAGAGCTTCTTCTGCGCCGCCGTGGTGCCCATCTTCACCAGCGACCAGGAGTGCAGGATGTATTCCTGGATCGAGGCGCGGATCCACCACATGGCGTAGGTCGCAAGGCGGAAGCCGCGATCCGGATCGAAGCGCTTGACCGCCTGCATGAGCCCGACGTTGCCCTCGGAGATCAGCTCGCCCACCGGCAGCCCGTAGCCGCGATAGCCCATCGCGATCTTGGCCACCAGGCGCAGGTGGCTGGTCACGAGCTGGTGCGCCGCCTCGGCATCGTCGTGCTCGCGCCAGCGCTTGGCCAGCATGAACTCCTCTTCGGGCGAGAGGAGCGGAAACTGCCGAATCTCGCGGAGATAGCGGGAGACGCCGCTCCCCTCCATGGTCGCCGGCATCGGGACGGTGCGCGATGTCATCGTTCCATCCCCCTTTCCACAGGAGCCCCTCCGATCCTCCGCAGGTGCCGCCCCAGGCTCTTCGGCCGGTCCTGCGCATGCACAATAGGAATTGGCGCCCAAAAGCGGCGTTTTCAAGGCAAAATCATGCCCGTCACGTAAGTGTTATAGGCGCGTTATACAATACTTATAGCAGTTTAGTGCTCATCTATGTCATCGCCGGACAGTGCCGCGATCAGCGCCTTCATGTCCGCCGGAAGCGGGCTCTCGAACGCGAGCTCTGCGCCGCTCACCGGGTGAACGAACGCGAGCGCGACCGCATGCAGCGCCTGGCGCGGGCAGAGCGCAAGCGCGGCACGCAGGCTCTCGTCGAGGCTCCGCCGGCGCGCGCCGCCGTAGAGTGTATCGCAGAGCAGCGGGTGGCCTGCGTGCGCCATGTGGACCCTGATCTGGTGGGTGCGCCCGGTCTCCAGCCGGCACTCGACGAGGCTCCAGCGCGCGTCTGCCGATTGCAGCACGCGATAGCGCGTGACGGCCGGCTTGCCGCCGCTCCTCCGCACGGCCATGCGCTTGCGGTTGCGGGGGTCGCGTCCGATGGCGCCTTCGATCCGCCCTTGGCCGGGCCTGGGCACGCCCCAGACGACGGCGCTGTAGGTCCGGCCGAGCCGCCGCGTCGCGAACTGGGCGGAAAGCCCGTGGTGCGCGGCGTCGTGTTTGGCCGCGACCATGAGGCCGCTCGTGTCCTTGTCGAGGCGGTGGACGATGCCGGGCCGCCGCACGCCGCCGATGCCCGAGAGGCTGGCGCCACAGTGGGCGAGCAGCGCATTCACCAGCGTGCGGTCGGGGTTGCCCGGCGCCGGGTGGACCACCAGGCCCGCCGGCTTGTCCACCACGATCAGGTCATCGTCCTCGTAGGCCACCTGGAGCGGAATGGCTTGGGCGCGCGGCGTCACGTCCACCGGCGGCGGAATGACGAGGGTCACGGCTTGCCCCGGTTTGACCCGATATCCCGGCTCCGTTATCGTCTCGCCCGCGATCGAGACCCGGCCGGTCTCGATCAAGTTTTTGAGCCGCGAGCGTGACAGCGCCGGCACGTGGTCTGCCAGGATCCGGTCCAGCCGCGCGCGAGCCTCCGCCCGAGCGACGGTGAACCGGCGGCGCGTATCAGTGGCGGTGCTCATATCCGGTACGGGCCATGATCACCTATCTCAAGATCATCGTCATCGTTCTCGGCGTGATGATTGCGGCGGGCCTCGTCGTGATCGGCCTCAAGCTGGTCGAGAAGGGCAACGAGCTGGCCGAGCTCACCGGGGACGAGGACGCGGCGGCGACGGAGGAGGCGGACTGGAACGCCGTGCCCGAGGCGGCGGCGCTTCCCGCGCCTGGCGACCTCGGGCTGCCGGCGGGCTCGCAGGTGCGCCGCATGACCGCGGCGGGCCACCGACTCATCCTCGTCGTCGCGGTGCCCGACGCCGGCGAGCGCATCGTGATCGTCGATCTCCGCAGCGGCGGCACGGTCGCCAACATCGGCCTCGAGGGGACGCCGTGAGCGCCGCGGCGGTGCGCCTCACGCCCGAGCAGCTGCGGGTCATCGAGCGGGCGGCGGAAGAAGCCTACCCGGAGGAAGCCTGCGGCCTTCTCGTCGGCCGCTCTGCGCCGGGCGAGGCGTACCGCGTGAGCACGGTGGAAGCGAGCGCCAACGTCGCCGAGCCGCCGCGCACCCGGCGCTTCGAGGTCGACCCCAAGCTCCGCCTGCGCCTGGAGCGCGCGTTGAGGGAAAGCCCGGATTCCGTCATCGGCGTCTACCACTCCCACCCCGACGGCAGCGCCGCGCCCTCCGAGACGGATATTTCCATGATCTTCGAGCCCGACATGGTCTGGCTCATCACCGCCGTCACGGACGGCAGGGCGGGCGCGACCACGGGCTGGCGGCCGGCGGAAGACCGCTCGGCTTTCCTGCCGCTCGAGCTCGATCTTGCTCGCGAAACGACCGAACGCGGATAGAGAGGACGGACAGGAATGGATTTTCGCAGCGATAACGTCGCCTCCGCCGCGCCGGAGATCGTGGACGCCGTGGCGGAAGCGGCGCGCGGCAGCGCCACGCCTTACGGCGGCGATCCCTGGACTCAAGGGCTGGATGCAGCGTTCTCGGCGCTCTTCGAGACCGAGGTGAGCGTCTTCCCGGTGCTGACCGGGACCGCGGCGAACTCCGTGGCCGTCGCCACCTTCACACCGCCCTGGGGGGTGATCTACGCGGGCCGCGCCGCCCACGTGGAGAACGACGAGTGCGGCGCGCCGGAGTTCATGACCGGCGGCGCCAAGGTCGCGGGAATCGACGAGCGCTTCGGCAAGATCGTGCCCGACGCGCTGGAGGCGGCGCTCGCCGCCGCCGGCACGGGCGAGGTGCACTGGTCGCAGCCCGCCTGCCTCAGCGTCACGCAATCCACCGAGATGGGCCAGATCTACACGCCGGACGAGCTTGGCGTGCTCACCGGGCTCGCGCGCGGCCACGGGCTCGCGGTCCACATGGACGGCGCGCGCTTCGCCAACGCCGTTGCAGGCAGCGGCCTGAGCCCGGCGGACCTCACCTGGCGGGCGGGAGTCGACGCGCTCTCCTTCGGCGCGACCAAGAACGGCGCGCTCGCGGCCGAGGCCATCGTCCTGTTCGCTCGCGAGCGCGCGGGCGACCTCGCCTTCCGCCACAAGCGGGCGGGGCAGCTTCTCTCCAAGATGCGCTTCGTCTCGGCCCAGCTCGCGGCCTACATCGCGGACGGCCTCTGGCTCCGGCTGGCCGCGCACGCCAACCGCCAGGCACAGCGTCTTGCCGCCGGGCTGGAAGCGGTGCCCGGCGCGTCGCTCGCGGCGCCGGCGGAGGCCAACGAGCTCTTCGTCACCCTGCCGCGCCCGGTGATCGACGGGCTCGCCGAGGCCGGAGTCCTCTTCTACTCCTGGCCCGAGACCGATCCCGAAACCACCACGATCCGCCTCGTCACCCGCCACGACACCGCGGATGACGACGTGGATGCGCTGATCGCGACCGCGCACCGGCTCGCCAGCGAGGCGGCGTAGCCCGCGCCGAGACCGTGACCGTGGCAAGAGATGCGGGCTAGAGTGAGCGGACAACGCATCGCGGCCAGACAGAGGAGGAGGCACCATGCTGAAGCGGCACAATCCGGCCACCGTCGTCGAGGCCTTCGGCGGCGGCTACAGCCAGGCGCTGGAGATTCAGCCGGGCGCCCGGCTGCTGTTCACCGCAGGCCAGGTGGGCGTGGCGCCCGACGGCACGACGGCAGACGGCTTCGCCGCCCAGGCCGATCAGACCTGGGCCAATATCCTGGCGCTGCTCGACGAGGGCGGCATGGGCGTGGACGACATCGTCAAGATCACCGGCTACATCGTCGGCCACGAGAACTTCCCGGCCTACGCGGCGGCGCGGAAGAAGGCGCTCGGCGGCGTGCGCCCGGCATCGACCGCGATCATCGTGCCGGCGCTGGCGCTGCCCGAGTGGGTCGTCGAGATCGAGGCGGTGGCCGCGAAGGTCGACTGAGCGGGCCTATCGCCCGCGCGGCGGAGGCTGCCGGAGGAGAGGGATCATGGTAACGCCATCCATGCAACTGATCGGCGAGGCGCTGGCGGAGGTCGCCAGCGTCTCGGTGGACGACGCGCTGGCCCTTGCGGGCGGCGAGGACGCGCTCTTCGTCGACGTGCGCGAGCGGGCCGAGCAGAGCGCCGGCGCGATTACGGGCGCCGTCGCCGCGCCGCGCGGCTTCCTGGAGTTCGTCGCCGACCCCGCCTCGCCGATGCACAACCCGGCGCTCTCGTCCGGCAAGCGGCTGATCGTCTACTGCGCCTCGGGCGGGCGCTCCGCGCTCGCCGCCAAGACCCTGCAGGACATGGGATACGCCGAGGTTGCCAACCTGACCGGCGGCTTCCAGGCCTGGAGCGAGGCCGGCGGCCCGACCGAATAACGGCGGCACGACCGCATGACCGAAGGCGCGGCGGCGGCGCCCATCGATACCGCCTTCGCCCGCGCGCACTTCCCTGCGCTTTCCGGCCCCTGGGCGCTGTTCGAGAACGCGGGCGGCACCCTGGTCGCCGCGCATGCGTTGGACCGCATCCGCACCTACATGAGCGAGTGTCAGGTGCAGCCGGGCGCGGCGTATCCCGCCTCCGCCCGCGCCGCCGCGATGATCGCGGAAAGCCACCAGGCGATGGCGGCGATGATGAACGCCAAGCCCGAGGAGGTGATGATCGGGCCGTCCACGTCCATGAACGTGTTCCTGCTCGCCCAGGCGCTCCGGCCCGGCCTGGCCGAGGGGGACGAGGTCGTCGTCACCAACCTCGACCACGAGGCGAACGTCGGCGCCTGGCGCAAGCTCGCGGCGGCAGGGGTCACGGTGCGCGAGTGGCGCTTCGATCCGGGCAGCGTGGCGCTGGAGCCAGAGGGGCTCGCCACGCTGCTGAACGAGCGCACACGCCTCGTCTGCTTCGGCCATTGCTCCAACATTACCGGCGGCTTCACCGACGTGGCGGCGCTGGTGCGCATGATCCATGACGCGGGCGCGCTCGCCTGCGTGGACGGCGTTGCCTACGGCGCCCACCGCGCCATCGACGTGAAGGCATGGGACGTCGATTACTATCTCTGCTCCACCTACAAGCTCTACGGGCCGCATCTCGCGCTCCTCTACGGCAAGCGCGCGCACTTCGAGCAGGCGGCGCCGCTCAACCACTTCTTCCTCGACGACGCGCTGCCGCTGAAGCTCAACCCCGGCGGCCCCAACCACGAGCTGAGCGCCGGCCTCGCCGGGATCACCGCCTATCTCGACGCGCTCCACGCCCACCACGAGGGGGAGACCAACCTGCCGCTGCACGGCCGGCTGGCGGCGATCTTCGAGCGCATCGCGGCGCACGAGGAGGCGCTGGGCGCGCCGCTGCTGGAGTTCCTCACGGCGAAGCCCGGCGTCCGCCTCATCGGCAACCCGAGCGCCGACCGGAGCGTGCGGGCGCCCACGTTCTCCTTCGCGGTGGACGGCCGCGATGCCGGCGAGATCGCCCGCGCCGCGAGTGCCCACGAGATCGCCATCGGCGCCGGAGACTTTTATGCCGCGCGCTGCATCGAGGCCCTGGGCCTCGCGGAGAGGGGCGGCGTCGTTCGCGCGAGCATGGTCCACTACAACACGGCAGACGAGGTCGAACGCCTGATCCGCGCTCTCGACGAGGCGATTTAGGGCGTCTCCGTTGTCAGCGGCGGCCGCGGTGCTCCTTGTGCGCCGCGCCGCAATGCCGCACCCTGTGGACCATCGAATACTCCTGTTCAGTTCCGACAGCGAGGGGGACGCGGACATGGGGATCGTGACGGACGTCGTGCTGCCGATTGCGCTGGCGTTCATCATGCTGTCGCTGGGGCTCGGCCTCACCGTCGGCGATTTCGTGCGGGTCGCGAAACAGCCCCGCGACTTTCTCGTGGGCGCCGTCTCGCAAGTGGTGCTACTGCCGGCGGTGGCTCTCGGCCTCGTCAGCATCTGGCCGCTCGCGCCGGAACTCGCGCTCGGCGTCATGATCATCGCCGCAGCGCCCGGCGGGGTGACCTCCAACCTGCTCACCGCCTTCGGGCGCGGCGACGTGGCGCTCTCCATCTCGCTCACCGCCGTCATGAGCCTGCTGAGCGTCGTCACGGTCCCGTTCATCGTCATCTTCGCGTACGCGCACCTCGTGGGTGGCGATCTGGGCGATGTCTCCGTCGTCGAGACCGCGCTCGGCATCTTCCTGATCGTCACCCTGCCGGTGCTGATCGGCATGGCGGTCCGGCGCTGGGCCGCGGGCTTCGCCACCAGGGTCCACGCCAACGCGCATCGGATCTCCGCGCTGCTCTTCGTGCTGGTGCTGGCCGCCGCGATCTACCAGGAGCACGAGAACGCGCTTGAGTACATGGGCCAGGCGGGGCCCGTGACGGCGGTGCTCAACGTCCTGATGATGGCGCTCGCGTACGTTCTCGCGCGCTTCCTCGCGAGCGGCCCGCGCCAGCGCATCGCCATCTCCCTCGAATGCGGGGTGCAGAACGGCACGCTCGCCATCGCCGTCGCGACGCTGCTGTTCGGCGGCGGCCTCGCCGTCGTGCCTGCGGCCACCTACAGCCTGATCATGTTCGGCTCGGCGCTCATCTTCATCGCCCTCTTGAGGCGACAGGCTATCGACTAGAGCCTGCGCGCCTGGGCGATGGGGAGGTCGGAGATGCGGGCGTACTCGCCGGTGCTGAGGAGCGCCGGGTCGTTCAGATAGTCCAGCACCAGATCGGTCGAATCGAGACCCCAGAAGAGCTCGTCGCCGATGGCGAAGGTGGGCACGCCGAAGACGCCGCGCTCCGCCGCTTCCTCCGTGCTCTTCCTCAGCCTGTCCTTGACCTCGGGCCGGGCGATGGCCGCGTCGGCGCCGGCGATGCCGAGGCGCTCCGTCAGCGCCTGCCACGCATCGTCGCGGGAGGGGTCGCGCCCCTCGGCCCATATGGCGTCGAAGACCGCGCGGACGAGCGCGGGGTCGCCATCGTGCGCGACGGCGAGGCGCAGCGGGCGCAGCGGGTTGAACGGATGCGCCGGCGGCATGCGGAAGGGGATGCCGTGGCGTGCCGCGTACCAGTGGCACCAGCGGTAGGTATGCACGCGCTTGGCCGGAATTTCTGCGGGCCCCTTGTGCCCCCAGTGACCGAGCAGGCCGGCGAAGAGGACCGGGCGGCAGGCGACGTCTACGTCCTGCGGCAGCCGGTCGAACTGGGTCAGTTGCAGATAGGAGAAGGGAGAGAGAAAATCGAAGTACCAGTCGGCGGCCCGCATCGGCCCGTCCTCCACGTTCCAGCATCCGGGTCGCCGGCCGATTGTGCCCGGTTCGGCCCGGCCGCGCGAGGGCAGGCGATGAGCGGGGCCAAGCAGCGGAGGGACGATGAGCGAGACGGAGCGCGAGGCGCGGATCGATCTGGCGGCGGCCTACCGGATGGCCTGCCATCACGGGCTCAACGAGGGCGTCTGCAACCACTTCTCCCTCATGCTGCCGGGGAGCAGCGACCGCTTCCTGTTGATCGCTTACGGCACCCACTGGAGCGAGGTGCGCGCGAGCAGCCTCGTCGTCGTGGACTTCGACGGCCGCCTGATCGAGGGCGAGGGGGAGGTGGAGGAGACCGCGATCTGCCTTCACGCGCCCCTGCACAAGGCGCGGCCCGATCTCCGCTGCCTGATGCACACCCATCAGCCCAACGTGCTGGCGCTCGCCATGGTCGAGGACGGCCGCCTGGAGCCCGCGAGCCAGAACGCGCTTCGCTTCACCCATCGCATCGCCTACGACCGGGCGTATGGGGGCGTCGCCCTTGCCGAGCAGGAGGGCGACCGCGTGGCCCGCGCGATGGACGGCCACGACATCCTCTTCATGGGCAATCACGGCGTGATGGTGGGCGGCGGCGACGTCGCCAAGACCTACGACGATCTCTACTACCTGGAGCGCGCGGCGATGGTTCAGATCCTCGCCATGAGCACGGGCCGTCCGCTGCAGCCGATCCCGCCCGAGATGGTGGCGGAAACCGTGGGCCAGTTGACGCGGGACAACAGGCACCGCTACGCGCTCGAGCATTTTGCCGCGATCAAGCGGATCCTCGACCGCACCGAGCCCGATTACCGGGAGTGAGTTTTTCGGGCGCCCCCTCGTCATCGAGGCGGCGCCCAGGGATTACCGATCCGGCGGCGTGCCGCGGTAGCCCGCGGCGAGCACGTAGGTCTCCGCCGAATCGCTGCGGCTCGCGGGCGGCTTGACGTTCCGCACCCGCGCGAAGGCCTGGCGGAGGCGCACCTGAAGGTCGCTGTCGCCGCCCTGGCGCAGCTTGGCGAGGAAGCACCCGCCGGGGGCGAGCAGCGGCTCCGCGAGATCGAGCGCGGTCTCGCAGAGCGCCGAGACCCGCAGCCGGTCGGTCGGCGCGTGTCCCGTGGTCGGTGCCGCCATGTCGCTCATCACAAGGTCCGCAGGCCCGCCCAGCGCGGCGCGAATCTCGTCGAGCGCGCCCGTGCCGCAGGCGTCGATGGTGAGCACGACCACGCCCTCGATGGGCTCGATCTCCGTGGTGTCGACCGCGACCACGCGGCCGCGTCTGCCCACCTGCGCCGCCGCCACCTGGCTCCAGCCGCCTGGCGCCGCGCCAAGGTCGACCACCCGGTGTCCGGGGCGCAGGATGTCTGCCGTCTCGGCGAGGCCGATCAGCTTGTAGGCGGCGCGGGAGCGGTAGCCGGCCTCGCGCGCCGCGCGGACGTAGGGGTCGTTGAGCTGGCGCTCCAGCCAGCGGGTGGACGACGGCTTGCGGCGGCGGGCGCGCTTGAGCTTGACCGGCGCCCGTCGCTTGCCTGGGCCACCGTCGCCCCTAGCGCTCACCGGGCCGCGCTCTCCCGCCGCTCGGCGCGTGCCGCCCGCATCATCCTGAGCAGCATCCCCTCGCGGAGCCCCCGGTCGGCGACGTCGAGCTGTCCGGCCGGGCAGATGGCCATGACCGCATCGAGGATGGCGCAGCCGGCGATCATCACGTCGCCCCGCCCCGGCCCGATGCAGGGCTGGGCCGCGCGGGCGGCAAAGTCCTGATCGATGACCGTGTCGATCACGGCGCGCACGTCGTCGAACCGCAGCCGGAGGCCATCCACCCGCTGCCGGTCGTAGCGCGGGAGCCCGAGATGGATGCCCGCGATGGTGGTGACGGTGCCGGACGTGCCGAGGAGCTGAACCCTGTCGTTGCCGGCGCCCGCCGTGATGCCGTGCGCCGCGGCGAAGGGACCGATCTCGCCTTCGATCTCGGCGACCATGGCGTCATAGACCGCGCGCCCCACCCGGTCGCCGCCGTAGCGCTCGGCAAGCGAGACGACCCCGTGGGCGATCGAGGTCCACGCCGCGAGCTCGGGCCGCCGGCCGTCGTCGAGGCGCACCCATATGAGCTCGGTGCTGCCGCCCCCGATGTCGAGCACCAGCACGTGCCGCCGCGTCCCGTCGAAGAGCGGCGTGCAGCCCTCCAGGGCAAGTTGCACCTCCTCGGCTGGCGAAATGATCTCGATCGAGAGCCCGGTCTCGTCGTCGGCACGGTCGATGAACGCTTGCCGGTTCTCCGCCCGCCGGCAGGCCTCGGTGGCCACCGCGCGATAGTGGCTGACGCCGCCCCGCCGGAGCTTGCCGGCGCAGACCCGGAGCGCCCCGATGGTCCGCTCCATCGCCTGCTCGGAAAGCCGCCCCGATTGCGCCACGCCCTCGCCGAGCCGCACGATCCGCGAGAAGGCGTCGACGACGCGAAAACCCTTTCCCTTGGGCCGCGCGACGAGGAGCCGGCAGTTGTTCGTGCCGAGGTCGAGCGCGCCGAATGAAGGGCCGGGCCTTCCGTCCACCATGCCTGCTCCGATTGCCGGGGCGCCCGCTCCCCGGCGCCGGCTCGGGCGCCATTACAACGCGTGCGCACGCGGCTGGCAACGCATCGGAGCACGCGGGTGCGACGCAGGCCGTGACCGGGGCGAGAGGCGCACGCTAGTCTGGCCGCATGATGACCCACGCAAGGGCCTGACCGTGCGGGACGCAGCTGCGCCAGTCCGTTCGCTGGACGCGCGCTACTACACCGATCCGGCCGTCTTCGAGAGAGAGCGCACGGGCCTCTTCTCCCGCACCTGGCAGTTTGCCGGGCACGAGAGCCTGCTCCGCAACGAGGGCGACTACTTTACCGTCGAGATCGCGGGCGAAAGCCTGTTCTGCGTTCGCGGTCGCGACGGGGTCCTGCGCAGCTTCTACAACGTCTGCCAGCACCGCGCCCATCCGCTGCTGCAGGGCCGGGGCAGGGCGCGCGCCGTCGTCTGCCCCTATCACGCCTGGTCCTACGAGCTCGATGGCGCATTCCGCAGCGGGCCGAACGTCGCGGCCGTTCCGGGCTTCGATGCGTCGGCCATCCGTCTCACGCCGGTGCGCACCGAGATTTTTCGCGGCTTCGTCTTCGTCAACCTGGACGATGACGCCCTGCCGATGGACGCGTGGTATCCCGGCGTCCGCGAGGAGCTGGCGGCCTACGTCCCCGACATCGGCGCGCTCGAGCCGCTCGAATGGCTCGAGGTGCCGGAGCGGTGCAACTGGAAGGTCTCGGTCGAGAACTATTCAGAGTGCTACCACTGCACGCTGAACCACCCGACGTTCGCGACCGGCGTCGTCCGGCCCGAGAGCTACGACATCCGGGCTTCGGAGCGGGGATACGTCCTGCGCCATGTCTCGGAGTGCCAGGACCTCGAACGGATGAGCTATCCGATCGACCCTTCGGTCCCCCACGCCGGCGCGTACCGCTCCTTCTTCCTCTGGCCCACGTTCTCGTTCCAGGTCTATCCGGGCAACCTGCTGAACACCTACCACTGGCGAGCCGACGACGTGGACACCTGCACCGTCTGGCGCGGCTGGTACACGCCCGGCGGGGCCGAGAGCGAGACGGTCCGCCGGCTCGCCCGCCAGGACCGCGAGACCACCGTGGCCGAGGACCTCCGCCTGGTCGAGAGCGTGGCGCAGGGCCTGAAGAGCCGCGGCTACCGTCCGGGGCCGCTCGTGCTCGACCCGAACGGCGGGCTCAACGCCGAGAACGCGATCCGGACGCTCCAGCAATGGATGCGCGAGGCGGCGGAGGAAGCGTGACGGCAGGCCAAGATCGGTTGACACGGCCGCCCCTTGCCACCCGCCGTACTCTCCGATTTGGATTCCGCTCCGTCCCGCTTGACGAACCGCGCCAACCCATCATATTGGTAAGTTGTGGCAGGCGGCTCCATCATTCCGTTTCCCAAGATGGGCCAGACACGTCCCACGACTCGGCAGCTGGTGCGGCACGTCCACGAGTTCTCCTCGGTGGACACCCATAACGTTCGTATGGACGAACCGCATTTCCAGCAGAGCATGAGTGAGCGGGATATCGACATGAGGTCGGTTCTGGAAGTCCTGCGGCACGGGAGAGGTATCGGAAGCCCAACGCTCGACGAATACGGAGATTGGCGGATCAGGATGGTTCGGAAGGTGGCCGGTCGCAGCGTCGAGGTGACCTTGGCGGTATGCGCAGACCACGTGGTGTGCATCACCGCCTGGTAAGCGACTGACGAACGGAGGGAGACCGATGGATGGCGAGAGATACCACTACCGGGAGTGCGGACTGGACGACGTTTATCTTGTGAACGGGTTCACGCGCTTCAAGTCGGCCCGCGGAACAAGCGTCGCGATAAAGAATATCGACATGCTTCACCAGGCTATCGGCACGCATCTGTGCAATCAGACTGGGGAGCTGAGCGGCAAGGAGATCAAGTTCCTGCGGCGGGAATTGATGCTGTCCCAAGCGGCGCTGGCGCACCTCGTGGGCGTGAAAGAGCAAACCGTTCACAGATGGGAGGCGGACAAGAACAGTATGCCGAGAGCAACGGAGGCTCTGTTGAGGCGTCTCTACATGGAGCAGGTCGAGAGCGACAACGATAGCCTTCGAGACCTGCTGAAGCGGATTGCCGATCTCGAAGATGCGATTCACCACCGCCAGGAATTGATCTTCAAGCTCAAGACCACGAGGCGGAGAAAGACTTCAGCCGGGCAACAGCCGGTGCAATGGGCATTGGCTGCTTAGCCCGCATTTCTCACCAGGGTCATGGTCTGCGCGGCGTTGTCCGGCCGTCAGGCAAGGAGAGGCGCGCAGCGCGATGTGGTGCATCGGGCAAGCGCATCGACGCAGCATGTCGGCCGGACAGCGTCGCCCTTCGGGTCGCGCCCAGGCGCCCGCCCGCGGCGTCGCGGGCCTCAACCGTATTCCCTGATACGCTTTTCGGCCCGCTCCTGGCGGATCGAACGCCTGGACGCGACGCAGGCCGTGACCCTGGTGATAAATGCGGGCTAGGGACGCCAGAAGCTCCCCTGCCAAGCCAGGCGGCGATGAAGTCGTCGACAGCTCAAATTGCGCTATTGTGCTGCCTACCTGCGCCGGTTGACACGGCCGCCCCATGCCATAAATTTCGGGCCACAGCCTGCTGGGGGATAGTCTAACGGTAGGACAGCGGACTCTGACTCCGTAGGTCCAGGTTCGAATCCTGGTCCCCCAGCCACCTCTCCCGCCCGGCACGGCCCGATGGCCCGGCCGGGCGACGTGATTCTGGCGAGCGCCCAAATCAGGCGTGGGTGCGGGTCTTATCCGGGTCGTAGAACGGAATCTGCGAGACCGTGGCCTGGCACTGCATGGTCTCGCTTTCCAGCATCAGCTCCGTGCCCTCGGCGGCCGCGTTCGGCGAGACGTGGCAGAGCGCGAGTGACTTCTGGAGCCGGTGCGACCAGGCCGGGCTGTTGACGATGCCGACCTTGTCGCCGTCGAGGGTGAGCGTGGCGCCCGCCTCCGCCGCGTCGTCGTGATCGGCGACGATGCCGACCATCAGTATCTTCTCCTGCCCCTCGCGGGCGAACACCGCGTCCCTGCCGCGAAAATCGCCCTTCTTGCGCGAGACCGACCAGCCCATGGTCACCTCCCAGGGCGTGTTCTCCTCGGTCATGTCGTAGGGATAGAAGAGGAGCGCCGCCTCCACCCTGATCTTGTCGAGGCAGGTGAAGGAGCAGGGAACGATGCCGGCGCCCGCGCCGGTCGCGAGGATCTCCTCCCAGAGCGGCACCACGTGCTCGGCGGTGGCGAAGATCTCGTAGCCGCGCTCGCCGGAATAGCCGGTCCGCGAGATCAGCACCGGGCGGCCGAAGAGCGTGGTCTCCGCCTGGTGGAAGTAGCCGAGCGCGGGCAGGTCGATGGGCGTGTGCGCATCGAGGAAGCCCACCGATGCCGGCCCCTGCAGCGAGATGTCGTGCAGGTCGTCGTCGAAGACGATGCTCGCGTCGCGGCCCGCCGCGCTCTCCTGCAGCTTCTCCATGCAGGCGCCTGCGCCGTGGACGACGAGGAAGTCGTCGTCGCCCAGGGTGAAGATGATGGCATCGTCGCAGATGCCGCCGTCATCCTGGAGGATCGGCCCGTAGGCCGAGCGCCCGATGGGGATCCGGGTCATGTCGCGGGTGATGATGTGATCGCAGACGGCGGCGGCGTCGCTGCCGCGCACGCGGACCTTCTTGAGGCCTGAGACGTCGAAGAGGCCGGCGCGCTCCCGCACCGCGTCGTGCTCGTCGCAGGGGTCCGAGTCGTAGGTCCATGGCGCGCCCATGCCGTTCCAGTCCTCGAGGTTGGAGCCGAGCGCCCGGTGGTGCGCGGCCAGCGCCGATTCACGTGTGCTCATGCTCCCTCTCCCTTGTCGTATCCCTCAGTCGCCGGGCAGGGTTGCTCCCGCTCTACGCGCCGCCGTTGGCCGGCAGCGACGGGTAGGTCGTGTCGCCCCAGATCTGGCGCTCCCTGATCCACGGCAGCGGGTACTGCGGGTTCTCGGACTCGAACTCCCGCGCAAGCCGGTGGCCGTCGAACACCGCGTCGGCGATCATCCGGGGCGCGTAGCAGTCGCCGATATGGAAGATGTTGTCGATCTCCTCGTCGGCCCACTCGTCCTTGCGCGCCTTCAGCTCGGTGAAGAGCGCGCTGTTGGAGACGCGGGCCGTCGCGACGACCAGGCTGTCGCAGGTGAGCTCGTCTATATGCGTGTTGGCCGTGCGCGGCAGCTCGCCGGTGCGCGGATCGGCGCTGCGGCGGTAGCCGTCGCCGAAGATCGGGTAGGCGCGCACGGTGACCTCGTTGCCGGTGTCGACCGAATGCACCCAGGTGGAGCTCAGCTCCGTGATCCCCTTCTCGTGCATCATGCGGTGCAGGTTGGGGGCCTCGAGAGTGAAGTGGGTGTAATGCACCGATGAGCCGAGCTGGGTGATGATGGTCACCTGCTTGCCCTGGTCGACGAGGTATTCGGCCAGGCTCGCGCCGGTGTAGTAGCCCTCGGCCTCCAGCACGATCACGCGGTCGCCCACGTCCTTGCCGGCCATGACCTGCTCCGGCGTGCACACCTGGGCGAGGCTCGCGTCGACGCCCGGGATCGGCGCGTGCGTGGTGCTGCTCAGCCCGTCCGTCGCCCAGTGCGCGCCGACCGCGACAACCACTCGGTCCGCGCCGTAGGTGAGCACGTCGTCCGCGCCCATCTCGCCCACGCCCGTGTGCACCTCGACCGACTTCAACTTGTCGAGCTGGATCTGGCGGTAGCTGGTCACGCGCCCCCATTCGGCAAGGCCGGGGAAGCGCTGGATGTAGCGCACGCAGCCGCCGATCTCGCCGTCGGCCTCGCGCAGGTGCACGTCGTAGCCGCGCTCGCCGAGCACGCGCGCACACTCCATCCCGGCGGGCCCGGCGCCCACCACGAGGACCGAGCAGGGATCCGCCGCCTTCTCGAACTTCTCCGGGTGCCAGCCGCGCCGGTACTCCTCCATGGAGGTCGCGTTCTGGGTGCAGATGAGCGGCGGCCCGCCGATCTCCCAGCGCGAGATGCACATGTTGCAGCCGATGCACTCGCGGATGTCGTCGAGGCGCCCCTCGTCGATCTTGTTGGGCAGGAAGGGGTCGGCGATCGAAGGCCGGGCGGCGCCGATGATGTCCGCCTGGCCGGAGGTCACGATCTGCGCCATGTCGTCCGGGCTCGTCACGCGGCCGACGCCTAGCACCGGCACGTTGGCGATGCTTTTCACGTCCTTGACCCAGGGCTTCTGGTGATTGGCCTTGTAGAAGCGGGACGGGCCGGCGTCCTCGCCCCATTCGGCGATGTCGCCGATGTTGACGTCCCAGAGGTCGACCACGCCCTCCCTGGTCGCGAGCTCGACGAACTTGAAGCCGTCGTCGCCGACCTCGACGCCGTCGGCGCCGTAGAGCGTGTCGATGGCGAAGCGAGTCGCCACGGCGCAGTTGTCGCCCACGGCCTGCTTCACCCCGGCCAGGCCTTCGATCCAGAAGCGCGCCCGGTTCTCGAAGCTGCCGCCGTAGCGGTCCGTGCGCTTGTTGTAGAACCTGGAGAGGAACTGGAGCGGCAGATAGCTGTGCGCGCCGTAGACGTAGATGATGTCGAAGCCCGCCCGCTCGGCGCGGATCGCGGCGTCGACGTACATCTGGATCAGGTCCCTGATGTCGTCCTCGTCGGCCTCGCGCGGGTAGGTGCGCGATTCGAACTCGGACGCGATCTGGCTCGGGCCGCGCGGCACGGCGCGGCTCTCCATGCAGGGCGCGTGGGGGCCGCCGTACCACATCTCGATTCCGGCGAGCGCGCCGTGCTTGTGAATTTCGTCACACATGTGCCCCAAGTTGATCACATCTCCGTCGTCCCAGATGCGGGCCGAGACCCGATGCACGTCGTCGGACTCCGGGTGGATCGAGGCGTATTCGGTGCAGATGCCGCCCCAGCCGCCCTCGGCCTTCATGCCGCGGAAGGCCGCCTGCGCGCCCGGCCGCTCGGACCCTGCGCCGTTGCAGTGGGGAACCTGATAGAAGCGGTTCTTCATGGTCTTCGGACCGATCCGAATCGGCTCGAACAAGCAGTCATACTTCGGATCACGCGCCATCGGGCCTCCCCCTTCTCTTCGTCGCGCCGCCGCTCCCCGCCGCGTCTGCCGTCTTCGACCGGCCGGCAATGAGGGAGTGGCGCACGGTTGTTCGCAAGATGATGTCTACGGCGCAGGATAGCATAGTGGACGCGGGGCCGGTAGACGCTCGACTATCAGTGGCGGCATCAATTTACCTAACACTCGATTGGTAGAACCAAAATGGTCGCATGGCGATACTCTGATTGGTCCAACCAACAACTCGTATTTGTGCCCTAATTTGTCGCGCGGTCTTGACTCGGATCAATGACACCGAATACGATTTTGTCTGACGATTTCGCGACAGGAGCGTAATCGATCTGGCTGCCTCGGCAGATCGCGCCGCGCCACGGCGCTCCGCGCAGCCGCACCCAACAGGGAGACCAAGTCATGGGCAAGAAGGGACTTACACGCAGGCAATTCACCGGCACCGCCGCAGCCGCGGCCGGCGCCGTTGCCGCGTCGTCGTTCGGCGCCCCCTATGTTGCACAGGGCGCCGAGAAGGTCGTCAAGCTCGGCTTTCTGGGGCCGCTCACCGGTGAAGTGGCGGGCTGGGCCCTGCCGGGCCGCAATGCTTGCCTGATCTGGGCCGACCAGGTCAACGCGGGCGGCGGCATCAAGATCGGCGACGACAACTACATGGTCGAGATCGTCTCCTACGACAACGAGTACCTGGCGGACAAGTCGTTGATCGGTGCGAAGAAGCTGGTGCTCGAGGACGACGTCAAGTTGGTCTTGATGCTGGGCGGCACCGACGCGCCGGCGGCCGTGCAGTTCTTCACCAAGCAGAAGATGCTGTCGACCACCCTGCTGCCGAGCGATCTCACCCCCGACACGCTCTATCACCTGGCGCCCGCCGAGGTGCATCCGCTCTACAACGTGACCGGCGTCGAGTGGCTCGCTGAGAACCGGCCGGAGCTCAAGACCGCTGCGATCTGCGCCCAGGACGACGAGCTCGGGTGGCCCTCGGTCGCGACCTATCTCGCTGCGTTCGAGGCGGCAGGCATCGACGTCGTCTACAACAAGTACTTCGACATCGGGACCACCGACTTCGCGCCGGTGGTGACCGCGATGCTGGCCGAGAATCCTGACATCGTCTGCCTCGACACGGCCTATCCGGACTTCGTCAACCTGCTCTGCGAGCAACTCTTCCTGCAGGACTACAAGGGGCAGATCATCTCCTGCACCCTCGATTTCTACGGGCGGATTATCGAGAAAACGAGCACGGAGTTCCTCGAGGGTCTGATCTTCCAGTTCCCGGATTTCGACGACCCGGCGATGAACGAGCCGCACATTAACTTCGAAAACCCCAACGAGTTCTTCGTCAACTACAACGAGCGCTTCCCCGACGCCTGGAGCGCGGTGACCTGGGAATATCCCGCCATCGCCGAGATGTGGAGACTGGCGGCCGAGAAGGCCGGCAGCGTCGAGCCGATGGCCGTGTTCGCGTCGCTGAAGGAAGGCGGGCGCGGCCCCCACGTCTTCGGCGACGCCGACTGGTGGGGCGAAGAGCTGTGGGGCATCGACAACGCCCTGGTCGGCAACTGGCCGGTGGTGCAGATCCAGAACGGCAAGGCCACGATCGTCGAGTACCGCAACATCATCGACTGGTGGAACAAGCACGGCGAGCTGTTGAAGAAGCATACCGCGGAGCAAGGCTGACCCTGCAGCCTGCGGTAACCACCACGTTATGACGCGGCGGGTCCGTCGTCAGCACGGACCGCCGCACAGGCGAGCCGGGGCAGTGCAGCCCCGGCTTTTCCTTTGTAGTATTCGTGACCGGGCGAGTGGATGCACCGCTCGGCCCGGCGCGGCTTTTCCGCCGGCAGGCCGCGGCTTGATACGTCGCTGATCCGCACGAGGGACCGTGGATACTGTCGTTCAGACGCTGGTGAACGCTCTGATGCAGAGCAGCTTCGTCGCGCTGATGGCGGTGGGCCTGGTTCTCATCTTCGGCGTCATGCGGGTCATCAACTTCGCCCACGGCGAGTTCTACATGGCCGGCGCCTACGTCGTGTTCTGGCTCTACGCCCAGCACGAGCTGCCCTTCTTCGCTGCCGTGGTTGCGGCCATGATCATCGTCGGCATCATCGGACTGATCATCGAGCAGCTTCTGTTCAAGCCGATGCGGGACAACCCGCTCGGCGGGCTGATCATGTCCATCGGCGTGCTCTTCATCCTCCAGGTGCTCGCCGCGGTCATTTTCGGCGTCGGCCTGATGAAGCACATCCCGCCGCTCTATCCCGGGGCAACGCCGCTCTTCGGCATGGACGGCGTCTCGGTGCCGTGGCAGCGGCTCGTCGCCTTCGGCATTGCGGTCGTGCTACTGATCGGGTTCTGGCTCTTTCTCAAGCGCACACGGCTCGGCTGGGCGCTCCGCGCCTGTGCGCAGGACCGCGAGGCGGCGGCGCTCCAGGGCATGTCGATCAACAAGCTGGCGCTGCTGGCCATGGGGCTCGGCGCCGGCATGGCGGGCGCCGCCGGCGCGATCATGGCGCCGCTGGTCCGCGTCTATCCCTATATCGGCGGCCCGGTGATCGTGACCGCCTTTATCGTCATCGTCGTGGGCGGCATCGGCAGCCTCGAAGGCGCGGTGCTGGCCGCGGTGCTCTACACCTTCTTCCACACCTTCGTCGCAACCTACCTCGACGGGACCATCGCGAGCATCCTCGGCCTGCTGCTGATGCTGCTCGTGCTCATCGTGCGGCCCGCCGGACTGCTGGGTAAAGGTGAGAAGGTCTAACCGCCTCATCGCGACAGGCGGCGGGCTGGCCCTCGTGCTGGCCGTCTTCTGCGCGCTGCCGTTCCTGGTCGCGATCTACCGCATCGACATCCTGATCTTCCTGCTGATCAACGTGATCCTGGCGATCAGCTACCGGTTCCTCACGCTTGCCGGCGAGTTCTCGCTCGCCCACGTGGTGATGATGGGGGTGGGCGCCTACGGCAGCGCGCTCGCGACCAAGGAGGCCGGCCTCTCGGTCTGGCTGGCGGCGCCGCTGGCGGCGGCCTTCACGGGCCTGCTGGCGCTGGTGCTCGCCTTCCCGCTGTTCCGGATGAAGGGCTTCTACTTCCTGATCGGCTCCTTCGCCGCCGGCGAGGCGATCCGGCTGACCTGGAACCGCTTCCGCGATCCCTTCGGCGGCCCCGGCGGCCTGGTGTTCATCCCCTCGCCCGAAATTCCGCTCCCCGTCCTCGGCATGTTCGACGTCGCGGCGGACCCCATCGCCTACTACTTCCTGTGCCTCGCGATCGTGGTCATCACGATCTTCATCTTCTACCGGCTGGAGCACTCCCGCTTCGGCCTCACGCTGCACGCGATCCACTGGCAGGACGTGCTCGCCGAATCGGTCGGCGTGCACATCTGGTGGTACAAGACCTTCGCCCTGGTGCTCGCGTCCGGCTTCGCCGGGCTCGCGGGCGGGCTCCTCGGCCACTACCTCGGCACCGTCAACCCGGTCCAGTTCAACCTGCACATCATGCTGTTCGTGCTGGTATGGGTGATCGTGGGCGGCACGCGGACCATCGCCGGCCCCATCATCGGCGTCATCGTGCTGACGGTCGTCGACCAGGGCCTGCGCGGCTTCGACGAATGGCGGCCGCTGTTCTACGGCGCGATCCTGATCCTCACCGTGATGTTCCTGCCCGACGGGCTGGAGAGCCTGCCGCGTCGCCTGAAGGAGTGGTACGAGCTGGCGCGGCACGGGCGCCACCCGCAGGTCAGCGACGACGAAGAACCACCGGAGTCAGATAAACCGCCGCCTCGAGACGCCTGAGATCGCTCATCGTCTGGTCCTCCGATGCGGCCGCGAGGCGATCTGGTCCGAAGCTCACCGGGTCGCGCTCGATCGCCTCGGCCCGCTGTCGCGCGTCCTGAGCCGCCGTCTCGTCTCCCGCTTGTGCCTTCAGCGCCGCGAGGACGCGGCAGATCGGCGCCTGGTCGCTGTCGCGCCAGCCGAGGCCCGACAACCGCAGCTCTTGCGCTTCCTCCAGAGCGGCCGCCGGATTGCGCGCGAGGTGGGCACCGCCGGCGAGCGCCGCCCCCCGGCCGGCACCGAGAAGCTTGGCGAACTCGACACGGGCGAGCGCGTCGTAGCGCCGCCGATGCTTCGCCTCCAGCCGAAGGTGGAAGCCCGAGCTGCGCGCGCGCTGGGGGAGCGCCATGCGCGCGATCCAGGCCTCTGCTGCCTCCCAAGCACGAAGCGCCCGGCGGAAGGCCCGGCGCGCGCTCGCGGCGTTGCCTTGCGCGGCGTGGCAGAGAGCGAGGTGGGTCCGGCTTGCGGCCCGGCGCGGGTCGTCCGTATCGAAGGCCCGGCCGATGGCGGCGGCGGAGCGCCAGGCGGCGTACGCCTCCTCGATACGGCCCTCCTGAAAGGCCGCGAGGCCCTCCAGCGTGCGTGCTTCCCAGCGCCGGTCGGCCGACATCGTTCAGACCAGGCCGGCGGCGCGGACGGCGGCCATGTAGGTGCGGCTTACCGGCACCTCGTGTCCGCCGGTGAGCCGCAGCGTCGTGCGGCCGTCCCGCCGCGCAGCCCCCTGGACGTGCTGGCGCGCGACCCAGTAGGAGCGATGCACCCGGAGCCCGCCTGCGTCGTCGAGCTCGGCGACGGCGTCGACGAAGCGCATGAGCACCAGGGTCGAGCCCGCCGTGGTGACTGCTTCGACGTAGTGGTCGGCGGTCTTGAGATAGACGAGGTCGCGGCCGAGTTTTTCGGGCAGGCGGTCGAGGAAACGCGCCCCGGGCGCAGGGCCGGCGGTTGACGCCTCGGCCGGATCGGCCACGGCGTCGGCGCTTCCCGCCGTCAGCCGGCGCCGGACTTCGATGACGGAGACGACGGACATCCCGATCACCAGCATCAGCACGGCCACCGAGAGATAAATCGTGGGGACGGAGACTCCGGTGGTGTAGCCGGGCCGGAAGAGCGCTTCAGCGCCGTACACGAGCCCGGTACCGGGCGCAGCCGCGAGCGGTGCCGCGCACGCGGCCACGAGGACGCGCCGGCGCATCGATTCGCCGCCGACGGTGACCAGCGCCGCCATCATGATGCCGCCGCAGACGAGCCAGTTGCCGCCCATCGCCACCGCCCAGTAGCCGAGTCGGCCGCCCAGCCCGAGGGAATCGTAGGTGCCGAAGGGGCCGATGAAGGCGAAGAGCAGCACCAGGCCGACGAGCGCCGCCCCCTGACCGGCCAGCGAGCGGCGCAGTTCGCGAAGCGTGAACGGCGATTCCTGCAACTCGCGAATAATCCCGTGGCGTTTGCGTATCGGACGATGACGCGCGGCGTCGGCCTGCTCACCCTGCCCCGGTCAGCCAACCCCACGCTCAGGAGAATATGTGATGACCATTCGAACCGCATCCATCAAGGGCTTCGCTCTGGCCGCCGCGATCGCCTGCACGGCCTCGCTCGCGTCCGGGGCTGCGGCGGCCGATCTCGAGGTCCGTGTCGACGGCCTGCGCTCGTCCGACGGCGACGTGCGCGTGGCACTCCACCGGCAGGTATCGGACGACAGCTTCCCCGGCGATGCCGGCGTGGTCGGCGCGTCCTTCCGTCGGGCCGCCGAGGGTACCGTGCGCTTCGTCTTCGCGGACGTGACGCCCGGTGCCTACGCGGTGGCCGCGTTCCACGACGCCGATGGCGACGGCGCGCTCAACCAGAACCTCGTCGGCATGCCGACCGAGGGCCACGGCTTCTCCAACGGCGCGCGCGGCTTCATGGGCCCGCCCAGCTTCGAGGACGCGGCCGTGACCGTGGACGAGAGCGAGGCTGTGGTCTCCATCACCGTCTCCATCGACTATCCGATCGGGGCGCAGCAATGACCGGCGCACCCTCCCGCCGGGCGGTGTTGCAGGCGCTCGGCGCTCTGCCGGTCCTCGTGGCGGCCGGCAGGGCAGGGGCGGCCAGCAGCGATGCGGCCGAACCCGGCCTCTCCGCCGAACAGCGCATGCTGGCCTTCGCCACTGCGCCGGCCGAGACCCTTGCCGCGCCGCTCGCGACGCGTGCCGGCCGTCTGCCACTCGATCTCACGGGCGTTCTCTGGCGCAACGGCCCGGCGGAGCACGAGCGCTTCGGCCATCGCTACGGCCACTGGTTCGACGGCGACGGCATGGTGCAGGCCTTCACCTTCTCGGGCGACGGCGTGAGCCACCGCGCCCGCATCCTGGAGACGCCGAAGCGCCGCCGCGAGACGGAAGCGGGCAGGCGCCTCCTGCCCACGTTCGCCACGCTGCCTCCGGAGGTCGAGCCGATCCTCTCGCCGGACGACATGAACGCCGCCAACACCTCCGTGCTCGCCCACGGCGGGCGGCTCATGGCGCTCTGGGAAGGGGGCTCGGCGCTCGCGGTCGATCCCGAGACGCTGGACGCCGACGGCTTCGTCTCCTGGCGCGCGGACCTCGCAGGCCTGCCCTTCTCGGCCCATCCCAAGGTGGAGGCCGACGGCACCTGCTGGAACATCGGCTGCGCCACGGCGCCCCGGCCGATGCTGCTCTTCTACCGCATCGACCCGCAAGGCCGGCTCGCCGCCTTCAACGCGCTCCCCCTCGACCCCCTCGGCATGGTGCACGACTACGTCGTGACCCGGCGCCACCTGGTGCTTGTCGTACCCCCCTTCGTGGTGGAGCCGGAGCGTTTCGCGGCCGGTCCCATCAGCTTTCTCGACGCCCACGTCTGGCGGCCGGAGCTCGGCACCCGCGTGATCGTGGTGGAGAAGGAGACCCTCACCCCCATTCGCCGCTACGCGCTGCCGGCGGGCTTCCACTTCCACCACGGCAACGGGTGGGAGGAGGCGGACGGCACCATTCACCTCGACCTCTGCCGGGCGGCCGACCCGATGTTCGCGGTCCACGACCTCCGCGCGGTCATGGCGGGGGACTGGCGCTTCCCGTCGGCGCAGCCGCACTACAGCCGCATGGTGCTCGGGCCCGGCAGTGCGGCCACGGTCGAGCAGGTGGTGCCGGCGGAGGCGGACTTTCCCCGCATAGACCCGCGTCGCACGGGGCTGCGGCACCGTGCGCTCTTCGCGCTCACCGGCTCGGGCGACGGCGGCTGGCCGCTCTCGCGCATCGACCGGATCGACCCCGACCGAGGTTCCGTCGACGGCTGGTCCTACCCGCGTCACGTGATCCCGGAGGAGCACGTGTTCGTGCCGCGCGGCGGGACGGAAGGCGACGGCTGGCTGGTGGGTCCCTCCCTCGACCTGGAGCGCCGCGCTGCCGGGCTCAGCGTCTTCGACGCCCGGCACCTCGCCGACGGGCCGCTCTGGCAAGGCCTCCTGCCCTACCCGCTCCCCCTCGCTCTGCACGGGACCTTCGTCCCGGCGTAACGCGAGAACCGGGCGTCGGGCGACGAGTAGGGAACCGGGCCGCAGGCCCGGACGGCGCGACAGCGCCGCGCGCCGAAGGCGCGTAGCCAAGCGAGCGGAGCGAGCGCCCGGCGCCTGAGGGATTACAAAAAGATCCCGCTCAAAGAGCGGGATCAGCCGAGGGGAGGCCCAGCAGCACGCGGCCGTGGTTGGACGCGTTCACGTCCCAGTTCTGGGTGATGTGACCACGGATGCAGTTGAGATCGCGCATCGCCCGCGAGATCGGGTTGCGGTCATAGAGCCCCGCCCCGCCCGAGAGGTGGAAGAGCAGGTCAACCGCCTCCGCCGCGAGCCTGCCCGCCATGGTCGCCTTGGCGCGAAGCTCCGTCTTGAGCGGCATCGGCGCGACCTCGCCCCGCGCGGCCACCGCCATGCCTGCATCGCAGCAGTGGTGCAGCAGCAGCCGCGCGGTCTCGATCGCGGTGTGGGCCTCGGCGACCTTGACCTGGGCGGTGGCGTAGTCGGCCATGCTCTTGCCCGACATCCGCGCGATGCGGTCGCGGGTGCGCGCGATGAAATCGTCGTAGGTGGCCTGGGCGACGCCCACCGCGACGATGCTCTGGTTGATGGAGAACATGGCGAAGGCCGGCAGCTTGTAGAGTGCCGCGCCGTTCACCGCGCAGCCCGGCGCGCTGCCGCCGCCCTTGGTCTCGTCGATGGCGAGCGCGCGCCGGTCCGGCACGAAGACGTCGTCCACGGCGACATCGGCGCTGCCGGTGCCGCGCAGGCCCGCGGTGTGCCAGGTGTCGATGATCTCGAACTGGCCGAGGGGGACGGCGTGCATCTGCGCGCGCTTGGGCACGCCGTCCCCCTCGGTGAACGCCGTCGCGATGAACCAGTCCGCGCCGTAGACGCCGCTCGCGAACGGCCAGCGCCCGCTGATGCGCCAGCCGCCGTCCACCCGCACCGCCCGGCCGCAGCTAGGGATCAGCACGCCCGCCACCATGGCGTCCGGCACCGCCTCCCAGATTTCGTCCTGCCCCTCCGGCGGCCAGTAGCCCAGCAGGCAGTTGTGCGAGCAGTACTGGGTCAGGCACCAGCCGGCGGCGCTGCAGGCGATGGAGATGGTCTCGACGATGTCGGCCATGCCCGAGAAATGCGCCTCGGCCCCGCCGTGCCGCGCGGGCTGGAGGATGCGCTGGATGCCGGACTCGCGCATCGCCTGCATGGTCTCGGGCGCGAGCCGGCGGGTCTCCTCGGTCTCGTCGGTCCGCGCGCGCACCGTCTCCATGAGCCCCCTGGCCCGCGCGAGAAGATTTTCGCGGGTCCGCGCCGTGTCCACGCCTGCCGTCTCGTTCATGGCGCTTCAACCTTCCATCAGCACGTCGTGGGCGAGGTGGTCCGCCACTCTCCCCAGGCCCTCGCCGGTGCGGCAGTTGGTCAACAGCACGGGCCGGCCGTTCCGCACCTCCTCCGCTTCCTGCCGCATGAGCGCGAGATCGACGCCCACGTGGGGCGCGAGGTCCGACTTGTTGATGATGAGCAGGTCGGCCCGGATGATGCCGGGCCCCCGCTTGCGCGGGATGTCGCCGCCGCCCGAGACGTCGATCACGAACATCCAGTAGTCCACCAGGTCGAGGGAGAAGGTGGAGGCGAGGTTGTCGCCGCCGCTCTCGATCAGGATGAGGTCGAGGGGGCGGAGCTGGTCTTCCAGCATGTCGGCGGCCTCGATGTTGAGCGTCGGGTCCTCGCGGATCACGGTGTGGGGGCAGGCGCCCGCCTCGACGCCCACCACGCGCTCCGGCGAGATCAGGCCGCTCCGCTGCAGCCGCTCCGCGTCCTCCTGCGTCACCAGGTCGTTGGTGACGATGGCGAGCGAGGTGCCGCGCGCCGCAAAGAGCGGCAGCAGGCCCTCGATGAGCGCCGTCTTGCCCGAGCCCACCGGCCCGCCGATGCCGACCCGCGCCGCGCTCGGCGCGGCTGCGGCCGGGGCCTCCGCCGTCTCCGCCATCACCTGCCCTCCCGCTCGTCCACGAGGCGCGCCCTGCCGTCGGCCAGGTGCTGAGCGAGCCGCGCCATGTAGCTCTCGCGCGGGCCGTCCAGCGCGACCTTGAGCACCGCGCCCTCGAAGCGCACCCGCCAGTGCAGATTGCCGCAGAAATAGCCGAGGTCCAGAGCCGCCGCTAGGTCCCGGGGCTCCAGCGCGAGCCACACCGTCTCCCGCATGCGGACGACGACGGCGCGGTCTTCCTCCAGCAAGAGAACCGCGCCGTTGGCGAGGCTGTCGGAGCGCGCCAGCGCAATCGCGCAGTCCGTCCCCTTGTCGGTCGCCACGCGCAGCCGCTTGCGCGCCGTGTCGGCCGCATCCAGCGTGATGGACTCGACCCGGCCGTCGTGTTCCAGCGCGTGCAGCCGCTCCGCGATGTCAGGCTCGGTCGCGTTGCCGAGGATCCGGGTCAACCGCAACATGGCGGGCAGCTTACGAGGATGGTGCGTGCTGGCAAGGGAGGGCGCGCCGGCGCGGCGCGTGTCGATTGAAGGCCGGCCGGGCCTTCGGCATCATGCGGGCACGGCGCCACGCGGAGGAACGTTATGCGCGCGACGATGATGGACTACCCGCTCACGCTGACCCAATACCTGGAGCGGGCCGGCACGCTGTTCAGAGACAGCGAGATCGTCACCCGGCTGCCGGACAAGTCGCTGCACCGCTACCGCTACGGCGACTTCCACCGGCGCGCCCGGCAACTCGCCTCGGCGCTCAGGCGCGCAGGCCTCGAGCGGGGCGATCCCGTCGCCACCATGATGTGGAACAACTTCCCGCACGAGGAGTGCTACTTCGGCGTTCCCTGCGCCGGCGGCGTGCTGCACACGCTGAACTTCCGCCTGCACCCGAACGACATCGCCTATATCGCGAACCACGCGGGCGACCGCTTCGTGATCGTGGACGACGTGCTGCTGCCGCTCTTCGAGAAGGTCCGGGCCGAGATCGCGCCGGAGCGGGTGTTCGTCGTAGCCCTCTCCGGCCATCCGGTGTCGGACGGCTACGAGAGCTACGAGGACCTGCTGGCCACCGGCGATGCCGATGACGACCTGCCGGAGCTCGACGAGCGCGACGCCTGCGGCGTCTGCTACACCTCCGGCACCACCGGCCGGCCCAAGGGCGTCGTCTACTCGCACCGCGCCATGGTGCTGCACACCATGACGATGTGCATGACCGAGCCCTTCGGCATCAGCCAGCACGATTCCGTCATGCCGGTGGTGCCGATGTTCCACGCCAACGGCTGGGGTCTCCCTTTCGCGGCGGCGGCGAGCGGCGCCCGCATCGTCCTGCCCGGCCCGCACCTCGACCCGGTGAGCCTGCTCGACCTCTGCGCGGCCGAGGAGGTCACGTTCACCGCCGGCGTGCCGACGATCTGGAACGGGATCCTCCAGGCGCTCGATGCCGAGCCCGAGCGCTGGTCGCTCGACCCCCGGTTCCGCACCGCGGTCGGCGGCTCGGCGGCGAGCGAGGCGATGATCCGGGGCTTCGACCGTCACGGGGTCCGCACCATCCACGCCTGGGGCATGACCGAGATGACGCCGCTCGGCACCGCCGCGCTGCTCAAGGCGACCATGCAGGGGCTGGACGAGGACGCCGCGTACGGCTACCGCGCGAAGCAGGGGACCGCTCTGCCCTTCGTCGACATGCGGCTGATCAACGATGCCGGGACCGTGCCCTGGGACGGCGAGACCATGGGCGAGGTGCAGGTGCGCGGGCCCTGGATCGCCGCCGCCTATCACGATTCGGAAGAGCTCGGCGACAAGTGGTCGGAGGACGGCTGGCTGCGCACCGGCGACGTCGCCACCGTCGACTCCGAGGGCTACATGAAGATCACCGACCGCACCAAGGACCTGATCAAGTCCGGCGGCGAGTGGATCAGCTCGGTCGATCTGGAGAACGCGCTCATGGGGCATCCCGCCGTGAGCGAGGCCGCGGTGATCGCGGCGCGCCACGAGAAGTGGGAGGAGCGCCCGCTCGCCGTCATCGTCCTGAAGGAGGGGGCGGAGGCGGATTCGGACGCGCTCCAGAGCCACCTCGCAGCGGGCTTCGCCAAGTGGTGGCTGCCCGACGACTACGTCTTCGTGGACGAGATTCCGCGCACGTCCACCGGCAAGTTCCTCAAGTCGGCGCTCCGCGAGCGCTTCGAGGGGCTGCTGGTGGACGAGGGCGGCGGGGGTTAGCCGCCCCTGCCGCAGGGCCCGGCCTGGCGGCGCGCGGCGGTGGCGGCCTCGTCGACCTCGGGCGGGTCGCCGGTCAGCACGACGCCGAAGCGCGTCTCCGCTTCCTCCGCCGTGTAGTAGCCGCGCATGACGTCGCGCGCGACCGCTGCAGGATCGCGTGCCCAGGCATCGCCGTAACCGCCTCCGCCCGGCGTGGACACGCGCACGGTATCGCCGGGGCGGAGCGGGATTTCCTGGTCCTTGGAGAGGTGCGGCGGCTTGTAGCGGGAGCCGTCGACGCGGATCACGTCCACGCTGTTGACGCCGCCGGGCGCGCCGCCGAGCGCGCCGTTGGGCCCAGCACGCCCGTGGTCCATCACCATGGAGGCGGAGGCCGCGCCCCGCCGGAGCGTACACGCGTAGGTGACGCCGAAGCCGCCGCGCCAGCGCCCGGCGCCGCCCGAGCCCTCGTGCAAGGAGTATTCCTGGAAGAGCACCGGGTACTTTTGCTCCATCACCTCGATGGGCTGTGACTTGGAGATGCCGATGGTGGAGCAGCCGTTGGTGAGACCGTCGCCCGATGGCGAGCCGCCGTAGCCGCCGCCGGTGAAGAGGTACATCACGAAATCGCGCCCGCGCGCGGGGTCGGCGCCGCCCACGGCGAAGTTGCCCGACGTGCCGGCGGGCGCCGCGAAGAGGCGGTCCGGTATTGCCTGGGCGAGCGCGTCGAACACGGCTTCGGCGATGCGCTGGCTCACCTCCGCCGCGCAGCCCGAGACCGGGCGCGGGTACTCGGCATGGAGGAAGGTGCCCCTGGGCTCCGTGATGTGCAGCGGCTCGAACATGCCGGCGTTGATCGGCACGTCGGGGAAGATGTGGCGGATCGCGAGGTAGACCGAGGACTTGGTGGTCGCCGCCACGCTGTTCATCGGCCCGGCGCAGGGCGGGCTCGAGTTCGCCATGTCGAAGTGCAGCTCGCTGCCGTCCACCCGAATACGCATGTCGATGGTGAGCGGCTCGTTCACCACACCGTCTGAATCGACCTGGGCGAGGCCGCGGTAGGTGCCGTCCGGAATGGTCTCGATCTTGGCCCGCATCTGCCGTGCGGCGCGCTGGCGCATCTCCCGGATCACGTCTTCGACCAGGGCCTGGCCGTACTTGTCGAGCAGCGCCGTCATCCGCCGCGCGCCCACCAGCAGCGCCGCCGACTGCGCCTCGATGTCGCCGATGCGCTGCTCGGGCACGCGGATGTTGGAGAGGATGATCGAGAGGATCTCCTCGTCGATCGTCCCCTCCTTGTAGAGCTTGACCGGCGGGAAGCGCAGGCCCTCCTGCACCACCTCGGTGGCGCGCGCCGAGAAGCCGCCCGGCACCATGCCGCCGGTGTCCGGCCAGTGGCCGGTATTCGACAGCCAGGCGAAGTGCGCGCCCTTGTAGAAGAAGGGGAGCGCGAAGCGCACGTCCATCAGGTGCGTGCCGCCGAGGTAGGGGTCGTTGACGGCGAAGATGTCGCCCTCGCGCACGTCGGGCTTTGTGGCGATCAGGTGCTCGGTCGAGAACTGCATGGTGCCGACGAAGACCGGCAGCCCCAGCTCGCCTTGCGCGATGAGCTTGCCGTCCTCCTTCGCGTAGATGCCGTCCGAGCGGTCCAGGCCCTCGGAGATCACGGGGCTAAAGGCCGAGCGCACGAAGGCGAGATCCATCTCGTTGCAGACCTGCTGCAGGCCGCTCTGCACCACGCCGAGGGTGATGGGATCGAGCGCGCTCATCCGCGCACCTCCAGGATCAGGTTGCCGATGGCGTCGAGGGAGGCGCGGTTGCCGGGCTCGACCACGCTCGTGGTGTCGATCTGGCGGACGATCGCGGGCCCCTCGAAGCGGGCGCCGGCGGGCAGGCGCGCGCGGTCGTAAATGGGTGTCTCCGCCCAGCCCGAGGGGAACCACACGCGGCGCGTGCCTGCGAGCGCGTCGTCGAGGGCTGTGGCCTGTTCTGCGCCGGCGAGCGCTGCGAGCGGCACCTGGGGCCGCGCGCCGATCACCGCGGTGTGCAGGTTGACGAGGACCGCCGGGATCGCGTCGAGCGCGACCGCGAAGCGCTCCCAGTAGGCGGCCTCGAACGCCTCCTGCAGCTCCTCGCGCGTGACCTCGGCCCCTTCCAGCGGCACGGTGAGCAGGTGGGTCTGGCCCTCGAACTGCATGTCGGCGGCGTGCAGGTACGCGATCTCGCCGACCGCAACGCCCTCCTGCTCGATGGTCGCGCGGCCTTCCGCCGCCTGGCGCTCCAGGATCGCGCGGACGCTCCCCATGTCCGCCTCCGCCAGCGGCGCGTTCACCGTGTTCACGTGGTCGTGGCGGATGTCGGCGGTGATGCAGCCGACGGCGCTGGTGATGCCCGGCCGCGCCGGGATCATCACGCGCGGGATGCCCAACTCGGCGGCGAGCGCTGCGGCGTGCATGGGGCCCGCACCGCCGAAGGCGAAGAGCACGAAGTCGCGCGGATCGTGGCCGCGCGCGAGCGTCGCCATGCGGATCGCGCCGGCCATGCGGTCGTTGGCGATGCGAATCACCGCCGCCGCCGCACCGTCCACGTCGAGGCCGAGCGGCGCGCCGATGGCCTCGGCGAACACGCAACGCACGTCGCCGGGTCCAACCGGGTCTTCCACCGCCAGCAGCCGCTTGGGATCGAGCCGGCCGAGGATCAGGTTGGCGTCGGTGAGCGTCGGCCGCGCGCCGCCCCGGCCGTAGCAGATCGGCCCCGGCTCGGCGCCTGCGCTCTCCGGCCCTACTTGCAGCAAGCCGGCCTCGTCGATCCGCGCGATGCTACCGCCGCCGGCGCCGACGGTGTGCACGTCCACCATGGGCACGTGGATCGGCATGCCGTGCTCCAGCTCCATCTCGGCCGTCACCGCCGGCACGCCGGCCAGCACGAGGCCCACGTCGGCGCTGGTGCCGCCGGTGTCGAAGGTGATGAGGTCCTGGGCGCCGGCCGCGCGGCCGATCGCGGCGGCGGCCATGACGCCGGACGCCGGGCCCGAGAGCACCGTGTTGACCGCCTTCGCCGCCGCCGAGCGGGCCGAGACGCTGCCGCCGTTTCCCTGGATCACCAGCAGCTCGCGCCCGTAGCCGCGGCCTGCGAGCTTGCCCTGCAGCCGGTCGAGATAACGGTGCAGCAGCGGCTGCACGCAGGCGTTCACCGCCGCCGCGACGCCGCGCTCGTACTCGCGGAACTCGGCGAGGATCGCGTGCCCGGCGGTCACGTAGCCCTCCGGCCAGCATTCGCGGGCGATGGCAAGCGCCCGCTCCTCGTGCGCGGGGTTCTTGTAGCTGTGCAGGAAGTGGACAACGAGCGAATCGCAGCCGGCGGCACAGAGCCGCTCCACGGCGTTGCGCACCGCCGCCTCGTCGAGCGGTGTCAGCACCTCGCCGGCCGCGTCCATGCGCTCCGGCACCTCGATGCGAAGCTCGCGCGGGATCAGCGGCGTGAAGCTGCCGGTGAGGCCGTAAGGCTGGGGTCGCGTGCGCCGCCCGAGCTCCAAAACGTCGCGGAAGCCCTTGGTCGTGATCAGCCCGCAGCGGCTGAGCTTGCGCTCCAGCAGCGCGTTGGTGGTGACCGTCGTGCCGTGGATGATCGCCGCGACGTCCGCGAGCGATGCCGACGCCCCGTCGAGCGCGGCGAGCACGCCCGCCGCCTGGTTCGCGGGCGTGGACGGCACCTTGGCGAGTCTCACGGCGCCGGTCTCCGGCTCCATCAGGATGAGATCGGTGAAGGTTCCGCCGACATCCACGCCGACGACCGCGCCGCTCATGAAACGCTCATGCGGCGACGGCTCCGGGTTCCGGCGTTGCCAGCGTGCGGCTCTCGCCCTGGAGCGCCAAACGAGCCGAGACGATCAGACCCGCCCGCTGCATCGCCCGCGCTTCGGCGAGCCCGGCGTCCAGCGCCGCCGCCCTGGCGTCGGCGGGGAGCGGCCCGACTGCGACGGTGACCGGGCGCGCGCCGAGATCGCTCTCCTCGCGGCGCGTATCGGCCGGTGCCCGCTCGATGGCGGGATGGTCCACGGTGACGGCATTGGCGATCAGCGTCGCCGCGGCGTCGGCCGCTGCCGCGCTCCCGGCCAGCACCGTGACCGCATCAGCGATGCCGAAGGAGAGGGAGCGCCCGCGCCAGCCCGAGGTTGCCATGCCCCGCGCGGGCCCGTCCGCACCGAGGACGATCCGCTCGTCGAAGCCCGGCCGGTCGGGGTCGTTCACCACGCCGGCCGAAAGCGAGGTTCCGGGGCTGAGGTGAACCGCGATGTCGCCGCCGTTGTTGACGTAGGCGCGCGCGAGCCTGCGCCCCGCCGTCATGGCGGCCAGCGCCTCGTCGGCGACGGAGCCCGCCACCGCCGCCATCGGCGTGATGAACTGCGTCCGGTGCGGCCAGCAGGCGCCCAGCATGCGCCGCGCCACCGGGCCTTTCAGCGCGGGACGGGTCTCGCCCAGGGGGCGGCGCAGAAGGGCCAGCTCGGCGACCAGACCGTCGAGGACGGTTGCGAAGCACGCGCCGGCCTGGCGGTAGGCGGCGCGCACTTCCGCGTCCTCGCCGAAGGCCTCGGCCACGATGTCGATGGGCCCGTGCTGCAGGTGCAGCCGGCGGCCGTCGGGCAGCATCGCCATGCGCGCTGCGCCCGGCATCAGGGGGTGCGCTCCGGCAGCGGCCAGGGATTGGCGCGCGGCCACGGCTCCGCTCGGTGGTCCGCATCCTCCAGCGCCTGCTCCAGCGGCACGACGCGATCCACGTGGCCGCCGAGCGCCGCGAACTCTGTGCGGCCCAGCGTGAACTCGATGGGCGCCACCAGGGCGGGCGTCGGCACGTAGCCGAAGGCGTCGGCGGGCATGCGGGTCACGTCCACCATGAAGGTAATGCCGCCGCCGGGCCAGACGTGGACCGGCGCGCCGCCAGCGGTGACGCGGGTGAGCGCGTCCTTGATCGAGCGGGTGAGGCGCACCGGGTTCTCGGTGACGCCTGCGCGCAAGGAGCCGCCCGCGCCCGCCATGAAGAGCACGGTGCAGAGCGCGGGCTCGCAGTTCTCCGCGATGCGGCCCACCACCGTCTCGATCTCCGCCGGCATGGGGGCGGGCCGGGGCGTCAGCGTCTCGTCGAGCTCGAACCAGGCGGCGTCCTCGCCGGTGGTGGAGACCATGTGAAGCCGGAGCCCCGGCCAGGCCTTCTTGGGGTCGATCCGCTCGATGATCTCCAGCGGGTCGGCGATCTCGGTGGCGGCCCAGCCGCGCCCCTTGCGCGCCACCTGGAAGTAACGCCCCGGCGTCGACCGCCGGCCACGGATTCGGATGCCGGAATGCGGCATGTCGAGGAAGCGCCCGGCCTGGTGCTCGGTGAGCACGCCGGTGATCTGGTCGTCCACGACGATCACCTCGTCGGCGTGGCCGTGCCACTGGCGCGCGAACATGCCCATGGCGGCCGAGCCGCAGCCGGCCCGCATGCGCTCCTCGCGCTGGCCGTCCACCACCGGCGCTGCACCCGCCTGCACCACCAGCTCGGCCCCGTCGTCCACGGTGAGCGTCGCGGGCTTGCCGTTGCAGAGGTCGAGCAGGGTGCTGCAGGTGACCGTGCCCTCGCGCTTGGTGCCGCCGGTGAAGTGGCGCACGCCGCCGAGCGAGAGCATCTGCGAGCCATATTCCGCTGTGGTCACGTGGCCGATGGGCTCGCCGTCCGCGCGCACCGAGGCCTGCTCGGGGCCCACGTGGCGGTCGGTGTCGATCTTCACCTTCACGCCGCAGTAGCTGAAGATCCCTTCCGAGACGACGGTCACCATGTCCACGCCCGCCGCCTCGCTCGCGATGATGAAGGGCGCGGGCTTGTAGTCGGGATAGGTGGTGCCGGAGCCGATCCCGGTGACGAAGCGCTCAGGCTTAGCCACCATGCCGCCGTCCCAGTCCTCCGCGCCGCCGAGGAACGGCACCACGGTCTCGGCCCGCTCGGTCACCAGCAGCGGGTCGACGCGGGTGAGCGTGCCGCCGACGTTGGCGTAGCGGTCGCAGGCGCCGACCTTGCCCTCGCGGATGCGGCACAGCACGGGGCAGGCGTCGCAGCGGATGATCGACGCGTCGTCCTTGACCCCGCGCTCAGGCCTAGGCTCGCTCACGGGCGGGCCTCCCGCTCGCGGAGCGCCGCGCGCAGGCGGTGGGGAAGGGCTGGCACCCTGGTGACGCGCACGCCGGTCGCATGGCGGATGGCGCCGAGGATCGCCGGCGCGGTCGGCACCAGGCCGGGCTCGCCCACGCCCTTGGCGCCGAAGGGGCCCAGAGGCTCCGGGTCCTCGACGATGATCACCTCGATCTCCGGCACGTCGCCCACGGTCGGGATCAGGTAGTCGTGCAGGTTCTCGGTCCGGCCCGGCAGGTATTCCTCCATCAGCGCAAGGCCGATGCCCTGCGCGATGCCGCCCTCGATCTGCCCTTCGACCTGGGTCGGGTTGATGGCGCGGCCGACGTCGTGCGCGGCGTGGATGCGGACGGGGGTCACGGTGCCGAGTTCGGTATCCACGTCGACGACCGCGACCTGGGCGCCGAAGGCATAGGTGGCGTAGGGCGAGCCCTGACCCCTGGCGTCGAGCGGCGTGGACGGCGGATCGAATGTGCCGGCGCCTTCCAGCACGACGCCCCTCTCGTTGGCCTTCAGCCGGGAGAGGTCGATCTCCACTCGGCGCTCGCCGTCCCGGATCACCACGCACCCGCCCGCGAGTTCGATGGTGGCGTCGTCCGCGGCATTGGCCTCACGCAGGATCGCGGCGCGGAGGGCGGCGCCGGCCCGCTCCGCCGCCTTGCCGGAGACGAAGGTCTGTCGCGAGGCGGAGGTCTTGCCCGCGTCTTCGGTCCAGTCGGTGTCGCCGACGATCTGGGCGATTCTGTTTGCCGCTACGCCCAGCGCGTCGGCGCAGATCTGGGCGAGGATGGTGGTCGAGCCCTGGCCGATATCGACGGCGCCGTTGTAGAGCGTGAGTCGACCCTCCCGGTCGAGGGTGATGCGCATGGCGGACGGGTTGCTGAGCGCGGTGTTGCCGATGCCGTACCACATGCAGCCGATGCCGACGCCCCGCCGCACCGGGCCGTCCTCCGCGTTGGCGCGGGCGGCGTCCTCAAGCGCGCGCTGCCAGCGGGGCTTTAGCGCCTCCAGGCAGGGGGCGAGACCGGCGCTCGCTTCCAGCACCTGGCCGGTCGCCGTCGCATCGCCCACGCAGAGCGCGTTCTTCAGGCGCATCTCCAGCCGGTCCATGCCGAGCCCGGCGGCGAGGTCGTCCATCAGCGCCTCGTGGGCGATGGCGGCTTGCGGCACGCCGAAGCCTCGGAAGGCGCCGGCCGGCGGCCCGTTGGTGTAGAGGGCCCGGCCCCGCGCCGAGACCGTCGGCACGGCATAGGGGCCCGTCGCGTGGACCGGCACGCGGCCCGCGACGGTCGGCCCCCACGAGGCGTAGGCGCCGGTATCGAAGGTCGCGTCGAACGCCACCGCCTGCAGCGTGCCGTCGCCATCGCAGCCCATGCGTGCCTCGATCGTCGCGGGATGGCGCTTGGGGCTCGCCATCATGCTTTCGGGCCGCTCGTAGACGCAGGCCACCGGCTTGCCCGTGAGCCAGGCGGCGAGCGCTGCGAGAGGCTGGACCGAGACGTCGAGCTTGCCGCCGAAGCCGCCGCCGCAGGCGCTCGGCACGATCCGCACCTGCGTCGGCGCAAGGCCCAGCACCTCGGCCGTCATGTCGCGGTCCATGACCGGCGTCTGGGTCGAGACGAAGAGCTCGACGCGCTCGCCGATGCGCCGCGCCCAGCCGGCCTCCGGCTCGATATAGGCGTGCTCGACGAAGGCGGTCTCGAAGCGCCCTTGCGCCGTCACGGCGCAGTCCGCCAGCGCCGCTTGCGCCTCGCCGCGCTCGACCCCGCCCTCGATCAGGCGGTTGTCCGCCATGTCGTCGTGGACCAGCGGCGCGTTCGGGGCCCCGGCCTCGCCTGCGTCGTGGACCGCAGGCAGGGGCTCGTAGCGGATCGGCAGGTCGTCGTCCCGCACCGCGACGACCGCCTCGCGCGTGCCGACCAGGGCCACCACGGGATCGCCCCGGTAGCGCACGATGCCCTCGGCCAGCACCGGCTGGTCACGCAGGTCGGGATAGATGCCGATGCGGTTCGACGGCACGTCGTCGGCGGTGAGGACCCGTTCCACGCCGGGCCAGCCGGCAGCGGCAGCCTCAAGGTCGCCGAGCACGACCCTGGCCGAGTCATGAGGCGAGCGGACGATGCGGAGCCAGAGCGCGTCGGCCGGCACGGCGTCGGCGCCGTAGCGCTCCGCGCCGGTGAGCTTGGCCACGCCGTCGAGCTTGGCGAGCCGAGCGCCGACGGCAGCGCCTGGCGGGGGCGTGCCGAGCGGCTGCGGGGCGTCGCCTGCCGCGTCGAGCACCGCGGCCACGATCTTGCGATAGCCGGTGCAGCGGCAGAGCACGCCGCCGAGGCCGTCCATCACCTCCGCCTCGCTGGGGCGGGGAGAGGCGCGCAGCACCTCGGTCGCGGCGACCAGCATGCCGGGCGTGCACGCGCCGCACTGCGCCGCGCCGTGACGCAGGAAGGCCCGCTGCAGGCGGTTGAGCCGGCCGTCCCGCGCGAGGCCCTCCACCGTTTCCACCGAGCGTCCGGCGGTCTGGGCCAACGGCACCATGCAGCTGCACATCTGTTCGCCGTCGAGCAGCACCGTGCAGGCGCCGCAGTCGCCGGCGTTGCAGCCCACCTTGGTCCCGGTGAGGCCGAGATCGTCGCGGAGCGCGTCGGCGAGACGGCGGAGCGGCGGCGCCGTGACCGAGACCGGCTTCCCGTTCACCGTGAAAGCGACGGCGCCGGCAGCCGACGCCCCGCATGCGGGATCGCTGCTGCCGCCGTCGAGGCCGCGCGCGCTCACATCATGCTCCCGAGCTCAGAAAGCGTGCGCGCCGTCAGCGTGCGCGCGGCATCCAGGCGGTAGTTGGCGGAGCCCCGCGCGTCGTCGAGCGGCGCGAGAGGAGCCATGTGCGCGCCCGTCACGGCGTCGCCCAGGGCGGCATCGCACGGGCGCCCGAGCAACGCCTTCTCCAGTGTTGGTAGCCGCCGCGCCACCGGGGAGCAGGCGCCGACCGCCACCGCGGCGCACACAACGCGGCCGTCGGCGCCCGCCTCCAGCGCGGCCGCCACCATCACGATGGAGATCACCAGGTAGCGCCGCGCGCCGAGCTTGAGAAAGTGCCCGCACGCCCGCTCGGCGCGGGGCTTGGGGACGCGGACCGCGACCATGAGCTGGTCCGGCGCGAGCGCGGTCTTGCGATTGCCGCGCACGAAGTCGGCGAGCGGCATGGTCTCCCGCCGCTCCAGCGAGGCGAGCTCCACCTCGGCATCGAGGCTGAGCAGCACCGGCACCCCGTCCGCCGCAGGCGAGGCGTTGCAGAGATTGCCGCAGAGCGTGCCCGCGTTCTGCACCTGGCGGCCGCCGATCTCGCGCGCAGCCAGCTTGAGCCCGTCGAACCAGGGAGGCAGATCGGCGCGGACGATATCCGTCCAGGTCGCGAGCCCAGGGATGCGCCAGTGATCGTCCCGCTCCTCGATCGCGCGAAGCGAGGGCAGCGCGGTGATGTCCAGCACGTCGTCGTCGAGCGGCGCGCCCACCCGCGCCGGATAGAAGTCCGTGCCGCCGGCCAGCACCGTCAGCCGGCGGTGGCTCAGCGCCGCGAGCGCATCGTCGAGCGCGGTGGGTCGCAGGTAGTCCGGCATCACGGCAACCTCATGTCCCGACCCATGATACCGGAGCGGCCCACGCAGGGCGCGGGTGCTCGCGTCAGCCGGCGGGGTCGAGGGGCGCACCCCCGTAGAGCCACGGCTGGGCGGCCTTCTGCTTCGCCTCGAAGGCGTCGATCTCGGCGGCCTTGGTCATCGTGATGCCGATGTCGTCGAGGCCGTTCAGCAGCCGGTGCTTGCGGAAGGGCTCGATCTTGAAGCCGATGGTCTCGCCGTTCGACCGCGTGATGGTCTGCGCCTCCAGGTCCACCGACATCCGGCAGGTCTGGGAGTTCCCGGCGTCGGCCATCAGCGTGTTCGCGTCATCCTCGGGCAACGGAATGAGGAGAATGCCGTTCTTCACGCAGTTGTTGAAGAAGATGTCCGCGAAGCTCGGTGCGATCACGCAGCGGATGCCGAAATCCTCCAGCGCCCAGGGGGCGTGCTCGCGGCTCGACCCGCAGCCGAAGTTGTTGCCGGCCACCAGGATGCAGGCCTCGCGCCAGGGCGCCTGGTTGAGGACGAAGTCCGGAAGCTCCTCGTCCTCCATGTCGTAGCGAAAGTCGTGGAAGAGCCCCTTGCCGAGGCCGGCGCGGCTGATCGCGGTGAGGTACTGCTTGGGAATCAGCTGGTCGGTATCGACGTTGATCATCGGCAGCGCCGCCGCCGGGCCGGAGAGGGTCGTGAAGGTCCGCATGGCGATCCCTCCTCAGGCCAGCAGTTCGCGGACGTCGACGAAGCGTCCGCTGACCGCGGCTGCCGCGGCCATCGCCGGGCTCACCAGGTGGGTGCGCCCGGCGCGGCCTTGCCGGCCCTTGAAGTTGCGGTTCGACGTCGACGCGCAACGCTCGCCCGGCGCGAGCTTGTCGTCGTTCATGGCGATGCACATGGAGCAACCGGGGTCGCGCCACTCGAAGCCGGCTTCGAGGAAGATGCGGTCGAGCCCTTCCTCCTCGGCCTGCTGTTTCACGAGGCCGGAGCCCGGCACGACCATGGCACCCACGCCCGCCGGCACCCTGCGCCCCCTGGCGACGGCGGCGGCGGCGCGCAGGTCCTCGATCCTGCCGTTGGTGCACGAGCCGATGAAGACGCGGTTCACTGCCACGCCCTCGATGGGCGCATCGGGCTCGAGCGCCATGTAGTCGAGCGCCTGGGCGATCGCCTCGCGGTGCATCTCGTCGGTCGCTTTGGCGGGGTCCGGGGTGCGCCCCGTCACCGGGATCACGTCCTCGGGGCTCGTGCCCCAGGTGATCTGCGGCGCGATGTCGGAGGCCTGGATCGTGGCTTCCTTGTCGTAGGCGGCACCTTCGTCGGAGGCGAGCGTCCGCCAGTGGGCCATGGCCTGGTCCCAGGCCGCGCCGGAGGGCGCCATGGGCCGGCCCTCGAGATAGGCGAAGGTGGTCTCATCCGGCGCGATGAGGCCCGCGCGCGCGCCGCCCTCGATGGTCATGTTGCAGACCGTCATCCGCCCTTCCATGGAGAGCGCGTGGATCGCGGGGCCCGCGTACTCGACCACGTGGCCGGTGCCGCCGGCGGTGCCGATCTCGCCGATGATGGCGAGGATCATGTCCTTGCCGGTGATGCCTGCGGGCAGGTCGCCGGCCACCGTGATACGCATGTTGCGCGGGCGCTTCTGGTTCAGCGTCTGGGTCGCGAGCACGTGCTCGACCTCGCTCGAGCCGATGCCGAAGGCGAGGCAGCCGAAGGCGCCGTGCGTCGCGGTGTGGCTGTCGCCGCAGACGAGCGTGGCACCCGGCAAAGTCAGCCCCTGCTCCGGCCCGATGATGTGAACGATGCCCTGGCGCACGTCGGTGAGCGGAATGAGGGGAACGCCGAACGCCGCGCAGTTCTCGATCAGCGCTTCCACCTGGCCGCGGCCGAGCGGGTCGCCGATGCCTGCGACGCCGGCGGCGCGGTTCCTGGTGGGGATCGAATGGTCCGGCACGCCGAGGGTGGCATCGGGGCGGCGCACCGGGCGCCCGTCCTCGGCCATCTTCTCGAAGCCGGTCCAGCTCGTCACCTCGTGGATGAGGTGCTTGTCGATATAGAGGAGCGTGGTGCCGTCGTCGTTCTCGGCCACCACGTGGCTCTCCCAGATCTTGTCGAACAGGGTCTTGGGGCCACTCATGGGTGTCCTCCCGCGGCGATGGCGAGGCCGGTCAATCGGCGGGCGCGGCGCTTTCCCGGGTCTTGGCGGCGGCCTTCCTCGCGCCGCGGTCGTCGCGCTTCTCGCGGATGCGCGCCGACTTGCCGCGCCGGCCGCGCAGGTAATAGAGCTTGGCGCGGCGTACCGCGCCGCGCTTCATCACCTCGATCTTCGCGATGCGCGGCGAATGCAGCGGAAAGACGCGCTCGACCCCTTCACCGTAGGAGATCTTGCGGACCGTGAAGGAGGAATTGAGGCTGCGGTTCCGCCTTGCGATGCACACGCCCTCGAACACCTGCACCCGCTCGCGGGAGCCCTCCACCACCTTGACGTGGACGCGGAGCGTATCGCCAGGGCCGAACTCCGGGACTTCCCGCTCGTCCACGAGCTTCTCCACGGCTTCCGCGTTCAGCTGCTCGATCATGTTCACGGCACTATCCTCACGGTTTCAGGCGTGTGTCGCGCCTCGCGGCGCGCGACTCATCGACGCGCCTGGTGGCGTGCCCAGAGATCGGCACGCCGCGTTCTCGTCACATGTTCCGCCTGCGCGCGGCGCCAGGCCTCGATGGCGGCGTGGTCGCCGGAGAGCAGGACCTCCGGCACGGCGCGGCCTTCGAAGAGGCGAGGCCGCGTGTACTGCGGGTACTCCAGCAGGTCGTCCTCGAAGCTCTCGTCCACCAGCGAGGAGGGCCGGCCGACCACGCCGGGCAGCAGGCGCACGCAGGCGTCGATCACCGCCATTGCAGCGATCTCCCCGCCCGAGAGCACATAGTCGCCGACGCTGAGCTCGGCAACGCCACGGCCTTCCAGAACACGCTCGTCAACCCCCTCGAAACGGCCGCAGATCAACGTAATGCCGGGGCCGCTCGCCAACGTCTTCACCTGCTCCTGGGTCAGCGGGGCACCGCGCGGCGAGAGCAGGAAGCGCGGAGCGCCCCCCTCTGTCGGCCCAACGGAATCGATGGCCGCTGCCAGGACGTCGGGGCGCATGACCATTCCCGCCCCGCCGCCGAACGGGTGATCGTCGACGGAGCCGTGTTTATCGCTTGCGAAGCGGCGGATGTCCACCGTTTCCAGCCGCCAGAGGTCGGATTCGAGGCCGCGGCCCGCGAGCGCCGCGCCGAGCGGTCCGGGAAAGATTTCCGGGTAGAGCGTGAGGACCCGCGCACACCAGGCCGCCGCGTTCGCCTGTCCGTCATCGTGCGGGCCGGCCGTCACGGGCCTTCCTCCGCCGGGGCGACGACCATGCGGCCGCCTTCGATATCGACGGTGGGCACATGCTCCCGCGTGAAGGGGACGAGGGCAGACGGGCCGTCCGGCGGCTGAATCTCGACGATCGGGCCGGCGCCGTGGTCGTGAATGGCGCTCACCCGGCCGAGGGTATCGCCGTCCGGGCTCTCTGCCCGGAGGCCGAGGAGGTCGACGTGGTAGTACTCCTCGCCCTCGGTCGGCGGGAGCGCCGCTCGGGCGATGTGGAGGTCGGTGCCGCGCAGCGCCTCCGCCGCGTTGCGGTCGTCCACGCCGTCGATGCGGGCGAGCAGCAGGCCCTTCACGCGCCCGGTGACCGAGAGGGCGAAGCGCCGGGCGCCGGCTTCGTCGCAGAGCGGGCCGTAGGCGGTGAGATCGTCCGGGTTCGCCGTGTGGCTTTGTACGCGCACGATGCCGCGCACGCCGTGGGCGCCCACTATTCGCCCGAGGCAGACCGTCTGCGCCCGCGCCGCCGCTGCGGGGGCGGGCGCAGGTGCGCCGGGCGCGGCGTCAGTCCGCGGCGTTCTCTTCGCCCTCGCCATCGCCGGCTTCGTCGGCCGTGGCCTCTTCAGGGGCAGCTTCCTCAGCGGCGGCCTCTGCGGGCGCTTCAGCCTCGGCCTCTTCCGGGGCGCTTCCCTCCGGGGCCGCTTCCTCGGGAGCAGCCTCTTCAGCGGCAGCTTCCTCAGGTGCGGCCTCTTCGGGCGCGGCCTCTGCGGCGGCGCTGGCTTCGGCCTCGGCAGCTGCCGCCGCCTTCTCGGCCCGTGCCGCCGCGCGTTCCACCGCCTTCGCCTTGGGCTTGGCCTTCTGCGGGTTGTTGCGCTGCGCCGGCATCGGGATGATCTCGGCAGCGCCGAGGAAGCGGGCCACGCGCTCCGACGGCAGCGCGCCGACATCGAGCCAGTGGCGAATGCGCTCCTCGTTGAGGCGCACGCGCTCCGGATGGTCCTTGGGCAGCATCGGGTCGTAGGTCCCGAGCCGCTCCAGGAAGCGCCCGTCGCGGGGGTAGCGGCTGTCGGCCACGACCACACGGTAGAACGGGCGCTTCTTGGCGCCCGCGCGGGATAGGCGAATCTTCAGTGCCATGCTTTCTCCACTCTCTTCGTCCGGGTTGCAGGGTCAGCGGGGCGGCATCAGGCCGGGAATTCCGTGCCGCATGAGGCCCTTCTCGCCCAGCTTGTTGGCCCGCTTCATCACGATGTTCATCTGCTTCACCTGCTTGAGCACGCGGTTCACGTCCTGCACCGTGGTGCCGGAGCCGCCGGCAATGCGCCGCTTGCGCGAGCTGTTCAGCAGTTTGGGGTTGCGCCGCTCCGTGGGCGTCATCGAGCTGATGATGGCCTGCTGGCGTTCGAGCATCTTGACGTCGATATTGGCTTCGGCGAGCTGGCGCTTGACCTTGCCGACGCCCGGCAGCATGCCGAGCAGCCCTTCCATGCCGCCCATCTTCCGTACCTGATCGATCTGCTTGGAGAGATCGTCGAGGTCGAAGCCGCCCTTCCGGGCCTTCCGCGCGAGGCGCTCGGCCTCTTCGCGTTCGATGGTCTCCTGTGCCCGCTCGACCAGCGAGACCACGTCGCCCATGTCGAGGATGCGGGACGCGATGCGGTCCGGATGAAACGGCTCGATGGCGTCGAGCTTCTCGCCGACGCCGATCAGCTTGATCGGGCAGCCGGTCACCGCGCGCATGCTGAGCGCAGCGCCACCGCGTCCGTCGCCGTCGACACGGGTGAGCGCGATGCCGGTCAGCCCGATCCGCTCGTGGAAGGAGCTTGCGATGGTGACGGCGTCCTGGCCGGTCAGCGCGTCGGCGACCAGCAGGGTCTCGGCCGGCATGGCGATGTCGCGCACCGCCGCGCACTCGGCCATCAGCTCGTCGTCCACGTGGAGGCGGCCGGCGGTATCCAGCAGGACCACGTCGTGGCCCTCTTGCGCGCCGGCCTTCATCGCGCGCCGCGCGATGGCGACCGCGCGCTCACCGGGGATCACCGGCAGCACGTCGACTTCCGCCTGCACGGCAAGCGTCGCGAGCTGCTCCATGGCCGCCGGCCGGCTGGTGTCGAGCGAGGCCATCAGCACACGCTTCTTTTGGGTCACGCGGAGGAAGCGGCCGAGCTTGGCGGTCGTCGTGGTCTTGCCGGAGCCTTGCAGGCCCACCATGAGCACGGCGGCGGGCGGGGTCGCGGCGGCGATGCTGATCTCCGCAGTCTCGCCGCCTAGCATCTCGATCAGGTGATCGTTCACGATCTTGATCACCTGCTGGCCGGGCGCGACGCTCTTCAGCACGTCGGCGCCGACCGCCTTCGCGCTCACGCCGGCAACAAAATCCTTGACCACCGGGAGCGCCACGTCCGCCTCGAGCAGGGCGATCCGCACGTCGCGGAGCGCAGCGTTCACGTCCGCCTCGCTCAGCGCGCCGCGCTTGGTCAGGGTCTCGAAGACCCCGTTCAGCCTGGTGGACAGACTATCGAACACGCGCTACTCCCGCCCCAACGGGGCCTGCGCCGGCGCGCGAAACTCGCGGACCGGCGTCCCTCCTCGAAGGGTGGCCTGTTACAACCTCTCGAAGCGGGCGGACCCTAAGCCCGCTCTCGCACCGGGTCAAGGTGCGGGATTGGTCGGATCGGCCGTGCATCTCAACGGCATGCGCAACGGCGTGGCGGCGGTCTCCTCCCGCCGGCGGGTCACACGATCGAAGGCCTCGCGGTAGTCCGGGTGCTCCGTGCCGGCCAGGCGGTCCCACCAGGTGAAGTAGAGGCCGTAATTGGAGCCTGAGGAGCTGTGGTGAAGGTCGTGGTGCGTGTTCGTGGTCAGGACGCCGAACACCGCATGCTCCGGCATGCCCCGTGGAAACAGCTCGAAGCCGGAGTGGCCGATGACGTTGCGGACGATCATGTGAAGCATGAACAGGTAGATGACCGTGACGTGCAGCGGCAGGACGAATATGAGGATTGTCAGGAACAGCGCCTGAATCACGGCCTCCAGGGGGGCGAAGGCGTAGGCCGCCCAGGGCGACGGGCTGTGCGATTCATGGTGCAGCCGGTGGAAGCGCTCGAACAGGCGCGGATGGTGCATCAGCCGATGCGTCCAGTAGAAATAGGCGTCGTGAAGCACAATGGTCGCCGCCAGGCTGAAGGCGGCGTAAAGCCAGCCGTAATCCGCAAAATCCGTGTATATGAGCGACCAGCCGTTCGCCATCGCGACGTAGATGAAGACCCCGTTGAGCGCGAAGATGAACGCCGTGATAAGCGAATAGACCACCTCGCGCCGGATCGCGTGGGGCGGCGCAAAGCCAGGCTGGATCTTGCGCCCGCGGAAGGGATTGCCCTTCCAAACGTAGAGAGCGAGGAACGCGCCCCCCGCCGGCACGACGATGAGCAGCATGTGCGCACCGAGAATGGTCGGCCAAGCCGGCCAGGCCGCGATCAGATCGTCGAAAGCGGCCATGGCTGTCCTGCTTCTCGGGGGCTGGAAACCGCATCGGGCGCGATGTGGGCGGCGGACGTGCCGTCCTCGGTGGCGAGGGCGGCCGGGGGGACCTTAGCTCACGCGGCGATGGTTAGCCATGCGCCGCCAACGCGGGTGACGCGCCTCGTCGCCTTATGCGCCGAGGAAGAGGCGGCCCACTTCCGGGTCTTCGAGCAGGGCGTCGCCGGGGCCGGCCATGGCGAGGCGACCGGAGACGAGGACGTAGCCGATATCGGCGAACTCGAGCCCTTTCTTCGCGTTCTGCTCCACCATCACGATGGTCTTGCCGTCGCGGCGCTGCAGGTCCGCCAGGATTTCGAAAACCATGTCGATGAAACGGGGCTCCAGCCCGATGGAGGGCTCGTCCACCAGCAGCACGTCCGGCTCCATGATGAGCGCGCGGGAGATTTCCAGCAGCCGCCGCTCGCCGCCGGAGAGCACGCCGGCCTTGCGGTGCCGGCGCCGGGCGAGCCTCTCGTAGCGGTCGAACACGCGCTCGGCCGCCTGTTTCGCGGCCGCCCGCCGGTCGAGCAGGAAGCCCCCCATGAGCAGGTTTTCTTCGACCGTCATGTCGGGGAAGACCGAGTTGTCCTGCAGCACGTAGGCGACGCCGGCGTCGGCGAGGCGGCGGCTGGAGGCGAGGCGGGTCACGTCGCGCCCGCCCACGTGGATACTGCCGGCCATCACGTCGGCGAAACCGAAGACGGCGTGGAGCACGGTGGACTTGCCGGCGCCGTTCGGGCCGATGAGGCAGAGCGACTGGCCTTGCCCTGCCACGAGGTCGATGCCGTGCAGGATCTCCATGCGGCCGTAGCCCGCGCTCAAGGCCCGGATGTCGATCGCGGGCTCGCCCTGGCAGAGCGCCTCCAGGTCTTCCCGCGACGGCCCGTCGCCCGCAAGCTCCCGCGCAGCCTCCTCCACCGCGTCCACCGAGAGCGCGGTCTCGAAGTCCATCGGCACGTCGGGGTCGGTGCCGGGCGGCGTCGCGGTCATCAGCGCGCCCCCAGGTAGGCGTCGATCACGCGCCGGTCGTTGCGCAGCGCCTCGGGCGGGCCGCTCGCGAGCAGGCGGCCGTGGGCCAGGCAATGGATGTGCTCGGCCAGGCTCATGATCACGCGCATGTTGTGCTCGATGACGAAGAGCGTGACGCCGAACTCCCGGTTGGCGCGCTGCAGCCGCTCGATCACGCCGTTGATGAGCGTGGGGTTGATGCCCGCCGTGGGCTCGTCGAGCAGCAGCATGCGCGGGCGTACCATCAGCGCCATCGCAAGCTCCAGCAGCTTGCGCTGGCCGAAGGAGAGCTCGCCCGCTATCAGGTGGCGCTTGCCGTAGAGGCCGCAGAAGGCGAGCAGCGCCTCCGCCCGCTCGCGCGTCTCGGCGGAGACCGGCCGCATGAGCTGGAAGAGCCCGTGCCCTGCCTCGGCATCGCTGATCGCCATGTTCTGCAGGCCCGTCATCTGCACGAAGACGTGGGTCTGCTGGAAGGTGCGAATCAGCCCGAGGCGGGCGATCTCGGCGGTGCGCAGGCGCGTGATCTCGCGCCCCTCGAAGCGGATCGAGCCGCCGTCCACCGGGTGATAGCCGACGATGGAGTTGAAGAGGGTGGACTTGCCGGAGCCGTTCGGCCCGATCAGGCCCACCACCCGGCCCTCCGGTACTTCCAGCGATATGTCCTCGTTGGCGGTGATGCCGCCGAAGCGCTTGGTGGCACCCCGGATCGCGAGCTGCGCGCTCATGCCCGCTCGCTCCCGTGGCCGCGGTGCTCGTGGCGCGCGGGCCAGCGGGTCCGCGCCCAGCCGAGGATGCCTTGCGGGAAGAACACCACGATGGCGACGATGATGACGCCGAGCGCCACGCGCTGCCAGCCGAGCAGGTGGGTCCAGAGCAGCTCCTGCGTGATGTGGAAGATGGTGGCGCCGAGCACCGGGCCCCAGAGCGTCCCCTTGCCGCCGAGGATCGCCATCAGCACCATCCAGACGCCGAAGGTGGCGCCGGCGAAGGCGGTATCGCGCGGGTCGACGAAGCCCAGCATATTTCCCATAGCCCCGCCCACGAGGCCCAGCACGAAGGCCGCCAAGGTCCAGGCCGTGATCTTGTAGAGGCCGGTGTGGAGCCCCATCGCCTCGGCCTTGTCCTCGTTGTCGCGAATGGCGTTCAAAGCGAGGCCGAAGCGGGTGCGGTAGAGCAGGGCGAGCGCGGCGAAAAGGAGCGCGGCCAGGCCGAAGTAGAGATAGGCGAAGAAGAGGTTGGCGCTCGCCGGCGCCGCGGGGAAGAGGGGCGGCGAAAGGCCGGAGCCCGCGCCCACGAACTCCCACCCGCCCGCGATCTCGCCTGCGGCGATGCCGAGGCCCAGCGTCGCGATGGCGAAGTAGTGGCCCCGCATGCGGAGGATCATGGAGCCCAGCACGATGGCGAGCGCGGCCGCGATCCCGGCGCCCGTGACCATGCCGAGCACGAGGCCGGGGAAGTAATCGAGCCCTGCGTCCCGCTGCACGACGACCGAGGCGTACATGCCGACGCCGAAGAAGAGGATGTTGCCGAAGCTGTTGTAGCCGGTCTGCCCGCCGGTGATGTCCCAGGTCTGGGCCATGATGACGAGCGCCCAGAGCATCGCGATCTGCGCCCGGTAGTCGGGGATCGTGAAGGGGAGCGCCAGGCCTGCGGCGGCGACGCCCAGCATGAGCAGCGGCTGGCGGCGGAGCGTCACTTGAGGAACTGCCTGCGCCGCTGCAGCAGCGTGCTACGGATGACGAGGATCACCACGAGGAGGATGAAGACGAAGGCCACCTGGTACTGCACGCCCAGGATGAAGCCCGCGAAATTCTCCGCCGCGCCGAGGCCCAGGCCTGCCACGATCACGCCCGGCAGATTGCCGAGCCCCGCCACGATCACGATCATGAAGGAGCGCACGGTGTAGGGCAGCCCGATGTAGGGGTGGACCGAGTAGGCCATCACGACGAGCGCGCCGGCGGCGCCGCAGAGCGCGGCGTTGATGCCGTAGGTGGCGGCGAAGACGCGGTTCGTGTCGATGCCGAGGATGCGCGCAGCCCGCGGGTTTTGCGCGGTGGCGCGGATCGCCTGGCCCAGCCTGCTCCTCTTGAGGAAGAGGATGAGCACGCCGCCGATGGCGATGGCGCCGCCGAAGGCCGCGACCTTCATCTGCGAGACGGTCACCGTGTAGTCGAGCAGGAACCACGTGCCGAGGCCCGACTGGGCCGTCTTCACGTCGCCGCCCCAGATCTGGTTCATGAGCTGCTGCAGCAGGATGGAGAGCCCGAACGTCGCCAGCAGCGAGATGAACATGTCGCGGTCCGCCACCCGCCGGATCACCGCATGATGCAGGCCGGCGCCGACGAAGTAGAGGACGATGGCGGCCACGGGCACGCCCCAGAGCGGGCTCAGCCCCCAGAGGGTGAGCTGGTACGTGATGAAGCCGCCCAGCATGACCAACTCGCCCTGGACGACGTTGATGACGTTCATCACGCCCCAGACCAGCGCCATGCCGTAGGCTGCCACGGCGAAGATCGCGCCGATCATCAGCCCGTCCAGCAGGAGCTGGAGGATGAGGAACGGTGCGTCGCCCAGGAGTGCGACGTTTGCAGCCATGACGTCTCGGCCGGGTGGGTCTCGCGGCCGTTAGCGCGGGCCGGTCGGGTCTCTGGGCGAGCGGTGCGTGCGGGCCCCGCCTACCGCTCGGACCATGGCGGCGTCGGGTGGCGGACCTCCGAGGCCGCCCATCTGGTCGGCGCGACCACGACGTAGGCGCCGTCCTGAATCTGGTAGAGCACCATCGGCTTGGCGATGTTCTTGCCGGTCTCGTCGAACCTGATGTTGCCGTAGAAGGTCTGCATCTCGGTCGCCGCCAGCGCATCGCGCACCGCGTCCTTGCCGAAGCCGCCGGCACGCGCGAAGGCGTCGGCGAAGACCAGCACCGCAGCCGCGGACTCGGCGGCCTGGTAGGGCGGCGCGTAGCCGTATTCCGCCTCGAAGGTCGCGGCGAAATCGGCCGCCGAGCCGAACACGTCGTCCTGGTACGAAAGCGTCGGCGCCCACTGGCTCGCGCAGAGCGTGTATTCCGAGGCCGCGCCGAACTTGCCGATCACGTCGGCGCTGTCGCAATGGGTGATCGCCAGCATCGGCACGTCGACCCGCATCTCCTCGACCTGCCTGACCGCAAGCGCCGCACCCTTGGAGTGGCCGGAGATGACGAGGATGTCGGGCTTCACCGCCTTCGCCTTGGCGAGCGTCGCCGCCATGTCGTTGAGCTCGGGCGGGAGCTGGTCGTCGATCACGACCTGGATGCCGAATTTCGCGGCATCGGCGAGCACGCCCGCGCGGATGTCCTGGCTGAAGGGATCGTTCTCGAAGGCACCCGCGAGCTTCAGCGTCGCCGGGTCGCGCCCCTCGCGCTCGGCAAGCTCGGCCGCGAGCGCGACCGCGCTGGCCAGGTACTGCTCCGTGGTCGACAGCACCGCGAAGAGGTAGCGATAGCCCTTGTTGAAGAGCTGGAGCGAGGCGCCGTTCGCCTCCACCATGGGCACGCCGTACTGCTCGGTGACCGGCGCGATGGCCTTGGTGAGCCCGGAGCTGTAGGGGCCCAGCATGAAGTCCACGCCGTCCTGGTTGATCAGCCGCTCGGCGAGCTGCGCGCCGCGCGCGGGCGTCGATTCGTCGTCGTAGTAGATGACTTCGAGGCGGTAATCCTTGCCGCCGACCGCGATGCCGCCGGCAGCGTTGATCGTCTTGATCGCAAGATCGTAGCCCCGCTGGGTGTGCTCGCCGGCGGTGGTGTACTTGCCCGTGAGCGACACCGCGGCGCCGAGGTAGACGGTATCGCCCTCCACCTTCGCCTGCGCCGCGCCGGCCGCGAGCATGCTCAGGCCGAGCGCTGCGATAGCGGCCGTCGCGGCCCATCCTTTCCACATGACCACCCTCCATGAGCGATTGGCTGGCGTTTTCGGCATGGTGGCGAAGGCCGGCTGCACTGTCCACCGCCCGCCGCCATGCCGAACTAGAATAAGTGACGCAGGGAGACCCGAAGCCCGTGGCTTCGCAGCGGCGCCTCGCTCGCGGCCTGATCGAGCGGGCGCGGCTCCCTGCTCCCGTCGCGCCAGACCACCCGGCCGCCGCCCGTCGCGGTTTCGGCGACGCCGAGATCGCAGTACCTCCACGCCAGGTCCAGCGTCGTGCTCTCGCTCAGCGCAGTTGCGACGCCCGCCGTCACCATCCAGGCGAAACCGCTCCGGCTCTCGCCGGGCACACGTGTCGTCGTCGTGGGGAACATCATCCGCGTCTCGTCTGTCGCGATCCGGGCGGCGCCGATCCCGGCTCCGAGGAAAGGGTCGAACGGGCCGAGCCTCGGCAGGCCCAGTGCCGGGAGGTCCGCGTAAGCGGCGATCATTCCCGTCAGGACGGAGAGGTCGACCGACACCGACTGCCGGCGCGCCGGCGCCAGGAAGTTAGCGCGGCCCGAAAAAGCAAGGCGAGGACGGTACTCGACGAGAGCCTCGATCCTCACGGCCGGAACGAGGGTGCCGCCGATCCCGACTTCGAATGCAGCCCCCGTCCCGAAGTCGCCCACCGAGCGATACGGCGCGCCGTCTGGGGCAGGGCCGCAGCCGTACAGCGGGACCGGCGCTTCCATTTCACAGTTCTTGTCGCGGAACTCCGTCCCTGTCGGGCGGTCGAGGCCGATTCCGGCCCGCAGATAAACGTCCTCCGCCGCCGCGGCCCCAGTGCTTATTGCTGCCGCGAGCGCAACGCAGGCGCCGACGAGATGCTGCCGCACGGACCGCGCTCTCCTCCGCCGCGGCACGTTGGAATCGGGAGGGAGCAACCCGGTCGGGCCTCGCCCTACCACTGGGAGCGCGCCTGGATAGGCCAGATGTCCACCAGCGTGTCGCCACGCACGCAGTGATAGACGTCGTAGAGCAGGAGCGTCTGGTAGCAGTGCGGCACGATGCACTCCAGCGCGTCGCCCACCTGCGGCTGCGACGCGCCCTCCGGCACGGTGACGCGGCCCATGTCGTCGCCCACCAGCTCGTAGAGCGAGTCCGGGTGCGCGCCCGAGGCCACGCGGGGCGGGAACTCCTCGCGCTGCAGCTCCTTGATCCCGGCGTCGGTGACAACGAATTCGTCCCGCGCGCTGATCACCGTGGTGCGCACGAAGAGCGATGTCTCGAAGGGATGCGGGTTGTCGGGCTCGAATGGCGTGTCGGCGTAGTTCACGTCCATGAAGATGTAGCTGCCGGCCTGGCACTCGGTGAAGAGCCCGGCGGCCGCGTCGATCGCGTAGGTGCCGGTGCCGCCGCCGGAGACGATCTCGGGCGCGAGCCCCTCGGCCGCGAGACGCTCGCAGAGCGTGACCAGCGGCGCCGTGCAGCGCTCCTGCTCCGCGCGGCGGGCGGCGAAGTCGGGCTCGCGCTGAAAGGAGCCGTTGTAGCCCTGTATACCGGCGTAGACAGCGCCCTCTGTCCCGGCGATGTGGCGGGCCAGCGCCAGCGCATCGTCTGCCGAGACGAGGCCGGTGCGCCGGCCGCCCACCTCGAAGTCCACCAGCATGCGGAGCGGCTTGCCGTGCGCCTTCGCCGCCTGTGCGAGGCGGTCCACCACCGCCGCATCGTCGACGGCGACGAGCAGCCCGTCCGCGCGGGCATTGAGCCGGGCGAGGCGCGCGATCTTGGGCTCGGTCACGACCTGGGAGAAGAGCAGCACGCCCGGGATGCCGGCATCGGCCATCACCTCGGCCTCGGCCAGCGTGGCGCAGCACTGGCCGAGCGCGCCGGCCGCGATCTGGCGCTTCGCCACCTCCACGGACTTGTGGATCTTGGCGACCGGGCGGACCCCGTGGCCCTCCCTGCCCAGGTAGTTGGCGAGGTAGGCGATGTTGCGCTCCAGCCGGTCGAGGTCGAGCACCAGCGCCGGCGTGGACAGCATCGTGCGCGAGCCCTGCCGGCCGATCAGGGGTTCGTTGGGGCCGCGCTCTCCGATAGCGCTCATGTGAGTTCCTCGCTCTTGGTTGATTGCCGTCTGCTCGCGGACGGAGCCGTGTCGCACCATGCTTGTCGCGCGGCCATCGTGGCGACCGGATCAGTGGGGACCGAGCATATCGATTGTTCGGGTTTCGTCAGATGGGATCGTGACTTGACAGGAACATTTTTTAGTCATGGCTGAGAGGGCGGGATGACCGAGAGCGGGCAGGCTTGGGCCGATGAAGGTCCTGGCCGAGCTTGGCTGGGCGGCTGCATGGGGTCCGCGGGGGCCGGTAGGGCTCGGTTTTCGGGCTCGCCGGGCAAAGCGATCCCGCCGCGCCGTTCGACGGCGCGTCCCGTCGCGCTCTGCGACGCGGTTACGCCCGCAGGATCATGCAGCGGGCGCGATCAGGATCGCGTCGAGAGCCTCCTGGGCGCGGGCGGCATAATGCCGGTTGGCCTCGGGCAGGAAGCGGAAGCGCCCGTCGCAGCGCACGATGGCGATGGCCGCGTTGGTCAGGCAGGAGAGATTGCGCGGCAGGTGGCGCACGTACGCCCGGCAGCGGTCTTCGTCATAGGTGAAGTCGCGCACGTAGTGCAGCCGGTTCTCGATGTGCCAGTGATTGCGGACCAGAGCCAGAAGCTCCTCGGGCCCGGCGCGGTCTGCGCCGAGCGAGGTCAGGCTCCAGGTCACCTCGACGCTGCGCTCGCCGGTCTTGAGGATCTCGCGCTCGCGTTCGATGCGCATCGCCTGGCGGCGTCCGTGAAGGTTGGCGTAGCCGTCCCATTCGGCAGCGGAGAGGTCGACGACGGCGCAGCGGCGGCGCTCGATGCGGCCATGGCCCTTGTCGACGGTTTCGTGCCAGGGCGCGTCGGAGAAGTCGATCGCCTTGAGGTCTTCGAGGATGGTCTCCTGATTGTCCTTCACCGCGGTGACCACGTAGTCGGCGCGACGCCCGAGCAGGCAGCGCGCGGTCTCGTGCTGGGCGTGCATCGCATCGAGGGTGACGGTCCGGCCTGCGAGGTCGAGACTGCTGGAGAGTTCGCGCACGGCGGGGATCTCGTTGCTCTTTCTATCGACCTCGACCTGTCCCAGGACCATGCCGGTCTTGTGCACCAGCGCCGCGACCATCATGCGCCGCCCGTCTTCGGTCTGCTTCGAGGCGCCGCGCAGGTCCTTTCCGTCCATGGCGACCGGGGCGTGCGCGCCGTCGTGCTGGCCGGTCCACCGGCCGATGGCGTTGTCCAGCGTCTCCGGCGGCAGGGCGGCGAGGATGTTGTGGAAGGTGGTGATCGCGGGCGCGGTGTAGCGCTTCTTCGAAGGGCTCCAGAACGCGCCGACCGCCTCGAGCTGCTCCTGCGAGAGCAGGGCGGCGAACTGGGCGAAGGCTGTCGAGCCCCGGTAGCCGGCAAGGCGGGCGGCGACGGCAACCGCCAGCACGGTCTTCAAGGGATAGCGCTTGCCCCGGGCATGGCGGCACTCGGGCACCTCGCCCAGGCACTCGAACAGGCTGCGCAGCCGGGGCGCCGTCATCGGCTCGCTGTGTTGCTCGGCGTTCCAGTTCGCCGGGATCTCGGCCCGGCTCAGCGCTTCGGCGGCGCCATCGCTAAGTTCGAACACGAAGACCTCCTTGGGCTGGCCGTGGTGGCGCCAGCGCGGAGCAGCTCCGGGGTCACGGGCAAAGCCGCGCGTCATCCCCAGCGAGCGCCAGTTCGACGCGCGGTAGCAGGTGCCGGCGAAGCGCGCGGGATCGACGAAGGTCTCGGCCAGGAGCGCCGGGTATCCATGCACCGCCTGGGTGTCCGCAGACAGCCGCCGCAGGCTCAGCCCCAGAACCCGCGAGGCCAGGTTGGGAACCCGCTCAGGCGTCAGGATCACGAAGCGCGAGTTGTTCGCGATCAGATGCAGGCGCCGGAACTGCTGCTCCGCCGACCAGCCGATCCAGCGGTCGCGCGCGGCCAGCTTGAACGCGCCCGGCTGCCAGCCGATCAGGGCGAGCCAGGTCTCGCCATGCACCGCGACATGGCGCAGCCCCTTGCCGACGACGCCGTGGAATCGCAGGTAGTGGTGCTCCTCCACCAGCCGGTCCCAGCGCCGGTGCTCCCGCGCGCCCCAGGTCGGGCGCACCGTGACCGCACGCAGATCAATGGACGAATCCAGGCCCGGCAACGTCGCCATGGCCGCTACACTGCCACAGCGAAAACGAAATGACCAGCGCCGCGATCACCTCACGCCGCTCGCCGGGCGGACAAAAAACGAGCCCTGGGGTGACTTGACGAGTCGATACCCGGACCAATATCGTGTCCACCTTCTATGGACCCCATCGTTCCCTCGGGCACGGTGGGTATTGAATGGGGCCGGCATTCGCCGGCCCATTTTTTTCGAAGGGGCGTCGATGTCGGTTACGGCGGTCTTCATTGACGGCGGATACCTCGACAAGGTCCTGTACCACGACCACGCCAACAGGCGAATCGACTACGCGCGTCTCGCCGGTACCATGACGGGAGACGGCGAGCTCTTGCGTGCCTACTATTACCATTGCCTGCCGTATCAAAGCAGCCCGCCCACCGAGGAGGAGAAGCGACGCTACGCGGCGAAGCACCGGTTCATCACCGCTCTCCTCCATCTCCCCCGATTCGACGTGCGATTGGGCAAGCTCGCATACAGAGGGCGAGATGAGCGCGGCAGGCAGATCTTTCAGCAAAAGCGGGTCGACCTCATGCTAGGAGTCGACATGGCTCTCCTGGCTGGAAAGGGCCGGATAGCCAGAGTCGCCTTGTTGGCCGGTGACAGCGATTTCACGCCGGCGATCGAAGCCGTCAAGCGCGAGGGGTCCTTACCACTCTCTGGCACGGGAGTCGTTCGGATCAGACGACACCCAGCCGCGAGCTGGTAGAGATATGCGATGAACGCCGCGAGCTCACGGCGGCGCTTGTTGATTCGATAGGCCGGTAGTCCAGTCAGCGAAGATTTATCGCCCGACGCCGGTGCCTAGGGAGAACGGACATGGCAGACGACAAGAACCAGATGGAAGGGCAACAGGGGCCGACGGCGCCGGCGGCGGGGCCAGCGCGGGCGCTCGATCACGTGGGAATCTCGGTGCCCGACATCGATGCGGCCGTCGCCTGGTACCGCGACATCCTCGGCTGCTACGTGCTGATGGAGCCGGTCGAGGGCTACGCCGACGAAAGCTACTTCGGCCAGATCGTCGCCGACATCTTCGGCGCCGACTTCCAGGGCATGAAGATCGCGCACCTGGCGACCGCGGACGGCGTCGGCATCGAGCTCTTCCAGTTCGTCGCCAACGCGCCGCAGGAGGAGCACTTCGCCTACTGGAAGACTGGCATCTATCACATCTGCATCCTCGACCCCGACATCGAGGGCCTGGCGAAGCGGATCGACGAGAGCGGCGGCAAGCAGCGCAGCAAGGTGTGGAAGCTCTGGCAGGACAAGCCCTACAAGGTCTGCTACTGCGAGGACCCGTGGGGCACCATCATCGAGGTGAGCTCCCACCCCTACGTCATGGCCTGGTCCAACTTCATCCCCCGCCACGCGGACTGAGGGCCGGCGTCGGGCGGTGACAACGGACTCGCGCCCGCCGGCCCCTGCGATATACTCCGCACGCGAAATTCCGCCTCCCGCCCCGCAATCACCGAGACGCGCCCGGCGATGAACGCGTTTGCCGACCTCATCCACGCCGTCTTCTCGATCTACATCTATCTGCTGATCGCATCCGCGCTCTTCAGCTGGCTGGTGGCGTTCAACGTGGTGAACACGAGCAACCGCTTCGTGTTCACGCTGCTGAGCTTCCTCCACCGCATCACGGAGCCGGCGCTCCGGCCCATCCGGCGCATCATCCCCAATCTCGGCGGGATCGACATATCGCCGATCATCCTGATCCTGATCCTCTACTTCGTCCGCGATCTCATCGTGGACAACATCGTCCAGTGATCCGTCCGCCGCCGGCGCGCGAGGGCGACCGCCGAGCCGGACGACGCTCAGCCTTACGCGAGGTAAACCCATGAGCGACGCGGTCATCATCGACGGCAAGGCATTCGCGGCCGATCTCAGGGCCGAGGTCGGGCGCAAGGCGGCGCTCTTGAAGGAGAGCCACGGCCTCGTTCCGGGCCTCTCGGTCGTGCTGGTGGGCGACGACCCCGCGAGCCACGTCTACGTCCGCAACAAGGGCAAGGCGACCGTCGCCGCCGGCATGGAGTCGCAGGAGTATCGCCTGCCCGCGACCGCGAGCCACGCCGAGGTGCTGGAGACGGTCGAGCGGCTGAACGCCGACGATGCCGTGCACGGCATCCTGGTGCAGCTCCCCCTGCCCGATCAGGTGGATTCCAACGCGATCATCAACGCCATCGACCCGGACAAGGACGTGGACGGCTTCCACACCGTCAACGTGGGCCGGCTCACCACGGGGCAGGACAGCCTCGTGCCCTGCACGCCTTTGGGTTGCCTGCTGATGCTGCGCCACTTCGTGGGCGCGCTGAAGGGCAAGCGGGCGATGATCGTCGGCCGCTCCAACATCGTCGGCAAGCCGATGGCGTCGCTGCTGCTGCGCGAGCACTGCACCGTGACCATCGGCCACTCGCGCACCCAGGACCTGCCCGGCGAGTGCCGCCGCGCCGACGTCCTCATCGCGGCCGTGGGGCGCGCCGAGATGATCCGGGGCGACTGGGTGAAGCCCGGCGCTGCCGTCATCGATGTCGGCATCAACCGCGTGCCGGCGGGCGAGAAAACGAGGCTCGTGGGCGACGTCTGCTTCGAGGAGGCGGTGGAGAACGCGGGCTGGATCACGCCCGTGCCCGGCGGCGTCGGCCCCATGACCATCGCGTGCCTCTTGAAGAACACGCTCACCGCCGCCTGCCGCCGCCACGGCATCGAAGAGCCGACGTGAGGCGCTGCTGCGCGCTCCGGTCTAACCACGCGGGGACTGCTCGACGGCTTAATCGAAGGCTTACGTGAGTCGTTACCTCCCTGTATAGCTCGTGCTGCTCTGGTTAGCTTCGGAGGTTGAATTATAGACAACTACGGGAAGCGCTCGATTTCCAAGGCAGAGATCAACTACATATCTTCTGATTAGTTCCTGTTGCATTTCAATGTCGGCCCAACCCTGAGGTGAGTAGCCACCTTCAAAAATCTCCAACGCTTCGACTTTATAATTTAGACTGCGAGCTATTGCGTGAAGAAGTGTGGCGAGGAGCTTCTCTCGCTCTTGACATACTCTTATGTTGTAGCGCTCCTCCCTTATTCTCTGTTCATCATTGCCCAAATATTCAGATACGACTTCATCGTCCCGTCTAGGCTGCTCAGAACCAAGATTTTGGAAGTATGCTCTCCATGCGGTTAGTACATTGGAATTGTTTCGAAACTCAATTTCTACCAAATTCAAGGCGGAAACGTGATCGGGCAATAGTCGAGTACGACGCGTCTTCATTAGAGTGCGAAAAATATCCATGCGGCGCTCTCGTTTGGCGCGCCTATACTCCATCCACCTTGCAATGAGCACGGCGACTGCTGGTCCCAGAAACAGCGCAACAATCGTCACAATTTCGCTCATAGACCAAGTCATCTTTCCTCTACTCTCCTCTCGTGGATCCCCATGCTGTGGTTAGACATGGTCACGTGCGGACAAACGACAGAGCAAAATCCGATCACGCGGGATCACTTGTCCTATCGGGAACTCTTTCGCTGACCAAGCTCATCATACCTAAGAACCCGACGTCTATAGGCAACGGCTCCCAAACCGAAAGCCCAAATCACTTTGAGATTCGTTATCGATTCAATCAGATAGGATCGCGCGTTAGTCCTCCTCGCCCGTCTTGCCGAGGCGGAGGCGCAGCGCGTTGAGCTTGATGAAGCCCTCGGCGTCGCGCTGGTCGTAGACGGAATCCGCCTCGAAGGTCGCGTGCTCCGCGCTGTAGAGGCTCACCGGCGCCTTGCGGCCCTCCACCGTGACCGAGCCCTTGTAGAGCGCGAGCCGCACGGTGCCGGTGACGCCCTTCTGGCTCTCGTCGATGGCCGCCTGCAGCATGCGCCGCTCCGGCGCGAACCAGAAGCCGTTGTAAACGAGCTCGGCATAGCGCGGCATCAGCTCGTCCTTGAGGTGGGCGGCGGCGCGGTCGAGCGTCAGGCTCTCCATGGCGCGGTGGGCCGCGATCAGGATAGTGCCGCCCGGGGTCTCGTAGACGCCGCGCGACTTCATGCCGACGAAGCGGTTCTCCACCAGGTCGACCCGGCCGATGCCGTTGGCGCCGCCGAGCGCGTTGAGCCGCTCCAGCAGCGCCGCCGGGGTGAGCGCCTCGCCGTCCACCGCCACCGCGTCGCCGGCCTCGAAGTCGATCTCGACGACGGTCGGCCGGTCCGGCGCCGCCTGCGGCGAGACCGAGCGGGTGAACATGCTCTCGTCCGGCCCCACCCAGGGGTCCTCCAGCGCCTTGCCCTCGTAGGAGATGTGCAGGAGGTTGGCGTCGGTGGAGTAGGGGGGCTCGCCACGCTTGTCGCGCGGGATCGGGATCTGGTGCTGCTCCGCGTAGTCCACCAGGGCCTCGCGCGACTCGATGTCCCACTCGCGCCAGGGCGCGATGACCCGGATGCCTGGGTCGTGGGCGTAGTAGCCGAGCTCGAAGCGCACCTGGTCGTTGCCCTTGCCGGTGGCGCCGTGGGCCACGGCGTCGGCCCCGGCCTCGCGGGCGATCTCGATCTGGCGCCTGGCGATGAGCGGGCGCGCGATCGAGGTGCCGAGCAGGTAGACGCCCTCGTAGATGGCGTTGGCCCGGAACATGGGGAACACGTAGTCGCGGACGAAGGTCTCGCGCAGGTCCTCGATGCGGATGTCGCGGACGCCGAGCGCTTCCGCCTTGGCGCGTGCGGGCTCCAGCTCCTCGCCCTGGCCGATGTCGGCGGTGAAGGTGACCACCTCGCAGCCATAGGTCTGCTGCAGCCAGCGCAGGATGACCGAGGTGTCGAGCCCGCCGGAATAGGCGAGCACCACCTTCTTCGGCGCCTCACTCATCGTCGTCTCTCCTCTTCGGCCGCCGCGTGATGCCTCGGCCTCTGCGGCCGCCCGCCTCGCTCGGCCGCGTGAATCGCCTGAACCGGCCCCTGAAGCGCTCGGGCGCGGGCGGATCGTAGCCCGGTCCCTCGGCAAGCTCGTGCTCGGTGTCGATCGCGGGCCAGCGGACGAAGGCGAACACCCAGATCATGACCACCGGCAGGCCGATCAGGAGGCCGAGCCCGACCGAGACCGGCGGAATGAAGAGGCCCAGGATCGGGAGCAGCATGAGATAGGCCCACCACGGCGACTGCCCGGCCTTGTTGAAGATGCGCCAGAACATCCACAGCATGATGACCGTGACCGCGAGGTACTGGAGGACGCCGACCACGGTTCAGCGCCGCCCCATCGGGTCGGCAGGCCAGATCATGAAGGCGAGCAGCGCCAGCAGGAGCAGCGGCCCGACGAGGGGAATGAACACCACCAGCGCAAGCGGCCAGCGCAGGCCCGCGCGCCGGCAGATGCGCAGCGCCGGATAGAAGATCACGGCCCCGAGCACGAGGCCGACGACGATCTGGATCGGCACGGCCGCCCGGCGGTCGCGATCGCTCAGGAAGGCGCGGCGCGGCCGGCGCCGAGCGTCGTCCGCGCCCGCCGCTCAGACCGAGTAGTACATCTCGAACTCGATGGGATGCGGGGCCATGAGGAAGGCCGTCTGCTCCTCCCGCTTGAGCTCGAGATAGCCGTCGATCAGGTCGTCGGTAAAGACGTCGCCCTTCTTCAGGAAGTCGCGGTCGGCGTCGAGCGCGTCCAGCGCCTGGCCCAGGCTGCCGCACACGGTGGGCACGTCCTTCAGCTCCTCCGGCGGCAGGTCATAGAGGTTCTTGTCCATCGCATCGCCCGGATGGATCTTGTTCTCGATGCCGTCGATGCCCGCCATGAGCATCGCCGCAAAGGACAGGTACGGGTTCGCCGAGGGATCGGGGAAGCGCACCTCCACCCGCTTGCCGTTGGGGCTCGCCGCGTAGGGAATGCGGCAGGAGGCCGAGCGGTTGCGCGCCGAGTACGCGAGCAGCACCGGCGCCTCGTAACCCGGCACGAGCCGCTTGTAGCTGTTCGTCGACGGGTTGGTGAAGGCGTTGATCGCCCGCGCGTGGCGGATCACGCCGCCGATGTAGTAGAGCGCCGCATCCGACAGGTCGGCGTAGCCGGAGCCTGCGAACAGGGGCCGCCCGTCCTTCCAGATCGACTGGTGCACGTGCATGCCGGAGCCGTTGTCGCCGACGATGGGCTTCGGCATGTAGGTCGCGCTCTTGCCGTAGCTGTGGGCGGTCATGTGCACCACGTACTTCTGGATCTGGAGCTGGTCCGCCGCCTGTAGCAGGGTGCCGAACTCGACGCCCAGCTCGTTCTGGCTGGGGGCGACCTCGTGGTGGTGCTTCTCCACCTTGACGCCCATGCCGGCCAGGTGGGTGACCATCTCGGCCCGCATGTCGTTCATCGAATCGACCGGCGGCACCGGCACGTAGCCGCCCTTGCCCACCGGGCGGTGCCCCATGTTGCCCTCTTCGTAGGCGCGGCCGCTGTTGTACGGCCCTTCCTCCTGGTCGAGCATGTAGTAGGTCTCGTTCATCGAGACCCTGAAGCGCACGTCGTCGAACACGAAGAACTCGGCCTCCGGCCCGAAGTAGGCCGTGTCTCCGATGCCGGAATAGGCCAGATAGATCTCCGCCTTCTTGGCGACGCTGCGGGGGCAGCGGTCATAGGCCTGTCCGGTGGACGGCTCGATCACGTCGCAGGTCAGGATCATCTGCGGCAGCGCCGAGAACGGGTCCATCACCGCGCTCGCCGGGTCCGGCATGAGCACCATGTCAGACTGGTGAATCTCCTTCCAGCCGGCGATCGAGGAGCCGTCGAACATGATCCCGTCGGTGAGCATGTCCTCGTCGACCGTGCGGACCGCCTGGGTCATGTGCTGCCACTTGCCCCGCGGGTCGGTGAACCGGAAGTCCACGAACTGGACCTCGTTCTTCTCGATCATCTCCAAGACGCCGTCCACATCGCTCATCGCACTGCTCCATCGCCCGCTGGGTCTGTCCTCTGCGCGCCTGCTGCATTCCGCGGCGACGCGCTGGCGCGCTTATATGGCTTCGGGGCCGCGTTCGCCAGTGCGGATTCGGATTACGTCCTCCACCGGCACGATAAAGATCTTGCCGTCGCCTACGCGCCCCGTCGCCGCGGCCTCGCAGATGGCCTCGACCGCGCGTTCGACCATGTTGTCCTCAAGCACGATCTCGATCTTCACCTTGGGCAGGAAGTCCACCACGTACTCTGCGCCCCGGTAGAGCTCGGTGTGGCCGCGCTGGCGGCCAAAACCCTTGGCCTCGGTCACGGTGATCCCCTGCAGCCCGACCTCGTGCAGGGCGTCCTTCACCTCGTCGAGCTTGAACGGCTTGATGACGGCTTCGATCTTTTTCATCGTGCTCCCCTAAGCGTGCCAGGCCGCCAGGCCGGCACGGTCCTCGCACATTTCGGCGGCGCATGATAGCGCACGTCCGGTTCCGCGCCGCATGCTTTGGTGGCATCATGCGCGGCCTTGAGATTCGGATGGGACAGGGAGGCGCACGTGCAGATTGCCGAGCGCATGGGGCGGCTCGGGACCGAGACCGCCTTCGACGTACTGGCCCGCGCCGGTGCCTTGCAGGCGGCCGGGCGCAGCATCATCAACCTCGGCATCGGGCAGCCCGATTTCCGCACGCCTGACCACATCGTCGAGGCGGGCCGCAAGGCGCTGGCGGACGGCCACCACGGCTATACGCCGGCCAACGGCATCCCCGCGCTGCGCGAGGCGGTGGCGGCGGACATCGCCAGGTACCGCCGCGTCGAGGTCGATCCCGACAACGTCGTGGTCGTGCCCGGCGGCAAGGTCACGATGTTCTTCGCCGCGCTGATGTTCGGCGAGCCGGGGGCCGAGATCCTCTACCCCAACCCGGGCTTCCCCATCTACGAATCGGCGATCAAGTTCTCCGGCGCGACGGCGGTTCCGATCCCGCTCTACGAGGAGACCGGATTCTCCTTCGATGCCGACGAGGTGCTCTCCAAGATAACGCCGCGCACCCGGCTCGTCATGCTCAACAGCCCGGCCAACCCGACGGGAGGCGTCGTCCCCAGAGAAACCTTCGACCGCCTGGCCGAGGGGCTCGAGGCTCATCCCCACGTCACCATCATGAGCGACGAGATTTACAGCCGCCTGCTCTACGAGGGCCGCGAGCACGTCACGCTGCTCGACTATCCGGCCATCCGGGACCGGGTGATCGTGCTCGACGGCTGGAGCAAGACCTATGCCATGACCGGCTGGCGCATTGGCTACGGGGTCTGGCCCGCCGCGCTCGCGCCGCAGGCGACCCGGCTCGCGATCAACTGCAACTCCTGCGTCAACGCGCCGACCCAGCACGCGGCGCTGGCGGCGCTTACCGGCCCGCAGGAGTCGGTCGAGACCATGCGGCGCACCTTCGACGAGCGCCGCAAGCTCATCGTCGCCGCGCTCAACCGCGTCGACGGCGTCACCTGCGTCGATTCCGCCGGCGCCTTCTACGCCATGCCCAACATCACCGGCACCGGCCTCGATGCGGGCACGATGCAGGACGGCCTGCTGGAGGAAGCCGGCGTCGCCGCCATCGCCGGCACCAGCTTCGGCGCCTACGGCGAGGGCTATCTCCGCCTCTCCTACGCCGCGAGCACGGAAGAGATCGAGGAGGCCATAGCCCGCATCGAGGGCTGGCTCGCCGAGCGTGCGGCCGCCGCGTGAAGGGGCGGCCAGCGCGCCGTATCCGCGCCCGCCGATGGCCGGTCACATTTCACGGCGTTCGTGATAGGAACGGGGTCGGCGCCCGTAGCTCAGCCGGATAGAGCACGAGCCTTCTAAGCTTGGGGTCGCAGGTTCGAGTCCTGCCGGGCGCGCCATTTCGCCGAACCGCGCCAGACACAACTGTAAGGCAACACTTGACAAGACCCCCGGCGTCCATCACGTTGCGGTGGTGATCGGCAGCATTCGACACAAGGCGCTGCGACAGTACTGGACCAGGGGGCAGACGAAGGGTCTGAATGCCCAGTGGGTTGGGAAGCTGCGCAGGATACTCTCGGCGCTCGATGCAGCCGACCGACCGGAAGAAATGAACTATCCGGGATCGCACTATCACTCTCTGATCGGCAACCGCGCTGGCCGCTACTCGGTCCGCCTGACGGCCAATGTCCGCGTCACCTTCGGGTGGGATGACGACGGCGCCTCCGACGTAGACATCGAGGACTATCACTGATGACCAAGAGGCACCCGTCCCTGGTTCCGGCGCATCCCGGAGAGATTCTGCGGGAGGATGTCCTGCCGGCGCTTGCGATGACCAAGACGGCCGTTGCCCGAGCCCTCGGAATATCCCGCCAGACGCTCTACGACATCATCAACGAGAAGCAGCCGGTCACGGCCGAGATGGCGGTTCGCTTCGGCAAGATGTTCGGTAACGGCGCGGCCTTCTGGCTCAACCTGCAGCGCGCTCACGATCTGGCGATCGCCGAACGCACGGTGGATGTGTCCGGGATACCGACGCTCGAGGTGCGTCCTGATTGAGTGACGCGGACGCGCCTCATATTCCGCGCGCGCCAGGCTACACGGGCGCGCGACGTCTCAGACGTGCTCGCCGCCGTTCACGTGCAGCTCGCCGCCGGTGATGTAGGCGGCGGTGTCCGAGCAGAGGAAGTAGATCGCCGACGCGACTTCCGACGGCTTGCCGAGGCGCGCCATCGGGATGTTCGGGAGCAGATCGTCGATGCCGGGGGACAGGATGGGCGTGTCGATCTCGCCCGGCGCGATGGCGTTGACGCGGATGCCGAGCGGCCCGAAATCCGCCGCCATCTCGCGCGTGAGCGCCGCCAGCGCCGCCTTGGAGGTCGAATAGGCGCTGCCGGCGAAGCGGTGGACCCTGCCGCCCGCAATCGAGGTCACGTTGACGACGCTGCCTTGCCCCTGCTTCAGCTCCTCGAAGAGGCCGCGCGCCAGCGCCAGCGGCGCGTAGAAGTTGACCTGGAAGACCTCGCGCCAGAGCTCGAGATCGGTGTTCAGGCTGTCGAGCCGGATGCCGTTCTCGCCCTTGGGCGAGATGCCCGCGTTGTTCACCAGCGCGCTCAGCGGCGCACCGCCCAACCGGGCGCGCATCTCCTCGATACCGCGCCGCACGTCCTCGGGGTCGGACAGGTCGATCCTGATGTGGTCCTCGGGCCCTGCCTCCCACGGGCAATCCTCCGAGAAGGCCCGGCGCGAGGCGGTGATCACCCGCCAGCCCGCCGCGCTGAAGCGCTTGACCGTCGCGTGCCCGATCCCCTGGCTCGCGCCGGTGAGGATCAGGGTCCTTCGCTCGTCCGCCATGGCCGCGCTCCCTATCCGTCGCCGTCGACGGGCATGGTGTAGTTGAGCCGCATGCGCCCGCCGTCAGCATAGATCACCTGGCCGGTGACGTAGGAGGAATCGTCGCTCGCGAGGAAGACCGCGATGCCCGCGATCTCCTCCGGCTGGCCGACGCGGCCCATCGGGGTGCGGGAGAGGATCCGCCGCCACGCGGCCTCGTCGGTGATCACCGACTTCGCCATCTCGGTGAGGATCGTGCCCGGGCCGATGGCGTTCACGCGCACGCCCTTAGGTGCCAGCGCCAGCGCCATGACCGAGGTGAGCTGGTTGACCCCGCCCTTGCTGACCACGTAGGGGGCGATCGAATCGATCGCCAGCTCGCCGTTGACCGACGACATGTTGACGATGCTGCCCGCGCCTGCGGCCGCCATCTCCCGCGCCGCCGCCTGGCCCACCAGGAAGTAGCCCCGCAGGTTGACGCGGAGCACGCGGTCGAAGTCCTCCTCCGTCACGTCGAGGAAGTCCGCGATCGAGGAGACGGCGGCGTTGTTCACCAGCACGTCGATGCGCCTGTGGCGCGCGACCGTCTGCGCGATGAGCGCGCGCGCCTGCGGGCCGTCGCCCGTATCGCAGGGCGCGAAGGCGGCGCTGCCGCCCTCGTCGCGGATCGCTTGTGCGGTCGCTTCGCCTTGCTCCTCCAGGATGTCGGCGATCACGACGTGCGCGCCCTCGTCGGCGAAGCGCCGGGCGCAGGCGGCGCCGATGCCGCGGGCCGCGCCGGTCACCACCGCGATCTTGCCTTCGAGCCGCATCACGGTTGCTCCGCCGGGCGGAACAGGTTGACGATCTGCCGCCCGATCTCCTCCGCCGTGTCCTCGCCCGGCTTGTACCAGGCGATCGACCAGGCCATGGCGCCGATCAGCGCGAGGCGGAAGTACTTGCGGCTCGTGCCCGGCGGCAGCGGCAGGTCGTCGATCAGGCGGCGGAAGACGTTCTCGTAGTCGTCCCGCTCCTCGATCATGCGCGCGCGGAGCTTCGGCGAATGCCGGTGCGGGAACTCGGTGGCGATGACCGAGCCGTAGTCCTTGGTCTGGTGCAGGGTCTCGACGTGGGCCGCGCAGGCGGCCTCCAGCCGGCCCCAGGGGTCGTTCGCGGTCTCGATGGCCGCGAGCACGCGCTCCTTGATCCGCTGGATCCCGGTCGCGTGAACCGCCGCCAGCAGGTCCTCCTTGGAGGCGAAGTGGTAGTACATCGAGCCGGGGAGAATTCCCGCAGCCGCGGCGATGTCACGGACCGAGGTGGCGCTGTAGCCCGCCCGCGCGAACTCGACCGCGGCCGCGTCGAGGATGCGGCCCCGCCGATTGTCCCTGCGCTTTGCGTCGGACGTCGCCACGGCAGACGATCATTCAGGACAGAGGCCCTTTGGGCAAGCGTTCGTTTGATTCCTTCCGACCCTCGGTTGGCTGCGGCGTGGGCGGATTGTGGCGGGTGATGAAGCTGGCTACGATCCTTTCAGTCGCGCCGGCCGACGACGCCGGCGCCCGGCCGCGCCGCGTCCGGCACGGACGGCAGGATGCAACCAAAGGGAGGATAACGATGAGCAAGGTCAATCGTCGCACGCTGCTCAAGGCGGCCGGGATCGGCGGCGCGGCAGTGGTTGCGGCGCCCACCATCATCGTCAAGCCCGCGCGTGCCGACACCATCAAGGTCGGCGGACTGCACGACCGCACCGGCGTGATCGGCATCTACGGCAACGAGATGGCCGATGCGCTCGTGTTCGCGGTGGACGAGATCAACGGCGCCGGCGGGGTGCTCGGCCAGCAGCTCGAACTCATCGAGTACGACGCCCAGTCGACCATGGCCAACTACTCGCAGTACGCCCAGCGGCTGGCGACGGCCGACAGGGCCGACGTGATCTTCGGCGGCATCACCAGCGCCTCGCGCGAGTCCATCCGCCCGGTCTTCGACCGCTTCCGCAAGCTCTACTTCTACAGCACCTTCTACGAGGGCGGCGTCTGCGACCGCACCGTCTTCTGCAACGCGGAGACGCCGGCGCAGATCAACGGCCCGCTGCTGAAGTACGCGATGGACAAGTTCGGCGCAAAGACCGTCTACACCATCGCCGCCGACTACATCTACGGGCAGATCACCGCCGACTGGATCAAGAAGTACGCCAAGGATTTTGGGGGCGAGGTCATCGCCGAGGAGTTCTTCCCGCTCGACGTCGGCGACTTCGCGTCGACCATCACCAAGATCCAGCAGGCCGACCCGGACCTCGTCGTCTCGGCGCTCGTGGGCGGCAACCACATCGGCTTCTACCGGCAGTGGCCGGCGGCGGGGATGCAGGACAAGATCCCGGTCGCGTCGACCGTGTTCGGGCCGTGGGAGAACGCCTTCGTCTCGGCCGAGGAGTCCGAGGGCATCATGTGCTCCTACCACTACTTCCAGAGCATCGACACGCCGGCGAACCACGCGTTCCTGGAGAAGTGGCGCGCCCGCTACGGCGCCGATGCGCAGGAGATCGGCACGCTCGCGATCTGCACCTACAACTCGGTCAACATGTGGAAGAAGGCGGTGGAGCAGGCCGGCACCATCGACCGCATGGCGGTGATCGAGGCGCTGGAGACCGGCATCTCCGTGGACGGGCCGGGCGGCACGGTGACGATGGATCCGCCCACCCACCACACGATCATGAGCGCGGCGATCGCCGAGCTCAGGGGCGGCAACTTCGACATCGTCGAGGTGGCCGAGAACCGGACGCCGGACGATACCGCCACGGTGTGCGACCTGATCAGCAACCCGGATCAGGCGACCCAGTACCGGATCGAGGTCGACTGATCCCGACCTAGACCCGGCGGTTACCGATCATGGATCTCGCCGGCATCATCGCCGTCCAGATCGGCTATACGGTGGCCAGCCTCGCGCTCATCAGCGCGGGGCTGGCCGTCATTTTCGGCATGATGCGGGTCATCAACCTGGCCCACGGCGAGTTCCTGATGCTGGGCGCCTACGCGGTCGTCGTCTCGACCAAGGCCGGCATCAACTTCTGGGTCTCGATGCTGGTCATCGCGCCGCTCTTCGTCGGCATCGTCGGCGTCATCGTGGAGCGTTTCATCGTCCGCTTCCTCTACGGCCGCATGATGGACACCCTGATTGCGACCTGGGGCTTGAGCCTGCTCTTCATCGGCATTATCACGACCATCTTCGGCAACGCGACCGAGAGCGTGGTCTCGCCGCTCGGCAGCTTCGAGATCGGCGAGTTCGCCGAGAGCCAGTACCGGCTCTTCATCATCTTCCTCGGCGTGCTCGTGATCGCGGTGATCTTCGCCGTGCTGCGCTACTCGCGCGCAGGGCTGATCGCCCGCGGCACAATGCAGAACGCCGACATGGCGGCCGCGCTCGGCATCAGCCCGCAGCACGTCTACACCATCACCTTCGGCGTCGGCGCCGCGCTCACGGGGCTTGCGGGCGCGGCGCTCGCGCCGGTGAGCGGCCTGCTGCCGACCATGGGCGCCGCCTTCATCGCCAAGGCCTTCATCACCGTGATCGGCGGCGGCGAGGCCATCGTCACCGGCACGTCCACCGCAGCGGGGCTGTTCGGCACCGTGAACCAGGTCACCACCTTCCTGTCCACGCCGGTCATGGGAGACGTGGCGCTGCTGATCGCCGCCGTCATCCTGCTCCGGCTGCTGCCGCAGGGCATCACCGGCCGGTTCTTCCGCCGATGGCTCTGAACCTCCGCCTCGATGGCGACGGGCTCACGGTGGGGCGGCTCTCGCCCGCGCTCACCGGGCCGGTCGCAGCCGTCGTCATCATCGCGCTCGTCATCGGCATCCTGCCGCTGCTGGTCTCCGACATCTTCATCCTGCTGCAGCTCACGCTGTTCATGGCCTACGGCATCCTCGCCATGAGCCTCGGCTGGGTGTGGGGATACGGCGGCATCTTCAGCTTCGGCCAGGCGGCGTTCTACGGCCTCGGCGGCTACACCTACGCCGTGGTCTCCATCAACATGGGGGGCAGCACGACCGCGCTCTTCGCGGGCGTCGCCGTGCCCGCGGCCTTCGCCCTCTTCCTCGGCTACTTCATGTTCTACGGCCGCATCAGCACGGTCTACGTGGCCGTCATCACTCTCGTCGTCTCGCTGATCTTCTACAAGTTCCTGGGCCACACGGCGGGCTACGAATACACCCTCGGCACGGCCCATCTCGGCGGCTTCAACGGCATGCCGGCGCTGCCGCCGATCAACACGCCGGGCAATCCCATGGCCATGATCTGGCCGGAGGACATGTTCGTCATCACCGGCATCTGCCTGCTGCTGGTCTATGTGGCGCTGCGTCTGCTGATGCGGTCACACTTCGGCCGCGCGGTCGCGGCGATACGGGAGAACGAGCTCCGGGCCGAGCTGCTGGGCTACGACACGCGCCTCTACAAGATGGCTGTCTTCGGCATCGGCGGCGCGGTGGCGGGGCTGGCCGGCGTGCTCTACGCCAACTGGAACTCCTACGTGAGCCCCACCGTGTTCGACCTCGGCTTCAGCGCGCAGATCATCATCTGGGTGGTGGTCGGCGGGCTCGGCACCCTGGTCGGCCCGCTGATCGGCGCGATGGCCTTGGGCTTCATCACCATCGAGCTCGGCACGCAGCAGACCGTCGACGTCAACCTGATCCTCGGCGTGATCCTCGTGCTCTTCGTGCTCGCGGTGCCGGAGGGCGTGACCGCCCAGATCCGCGCCCTCTACGTCCGCCTGATGGACAGCACCCTCGGCCAGTCTCGGGCTTAGCGACCCCTATTCCGCTGCCGCGCGTGAAGCCGGGCCGGCGTCCAGCCGCGCGAGCGCGCGGGCGTAGACGCCGGGGTCCACGTTGCCGCCCGAGAGGATCAGCCCCACCTTCCTGCTGGCCATGGCGTCGTGCTCCTGCATGAGCGCCGCGAGCGGGGACGCGCCAGCGCCTTCGGCAAGGTTGTGGGTGTCGGCGTGGTAGGCGGCGATGGCGTCCAGCATCTCGTCGTCGGAGACGCTGACGATGCGGGCGCAGCCGGCGAGGATCGCCTCCAGGGCCACAGGCGAGGGCTCGCGAGTCGCGATCCCGTCGCCCACCACGGTCGTCGCCCGGTTGGTGGAGACCGGGCGCCTGGCCTCGAAGCTGAGTTCGTAGCAGTTGGCGCCCTCGGCGACGACGCCGACGATCTCGGTCTTGAGCCCCAGCGCGTCGCGCACCCCCATCAGCCCGCAGATGCCGGAGCCCAGCCCCACCGGCACGTAGACCGCGTCGAGGTCGGGCACGGCCGTGAAGAGCTCGAGCGCATAGGTGCCGACGCCCCGAATGAGGCGCTCGTCGAAGGAGGGAACCATCGCGAGGCCGCGCTCCGCCGCCAGAGCCTCGGCGTGCGCGAAGGCGTCCTCGAAGTCCGCGCCGTGGATCACCAGCTCGCCGCCGAAGGCGGCCATCGCCGCGTTCTTGCCGGCGGCGTTGCCTTCCGGCACCACCAGGACGGAGGCGAGGCCGAGCCGGGCCGCGGCGAAGGCGATGCTCTGGCCGTGGTTGCCCCTCGTGGCGGCGATCACGCCGTCTGTCGGGCCGTGCCGGCGCAGATCGTCCATGAAGACGAGGCCGCCCCGCACCTTGAAGGCGCCGATCGGCGTGTGGTTCTCGTGCTTGACCCAGACTTGGCACCCGGTGCGCTCGGCCAGCAGCGGCCAGGCGATCTGCGGCGTCGGGTCGAGGGTCTCGTGGACGAAGGCGGCGGCTTCCTGGAATTGGGCCAGCGTGGGCAGGCGCATGGCGGTGCTCCGTTTGTCGGCGGAGGTGCATCTTAGCAGTTGCGCCATCGCGTCGGGATGGCGCACCCCGGCGATGTGGCCGGCCCCGTGCTCGTGGGCTATGGTGCGCGCAGGGCAGGGACGAGAATGTCATGAATGTGACCTGCGAACGGAGTGACGGCGTTCTGTGGCTCCAGGTGAGCGGCCGCATCAACATCCTCAATGCCACGCAGTTCGAGGAGGAAGCCGAAAACGCAATCGAGGATGGCGACCGGGCGGTGGTCCTGGACCTGGAGAACCTGACCTACATCAGCAGCGCGGGCCTTTACGCCGTCCTCAAGCTCGCGAAGATCGCCTGGAAGCGCGATGCGGCGTTCGCGCTGTGCGCACTGTCGGACCACATCCACCCGGTCTTCAAGAGGATCGGCTTCGACGGGATCATGGCCATCCATCCGACCAGGGCCGCGGCGCTGGCATCCGTCAAGGGCTGAACCGGCGATCCGTAATCGCCTCGCGCGGCTCCGGCGCGCCGCCGAACGCGCCCATCGCCGCATCCCTGGCCGTGCGTGATTCACATCCGCGCCGACAAGCGGAGCCTTAATCCCAGGCCTATGCGGGGGTAGTTGCATCGCGGGTGGCGGCCTGTACCTTGGCGGGGCCACTGAGCGAGGGGGCGATGGAGGTTCTGCGCTCGACGGCCGACCCGGCCTCGGACAAGTTCAAGAGCAACGAGGCGGCCATGCGGGCGCTGGTCGACGACCTCGCCCGCCGCCACGCGCAGGTGCTCGAAGGCGGCCCCGCGAGCGCGCGCGAGCGCCACGAGAAGCGCGGCAAGATGCTGCCGCGGGAGCGCGTGAACGCGCTCGTCGACGCAGGAACGCCGTTGCTGGAACTCTCGGCCCTGGCTGCCGACGGGCTCTACGGCACGGAGGTTCCGGCCGCCGGCATCATCACCGGAATCGGGCGCGTCGAGGGGCGCGAGTGCGTCGTGATCGCCAACGACGCGACAGTCAAGGGCGGCACCTACTACCCGATGACCGTGAAGAAGCACATCCGCGCGCAGGAGGTCGCCGAGGAAAACCGACTGCCCTGCGTCTATCTGGTGGATTCCGGCGGCGCCAACCTGCCGCACCAGGACGAGGTGTTCCCCGACCGCGAGCATTTCGGGCGCATCTTCTACAACCAGGCGCGCATGTCGGCGAAAGGCGTGGCCCAGATCGCCGTGGTGATGGGCTCGTGCACGGCCGGCGGCGCCTACGTTCCGGCGATGTCCGACGAGACCATCATCGTCAAGGAGCAGGGCACGATCTTCCTCGGCGGCCCGCCGCTGGTGAAGGCGGCGACCGGGGAGGAGGTGACGGCCGAGGAGCTGGGCGGGGCCGACGTGCACACGCGGCTCTCCGGCGTCGCCGACCACATGGCGGCGGACGACGCGGACGCGATCCGCCGGGCGCGGGCCATCGTCGCCCGCCTCGATGCCGCGCCGGCGGCGGTCGCGGCCGGGGCGGCGGCGGAGCCCGCCTACGACCCCGCCGAGATCTACGGCATCGTGCCGCAGTCGCTCCGCACCATGTTCAACGTGCGCGAGGTGATCGCCCGCATCGCAGACGGCAGCGCCTTCGACGAGTTCAAGGCCCGCTACGGCGCCACCCTGGTGACGGGCTTCGCGCGCATCGGCGGGCACCTCGTCGGCATCCTCGCCAACAACGGCATCCTCTTCTCGGAATCCGCGCTCAAGGGGGCGCACTTCATCGAGCTCTGCTGCCAGCGCGGCATCCCGCTGCTCTTCCTGCAGAACATCGTGGGCTTCATGGTGGGCAAGCGCTACGAGCAGGGCGGCATCGCCAAGGACGGCGCCAAGCTCGTGACCGCGGTCTCCTGCGCGGCCGTGCCCAAGCTCACGGTCATCATCGGCGGCAGCTACGGCGCCGGGAACTACGGCATGTGCGGGCGTGCCTATGGGCCGCGCTTCCTCTGGATGTGGCCCAACGCGCGCATCTCGGTGATGGGGGGCGAGCAGGCGGCGAGCGTGCTGGCCCGCATCCGGCGCGACCGCATCGAGGCGGACGGCGGCGCGTGGAGCGAGGACGAGGAAGCCGCGTTCAAGGCGCCGATCCTCGCCCAGTACGAGGAGCAGGGGAATCCCTACTACGCCGCCGCCCGGCTCTGGCACGACGGGGTGATCGACCCGGCCGGGACGCGCGACGTGCTGGCGCGGGCTTTGGGCATCGTCGCGAACGGCCCGGCCGAGGCCACGCGCTTCGGCGTGTTCAGGATGTAGCGGGACGCGGGCTCATGGCTGACGACACCGTGCTGGTCGAGGTGGACGGAGGCGTTGCGACGCTCACGCTGAACCGGCCCGAGGTGCACAACGCCTTCGACGATGCGCTGATCGCCCGGCTCACGAGCGCGCTGGAGGATGTCGCGGCACGGGGCGACGTGCGCGTCGTGGTGCTCACCGGCAGCGGAAAATCCTTCTGCGCCGGCGCCGACCTCGCGCACATGAAGAAGGCCGCGGGCTTCTCGGAAGCCGAGAACATCGCCGACGCTCAAGCGCTCGCCCGCCTCCTCATGGTGCTGGGCGGCTTGCCCAGGCCGACCGTGGCGCTGGTCCAGGGGCCGGCGTATGGCGGCGGCGTCGGGCTGGTCAGCGCCTGCGACATCGCAATCGCCGCCGAGCGTGCGTCCTTCGCGCTGACCGAGGTGCGGCTCGGGCTGATCCCGGCCGTGATCAGCCCGTTCGTGGTCCGCGCCGTCGGCGAGTCCCACGCCCGGCGCTTCATGCTCACCGGCAAGCGTTTTGGCGCCGAGACGGCGCGCCGCATCGGGCTGGTGCACGAGGTGGTGGACGGCGAGGCTCTGGAGGCGCGCGGCGCGGAGGTCGTCGAGATGCTGCTGCAGTGCTCGCCGGACGCCCATCGCCGCGCGAAGGCGCTGATCGACGCGGTCGCCGGCCGGCCCATCGACGAGGCGCTGGCCGACGACGTGGCGCGCCGCATCGCCGCCGCCCGCGCCTCCGACGATGGCAGGGAGGGTATCGCCGCCTTCCTCGAGAAGAGGACTCCTTGGTGGCGTACCTGAGCCGGCACGCCACCATATGGCGCGCGCCAGGCTGCGCGGGCGCGCGACGATGACGCTCAACCTGCTGAAGCTCGCCGTCGGCATCGACGGGGTCGATCACCTGCGCGCGGTCCAGGCGGCGCGGCTTCAGCGGCTCGGCCGGCTCATCCACGTCACCCGCTTCCGGCCGCGCCGGGCGGACGAGATCCTGGCCGGCGGCTCCATGTACTGGGTCATCCGCCACCGCATCCGCGTGCGCCAGCGCATCCTGGCCTTCGACCGGCACGAGACGGAGTCCGCCGCCAAGCCCAAGTGCGCGATCGTGCTCGATCCCGAACTCATCGCCACCGATCCGGTGCACCGCCGCCCGCACCAGGGCTGGCGCTACCTGGAGGGAGCCGACGCACCCCGGGATCTCGGGCCAGTGGGAACGGTCGAGATCCCCGAGGACGCCTTCCCGCCCGAGATGGCGGCGGAGCTCCGGGCGCTGGGCCTTCTCTGAGCGCGCCCGGCCCGCGCCGTGCTATGCTGGCGCAGCGGCGAGAGGGAGGATGCAGCCATGAGCGGGGCGGACTGGCACATCAGGGGCGACTACTTCGAGACCTGCAGCTGCGACTACCTGTGCCCCTGCATCTTCACCAACATGACCGCGATGCCGACCGACGGCGTCTGCAAGGTCGCCATCGTGCTGGACATTGCGGAGGGCCACTACGGCGACGTGCAGCTGGGCGGCGTGAGCTTCGTCACCGCAGCGATGGTGGACGGCCCCATGGGCGACGGCAACTGGACCGTCGGCCTCATCATCGACGAGGGCGCGAGCGACGCGCAGGTCGACGCCATCGGGCGCATCTGCTCCGGCGAGGAGGGCGGCCCGATGGCGCTGATGGCCCCGCTCATCGGCACCTTCGCGGGCGTCGAGCGTGCGCCGATCAGGATCGAGCGGCGGGAGATGGGCTTCTCGATCACCGCCGGCGATCTGCTGCGCCACGGGGCGGAGGGCGTGCCCAGCCTGCCCGACCCGTCCGAGACCATCATGATCGACAACACCGGGCATCCCGCCAACAAGCGCCTCCACCTCGCCATCGGCACCCACAGCCACCTCAACGCCTTCGGCATCGACTGGAACGACGCGGCCGGCGGCCACAACGGCCACTACGCGCCGTTCGACTGGCGTCCGAACTGATCGAGGACTGACCGGCAGGAGCTAACGCCCGCAGGCCTCGATCAGCGAACGGAAGATCAGGGCGTCGCCGGGGTCGATAGCGTATTCTGGGTGCCACTGCACGCCGATGAACCAGCGGTGCGTGGGGTCCTCGATGCCCTCGATCACGCCGTCCGGCGCGCGCGCATTGACCGCGAGGCTGGGCGCCGCTTCGGCGACGGCCTGGTGATGCGCGCTGTTCACCGCCATGGTAGCGCTGCCGACGATGGCGCGCAGCCGGCTCTCGGCTGCCAGCGTCACGGCGTGTCCCGGCTCGGTGCGCGGGTTGGGCTGCTCGTGGGCGAGCGCGTCCGGCACCGCATCCGGGATGTGCTGGATGAGGGTGCCGCCGAGCGCCACGTTCATGAGCTGCTGACCGCCGCAGATGCCGAGCGAGGGCACGGCCTGACCGTGCGCGGCGCGGGTGATGGCAAGCTCGAAGGCGGTGCGACGATCCTTGGTGGTGACGGTCTCGTGCCGTGAGGCGGCGCCGAAAAGGGCCGGGTCCACGTCGAAGGCGCCGCCGGTGATGACGAGGCCGTCCACGATATCGAGATAGCGCTCCGCAAGCGCCGGCTCGTGCGGCAGCGCGACCGGAACCCCGCCCGCCGCCGCGATCGCCGTGCAGTAGTTCTCGCGGATCGCGTACCACGGCTCGCCGGAATAGCCGCCGGGCGGCTCGATATCGAGGGTAAGGCCGATCACGGGCTGGGCCATTGGAGGACTCTAGTCTGCATTCACCGGCAGGGGGAGGGTCGCGCCCGCTGCGGTTATGGGCTAGGGATGGTCGGCATATTTGAGCATCTTGGCCATCAGCGGAATTGAGGTTGTCATGGCTCGTATCCCCGTCGACGACGAGGTGCGGAACGTCACTGAGCCGCTCCACCGCGAGGACACCCACGCGGAAGGTGGAAGCGATGCCGATCCGATCCTGGCCCTGCGCGGGACGGGCAAGGCAACGTGGGCGAACGAGGACGCCGACACCTACATCGAACGCCTGCGCCAGGGCTGGTAATGACTAAAGTATTTTCGGACACGACTCTTTTCGTGTCCCTGTTGGAAAACCGCGGCATCCACTTCATCCAGTCGCTCGACAAGGCAACCCCGTGAGGACACCGCCCGCGCTCATGGACCTCGCCATGGCGGAAGCCGAGGCGGCGGCGGCCCGCGGCGAGGTGCCGGTGGGGGCCGTCGTGGTCGATGGGCGCACCGGCGAGGTTCTGGCGCGGGCGGGCAATGCGGTGGAAGCAACGCACGACCCGACGGCGCACGCCGAGATGCTGGCCATCCGCGCGGCCGCCGCTAAGCGGGGCACGGCGCGCCTCGTGGACTGCGACATCTACGTGACGCTGGAGCCCTGCGCCATGTGCGCCCAGGCCATCGCCTTCGCCCGGTTTCGCCGGCTCTACTTCGCCGCCGCGGACCCCAAGGGCGGCGGGGTCGAGCACGGCGCGCGCATTTTTCAACAGCCCACCTGCCACCACCGGCCCGAGGTCGTCGGCGGCGTTCAGGAGAGCCGCGCCGCCCAGCTTCTCCGAGCTTTCTTCGAAGACCGTCGTTAGCCCGTCTGCCCCGTTGCCGGCCGGGTGCCCAAACTCTATAAGGGCCAGCCGTCACAGCACGGGGGAGAACCCATGGCGACCCAGCGCACCCTTTCGATCATCAAGCCCGATGCCACCCGCCGCAACCTCACCGGCGCCATCAACCAGCGCTTCGAGGAGGCCGGACTGGCCATCGTGGCCCAGCGCCGGGTCAGGCTGACGGAGGGCCAGGCCCAGGCCTTCTACGCGGTCCACAGGGAGCGCGCGTTCTACAACGACCTCTGCGCCTTCATGACTTCGGGCCCCGTGGTGGTCCAGGTGCTGGAGGGCGAGAACGCGGTCGAGGCCAACCGCACGATCATGGGTGCGACCAACCCGGCCAACGCCGATGCCGGCACCATCCGCAAGGATTTCGGCGAGTCCGTGGAGGCCAACTCCGTGCACGGCTCGGACTCGCCCGAGAACGCGGCCGTGGAGATCGCCTTCTTCTTCGCGGAGACCGACATCGTCGGCTGAGCCGGCGGCCGGCGGCGCCTGCGGCCGGCGGAGCCTGGGGCAGGCGGAGCCGTCCAGCGCGCCCCGGCGCCGTGCTATAGTGGGCGGCACGCGCGCGGTGGTCGCGGGGTGTTAGCGAGCAATGTCGGATCAACGGACAACGGGTCGGCCGGGCGACGATTCCTCGGTCATCACCAAGTCCCGCAGCGAGACCAAGAAGCCTTCGATGTACAAGGTCTTGCTGCTGAACGACGACTACACGCCGATGGAGTTCGTGGTCATCGTGCTGATGCGCTTCTTCGGGATGGACGAGCAGCGCGCTACCACGATTATGCTGCACGTGCATCGGCGGGGCGTCGGCATCTGCGGCGTCTACTCGTACGAGATCGCGGAGACCAAGGTGAAGCAGGTGTGTGACTTCGCGCGGCGCAACGAGCACCCGCTTCAGTGCACGATGGAGAAGGAGTAGCCGTGCTCTCGCGCGATCTTGAGAAGAGCCTGCACCGGGCGCTCGCGCTCGCGGTCGAGCGGCGGCACGAGTTCGCGACGCTCGAACACCTCCTGCTCGCGCTGCTTGAGGATTCCGACGCCATCGCCGTGCTGAAGGCCTGCGGCGTCGACCTGGAGCGGCTCGAGCGCGAGCTCGAGACCTTCATCGACGAGGAGCTGGAGAGCCTCGAAGCCGACGAGGCGGTGGAGGCCAAGCCCACCACCGGCTTCCAGCGGGTGGTGCAGCGCGCCGTGCTGCACGTGCAGTCCTCCGGCCGGGCCGAGGTGACCGGCGCCAACATCCTGGTGGCGATCTTCTCCGAGCGCGAATCCCACGCGGTCTACTTCCTGCAGGAGCAGGACATGTCGCGCTACGACGCGGTCAACTACATCTCGCACAGGATCGCCAAGGTGCCCGGCCAGGCGGGGCCGGGCGGCCCCGTCTCCGGCGCCGACGAGGACGCGCACGAGGAGAACGTCGTCAAGGAAGGCCCGGCGGCGCTGGACGCCTACTGCGTCAACCTGAACGCCAAGGCCAATGCCGGGCGGATCGACCCGCTGATCGGCCGCGATGCAGAGGTCGAGCGCACCATCCAGGTGCTCTGCCGGCGCACCAAGAACAACCCGCTCTACGTGGGCGATGCCGGCGTCGGCAAGACCGCGCTCGCCGAGGGGCTGGCACGGCGGATCGAGAACGGCGAGGTGCCGCAGGTGCTCGAAGGCGCGGTGATCTTCGCGCTCGACATGGGCGCGCTGCTGGCCGGCACGCGCTACCGCGGCGACTTCGAGGAGCGCATCAAGGCGGTGCTCGCCGAGATCGAGGCGCACGAGGGCGCGATCCTCTTCATCGACGAGATTCACACGGTCATCGGCGCGGGCGCCACCAGCGGCGGCGCGATGGACGCGTCGAACCTGCTGAAGCCCGCGCTGCAGAGCGGCACGCTGCGCTGTATCGGCTCCACCACCTACAAGGAGTACCGCAACTACTTCGAGAAGGACCGCGCGCTGGTCCGGCGCTTCCAGAAGATCGACGTGAACGAGCCGAGCGTCGACGAGGCGGTCAAGATCCTGCGCGGGCTCAAGCCCTACTACGAGGAGCACCACGGCGTGCGCTACACGGCGGAGGCGATCCGCACCGCCGTCGAGTTGGCGAGCCGCTACATCATGGACCGCAGACTCCCCGACAAGGCCATCGACGTGATCGACGAGGTCGGCGCCTCGCAGCGCCTGCTGCCGGAATCGAAGCGGCGCAAGACCGTGGGCGTGAAGGACGTCGAGGGCGTGGTGGCGAAGATCGCGCGCATCCCGCCCAAGAACGTGAGCCGCGGCGACAAGACCATCCTGGAGAGCCTGGAGCGCGACCTGAAGACCGTCGTCTTCGGCCAGGACCAGGCGATCGCCGCCGTGGCGACGGCGATCAAGATGTCCCGCGCGGGCCTGCGCGAGCCCGGCAAGCCGGTCGGCTGCTACCTCTTCTCGGGCCCCACCGGCGTCGGCAAGACCGAAGTCGCGCGCCAGCTCGCCCACGTGATGGGGGTGGAGCTCGTCCGCTTCGACATGAGCGAGTACATGGAGCGGCACTCGGTCTCGCGGCTGATCGGCGCGCCGCCGGGCTACGTCGGCTTCGACCAGGGCGGCCTGCTCACCGACGCCGCCGACCAGAACCCGCACATGGTCCTGCTGCTCGACGAGATCGAGAAGGCGCATCCCGACCTGTTCAACATCCTCCTGCAGATCATGGACTACGGGAAGCTCACCGATCACAACGGCAAGACGGTCGACTTCAGCAACGTCATCCTCATCATGACCACCAACGCCGGCGCCGCCGACCTCGCCAAGCCGCCGATCGGCTTCACCCGGACCGAGCGCGACGGCGACGACGAGGAGGCGATCAAGCGCATGTTCGCGCCGGAGTTCCGCAACCGGCTCGACGCCGTGATTCGCTTCGCGTCGCTGCCGCCGGAGGTGATCGCGCGCGTGGTCGACAAGTTCATCATCCAGCTTGAGGAGCAGCTCGCCGACCGCAACGTCACGATCGAGCTGAGCGCGGCGGCGCGAACCTGGCTCGCCGAGAAGGGCTACGACCCCACCTACGGCGCCCGGCCGCTCGCCCGGCTGATTCAGGAGGAGATCAAGAAGCCGCTCGCCGACGAGCTGCTGTTCGGCAAGCTGGCGAAAGGCGGGCGCGTGGCCGTCGGGCTCAGCGACGGCAAGCTCACCTTCAGCTTCCCCGCGCCCGATGCGCCGGGCCGCAAGGGCGGCGGCGGCTCCGGCAGGCGGGGTGGCTCTGGCAAGCGCCCGCGCGTGCCCGAATACGCGTCCTGAACGCCTGACCTCCGCGCGGTGCCCATTCCCTTCCTCACCGGGCTGAGGGTCCTCGACCTCAGCCAGTACATTCCTGGGCCGTACGGGACGCTGATCCTCGCCGACCTCGGCGCAGAGGTGATCAAGGTCGAGCCGCCGGGCGGCGAGCCCATGCGGGGCGTGGGGCCGAAGGACGACGCCGGCGTCTCGGTCTGGTACCGGATGGTGAACGGCGGCAAGACGGTGGTCGAGATCGACCTCAAGTCCGAGGGGGGAAAACGCGACTTCCGCGCCCTGGTGGAGCGGTCGGATGCCTTTCTGGAGTCCTACCGGCCCGGCGTGCTCGACCGCCTCGGCTTCGGCCACGAAGCGCTGCACGAGATGAACTCCGGCATCGTCTCGTGCTCGCTCTCGGGCTGGGGGCTGGAGGGGCCGTATCGCCTGCGCGGCGGGCACGACATCAATTACATGGGGCTGATGGGCGGGCTGGAGCGCTCCGGCGTGCCCGAGCGGCCCGTGGTCTCCTTCCCGCCCACCGCCGACTTCGCGAGCGGCATGCAGGCCGCGCTCAGCATCATGGGCGGGCTGCTCGGCCGCAGCCGGAACGAAGAGGGGCGGGGTTCCACCATCGACGTCAGCATCGCCGAGACCGTGCTGCCCTGGCAGGTGTGGGCGCTGAACGGGCTCTTCCACGAGGAGTGGGACGCCCGGCGCGCGGCGCAGTTCCCGAACGGCGGCGCGGCGTTCTACAACATCTACGAGACCGGCGACGGCCGCTTCATCACGCTCGGCGCGCTGGAGGACAAGTTCTGGGCCAACTTCTGCACCGCCTGCGGCCGGCCGGAGTGGATCGCGCGCCAGTGGGAGCCCCGGCCGCAGGAGGCGCTGATCGGCGAGGTGTCCGCCTTCGTGCGCGCCCACACGCTCGACGACATGAACCGGATGATGGAGGGCGTCGACTGCTGCTACGAGCCGGTCCATCGCCTGGAAGACGTGCCGGAGCATCCGCAAATCAAGGCGCGGCAGATGCTGCGCCGGCACGATGCGCCGATGCCGGCCTACGAAATCCTCTTTCCCGGCTGGATCGACGGCGAGCCCCCGCCGCCGCGCCCGCCGGTCGAATACGTCAGCGCGCCCGACGTGCTCGCCCGCTGGCAGGAATCAGCGGGTCTCGCTGCATCATGAGCATCGACAAGGACACGGTGGTGCGGATCGCGCGGCTCTCGCGCATCGCCATGGAGGACGACGCGCTGGAGCCCATGGCGCAGGAGCTGAACGGCATCCTCGCCTGGGTCGAGCAGCTTGGCGAAGTCGATACCGAGGGCGTCGAGCCGATGACCGGCGCCATCGCTTCGACGCTTCCGCAGCGCGACGACAGCGCGGAGGCGGGGACCGCCACCGACGACCTGCTGGCCAACGCGCCGAAGGCGGACGACGGCTTCTTCGTCGTGCCCAAGGTGGTCGAGTGAGCGCGCTCACCCGGCTCACCATCGCCGCTGCCCGCGCCGGGCTCGCCGCGCACGAATTCTCGGCGCGCGAGCTGGTGGATGCGCACATCGCGGCGATCGAAGGCGAGCGCGACCTCAACGCCTTCGTCGCCGAGACCTTCGACGCCGCGCGCGCCGGGGCGGACGATGCCGATGCGCGCCTCGCGGCGGGCGAGGGGCGGCTGCTGGAGGGCATCCCGCTCGCCGTCAAGGACCTCTTCTGCACCCGCGGCGTCCGCAGCCAGGCCTGCTCGAAAATCCTCGACGGCTTCGCGCCCCCTTACGAATCCACCGTCACCGCCAATCTCTGGGCGGCCGGCGCGCTCATGCTGGGCAAGACCAACATGGACGAGTTCGCCATGGGCTCGGCCAACGTCACCAGCGCCGACGGCCCGGTGATCAACCCCTGGCGGCGCAAGGGAGACGACAAGCCGCTGGTGCCGGGCGGAAGCTCCGGCGGCTCGGCGGCGGCGGTTGCCGCGCGGCTCTGCCTGGGTGCCACCGGCACCGATACCGGCGGCTCGATCCGCCAGCCGGGGGCCTTCTGCGGCATCGTCGGCATGAAACCGACCTATGGCCGATGCTCGCGCTGGGGGATGATCGCCTTCGCCTCCTCGCTCGACCAGGCGGGGCCGCTCACCCGGACGGTCGAGGATGCCGCGCTGATGCTGCAGGCGATGGCGGGCCACGACGGCAAGGATTCCACCTCCATCGACCGCCCGGTCCCCGACTACGCGGCGAGCGTCGGCGGCGACGTGCGCGGCCTCACCATCGGCGTGCCGGCGGAATACCGGATGGAGGGCATGCCGGCGGAGATCGAGGCGCTCTGGGAGGAGGGCGTGCAGTGGTTCCGCGATGCGGGTGCCAAGGTCGTGGACATCTCTCTGCCGCTCACCAAGTACGCGCTCCCCACCTACTACATCGTGGCACCGGCGGAGGCGTCGTCCAATCTCGCGCGCTATGACGGGGTCCGCTACGGGCTCCGTGTCGAGGGCGACGACCCGACCGAGATGTACGCGAAGACGCGGGCGGCGGGTTTCGGGCGCGAGGTCCGGCGCCGCATCCTGATCGGCACCTACGTTCTCTCCGCCGGCTACTACGACGCCTACTACCTGAAGGCGCAGAAGGTGCGGACGCTCATCGCGCGCGACTTCGAGCAGGCGTTCGAGAGCGTGGACGCGGTGCTGACGCCGACCGCGCCGTTCGCCGCCTTCGCCATCGGCGAGAAGATGGACGACCCCATCGCCATGTACCTGAACGACGTGTTCACGGTGCCGGCGAGCCTCGCGGGCCTGCCCGCGATCTCGGTGCCGGCGGGGCTCACGGGCGACGGGCTGCCGCTCGGCCTGCACCTGATCGCGCGGCCTTTCGACGAGCCGACGCTCTTCCGCGCGGCCGGCGTGCTGGAGAGCGCCGCCGGCTTCAGCCACCGCCCGCCTGCGCGCCCGGCCGGAGGGGCGGCATGAGCGCGGGCGGCTACCGGATCGCGGGCCGGAGCGGCGCGTGGGAGATCGCCGTCGGGCTCGAGGTCCACGCCCAGGTGATCTCGGACGCGAAGCTGTTCTCGTCCGCGCCCACCGCCTTCGGCGCCGCGCCCAACAGCCAGGTCTCGCTCGTCGATGCCGCGATGCCCGGCATGCTGCCGGTGATCAACCGCCACTGCGTGACGCAGGCCGTGCGCACCGGGCTCGCGCTGGAAGCCGAGATCAACCTGACCTCGGTGTTCGACCGCAAGAACTACTTTTATCCCGACCTGCCGCCCGGCTATCAGATCTCGCAGTATTCTCGGCCCATCGTGGGCAAGGGCCGGGTCGTGCTCGACCTCGACGACGGGTCGCAGCGGACCATCGGCATCACCCGGCTGCACCTGGAGATGGACGCCGGCAAGAGCATCCACGACCGCCGCGCGGACGCGACCTGCGTGGACCTCAACCGCGCCGGCGTCGCGCTGATGGAGATCGTCTCGGAGCCCGACGTCAGGAGCCCGGAGGAAGCCGGCCTCTACCTGCGCAAGCTGCGCTCGATCCTCCGCTACATCGGCACCTGCGACGGCAACATGGAGCAGGGCTCGCTGCGCGCGGACGTGAACGTCTCGGTGCGCCGGCCGGGGGACGCGCTGGGCACCCGCTGCGAGGTCAAGAACCTCAACTCCGTCCGCTTCGTCATGAAGGCGATCGAGGTCGAGGCCGAGCGCCAGGTCGCGGTGCTGGAGGAGGGCGGCGCGATCGAGCTGGAGACCCGCCTCTTCGATCCGGAGCGCGGCGAGACGCGCTCCATGCGCTCCAAGGAGGAAGCCCACGACTACCGCTACTTCCCCGATCCCGACCTGCTGCCGCTCACCCTCGACCCCGCCTGGGTCGACGAGCAGCGCGCGGGGCTGCCGGAGCTGCCCGACGCGAGGGCGGCGCGCTTCACGGCGGACTACGGCCTCTCGGCTTACGACGCCGGCGTGCTCGTGGCGGAGCGCGAGATCGCCGAGTACTTCGAGGCGGTGGCTGCCGGGCGCGACGGCAAGCAGGCCGCCAATTGGGTCACGGGCACGCTCTTCGGCGCGCTCAACCGGGCCGGCATCGGGATCGAGCAGAGCCCGGTCTCGGCGGCGGCCCTCGGCGCGCTGATCGACCGGGTGGCGGACGGCACGGTCTCCAACCGCGCGGCCAGGGACGTGTTCGAGGCCATGGTGTCTTCCGGCAAGGACGCCGACACCATTATCGAGGAGAAGGGGCTCCGCCAGGTCAGCGACACGGGCGCCATCGAGGCGCTGGTCGATCGGGTGATCGCCGAGAACCCCGACAAGGTCGCCGACTACCGCGGCGGCAGGACGAAGCTCGCGGGCTGGTTCGTCGGCCAGGTGATGAAGGCCTCCGCCGGCAAGGCCAACCCCAAGGCGGTCAACGCGGCGCTGCGGGCGAAGCTCGACGAATAGGCGGCCGGCGCCGGCCGCGCAGACGGGATTGACGCATGTTCCTGCCGCTCAGGGACGACAATCCGCTTCACCGGATCGGCTTTCAGTTCGTGACGGTGGCGTTGATCGCCGCCTGCACCATCGTCTGGATCATCCAGGCCATCGGCGGCGATCAGTTCGATTCCGAGCTGATCTTCCGCCTCGGTATGATCCCGGTGACGATCCTCGGCGAGCTTCGCCGCGAGCCCGACATGGTGACCGTGACGCCCTGGCTCACCATCGTCACGTCCATGTTCCTGCACGGGGGCTTCATGCACCTGTTCGGCAACATGATGTACCTCTGGATTTTCGGCGACAACGTCGAAGACGCGATGGGCCACTGGCGCTTCGCGATCTTCTACCTGCTGTGCGGCGCGGTGGCGGGGCTGACGCATGCTGCCGTCGAGCCCGCCTCGCAGATCCCCACCATCGGCGCGAGCGGCGCGGTCTCCGGCGTGCTCGGCGCCTACTTCATGCTGCACCCGAAGCGGGGCGTCTGGATCCTCGTCTTCTTCATGCCGATCCGCTTCCCCGCCTGGGCCGTGCTCGGAGTCTGGATCGGCTACCAGGTGCTCAACGCGCTCACCGCAGGGCCGGCGGGCGGCGGGGTCGCGTGGTACGCCCATATCGGCGGCTTCGCGGCGGGCGCGCTGCTGGTGGTGCCGCTCAAGAAGCGCGGCGTGCCGCTCTTCGACCGGGGTTACAGCCGCCCGCGCCGGCGGACGCCCTACCAGCCGCCGCCCGAGGCCGAGACCCCCGGAATGGGACCGTGGGAGGAGCAGCCTCCCGATCCCGAAGCCGACGGCGATGCGCCGTGGCAGGAGCCGCCTGCCGCCCGGCCCAACGGCGGCGATCCGCAGGACCGGAGCGGCTCGCGCGGCCCCTGGGGCCGGCGGCCCCGTGGCCCCTGGTCGCGAAAGGACTGAGCGGTGAGCGCGGGGAAGAAGAGCGACTACTTCGCCGAGCGCATCCGGGCCGAGCTTGCCTTCGCGCGTTCTCGCGGCGCGCGCGACGCGGAGGCGCTGGCGGAGCACCTCAACGCGCGCGGCTTCCTTACCCGCGACGGGCGCCGGTGGACGCCTGAGGATGTCGAAGCCGCGACCCGCCGGCCGCCCAGGCAGAAGCCGGGAGACTGACTGCGCTACTCCGCGGCTTGGGCGGCGTGGCCGTAGCGCTCGGCGGCGGCGGCCCGGGATACGAAGCCTTCGGCCACGTCGTCCTCCACCAGCGCGCGCTCCCGTTCGGCCACGGGGCCGTATCCCCCGCCACCGCCTGAGAGCAGGCGCACCCGGTCGCCGCGGCGGATGGAGACGTTGCCGAACTTGCTGGGCGAGACCTTGTCGTAGCCCTCGCACACGTCCTTCCACTCGGTCTCGTTCGCCTTCTTCACGAGCAGCGCGGCCGAGCCCCCGGCGCCGCCGCCGAGCAGGCCCCACGGCGCCTTGCGGTGGCGGTCGGCCATGTAGCTGATGATGATCTCGTCGGCCGTGCATTCCAGCGTCTTGGTCGAGCCGAGGCCGCCCCGGTACTTGCCGGCGCCGCCCGAATCCTCGGTGAGCGAGAGCGTCTCCACGATCCAGGGATAGCGGCTCTCGTAGACCTCGACCGGCACCGTGCGACAGTTGCCGTTGATGCAGTTGCACGTGTTGTTGCCGTCGGCGAAGGGGCGCCCGCCCCAGCCCGCGACCATGAAGTCGTAGCAGACGTAGAACTCGTCGTTCTCGGGGTCGTGGCCGCCGAAGAGGAAGTTGCCGTGGGTGCCGGCATCGGTGGCGAACGCGCGCTCCGGCAGGCAGCGGGACATCGCGGCGATCACCGTGTAGCAGATGCGCACGTGGGTCTCCGTGTTGCCGCCCACCTCGGGCGCCGGGAAGTCCACGTTGACCACCGTGGCCGGCCGCGCGAGCACGCGGATCGGCCGGTAGCAGCCGGCGTTGCGCGGGATCGAGGGGTCGGTCAGGTGCAGCATGGCGTTGTAGGTGGCGGAGCAGGTGACGCCGAGGGTGGCGTTGATCGCGCCCTTGGCCTGCGCGTCCGAGCGGCCGAAGTCGGCGACGATCTCGTCCCCCTGCACCACCATGTCGACGGCGATGCGGTAAGGCGTCGGGTCGATCCCGTCGTCCTCCATGTAGTCCTCGAAGGAGTACGTGCCATCGGGGATCGCCGCGATCTCGGCCCGCATGCGGGATTCGGAATAGTCCATGAGGTCGGCGATCGTCTGCCGGAAGAGCGGCTTGCCGTACTTCCTGATGAGTCCGGCCATGCGCTCGGCGCCGAGCTCGCAGGCGCTGATCATGGAGCGGTAGTCGCCGTAGTTGTAGCGCGGCGTGCGGACGTTCGCGAGCAGGAGCTTCCACACCTCGTCCACGTCCTTGCCCTGCTTCTTGATCTTGACCGGGGGCACGCGCAGGCCCTCGTGGAAGATCTCCGTCGCCTCGCTGGCGAAGCCGCCCGGCACCATGCCGCCCACCTCGGCGACGTGGCCGATTGCCACCGCGTAGCCCATGAACTCGCCGTCAACGAAGAAGGGCGTGAAGAAGGTGTGCTCCGGCGTGTGCAGGCCTCCCCGGTAAGGGTCGTTGTGCAGGATGACGTCGCCCTCGTGCACCGGCTTGTCGGCCATCTCGCGGATGCAGGACTTGATGAGCAGCGTCATGCCGCCGATCTGCGCCGGGCAGTAGTCGGCGACCGCGATCATCTCGCCGTCGGCGTCCGCGATAGCGCAGCTGAAGTCGAGGGACTCGTTGAAGATCGTCGAGTACGACGTCTTCATCATGGTGATCCCCATCTCCCGGCAGATCGAGAGCATCGTCGATTCGACGATGTTCATGGTGACGACGTCCATGGGCTCCTCCGCGTCGGTCGGCGCACCTGCCGGTGCGACACTCCGCCCGATCATTCTAGCGGGCACGGAAGGCGGCGCCCAAGGCTGGCAGTTGCCCGAAGGATGCCCTCATTCTCCGAGTGGTTCCTGTTGTGTGCCGGGATTGACGTCTTGCTTCTCCGGGTTATGGGTTCGGGGCGTTGACGGCGCACGGCGGTGTGCCGGCGCTGTTCGAGCATTTTCGCAGCTCAGGCGCTGCGGCGGCGGTTGACGTGTCGGTTCCGTACAAGCGTCGCAAGCGGGATCTTTCGGCGAGCGAGATGTGCGAGAGCCTGCTGGCACTGTGGGCCTGTGGGGGCGAGCCGTGCGAGGACCTGGGTCGTCTGCGCGGTCAGGACGGGTTAGGGCTTCTGTTGGGTCACGGGTTGCCGGCGGCGCAGACGGCCCGGCCTGCGAACAGTCGCCCATGGCCCGAGCCCGGCGCTGCCGCGCCCATCAGCGCCATCGGGACCGATCCAGGGCGGCCGAGAGGGCGCACCGCCGCCTCCCAATCCGCCAACCGCGAAATCTCACGGCCAAAAGCCAAGCAAGCCAACCCGCCAACACCTTACTCGGGGAGTAAGGTCCCTCTCGGCGGCGATCCGTCAGGGCGTCGGTCACGGGGAGCCGGGCGTGGGCCCGCTATCAGTTGCGCGTATTGATTGAGGGGGAGTGGGGTCAGATGCAACCCGTCGATCTGCTTCGGGGTCGATTCCTACGTGGGCTCGATCACGCCGGGGAAGCTTGCGGACCTGGTGTTCTGGCGGCCCGAGTTCTTCATCGCGAAGCCCGAGGTGACGCTGAAGGGGGCTTCATCTCGCACGCGGTGATGGGGGACCCGGCAGGCTCGCTGATGACGGGCCAGCCGCTCAAGTACCGGCCGCAGTACGGCTCGCTCGGCGTGAACCCGAAGCGGACGAGCTATTCGTTCGTGACGAAGGCCGCGCTCGACAACGGCCTCGCGGACCAGATCGAGACGCAGACGCTCGTGCCGGTGAAGCGGTGCCGGACGATCTCCAAGCGCGACATGATCCACAACGACGCGCTGCCGGATATCGAGATCGACCCCGAGACCTACAACGTCTACGTCGACGGCGAGCGCATCACCGTGAAGCCCGCCAAGACGCTCCCGCTCACGCAGCTCTTCTACTTCAGGTAGAAGACGGCAACCCAAACGGCACGCGCGATGGCGGTGGATTGCATCGCGGCGGTCGCAGCGCTCACACGGCGGAGCGTCGGCTTCCGCTGCGCCTTTCGCCTCGGATAAACCGCCCGGCCCATTGTCTCGTGTCGTTCGGCCTGCGCACGCTTGCCATCGGATCCGACGGAATGGAGCCCGCGCCTAACGGACGCTGCCGCCTTGCAGTCTGTCGGAAAGGTCGTGTCGGGCTTCGCCCCGGTCTACCTCCGGCCCGTATCGAGCGAGGCGCCGCTCCATGATCTCCACCGCTTCCGGGCTGTCGTCGACCAGGAGGCACGAGCGGCCGTGCCTGGCGGCGGCTTCGCCGAAGGTGCCGGAGCCCGCGAAGAAATCCAGCAGCCGATCGCCCGGCGACGAGTGGACCTTGACGATGCGCTCCAGCAGCCCGAGCGGCTTCTGGGTGGCGTAGCCGGTCTTCTCCTTCGAGTTGGTCGGCACGATGGTGTGCCACCAGACGTCGGTCGGTGTCTTGCCCTTCGCCGCCTTCTCGGCCCCCACCAGCGCCGGCGCCATGTAGGGGATGCGGTCGATCTCTTCGAAGTTGAAGGTGTATTCTGCCGGGTCCTTCGCGTACCAGAGAATGGTGTCGTGCTTGGCCGGCCAGCGGTTCTTGGGACGCCCACCGTAGTCGTAGGCCCAGATGATTTCGTTGATAAAGCACTCGCGGCCGAAGATGCCGTCGAGCAGCACCTTGCAGTAGTGCGCCTCGCGGTAATCGATGTGGAAGAAGAGCGAGCCCGTGGCGGCCAGCACGCGGTGGGCTTCCACCAGACGCGGCTCGAGGAAGGACAGGTAGTCGTCGAAGCTGTCGGCGTAGCCGGTGGCGCCCACGGTCGTCGTTCGGTAGCGCCTGCCCTGAAAGCCGGTCCGGTCGCCTGCCGCATCCCGTTCAGAGCGGATCGTGACCCGGTTCCGGGCCCGGCCGGTGTTGAACGGCGGATCGATGTAGATCAGGTCGATGCTGCCTGAGGCGAGCGAACGCAGAACCGTCAGGTTGTCGCCGTGGACGATCCGCAGCGTCGCGCCATCCGTTCCGCCATGCTCCATGACAGGCGCAAAGTGGCCCAGCGCCGCGCCCGACGCAACGCACTGCGTGCGGGAGGAGACTTTCGCCGACGCGACTGGCTTACGCGGTCATTGCGCGCAGGCCGTCCTCGAAGAAGAATTTTTGCTCGCCGAAGGCGGGCTCCAGCTGGTCGAGCCACGTGGCCTTCGGATCGAAGCGGGCGAAGAAGGGCCGGCCGACCCAGTCGGGATCGCGGCCCTGCAGGAAGCGCAGCACAAGGACCTTCTCGCCGGCGACCTCTTGTACGCCGAGCACCTCCACCTTGCCTGGCGTGGCGCTCATGCTCGGCCCCCGCACCGTGCGGCCCAGGCCCGAGACCTGCGCGACCGCACCCCGGAAGACCTCCCAGCAGCGCGCCAGCGGCACCTCGAAGTAGTGCCGGGGTCCGGTGTCCCGCTCCACGAACATGTAGTAGGGGATGACGCCGAGGCGCACCTGCTCGCGCCACATCCGCGCCCAGATGTCGGACTCGTTGTTGATGTTGGCGAGCAGCGGCGCCTGGCTGCGGATGACCGCGCCGGTGCTGCGGATGCGGCGGATCGCCTCCTGCACCACCTCGGTGCGCATCTCCTGCCAGTGGTTGAAGTGGGCCATGATCGCGACATGCCGGCCGGAGCGGACGAGGTCCTCCATCAGGCGCAGCAGGTCGTCCGCATCCTCGTCGTTGACGAAGCGGTGCGGCCAGAAGGTGAGCGCCTTGGTGCCGACCCGGATGTTCTGCACGTGGGCCAGCGCGGGGTCGTCGATGAAGGCCCGCATGTAGCCTTCCATCACCCGGGTCTTCATGATCATCGGGTCGCCGCCCGTGAACAGGACGTCCGAGATATTCGGATGGTCGCCGAGATAACGGTGCATGTTGACCGCATCCTTTGACGCGATCTTCAGCTCCTTATCGCCCACGAATTGCGCCCAGCGGAAGCAGAAGGTGCAGTAGGCGTGACAGGTCTGACCCTGGCTCGGGAAGAACAGCATAGTCTCGCGATACTTGTGCTGGAGTCCTTCCAGAGTCTCGCCTTCTTCCTGCGGAATGTTGAGCTCGCGCTGACCGGCCGGATGCGGGTTGAGCTTAGTGCGGATATCGGTCGCCGCGCGCTCGATTTCCTGCGGCGTGGCGTCGCGCGTCATGAGGTCGGCGATGCGGTTGAAGTCGCCCTCCTCCAGCATGCCCCGCAGCGGGAACACCAGCCGGTAGACCGGATCGTCCGGCACGCGGTCCCAATCGATCAGGTTCTCGATGACGTAGCTGTTGGTCCGGAAAGGCAGCACGGCGCTGACGACTTTCATGGCGAACAAGTCGTCGTCCGTGACGTTTCCGTACTGGGAAATCGAGTCGAGATTGCGGCGCGTCAGCGCCTTGAATTTCGTGGTCTGTCGCGCGGACTCTTTCAGATCGGGCGGACGGTTCGCGCTCGGCCATTCTTGCAGGGCCGCCGTCTGCGGGATCGCTTGTGCGCTCACGATGTTATCCCTCCAAGAAAATTGGAAATTCCCTGTTCCACCAACCCTATATCATATCCCGTCCAAATAGTGAAGGTGACACCCCGCAAGGGCGGTGTAGGGTTGCCTTTCCGGCATTGCCGGGTCACACAATTCTTCGCTGCCACGACCTGCGCCTGACCGGGACGCCGGGTGCGCGGGTACGGTCTGAGGGGAGGGTTTCAAAATGCCGCGAGCGAACGAAATCTGCCGCATGGACGCCGTGACGCTGGCGGCGCGGGTGCGGGCCGGGGAGCTGTCTGCGGTCGAGGTCGCGGACGCGGTCATCGCCCACATGGAGCAGGTGGAGCCCCACGTACACGCCTTCTGCACGCCGGCGCCGGACTATGCCCGCGCCGCCGCCCAGCGGGTGGATGCGACGATCGCGGCGGGCGAGGACCCGGGGCCGCTGGCCGGCGTGCCGGTCGGCATCAAGGATCTCGTCTGCACCAAGGACCTGCCCACCGTCTCGGGCTCCATCGCCTACGAAGGCTTCATGGCGGAGGAGGACGACGTGGTGGTCGAGCGCCTCAGGCACGCAGGCGCGGTCATCCTCGGCAAGACCAACGTGCCGGAGTTCGGCTACAGCGGCGCCAGCCACAACGCCGTGTTCGAGGCGACGCGCAACCCGTGGAACCTGGAGCGTGCGCCCGGCGGCTCCAGCGCAGGCTCCGGCGCCGCCGTGGCGGCGGGCATGGGCCCCATCGCCGTCGGAAGCGACGGCGGCGGCTCGGTGCGCATCCCGGCGTCCTTCAGCGGGCTGGTGGGCGTGAAGGCATCGATGGGGCGGGTGCCGCTCTACCCCGGCTGCCGGGACGAGCGCTATCCCGGCGTCTCCAGCTGGGAAGGGATCGAGCACATCGGCCCGCTATCGCGGACGGTGGCGGATTCGGCGCTCATGCTCTCGGTCATGGCCGGCCCCGACGACCGCGACCGCCACTCGCTGCCGGCCGCCGACTTCGACTGGACGGACGCGGGCGGCGACCTCAAGGGCTGCCGCGTCGCCTACAGCGCCGACTGGGGCTATGCCGCCGTCGATCCCGAGGTGCGCGAGATCGTGGGCGAGGCCGCCCGTGTGTTCGAGAGCGACCTCGGCTGCACCGTGGAGGAGGCCGATCCCGGCTGGGAGGACCCCTACTTCACGTTCTGGGGCCTGGTGGCGGCGGAGACCGACCTTGCCGGCATGCGCAGGCTGGTGGCCGAGCACGGCTCGCAAATGACGCCTCATCTGGTGGATTTTATTACCCGGCCGTGGACGGCGGAGGACCTGACCAACGCGGTGATCGGGCGGAAGGCGCTGGTCAACAAGATGTGGCGCTTCATGCGGAACTACGATTTTCTGCTGACGCCCACGCTCGCCTGCCCGCCCTTCGGGCTCTACATGCAGGGGCCTGAGATCATCGAGGGGCGCCTGGTGCCGCCCTTCGCCTGGCTCGCCTTCACCTTCCCCATGAACATGACGGGCCAGCCTGCGGCGAGCGTGCCGGCCGGGTGGACGGCGGAAGGACTCCCGGTCGGGCTGCAGATCGTGGGGCGCCACCTGGACGATCCGATGGTGCTGCGGGCGGCTGCGGCTTTCGAGGCCGCGCGGCCCTGGCGCGACCGCTGGCCGGCGTTGGTGTCCTAGCCGGGCAGCGCGCGCCCGGCGCAAGAACTACTCGGCCGCGGCCGGCACCCGCACGATACCCTCTTCGGTCAGCTTGTGGCCGCGGCGCTCGGCTTCTTCCAGCACGTCGTCGCGCCATTGCACGCGGCCAGGGTCGGTGGCGCCGACGATGACGAAGAGCAGACCCTCCTCGTCGCCCACGTTGCGGAAGCCCCGCATCACGTGGGGCGGGCACGAGGCCACGTCCCAGGGGTCGAGGATGACGTAGCGGCTCTCCTCGTCGTCGCCCCAGAAAATCTTCCACTTGCCCTTGAGGGGCATGAAGACCTCGTTGGTCTCGTGATCGTGGTGCAGCGTGCCCTTGCCCGGTGCGCAGCGCACGACGGCGACGTTGAAGTCGCGGTTGTCGGTGATCGCGGCCTTCTGTGTCGCATCCTCGCCGACGCCACGGCCGATGATCTGGTAGATCTCGCGCTCGCAGCCGGGGATCACCGCGTCCAGCATGGGCAGCGAGCTGCCTTCCAGCTTGTGGAAGCGCGCGACGCGCGTCTCTTCGAACTCGTCTACCGTGATGATGTCATCGCTCATCGTTCGGCCTCCCTTAGCCGTTCTCACGCGCCGGCGCGCTCGACCTTGCGCGCGGTCTTGATCGCCTTCATCCGCGCCACCGCGTCGAACACGGGCGGGAAGGTCGGGCGGTCGACGTACTGGCCCGTGCCTTCCTCCACGTTGAGGTTGCTGCCGTCCCACAGCACGCGCCCGCGGCTGATGGTGGTCGCCGCGACGCCCGAGACCTCCATTCCCTCGAAGATGTTGAAGTCCACGTTCTGGTGGTGGGTGGAGGCCGAGATCGTCCGCGTGGCCTCGGGGTCCCAGACCACGATGTCGGCGTCGGCGCCCGGCTGGATCGCGCCCTTGCGCGGATAGATGTTGAAGATGCGCGCGGCGTTGGTCGAGGAGAGCGCCACGAATTCGTTGGCGGTGATGCGCCCGCTGCCGACGCCGTGGTGCCAGAGCACCGACATGCGATCCTCGACGCCGCTGGTCCCGTTCGGGATCTTGGTGAAGTCGTCCTTTCCCGCAGCCTTTTGCGGCGCGCAGAAGGCGCAGTGATCGGTGGCCGTGGTCTGCAGGTTGCCGGCCTGGAGCCCGTGCCAGAGCGCCTCCTGATGCTCCTTGGGGCGGAAGGGAGGGCTCATCACGTAGGCCCGCGCCGTCTCCAGATCGGCCTGGTAGTAAACAGAATCGTCGATCACGAGGTGCTGTATCAGGCACTCGCCGTAGACCCGCTGGCCCTCCAGCCTGGCCCGCGTCACGGCCTCCAGCGCCTCCTTGCACGAGACGTGGACGACGTAGATGGGCGCGTTCAGCACCTGGGCGATGCGGATCGCCCGGTTCGCCGCCTCGCCCTCGACCTCGGGCGGGCGCGACTGCGGGTGCCCCTCGGGCCCTGTGATGCCTTGCGCCAGCAGTTGCTGCTGCAGGTGCCAGACCAGCTCGCCGTTCTCGGCATGGACGGTACACAGCGCGCCGAGCTCCTGGCAGCGCGCGAAGCTCGCCAGCAGCTTCTCGTCGTCGAGCATGATGGCGCCCTTGTACGCCATGAAGTGTTTGAAGCTGTTGACACCGTGCTCCTGCGCGAGCACGCCCATGTCCTCCTCGATCTTCTCGTTCCAGTTGGTGATGGCGACGTGGAAGGAGTAGTCCGACGGCGCCTTGGCGGCGCGCTGCGTCCAGTCCCGCCAGGCCTCCATGGGCCTGCTCTCGGGGTCGGGAATGACGAAGTCGATGATCATGGTGGTGCCGCCGGCAATCGCCGCCGCCGGCCCGGTGAAAAAGTCGTCGCTGGTGACGGTCCCCATGAAGGGAAGCTCCATGTGGGTGTGCGGGTCGATCCCGCCCGGCATCACGAGCGCGCCGCCGGCATCCACGACCTGGGCGTCCGCCGGCGCCTCCAGCCCTTCGCCCACCACCACGATCTTGCCGCCTTCGCAGTAGACGTCCGCCCGCTTCGTCTCGTCGGCGGTCACGACCGTGCCACCTCTCACAATCAGCGACATCGCTGCCTCCCCGGACTCGTCTGTATGCGCCTTCCGCTAGCCTCGGCCCAAGACTAGCAAATCTCGCCGCTTCATCCGAACGGATCGAGGCAGCGGGCGCCGTGCTCGTAAATCTCAGCGATACCGTGCACGTTTATTCCTGGGGGTCCGCACGAGGACCGCGGGAGCGGTATTTTCCCGGCATTTGCGGGCTGTTGGCCGGGTTCGTGTCGTGCTTCGCCAGCCGCGTCACCACGCCCGCGCCCACGAGCGGGACGAGCGCCGCCTCCAGCGCATCCGCCCTGTCCTTCGCGTAGACCTCCGCGCCGCCCACGTGGATCGAGAACGATTTCACATACTTCGCCTGCTTGGCGGGGTCGGCGATCACCGCCCTGGTCCAGGCGTAGAGGGGGTAGTGCTCGATGCCCTGCGCCTCGGCCTCGGCGCAGTAGCCGGCGAAGGCGTCGTACTGGCAGACGAGCGCGGCGTCGTGCGCCGCGAGAATATCGCGCAGGGGTCTGAGCCCCGCATGATCCGCCCCCGTCCGCGCGGCCTCGGCGGCGTTCTCCGCCAAATCGACGCGAAGCTGGTGCTGCCATTGCTCCGCTGCTGCCCCGGTAGCAGACGGCTCTTCGGTCACGGCCCGTTCCTCCGTGTACGATTGCGTCTCAATTTGGCACAGTGCGCCCACCCTCCAAGGGTGCCCCACCCATTATAGGGTGTTCCGCCGCTCTGGTGCCTGCCTGTGACCTCTCTCCGCTTTCGGCCCCACCATGCGCTCGGCCTTGCGGCCGCGCTCGCCTTCGCGCTCTTCCCCATCTTCTGGATGGTGTCGACCTCGCTCAAGCCCTTCGGCGAGTGGGCGGCAGTGCCGCAGCCCTGGGTGCCGCGCGATCTGACGCTGGGCAACTACGCGCCCCTCTACATGCGCTACGAGGAGAGCTACGTCACCGCGCCTCGCACCGGACTCGGCGCCATTCTCGATTCCGGCATCATCGCCGGCGGTACCACCGCGCTGGCGCTCGTCATCGGGCTGCTCGCGGCGATCGGCTTCTCGCGCTACCGCGCGGGCAGCAACCGTCTCGCCATCGGCATTCTCGCCGTCCGCGCGGTGCCGCCGATCACGCTCGCGATCCCGGCGCTCTTCCTCTTCACCTCGTTCGGCCTGCGCGACACCCACATCGGCATCATCCTCGTCCACACCGCCTTCGGCGTGCCCTTCGCCTTCTGGATGCTGAAGAGTTTTATTGACGAGGTGCCGCCCGCCATCGAGGAAGCCGGTATGATGGACGGCATGAGCCGGCTGCGCGCGCACCTCGTCATCACCGTGCCGATGATCCGGGGCGGCCTCGCGGTCACCGGCCTGTTCATCTTCATCCTCACCTGGAACGAGTTCCTGCTGACGGTCACGCTGAGCGACAAGCTCATCGTCACGGTGCCGATCTACCTGCACCATCACACCGGCGTCTACGGCGTGCAGGCGGCGCTCGCGGTCGCGGCCGCGCTCCCCATCGTCTTCTTCGGCTTCATGATTCAGAAGCACCTTGCGCGGGCGTTCACGCTGGGCGCGATCAAGCAGTAGGCGGCGGGTCAGCCGAGGGCGGCGTCGACTTCGGTCAGGATCGCGTCGAGGATTTCGACGGCGTCCTGGATCTGATCCGCGTCGATGCAGAGCGGCGGGCCGATGAGGATGCCGTTAAGACAGGTCCGCGCTTCCAGCCCGTGCTCCAGCAGCCGGCGCTTGATGAGGTCGTTGACCGCGGCGTGGTTGGGCGCGGTGGAGAAGGGCGCGTCGGTTTCGGGGTCGGCCGTCAGCTCGATGGCGCCCAGCAGACCGAGCGAGCGCACGTCCGAGATGCACGGATGCTCCAGCTCGAGGCTTGCAAGCTCTGCCGCCAGAAAGTCCCCCATCTTTGCCGCGTTCTCGATCAGCCCGTCGTTCTCGTAGGCGTCGAGCGCGGCGCAGGCCGCGGCGCAGGCGATGGGGTTGCCGGTCTGCGTGGACCCCAGCGGGAACCACTCGTCGTCGAAGTTGGCGGCGACGTGGGGCCGCATCAGCACGGCGCCCATGGGGATGTAGCCCGACGTGATGCCCTTGGAGACCGCCATCAGGTCCGGCACCACGTCCCAGTGCTCGATGCCGAACCAGCGCCCGGTGCGGCCGAAGCCGCAGATCACCTCGTCCGCGATCATCAGGATGCCGTGGCGGTCGCAGATCTCGCGCAGGACGGGGAAGTACTCGGGCGGCGGCTTGATCCCGCCGCTGGCGGCCGTCATCGGCTCGACGATGATCGCGGCGATCTGCCCCGGCCCCTCGCGCTCGATCACTTCTTCCACGCTCTTCGCGCACTGCGCCTCGCAGCCGGGATAGGTGAGCGAGAAGGGGCAGCGGTGGCAGTAGGGGTCGAGGAAGCGGACGATGTTGGGGTGATCGTAGCCGACGGCAAGCCGCCTCGGATCGCCGCTCGCCGACATCGAGCCCGAGGTGGTGCCGTGATAGGAGCGGTACTTGGCGAGGATCTTGCGCCGCCCGGTTACGAGGCGCGCGATCATCATGGCGATCTCGGTGGCCTCGCTGCCGCTGCCGGTGAAGAACGCGGTCTGGATGTCGCCGGGCGCGACCTCGGCGAGCTTGCGGCCGAGCCGCTCGCGCGCGGCCGTGGTGTGGTGCGGGCCGATGTAGCAGAGCTTGCCGGCCTGCTCCTGGATCGCCGCGATCACCTTGGGATGCTGGTAGCCGAGATTGACGTTCACCAGCTGCGACGAGAAGTCGAGGTAGCGCTTGCCTGCCGTATCGTAGAAGTAGGCGCCCTCGCCGCTCTCCATCTCGATCACGGTGTCCACCGCGTTCTGCGCGGCCCAGGGGATGATGTCGTAGCGCCGGTTCGCGCCGGCCGTCGTCGCCTCGGTCATGTCTTCCTCCTGCGCGGTTTTGCGCCCTCCTGCACCCACCTGCGGGCTAGCGCGCGGCCACCACCATGATCTCGACCGTGAACGCAGGCGTCGCGAGCTTGCTTTCGACGCAGGCCCGGCAGGGCGGGTTCTCCTTGTCCACCCAGGGGTCCCACACGCTGTTCATCTCGTTGAAGGTCGAGATGTCCGAGAGCCAGACGTTGGCGGTAAGCAGCTTGTCCTTGGACGAGCCCGCCTTCTCCAACAGGGCCTCGATCTTGGCGAGGATCTGGCGGGTCTGGCCGGCGACGTCCTGGCTGGTGTCGTCCGCCACCTGGCCGGCGAGGTAGACGCGGTCGCCGTGCACCACGGCCTGGCTCATGCGGGGGCCGACGTCGAAGCGCTGGATCGTCATGTCTGGTCTCCGTTTCCTGTGGTTGGTCGTTGGCGTGATGGTAGCCGGCGGCGCGCCGTCACGCACTGGCGCGGGCGCAGAAATCCCGCGCTGCGTCGGTGACGGCCCGGATCGTCCGGTACTCGGCACTATTCACGAGCAGCTCCCGGCCGAGCAGCAGGGCAGGGCGCTCGCAGGCGGCGCGGCGGTCGGGATCGTCGATCAATTCGAAATCGATGTTGTGGGCGATGCCGAGAATTCGGCGAATCATCTTGGCGGCGCCGAACTGGATCGTGTCGGTGAGCAGGTCTGCGATCGCGGCGTCTCGCGCTTGCTCCAGAGAGGCCTCGCCCTCCGCTCCCTCGAAGAGGGCTGCCGGGTAGGCGTCGCCCGTGCGCTCGGCCCAGAGTGCGCCGTAGCGCTGGGCGAAGGCGTTCCAGAACGTCTCGACCGTCTCCAGCACCCAGACCTTGTAAGCGGCGCGGTCGTCCGGCTCGGTCGCGTGGCCGTCCTGGCTGAAGTAGTTGAGCAGCAGGTTGCCGACGAAGGCGCCGGTGTCGAACCCCATCGGTCCGTAGAAGGCGAACTCGGGGTCGATCACCCGGGTGTCGTGCTCCGTCACCATGATCGAGCCGGTGTGCAGGTCGCCGTGGATCAGCGCTTCGGCGTTCCCCATGAACTTGCACTTGATGCCGGAGACGGCGCGTTTCAGCGGCGCATCGGCGCGCACGGCGGCGGCGAGGTCGTCGAGCTGCGGCGAGGTCCACCAGTTGTTCTCGTGCACCATGTAGGGCTCGGTGAAGATCAGGTCCTCGGTGATGTTGCAGAGCGCCGTGTTGCCGCAGAAGACCGCCACGCGCGCCTTCTTCTCGGCCGCGTCCATGCCGAGGTCCGAGGTGAAGAACAGCGTCCGCGCCATGTATTCGGCCATGTCGGTAGCCGCGCGCGGATAGCGGACGCCCTGGATCATGCCGCGCCGCATGATGATGTGGGGCTCCAGCAGCTCCATCACCGTCAGCATCAGCACCCGGTCGAAACGGTAGACGGCAGGCGTGAGTCCCGGCGCGTGGCGGCCGTGCTCGACCAGCGCCTCGTGCTCGAAGAACGCGCGGTCGAGCGGCAGCGGCCAGCTCTCGCCCACCAGCCGCACGTAGGGCAGCGCCTGCTTGACGCAGAGCCCGCCGTCGGGGCCGCGCACGATGAAGACGAGGTTGAGATTGCCGTCGCCGACCTCGTCCACCTGCCACGCGTCCGGCCCGCCGCCCAGGCGCTCGCGGAGCGCGGGCAGCCCCGCGAGATAGGGCGGGAGCGTGTCGACGTCGAGGGCCCTGTAGCCCTCGGGCACCGCTATGGCGGTCTTGTCCGAACTCACGTCGCGGCCGATCCCTGCCGTTGGCGCGCTTGACCATAATCGATCCGCGCGGCGCCGCGAAGGCGTTGCCGCCATAACGCCGCGGGGTGGTTGCAACCCGCGACATGGGGTACGAGTGCGCTCTCGATCCTCCGCCGAGTTCCTCCATGCCCGCTCCCGCCTCCACGCCCCCTGTCGCGGCCCGCAAGCCTGCCACGTCGACGCTGCACGGGATCGCCCGCAGCGACGACTACGCCTGGCTCAAGGATCCCGACTGGCAGCGGGTCATGCGCGAGCCCGACGCGCTCGACCCGCAAATCCGCGCCTACCTGGAGGCCGAGAACGCGTACACGGACGCCTTCCTCGCGCCCCACGAGGCGCTGAGGGAGGCGCTCTACGCCGAGATGCGCGGGCGCATGAAGGAGGACGAGTCGTCGGTGCCCGCGCCCGATGGGGACTGGGCCTACTACGTCCGCTACGTCGAAGGCGGCGAGCACCCGGTCTACTGCCGCGCCCCGCGCCACGACGAAACGACGGAGGTGCTGCTGCTCGACGGCAACCGCGAGGCCGAGGGCGAGGCCTATTTCAGGGTCGGCGACTGCGAGCACAGCCCCGACCACCGCCGCCTCGCCTACACCCTCGACCTCAACGGCTCGGAGCGCTACCGGCTCTTCGTCCGCGATATCGCCTCCGGCGCGGTCATCGACGGGCCCATCGAGGACGCCCACGGCGAAGCCATCTGGGCGGCCGACGGCGAGACGGTGTTCTACACCGTGCTCGACGAGAACCACCGCCCCTGGCAGGTGCGCCGCCACCGGATCGGCGCCGCTGGCACGGACCCGGTGGTCTACGAAGAATCCGACCCCGGCTTCTTCCTCCGGCTCGGCGAGTCCGAGAGCAGGCGCTTCGTCCTGATTTCGGCCCACGACCACACGACCTCCGAGGTTCGCCTGATCGAGGCCGCGGCGCCGGAGCCCGAACCCCGTCTCGTCGCCGCCCGCGCGCGCGGCATCGAGTACGACGTCGCTTGTCGGGGCGATCTGCTCTACATCCTGACCAACGCCGACGGCGCGACCGACTTCAAGATCGTGACCGCGCCGCTTGACGCGCCGGGGCGCGAGGGCTGGCGCGACTGGCTCCCGCACGAGCCGGGCACCTACGTGCGCACGCAGCGTCTCTTCGCCGGCCATCACGTGCGGCTTGAGCGCGTGGGCGGCCTGCCCCGCATCGTCGTCACCGACCTGGAGAGCGGCGCGGCCCACACCATCGCCTTCGACGAGGAGGCCTACGACCTTTCTCTCCTGCCCGGCTACGAGTTCGAGACCGAGATGCTCCGCTTCGTCTACAGCTCGATGACGACGCCGCGCCAGACCTTCGACTACGACATGCGCGCGCGCACCCGGACGCTGCGCAAGACCCAGGAGGTGCCGAGCGGGCACGAGCCCGCCGATTACGTCACCCGCCGGCTCACGGCCGTGAGCCACGACGGCGCCCGCGTGCCGGTCTCGCTCCTCCATCGCCGCACGACCCCGCTCGACGGCTCCGCGCCGCTCCTCCTCTACGGCTACGGCTCCTACGGCCACGCGATCCCGGCCGCGTTCTCCACCAACCGGCTCAGCCTCGTGGACCGCGGCTTCGTCTACGCCATCGCCCACATCCGGGGCGGCTCGGACTGCGGCTACGGCTGGTATCTGGACGGCAAGCGCGCGAAGAAGACCAACACCTTCGCCGACTTCATCGCCGCCGCCGAGCACCTGATCGCAGACGGCTACACGGCGAAGGGGCGGATCGCGGCCCACGGCGGCAGCGCCGGCGGCATGCTGATGGGGGCGGTCGCCAACATGCGGCCCGATCTCTTCGCCAGCATCGTCGCCGAGGTGCCCTTCGTCGACGTGCTCAACACCATGTGCGATGCGGACCTGCCGCTGACGCCGCCGGAGTGGCCGGAGTGGGGCAACCCCATCGCGGACGAGGACGCCTACCGGACCATCGCGGCCTATGCGCCCTACGAGAACGTGCGCGCCCAAGCTTACCCGGCGATCTTCGCGACCGCAGGGCTCACCGACCCGCGCGTGACCTACTGGGAGCCGGCGAAGTGGGTGGCGAAGCTGCGCCGCCTCGAGACCTGCGACAAGCCGCTGCTGCTGCACACCAACATGGAGGCCGGCCACGGCGGCGCCTCCGGCCGCTTCCGCCGGCTGGTCGAGGTGGCGATGGCCTATGCGTTCGTCCTCGCCGTCGCAGGGCGGGCGTATGGGGGAGAATCCCTCAAACCAGCGGCATCACCTCGCGGGCGAAGCGTTCCATCGCGCCGCGCCGGCTCGCGGCGGGGCGGCCCGGCTGCGCGGTGTTGATGGCGAACTGCGTGACGCCGATCTCCCGGTAGCGCCGCACCTGATGGGCCACCTGCTCGGGCGTGCCCACCAACTGGTGCGCCAGGAAGGGCGGCAGGTTGGCGGGATCGGCCATCGCCTCCATCCGCTCCATCTGCTGCACGTTGCGCTCGTAGGTGGGCACGTCCTTCCACGGGTTGGCGTGGGTCTCGTAGTGCGCGACCACCGCGCGGAAGAAGGCGGCGAGATAGTCAGTCGCCTCTTCCTGCGCTTGCTCTTCGCTGTCGGCGATGAAGCAGTGGATCCAGAGCGGGATGTCGGCGTCCGCCGGGCCGCCGCCCGCCGCCCGCCGCCGCGATCGCCTTCCATGCCGCGATGGAATCCGCGTTCTGCCGGAAGGGCGAGGCCGAGGTGCAGAGCAGCCCGAGCCCCATCTCCGCCATGCGCTCGGCCGTGCCGGGGTTGTTGCAGGCGCCGTAGAGGTGGATGCGCTCCCGCACGGGCCCTGGCCTGAGCGTCACCTCGCGCGGGATACTCGCGTGGGTGCCCTCGTAGCGGAAGGGCGCGCCGCTCAGCAGTCCGTCCGCGATCTCGTAGTGCTCGCGAAAGAGGTCGCGCGAATGCGCCATGTCGATGGCGCGGGCGTCGTACTCGATGCGGGCCACGCCGCGCCCAAGCCCGATGTGTAGCTCGGCGTCGGTCATGATGCTCAGCATCGCCAGGTCTTCGGCGAAGCGCACCGGCTCGTACCAGGGCAGCACGACGACGGCGGTGCCGAGCCCCAGGCCGGGGCAGGCGGCCGCGACGTGGCTCAGGAAGAGCAGCGGCGAGGGCGAGGGGTAGTAGTCGGTGAAGTGGTGCTCCAGCACCCAGACGCTGCCGAAACCCAGGGACTGCCCATAGCGGCAGTCCTCCAGCATTTCGCGGTAGCGCTCACGGTCGCCGGCGGAGCCCGCGCACGCCGCCGGCATCACCGGGCCCACGGTGAAACCGAAGGCCGCGCCCGCACGTTCGCTCATGCCCCAGTCCTAGCGGACGCGGCCCTAAGCCCGCAACCGGGAGACCTGTTGCGCGCGGACGGGGAAGCGGCCTCTCGCGCCTCTCGCGCCCCCGGCCCGAAAGCCGTCGGCGCTACTTGCCGATCACACCGCAGGCGATGCGGGGGCCGGCGGCACCCGCCGGATCGGTGACGTAATCGTCCGGTCCCTCGTGAATCACGATCGATGCGCCGTCCTCGTCGAACAGCGCGTCATCGAGGCTCAGCAGCGCGTTCAGGACCTCGATTTCCAGCGCGCCCGACTCCGGCACGTGGATGTTCGGCATGTCGCCCGCGTGCATCCCCTCGGCACTCATGATCCCGTGCTTCTTGCCCGCCGGGTTGAAGTGGCCACCCGCGGACTTGAACGGCGGCTCGCAGACGCCGACCGCATGGACGTGGAACGCGTGGGCGCCCGCTGGCAGGTTCTCGAGCGTCGCGTGCAGCAGCGTGCCCTGCGGCGTCTCGCTCAGCGTGACCGTGCCGACGGATTCCCCGTTCGCGTTCATCATCGCGGCGCTCGCCTGCTCCGCCGCGCTCGCCCCATGCGTGGCCGCCATCAACGCGGCGGCGGCGAGGAAGATGCTGGCTCCGGTCAGTCTCATCATCGTCCTGTCCTCATCGTTGGAGTCCCGATACCTGGCTGCTTTGCCCGGTCGCGGGCAGGATCATTCTATACCGTTGGCCCGCTGAAGCTCGCGCACGTAGCGGATGATCTTGAGCGTGTCCTCGTCCGAGACGCCGTCCACCGGCGCCATGTTGCCGAACGGCCAGTGGTGGGCGCGAACGCCGTTGCGCACGGCGAGGATGAACGAGATGTCGGCATGGTGGTTCGGCTCGTAGATTATGTGGACTAGCGGCGGCCCCTGGTCCGAGCCGGTCGCGTGCAGCCCGTGGCAGGTCATGCAGTTCTCCTCGAACAGCGCCTGGCCCGCCTTCGCCTCGGCGGAGAGCGTGGGGATCGTGATGCTCACGGCCGCGCCGTCGGAGTGCGCCGGCTCGCCGCCGAACCACTGCGTCCACGCGACCGCGCCCACGATCGCCGCGGCCGCGAGCGCGCCGATGTAGAGCTTGTCCCGCAGGGTTTTCATCATCCGTCGTCTCCGTGGGCCGGGCCGGCGAGGTCGTCGAGGATGGGGCAGTCCGGCCGCGCGTCGCCGTGGCAGCGCTCCACGAGGGTCGCGAGCGTGCCGCGCAGCCCCTCCATCTCCGCGATCTTGCGGTCGATCCGGCGCAGGTGCGCTTGCGCCAGCGCCTTGACGTCCGCGCTCGCGCGCTCGTGGTCCTCGTAGAGCGAGAGCAGCGTGCGGCACTCCCTGATCGAGAACCCGAGCGAGCGGGCGCGCGCGAGGAACCTCAGCTTGTGCACGTCGGTCTCGACGAAGGCGCGGTAGCCGTTCTCGCCCCGCAGGGGCCGGACGAGGCCGATGTCCTCGTAGTAGCGGATCGTCTTCGCCGAGAGCCCGCTCGCTTGCGCAACGTCGCCGATCTTCATGGCCGCCTCCGCGATTCCCTCTCATAAGGGTTGCCGCGACTGGAAGGTCAAGATCATGAGCCCCCTTGACCTTCCAGTCACTGGAATTCCTACCTTCGCGTGAGGAGAGAGACCCGAAGAGGCAGCGGTGGACCCCGATACATCGGTCGAGCACACGGCGCGCGACCCCGTCTGCGGCATGAGCGTGGAGCGCGAGGGCGCCCGCCACACGGCCCGGCACGCGGGGCGGACCTACTATTTCTGCTGCGCCCGCTGCCGGGAGCGCTTCGTCGCGGCGCCCGAGAAGTTTCTCGATGGCCGCCCCGCGCCCCAGCCTGCGCCCGCGGGGAGCCTCTACACCTGCCCGATGGACCCCGAGATCGTGCAGCCAACGCCCGGCGACTGCCCGATCTGCGGCATGGCGCTGGAGCCGATGATGCCGGTGGCCGATGCGGGGCCCTCGCCCGAGCTGGGCGATCTCCGCCGCAGGCTCCGGCTCGCCGCACCGCTGGCAGGCGCCGTGTTCGCGCTGGAGATGGGGAGCCACGCCGGCATCCCGTTCGATGCCTGGATCGGCCCCCGCCTCTTCGTCGCCCTGCAGTTCCTGCTGGCGACGCCCGCGCTCTGGATTTGTCGCGCGTTCTTCCTGCGCGGGCTCGCCTCGGTGCGGAACCGCTCGCCCAACATGTGGACGCTGATCGCGCTCGGCACCGGCGCAGCCTGGCTCTTCAGCGTCGCAGGGCTGCTCGCGCCCGGCATCTTCCCCGCGGCGGTGCTCACGGCGGGCGGGCAGCCGCCGGCCTACTTCGAGGCGGCGGCGGTGATCCTGGTGCTGGTGCTGGTAGGCCAAGTCATGGAAAGCGCCGCCCGCGAGCGCACGGGCGATGCCATCCGTGCGCTCATGGGCCTAGCGCCGAAGACCGCGCGTCGTCTGACCGACGGCGGCGAGGCCGACGTGCCCTTGGACGCGGTCCGCCCCGGCGACCTGCTCTGCGTGCGGCCGGGCGAGAGCGTGCCCGTGGACGGCGTCGTGACCGAGGGCCGCGCCACCATCGACGAGAGCATGATTACCGGCGAGCCGACGCCTGCGGAGAAGGGGCCGGGCGATCCGCTCACCGGCGGCACGCTCGACAAGAACGGCAGCCTGGTGATGCGGGCGGAGCGGGTCGGCGCCGAGACCACGCTCGCTCGCATCGTCGCCCTGGTGGCGAAGGCCCAGCGCAGCCGCGCGCCGATCCAGGCGCTTGCCGACCGGGTCGCCGGCGTCTTCGTGCCGGCCGTGGTCGCCGTCGCGGTGCTGGCTGCCATCGGCTGGGCGGTGGCCGGACCGTCGCCCGCGCTGGCCTACGCGCTGAGCGCGGCGGTGAGCGTGCTCATTATCGCGTGCCCCTGCGCGCTCGGGCTGGCGACGCCCATGTCGATCATGGTGGCCGCCGGGCGCGGCGCCCAGGCCGGCGTGCTGGTGCGGGACGCCGAAGCGCTGGAGCGGCTTGCCAGGGCGGACCTGCTGGTCGTGGACAAGACCGGCACCCTGACCGAGGGGCGGCCCGCCGTGACCGATATCGTTCCGCTGGCCGGTCCCGACCGCACGCGGCTGCTCGCGCTCGCGGCGGCGCTGGAGCGGAGTGCCCGGCACCCGCTCGCCGAGGCGGTGGTCGACGCGGCCGAGGCGGCAGGCGCCCCCTACCTCGCGGCGAGCAACGCGGACTCCGTGACCGGCCGGGGCGTGCACGGTCGCGTGGCGGGCCACGATGTCGCGCTCGGCAACGCCGCCATGATGCAGGCGCTGGGCGTCCCCCTCGGCGACCACGCGGCGCTGGCCGGCTCGCTGGAGGACGCCGGCAAGACGGCGATGTTCGTGGCCGTGGACGGCGCCCTTGCGGGCGTGATCGCGGTCGCGGACAGGGTGCGGGAGACCGCCGCCCAGGCCATGCGGGAGCTTGAGGCGATGGGCCTCCGCGTCGTCATGGCGACCGGCGACAGCCCGCGCGTGGCCGGCATCGTCGCGAGCACGCTGGGCATCGGCGAGGTGCACGCCGCGCTCGTGCCGGAGGAGAAGGGCGCGCTCGTCGAGCGCTTCCAGCGCCAGGGCCTGACCGTCGCCATGGCCGGCGACGGGGTGAACGACGCGCCGGCGCTGGCAACAGCGGACGTCGGCATCGCCATCGGCACCGGCGCGGACATCGCGCTGGAGAGCGCGGGCATCACGCTGGTCAAGGGCGACCTGCGCGGCATCGTGCGCGCCCGCCGGCTCGCGCGCACGACCATGGGCAACGTGCGCCAGAACCTCTTCCTCGCCTTCGTCTACAACGCCGCAGCGATTCCCGTCGCCGCCGGCGTGTTGTTCCCGCCCTTCGGCATCCTGCTCTCGCCCATGATCGCCGCAGCCGTGATGAGCTTGTCCTCTGTCTCCGTCATCGGCAACGCGCTCCGGCTGCGCGCCGCGAAAGTCTAGGGGTGGCGGCGTGCGCGGGGCAGCACGAGCGCTTGGTGTCGCCACGGCGGCCGCCGTCGGTTGGCTGCTTGCCGCACAGCTCGCGCTGGCATCGGAGGATCTCGCGCAGGGCGCCGCGCTTTACGGCGAGCACTGCGCCTCGTGCCATGGCGAGAACCTCGAAGGCGAGCCCGACTGGCGCAAAATGGGCGCCGACGGCCTCTATCCGGCCCCGCCCCACGACGAGACCGGCCACACCTGGCACCACGGCGACCGGCTGCTGTTCGATTACACGAAGCTCGGCGGCGCGGAGGTGCTGGCCATGCTCGGCATCGCCGATTTCGAGAGCGGCATGCCGGGCTTCGGACACGTGCTCAGCGACGATGACATCCGCGCTGTCCTCACCTACATCAAGAGCACGTGGCCCGAAGACATCCGCCGCCACCAGGAGCGATTGACGCAGCAGGAAGCCGCGTCCCCGCAACGGGAGTAGACCGCAGCGTGACCGATCGCCCCCGGCCTCCGGGCTCCCGCGCGCTCTTCTGGGCCGCCGCCCTGCTGTGGCTGCCGGCGGGCGTGGTGGCATCTGCGGCGATCCGGTTCGGGCCGAGCGCGGTCGAGCCCGGCGCGCTGCTGACGGCGATGGCGATGGCCTCGTCTTCGCTGGTCGTGGCGTCGGTCTGCGGCCTGCCGCTCGCGCTCGCCTGCCGGCGCCTCGGGCGCCTCGGCCATCCCCGCCTGGCCTGGGTCGGGGGCGCGGTGCTCGGCGCAGCAACGGTGGCGGCGTCGATCCTGGCCGGCCTGTTCGGCCCGCTCGGCATCGCCGTCGCGGCCCTGGTGCTGAGTGCGCCGGTCTGGATCGCCGTGGTGTGGCGGGGCCGGCAGGCGCGGGCCGACGACGAGGAGGGCGAGCGTCCGCCTCTGGACGGGCGGGGCCGCCGTCCATAGGCTGACCCCGCGCCACCCGATCGAGCCGCCGTGGCGCATCCGACCGTGGAGCGCCAATGGAAACGCGGCTGGGGGCGACGCTGCGCCCGTACTTTCCGCTCGCTGCCGGGGTTCTGGTCAACCTCTCGATCGGGATTCTCTACGCCTGGAGCGTCTTCGTGGCGCCGCTGGAGAGCACGCTCGGCGCCGACCGTGCGACGGTGAGCGGCGCGCAGTCGCTTTGCCTCTTCACGGCGACCGTCGGCTGCTTCGTGATGCACCGGCTGCTGCACTGGTTCACGCTGCCGCAGCTCACCCTGGTCATGGGCGCGGTGACGGCTGCCGGGCTCGCGCTCGCGGGCTTCGGCCAGTCGGTCGCGGCACTCTACGTCGGCTACGGCGTGCTCTACGGCTTTGGCGCCGGCGTCCTCTATTTCATCGCGATGACGGCGGTCAGCATCGAGGGGCCGGTGCGCTCCAGCATTGCCATGAGCATCAACATGTCGGCGGTCGCGGCCGGCGGCATCGCCTGGGCGCCGGGCCTCGTCGTCATGATCGATTCGATGGGGCCGGCGCCGGCTTTGGGCATCAGCGCGGCGGTCGTCCTCGCGGCCGGGGCGATCGGCGCCGCGCTCATCGCCTATTCCGGCAAGGAGCCGCCTGCAACCGGCGCGATCGGCCTCTTCCATGACCTGCTGACCGATCGGCCCCGCGTCGTGATCCTAATTTCCCTGGGCTTCCTCTGCGTCGCGTTCACGGCGCTCGCGGTCATCGGTCACGCGGCGACGATGATGGCTGCATGGGGCGCGACGGAGGGCCAGACCCAGTTCGCGCCGATGCTGAGCAGCGCGGGCTACGTGGCGGGCGCCCTGGTCGGTGGCTGGCTCACCGACCTGCTGACGGGCCGGCGCGTTCTCGTCTGCGTCGGCATCGTCATGGGGGTGTTTCTGCTGGCGCTCTACGTCGCACCCGGCGTGATCATGGGGCTCGCCGCCATCGGCGCGGTCGGCCTCGCCTTCGGCGCGCTCGCGAGCGCGCACCCCGTGACCGTCGCAGGCTATTACGGGGCGGCAGCGCTGCCCCGGGTCTTCGGCCGCATCGCGCTCGCCTACGGGCTGGGCGGCCTGCTCGGGCCGTTCAGCGCCGGCGCGATCTACGACGCCGATCAGCACTACGGCACCGCGATCGTCCTGATCGCCGTTCTCGCCTTCGTGGGCGCGGCGTTCTATGCCGGCCTGCCCCGCCGCGAGAGGCTCGGCGCATCGGCAGGCACGCCGGCCTGAGGGGCGAACAGGGAGGAGAAACCATGCCGCACATCACGACGAACGACGGAATCCGCCTCAACTATGTGGAGCGCGGCAGCGGTGCCCCGCTGGTCATGATCCCCGGCTGGTCGCAGACCGCCGCGCAGTTCGAGGCGCAGATCGAAGGACTCTCCGCGCGCCGCCGCGTCATCGCCTTCGACATGCGGGGGCATGGCGAATCCGACAAGCCGGAGCACGGCTACAAGATCCAGCGCCTCGCCATGGATGTGCGCGGCGCGATCGAGGCGCTCGGGCTCGAACGGGTGAGCCTGCTCGGCCACTCCATGGGGTGCTCGGTGATCTGGTGCTACATCGATCTCTTCGGCGAGGAGGGGCTGGAGCGGCTCGTCCTCGTCGACCAGATGCCGAGCATCACCGCGCGGAGCGAGTGGTCCGCGCAGGAGAAGCAGGACGCAGGCGCGATCTTCGACGGCGCAAGCCTCTACGAGACCATTGCCGCGCTTGCCGGCGCGGACGGCGTGGGCACCACCAAGGGCTTCATCGGCAGCATGTTCACGTCTGCCTATGCGTCCGAGCGGGTGGCCTGGGTCATCGAGCAGAACCGCAAGATGCCGCGCCGGCACGCGGCCTCGCTCCTGCTCAACCACTCGACTCAGGACTGGCGCGACCTGATCCCCCGCATCACGCTGCCGGCGCTGATCGTCGGCGGCCGCGTGAGCCTGATCGACTGGCGCTCGCAGGAATGGATGCAGCGCCAGATCGCGGGCGCGCAGCTGGAGATCTTCGAGGAGGCCGACGGCGGCAATCACTTCATGTTCATGGAGAATCCCGAGCGCTTCAATCGCCTGGTCGACGACTTCCTCGGCTGAGCGCCGGCGCGCGCCCGCCCGCCTTGACGGGCCGGGGCGGGAGGCGTACTTGTGCCCCTCCCGCGCCCCCGCCAGCCGCACGGAACTCTCACAATGGTCGATGTCGCGATCAAGTCCACGGACGGGCATCCGCTCGTCTTCCTGCCCAAGCACGACGGCTACGCCGACGCGTACCTCCAGCGCATCCTGCGCCGGGTCAAGACCTTCGCCATGGTCGGCGCCAGCACCCATTGGCGCCGGCCCAGCTTCTACGCCATGAAGTATCTGACCAAGAAGGGTTATCGGGTGATCCCGATCAACCCCGGACGGGCCGGCAAGACGATCCTCGGTGAGACCGTCTACGGCAGCCTCGCCGCCGTCCCCGACAAGCTCGACATGGTGGACATCTTCCGCACCTCCGAGGAAGCGCTGGATATTACCAAGGACGTGATCGCAGCGAAGGACGAAAAGGGCATCGAGGTGCTCTGGATGCAGCTCACCGTCCGCAACGACCATGCCGCGCAGCTCGCCGAAGAGGCCGGGCTCACGGTCGTCATGAACCGCTGCCCCAAGATCGAGTTCGCCCGTCTCTCGGGCGAGCTGAGCTGGAGCGGCATCAACTCGCGGATCGTATCCGCCAAGCGGGCAAGGCCCATCAACGCATGAACGAGATGCAACCCCTCAAGACGGATGCGGCCGAGGCCGCGGCCCAGCGCGAGTACGGGATCGAGACGCTCGCGGTCCACGCCGGCGCGCGGCCCGACCCGGTCACCGGCGCGCGGTCCACGCCGATCTACCAGACCACGTCCTTCGCCTTCGACGATGCCGACCACGCTGCCGAGCTCTTCAACCTGCAGACCTTCGGCTACATCTATTCGCGCATCACCAACCCCACCGTGGCCGTGCTCGAGGAGCGTGTCGCGGCGCTGGAGAACGGGCGCGGCGCCGTCGCGGCATCGACCGGCCATGCGGCGCAGTTCCTGGTGGGCGCGACCCTGCTGGAGAGCGGCGACGAGTTCATCTCGTCCAACAACCTCTATGGCGGCTCGGTCACCCAGTTCGGGATCAGCTTCAAGAAGCTCGGCTGGACCTGCCATTTCGTCGACATGACCGAGCCCGAGAACATCGAGCGGGCGATGACGGACAAGGTCAAGTTCCTCTTCTGCGAGGGGCTCGCCAACCCCGGCGGCATCGTGCTCGACCTCGAGGCGATCGCCGAGGTCGCCAGGCGCCACGGCGTGCCGCTGGTCGTCGACAACACGATGGCCTCGCCCTATCTTTGCCGGCCCTTCGATCACGGCGCCGATCTCGTGCTCCACTCGACCACGAAGTTCATCGGCGGCCACGGCAACACCATGGGCGGCATGGTCGTGGAATCCGGCCGCTTCGACTGGTGGCAAAACGACAAGTTCCCGAGCATGACGAAGCCGGATCCGGCCTACCACGGCCTCACCTTCGCCGAGACATTCGGCGATTTCGGCTTCACCATGAAGATGCGCGCCGTGGCGCTCCGCGACTACGGCCCCTGCATGGCGGCGCAGGCGGCGTGGAACCTGCTGCAGGGCGTGGAGACGCTGCCGCTCCGCATGGAGCGCCATTGCTCCAACGCGCTCGCGGTCGCCCGCTACCTGGAGGGCCACCCCAAGGTCTCCTGGGTCTCCTACGCCGGGCTGGAATCGAACCGCTACTACGAGCTTGCCCGGAAATACCTGCCGCGCGGCGCCGGCGCCGTCTTCACCTTCGGCGTCAAGGGCGGCTACGAGGCCGGCCTCAAGGTGGTGGACAAGGTGAACATGTTCTCGCATCTCGCCAACATCGGCGACACGCGGAGCCTCATCATCCACCCGGCATCCACCACGCACCGCCAGCTCACCGACGAGCAGAAGGTCAAGGCCGGCGCCGGGCCGGACGTGGTGCGGCTCTCCATCGGCATCGAGAGCATCGACGACATCATCGACGACCTCGACCAGGCTCTCGATCAAGCCTGACGGACCCGTCTTGCCTACATTTGGGGTAACGCCGGCGCCGTTCGGGCGGCAGGCTCATTCTTGCCGCTGTGTCGGTGCGCTTGCGCGCTCGCGGGCGGCGAGCAGGCCGCGGCAGAGCGCGCCGTTGAACTCCATGGCGATGCGGACGCTGCCGAGCGTGCGCAGGTGCTCGTCGAAGCCCGCCTCGCTGAGCGGCGCGCCCCCGGCCGCCACGAACGCCGGTGCATCCGGGCCGGCCGGGCCGCCGACGCGGGCTCTCATCTCCAGGTAGCGGCGCTTCAGCCCGGCGCCCTCGGCCCCGGCGACGGCGGTGCCTTCCAGCGCTTGCATGGTCATCGCAGCCAGCGCGGCCTTGTCGAGCCCTTGCGCCAGCAGCGCGCGCAGCAGCGCCTCCTGCCGCCCTTGGAACGCCTTGCGTTGAAAGGTCGTGCGCAGGTTCGTGAGCGACTCGTCCTCGCCCGCTTCGCCGAAGGCTGCGCCGAACTCGAGGCCTTGCGCCACGCCCCGGTTGACCTGCTCGGCGCACATGTGCGCGTGCAGGCGGGGGACGACGCCGGTCACCCAGGGCAGCGCGGAGACCGCGTCCCGCATGTCCTCGGCCATCATGTAGGCGAAGTTCGCGGCGCACCAGTAGGTCGGCAGGCGGAAGTCGATGGCGACGGCGCCGTCCGCGCCGACCGACACGCCCTCGACGAAGCCGAGGTCGGTCACCGGCTCGTCGAGCTCGGGGTCGGTGACCGTTGCGAGCCGCGCCAGGACCTCCGCTTCGCGGCCTGCGTCGTTCACGCCTTCCGGCCCACTCACAGCGTGCGTCCTAGCTCCAGAGCTTGGCCTTGGCCGCGTCGATGTCGATGTCGTAGAGCCGTGCGGCGTTGAGCCCGAGGATCTTCTTCTTCACCTCCGGCGTCAGGTCCACGCCGCGCTCCTGCTTGATGTCGTCGGGCAGCTCGAAGCTCCAGAACTTCTCCACCAGCCACTTCGGCGTCCAGATGGCGTAGTCGCTGGCGAAGGTGAGCTTGTCCTCGCCTACCCAGAAGAGGAGCTCCGCGATCACCTCCGCGAAGTAGCGCGGGCGCGCGTGCATGAACGGCATGACGACCGCGAGCCCGCCCCAGACGTTCGCCTCCTGCACGGCGATCCAGCAGAAGTCGTCGAGGCGCGGCAGCCCCACGTGCTCGACGATGAAGTTGAGGTTGGGGAAGTCCGTCGCCGCGTAGTCCACGTCGTGGCAGTCGAAGGCGTCCTTGGCCAGCGGCGTGATGGTCGGCCCCTTGTGGACGTGCATGTTGGTGATGCCGAGCTTCTCGCAGAGCTCGAAGCAGCGGTACGCCTCGGTGTCGTTGAGCCGCCAGCCACGCGAGGCGCCGCGCCATTCCGCCGTGTAGAGCTTCACGCCCCTGATGCCGTAGGTCTCCTTCAGCGCATGGATGTTCTCCAGCGCCGCCGTGCCCTCGCGCGGATCGAACGAGCCGTTGAGGACGAAGCGGTCCGGGTGCGCCTGCGTGATGACGGCGTTCTGCTCGGTGGTGTTGAAGCCCTCGATGTAGAATTCCTTGAGGTAGGTCGGCTGGATGATCGCCATGTCCACCGGCCCGTCGACGAAGAGGTCGTTGACCATCGTCTCCGCGTCGTACTTCTCGAACTTCTCCTTCGGCCAGACCTCCTGCTCGGGGCTGAGCGCGCTGTGGTAGGCGTAGAAGCAGTCGATGAACTGCTTGCCGTGGACGTTGCGCTGGTTGGCCGGCGCTGCATCCCAGAAGTGGGTGTGCCCATCGACGATGAACAGCTCCTCCCCGTCGCTGGTCCTGTACATCACGTGCTCCCTTCGGCTGCGACCGAGGGCGAGGGTAGCCGGGCCAGCGCCAAACACAAGGCGGGATGCGAGCACGGTGCGCCATGGTGTGGTCAGGCGCGATATGGCGTGGCGGCAACGGCGCTGATAAGCTGACGGCAGCGCGGAACGAGAGGGGGGATCCGGGAATGGCCGAGCGCATGGTGGACCTGACGTTGACGCTCACCGACAACATGCCGGCGCACAAACTGTTTCAGCGCCCGGTCATCGTTCCCCACTACACCCACGAGCAGACCCGCGAGCAGTTCTTCCTTGGCGTCGAGGACGACCGGCTCTCCTTCGCCACCACCTACATGGGCATGATCGACCACATCGGCACCCACGTGGACGCCTTCTACCACGTCAATCCCGAGGGCGCGTCGGTGGACCGGATGCCGCTCGACATGTTCATGGGCAAGGCGGTCTGCTGGGATCTCACGTACATCCCCGATCTCGGCGACATCGACGTGGGCGACTTCGAGGCGGCGGAGGAGAAGGGCGGCGTCAAGGTGGACGGCCACATCGTGCTGCTCAACACGGGGCTTCACAACCGCCACTACCCGGACGTGAAATCGGTATGGAGCAACCCCGGCATCACTGAGGCGGCGACTCACTGGCTCGCCGACCGGGGCTCCAAGCTGCACGGCGTCGAAGGCCCGTCCACCGACAAGCCGTCCGACAACCTCTTCCCCAACCACCGGGTCTGCCGCGACCGCGGCATCGCCCATTACGAGTGGCTCATCAACCTCGAGGAACTGGCGGGCAAGGGCGAGTTCATGTTCTACGGGCCGCCGATCAAGATCGGCAACGGCAGCGGCGCGCCGGTCCGCGCCTGGGCGATCCTCGACGAATAGGCTGTCCGCGCTCGGCGACGGGTGAGGCGCCGGTGACCCGCATCGATGACCGCTCCATCGACGAGCGGATTCCCATCACGCTGCTGACGGGTTTCCTGGGTGCCGGCAAGACCACGCTGGTCAACCGGCTGCTCAGCGCGCCGGATGCCGGCAAGATCGCGGTCATCGTCAACGAGTTCGGCGAGATCGGGATCGACGGCGACCTCATCGCCCGCGCCAGCGAGGACATGCTAGAGCTCACCAACGGCTGCATCTGCTGCGCCGCCCAGGGCGACCTGATGGAAGGGCTCAACCGGCTCTTCCTGCGCAAGGTGGCCCTCGCCGAGCCGCAGGTGGACTTCGACAAGATCGTGATCGAGACCACGGGGATCGCCGATCCCTCGCCGCTGGCCCGGCTCTTCTACACCGACATGAAGCTCGACCTCACCTTCCGCCTGGACGCGGTGCTGACGGTGGTCGACCTCAAGCACGTGACGGGCCAGATCGCGCGATCGCCGGAGGCGGAGAAGCAGATCGCCATCGCCGACAAGCTGATCTTCAACAAGCGTGACCTGGTGGACGACGAGCAGTTCGCCGCGGCCGTGGCGGCGGTCGAGCGCCTCAACCCCTTCTCGGTCAAGGAGGTCACCACGCACGGCGCGCTCCCTGTCGACCGCCTGCTGGACCTCGACCTGTTCGAGCCAAAGCGCCGGGACGACATGCTGGGCGCCTGGATCGGCGCCGACCGGCCCGCTGCCGCCGGCCACGCCCACGACGACCATGAGCACACGCCGGGCGTCGGCGCCGTCTGCCTGCAGGGCCGCGAGGCGCTGGAGTGGAACGCGCTGCTTCGCTTCTTCCTGGAGCTCACGCAGGAGAAGGGCGAGGACCTCTTCCGCGTGAAGGGCATGGTGCATTTCCAGAATGTCGACAAGCCGGTCATCATCCAGGGCGTGCAGGCCACCTTCAGCCCGCCGACCTACGCCGAATCGTGGCCGCGCGGCGAGGCCGAGACGCGCATCGTGGTCATCGGCCGCGACCTCGACGCGGCGGACATGCAGGCGCGCTTCGCGGCCTGCGTCGCCCGGCGGCAGACGGTGCTCGACCGCGGCCTCGGCGCCATCTGAACGGGCACCTGAACGGGAGTGCGCGATGAGCTTCGCCTACATGACGGCGCTCGAACTCAAGGGCCTGCTGAGGGCAGGAAGCGTCTCGCCGGTGGAGCTGGTGGAGGACACGCTCGCCCGGCAGGAGGCGCTGGAGCCCCAGATCAACGCCTTCGTCAACCGCACGCCCGAGCAGGCGCTCACTGCGGCGCGCGAGGCGGAGCACGCGATTGCGGCTGGCGAGGGCGGCGCGATCGCGGGCCTGCCCATCTCGGTCAAGGACCTCGTGGCGGTCGCCGGCGTGCCCTGGACCTTCGGCTCCCGGCCCTTCGCCGATAACGTGCCCGACTTCGACGCGCCCTCGGTGGAGCGGGTGAGACAGGCCGGCGGCTGCATCGTCGGCAAGTCCACCACCAGCGAGTTCGGCTGCAAGGCGGTCACCGACAGCCCGCTCACCGGCATCACCCGCAACCCGTGGAACCTGGCGAAGACTCCCGGCGGCTCCAGCGGCGGCGGCGCCGCGAGCGTGGCCGCCGGGCTCACCCCGTTCGCCGTCTGCACCGACGGCGGCGGCTCCATCCGCATCCCGTCGGCGCTCTGCGGCCTCTTCGGCATCAAGGCGCAATTCGGCCGGGTGCCGCTCTTCCCGGTTCCGGCGGCGCCGACGCTCTCCCATGTCGGCTCCGTCGCACGGACGGTGCGGGACGCAGCCCTCCTGCTCGGCGTCATGGCGGGCCACGACCGCCGCGACCCCTTCGGCGTCGCCGAGCCGGTGCCGGATTTTCTCGCCGCGTGCGACGATGGCGTCGAGGGCCTGCGCATCGCCTGGAGTCCCACCCTCGGCTACGCCACGCCCGATCCCGAGGTCGCCCGGCTCTGCGAGGCCGCCGCCAGGCGCTTCGAGGCGCTGGGCTGCACCGTGGAGCTGGTCGAAGACGCCCTCGGCGACGATCCGGTCGAGCTCTGGATGGCGGAATTTTATGGCGGCATCGGCACCAAGCTGAAGGACCTGATGGCCGAGCGGGCGGACGAGCTGGATTCCGCCGTCGTGGCGACGCTGAGCGCCGGGCTCGGCGCCTCGGTGGTGGAGTTCTTCACCCAGGTCTTCGCCCGCTACGAGTTCCGCGAGCGGATGCGCCAGCTCTTCGAGCGCTACGACCTGCTGCTTTCGCCGACGCTGCCGTGCGCCGCCTTCGACGTGGGCTGCGACACACCGCCCGGTCACGAGGCCCGCAATATCGTCTCGTGGGTCTACTACACCTACCCGTTCAACCTGACCGGCCAGCCGGCGGCCTCGATTCCGGCGGGCTTCACCGCAGCCGGGCTCCCGGTCGGCCTGCAGATGGTAGCGGGCATCAACCGCGAGGTGGACATTCTGCGCGCCGCAGCGGCGTTCGAGGAAGCGGCGCCCTGGGCGGACAGGCGGCCGCCGCTCGCCTGACCCGACACCCCGCGGCGCATAACGAGGGAGGCGGCGATGCCGCTGGACGACAAGGTTCGCGAGGCGCTGGATACCATCTTCTCCGGCGATTCAGGGCTCTACCAGCAGCGTGGCTGGAACCAGCGCTCTGGCTACGGCACCCGGCCCGCGCTCCTCAACATCGACCTCGCCAACGCCTGGACCCGGCCCGGCCACCGCTTCTCCTGCGAGGACATGGACGAGCGCATCATCCCCGGCGTGCAACGCCTGCTTGCCGCAGCCCGCGCCAAAAAGGTGCCCATCGTCTACACCACCACCGCCTTCTGCAGCCGCTTCGACATGGGCGCCTATCCGCTGAAAAAACCCTTCGAGGATCTGATTCAGGGCACGGAGGCGACCGAGATCGACGACCGCGTGCCGCTGGAGGAAGGCGTGGACACGCTGATCGTGAAGAAGCGCCCGAGCGCCTTCGCCGGCACCCACCTCGGCGGCATCCTGCGCGCCGGCGGCATCGACACGCTGATCTGCACCGGTGTCACCATGGCGAGCTGCGTGCGCCACACGGTGGAGGACGCGCTGGGCGAGGGCTTCCGCACCGTCATCGTGCGCGAATGCGTGGGCGACCGCGTGCCCGCCGCCATCGAGTGGAACCTGTTCGACCTCGACATGAAGTACTGCGACGTCGAGCCGCTGGAGAACGTGCTGGCCTACCTGAACGGCCTGGAGCCGTTCGAGGTTGGCTAAGTCTTAACGCCACCCGTCAGCGGGACGAAGGCCACGGGGAGCACCGTCGTCGTCTCGCACGAGCCGTCGCCGCGCTTGCGGATGCGCTCAAGGCTCTGGGTCGTGGCGGCACGCCCGACCGGGATCAGCAGGCAGGCGCCGGGCTTGAGCTGATCCACCAGCGCCGGCGGCACCGAGGGCGCGGCGGCGGTGACGATAATGCCGTCGTAGGGCGCGTGCTCGGGCCAGCCGTCGCGGCCGTCGCCTGCACGCACCGTGGCCGCCGCGTAGCCGAGCGCCGCGAGCCGCGCCGCCGCCGCCGTCGCCAGCGGCTCGACGACCTCGACCGAATGGACCCTCGCACCCAGCGCGCAGAGCACGGCGGTCTGGTAGCCGCAGCCGGTGCCGATCTCCAGGATGCGGGCGCCAGGCTCGACGTCGAGCAGCTCCGTCATCAGGGCGACGATGTAGGGTTGCGAGATGGTCTGGCCGTGGCCGATGGGGAGCGGCCGGTTCTCGTAGGCGAACGCCGCCTCGCTCTCGGGTACGAAGGCTTCGCGCGGCACGCTCCGCATGGCCTCCATCACGGCGTCGGCGAAGACCGGCCGCCCCGTGAGCGCGCCGGTCTCCCGCGCGTCCCGTGCGATCGCGTCGAGCATGGTGTCTGCGGTCGCGCTCGCTCCCAGCAAGTGGCGCAGCATCTTCCGCGCGTGCTCCCTCTCGGGTCCGGTCAGGATCGCACAGTCCCGCCCGGCTCGCCACGCGCCTGGAGTGTTTCCGTTTTGGACGGAAACACTCCAGGCATTTTTCGCTCACGGCCGCCGGCCTCTGGCCGGCGCCTCCGCGAGGGCGCCGCATTCGCGGCGGGCCGCGGTCGCGGCCTGTCGCGCGTCCGTCAGGACGCGCTCCCGCAAGCACGCCTGCAATCGACCCCGCAGCGTGCTAAACCCCGCGCAGGCGTCTGGCGCCGCCCTCCCACCTTGGTGAGCGACGACGAGCGACGGTGAGCATGAGCAAGCGGCAGATGGTGCTGGTGGGCTTCCTCCAGGCGCAGAACTGCTCCAACTACCCGGCGTCCTGGCGTCACCCGGAGTCCGCCACGGACTTCCTCACCGCCGACTACTACCAGCGGATCGCGCGCATCCTCGAGGCCGGCAAGTTCCACCTCGCCTTCTTCGACGACCGCCTCGCGCTGCCGGACATCTACGGCGGCGACCACGCCGAGGCGGTGCGCAACGGCGTGCGCGTGGTCAAGATGGACCCGATTCCCATCCTCACCCTGATGGGGGCGGCGACCACGCGGCTCGGGCTGGGCGCGACCTGCTCGACCACCTACTACCAGCCCTTCCACGTGGCCCGCATGTTCTCGACTCTCGATCACATGAGCGGCGGCCGGGCGGCCTGGAACGTGGTGACCTCGCTCAACGATTCCGAGGCCGCGAACTACGGCGCGGACAGGGTGATCGAGCACAACGAGCGCTACGACCGGGCCGACGAGTTCATGGAGGTGGTGCTCGGCCACTGGGACGCGTGGGACGAGGGCGCGATCGCCCTCGACAAGGAACAGGGCGTCTTCGCCGACCCGGCGGGCGTCCGCCGCCTCGACCACGAGGGCCGCTTCCTGCGCTCGCGCGGGCCGTTTACCGTGCCGCGCACGCCGCAGGGCCGCCCCATCGTGATCCAGGCGGGTCAGAGCGGTCGGGGGCGGCAGTTCGCGGCCCGCTGGGCCGACGTGATCTTCGCCATCTATCCCACCCTGGAATTCGGCAAGAAGGCCTACGCGGCGACGCGCGATGCGGCGGAAGCCGCAGGTCGCGCGCCCGGTTCCTACCGCGTGGCGCCGGCGGCTTACGTGACGGTTGCGGAGAGCCAGACCGAGGCGGAGGAGAAGGCCGCCTTCATCGCGGGTCTCGCACGGCCCATCGACACGCTGGCGCTGCTCTCGGAAGCGCTCAACTACGACTTCGCGACCAAGCCCGCGGGCGAGCCCTTCACCGACGAGGAGATGGCCTCCATCAGCGGCCTGCAGGCGATCCGCGACCGGGTGGTGACGCTGAGCGGCAATCCGCATCCCACGGTCGAGGATTTCGTCACCTACAGCCGGCGCGGCACGGTGAACGAGATGCCGCATTTCGTCGGCACGCCTGCTGCCGTCGCCGACCAGATGGCGGCATGGTTCGAGGGCGAGGCCTGCGACGGCTTCGTGCTGGCCGCCACCCACATGCCGGGCGCCTACGAAGATTTCGCCCGCCTCGTGGTGCCCGAGCTGCAGCGCCGCGGCCTCTACCACGCGGACTACGCCGGCCCGACGCTGCGCGAGAACCTCGGCCTTGCGCCAGGCTAGAATGGAACGTGCGATGCCCAGGCTGCTCAGCGAAGACGCCATCGACCACTATCGGCGGGACGGATTCTACGCGCCGGTCAGCGTGCTCGGCCTCGACGAGGCGGCGACCCTGCGTGCCGCGCTGGAGAGTTCGGCGGCGGCATACGGCGAGGGCGGCAAGGGCTCGGCACGATCCCACCTGCTTTTTTGCTGGCTGGCGGAGCTGATCCGCTCCCCCCGGCTGCTCGATGCGGTGGAAGACCTCATCGGCCCCGACATCATGTGCTGGGGCACCCAGTGGTGGATCAAGGAGCCGCGTTCCGCCCGTTTCGTCTCCTGGCACCAGGACAGCCAGTACTGGGGTCTCGACACCGGCAAGCTCGTCAGCGCGTGGGTGGCGCTCTCGCCGGCGACCGTGGAGAGCGGCTGCATGCGCTGCATCCCCGGCAGCCACCGCGGGCCCGACCTGGAGCACCGCGACACCTGGCAGGGCGAGAACATGCTGTCGCGCGGCCAGGAGATCGTGGAGGTCGACGAGGACCAAGCCGTCAACATCGAGGTCGGCACCGGCGAGGCGGCGCTCTTCAACTACCGCCTCGCGCACGCCTCCCATCCCAATCGCAGCGACGACAAGCGCATGGCGATCGCCATTCGCTACATCCCGCCCGACGCCCGCCAGACCCAGGCCTCCTGGGACAGCGCAACCCTGGTCAGGGGGAGCGACCCGTACGGCCGCTTCGAGCACGAGCCGATGCCGGCATGCGACTTCGATCCCGTGGCGGTCGCGTTCCACCGCCGCACGGAAGAGAATCTGCAGCGCATCGTCTACCGGGGCACGGGCCAGACGGAGCGGCGTACCTGGCAGACCGGACGCGCCGATGGAGGCGGTGACGAGCGCCCCTGACCGGGTCGGGGCCGGGAATCGCGCTATGATCGCCCGATGAGCGTGAAGGACGGCGCCGCCCACCTGCGGACTCTCGACAAGGACCGCGAGGTCTATCTCGACGGCGCGCTGATCAAGCGTGTCGCCGACCACCCCGCCTTCGCCGCCGCCTGCCGCTCTGCCGCCGCCCTCTACGACTTCCAGGCGGCAGCGGAAAACGTGGACCGCATGACCTTCGAGACCGGAACCGGGCGGCGCGTGAACCGCAGCTGGCAGATGCCGCGCAGCTACGCCGAGCTGGTCGCACGGCGCGAGGCGATGACCGCCTGGGCCGAGCTGCACGGCGGTTTTCTGGGCCGCTCGCCCGATCACCTCGCCTCCTCCATCACGGGGCAGGTGATGGGAATCGAGGTCTTCGAGCGTCACGGCGCGCGCCACGCCAGCGCGCTCCGCGACTACTACGCCCACGCGCGCGACAACGATCTCTACCTCACCTACGTCATCATCAATCCGCAGGGCGACCGCTCCAGGTCGTGGGGCGAGCAGGCCAGCGAAGAGATGACCATGCGGGTCGTCGACGAGGATGCGGAGGGCGTCACCGTGCGGGGCGCGAAGATGCTCGGCACCGGCTCGGTCATGGCCGAGGAGATACTGGTCGCGAACCTGCAGCCGCTGAAGCCCGGCGAGGAGCGCTTCGCCATCTCCTTCGTGCTGCCGCTCGATGCGCGGGGCCTCAAGGTGCTCTCGCGCAAGAGCTACGAGGCGAGTGCTGCGAGCGCCTGGGACAATCCGCTCTCCCACCGCTTCGACGAGAACGATTCGGTCGTCTACTTCGACGACGTGAAGGTGCCGTGGGAGCGCATCTTCGTCTTCGGCGACACCGACATGTGCCGCGCCCAGTTCCATGACACGCCGGGCCACGTCCTCCAGAACTACCAGTCGCAGATCCGCCTGGTGGTGAAGCTCAAGTTCCTGGTGGCGCTCGCGCGCCGCATCGCCGAGACCATCGGCACGGTAGCGATGGCGCCGGTGCGCGAGCAGCTCGGCGAGATGGCGTCCGAGGTCGCGGCCGTGGAGGGGCTGCTCTGGGGCATGGAGAGCGCGGGCGGCATGGTGGGCGACTACTACGTGCCCAACGCGAGCATGATGTACGCGGCCCAGGTCCAGACCCAGTCCCTCTACCCGCGCCTGATCGAGCGGATCCGCGCGCTCTCGGGCGGCGGCCTCATCATGCTGCCGTCCTCGGTCGCGGACCTCGAGAATCCGGCTATCGCGCCCCTGATCGAGCGCACCCAGGTCTCCGCGCGCGACGGCGAGGGCGCGGCCGAGCGCATGGCGCTGATGAAGCTCGCCTGGGACGCCGTGGGCTCCGAGTTCGCCGGCCGCCACACCCAGTACGAGATGTTCTACGCGGGCGCCAAGTTTGTGACCACCGCGCACTGCTTCCGCCGCTACGACTGGGCCGGCGCCGAGCGCATCCTGGAAGGGCTGATGCAGAGCAACGAAGGCGCCGCCAAGCCGTGAGGGTCGGCGTCGTCAATCTCGGCGCCATCGTCTCGGGCGACTGGCGCGAACCCTTCGTCGCGGGCGACGCGCTCGTCGCGGCGGACGGCATTCTGGAAGCCGTGGGCGCGGTGGAGGCCGCCGCCATCGACACGTGCGACGTCGTCATCGACGCCGGCGGAGCGACGGCGATCCCGGGGCTGATCGATTCCCAGGTCCACGTCACCTTCGGCGACTTCACGCCGCGCCAGAACACCGTGGGCTACCTCACGAGCTACGTCCACGGCGGCACCACCACGGCGATCTCCGCCTCCGAGGTGCACGTGCCGGGCCGGCCGAGCGACCCCGCCGGGGTCAAGGCGCTGGCGGTCGCGGCCTTCAAGTGCTTCGAGCACTACCGGCCGGGCGGCATGCGCGTGCATGCCGGCTCCATCATCCTGGAGCCGGGGCTGACGCGCGCCGACTTCGACGACGTGCACCGGGACGGCGTCTGGCTCGCCAAGGCCGGCTTCGGCGCAGTGGAGACGGCGCGCGACTACGTGGCGCTGGTCCGGGATGCGCGCGAGGCCGGCCTGCTCACGACGCTCCACACCGGCGGGGCCTCGATCCCCGGCTCCTTCCCCATCACCGGCGACGACCTCATCGCCATCGACCCCAGCGTCTCCTTCCATATCAACGGCGGGCCGGTCGCCATCGAGGACCGCTACTTCGAGCAGGTGGCGGCGGAGACCGGCATCGCCATGCAGGTCTGCACCGCCGGCAACCTGCGCACCACGCTGCTCTGCGCCGAGATGGCGCGCAAGCACGACGCCTTCGACCGCTTCCTGATCGCGACCGACACGCCCACCGGCAGCGGCGTCATGCCGCTCGGCATGATCTACACCATGGTGAACATCGCCTCGTTGGCGGGCTTCGATCCCACCTGGATGATCGCGGCGTCCACCGGCAACGTGGCCGAGATCTACGGGCTGAACAGCGGTTTCTTGAGGCCGGGGCGGGATGCCGACGTGGTCATCGTCGACGCCCCGCTCGGCGCCACGAAGCCGGATGCGCTCGCGACCATGAGCAACGGCGACCCCGTCGCCATCGGCGCCGTCATCACCGACGGCGTTCCCCGCTTCGTCGGCCGCAGCCGCAACACCCCGCCGACCACGCGCCCCGTCACCGTCTCCCGCTGCGAGGTCCCGGCCTTCGAGCCGTCCTGACCCGCACTTTGCACGGAAGGGCTTTAAAGCGGCATATTCCGGCATACGCCGGCACAAAGTGGCACAAGGTGGCACAAAGTGGCACGAAACGAGCGGCACAAAGCGGCACAAAGTGGCACAAAGTGGCACAAAGTGGCACAAAGTGGCACAAAGTGGCACAAAGTGGCACAAAGTGGCACAAAGTGGCACAAGGCGGCTCATGATGGTCCAAGCCGGCCCGTCCCGGCGGCCGCCGGCGCCCGCTGGACGAGCGTCCGGCCGCGAGCCGGCTCCCCGGCGCCGCTCCGGCCGGGCTTTCCCTGAAGGGCGATGGTCTGCGCGCTGCATCCGCAGAGCCTGCCCCCGCCCGACCGCTCCGTGCACCGCACCATGGTGCGGCCTAGCCCTCAGTCGATCTCGTCTTCGGGCACGATCCAGGGTTCCTTGAGCGCCGCGTCGCGCCATTCGACGAAGGCCGGCAGGCTCAGCACGGCGCGGCTGTAGGCGGCGCAGGTCTCGTCGAGATCGACCCCGTAGGTGTCGAGCCGCGTCACCACCGGCGCGTACATGGCATCGGCCGCGCAGAAGGGGCCGAACAGGAAGTCGCCGCCGGCCTCGCAGCGGCCCCGGCAGTCCCGCCAGATCGCGCAGATGCGGGCGATGTCGTCGTCCACGCCCGGCCCCCGGCCCTTCCCCTTGAGGTCGGTGCGCCGCAGGTTCATGGGCATGTGGTTGCGGATCGACGTGAAGCCCGCGTGCATCTCGTTCGCGACCGCGCGGGCCATGGCGCGGGCGTCGCGGTCCTCGGGCCAGAGCCCGGCGTCGGGGAACAGCTCGTTCGCGTACTCGATGATCGCGAGCGTCTCCCACACCGTGCGCTCGCCGTGCAGCAGCACGGGCACGCGCCCGGACGGCGAGACGGCGGCGATGGCCTCCTTCCAGTTCTCGTCGAACAGGAGCAGCAGCCGCTCGTCGAACGGGATTCCGGCGTGGCGCAGCGCAAGCCACGGCCTGAGCGACCAGGACGAGTAGTTCTTGTTGCCGATGATTAGCGTGAGCTCGCTCATGGCCTGCAGTGCCGTTACGCTGCGGTGCGGGACGGAGCCGGTTATAGCCTCGCGTCGACCGTGTCAACGTGGCCGCGTTTGGCGTAGGAGAGGATGGTGCCGTCGGCGGTGAGCAGCCGTGCCCCGCTGTGGCGGGCGGTCGCGATAATCAGGCGGTCGGCGGGATCGGCATGAAAGGCGCCCGGCAGCCTCGCGCTGTCGATCGCGATTTCGGGCTCGACCGGCATCAGCTTGATGCCCGGCAAGGCGAGCGCCGCCTCGAGCCAGGTGCCGACCTCCTGCACCAGGCGAAGGCGGTTGCGCTCGGCCAGCAGGGCGATTTCCCAGGGCGTGACGGCGGAGATGCCGACGGCGTCGGCGCGTTCCGCCGCCGCAATCGCAGCGCTCGCATTGGTGCCGAGCCGCCGGTCGCCTTCCACGGCCCAGACCAGCACGTGCGTGTCAAGCAGGATCACCGCATGGCGTCCCACTCGGAGGAGTCGACGGCGGACCCGAACGGATTGTCGTAGGCCAGAACCGTTCCCTTCATGGCGCCGATGATTGATCGGGTCTCGCGCTCGGGCCGCACGGGCGAAAGCACTGCGACGGGCCTGCCGCGATTCGTGATCGTCACCGGCTCGCCGTCCTCGCGCATCTCGTTGATGATACGGAGACAATTCGCCTGAAACGCCGACGCCGCGACCGTCTTTCCCATTGTTTTCGCTCGGCTATTTATACGTATATATATTATATACGTATTCTTGGCCAGGCAATCAAGAGGGCGCGTCCGGCTTTGACGGACGCGCCCTAGGCCGCGACAGCGGCCCGCCGCGAATGCGGCGCGCCCGCGCAGGCGTTGGCCGTCGCGCCGATAGGCGCGCGCAAGCGCACGACGGCCAACTGCCGTGAGCGATAAAGAATCAGAGCGTTTCCGTGCAAAACGGAAACGCTCTAGCCGGCGGTGCGGCTCAGTCGTCGGCGCCGGCCTCGTCGGCGCCGCTCATCAGTTGGGAGAAGCGCACCGGCAGGATTTCCTTGTTCTCGATCCGCCCGCTCCCGTCCTTGGTGACGAGCAGCAGGCGCTGGTCGTCCTCGAGGCCGGCCGGGATCACCATGCGCCCGCCGGGCTTGAGCTGCTGCAGCAGCGCCCCCGGAATCAGGTCGGGCGCCGCGGTCGCGATGATGCGGTCGAAGGGCGCGTGGTCGGGCCAGCCGAGGCTGCCGTCGCCCACGCGGAACTGCACGTTGCCGTAGCCCTGCTCGCCGAGCCGGCGGCGCCCGCTCTCGGCCAGCTCCTCGATCAGCTCGACCGTGTAGACCTCGGCCGCAAGCTCCGCCAGCAGCGCCGCCTGGTAGCCGAGCCCGGTGCCGATCTCGAGCACCCTGTGGCCTGCGCCGATCTCCAGCAGGTCGGTCATCAGCGCCACGATGAAGGGCTGCGAGATGGTCTTGCCGCAGCCGATGGGGAGCGGGGAATCGAGGTAGGCGTAGAGCGTCATCTCGACCGGCACGAAGGCGTGGCGCGGAATCCGGCCGATCGCCTCCATGACCGGGTCCGCGATCGGCGCGCGGCCGGTCTTGCCGCTCACGTGGTCGGCATGGAGCGCCACCTGCTCGACCATGGTCCGGCGCAGGATCGCGAATTGGTCTTCGTTGGAGTTCGCCGCCTTCATGGCCCGTCACCGCGCCTCTGCGTGCGCTTGCCGGCGGGCACCGTGCCCGCCCGTCTCCGTTCGTCTCCCCGAAGGGGCGCCACCCGGTGCCGCCCCCAATGCTGCTATAAGTAGCGTATCCGCGCCGCAGCCGCGAGCCTTGTTGGCGATCCATGCCGCTCCAAGACCTCTGCCGCGACCGCCCTTGCGGGGGGAGACCTCCGGCCCCGGCCGAATTCCGCCGGGTGCGAGACAGGCCGCCCGCATGACCGGCTCGCTCGCGCTGCCGCTCTGGATCCTCGCGGTGGTCGGCGCGCTCGCGCTCTGGGCCGCGCTCGACCGCATCCTGATGCCGAGCGCGCGCTGGTTCCTGCGCCGCCGCCTCAACCGCATGATCGAGGAGGTCAACACGCGGCTGGAGCTGCAGATCCCGCCCTTCCTGCAGACCAAGCGCCGCGTGCTGATCGACCAGCTCAGCTACGACCCGCAGGTGATGGAGGCGATCGACGCCGAGGCCAAGGCCACCGGCACGCCGCGCGAGGTGCTGAGCCGGCAGGTGGAGCGCTACGCCCGCGAGATCGTGCCTTCCTTCAACGCCTACGCCTACTTCCGCATCGGCTATCACGTCGCCAGGCGCGCGGTGGAGAGCCTGTATCGCGTGCGCCTCGGCTATTCCGACGACGAGGCGCTTGCCCGCATCGAACCCGGCGCCAGCGTCGTCTTTGTGATGAACCACCGCAGCAACATGGACTACGTGATCGTCGCCTACATGGCGGCGCATCGCTCGGCGCTGAGCTACGCCGTCGGCGAGTGGGCGCGGGTCTGGCCGCTCAGGATGCTGGTCCGCTCCCTCGGCGCCTACTTCGTGCGCCGCGGCTCGGGCAGCCGCCTCTACCGCCAGGTACTCGCCCGCTACGTGCAGGCGGCGACCGCCGGCGGCGTGGTCCAGGCGGTCTACCCGGAAGGCGGGCTCAGCCGCGACGGGCGCCTGCGCAAGCCCAAGCTCGGCCTCATCAGCTACATGGTCTCCTCCTTCGACCCCGAGGGCTCCCGCGACCTGGTCTTCGTGCCCGTCGGCATCAACTACGACCGCGTGCTGGAGGACCGCATGCTGGTGCGCGCGCCGGCCCCCGGCGAGCCCCGGCCCGGCAAGGCCCGCGTGCTGGCGACCGCGGCGGGCTTCGTCGCCCACAACGTGGGCCTCATGATCCGGCGGCGCTGGTACCGCTTCGGCTACGCCTGCGTGAACTTCGCCACGCCCATCTCCATGCGGGACTACGTGAAGGCCGGCGGGATCGATTTCCGCGCGCTGGAGAAAGACGCCCGCCACGAGGCCGTCGAAAAGCTCGGCGACGAGCTACTGGAGGCCATCGCCGCGGCGATCCCGGTGCTGCCGGTCTCGCTGGTCGCGACGGTGTTCCTCGACTCAAACGACGACGCGCTCGACCTGCTGGAGGTCAAGGGGCGCACCCAGGCGCTGATCGACAGGCTGGAGGGCGAGGGCGCCTACGTCCACATCCCGCGCGCGGACCGCGACTACGCCGTCACCGTGGGCTTGCGCATGCTCACGCTCCGCCACTTCGTGAACGAGGCGGACGGGCTCTACCGCGCCAACGAGGACGAGCGGGACATGCTGCGCTACTACGCCAACGCCATCGGGCATTTTTTGGCCGATACGCCGGGCGCGTGAACCGGCGCGCCGGGGCTATTCCAAGCCTTCGACGAAGATGAGGCTGCTCTCGGCGGCCTGCAAACGCATGTCCACGATCGCCTGATACTCGGGCGAGTTGTACCAGGCCTTGGCCCGCTCCATGCTGGGAAAGCGGAAGAGCACCACGCGGGACGGCTTCCAGGTGCCGTCCATGTGCGCGACTTCCGTGGTGGAGGCAAGCAGCTCTGCGCCGTAGGGGCCGCCCGTCGGGCCTGCCTTCCTGACGTACTCCTGCATCAGTTCCGGATCGGTTATCTCAGAGGTCGAGATGAGGTAAGCGGCGGGCATTGCGGTGCTCCTCGTGTTGGTGCGGGTCTTTTCGGGAAGGTTCAGAGCTTGCGGGCCTGGCGGTGGCCTTCGTAGACCGCCTCGTAGGCGGTGCGGGGCGCGGTGGCGTCGCCGATGGTCTCGACCGAGACGCCGCGCGCCGCAACCGCCCCGTGCAGCGCGTTCACAGAGCGCCGGCCCGTCGCCATGACGATCCAGTCCGCCTCGATCTGCCGCTCGGCTTCGTCGTGGTGGACGTTGTAGAGCGTCACCGTGCTGCCCTCGATGCGGCGGACGAAGTGGTCGACGCAGACCGTCACGCCGGTCTGGTAGAGCTTGGGCAGGATCCAGTCGAGGTAGACGTCGAGGATGGTCTCCATGCCGACCATGGGCCAGCGGGTGACGAGCGTCACCTCGTCGGCGCCGCCCTCCTTGCAGGCGACGGCGGTGAGCGGCGCCACCACGTCGCAGAGGTCGTCCAGCACCATCACCCTGCCGCTGGGCCGGGCCTGGCCCTGCGCCACCGTGTCCCAGCCGACGCAGTTGCCGGTCTCCCAGCCGGGCAGCGGATCGCCGGTCCAGCCCTGGAAGCCGTCGACCGCGACGGCGGAGCCCGTGGCCACCACCACGTGGTCGGGCTTCACCGCTTCAAGCGCCTGGTCCAGGTCCTCCTCCGTCACCGGCGCGCCGGTGACGATGCGGCTGCCGTTCTTCTCGGCCTGCGCGGCGAGCCAGCGGCCGATCTCGCCGTACTCGGCGCGGGTCGGCAGCAGCGACTGCACCCGCACGTGGCCGCCGGTCTCGCCCTCGGCTTCGTAGACCGTCACGTCATGCCCGCGGGCGGAGGCCACGCGCGCGTACTCGAGCCCCGCCGGGCCGCCGCCGATGACCAGCACCGACTTGGGCTCGGCCACCTTGACCAGCGTGCCCTCGCCCCACTTCCCCTCGCGGCCCACGGTGGGGTTGTAGATGCACTGCACCCGCCCGCCCCGGCTCACGCTCTTCCAGCAGAAGTTGGCGGCGACGCATGAGCGGATGTCGTCGGTGTTGCCCTCTTCGGCCTTCTTGGCCCAGTGGGCGTCGGTGAAGAGCTGGCGCGCGAGGCAGATGGCATCGCCGTCGCCCGCCTCCAGCAGCTGCTCGGCCACGTCCGGCGTGGTGATGCGGCCCACTAGAAGCACCGGCTTCGACGAGACCTCGCGGATCTTGCGGGCGTAGCCCCGCTCCCAGCCGGCCTCGAACTCCATCGGCGTGTGGATGAAGGCGTGGTGCACGCCGGCCGAGACGTTGACGTAGTCGATGTCGGAGCGCTGCTCGATCTCGGCGACGATGCCGCGCACCTCGTCGATCTCGAGGTCGCCCGGCCAGAACGAGGTGGAGTTGATGCGGTAGCCCACGAACCTGTCGTCGCCGGCGGCGGCCCGCATCCGCTTCAAGGCTTCGAGCGGGAAGCGCAGGCGGTTCTCCAGCGAGCCGCCCCAGCGGTCGGTGCGCTTGTTGTAGAGTGGCGAGATGAACTGCCAGGGCAGGTAGCCGTGGCTGAGATGCAGCTCGACGCCGTCGAGCCCCGCGGCGAACGCGCGCTCCGCAGCGCTGCCGAAGGCCGCCAGCAGCTCCTCGATCTCGTCCTCGTCGAGCTCCTTCGGCGTGGACGCGCCGGGGAACTCGCCCAAGGGCACCTGGCTCGGCGAGACCGAGTACCAGGTCGCATCGGGGTCGTAGGTGGCCTCCTGCTTGAAGGTGGGGAAGCCGCGCACGCCCGAGTGCCAGAGCTGGATCGCGAGCTTGCAGCCCTCGGCATGAACCGCGTCCGCGATCTTCGACAGCGGCTCGATCTGCCGGTCGTCGAAGAGCTGCGGCATGAGCAGCGGCGCCATGAGCGAGCTCTTGTGGACGTGGGTGCCCCCGATGATGATGAGCCCGACTCCGCCCTCGGCGCGCTCCCGGTAGTAGTGGGTCGCCATGTCGATGAAGAGCCCGTTCCACGGGTCGGAGACCCAGCTCGGGCAGGTTGGCGGGAACACCACCCGGTTCTTGATCGTGGTGTTGCGAATCTTCCATTCCGAGAAAAGCCGTGGATAGGCCGCCATGCTGCATTCCCCCCTGTCGCGGGCGCCGCGCGGGCCGGGCGCCCTGTCCATAACCGCCTCGGTCCATTACACTCGGCTTGGCGCGTGAATGCCAGTTTCACGGCCTCTGGCTGTCGCGGCCTCGGGCCGGCTCAGACGCAGGAGGGCGGCGATGCCCGACACCTATCGCGCGGTGATCCCCTACGAATCCCTCGATCCGCTGACCATCGGCTCGGCCGACGATCCGTCCATGGTCTATCGCGAGACTCTCACCCTCGATATCCCCGAGGCCAACCTGCTGGCGGCGCTCTTTCCGGACGAGCCCGCGCCCCTCGCGAACCCCACGGAGGCGTGCGCGGCCGCGCTGGAGGCGCCGCACTCGGGCCCGCCGTTCTCGCAGATGATCGGGCCGGACAGGAGCCTCGCCATCATCATCGACAACCAGTTCCGCCCGACGCCCACCTCGAAGCTGCTGCCGGCGGTGCTCGATGCGGTGGAGGCGCACGGCATCAGGGACGCGCGCGTCGTCTGCGCCAACGGCAAGGTCTTCCCCATGTCGGAGCGCGACACCGAATTGAAGCTGGGCCGCGAGAACCTCGCGCGCATGGAGCGCCTTGGCATCCCATTCTTTCAGAACGAGCCGCGCGACCCCGAGCAGTACGTCTTCATCGGCATGACCACGGGTGGCACGCCGGTCTGGCTGCACAGGGAGGTGGCGAAGTCCGACGTCACGCTCTCGATGGGCCAGGCGCAGTCGAATCACTGGGGCGCGGGCGGCGGCGGCAAGCTGATCCTGCCCGGCGTGGTCTCGGACGAGACCATCGAATCCAACCACTGCGCCTTCGTGATGTCGCCCAAGACCCATTACGGCGCCATGGCAGGGCCGATGCGCACCGACATCGACGAGGCCGCCACCATGTGCGGGCTCACGGCGACGCTCAACAGCGTGCTGGATACCAGGGGCAGCCTCTGCTTCATCAACTTCGGCGCGCACCCGGACGCGCACCGCGAGGCGATCCGCACCTTCAACGGCATCTACGCCTACGACCGCCCGGCCGGCGGGCCGGCGGACATCGCCATCTGCGGCGTCTTCGCGCCGACCGACCACCTCTTCTTCCACACCGGCTGGGGCTGCATGTCGTCCGACCTGCTGGTGCGGGACGGCGGCACGCTCATCTACTGCAGCCCGTCGCCCGGCGTGAGCACGCATCTCGGCGACTTCCCCGGCCTCGCGCTGATGGACCTGATGAAGCCCTACATGCCGCCCTCGCCTGCGAACCTGGAGCGCGTCTACCGCGACATCCACAGCCGCACCATCGAGATGTGGGCGGGCTGCATCTGGGTGCCGATCTACGAGGTCATGGTGCGCAAGTACCTCCACGTGGTGACGCTGGAGGAGAACCTGGAGATGGCCGCCGATATCGGCATCGAGGCCGGCACCTCGCTGGAGGATGCCTTCGCCGCGGCGATGGCCCGCCACGGGCCGGACGCCAAGGTCGCGGTGCTGCCGTTCGCGCGCTACCAGCTGCCGCGCGATGCGATCCGCATGCCGGTCGAGGTCGAACCCATGGCGGAGGCGGCGGAGTAGGGCAGGCGGCCATGCCTCCCCCCGGCGCGGCCGACGCGGCCGGCGCAGCGCAGCCGATCACCGGGTCGACCACCATCGTGCAGCTGCTGGAGCGCTATCCCGGCGGCGAGGCGGCCGAGCTGATGGCCCGCCTGGCCTGGCCCTGCGCCCACTGCTCGGGCGCGCTGCACGAGCCCATCAGCATGGCCGCCAAGCGCCACGCCAACCGGGCCGGCCCCGTGGTGCGTGCCTTCCGGGCGCTGGAGCACGGCGGCCCGAGCGAGGCCGAGATCGCCGAGGCCGCCGCCCGGCACGAGAAACGCCCCGACCCAGGCGCTCTCTGGTCCCGCTACGCGCGCTAGTCAGGAACAATCCCCCCTCCCCCCGGAGGGTGGGGGGGGGATGCTGACGGCGCCGACCGTTCTCCCTCTCCTCCCTGGGGAGGAGAGGGCCGGGGTGAGGTGGGGAGGCGTGTCAACGCCGTGCCGCTACTTGTTGGGTGCGGCGATGCGGTTGCCGAAGCAGAAGATCTCGAAATCGCCGTCGACCATGTGGCCCGTCCGCTCCATCTGGCGCTTGAACCACGGCGTCTCGGTGTGGGCCTGGAAGTCGGCCTCGCTGAGATAGATCTCGTAGAAGAGGAAGCGCCTGGGGTCGTCGCGGTCGACGGTCACCTCGAAGGAGACGCAGCCCGGCTCCTTGGTCACGCTGTTGGCGGCGTGGCGCTTGACCAGCCGGGTGAACTCGGCGACGTGCTTCTTCTTGACCCTGAGGGCTGCGGCGACGGTGTAAGGCATGGGGGTCCTCCCGTGGTGGATGGTGACTGCGATACCGTTCAGGCGGCGGCGCGGATCATCTCGGCCGCGCGCTCGCCGATCATGATACAGGTGGCGTTGAGGTTGGCGCTGACGACGGTCGGCATGATCGAGGCGTCGGCCACGTAGAGCCCGTCCAGCCCGCGCACCTTGAGGCCGTCGTCGACCACCGCCAGCGGGTCGTGCCCCATCTTGCAGGTGCCGGCGGGGTGATAGACGCCGATGGCGTTGGCGCGGATGTAGTCGCGCCACTCGTCGTCGCTCTCCACGCCCTTGCCCGGCAGGTGCTCGCCCACGATGTAGCGCGCGATGGGCTCGCTCGCGAGCACGGTGCGGAAGAAGCGCGCACCCAGCACCAGGGTTTCGATATCGCGCGCGTCGGCGAAGAGGTTGGGCTGGATCGCGGGCTGGGCCAGCGGGTCGGCCGAGGCGAGGCGCACGGTGCCGGCGGAATAGGGCCGGTGCAGCGTCGTCAGCCCGGTGATCGCGGGCCTCTCGAAGACCTCCGGCCCGTCGGCGGTGAGGTCGTAGCCCGCCGGCGAGAACATGTACTGCACGTGGGAGCGCGACTTGCTCGGATCGCAGCGGCGGAAGCCGAAGACCTGGGCGATGGGCGTGGACGCAGGCCCGGTGCCCGCCAGCAGCCACCGGGCGCCGTGGAACAGCGCGCTCACGAGCCCGGTCTGCACGTTGTAGGTCGTGCGGTTGACCCACATGGTCTGGCTGATCCCGGCGTGGTCCTGCATGTTCTCGCCGACGCCGGGCAGCTCGTGGCGCACCTCGATCCCGTGCGCGCGGAGGTGGGCGGCGGGGCCGACGCCGGAGAGCATCAGGAGCTGCGGCGAGCCGAAGGTGCCGGCGCAGAGGACGACCGCCCTGGTCGCGGTGGCCTGCTCGCGCCGGCCGCGCCGGAGGTAATCCACGCCGACGGCGCGCGTGCCCTCGAACCTGAGCCCGAGCGCCTGGGCGTGGGTGACGATGCGCAGGTTCTCGCGCCTTCTGGCCGGCCAAAGGTAGGCGCGCGACGCGCTGTGGCGCCAGCCCTTGCGCTGCGTCGCCTGGACGTAGCCCACGCCCATCTGCGGCGGCGCGTTGATGTCCTCGCGGAAGGTCATGCCCGCGTTCACGCAGGTCTCGACCAGGACGCGGGAGAGCGGGTGCAGCGAGCGGATGTGGGAGACCGAGAGCGGCCCGCCTGCGCCCCGGTACTCGTCGGCGCCGCCCTCGAAATCCTCCAGGCGGCGGAAGTAGGGGAGCACGTGCTCGAAGTCCCAGCCGCGGCACCCCTGCGCCGCCCACTCGTTGTAGTCCTCGGGCGCGCCCCGTACGAACGAGGTGGCGTTGATCGAGCTGGTGCCGCCCAGCACCTTGCCGCGCGGCATGTAGTCCTCGCGCCCGCCCCGCGTGGGGTCGGGCTCGGCCATGAAGCGCCAGTCGTAGCGCGGGTTGGTGATGCCGTAGAGCATGGTGCCCGCCGGCATCAGGATGACGAGGCGGCGGTCCGAGCCGCCGGCCTCGAGCAGCAGCACCTTGCGGCGTCCGTCCTCTGAGAGCCGGGCGGCGACCACGCTGCCGCTGGAGCCGGCGCCGACGACGATGTAGTCCGCTTGCTGGTCCGAGGGCATCGCCCGGACCGTTAGCGAATTGTCGGCCGAAGGATCAGGAGCCGCCGCTGACGGTCGCCTTGCTGATGACCACCGCCTCCTGCGGCACGTCGCTCGGGAAGGGGCCGCCGGGGCCGGTCTTGAGCGCGGCGATGCGGTCCACCGTCTCCATGCCGTCCACCACCCGGCCGAACGCGGCGTAGCCCCAGCCTTGCGGGTTCTTGCCGCGGTGGTTGAGGAAGTCGTTGTCGACGACGTTGATGAAGAACTGCGCGGTGGCGGAGTGGGGGTCCGCGGTGCGCGCCATGGCGATGGTCCCCCGGTCGTTGCCCGGCGCGTTCGGCGCCTCGTTCTCGATCGGCGCGCGCGTCTTCAGCTGCTCGTAGCGCTCCGTGTAGCCGCCGCCCTGGATCATGAAGCCCGCGATCACGCGGTGGAAGATGGTCCCGTCGAAATGGCCGTCGCGGACGTACTGCACGAAGTTCGCCACGGTCTCGGGCGCGGCCTCCGGCTCGAGCGCGACTGCGAAGGAGCCGTGCGTGGTCTCGAACGTGACGACGGGGCTCGCCGCCTCGTCGGCCTGTGTCTCGGTCTGGTCACTCATCATGATCCCCGCCGCGACGACAAGCGCGAGCAAGACGGACGGCCGTCGCAATTTGAGTTTGAACAAGGCTCCGCTCCCGAATCGTTGTGGTGCGTGCTGCGGCGCAGTCTACACACCGCGTCCCGAAAACATAGGTGTGCCCCGCTCTCACCACCGGCGCCGGGGGCTTTCTTGACACACCCCGGCGGCGACCGTAGCGTTTTCACCAGCAAGCTCGGTTCTGATCTTCACAACGCAGAAACGCTAAGGGAGGCGCATATGCGGAAATCAGACAATGACGTGAGAGCCTTCGACAACGCGGTGAAGCGCATCAAGCACTTCCGCGAACGGGAACTCACCCGTCGCCAGGTGCTTCAGGCGTCCGCCGCGACGGCGCTGGGTGCGACGCTCGCATCGCAGTTCGTGCCCAGGGAGGTGCACGCCGACGTGGGCGGGACGATCGTTCACTTCGCCTCGTCCGGCAAGCGGCTCGCCAACTCCTTGCGGGCGGTCAAGCCGCTCTTCGACAAGGTGTACCCGAACGTGACCCTCGAGGTCGTCTCGAAGCCCATGAGCGAGGCGTTGACCCAGATCAACACCTACATGCGGTCCAAGAGCGACTCCTTCGACGTCGTCACCCAGGACCACGCCCAGTTCGCATCGCTCGACGCCATGGGCGCGCTGACCGACCTCGGCCCCTATCTGGAGCCGTTCCCGGATTGGCTCGCGGACTATCGCGAGGACGTGCCGGAGTCGTACCGGCACATGTGGAACCTGCCCAAGGGGCCGGCACCGCCAGGCTACATCGCAGCGCTGGCGCCCGACGGCAACGCGATGATGACCTTCTACCGCAAGGACGTCTTCGAGAGTGCGGGCATCCCGGTGCCGGAGACCTGGGACGACGTGATCGACGCCTGCAAGGAGATCCACGACCCGGCCAACGAGCGCTACGCCTACTGCGCTGCGATGGCGCGCAACTTCTGGGCCGGCTACCAGTACTACGGCTCGCTCCGCAGCATGGGCGGCGACGTCTTCGCGGACGAGATCAACCAGGACTGGACGGTGGGGATCAACACCGAAGAGGGCTACCAGGCGCTCAAGGTGCTGGTCGATCTCCAGAAGTTCGCCCACCCGGTCTCCGCCAACGCAGGCGAGGACGAGGTCAACCTGGTGTTCTCCCAGGGCACGGCGCTCTACAGCCCGCTCACCTGGGGCACGGCGGTGCTCAACGACCCGACCTACACCGACCTGCACGAGCACTGGCACATGGACCTCTCGCCGAGAGGCACCGGACCCAACGGCGGGCACCGGGCGCTTACCGGCGGCTTCGGCCAGTTCATGCCGACCTGGGGCGGCAACCGGGAGACCGCGTTCGCCTGGATCAAGTTCCTCAACTCGGGCGACCGCGAGGATCTCGGCGGCAGTCCGGCGATCGCGGATGCGATCGTGGGCGCCGGCGGCCAGCTCTCGCGGCGGTCCACGCTCAGCCGCTGGTCCGACCGCAAGCCCTTCTTCGTCGGCTTGATGAAGGCCTATCCGGTCTGCGTCGTGAACGCGCCGGTGATCCCGGAGGCGTACTCCATCATGGGCGCCATGGGCGAGGAGGTCGCCGACGCCGTCAACGAGGAACAGAGCATCGAGGATGCGCTCGCCGCCATGGACAAGCGGGTCAGGCGCATCATGGATGACGCCGGCTACGGTTAAGTCAGCCGGCTTGCGTGAGGACAGGGGCTCTCCGGAGCCTCTGCCGTGACCGCAGTTACCGTTGAGGCCCGGCCGCCGCGTGCGGCCGGGCCGTCCGCTCCGCTGCGGCCGGGGGCCGTGGCGCGTCAGCAGCGGCGCACCGCCTACCTGTTGCTTGCGCCCTGCGTGATCATCCTGCTGGCGCTCGCGATCTTTCCGCTGATCTTCGCGGGCACGCTCTCCTTCAAGGTCGATTCGCTCTACAACCCCGACATCGCCCGCTTCGTCGGCTGGCGCAATTACAACGACCTGTTCGACGACCGCCGCTTCTGGAACAGCATCGAGCTCACGGTGATATGGTCCGTCACCGTCGTCTCGATCCAGATGGTGCTCGGCTTCTTCCTCGCCGTGCTGCTGGACCGCAAGATGAAGGGCGCGGGGCTGCTGCGCACCCTCATCATCATCCCGGTGTTCATCTCGCCCATCGCCATGGGGCTCACCTGGCGCTTCATCTTCGAGCCGGTCTCGGGGTTGGCCAACTGGATCCTGAACACCGGCTTCGGGCTGGAGAAGTGGACCTGGCTCTCGCACAAGGACACGGCGCTGGCGACGCTGATGTTCGTCGACTGCTGGCAGTGGACGCCCTTCATCGCGCTGATCCTGCTCGCCGGCATGCAGAGCATCTCGCCCGAGATTACCGAGGCCGCGCGCCTCGACCGGGTGCGCGGCGTCACCTACTACTGGCGCATCGTCATTCCGTTGATCCGCCCGGTCATCATGGTGGTGATCCTGATCCGGCTGGTGGATTCGATCCGCATCTTCGATCTCAACTTCATCATGACCAAGGGCGGGCCGGGATCGTCGACGCTGCTCGCCAGCGTCTATGACTACACCATCTTCGAGCAGGGCCATCTCGGCCTGATGGCGGCCTACGGCTTCCTGATTCTGATTCTCATCAACATCGTCGTGCTCGCCTTCCTCAACACGCTCTACCGAACGGAGAAGGCGGCGCGCGCCGCCGATGCGCCATGATGTCGTCGATCTACATGCGCGCGATCAACGTGCTCGCCGTGGTCGTCGTCATCGTCTGGCTGATCCCGGTGGTGTGGGTGGCGATCACCTCGATCAAGCCCACCAACGTCATCAATGCCGAGGTGCCGACCTTCTACTCGTTCGAGCCGACCGGCGAGCACTACGTCGAGATCTTCGACCGCTTCCGCATGGACCGCGCCATCGTGAACAGCCTGATCACGGTCGGCGTGTCCACGCTGATCGTGATGATTCTAGCGCTGCCGGCGGCCTACGCGGTGGCGCGCATGGGGCTCATGGGGGGCGATACCTGGGCCCTTGTCATATTGTCATTGCGGTTCCTGCCGGGCGTGGTCGTCGTGCTGCCCTACTTCAAGATGGCCACCTGGTTCAGTCTGATCGACACGCAGATCGTGCTGATCGTGGTCTATGTCGCCTTCGGTCTGCCGTTCGCGGTCTGGATTCTGCGCGGATTCCTGCTGGATTTGCCGAAGGAGGTGGAGGAGGCGGCGCGGCTCGACGGCTTGAGCTGGCTGCAGATCATCTTCCGGCTGATTCTGCCCATGGCGGCGCCCGGCATCGCGGTCACGGCCATCTTCACCTTCGTCTTCAGCTGGAACGAGTACCTCTATGCCCTCTTCCTCACCTACGACGCCGCGACGACGATGCCGGTCGCGCTGCAGAAGACCATCGACCTCTACAACGTGCTGTGGGGTTCGCTCAGCGCCGGCGCGGTGATACAGCTATTGCCGATGATCGCCGTCGTGTTCCTCCTCCAGCGACACATCGCGCGCGGTCTCGCGTTGGGCGCGGTGAAATAGGGCCGCCATGAACGTCACGCTCCGCGGACTGGTCAAGCGCTTTCGCGACGGCACCGAAGCCGTCAAGGGCATCGACCTCGACATCGCCAAGGGCGAGTTCCTGACCCTGCTGGGGCCGTCGGGCTGCGGCAAGACCACGACGCTCCGCCTGATCGCAGGGCTGGAGGAGCCGACCGAGGGCACCATCGCCATCGGCGAGCGCGACGTCACCCACGTCAACCCCGGCGACCGCGACGTGGCGATGGTGTTCCAGACCTACGCGCTCTATCCGCACATGACCGCGCTGCAGAACATGACGCTCGGCCTCACGGTCGCCGGCATGTCCAAGGCCGAGGCGCACGAGAAGGCGCGGGAGACGGCGAAGCTGCTCAACATCGAGCCGCTGCTCGAGCGCAAGCCGGCGAAGCTCTCGGGCGGGGAGCGCCAGCGCGTGGCCTTGGGTCGCGCCATGGTCCGCAGCCCCGCCTGCTACCTGATGGACGAGCCGCTGTCGAACCTCGACCTCAAACTGCGCGAGCACATGCGCACGGAGCTGAAGCGCCTCCATCAGGCGTACAAGGTCACGACGATCTACGTCACCCACGACCAGGCCGAGGCGCTGATCCTCTCCGACCGCGTCGCCGTGCTCGACAAGGGTGAGCTTCAGCAGGTCGCCGATCCGGTCACGATCTACGAGCGCCCGGCGAACATGTTCGTCGCCGACTTCATCGGCAGCCCCGGCATCAACTTCCTGAGCGGCTCTCTCGACGACGGCGCGGTCACCGTCGCCGGCCGCACGCTGGACGGCATCGGCGCCGAGGGCTCGGCGTCCGTCGTGCTCGGCATCCGGCCCGAGGACGTGCAGCTGCAGGCGCCCGGCGAAGGCATCGTCGACGGCACCATCGAGTTCACCGAATCCTACGGCGGCGTCATCATCGCCTTCGTCGCGCTGGACGGCGGCGACGGCCTGCTGGTCGACCGCGAATACGTGGCGGCGAGCATCGACGTGCACGAGCCGGTCACCGTGGGCGCCCAGGTCGGCATCGCCTTCCGCGCGAGCCGTATCACCCTCTTCGACGCCGAGTCCGGCCTCTCGCTCGCGCGAGCCCAGTGAGCGGCCGCCCGGCGGCACGCACGCCCGGCCCTAAGAGGGCGCGATGACGCGGCGCGAGCGACGGCGGGCGAAGAGGCAGGGTGCCGCCCCGCCCGGTGCTGCGCCGCCCGGTGCCGCGCCGCCCGCGGCCGATCCCGTCGACGGCATCCTGCGGGTCGCCCTCGGCCATCATCGCGCGGGCAGGGCGGCGGAGGCGGCAGCGCTCTACGAACGAGTGCTGAAGCAGCGGCCCGGCCATGCGGACGCGCTGCACCTCTTCGGCGTGCTCCATGCCCAGACCGGCCGGCTGGAGGGCGCGCTGCCGCTGCTGACCAGGGCCGTCCGCAAGGCGCCGCGCAACGCCGGCTTCCTCAGCGACCTCGGCAGCGCGCTCAGGGGTCTCGGCCGCCGCGACGAGGCCATCGCGCACTACCGCCGCGCCGCCGCGCTGGATTCGGGCAGTGCCAACGTCCGCTACAACCTCGGACATGCGCTCCGCGCCACAGGGCGGGCGGAGGAGGCGGCCGAATGGCTCCGCAAGGCGCTCGCGATCCAGCCCGAGCACGGGCCCGCGCTGCTGGAACTCGGCCGCGCTCTGCTGGACCTCGGCTCGGCAGAGGAGGCGGTGGCGGCGTTCCGGCAGGCGGTCGCGGCGGACGATGGCGCCGCAGGCGCGCACTCCGACCTCGGCAACGCGCTCCGCGAGACCGGCGCGCTGGAGGAGGCGGAGGAGAGCCTCCGCCGCGCCTTGGAACGCGCCCCGGAGCACGCGGTGGCTCATGCCAATCTCGGCAACGTGCTGCAGGACCTCAACCGCGTGGGCGAGGCGGAGGCGACGTATCGCCAGGCCATCGACCTCGATCCCGAACACGCCGCGGCGCACGCCAACCTCGGCAACGCGCTGAAGCGCTTGGGCCGCGAGGACGAGGCGGTCGCGAGCCTGGAGCGCGCGCTGGAGCTGAGGCCGGAGAACGCGACCTACCGCGCCAATCTCGGCATGGTCCACGTGGCGCGCGGCGATGCCGCCGCAGCCCTGGCCTGCTTCGGCCGCGCGGCGGCGCAGCGCCACGGCCCGCCGCTCGCCCCCGCCGTGCTGAGCGAGCGGCAGGCGGAGCGGCCGGCGCTCCCCGTCGCGCCGTTCAAGCTGCAGCACGATGCGGAGCAGATTCGCCGGCTCTGTCGCGAGGGCCGGATCGATGCCTCGTTCGGCAGGATCGCCGACGCTTACGAGAAGATTCTTTCGGCCCTGCCCGCCGATGCCCCGCCGGAGGTGCCGGTCGCCCTGGAGGGCGCGGACTGGCGGCGCATCGCGGCGGCCTACAACCGCCCGCTGCATCTGCCCGAGGCCACCGCCGCGCCCGATGCCGCCGTCAATCCCGGCCTCGACGCCGCCGCCATCGAGAGCGCCTATCGCGAGAGCGCGCCCAATCTGGTGGTCGTCGACGATTTCCTGACCCAGGACGCGCTGGAGCGGCTGTGGCGTTTCTGCCTCGATGCCACGGTCTGGTATCAGGTGAAGCGCGGCTACCTCGGCGCCTATCTGGTGGACGGATTCGCGACCGCGCTCGCGCTCCAGGTCGCGGACGAGCTGCGCGCGCGGCTTCCGGGCATTTTCGGCCGCCATCGGCTGGAGCAGCTCTGGGCCTACAAGTACGATTCCCGGCTGCAGGGGATCGCCACCCACGCCGATTTCGCCGCCGTCAACGTGAACTTCTGGGTGACGCCCGACGCGGCGAACCGGAATCCGGCCTCCGGCGGCCTCGTGATCCACAAGGCCCATGCGCCGTCGGACTGGGCCTTCCGCACTTACAACGCCGACAGCGCGCGCATGGCGGAGTTCCTGGAGGAGGCCGGCGACGAGCCGGTGACGGTCCCCTACCGGCAGAACCGCGTCGTGATCTTCGATTCCGACCTCTTCCACCGCACCGACGATCTCGACTTCCGCCCCGGCTACGAGAACCGGCGCATCAACGTCACGATGCTCTTCGGCGACCGCAGCGAGCGCTAGCAATGGCCGCCGCGGCGACCCATATGAGGCGCGGAGAGCGCACATGAATGACGGTCACCGGGCGATCGAAGCCTGGCTCAGAGAACGCAGCATCGTCGAGGTCGAGTGCATCGTACCGGACCTCGCGGGCGTGCCGCGCGGCAAGATCCTGCCCACCGACAAGTTCATCGAAGGGCTCGCCGGCGGCCAGCACCGCCTGCCCAAGAACGTCCTCGTCCACACGCTGACCGGCGATTTCCCGCCGCCGGGCGCCGTCTCCATCGACGTGAGCGACGGCGACTTCGTGCTGGAGCCGGACCCGGCCACGCTCACCCTCGTGCCCTGGTACGACGAGCCCACCGCGCAGGTGATCGCCGATTGCGTGCTGCGGGGCGGCGGGCACTCGCCCTTCTACTCCCGCCGCGTGCTCGCGAGCCTGCTGGAGCGCTTCGCCGAGCGCGGCTGGCACCCCGTCATCGCGCCCGAGATCGAGTTCTACCTGGTGGAGAAGAACACCGACCCGGACCAGCCGCTCAAGCCGCCCATCGGCGCCTCGGGCCGGCGCGAGGCCGGGCGCCAGGAGTTCGGTATCGACGCGGTCAACGAGTTCGACCCCTTCTTCGAGGACCTCTACGACTACTGCGAGGCCCAGGCGCTCGACATCGACACGCTCAACCACGAGAGCGGGGCGGGCCAGGTGGAGATCAACTTCCGCCACGGCGACGCGCTCCGTCTCGCGGACCAGGTGTTCGTCTTCAAGCGCACGGTGCGCCAGACCGCCCAGCGCCACGGCTTCTACGCCACCTTCATGGCGAAGCCGATGCAGAGCGAGCCCGGCAGCGCCATGCACGTGCACCAGTCGGTCTACGAGGGAGCGGAGCGCACGCCCCTCTTCTCCGACGAAGACGGAGCGGAGTCGGCGGCCTTCCGCCACTACCTCGGCGGGCTGCAGCGCTTCCTGCCGGCCTTCACGCCGCTCATGGCGCCCAACGTCAACTCGTTCCGCCGGCTCCGCTTCGGCGCGAGCAAGCCGTTCAACGTGGGCTGGGGCTACGACAACCGCATCGCGGGGCTCCGCGTGCCGGACGCGCCGCCGCGAAACCGCCGGGTCGAGAACCGCCTGCCCGGCTCCGACACGAACCCCTACCTCACCATCGCCGCCACGCTCGCCGCCGGCTACCTCGGCATGACGCAGGCGCTCGAGCCCTCGCCGCCAGTGGAGGGCGAGGAGACCGGCGCCTACGAGACTCTGCCGCTCGACCTTAGGACGGCGCTGGAGCAGTTCGAGGCGTCGGACGAAGCGCAGGCGATGTTCGGCGATCTCTTCGTCAAGGGTCTCTGCGAGATCGTGCGCGCCGAGTACGACGCCTATCTGCGCGTCGTGAGCTCCTGGGAGCGCAAGTTCCTCCTGCTGGCGGTGTGATGGGCCGGGCGGCAGGCGCCGGGCGCTACGCGCAGCACGACGGCGCAGCGCCCACCTGGTACGAGGCGAGCGCGCGGACGAACCCCGCCTGGCCTGCGCTCGACGGCGACAGGCGCGCGGACGTCTGCGTCATCGGCGGCGGCTACACCGGGCTCTCCTGCGCGCTTCATCTCGCCGAGCGCGGCTACGACACCCTCCTGCTGGAGGCGCGGCGCATCGGCAACGGCGCCTCCGGCCGCAACGGCGGACAGCTCGGCAGCGGGCACCGGCGCGACCAGTTCACCCTGGAGCGGGAGCTCGGCGACGAGCGGGCGCGGCTCCTCTGGTCGCTCGCCGAGGAGGCGAAGGCGCTGGTCCGCAGCCGCATCGCCCGGCACGGGATCGCGTGCGACCTGAAGCCCGGCATCGCCATCGCCGCCCACCGCCCGCGCCACGCGCGCGCGCTCGCCCGCGAGGCCGCGCATCTCCGTGCGCGCTACGGCTACGACACGTTGGACGTGCTCGACCGTAAGGCGCTGCGTGCCGAGGTGGCCTGCGAGAGCTTTTGGGGCGGGCTCATGGACCGGGGCGCGGGCCACCTTCACCCGCTCGACTATGCGCGCGGCCTTGCCCGCGCCGCGGCGGAGGCAGGCGCGGATATCCGCGAGGGAACGCCCGTCACCGGCCTCGCACCGGGCGCGCCCTGCAGGGTCGAGGCCGGACGGCACACGGTCACGGCGGACGCGGTCGTGCTCGCCTGCAACGGCTATCTCGATGCGCTGGACCCCGGCATCGGCGGGCGCGCAATGCCGATCAACAACTTCATCCTGGCGACGGAGCCACTGGGCGAGACGCGCGCCCGCGCCCTGATCCCCAACGACGTCGCGGTGGTCGATACCCGCTTCGTGGTGAACTACTTTCGGCTCTCGGCGGACGGGCGGCTGCTCTTCGGCGGCGGCGAGACCGCGAGCAGCCGCCTCCCTTCTGATCCCGGCCCGCTGGTGCGGCGCTGCATGCTGCGCATCTTCCCGCAGCTCGCCGACGTGCGAATCGATCATGTCTGGGGCGGGACGCTCGCCATCACGCGCTCCCGCGTGCCGAGCCTCGGCCGGCTCGCGGGCGGGCTCTACTACGGGCAGGGCTACTCCGGCCACGGCGTGGCGCTGGCAACGCTCGGCGGCGCGCTCATCGCCGAGGCCATCGCCGGAACGCTCGAAAAATTCGATGTCTTCGCTCGCCTGCCGCAGCCGCCCTTCCCCGGCGGGAAATTCCTGCGCTGGCCGACGCTCGCGCTCGCGCTCGCCTACGGCGCGCTCCGCGACCGGCTGTGAGGGTTACGGCTCGACCGTCTGCGCTTCCCGCTCGCGGATCACCATGGCGCGCTTGTTGATGAGGCTGGCCGCGATCACGCCGGTGGCGACGATCCCCACCAGCACCGTGGAGACCGCGTTGATCTCCGGCGTCACGCCGAGGCGTACCTGGGAGTAAATCTTCATCGGCAGCGTGGTCGAGCCGGGGCCGCTGGTGAACGACGCGATCACGAGATCGTCGAGGGAGAGCGTGAACGCCAGCAGCCAGCCCGCGACCAGCGCCGGGCTGATGATCGGCAGCGTGACCGCGAAGAATGTCTTGACCGGCGGCGCGCCGAGGTCCATCGCCGCTTCCTCCAGCGAGCGGTCCATGGTGAGCAGCCGCGACTGCACCACCACCGCGACGTAGGCCATGGAGAAGGTGATGTGCGCCACCGTCACGGTCCAGTAGCCCCGCGCCCAGGAGAGCGCGACGAAGAGAAGCAGCATCGAGAGGCCGGTGATGACCTCGGGCATGACCAGCGGTGCGTAGACCATGCCGGAGAAGAGCGTGCGGCCGGGGAAGCGCCCGAGCCGGGCCAGCGCGATGCCTGCGAGGGTGCCGAGCACCAGCGCCACGGTGGACGAGACGAAGGCGACCCGGAGCGTCATCCAGGCGGCGTCGAGCAGCAGCTCGTTCTCCACCATGGCGACGTACCACTTGGTGGAGAACCCGGCCCACACGGTCACCAGCTTGGATTCGTTGAAGGAATAGACGATGAGCAGAAGGATCGGGATGTAGAGGAAGGCGAAGCCCAGCGTGAGCGCCGCCAGGTTGATCCCGCTCAGGCCCCGCCGCATTAGGCGTCCGCCTCGCGCTGGCGCTGCTGGTGGCGCTGGAACAGCACGATGGGCACGATCAACACCAGCAGCAGGATCACGGCGACTGCGGACGCCACCGGCCAGTCGCGGTTGCTGAAGAACTCGGTCCAGAGCGTGCGTCCGATCATCAGCGTGCCGGAGCCGCCGAGCAGGTCGGGGATCACGAACTCGCCGACCGCCGGGATGAACACCAGGAAGCACCCGGCGACGATGCCGGGCCTGGCCAGCGGCACGGTGATCTTCCAGAAGGCGCCGGCCGGGCGGCAGCCGAGGTCGGCCGCGGCCTCCAGCAGCGAGCGGTCCATCCGCACCAGGTTGGCGTAGAGCGGCAGGACCATGAACGGCAGGTACGAATAGACGATGCCGATGTAGACCGCGATGTTGGTGTTGAGGATGATCAGCGGCTCGTCGATCACGCCCACCCAGCGCAGCGCCCCGTTCAGCATCCCCTCGTTCTTGAGGATGCCGATCCAGGCGTAGACCCGGATGAGGAACGAGGTCCAGAAGGGCAGGATCACCAGCATCACCAGCGTCGCCTGCCAGGCGCGCGGCGCGCGGGCCATGGCGTAGGCGATGGGGAAGCCCACCAGCAGGGCGAGCGCGGTGGAGATCGCCGCGATCTTGAGGCTGTTCGCGTAGGCGCGGATGTAGAGGCTGTCCTCGATCAGGAGCCGGTAGTTGTCGCCGACCGCGAAGAGCTCGAAGGAGCTGCCCTCGGGCCACGCGAAGAGCGGCGTGTAGGGGGGGATCGCGAGCTGCACCTCGGCCACGCTGATCTTGAGCACGATGGCGAAGGGCACGAGGAAGAAGAGGAGCAGCCAGAGATAGGGGCTCGCGATGACCGAGCCGTGCCCGAGCCAGCGCCGGCCTGGGCGCGCGGGCGTGCGGCGTTCCTGGCTGCTCATGAGCGGAGCAGGATGCTCGCCTCGACCGGCCAGGTGAGGTGAACGCGGGCGCCCCGGTCGATGGCCGCGCCGGCCTGGCGGAGCCGGTTGGTCTGGGTCGAGACCACCATCCTGCCGCTGTCGAGGCGCACCCGGTAGGTGGACGTGCTGCCGAGGTAGGCGATCTCGGTCACCTCGCCCGCCATCGCGTTCGCCGTGCCGGGCGGGGGCGGCTCAGGCGCGATCTCTATTTTTTCCGGCCGCACCGCGAGCAGTACGGGATCGCCTGCCGCAGGCCCGTCGGCGCGGGCCGGTGCCGCGAGCCCCGCCGGCGCGTCGGCCTGTTCGACCGCGATGTCGTTGCCGTTTACGGCGCTCGCCCGCCCCTCGAAGACGTTCACGTCGCCGATGAACTCGGCCACGTAGCGCGAGCAGGGCGCCTCGTAGATCGCGGACGGCGTGTCCACCTGGGCGATGCGGCCTCGATCCATCACCGCGATGCGGTCGGCCACGGTCATCGCCTCGTCCTGATCGTGGGTGACGATCACGAAGGTGATGCCGACGCGCTGCTGAATCGCCATCAGCTCGAACTGGGTCTGCTCGCGGAGCTTCTTGTCGAGCGCGGCCAAGGGCTCGTCGAGCAGCAGCAGCTTGGGCCGCTTGACCAGGCTGCGGGCGAGCGCCACGCGCTGGCGCTGCCCGCCGGAGAGCTGGTGCGGCTTGCGGCGCGCGAGCGGCGACAGCTCCACCAGCGCCAGCGCGTCGGCCACCCGCGTCGCGATCTCGGCCCTCGGCACCCGGTCCTGGCGCAGCCCGAAGGCGACGTTGCCGGCGACGCTCATGTGGGGGAAGAGCGCGTAGGACTGGAACATCATGTTGACCGGCCGCCGGTAGGGCGGCAGCGCGGCCAGGTCCTCGCCCTCGAGCAGGAGGGCGCCCGCGCTCGGCGTCTCGAAGCCCGCGAGCATGCGGAGCAGCGTGGTCTTGCCGCAGCCGGACGGGCCGAGCAGGGCGAAGAATTCGCCCCGCCCGATGTCGAGGGAGACGTCGTCGACGGCGGTGACGGCGCCGAAGCGCTTGCTGACGCCCTCGATGCGGAGGAAGGCGCCGCCGTTGCCGGGGGCGAGCGGCGTCTTTCCCCCGGCGTCCTGCGGCAGACTCACGAGCGCCGCACCCGCGCGCGCCCGTGCGGTGTGAGCGTCGTGCCTATTCCGCGCCCTTGATGCGGGTCCACATCCGCGTGATGAAGCGCGACACCTTCTGCGGATAGGGGTCGGTCACGTACAGCCCCTTCCGCGCCTCCTCGGTCGGGTAGATGCCGGGGTCCTCGGTGATCTCCGCGTCCAGCAGCGGGGTCGAGGCGGCGTTGCCGTTCGCGTAGTAGACGTAGTTGGACGCCTTGGCGATCACCTCGGGCCGCAGGATGTAGTCGAGGAAGGTGTGCGCGTTGCCCGGATGCGGCGCATCCGCCGGGATCGCCATCATGTCGAACCACGACAGCGCGCCCTCGTCCGGGATCACGTAGGCGATCTCGACGTTGTTCTCGGCCTCCCAGGCGCGGTCGCGGGCCTGCAGCATGTCGCCCGACCAGCCCATGGTGAGGCAGATGTCGCCGTTGGCGAGATCGTTGATCTGGGCCGAGTTGTGGAAGCGGCGGATGTGGGGGCGGATCGCCAGCATCACCGGCTCGACCTTGGCGATCACGTCCGTGTCGTGGCTGTTGGGGTCCTCGCCGATGTAGTTGAGCACGGCCGGGACCACTTCGTCCGGCTCGTCCATCATGTAGACCCCGCAATCGGCGAACTGCGAGACCACGTCGGGGTCGAAGAGCATGCCCCAGGAGCCGGTGGGCGCGTCGGGCGCGCGCTCGGCGATCTTGTCGATGTTGTAGCCGAAGCCCGTGGTGCCCCACATGTAATTGATGGCGTACTGGTTGCCCGGGTCCCACTGGCTCACGACCGACATGATGGTCTCGTCCAGGTTGCCGATGTTGGCGAGCTTGCCCTTGTCGAGCGGCTGGAAGATGCCGGCCTGGATCTGGCGCGCGAGGAAGGTCCCGCTCGGCACAACCACGTCGTAGCCGGTGCTGCCGGTGAGCAGCTTGGTCTCCAGGATGTTGTTGGAATCGAAGACGTCGTAGACGACCTTGATCCCTGTCTCGGCTTCGAACTCGCTCAGAATCTCCTCGTCGATGTAGTCCGACCAGTTGTAGACGTTGACGACGGCCTCCTCCTCGGCGAAGGCCGTGGTCGCAGCCAGGAGCGCCGCAGCGGCGGCGCCGGCGGTCAGCGGCAGCTTGATCATGGGATTCGTCCTCTCTTGCCCGGCCTCGTGCGGCGGGCCGCAGTGGCGGTCGGAGGATTCAGGACCTTCGCGGCGCCCCTGTCAACGCGCCCGCCCGTCTTATCGCGCAAACGTGACGCCGGCCTCGCCCAGGCCCTCGATGGCGACCGAGACCGTATCGCCGGGCTCGACCCACTTGGTCTCGACGACGCTTCCGGTCAGCACCACGTCGCCGGCCCGGAGCGGGCGTCCGCTCGCGGCGGCGTGGTTCGCGAGCCAGGTGAGCGCCTCGAAGGGGTGGCCCATCACGTCGGCCCCGGTCCCGGCGCCCACCTGTGCGCCGTTGATCGCCATGGTGCCGCCCGCCGCCGCGAGGTCCACGCCCCGCCACCCGGCGACCGGCGGGCCGAGCACGGCGCCGGCGCTGAAGAAGTCATCGGCGATCAGCGTCGGCGTGTCGAGAGCGCGAAAATCCTCGTAGCGGTCGTCGACGATCTCGATGGCCGCCATGCAGGCCTCGACAGCGGCGGCGACGGCGGCGCGGTCGAAGGGCGCCTCGTTGGCTGGCAGCGGCTGGCCGAGTCTCACCGCGATCTCGCACTCGACCCCCGGCCGCCAGTGGTCGGCGTAGGCGACCGTCGCGGGCGCAGCATGGGTCCGGTGCTCGTAGAGCGCGCCGGCGCAAGGGTGGGCGATCTCCAGGTAGCGCTGCATCACCGGCGTGGTGCAGCCGATCTTGCGGCCGCAGACGGCGCCGTGGGTCGCGGCGAGGCGCGCGTTGAGCGCGGCCTGGACCGCGTAGGCGTCGTCGAGCGTGGCGGGCCGGCAGTCGTGTGGCAGGGCGTCGATCCGCCGCTGCCGGTCGCGGGCGCCGGCGTAGAGAGAGACCGCCCGGTCGATGGCGTCCGGCGTCACGGCGCCCTCACGCGGCGCTTGCCCGGTGGTTCAGCGCTTCCACCGCCGGCTGCACCTCGGCGATAAGCCGGCGCGTCTGGTCCAGAACGTCGTCGTCGTCGCTGCCGATCGGCCACGCCACGAACTTCGACACGCCGGCCGCGACGAACTCCTCGATCCGCCGCATGATGTCCGCGCCGTCGCCGGCGACGATGCCGCCCCTGGGGTCGCGCTGGAAGCGCACCGCGTAGGTCTCGGCCATCCGCTGCATGAGGGGCTCGTCCCAGCTGCCGAAGCGGAAGTGGAAGCTCGCGCCGTAGTGGTCCGCGTCGATGCGCCGCCCGGTCTCCTTCAGCGCCTCCTTGATCCCGGCGATGGCGGGCGCCACCTGCGCCGGCGTCTCCAGCCCGGCCACCCAGCCGGTGCCGATGCGCGCCGTGCGCCGGATCGCCGGCTTGCTCGAACCGCCGAGCCAGAGCGGCAGCGCCTTCTGCACCGGCTTGGGCTCGATCCTCGCGCCTGCGTAACGGTAGAACTCGCCGTCGAAATCGACCGAGTCCTCGGTCCAGAGCCGGGCGATCAATTCCAGCCCCTCGTCGGTGCGCCGGCCGCGGCCCGCAGTATCCGTGCCGGTCGCCGCCCAGTCCGGCGCGCGGATCGCGCCGATGCCGAAGGCCGGCAGCAGGCGGCCTTCGCTCAGCACGTCGATGGTGGCGCACTGCTTGGCGAGCAGCAGCGGGTCGCGCAGGCCGACCGAGGCGACGTTCATGCCGAACTTGATGCGCTCGGTCCGCCCGGCGAGCGCCGCCATCACGCTCATCACCTCGAGGAAGGGCTCGTCGGAGACGAGGCGGTCGGTCTGCCAGAGCGAATCGACCCCGCCCTCCTCGCAGAGGTCGACCCAGCGCCAGAAGGCGCGCGCGCCCGAGAACGGGAATGCGTTGAGTCCCAGTCCGACGGCGATCGACAACGACGCCTCCCTCGCCCACGTCCGCAGGGCGCTGCGTCACGCCCTGCGAGGTCCGTCATTTCTACGCGTGGGGGCTGGCAGGGTCCAGCCGGGTGGCTTGCCGGGGTGCTGGCGTTGACAGCCTTTCGGGCCGGTCATAGTGTGCGGCGCGCGCGGCGGAAGGTCCGCACGGACGCGCCGGCGGTCTTGTCCATCCGCCCAGCGGGAATGCCCATGAAGGTTCTGGTCGCGGTCAAACGCACGATCGATCCCAACGTGAAGGTGCGGGTGAAGTCCGACCAGTCCGGGGTCGAGACCGCAAACGTCAAGATGGCGATGAACCCCTTCTGCGAGATCGCCGTCGAGGAAGCCGTGCGGATGAAGGAGGCCGGCAGCGCCGAGGACGTGGTCGCCGTCTCCGCAGGCGCCGACAAGGCGCAGGAGACGCTGCGCACCGCGCTCGCCATGGGGGCCGACCGCGCCGTCCACATCGTGACCGAAGAGGAGCTTCAGCCCCTCGCCGTGGCGCGGCTTCTCAAGGTGATCGCGGACGAGGAGAAGCCCGGCCTCGTCATCCTCGGCAAGCAGGCCATCGACGACGACAGCAACCAGACCGGGCAGATGCTGGCGGCGCTGCTCGGCTGGCCGCAGGCGACCTTCGCCTCCGAGATCGTGTTCAAGGACGGGACGGCCGACGTGACCCGCGAGATCGACGGCGGCCTCGAGACCCTCAACGTCAACCTGCCGGCGGTGGTCACCACCGACCTCAGGCTGAACGAGCCGCGCTATGCCTCGCTCCCCAACATCATGAAGGCCAAGAAGAAGCCGATCGACCGGCGCGACGCGGGCTCCCTCGGCGTGGACGTGAGCCCGCGGCTCTCGGTGCACACGGTGGCGGAGCCGCCCAAGCGCGAGGCGGGCATCAAGGTGGCGGACGTATCGGAACTCGTCGCGAAGCTCCGCGACGACGCCAAGGTGATCGGATGAGCGTCCTCGTTCTGGCAGAGCACGACAACGCCGCGCTGAAGCGGCCGAGCCTCAACGCGGTCACGGCGGCTTGCGCGCTCGGCGGCGAGGTTCACGTGCTGGTCGCGGGCTCCGGCGCCGGGGCGGTGGCGGAGGCCGCCGCGCAGGTCGCGGGCGTCGCCAAGGTCCTGCACGCGGACGATGCGGCCTACGAGCACGGCATCGCCGAGAACCTGGCCCCGCTGCTGGTCGGCCTCGCCGAGAGCTACAGCCACCTGGTCGCGTCTGCCACCACCTTCGGCAAGAACGTGATGCCGCGCGTGGCCGCATTGCTCGACGTGGCCCAGATCTCCGAGATCATCGAGATCGTCTCCAACAGCGTCTTCGTGCGCCCGACCTATGCGGGCAACGCGCTCGCCACGGTCGAGAGCGCCGACGCCATAAAGGTCGTGACCGTGCGCACCACCGCGTTCGACGCAGCACCGGCGGAAGGCGGCAGCGCCGCGATCGAGGCGGTGGCGGGCGCCGGCGACCAGGGGCTGGTCCGCTTCGTCCGCCACGAGCTGAGCAAGTCGGACCGCCCAGAGCTGACCAGCGCGGGCATCGTGATCTCCGGCGGGCGCGGCATGCAGAGCGGCGAGAACTTCCCGCTGATCGAGGCCGTGGCCGACCGGCTGGGCGCCGCCGTCGGCGCCTCGCGCGCAGCGGTCGATGCCGGCTACGTGCCCAACGACTTCCAGGTCGGCCAGACCGGCAAGGTGGTGGCGCCCGACCTCTACATCGCGGTCGGCATATCCGGCGCGATCCAGCACCTCGCCGGGATGAAGGACAGCCGCGTGATCTGCGCCATCAACAAGGACGAGGAAGCGCCGATCTTCCAGATCGCCGACTTCGGCCTCGTGGCCGACCTCTTCAAGGTCCTGCCGGAGCTTGCCGAAGAGCTCGACCGCCAGGGCATCTCGAAGGGCTGAGCCGCAGCCATGGTCAAGACGATCGGGATCATCGGAGCGGGCCGCATGGGGAGCGGCATCGCCCACGTCGCCGCGCTCTCCGGCTTCGACGTGGTGCTCAGCGATCTGGGCCAGGCCGAACTCGACAGCGCACTGGAGACCATCGGCACCAACCTCGGCCGCCAGGCGCGCAAGGGCCTGATCGCTGACGAGGAGCCGGCGGCGGCGCTGGGGCGGATATCGACGGCGGTCGGGCCCGATGCCATGGCGGGCGTCGACATGGTGATCGAGGCGGTCGTCGAGGACGAGGCGGTCAAGAAGGAGGTTTTCGGCGCGCTCAAGGGTGTGCTGCCCGAGCACACCATCATCTGCACCAACAGCTCGTCGTTGCCCGTCACCCGCCTCGCTGCGAGCACCGACCGGCCCGGCAAGTTCATGGGCATGCACTTCATGAACCCGGTGCCGATGATGGAGCTGGTGGAGCTGGTGCGCGGTATCGCGACCGAGGAAGAGACTTACGAGACCGCGCGCGGGGTCACCGAGCGCATGGGCAAGATCCCGGCCATGGCCGAGGATTTCCCCGCCTTCATCGTGAACCGCATCCTCATGCCGATGGTCAACGAGGCGATCTACGCGCTCTACGAGGGCGTCGGCACCGTGAAGGCCATCGACACGGCGATGAAGCTCGGCGCCCACCACCGCATGGGGCCGCTGGAGCTTGCCGACTTCATCGGCCTCGACACCTGCCACTCGATCATGCAGGTGCTCTACGAGGGCTTGGCCGACAGCAAGTACCGGCCCTGCCCCCTGCTCGCGAAGTACGTCGAGGCCGGCTGGCTCGGCCGCAAGACCGGCAAGGGCTTTTACGACTACTCCACCGGCACGCCCGTCCCCACCCGCTGAAAGCCTATGAGAGCGATTGGAGCGCGTCCGTCCTTGACGGACGCGCGACAGGCCGCGACCGCGGCCCGCCGCGAATGCGGCGCCCTCGCGGAGGCGCTGGCCGCAGGCCAGCTGCCGTGAGCGAAAAATGCGCTTGAAGCGTTTCCGTTAGACACGGAAACGCTTCAGGCGCGATGGTAGGGGTGGCCAGAGAGGATGCTCGCCGCCCGCCAGAGCTGCTCCGCCAGCATCGCGCGGGCAAGCAGATGCGGCCACGTCATCGGCCCGAGCGAGAGAACCATGTCGGCGCGGGAGCGGGCAGGGGCCCCGTGGCCGTCGGCGCCCCCGATCAGGAAAGCCACAACCGCCGCGCCATCGTCCCGGACGCGCGCGAGATGGGCGGCGAACGCCTCGCTGGCGAGCGCCTTGCCGGCGCCGTCGAGCGCCACGACATGGGCGCCTTCGGGAATCCCCTTCAAGAGCGCCGCCGCCTCGCGCTCGCGGCCCGCATTGCCGCCGCCACCGGCCCGGACCTCGCGCAGCTCGAGCGGCCACGGCAGGCGCCGGCGGTAGCTCTCGAAGAGTTTCTGAGCCGGATCGTCCCGGCCCCGGCCCACTGCCGCCACGATAAGGCGCATCGGTGGCCGGCGCTCCGCTCTCTCGGCTAACCGGCGGCGGGCGGTGCGCCGCTAATCCTCGTCGGCAAGCGCCAGCGCGTCCGCCTCGCCGAGGGCCTCGACGGACCACATCTTCTCGAGGTTGTAGAGGGCGCGAACCTCGGGCCGGAAGACGTGCACGATGATGTCGCCCGCGTCGATCAGCACCCAGTCCGCGTTCTCGCGGCCTTCCGCCGCGCGCGCCGGCGTGCCGTCGTCCTTGAGCTGTTTCAGGAGCCGTTCCGCCACCGCACCGACATGGCGCCTCGACCGTCCGCTGGCGATGACCATGAGGTCGGCGATCGTGGTCTTGCCGTCGAGGTCGATGGTGACGATGTCTTCCGCCTTGGCGTCGTCGAGCGCGGCGGCGACGGTCCGGAGAAGCGCCTCGGCGCCGGCCTTGCCCGGCTCCCGGCGATGGGACCTAACAGGTCGGTTCGGTACCGTTATGGTGTTCCTCCAGCCTCCCCTTGGCGGCCCGCCGCGCAGCCGTCAGCGCGCAATGCGGTCGCTGACGCGGGATGCAGCGGTCCGTGGATCACCATCCATGCGGGCGGCTTGCTTCGCACGAGCGCTGGCGCTCGGCGTTCCGCCATTCTTCGGCGTGCGAATCGTTTCGCAGGCTTAACCACACTGGCATAGCGAGAGTAAGGCCAGCGGTCGATGACCGCAATGGGTAGTGCCTCGAAGAGCGCGGGCCAGCGTCGCCATTCGGCGAGCGTCGGCAGGTTGTCGGCGCCGACGATCCAGACCAGCCGGTGCCGCGGGAAGCGCCGCCTGAGGCGCACCACCGTATCCACCGAATAGCGGCTGCCGAAGCGGCGCTCGATATCGCTCACGCGGAGCCTGCTGTCGCCGGCCGCGTTCCTCGCGCCGGCCAGCCGCTCGTCGAACGCCGCCATCCCGGCGCGGGGCTTGAGCGGGTTCTGCGGCGAGACCAGCCACCACACCTCGTGCAAGCCGAGCCGCTTGAGCGCCAGCAGGCTGATGTGGCGGTGCCCCGCGTGGGCCGGATTGAAGGAGCCTCCGAGCAGGCCGATCCTGCGGCCCGGCGGCCGCGCGCGCGGCACGTCGCCCCGGACCGGCCGGGACCGCCGCCGGCGCATGGGGACGAGCGTGATCAGGGGCGAACCTGTCCGGTGCCGTACACCTTGTACTTGTACGTGGTGAGCTGCTCGACGCCCACCGGCCCGCGCGCATGCAGCTTGCCGGTGGAGATTCCGATCTCGGCACCCATGCCGAACTCGCCGCCGTCGGCGAACTGGGTGGACGCATTGTGCAGCACGATCCCGCTGTCGACGCGCTCCATGAAGCGCTCGGCGGCGGCGGCGTCCTCGGTGATGATGCTGTCGGTATGGTGCGAGCCGTGCTCGTTGACGTGGGCGATCGCCGCGTCGAGCCCGTCCACCACGCCCACCGAGATGATCGCGTCGAGGTATTCCGTGCCCCAGTCGGCGTCGGCGACCGGCACCACGCGCGAATCGAGGGCTTGTACGCGCGCATCGCCCCGCACCTCGCAGCCGGCCTCGAACAGGGGCTCGAGGATCGCCGGCAGCGAGGCTTCCACGGCCGCGTCCACCAGCAGCGTCTCCGCCGCGCCGCAGATGCCTGTGCGCCGCATCTTGGCGTTGAAGGTGACGTCGCGCGCCTTCTCGGGGTCGGCGGCGGCGTGCACGTAGACATGGCAGTTGCCGTCCAAGTGCGCCATCACCGGCACCCGGCTCTCCGCCAGCACGCGCTCGATCAGCGAGCGGCCGCCGCGCGGGACGATCAGGTCGAGCGCGTCGTCCATGGTGAGCAGGATGCCGACGGCCGCGCGGTCGGTGGTCGGCACCAGCTGGATGCAGCCTGCCGGCAGCCCGGTCTCGACCAGCGCCGCTTGCAGCGCCGCGGCGATGGCGCGCGAAGAGTGATAGCTCTCCGAGCCGCCGCGCAGGATGGCCGCGTTCCCCGCCATCAGGCAGAGCGCGCCGGCGTCGGCGGTCACGTTGGGCCGCGATTCGTAGATGATCCCGATGACGCCGATGGGCACCGAGACCCGGCGGATACGCAGCCCGTTGGGCCGCTCCCACTCGCCGAGTAGCCGGCCGAGGGGGTCGTCCAGCGCGGCCACCTGCTCGACGCCCGCCGCCATCGCCTCGACGCGGCCGGGATCCAGCGCCAAGCGGTCGAGCAGCGCGCCGCTCAAGCCCGAGTCCCGCGCCGCCGCCATGTCGGCCGCGTTGGCCTGCAGGATCGCCGCTTGGTCCTTGCGGATGGCTTCTGCCGCCGCATGGAGCGCGCGCCGCCTCGCCTCAGCGGAGGCCGCGCCAAGCGCCTGCGCTGCGGCACGGGCCTCGGCGCCGAGCGCCGCCATCGCGGCAGCGATGTCGGGTTCCGTCTCGCGGCGCTGTGCCTGGGTCATGCTCACGGTTTCTGCTCCTCGTCGAGCACGAGATCGTCGCGGTGGATCATCTCGGCGCGGCCACGGTAGCCGAGGATCCGCTCTATTTCACGGGATTTGTGGCCGACGATACGGCGCGCATCGGCGGCGGAATAGGCGACCAGGCCGCGCCCGGCCTCGCCGCCCCGCTCGACCCTGATCGCCACGGCATCGCCGCGCTCGAACGCGCCCTCCACGGCCTGCACGCCCGCCGGCAGCAGGCTCCGGCCCTGGGCCAGCGCACGCCGGGCGCCTTCGTCGATGACGAGCACACCGCGCGGCTCCAGCGCGCTCGCGATCCAGCTTTTCCGCGCCGCCCGCGGCGATGCGGTGGAGACGAACCAGGTCGAGCGCGCGCCGGCTTCCAGCGCGGCGAGCGGGCGCTCCACGGCGCCCTTGGCGATCGCCATGTGGCAGCCCGCCGCCATCGCGTGCTTGGCAGCGGCGATCTTGGTCACCATCCCGCCGGCAGCGGTGGGCGTGCCGATGGTGCCCGCCATCGCCTCGATCTCCGGCGTGATGCGGTCCACCTTGGGGATCCAGCGGGCGTGCGCGTCGTGGCGCGGGTCGGACTCGTAGAGGCCGTCCACGTCCGAGAGCAGGACCAGCAGGTCGGCGCTCATCATCACGGCAACGCGGGCCGCGAGCCGGTCGTTGTCGCCGAAGCGGATCTCGTTGGTGGCGACGGTGTCGTTCTCGTTGATCACCGGCACGGTGCCGAGCGCGAGCAGCGTGTTGGTCGTGCTGCGCGCGTTCAGATAGCGCCGGCGCGCCTCGGTGTCCTCGTGCGTCAGCAGAATCTGCGCCACCCCGATGCCGTGGCGGGCCAGCGCCGACTGGTAGGCGTGGGCGAGCCTGATCTGCCCGCAGGCCGCTGCCGCCTGCATCTCTTCGAGCCTGAGCGTCTCTGCCGCGAGCCCGAGGTGGCGGCGCCCGATCGCGATCGCGCCGGAGGAGACGATCAGCACGTCCTTGCCGCGCTCGCGCAGCCCGGCGACGTCGCGGGCGAGGCCATCCAGCCAGGTGTCGTCGAGCGCGCCGGTCGCAGGCTCGGTGAGCAGCGCGGAGCCGATCTTGACCACGACGCGCGCAGCGCTGGCGAGCGAGGGCTGCATTACGCCGCTCCCTGGGCGTCGCGCGCGCGGACCGCGCCGTGGGCGGCGGTCAGGACCTCGCGCACGCCGTCGCCGGCAGCGCCCGAGAGCAGGTGGACCGCAGCCCCCGCCTCGGCCGAAAGGCTGTCCCGCTGCCCGGCGCGGTCGTCGGGGCCAAGCGCATCCACCTTGTTGAGGCAGACGATCTCGGGCTTTTCCGCGAGGCCGTGGCCGTAGGCCCGGAGTTCGCCGCGCACGGTGCGGTAGGCCCCGGCCACGTCCTCCCCGGTGCCGTCGACGAGGTGAAGCAGCACCCCGCAGCGCTCGATATGGCCGAGGAAGCGGTCGCCCAGGCCGGCGCCGCCGTGGGCGCCTTCGATCAGGCCGGGAATGTCCGCGATCACCAGCTCCTCGTCGCCCACCGCCGCGACGCCGAGGTGGGGATAGAGCGTGGTAAAGGGGTAGTCCGCGATCTTGGGCCGCGCCCGGCTGACGGCGGCGAGAAAGGTCGACTTGCCGGCGTTGGGCAGGCCGACCAGTCCGGTATCCGCCAGCAGCTTGAGGCGGAGCCTGATCCATTGCTCCTCGCCCTCGCCGCCCGCGTCGGCCCGGCGCGGCGCGCGGTTGGTCGACGACTTGAAGCGCGCGTTGCCGCGCCCGCCGTGGCCGCCCTGCGCGAGCAGCGCGCGCGTCCCGGCCTCGGTGAGATCGGCGATCGGCGCATCGTCCGGTTCGGCGGAGACCTCCGTCCCCACCGGCACGGGGAGAACCACGTCGGCGCCGCGGGCGCCTGCCCGGCATGCGCCTTGCCCGTGCTCGCCCCGACCCGCCTTGACGTGCTGGCGGAAGCGGAAGTCGATGAGCGTGTTCAGGCCGTCGACGGCCTCGGCATAGATCGAGCCGCCGTCGCCGCCGTCGCCGCCGTCCGGCCCGCCGCGCGGCTCATTCTTGGCGCGGCGAAAGCTCACGCAGCCGTTGCCGCCTGCGCCGCTCTGCACATGAATCTTGGCCTGATCGAGAAACCGCATGACGCGGGTCCATGGCCCGGAGCGCGCCCACCGCCGGGCGCACGGGTGAGCGCGGTCTTGCTACGCGCTCGGCTCGACCGAGACGACCGTCTTCCCGCCGCCGCGCCGGGCGAACCGCACCTGCCCGCCAACCAGCGCGAAGAGCGTGTGATCGCGCCCGATTCCGACGTTCTCGCCGGGATGCCACTTGGTGCCGCGCTGGCGCGCGATGATGTTGCCCGGAATGACCGCCTCGCCGCCGAACTTCTTGATGCCGAGCCGGCGACCTGCCGTGTCCCGGCCGTTGCGCGAACTGCCGCCCGCCTTCTTATGCGCCATCAGTTCTTCTCCTCAGCCGGCTCGTCCGCAGGTGACTCGGCGGTCTCCTCGGCCGGCGCGTCGGTCGTCTCGTCTGCCGCAGCTTCAGCTTCGGCTGCCTCGGCCGTCTCGGCCGCCGGCTCGTCGCTGGGGGCGGCTGGCTCCGCGGCCTCCGCCGCAGTCGTATCGGCGGCAGTCGCTTCGGCCTCGGTCGCGTCGGCCTCGGCCGCTTCGGCGGGCGCGGGCTGAGCCTCCTCGGCCTTCTTGGCGGCCGTCTTGCGCGTCCTGGGCTTGGCTGCCGACTTCGCCCTCGTCGTTCGCTTGCGCTTGGCCGGGGCCGCCTCGTCCGCGCCCTCGGCCTTCTTTTTCCGCCGCGCGCGCCGCTTCTGGCCGGCTGCCAGAATCTGCTCGATGCGCAGCACGGTGAGCTCCTGCCGGTGCCCCCGCTTGCGGCGATGGTTCTTCCGCCGCTTCTTGCGGAAGACGATGATCTTCTCGCCGCGCGTGTGCTCGACGACCGTGGCCGCCACCCGCGCGCCGTCTATGAGCGGCTGGCCGAGGGAGACGGTCTCGCCGTCGCTCATCGCCAGCACCTCGCCCAGCTCGATCGTCTCGCCGGCCTCGGCCTTGAGCCGTTCCACCTGGATGACGTCGTCCGGCGCGACGCGGTATTGCTTCCCGCCAGAGCGAACCACAGCGAACATGGCAACCGTCCGTGTTGGGGAGCGGGGTGCTCCCCGCAGCGGGGCGCACTATAGGCCCGGTGCTCCTGCTGTCAATCGGCGGCTTCCAGGGCATCGAGGAAGCGCTCGATCGCGGTCTGCGGAATGTCGCGGGTGATGAAGACGATCCGCGTCCGCCGGTCCTCGTCGGGCCACGCATCGAGCCACTGCACCGGGTGGAAGAGGTGCTGGACGCCGTGGATGACTGCGGGCGTCTCGGGCCGTTCCGCGACGTTGACGATGCCCTTGACCCGCAGCAGGTCCGCGCCCTTGCCGGCGATCAGGGATTCGAGGAAGTACCCGAAGGCCGCCCCGCTCACCGGCGCGTCGCGCACCACGCAATAGGCGCGAATGCTGTCGTCGTGGCGGTTCACGTCGTGGCGGTGGTCGTGATCCGCAGCAAAGCCGTCTGCCCCAAGACTCTCGTCGCGCAGCCAGCGGCCGACGTCGGGGCTCTTGCCCTCCACCTCGTAGAGGCCGATGTCGAACAGCACGGAGGGCGCTGCCCGTCCGTTCTCGATGGCGTGCATGGGCGCGCTCGGGTTGAGCGCCTGCAGGCGTGCGCGGAGGGCGTCCACTGCGGCAGGCGCGGCCAGGTCGGTCTTCGTCAGCAGCAATCGGTCGGCGACGGCCGCCTGCTTCACCGATTCCCCGTGGGCCTCCAGGGTCGCCATGCCGTTCACGCAGTCGACCGTGGTGACCACGCCGTCGAGGCGGTAGACGGCGACGATCAGCCGGTCACGCATCAGCGTGTGCAGGATGGGCGCCGGATCGGCGAGCCCCGTGGTCTCGACCACGACGCGCGCAAACGGCGGGACCATGCCATGCTTGCGGCGGCGGAAGAGGTCCTGCAGCGCTCCCAGCAGGTCGCCGCGCGCCGTGCAGCAGAGGCAGCCGCCCTGCAGCTCGACGATGTCCTCGCTGGTCTTCCGCACCAGCGCGTGGTCGAGGCCGATCTCGCCGAACTCGTTGATGACGACGGCGGTGTTGGCGAAGGCGGGCTGGCCAAGCAGGCGGGAGAGCACGGTCGTCTTGCCGCTGCCGAGGAAGCCGGTGAGGACCGTCACCGGGATCAGGTCCGAAGGCGCGCGTCGCGGCATGGGGGGCGCCCGCTACCCGGCGCGGGGGCGGGGCATGCGCGCAACTCTCAGCGTTCGTCCCCGTCGTGCAGGATGCCGCCCGGGACTTCGCCGGTGGGCGTCAGCTCGATCGTGCCGATATTCACGTGGGCCGGCCGGGCCACGGCGTAGAGCACGGCGTCGGCGACATCCTCTGGGTCGAGCAGGCGGCAGCTTTCGAGGAAGGCGGCCCTCGCGGCCGCGTCGTCGCCATAGGCCCGGTCCGCGAACTCCGTGCGGGTGCTGCCGGGGCAGACCTCCGTCGCGCGCACGCCGGTGCCGTGCAGCTCGACCCGCAGGGTCTGGTGGAGCAGGTGCTGGCCGCCCTTGGTCGCGCCGTAGAGCGCCTGACGAATGGGATAGAGCCCGCTGATCGAGCCGATGGTCACGACATGGCCGCGGCCGCGCGCGATCATGCCCGGCAGGACGAGGCGGCAGGCATGGAGCGAGACCGTCAGGTTCGTGGCGACGGCCCGGTCGATCACGGCGGGGTCGACCTCCGCCACGGGCTCGGCGAAGCCGAGGCCGGTGGCGACGTTGTTGACGAGAACGTCGACCGCGAGGCCATCCAGCAGTCGGGTCAGCGCCTCCGTGTCGGTGGCATCGAAGGCATGCGCGTGACAACCGGTCTGCTCGGCGAGCGCCGCCAAGCGATCCACGCGGCGGGCGAGGGCGTGGACGCTCAATCCGGCGGCCGCCAGGGCGCGGACGACGGCCGCGCCGATGCCGCTCGACGCGCCGGTCACGAAGGCGGTCTCGTATCCGTTCATGCGCCCCCCAGCGTCCATTCGAGATGATGGTCGTAGAGCGTGGCGGGCAGCGGGACGCCGGCGGCATCCCAGCCCATCATCTGGTAGTAGGTGTCGATCACCCGGCGGAAGGTGGCGCGATCCAGCTTCTGGCCCTTCTTGGGTCCCTCCGAGATCGCCTCGTCGAAGAAGCGGTCCGGCAGCGTGTCGTCCTCCGGACCCAGCCCCTCGCGGTTGTTGTAGACCCGGTAGAGGTGGTTGCGCCGCTCGCCGAAGCGCATGATCTCGTGGGACGAGGTCTCCCAACCCGTGACGGCGGCGAGCAGCTCGGCCATCTGACCCATGCTGAGCACGCGGGTGGGTGCCACAGCGAAGACGCAGAAGGAGAGCGCGTCCGCCGCCGACCACAGCGTGTTGAGCGCCTTGTAGTTGCGCACTTTGTCGATGCCGAGGTGCTCCATCGGGATGCGCTCGTAGATGCCGAGCGTGCGCGAGAGCTCCATCGCGTGCGGCCAGCCGACCTCGACATCGTAGTCCCAGTCATGCTCGCAGATGTCGTAGCGGGGGCCGATGGAGGCGACGGCGAAGCCGGTCGCGAGATTGGCCTGGCTGCGCGGCTCGAAGGGCACCATCTCCAAGCCCTTGACGTGCATGGCGTAGCGCTCGGCGCCGCCGCCGATCCGCTCGGCGGCACGCTTGGCGCCGTCCGCCAGCAGGTCGCCCGCGCCCTCCCGCAGCGCGATGCGCTCGATCATGGCTCTGGTCGCGTCGACGTTGCCGAAGCGGAGGTCGAGGCCGTCGAGATCGCCGGCCGAGACGATGCCTTGCTCCATCAGCTCCATCGCGAGCGAGAGGGTGAAGCCGAGAGAGACCGGGTCCATGCCGAGCTCGTTGAGCCGCGTGTTGTGGGCGATCAGCGTGGCGACATCGGGCGTGCCGATGTTGGGGCCCATCGCGCCGGTCACCTCCTGGTGCATGGCGCTCGCGCGGACGTCGCCGTGCCCCGCCACGTGATAGACCTTCATGCAGTCGTTGGCGCAGCCGGGGCAGGGCGCGACGCCGCGGTAATGGGGCTCCCAGTTAGGCTTGGCGTAGTCGTCCACCCGCTCGAATGTCGCCGTGCGGAAGTTGTTCACGTCGAGCGCCGCATCCAGCCCGTGATCGTGAACCCAGACGGCGAAACCCGGCCGCTCCTTCTGCCAGCGCGCCAGGATGTTGCCGGGGATGGCGGCGGCGAACTCGGCGCTGATGCGCCCGCAGGCGGCCTCGTCCGCCAGCGGCGGCGCTGTGCCGCCCTTGAGCACAATCGCCTTCAGCATCTTGGCGCCCATCACGGCGCCCATGCCTAGGCGCTGGGCCTGGTGGGTGCGCCCGCTCACGATGCAGGCGAAGCGCACCCGGTTCTCGCCGGCCGGGCCGATGACGGCGATCTCGGCCTCAGCACCGAAGCGGCTCTCCAGCGCATCCGTCGCCCTGTCCGTCGTCTGCCCCCACTCTGCGGCGGCGTCGAAGAACGTCACCGCGCCGTCTTCGATCAGGAGGCCCGTGGAGCGCTCCGCCGCGCCGTGGAAGACGATGGCGTCATAGCCCGTCCGCTTCAACGCGATGCCCCAGGGGCCCTCGACGCGGGCCTCGCCGATGCCGCCGGTGAGCGGCGACTTGGCGCACACCACGTGGCGCACCAAGCCTGCGAGCGGATAGCCGCTGACGACGCCGTTGGCGAAGATCAGCAGGTTCTCCGGGCCCAGCGGGTCGATGCCCGGCGGCGTTCCCTCCAGCAGCAGGCGGGCGGCGAGCACGCCCGCGCCCCCGGTGATGCGGTACTCCAGGTCCGCGCGCTCCTCGACCCGGCTCGTCTCGCGGTCGAGGTCCACGTGCAGGAGCCTGCCGTGATAGCCGTACCGGCTCATGGCGTCGTTCTCCCCAGGCAATTCTCAACGCGCAACGCGGGGCATCCAGCGCGTGGCGTAGCCTGCGACCAGCACCACCAGGCGGTCGGTCGCGAGCGCCACGAGGGTCACGTAGAAGATGCTGATGATGATGATGTCGAGACCCTGCGCCGTCAGCATCATCGAGAACACCTTGCCGATACCGACCGGCGCGCCGAGCAGCTCGGTCACGACGGCGATCCCCCAGGCGAGCGCGACGCCGACCCGGATGCCGCCCACAAGCTCAGGCATGATCGCCGGCAGCACGATGGTGCGGAACACCTGCCCGCGCGAGGCGCCCATGGTGCGCGCGTAGTGGATGTAGACTTGGGGCACGTTGCGGATCGCCTCCAGCGTGTTGATGACGATGGCGAGGAACATGTAGCCGATCAGCATCACGTACTGGGTCGTCGCCGTCGGGCCGAACCAGATCAGCAGCATCGGCGCGATGGCGAGCGGCGGGATCGCGCGCAGCACCTCGATCGGCGGCTGGATGAAGTCGCGGAACTGGCGGATCCACCCCATCAGGAGGCCGACCGCAATCCCCATCGAAATGCCGATCACGCCGCCGATGCAGACCCGGATGATGGATGCCGTGATGTGCGGGGTAATCCCCTCGGAGCCGCCGCCCTGGGCCGCGATCTCCGGCGATTCGAAGAAGACGTCGATGAGCCGCACGGCCACGGCGTCGGGCGACGGCAGGCGGGCCGGGCCGAGCCACTCGGCGAACCCCCACCAGGCGCCCAGGATGATGAGAAAGCCGTAGGTCTGGCGGACGTGAAAGCCTATGCGTCCCAGACGGATCAAGGAGCGGCCGCACGGTTGGGCCGGGACGCCGCGATGCGCCCCGGCCCGTCCTCGCTAACGGGGTCTAGGACCCGGACTCGTGTGCGGCCCACTCGGCGGCCGCGCGGGCGAAGCGCCCGGCATCGTAGAAGTTGTAGATCGAGTCATGGAACTCGGCCTGCGCCAGCAGCTCGGCGGCCTTGGGCGTCGCGTCGGAGACCGCGGCCCGCGCCGCGACGATCGCCGCATGCGCGTCGACCTTGAGCGCCTGCATCTCGTGCCAGAACTCGATGGCGTAGGAGGCGTTGTCGGGCGTCCACTTGCCTGCCTCCAGAACCCCCTGCTCCTCCCACAGCTTGATGTGGGCGCCGGTGATGTTGGCGTAGTGCTCAGGGTTGGTGGAGCGATAGCGGTCCTCGTACCACACCGCCTGATCCTCGAAGGCCACGAAGGGGTTGAGCTCCTCGTAGATCACCTCGACGTCCACCGGCGTGAGCGTGGACCCCATGATCGAGTTGAGGAAGTCCGTGTGCGGCGGAATCGTCTCCTGCGGCCTGTCCACCATCAGCCTGAGCGTCCGGTAGATCATGCTGGCGAAGCGGTAGAGCGTCTCCTTGTTGTTCGCGTAGTACTCCCGCGTGGTCGCCCAGCCGTCGTGGAACACGGCCCGGAGCTCCTTGGAGTCGGGCGTGGCTGCCGCGAACTGCGAGATGTGCAGGGACGTCATCACCGGCACGAAGCCCTCCAGGGTCATGGAGACGCGGCCCGGCGCGGAACCCACGGCAAAGTCGGCGCGGCCGGAGATCATCTCGGCCACGATCTTCGAATCCGTGTCGAAGCTGTTGACCGTGATGTCGTCCATGCTCATGCCGGCGCTTTCCAGCGCGATGGTGATGAAGCCGCGGATGCCGCCCTCGTTCAGCGTGGCCAGGGCCTTGCCGCGGAACTGCTCGGCAGTCGCCTTGATCGCGGCGGTGGGCTCCATGCCCTCGTCGATGAACGCGGTCACCGACTTGTAGCCCGCCTCGGGGTCGACCATGAAGCCGAAGCCCTGGAAGATGTCGCCGTGCATGAAGTCGACGTAGTTCGAGTTGGTGCTGTAGCCGGCGAGCGAGAACACGGTCGAGCCCGACGAGATGTCGACCGTGCCGGCGGTCAGCACCGAGACGATCTTGTCGGCGCCGACGCTGGTGCCGAACTTGCCGGGCGTGATCGTGATACCCACGTCCTTGTCCCATCCCTTGGTGATGGGAATGACGATATGGGTGTGGTCGATGGCGTGCAGGCTAGCGTAGCTCACCTCCACCTGCGGAATCTCCGGCACCGCCGGCTGGGCCAGCGCGGTGCCGCAGGCCACGACCATGGCCGTCGCGACCGCGAGGGACGCGGTCTTCGATGCGTAACGTTTCATGGTTCCCTCCCTTGTTTTCATGGTTGGTCGTTCGGTTCTTATGGAATTGCTGTCCCGATCCCTACCTTATGGGACCTATCGGCGGGCCGCTAGATCATGGCGAGCAGTCGGATCGGAGAGCCGGTGCCGCCCTTGAAGCGGAGCGGCGCGCCGATGACGCAGAACTCGTAGACCTTCTCGCGCGCGATCTCCTCCAGATAGACGTTCTCGATGAGGCGGATGCCGGACTTGCTCAGCATCTCGATGTGAATGGGCAGGCACTCGCCCTCGGTCTCGAAGGGTATCGGGTCGACCGCGAACTGGTCGAGGCCCCACATTATGATGTCGTGGCTGTTGGCCCATTCGGCGCAGGCCTTGCCGAGGCCGGGCTCGCCGGAGAGCAGGGTCTCCGGGTCCTCCCAGTGCTTGCCCCAGCCGGTGTGAACGAACACGACATCGCCCTGGCGGACCTCGGTGCCGCCCTGGGCGGCCCGGGCGGCGTCGATCTCGTCGGGCTGGATCGCATATCCTGCCGGCAGGATGTCCTGGCCGAGGTGGCCCGCGACATCGACCAGGATGCCGCGCGCGATGAAGGCGGGCACGTTCTCCATGCCGAGTTTGCGCGTTCCGAACGTGTCGATCACGTCCTTGTTGCGGACATTGTTGTAGAGATAGTACTCGCCGTCGGCCTGCCGCTGGCCGATGTGGTTCAGGTTGTCGATGTGCGTGCCCGACTGGTCCGACATGTTGATGCGCAGGTTCTGCGCCGAGTAGCCATTCTTCATGATGCCGAGGTGCTTGTGGTGCCACTCCTCGCCATTCTCCAGCGTGAACTGGGTATTGGCGAAGAACTGCCCGTGGAAGCCCGGCACCGGCATTTCCCCCTCGAGAACGTGAGAGAGGTCGTAGGTCTTCGCCTGCTTGATCATGGCGAGCGCGGCCAGCGTGCTCTCCGGTGTAACCAGGTTCAGGGCACCCAATTCGTCGTCCGGTCCCCAGCGCGACGGAAACGGACCAGCGGTAGCGTCAGTCATGGCATTGCCTCCCTTAATGCGAGCCCGGCGCGGCTACGGCACCCAGCGGTTTACGTATCGCGATGCCGCCAGATAGAGACCGTTCAGGATCAGCGACAGGATCACGAAGATGACGACGATCACGACGATTCGGCCGATCATGAAGAAGCGCTCGGAGAGGATCATCAGCCAGCCCAGCCCTGAGTCCGTCGCCAGCAGCTCTCCGGCGAGGACGATAGCGAAGGAAAGCCCGAGGATCACCCGGATTCCGCCGTTCAGCGACGGCAGGATGGCGGGCACGATCACCGTGCGGTAGATCTGCCGCCGCGTGGCGCCCATGCAGCGCGCGTAGTCCTGGTAGATCGGCGGCACGTTGCGGATCGCCTCCAGCGTGTTGACGATCATCATCGAGAACACGGCGAAGGAGACGAAGATCAGGATGCCGATCTCGCGCGCCCCGAACCAGAACATGAAGAGCGGAATGAGCGCGAGTATGGGGATCGTGCGCAGCAGCAGCACCGGCGGCAGCACGACATCGCGGGCCCAGCGGCTCATGCCGACCAGGAGGCCGACGCCGATGCCGAGACCGATGCCGGCGACCAGGCCGATCACCAGCCGGCGGATGGTGACGAGCGCGTTCTCGAAGAGCACTGCCAGCGCCTGGCCGACGTTCTGGCGGTAGCCGAGCAGCCCCTCGTCGAAGCCGTAGTAGGTGGCGAACTCGGGGAACGAGACCGTGGCCACGTACTCGATGCGCGGGAACATGCGATCCGCGCGGCGCGGGTTGTCGGTGAACACCCACCAGGCGAAGGCCTCGTAGGCGACGATCAGGCAGACGAGGCCAAGGATTTGCCAGTGGTTGGGCAGGAGCTGCCGCCACTTGCGCCAGCGCGACGGCCGCGCAGGCATCTCGCTGGCCGAAATGCTCATCACGCGGCGCTCAGCGCGGCCTCCTGATCCTCCGCCAGCTCGCCCCAGAGCTCTGCGAGAATCTCCCTGAATTTGGGGTCCGTGCGCATTTCAACCGTGCGCGGACGGGCGAACGGGACCTCGATCACGTTCTCGATCTGGCCGGCGCGGAGCACGAAAATACGGTCGGCCAGAAAGGTCGCCTCCTCAATGTCGTGGGTGACGAAGAGCGTCGTCTTGCGCTCCTGCGTCCAGATGCGGAGCAGCTCCTGCTGCAGCGTCACCTTGGTCACGTAGTCGAGCGAGCCGAACGGCTCATCCATCAGCAGGACCTCGGGACTGTTGGCGAAGACGGCCGCGATCTGCACCCGCTTGCGCATGCCGCCGGAGAGATCCTTGGGGAAGAAGTCGGCGAAACGCTCGAGGCCCACGAGCCGCAGGTGGTCCTCGGCGATGCGCCGCCGCTCGGCCCTGGGCACGCCCCGCAGCTCCAGTCCGTACTCCACGTTGCGCAGCACCGAGCGCCACATCAGGATTGCGTCCTGCTGAAACACCATGCCGCGCTCGCGCCCCGGCCCGGTCACGGGCGCGCCGTCGAGCAGGACCTGGCCGGCGGTCGGCTCGATCAGCCCTGCGACGACGTTCAGCAGCGTCGACTTGCCGCAGCCCGAAGCGCCGATCAGGACGACGAACTCCTCGTCGGCGATCTCGGCATCGATGCCGCGCAGCACCTGCAGCTGGCCGCCATCCGGCGTCGCAAAGCTCTTCTCGATGCCCTGCAACACGATCGGCATCGCACCGCCCTCCCCAAAGCGCTGCATTATGGCACCCGCCGAAGCGCGCGATCCACCCTGCAACGCGCCGGCTCGTGACGGACGCGCTCTAATCCGGCCAGCGCCGGTGCAGCCAGAGCCACTGATCTGGCCGCTCTCGGATCCAGTCTTCGAGCACGCGGTTGACGGCAACCGTGCCTGCGCGAATGCGCTCCTCCCGTGTGCCCTCCTCGGGCATGGGGAGCTTGGGGTAGACGGTGATGCGAAAGTTGGCGCCGGCCAGCCGTTCGACCCGCACCGGCCACACGGGGCAGTCGTAGCGCAGCGCGAACGTCGCCACGGCGGGGCCGGTCATGGCATCGCGGCCGAAGAAGGGCACCGGGATGCCGTTGTTGAGCTTTTGATCGACCAGGAGGGCCACGTGGTGGCCGGCGCCCAGCGAGCGCACCATCTCGCGGGTGCCATCCGCCCCCTTTTGCACGCGGCGTTGCGCGATCGTCCCCCTGCAGCGCTCGATCAGGCGGTCGACGATGGGGTTGTTGGCCGCGCGGTAGATGGCGGTCGCCGGAACGCCGGTTTGCTCCGGCGCGCGCGCGGCGATCTCCCAATTGCCGATGTGGCCGGAAAAGAAGATGCCTCCGTTGGCGGAGTGCTTGGCTTCCTCCAGATGGTCGCGCCCCACGAGCTCTATCCGCCCGCCCGGCGTGTCGACCGAGAAGCGATGGATATGCGGGTATTCCGCCGCGACGCGGCCGAGATGACGCCACATGCGGCGTGCGCAGCGGCGGACTTCGGACGGCGAAAGCTCCGGCAGCGCCCGGGCGAGGTTGTCGAGCCCCCGCCGGTGCACCGGGAGCAGGGGGCCGACCAGGCCGCCGAGCGCGGCACCGAGGGCCGAGGCCCATCCCACCGGCAGCGCGCCCAGCACTGTAAAGAACGCGTAAGCGGCCGCGGCCTCGCAGACGTGCCGCGCCGCGCGCGGCCATTGCGCCCTAGCCATGAGTGTCGCGCGCAAGAAGCGGCGCCAGCACATCGCGCAGCGCCGCCGGGTCACGCCAGGCGAGGGTCACGGGCAGCGTGCGAACCGCCGCCTGTGCATCCGGCGGGAGCCTGACGTAATCCTTCTCGGTCGTCACCGGCTGGGCGTCCTGTTCCTTCGCCTGCGAAACGATCGCTGCGATCTCACCCGGCTTATAGCGGTGGTGGTCGGCGAAGGCATGGCGCGCGATCACGGTGCAGCCCGCCGCCTCCAGAGTTTCGAAGAATTTTTCGGGTCGCCCGATACCTGCGAAGGCCACAACCGGACGCGTCAGGAGCGCACGGGCCTCCTCGCCGGGGACCAGGTCGGCCTCGATAATGGGCAGACCGTGCCTCCCGAGTGCCCTGAGCGCGCCCCGCCGGTCCTCGCCCACGAGGATCAGCGCATGGGCCCGGCCGAGGCCTTGCGCGAGCGGCTCGCGCAGCGGCCCGGCGGGCAGCACGCAGCCGTTGCCGAAGCCCGCGCCGCCATCGATGACCGCGAGGCAGAGGTCCTTCGCTAGGGTCGGCGACTGCATGCCATCGTCCATGAGCAGGATATCGGCACCTGCGCTCGCCGCCGCCTTCGCCCCCGCCGCCCGGTCGCGGGAGAGCCAGGTGGGCGCCGCGCACGCCAGCAGCAGCGCCTCGTCGCCGACTGCGCGCGCGTCGTGACGGGCGGCATCGACCCTGAGCGGCCCGCCCTCGCTGCCGCCGTAGCCGCGGGTAAGCACGTGGGGGTGAAGGCCCGCGTCAGCCAGCAGCCGGGCGAGGGCGATGACGGTCGGCGTCTTGCCGGCGCCGCCGGCGGTGAAATTGCCGACGCAGACCACCGGCACGCCTGCCTGCGCCGGCCGCGCCAGGGCGCCGCGTCCCTCGGCGCCAACCCGGTAGAGCCAGGAGAGAGGCGTTAGAGCGCAGGCGGCGAGCCCGCCGCGCTCAGCCGCCCAGAACGCCGGCGCGCGCATCGCGGCCGCAGGGTTCGAGATGCTCGCGGATCAGGCCGAGCGCCGCCTCGACCCCGCCGCCGAGCGCGCGGGCAGCCTCGTGGGCAGCAGCCGCGCGCGCGGCTCGCGCGGTCTCGTCGTCGAGCAGGGCGCGCACGGCTTCGGCGAGCGTGCGCGCGTCGGCAACCCGGCTGACGGCGCCGGCATCCTCCAGCGCCGCGAACGCTTCGGCGAAATTCTCCGTGTGCGGGCCGGTTACGAGCGCGCAGTCGAGCCGCGCCGGCTCCAGCGGATTGTGCCCGCCATGCGGCGCGAGCGAGCCGCCGACGAAGGCGATCTCGGCGAGACGATAGACCAGGCCGAGCTCGCCCAGCGTATCGACGAGATAGACAGCGGTCATTGGTGTGACGATGCCGCCGGTCGAGTGCCGGGCGGTGGCGAGACCGTGGCTCTCCAGCAGTTCGCTGCAGGCATCGCCCCGCTCCGGGTGTCGCGGCGCCAGGATCGTGAGCAGGTTGGGAACACTTCGGCGCAAGGCGGAGATCGCTTCGGCGACAGCTTCCTCTTCGCCTTCGTGGGTGCTCGCCGCGGCCCAGCACGGCCGGCCGCCGATGGCTTGCCTCAGCACGGCAACACGGTCCTCGTCCGCAGGCAGTGGCGGCGCGTCATTCTTGAGGTTGCCCTGCACGGTGACGTTGCGTGCGCCGAGCGCACGGAAGCGCTCGGCGTCGGCCTCGGTTTGCGCCAGCACGCAGTCGAACACCGCGAGCAACGGCCGGCTCAGGTGCGGCGCCCGGCGCCACCGCGTGGCGGAGCGCCTGGAGACGCGCCCGTTGAGCAGGAGCATCGGCGTGCCGCGTGCGGCGGTCTCGAGAACGAGATTGGGCCAGAGCTCCGATTCCACCCAGACCGAGAGGTCCGGCCGCCAGTGCCGGACGAACTGTTTCACCGCGCCTGGCCGGTCGACCGGCACGAACTGATGATGCACGCCGGGCGGGAGGCGCTCGCGCAACAGGTGCGCCGATGTGACGGTGCCGGACGTGATCAGGACGTGGACGTCGGGCAGCGCCTCGCGCAGTCGCGCGACCAGCGGCAGCAGGGACAGGCTCTCGCCGACGCTTGCGCCGTGCATCCAGACCAGCCGGCCGTCGGGCCGCGGCAGGCTCGGCCGCCCCAGCCGCTCGCCGAAGCGCGCCTCGTCCTCCTTGCCGCGGCTTCGCCGATAGACGAGCCAGGCACCGATGACCGGCGAGGCCAGCAGGCTGGCATAGCGGTAGCTGCGCGGCGTGATCAGGGTTTCGATCATGGGCGCGCACCGGCCGGCGCCGGTCCGGCTTGCCGCTTGGCCGGCTGCGGGGTGTCCCCCGCCGGCTCGATCGGATCCACGCCCACCATGCGGTCGGCCTCAGCGGTGAGTGCGTTGAGTCGTCGCTCCAGGGTCAGGCGGGCCTCGTCGAGCGCCGCGTCGTCGGCGTCCGCGGCGACGTAGAGCGGCGGCCCCCAGGCAAAGACGCCGCGGCTGAAGGGCAGCGCGATCACGAAGCGATCCCAGCTCCGTGCCACCCTGCGCCGCGAGACCGCGAAGGTGAGCGGCACGATCGGCACGCCGGAGAGCCGCGCCAGGCCGATGATCCCCGGTTGCACGCGCATCCGGGGGCCGCGCGGGCCGTCCGGGGAGATGGCGACATAGCCGCCGTCCCTCAGCAAGCGCAGCGAGGCGCGGAGCGCCGCCGTGCCGCCCCGGGTGCTCGAGCCGCGGATCGCTTTCAAGCCCAGATTCCGCATCGCGCGGGCGATGTTCTCGCCGTCGGGATGGCGGGAGATGACGACGTGGACCGGCCGTTCGGCTTGCCAGCCATGCGGCGACATCATCAGCCGGCCGTGCCAGAAGGCGGTGATGAAGGGCTTGCCCGCCCGAAAAAACTCATCGGCATCCTCGCGCCCGTGCGTCCGCCAGCGGGTGGTCACGAAGACCAGACTCGTGAAGCGGGCGTAGAGCCAGACGAGCACGGTGCGCCCGAACCGGCTGCGCGAGACACGCTTGCCGAGACCCATGCCTACTCGGCAGCCATGTCCGCGGCGAACTGCATGGCATGGAGCCGTGCATAGACGCCGCCCGCCGCCAGCAGCGACCGATGCGTGCCCGCTTCCGCGAGCCGGCCGCCCTCAAGGACGTAGATCCGGCTGGCGTCCTGGACCGTGGAGAGCCGGTGCGCGATGACCAGGGTCGTCCGGCCCTTCATGAGGCTGCGCAACGCCTCCTGCACCTGGCGCTCCGCCTCCGCGTCGAGCGCGCTCGTCGCCTCGTCCAGCAGCAGGATGGGGGCGTCCTTGAGCATGGCGCGGGCGATGGAAAGCCGCTGGCGCTGCCCGCCGGAGAGCTTGACCCCGTGCTCGCCGATCACCGTGTCGTAGCCGTCGGGGAGTTCACGGATGAAGCTGTCGGCGCCGGCGGCGCGGGCAGCAGCCACGATGTCCTGGTCGCTCGCCTCGATGCGGCCGTAGGCGATGTTGGCGCGGACGCTGTCGTCGAAGAGCACCGCCTCCTGGCTCACCAGCGCCACCGCGTCCCGCACGCTCTCGACGGTCGCCTCGCGCACGTCGCACCCGTCGATCCTCACCGCGCCCTCGTCCACGTCGTAGAAGCGGGGGATCAGGTTGAGCACCGTGGACTTGCCGGCGCCTGAGGGGCCGACGAGGGCGATCGTCTCGCCCGCCGGGATGTCCAGGCTGAGATCGTGGAGGGCTGGTGCGCCGTTGGGATAGGTGAAGCGCACGCCCTCCAGCGCGACCGCGCCGCCCGCGACCCTGAGCGGGCGCGCATCCGGGGCCTCGGCGATGCGCGGCTCGGTATCCAGCAGGTCGAACACGCGCTGGCTTGCGGCAAGGCCCTCCTGCAGGCTGGTGTTGAGATTGGCCAGCGCCTTGAGCGGCCGGTAGGCGAGCAGCATGGCGGTGACGAAGGCAAAGAAGGCGCCCGGCGTGAGCGCGCCCTCGATCACCTGCCAGCCGCCATAGAGGATCAGCACCGCGACGAAGATCCCGCCCAGCGTTTCCATGAGCGGCGAGGCGATGGCGCGGACGCGGTGCGACTTGAAGACCAGCCGGAAGACGTTCTCGATCAGGCGATCGGTCTTTTCCGCCTCGAAGTCCTCGCGGTTGTAGGCCTTGACGTGGCGCGCACCCTGGAAAGCCTCGTTGAGCCTGGCCGTGAAGAGGCCGAGCTCGTTGAGCGCGGACGTGGACACCTTGCGCATGCGCCGGCCGAGCTTCGCGATCGGGTAGATGGCGATGGGGAAGACGACGCAGGCGATGAGCGCGAGCTTCCAGTCCTTCTCGAACATGACGCCGACCAGGAACAGCAGGGTCAGCGAATCCTTGACCATGCCTGTGAGCGCGTTGGAGACGGCATTGCGCATCATGTTGATGTCGTTGGTCAGCCGCGAGACGAGCTTGCCGGAGGCCGTGTCCTGGAAGAACGCGAGGTCGAAGCGGAGGATGTGGGCGAAGACCCGGCTCTGCAGGTCGGCGATGACGCGCTGGCCGACGAAGGCCATCAGCACCCCCTGCCCATAGGTCGCGACACCCCGGATCAGCGTGATCACGATGACCGCGACGGGCACCACGACGAGCAGCGTGCGGTCCTTCTCCAGGAAGATCTCGTCGAGTACCGGCTCCATCAGGTACGCGAGCGCCGCCGTGGCGCCGGCGGCGAGCACCATGCAGAGCCCGGCAAGCAGCAGTCGGCCAAGGTGCGGCCGCACATGCTCGCGGACGAGGCGGACCAGAAGCTGCCTCGTCGAACCTGGTGGCTGGGACGGATCAGGTCGTTCCACGGCCTTCGCCCGGCGCCGGGGCAATGCCTAAACGCTTGGAATCAGCCAAATAGCACGGCAGGGGCGCAGGCTCCAGCCGGGGCTTGCCGGCCGGGGCCGCGCGATATGCCCTCAGCGGCCGGCGACCGTCATGCCGTCGATGCGCACGGTCGGGCTGTCGACGCCGTAGCGGAAGGAGAGATCGCCGGCCGGGGTGAGGTGACGGAACATGTCCTTGAGGTTGCCGGCGACGGTGACCTCGCTCACCGGGTAGGCGATCTCGCCACCTTCGATCCAGAAGCCCGCCGCGCCCCGGCTGTAGTCGCCGGTCACCTGGTTCACGCCCATGCCGATCAGCTCGGTGACGTAGAGGCCGCTCGTCACCCCGCCGATGAGCGCGTCCCGGCTCTCGGCGCCCGGTTCCAGCCAGAGGTTGGTGCAGGCGGGCGAGGGCGGCCCGCTGGTGCCGCGCACGGCATGGCCGGTGGTGGCGAGGCCGAGCTGGCGGGCCGAGCGGCTGTCGAGCAGCCAGGTCTTGAGCGCACCGTCCGCGATGATCGCGCGCCGTTCCGTCCCAACCCCCTCGCCGTCGAAGGGGAGGGAGCGCAGGCCGCGCGCGCGCAGCGGGTCGTCCACGACGGTGATACCCGCGGCGAACACCTCGGTCTCGAGCGCGTCCTTCAGGAAGCTCGTTCCGCGCGCGATGGAGGGGCCCGAGATTGCGCCGGCGAGGTGGGAGAGCAGCCCGCCCGCAATGCGCGGATCGTAGACCACCGGCATCTGGCCCGACTGCGCCTTCTGCGCGCCCAGCCTGCGCACCGCGCGTTCGCCCGCGCGCCGGCCGACCGTCGCGGCGTCGTCCAGATCGGCCTCGTGCACCGCGCTCGACCACTCGTAGTCACGCTCCATCGCCGTGCCTTCGCCGGCGAGCGCCGCGGCGCTCACCGAGTGGCTGCCGGATTCGCTGCAGCCGGCGAAGCCGGCGCTGGTGACCAGGGTCACCTCCCGCCGCCGCCAGCCGGCGCTGGCGCCTTCGGAGTTGGTAACGCCGGCCACCGCGCGGGCGGCGTCCTCCGCCTCCAGCGCGCGGGCCATCAGGCTCTCGGCGTCCGGTTCGCTATCGTCGACGAGGTCGAGCGTGGGCCAATCCCGGGCGAGACGGGCCGGGTCGGCGAGGCCGGCATAGGGGTCCTCCGGCACGGCGCGCGCCATGGCCATCGCCTGCTCGGCGAGCGGCCCGAGAGCGGCTTGCGAAAAGTCCGTGGTCGAGACGATGGCCTGGCGCTTGCCCGCAAAGACGCGCAGGCCCAGGCTGCGCACCTCCGAGCGGACGACCTCTTCCGGCTCGCCGAGCCGGCAGCTCGCGTCGAGAGCGCTGCCGCGCAGCATCACCGCGTCGGCGGCATCGGCGCCGAGCCGTCGCGCGCCCGCGATCAGGCCGTCGAGCAGGTCGGCGGCATTATCCGCCTGGGCGTTTCCCATGGTCGGTGAGGCGCAGCCGGCGGCTCTGGCGGGGGTGGAACGCCCGGCCGCTCAGAAGCGGAAGAGGCCGGAGCGGATGCGCCGGTTCTTCTCGAAATACTGCTGGTGGTAGTCCTCGGCCATCCAGAAATCCGGCGCCGGCTCGATCAGCGTCGCGATGGGGTGCCCCGCCGCCACGAGCTTCGCCTTGCCGGCTTCCGCCGCCTCCTTCTGGGCTTCGGAGCCACAGAAGATGACCGAGCGGTACTGGGTGCCGATATCGGGCCCCTGGCGGTTCACCTGGGTCGGGTCATGGGCCTGCCAGAAGAGCTTCAGCAGCGTCTCGTAGCTCACCCGCTCAGGGTCGAAGACGACCCGCACCACCTCGGCGTGGCCCGTCATGCCGCTGCACACGTCGTGGTAGGTGGGCTCGGCCGTGGTGCCGCCCGCGTAGCCCACGGCGGTCTCGACGACGCCATCGACCCGGCGAAACGCGGCCTCGACGCCCCAGAAGCAGCCCGCTCCGAATATCGCCGTTTCAGTCATCTCGCCCTCATACCCGTCGTCTCCTTGTGTGATAGATAGCACCTCGCGCAGACGCGGCAAACAAAAGCGGCAGGAGTCACGGCATGGTGAACGGAATTGAGACAGAAGGCGACTACGAGGCCTATCGCAAGCGGGTGTTCGACTTCCTCTGGCGCGAGGTCGAGCCCAGGGCGAGCGAGATGGAGCGGACGGGCACGTTCCCGCAGGACGCGCTGTTCCCGAGGTTCCGCGAGCTCGGCCTCTTCGCCGCCGTGATCCCGGAGGAGTACGGCGGCATCGCGCTCTCGTGCGCCCAGTACCTGCCGCTGCTCGCCGAGTTCTCCAAGGTCTCCGGCGTCGTCCGGGTGCTGCTGCACGTCCACAACACGAGCGCGCGTGCGGTCGTCGCCTACGGCACGGAAGCGCAGAAGAAGGCGCTGCTGCCGGCGCTGGCCACCGGCGAGCAGTCGCTCACCTTCGCCATCACCGAGCCCAACTCCGGGAGCGGCATGGATGTCGGCACCCATGCCAGGCGCGAGGGCGACCGCTGGATCGTCAACGGAGCCAAGCACTACATCACCAATGCGGACTTCGCGACGGGCCACCTCATCTGCTGCCGCACCGGCGCGCGGGGCGACCGCCGGGGCCTCACCGCGCTGGTGGTGCCCACCGGCTCGCCCGGCTTCACCATCGAGCCCATGCCCGACATGATGGGCAACAACGGCCCGCCCCACGGCATCCTCCGCTTCAAGGACACGCCGGTGCCGGCGGACAGCATGGTGGGCGCCGAGGGCGACGGCCTCGACGTCTTCCTCGGCGAGCTGGAGCCGAGCCGCGTCTTCGTCGCCGCCAGCTCGCTGGGCACCGCCGAGCGCGCGTTGGAGATCGCCCTTCACTTTGCCGGCGAGCGCGTCACCTTCGGCCGGCCCATCGCCGCCCGCCCGTCCGTGCAGTCCGAGCTCGCGGACATGGCGCGCGACGTCTACGCGCTCCGCCTCATCCTGGATGACGTGGCGGCGAAGATCGACCGCGAGGAGCCTTGCGCGGTGGAGGCCTCCATCGCCAAGCTGTTCGGGCTGGAGACCGTGATGCGAGTGACCGACAAGGCGATGGACGTGGTCGGCGGGCGCGCCTACTTCACCGACTATCCCTACCCGCTGGAGCGGCTCTACCGCGAATGCCGCATCAACATGCTGGAGGAGGGCACGCCCTCGATCCAGCGTCTGGTGATTGCGCGGAGCCTGCTCAAGCAGTCGGTGCCCCTCGATATCGGCACGCTGGGCGCACCCTATCAGCCGGCGGGCACCGACCCCGCGCTCGGCGACCGTCCGCCCCACGACCTCACCTACGCCCACGCGGAGGAGTGAGGCGCCGCTGCGTCTTGCGCCGTGTCAGACGTCCGGGCCGTGCTCGGCGATCAGGCGCTCGGCCTCCGCCAGGTCGTCCTCGCGGTTGGCGTTGAAGAAGGGGTCCACGGGAGCGCAGGGGAAGGCGACCTCCACCAGCCGGTGGCTCGTGGTCCAGCGGTCGATCTTGCGCTCGCCCTGCTCGACCAGGGCCTCGCGCAAGTCGGCGCGAAGCTCCACCGGCCAGAGCCCGAAGACCGGATGTGCCCTGCCGTCCGAGGCGGCGCAGGCGAGATCGGCGCCTGCGAGGTCGCGGGCCTCTGCCATCGTCTCGACCAGGTCGCGCGGCAGGAACGGCGCATCGGTGGCGAAGCTCGCCACGAGCGGGCAGCGGGGCGCATTCTCCGCCGCCCAGTCGAGCGCGGTCAGGATGCCGGCGAGCGGCCCGGCATGGCCCTCCACCATGTCGGCCACCACCGGCAAGCCGTAAACCGCGAAGCGTTCGGGATCGCCGTTCGCGTTCAGGATCAGCGGGCCGACTTGCGGCGCCACCCGCGCGACGACCCGTGCCAGCAATGTCTCGCCCGCGAGCGGCCGCAGGCACTTGTCGCCGCCCCCCATGCGCCGCGCGAGGCCGCCTGCCAGCAGCACGCCTGCGATCTCACTCATGGCTGCCACCTCGTCCCTGCTCCGCGAGTGTACGCGCCCGGCAGCAGTTCCGTATCGCGCGAAGGAGCCTCAACTCTTCTCCGTGCCTGGGCCGCCTTCGGCCCAGAGCATCGCGGCGAGGGTGGCCAATCCCGATACGGCGAAGGCGCCGACCAGGGCGTACAGGGTCCCGTCGAAGCTCTGGCCCACCACGGCTCCCAGCGGCACCGAGACGAAGGTGGACACCGACGCGATGACCGCGGCTCCGATGCCGGCGATGTGACCGAGCGGCTGCATGGCGAGCGCGTTGAGGTTCCCGAACAGCAGGCTGACGCTCACGAACACGCTGAGCAGATAGACCATGAAGAGCCAGAACGGCGGCAGCCCGTCGAACGCGAAGACGGCCACCGACGCGATCAGCGAGATGACCGCGATGAACGCTGCCGAGGCCTTCGAGAGCCGGCGCATGCCGTACGTCATCACGAGACGGCTGTTCACCAGGGAGCCGGCGCCGAAGGAGAGCGCGAGCACCCCGAAATAGAGCGGGAAGAGCGCGCCGGTCCCGTAGGCGCCCTGGAAGATCTGCTGGGCCGAGCCGAGATAGGCCACGAAGGGCGCGAAGACGAAGCCCGTGGCGAGCGTGTAGCCGATCGCCGGCCTGATCCTCACGATCTCGCCCACGGCCCCGCCGATGGCGCGCGGCGAGAAGGGCCTGCGCCGGGCCACGGGCAGGGTTTCCGGCTGACGTATTCCGAACCATACGAGGACGATCGCGGCGATCACGAGGAAGGTGATGAAGATCGCGTGCCAGCCTCCCAGGAAGAGGAGGCCCTGCCCCAGCGCCGGGGCGATCGTTGGGACCAGGATGAAGACCGCCATGGCGAACGACATGAGCCGGGCCATCATGCGCCCCTCGTACTGGTCGCGCACGAGGGCGATGGAGCAGATGCGCGGCCCCGCCACGCCGATGCCCTGCAGCACGCGGCCCGCGATCATGATTTCGAACGTCGGCGCGAATATGCTGACGAAGCAGCCGATCATGAAGAGGACCAGGCCGGCGTGGATGGCGGGCTTGCGGCCGATGCGGTCGGAGAGCGGGCCGAACAGAAGCTGGCCCACGCCCATGCCGAGAAAGAGCGACATGACGACGAGCTGCACGTCGTTGGTGCGCGCCACGCCGAGGTCTCGGCCGATGGCGGGCAACGCCGGCAGCATCGCGTCGATCGCAAGCGCGACCAGCGACATCAGCAGGCCGACGAGGGCCACGAATTCGGCGGGGTGAAGGGCGCGCCTGCCCTCCGCCCGGCTCGTTCCGCCGTCTTGCGCCTCGTCGCGGTTCATCGTTCACCTGCAACCGCACGTGGCAGCCGGAGTGCGGGCTTCAACTGTCGGCCCCTCCCATACACCGCTATTCGATCCCGCCCAAGCGATGCGGCAGGGACGGCCGCCGCTTCATTGCCAGCATGGGCCACCGTGGCATACTGAGACCGGGTCGGAGGAGACAGCCGATGCAGACGGACAGTCACATACTCGACGACGTGGCGCGTGTCGCCACCGGGGCCATGGGGGCCGCGAGCGGGCTCAAGGGCGAGCTCGACGCCATGGTCAAGCGCCGGCTCGAAGGGATCCTGGCGCACATGGATCTGGTGCCGAGGGACGAGTTCGACGCGGTCAAGGAGATGGCGGCCAAGGCGCGGAGCGAGAGCGAGGCGCTAGCCGAGCGCGTCGCCCGGCTGGAGGCGCGGCTCGCGGCGGATGGCGCCGGGGAGGCAAGCGATGGACGATAGGACTCAAGTCGAGCTGGAGGCTGCCGCCTTCCGCACCCTGGTGGCCCACCTGCGCAAGCGCACCGACGTGCAGAACATCGAGCTGATGAACCTCGCGGGCTTCTGCCGCAACTGCCTCTCCAAGTGGTATCGCGCCGCGGCGGAAGAGAAGGGCCTCGACATGGACCTGGAGGAGGCGCGGCAGCTCGTCTACGGCATGACCTACGCGGAATGGAAGGAGCACTTCCAGACCGAAGCCACGCCCGAGCAGAAGCGCAAGTACGCCGAGGAGGCTGCGAAGCACGGCTTCTGAGTTGCAAGTTCATATCCCTTGGTTGTCGGGGCGTTGAACCCCGCACCACCCCCTGAAAGAGCGAGGCCGTTCATGACGAAACCTGTCGGTGTCGGGTTCCTGGGTTCGCAATTCGTGAGCGGCATCCACGCCCGCGCGCTGGTGCGCAACCCCCATGCGAAGCTGATCGGGGTCGCGTCGCCGACGCCGGGCAATGCCGAGGCCTTCGCGGAGACCTACGGCCTGCCCCACCACTGGACCGACCATCGGCCGCTGCTGGAGCGCGACGACATCGACATGGTGGCGATCGGCACGCCCAACGACACCCACTATCCGCTGGTGCTGGACTGCGCCGCCGCCGGCAAGCACGTCGTGCTGGAGAAGCCGATGTGCCTGAACCTCGCCGAGGCCGACGGCATGATCGCCGCCTGCAGCGATGCCGGCGTGCTCTTCATGTATGCCGAGGAGGTGATCTTCGCGCCCAAGTACGTGCGCATGAAGTCGCTGCTGGATTCAGGCGCGCTCGGCACGCCCACCCTCATCAAGCAGTCGGAGAAGCACGACGGCCCGCACGCGCCCCACTTCTGGGACGTGGACCGCGCCGGCGGCGGCGTGCTCGCGGACATGGGCTGCCACGGCATCGCCTTCGCCCGCTGGATGATGGACCGCACGCCCATCGTCTCGGTCTACGCCCAGCTCTCGCGCCAGGTGCACGGCGACAAGACCAGGGGCGAGGACAACGCGCTGCTCATCCTCGAGTTCGAGGGCGGCTGCCTCTTCCTCAACGAGACGAGCTGGACCAAGCCGGGCGGCATGGACGACCGGGCCGAGGTGCATGGCTCCGAAGGCGTGGCCTACGCCGACCTGCTCCACGGCAACTCGATCGAGACCTACAGCCGGAGCGGCTACGACTACGCGGTGGAGAAGGCCGGCGGCACCCAGGGCTGGAGCTTCACCATCTACGAGGAGGAGTGGAACTACGGCTTCTGGGCCGAGTTCGACCACTTCGTGGACTGCGTGCAGAACGGCACGGCGCCGCTGGTGACCGGCGAGGACGCGCGCGCCGTGCAGGAGGTGCTGTTCGCGGCATACGAATCGGCCCGCACCGGCGCCAAGGTCGCCCTCCCGTTCACGTCCGACGCGGCCAGGCCCTGGGACCTCTGGCAAGGCGGCGCAGGCTGACGCGGTGCGCGTTACCGTCCTGCCGGACCGGGAAGCGCTGGATCGGCGCGCGGCGGCGCTCATCTGGGCCGCGGCAGAGTCCAGGCCCGACCTCCTGATCTGCCTCGCGAGCGGGGACACGCCGACCGGCACCTACGCGCTGCTCGCCGGTGAAGCGGAGCGTCTTGTCAGCGCGCGTTTCATCCAGCTCGACGAGTGGGCGGGCCTCGCTGCGAACGATGCGGCGAGCTGCGCCGCCTACCTGGAGCAGACGGTGCGCGGTCCCCTCGCGGTGCCGCCGGAGCGCTGGATCGGCATTCAGGGCGACGCAAGCGATGCAGCAGCAGAGTGCCGGCGGGTGGCGGCGGCGCTCGACGAGGCCGGTCCCATCGACCTCTGTATCCTCGGGCTCGGGCTGAACGGCCACCTGGGGCTCAACGAGCCGGCGGAGAGTTTTGCGCCCTTCTGCCACGTCGCGACGCTCAGCGCGCAATCGCGCGGGCACCCCATGCTGGCGGATACCGGCGGGGCGGTGCGCCAGGGGCTGACGCTCGGCCTCGGCGACATCCTGCGTTCGCGCCAGATCCTGCTGCTGGTCTCCGGCGCCGCCAAGCGGGTGCCGATGGCGCGGCTCGCGGAGCGCCGGGTCACGCCACAGCTGCCGGCATCCTTCCTCTGGCTGCATGGGAACGCCGTCTGCCTCTGCGATGAAAATGCCGCAGCCGGCACCGGGCTCGGCGAGGCGGACGCTTGAGCCGCATCGCCATCGGCGTCGATATCGGCGGCACGAAGATCGCGGTCGGCGCCATCGACGAGGTGGGCGCGGTGCACGCGCGGCGGACCATTGCAACGGATGTCGAGGCGGGCTTCAAGGCAGGGCTCGCTCGGCTCGCGCGGGCGATCGACGAAACCATGGCCGAGGCCGGCGTTGAGCCGGCCGCGCTCGCGGGCATCGGCCTCGGCTGCCCCGGCCCCTTCGACGAAGAGAGCGGGCGGATCGACAATTTCTACACGCTTCCCGGCTGGGAGGGGAACGTCATCGTGAGCCCGCTCGCCGCCCGCTTCGGCACGCCGGTGCGCCTCGTCAACGACGCCGATGCGGCGCTTCTCGGCGAGGCGCTGGCTGGCGCCGCCCGCGGCGCGCGTATCGCGGTCATGCTGACCGTCGGCACCGGCATCGGCGGCGCGGCGCTGATCGACGGCGCCATCCTGCGTGGGGCTAACGGCGAGCATCCCGAGATCGGCCATCTGATCGTCGACCCGGCCGGCCCGGCGTGCTACTGCGGAAGCCGGGGCTGCATCGAGGCGCTGGCCGCGGGGCCGGCGCTCGCGCGGGCCGGGACTAAGCACGGCTATGCGGATGCCGAAGCCGTCTTCGCCGCGGCCGCGGCCGGCGCGGAGCCCGCCAGGGCGATCGTCGCCCGCGGCGCGGATGCGATGGAGACGGGGATCTGGAGCCTCATCCACTGCTTCCTGCCCGAGGTGATCCTCATCGGCGGCGGCATGGGCGAACGGCACTTCGCGCTCTTTCGCGAGGCCGCCGAGCGCGCCATCGCGCGCGCCGTGCTGGCGCCCAAGGGGGCGATACACGTGATCAAGGCGGCGCTCGGTAACGACGCGGGCATGGTCGGCGCGGCCGCGCTGATGCTCGACGCCGCGTGACCGTGGCGAGGCGTCCAGGCTAGACTTTACCCTCTGAAGCAACGGGCAGGTGGGTCATGGTCACGCCGTCGACAGGCGAGGGTTCCGGCAAGCGCCGCTCATCCGCTGCCGCGCCGGATTTTGACGCGGTGGTGGTGGGCGCTGGGTTCTCCGGCCTCTACATGCTCCATCGGCTGCGCGAAGTCGGCCTCTCCGTGCGCGTGCTCGAGCGGGGCGACGGGGTCGGCGGCACCTGGTACTGGAACCGCTATCCCGGCGCGCGCTGCGACGGCGACAGCGTCGAGTATTCCTACCAGTTCTCCGATGCGCTGCAGGATGAGTGGCGCTGGACCGAGCGCAACGCCTCGCAGCCGGAGATCCTGCGCTATCTGGAGCATGTGGCGGACCGCTTCGACCTTCGCCGCGACATCAGCTTCGAGACGACCGTCACCGAAGCCGCCTTCGACAAGGCGGCGGGATGCTGGCGCATCGCGACCGACGACGGCACGCGGCTCAGCGCCACCTATTGCATCATGGCCACGGGGTGTCTCTCGGCCGTCAACCGGCCCGCCTTCGAGGGTCTCGAACGCTTCGAGGGCGCGTGGTACCACACCGGCGCCTGGCCCCATGAGCCGGTCTCCTTCGCCGGCCAGCACGTCGGCATCATCGGTACCGGCTCCTCGGCCATCCAGTCGATCCCGCTGATCGCGGCGGAGGCACAGCACCTCACCGTCTTCCAGCGTCAGCCGAACTACACCATCCCCGCTCGCAACGGGCCGCTCGACGAGGCGGAATACGCCGCCTTCAGGGCCGACTACGGGGAGCACCGGAGGCGGGCCAAGACGACGCCGACCGGCTCCATGTGGGCCGTGAACCCGGCGACCTGCGCCGAGATGACTTCCGAGGAGCGTCGGCGCGAGATGGAGGCTCGCTGGCAGAAGGGCGGCCTCAGCTACTACGGGGTCTTCGCCGACCTCCTGGTCAATGCCGAGGCGAACAACATCGCCACCGAATTCATCCGCAGCAAGATTCGCGCCGAGGTGAACGATCCGGAGCTTGCAGAGCTGCTCTCGCCGCACTCATACATGGGATGCAAGCGCATCTGCCTCGATACCGACTACTACGCCACCTTCAACCGGCCGAACGTCACGCTGGTCGATATCAGCGACGCGCCGATCGAGGAGATCACGCGCACCGGGCTCTGCACCGGCGGCGAGGAATACGCGCTGGACACCATCGTCTTCGCCATCGGCTTCGACGCGATGACCGGGCCGCTGCTCAGGATCGACATCCGCGGCAGGGACGGGCGGACGCTCCGGTCCAAGTGGGCCGAGGGCCCGCGCACCTATCTCGGCCTCGCGATCGAGGGCTTCCCCAACCTGTTCACCGTCACGGGCCCGACCAGCCCCTCGGTGCTCACCAGCATGGTGCCCACCATCGAGCAGCACGTCGAATGGATATCTGACTGCATCGCCAATGCCCGCGCCTACGGACGCCCGCGCATCGAAGCGACGCGCGAGGCGGAGGATCGCTGGATGGACCACCATGAGGAAGTCGCGGCGGAGACGCTCTTCCCCTCCTGCAACTCCTGGTACGTGGGCGCCAACGTGCCCGGCAAGCCGCGCACGGTGACGCCGTATACCGGCGGCATGCCGACCTACATGGAGAAGTGCGAGGCGGTGGTCGCCAACGGCTACGAGGGATTCGCGCTCACCGCCGGGTGAGTCGCCCGCGCCTGAAAGGTCGCGGGCGCGAAAGGGGATCGATCCCGCTAGAGCAGGCGCTCTATTTGTCTCCGCGCCAGCCCGGCGGCTGGTCGCAGGGCTCGGTGCCCATGTCGGCGGGCACCGAAATCTCGATCAGGTCGAAGGTATCAGAAGTCGCGACCTCGTTGTGCGGCGTGCCACCCGGGATGTAGAGCGAATCCCCTTCCTCGATGCGGATGGTCTCGGTCTCGAAGGCGAGGTCGATCCAGCCGCTCAGCATGTAGACGAGCTGCCCCTCGCAGATGTGCGTGTGCCAGCCGGTCGGCCGCGTGAGCCCCTGCTTGGCCGAGGTGATCTGCGCGCGGATGGTCCCGCCGCTCGCTGCCGTGACGCCGAGGTCGCGGTAGGTCATGAAGTCGCGCCGTCCGGGGACGAAGGTGGGGTCGTCCTTCCTGACGAGGGTGAACGGCGGCTCCGGCGTGGCCGGGCTTGCCGCTTCTGCAGTCTGGGCCTTGGTCATGAGCTTCTCTCCGCCGGGCGCGTGAGCGGGCATGGTAGGAAGCGCCGGACGGCCTGACAAGCCGGTCGCTGCCGCCCGCTGCGCGTCAGGCGGGATAGACGTCGGCGCGGAGTGCGTCCGCGAGCGCGGCCACCGCAGGGCCCATCGCCCGGCCCATCGCCCGGCCCTCCGTCGGCTCGCAAACGATCTCCCTGGCCACGGCTTCGAGCCCGGCCAGCGGCGCGGGCACCGGGCGCTCCGTGACATCCAGGGCGCGCAGCGCGATCGGCACGAGGCTCGCGAGCGCCATGTCGAGGCAGCGCCCGGCGCGGTCCTGCTTCGACCACGCGAGGAAGACCGGGCTCGCCACGTCGTTCTGCCCGAAGCCGCCGGATTCGCTGCCGGGCAGCAGGGTGGCCTGGGCGTAGAGGCGGGCCTCCTCCTCGTAGCCGGTCTGGGCCATCGGCAGGCATCCCAGGTAGGCGCGGGGAGCATCGTCGTCGTCGAGCGCGTTCAGCTGGTGCGGCAGCAGCGAGACGGCGCCGTCCAGGAGCTTCGCGCCGTGGCGTTCGGCAAGCACGCAGAGATTGGCCGACGCGGCGGCCACGGCGTCCATGGCGAGCACCGCGTGGGGGTTGTGATAGCCGCCGCTGGTCACGAAGCGGCCGAAGGGATGATCCTCGTCGGCGTCGTCGACCCAGACCGGGTTGTCCGTCACCGCCTGGAGCGATTCCGACGCGACCTCGGCGGCAAGCGAGGCCGCGCGCCGGGCCTGGCCCAGCATGCGGGGCAGGATGCGGTAGCTGACGGGCGCCTGGTAGGGGCGCCGGTCTGCGCCGTGGCCGCCCGCCACCAGGTCGCGAAGGCGCTCCAGCGCCCAGACGTCGTGCGGGTTGTTCCAGTAGTCGGCGAGCGCGGGGTCGAGATGGCTGAGCGGCGCGTCGAAGGCCTCGAAGGAGAGCGCGAAGACCCGCGCCGCCACGTCGAGCCGCCGTTCGGCGACGAGTGCAGCATCGGTGACGAGGCCCGTGGCCGCCGGCGAGCCGTTGACCAGGCACATCACGTCCTTGATCGCGGGCTCGGCGTCCTCGGCGAGGGCCATGAAGAGGTGGCTCAACGACAGGATCTCGCCGGCGCCGCCCTGGCCCATCGCGGGCACCACGGGCATCGCGTCCGCATCCAGCATGGCGGCGACGCGCCGGGCGATCTCCGGCGAGATGGCGGCGTGGCCTTCCACGAAGTTGGCAAGCCGCGCCAGCACGATGGCGCGGACGACCCGATCGGGTAGAGGGTCGCCCCACGACGTGGCGATCCGCGCCGGAGACATGCCGGCCCAGCGCTCGCGCTGCGCGGGCGTCAGCGTCTTGCCGGCGAGCTGGCCCGGACCCGTGGTCACGCCATAGATGGTGACGTCAGGGTCATGCGCGAGAATGCGTTCCAGACGCTCCCGGCCCTTCGCCATGGCGGCGAGCGCCGTGGCGCCGAGCTCGACTCCCTCGCCCTCCCAGGCCACCCGGCGGGCGGCTTCGAGCGTGAGATCGGCACGGGTTTGCACGAGTACCGTCATGATCGGAAATGCTGCTCGGCGAGGCGCGTGGACCCGGAAGTCGGCCGCCCGATGCGGGCCCTACTCTGTCTCGGTGCGCCGCAGCTCTTCGAGCTGGGCTGCGGTGTACTGGAAACCGATGAGTGTCTCGTACCCCAGCCCGAACTCTCCGGGCCTAAGGGGGATCCACTGCTCGATCTCCTCCACCGTCCGTGCGCGCGGGCCGTCATCTTCGAAGACGATCTCCGCCGTGAAGACTTCCTTGGCCACGATCTGCCGGTCCGGTCTGGCGATGGCGACGAAGAAAGGCACGCTCAGCCGGTCCGTCTCCGCTGCCGGCCCGCGGGTCGCATCGATGGAGAGCGCGAATTCGACTTCGACGCCGCCGCCTTCCTCGTCGTCGATGCTGTGGTCGCAGTCCGACGCCACGTCGCGCAGCTCGAGCGCGAAGGCCACGTTCGCGTCGTCGCGTCCCGGCCCCTCGCCGTAGAGGGTGAGCTGGCTGGTCTGCTTGAGCACGCTGACCCTGGGGCAGGGCGGGGGGTCGTCGAACGGGTTGCAGCCGGCGAGAACGACAAGCACGGCCGCGGCGAGAGCCGCCCTGCCCGCACTCGCAAGGCTGCGGCGCCGACGCAGAGACCCGGTGGCGGTGGGCAGCATGTCGGGTTAGCGCGCGCTCAGAGCGTGTTGTGGGTGCCGTCGCAGTGCGGCTGGCTCCCGGTCCGCTTGCAGCCGCAGAGCCACGCGGTCTCGCTCTCCTCCGCGGTGAACATGATGGGGCGGATGTCGGTTTCCTTGTGCGAGCCGTCGCAGAAGGGCTGGGTGGCGCTGAGCCCGCAGGCGCACCAGAAATATTTTTTTCCGGCGACGAGCTCAGTCTCGTAGGGTTCCGCCTGGGCGACGACGGGTTCGCTCATGGTGGGCTGCCTCGACGGTCTGAAGGGTTGGATTGGACGGGCTCACTCTAGCCGCGCACCCCATGGCGGACAAGGCTGCCCATGCAGATCGCTTGATCCTGCCTGGAGTTGCGGGCTAGGGTGCGCCGCCTTTTGCGGGGGCGTGGAGCGCCATGACAGCAGCACCTGGCTTTGTCGAACTGATCGGAAACACGCCGCTGATCCGGCTGCAGGGCGCGTCCGACGCGACCGGCTGCGAGATCCTCGGCAAGTGCGAGTTCCTGAACCCCGGCGGCTCGGTCAAGGATCGGGCTGCGCTCTTCATCATCCGCGATGCCGAGCGCCGCGGCGTGCTGAAGCCGGGCGGGACCATCGTCGAAGGCACGGCCGGCAACACCGGCATCGGGCTTGCGCTGGTGGGCAACGCCCTCGGCTACCGCTCGGTGATCGTGATTCCGGAGACCCAGAGCCAGGAGAAGAAGGACATGCTCAGGCTCTGCGGGGCCGAGCTGATCCAGGTGCCGGCGGTGCCCTATCGCGATCCCAACAACTACGTGAAGTATTCCGGCCGGCTCGCCGACGAGCTCGCCGGGAAGGAGCCGAACGGCGCGGTCTGGGCCAACCAGTTCGACAACATCGCCAACCGCCAGGCTCACATCGAGACCACGGGCCCCGAGATCTGGGAGCAGACCGGCGGCAAGGTCGACGGCTTCATCTGCGCCGTCGGCACCGGCGGCACGCTGGCCGGCGTCGGCATGGCGCTCAAGGAGCGCAATCCCTCGGTCACGATCGGCCTCGCCGACCCGATGGGGGCCGCGCTCTACAACCACTATGCCCACGGCGAGCTCAAGGCTGAGGGCAGCTCGATCACGGAGGGGATCGGGCAAGGCCGGATCACGGCCAACCTCGAGGACGCGCCCATCGACGTGCCGTTCCAGATTCCGGATGCCGAAGCGCTACCCGTAATCTTCGATCTGGCGCAGAACGAAGGCCACATCATGGGCGGCTCGACGGGCATCAACGTGGCCGGCGCGATCAGGCTGGCGAGCGAGATGGGCCCCGGCCACACCATCGTCACCGTGCTCTGCGATTACGGCACCCGCTACTTCAGCAAGCTCTTCAATGCCGCGTTCCTGCGCGAGCGCGATCTGCCGGTGCCGCCCTGGCTCGACGACGCCCCCGATGCCGCAGACTGAGCTGCTGTTCCGCGCCGATCCCTACGCGCGCTCCTGCGAGGCGACAGTCAGCGCGGTGGAGGCCGGAGCGGTGCAGCTCGACCGCACGGTCTTCTATCCCATGGGCGGCGGCCAGCCCGGCGATACCGGAGTCCTGCGCGCGGACGACGGCACCGAGTTCGCCGTGCACGACACGCGCAAGGGCGAGGGCGCGGACGAGGTGCTGCATCTGATCGACCCCGACTCCGCGCTGGCGCCGGGAAGCCGCGTGGTCGCCGAGATCGACTGGGAGCGCCGCTACCGCCACATGCGCATGCACACCTGCCTGCACCTGCTGAGCGCCGTCATCGACGCGCCGGTGACCGGCGGGCAGCTCACGGCGGAGAAGGGACGGCTCGACTTCGATGTCGATGTCAGGCTGGAGAAGGCAGCCGTTCAGGACGCGCTCAATGCCCTCATCGCGCGGGACTTTCCGGTCGCGGCGCGCTGGATCAGCGACGAGGCGCTGGCGGCACAGCCCGAGCTGGTGCGGACCATGCGGGTCAAGCCACCGAGCGGTCAAGGCCAGGTCAGGCTGATCGACGTGAAGGGCATCGACCTGCAGCCCTGCGGCGGCACCCACGTCGCGCGTACCGGCGAGATCGGGCCGGTCATCGTCCGCAAGATCGAGAGCAAGGGTAGGCAGAACCGGCGCGTCTCGCTCGCCTTCGGAGACCCCGCATGAGCGGCGACGGGACGCCGCTGGTCGTAACGACCGCCTGGCTCGCCGCAGAGAGCGGCGCCGGCAGCGCGGTGCGGGTGCTGGACGGCTCGTGGCACCTGCCGGCCGCGGCGCGCGATCCGGCCGCCGAGTTCCTGGCGGCCCACATCCCCGGCGCGGCCTTCTTCGATATCGACGGCATCAGCGACCCCGACTCGTCGCTGCCGCACATGCTGCCGTCCCCGGCGCACTTCGCGGAGAGCGTCTCGGCGCTCGGGGTCGGCAACGACTCGCATGTCGTGGTATACGATACCGTCGGCCTCTACAGCGCGGCGCGGGTGTGGTGGATGTTTCGCGTATTCGGCCACGAGCGCGTTTCGGTTCTCGCCGGCGGTCTGCCCCGCTGGCAGGCGGAAGGCCGCCCGGTTGAGCGCGGCACGCCCGCGATCGCGCCGGGCGCGTTCACGGCCCAGGCCGCCGACGAGACGATGGTGCGCTCGTTCGAGCAGGTGCGCGCGACGCTCGGCACGGGCGGCGCGCAGATCGTGGATGCGCGCGCGGCCGCCCGCTTCACCGGCGAGGATCCGGGGCCCCGGCCCGATCTCCCGCGCGGCCACATTCCCGGTAGCCACAACGTCCCCTTCGACGCCGTGCTCGACGATGACGACGGCGCGCTGGGCGATGCCGCGGCGATACGCCGCGCGTTCGCGGAGGCCGGCGTCGATCCCGCCCGGCCGGTCATCGCCACGTGCGGGTCAGGCGTCACCGCGTGCACACTGGCGCTCGCGCTTGCTGCGATCGGGGCCGAGCAGGTCGCCGTCTACGACGGCTCCTGGTCCGACTGGGGCAGCCGCGCGGACGCGCCGGTGGAAAGCGGCGGCCCCGCCTAGACGAGACGAAGGATGCGACGGCGGACGGCATTCACCATCGCGGCCGTGTTGACGGCGTGGCTCACCGTGGCGGCGACAGGCGGCGCCACGGCGCCGGAGCCAGAGGGCTCGGCCCCGCCCAGCGACATGATCGGCCAGATGCGCCACATCGTCGCCGATTACGAGGACACGCTGCTGGACCTCGCACGCGCCAACGGTCTCGGCTACGTCGAGATGATCGCGGCCAACCGCGGCATCGATCCCTGGGTCCCCGGCAAGAGCACGTCGGTCGTCCTGCCCACCGCGCACGTGCTCCCCGATGCCGAGCGCGTCGGCCTGGTGGTCAACCTGGCCGAGCACCGCCTCTACTATTTCGGCCCGCCGGGCACGGAGCCCGTGACCTTTCCCCTAGGCGTCGGCAGGGAGGGGTGGTCGACGCCCCTCGGCACGACCGAGATCGTCCGCAAGAAGGAGGCGCCGAGCTGGTACCCGCCTGAATCGATCCGCGCCAAGAAGCCGGATCTGCCCAAGGTCGTGCCGCCGGGGCCCCACAATCCCCTCGGCAGTCATGCGCTCTATTTCGACTGGCCAGCCTACCTGATCCACGGCACCAACCGGCCGTGGGGGATCGGCCGGCGCGTGAGTCACGGCTGCATCCGCCTCTACCCCGAGGACATCGCCCGGCTATACGAGCTCGTGCCGATCGGCACGCCGGTCCAGGTCATCAGCCAGGCGGTCAAGATCGGCTGGTACGAGGGAGAGCTCTACATCGAGGCGCACCCCGAGTCCGGTCAGGCGGACGAGCTCGAGAGCACCGGCCAAATAAGGAGCGTCGACGCGCGCTCCCGCGCCGACGCTCTTTACCGGATCACAACTTTGGCAGGTGCCGACCGGGACCGACTTAACTGGCACCTTATCCGAAAGGCTTTCGAGGAACGGTCGGGCGTCCCCGTCCGCGTCACCCTGGACCGAACCGGGCCCTCGGCCTAGCCCCGGCCGGGCGGCGCGCGATGGCCGCCCGCCCGAACTGCTACTTGCGCATCCCCTTCTGGAAGATGCGGTCCGCCTTGTCCGCGGCCGCCTGCGCTGCCTCGGCCGCTTCCTGAGCCGCCGCAGCCGCAGCCGCAGCGTTCTGGTTGGCCTCTTCCACCGCCGCTCTCAGCTCGTCGACGGCGACCATCGCGGCGTTGGCGGTCTGCATGGCTTCCGTCGCCATCGCTTCCGCGCCGGCTATGGCGGCTGCCGTTTGCTCCTGCTCGGCAGCAGATTGGCAACCCGCGGCAACCGCCAGCGGAAGGGCGACAATCGCAATCCGCAGCGCCCACGATTTGTTGAGCATGGCCTCCTCCTGGCTCCAATGGGTCGCTCGGAGTTGACGGCGATTCGCCTAATGGAGTCAAGGAAATCCCCCGTAATTCTGCCGGATTGCGCCTCGACCTGCGAATTTTCCGCACGCCCCGAGCCTTGTGCTTTACCCAGGCAGGGCGAAGCCCTTACTCTCGCATTATGGACCCAACGTCTCCGCACCCTTCGGGCGAAGCCGCCGACGGTGGCAGGTCCGGCGCGCCGGCTCTCTTCGATGCGGTGCTGGCGCCCAACCGCTCGCTCGGGCGCGCCGGCTTCGTTGCGGTCATGGCCGGCGTCATCGTGGTGAGCGTCGGCCTCGGCACCTACTTCCTGCTCCAGGGCGCGTGGCCGGTGTTCGGCTTCTTCGGCCTCGACATCCTGCTGCTCTATCTCGCCTTCCGGCTGAGCTACCGCTCGGGCCGCCTGCGGGAGACCATACGGGTCACCGCCGACGAGGTCGTCGTCCGCCGCATCGCGCCCAACGGGCGCGTGACGGAGTGGCGCTTCAACCCCTACTGGCTTCGCGTCGCCCTCGCCGAGCCGGTGGAGCACGCAAGCCAGATCACGCTCACCTCGCACGGACGTTCCATCGTCGTCGGCCACTTCCTCGCGCCGGAAGAGCGGGCGAGCCTGGTGAAGGCGCTGCGTGACGCGCTCGGCGAGGCCAACCGGCGCTACGCCGGCGCTCCGCTGGAGCAAGGCGCGCCGGAAGGAGACGCGGCAGCGGCCCGGCGCAGTTAGAGCGTTTCCGTCCTACACGGAAACACGCACCTTCGGTGCTAAGCAGCTGATTCGATTGCGATGATCTTCCATTTCTATTGCCACCGGGCGCGGAATTCAAGCCGATTCCGCACTCCGCTGCAACAGATCGGAGACGCGCAATCATGCCAACCATCCGCCTCACCCAGCGCAGAGTCGACGCCCTTCGTCCCCGCCGCAAGGTGCGCGACATCCGGGACGCCGAGCTGAAGGGGTACGGCGTCCGGGTCATGCCCTCCGGCACCCGGCGCTACTTCATCCACAGCCAGCACAGGGGCAAACGAGTTTGGAAGATCATAGGCGACGCGGCGGCGATCGCCGAGCCCGAGGCGCGGGTCAGGGCCAGGTCGATGCTCGCCGCGTTGCGCGACGGCCGGGAGCCCGATGCGGCGGACCCCGGCGGCACCCTCTTCGAGACGGTCGCCGAGGAGGTCTTCGACCGCTACGGCCGCCGCTGGAAGCCGCGCACCCTGGACGTAAACCGGGCCTACCTCCGCCGGCAGATATTGCCCTTCTTCGCGGGCAAGCCCATCGGAGAGATAACCAAGGAGGACGTGCGGGCCTGGTTCCGCTCTCTTCACGCGACGCCCGCCGCCGCGAACCGCTCGGCACCGATCCTCTCGGTCATCATGCAGCAGGCCGAGGTCTGGGGATACCGCCCGGAGGACAGCAACCCCTGCGCCGGGATCCGCCGCTACCGACAGGGACGGTCCGAGCGCTTCCTCACCCCCGAGGAGTATCGCCGCCTCGCCGCAGTGCTGGGCCGGCACGAGGCCGACCGCCCCCTGCACGTGGCCGCCCTGCGTCTGCTGCTGCTCACCGGGTGCCGCAAGTCGGAGATACTGACCCTTCAATGGCGCTCCTACCGGGAGGGGCGGCTCTATCTGCCCGACAGCAAAGTCGGCCCACGCACGGTCTGGCTGTGCGAGGCGGCGCGCGATGTTCTCGATAGCATGCCCCGATCCTCCGGATGGATCTTCCCGGTCGCCGGTCGGCGCACCCCGTGGATGTGGCTGGATTACTTCTGGCGCGGCGTGAGGGAGGAAGCCGGGCTGCAGGATGTCCGCCTGCACGACACCAGACATTCCTACGCCAGCATGGCACTGCTCTCCGGCGAGAGCGTGCGCACCGTCGGCCGCCTGCTCGGTCACGAGAAGGCGTCGACCACGCTGAAATACGCTCACCTGTCCGACGCCACGGTCCGCGACGCAGTCGAGACCCTGTCTCCCGTCCTGTCGGGGAACCGGCCATGAAGGGGCGGAGGGTCCGGCTGACGGACGCGGGCGTCGGCAAGTTGAAGCCGCACACGACGGAATACGCGGTCTGGGACAGCGAGGTGCCCGGCCTCGGCGTGCGGGTACGCCCGTCCGGGCATCGCAGCTTCGTCTGGCACGGGCGCGTCCAGGGAGAGCCGGTCAGGGCGACCCTCGGCCCGGCCGCGCTCATGACCGTCGAGGACGCCCGGAAGGAAGCCCTGGCGCTCCGCTTGGGAACCGCCCCGCACAAGGCGGAAGGACGTTTCGGCGCTCCCCTGTTCCGCGACTTCGTCCAGAACGAGTGGATGCCGGCGTACCGCGGTCGCTGCGCCCCGTCGTCCTGCCGGTTCGCCAATCGTGTGCTTGAACGGCAGTTGATCCCCGCCTTCGGCCAACTCCCGCTGGACGCCATCCGGCGGATCGGCGTCGAACGCTGGTTCGACGCCTACAGCCGTACCGCGCCGGGCGGAGCAAACAAGGCGCTCGAGATCCTCGGCCAAATCATGAACGCCGCCCTCGCCGCCGGCCATGTCGGGACCGCTCCCGTGAAGGGCATCGCGAAGAACCCCCGCCCGAAACTCACCCGGTTCCTCTCCGCCGAAGAGATCGAAAGGCTTCACCGCGTCCTTGATCGGCTGGTCGGGGAGCGGCCCTCCCGCCGGCAGCAGGCCGACGTCATCCGGCTGCTCCTGCTCACCGGCTGCCGGGTGGGCGAGATCCTCAAGCTCCAATGGCCGGAGGTCGACGGCGACCACCTCAATCTCGCCGACACCAAGACCGGGCCGCGCAGGGTCTGGCTGAGCCAGGCCGCGCAGGCCATCCTTGCCCGCCAGCCGCGTGCCGCAAGCCTCTACGTGTTCCCCTCCCCAAGGCATCCTGACAAGCCACTTTCACACGCACTTCACCTCTGGCGCCGGGCGCGGAAGGAAGCCGGGCTCGACGACGTTCGCCTGCACGATCTCAGGCATACCGTTGCCAGCCAGGCCGTCGCCCGGGGCGTTCCGCTCTCCACCGTCGCGCGCATGCTCGGCCACGCCGACCCCACAATGACCCTGCGATACGCCCATGTCGGCGACCGCGATCTGCAGGCCGCCGCCGAGCGCATCGGAAAGTCCATCGGGGCCGCAATGGCGGGTGGCGAGGCGCCAACAGCACCATCAGTCCATAGGGTGCACGGTTAGCAGGCGGGAAATCAGGGTCTCTTCCCAACGTGACCCCGGAGGCTGCCATTGTTCCGGGGTCCCCCAGCTCAGCTTCTCGCAAGCACCTTGACCGCCGCCTGATCCCGACTCTACGCTTACCCCCGCTAACGACCACGGGTGCCCGCTCCGTCGGGTTGCCCGCTGAATACAACAGCCTCTTGACCCGGCCAGGGTCGCTCCTTGGCCCAGGTGAATAGGTGGGGACCTCACACACCCGTGTGTCGTTAGCAACGGCCCGGCACCAGCCGGGCTGGCCTGCAAGGGAGCAAAGATTCATGAACAAGACTATGCTGGCGGTCACCCTCGGCGGTCTCCTTACTCTTTCGGCGTGTGGTGGCAGCGGTGGCAGCGGTGGCAGCAATACACAACCCGTCACGTCCCTGCCGCCCGCCAATACTCCGACGTTCAACGAAACGCTTGCAGCCGATCCGACCGCGAACCGAAGTGCCGTAACGCGAGCGGCCACGTCGCTGCCTGCATTCGGGAGTGTCACGCAATCCACAAGCCATAACGTGGCTGGGATATCATCCGACGCTGCGAGCACCACATTCGATGGGCAGAGACTGATCCTGCGGATTCAGCGCGATGACGCCAGCGCCCTCACCCTGGATACAGCCTCCGACACGCTCGAGAGTGACGCCCTCGACTCTCTTATTCCCGGGCATGGCGGACGCGGCTGGATTCAGTTGGATGCTAACGCGGCGGGCGCGACGTTAGCCTACACGGGCGTTTCCTGGTCTAACAGCGATCCCACCGATTACCTGGCGGGCGGCTATTGGCTGCATGCCGCCGGGGACGTCCTCAACGGTTCGGTCACAGGTGTAGAGGTTGGTGCCTTCGTCGATGGCCCCGAGCTTGATATCGGCAATCCGCCGACCATGCCGATGCAGGGCACTGCCAGCTACAACGGGCTTGCAGAGGGTGTCTATGCTGGCCGGTATGGCAGCATTGTTCCGGGACAGACCTTGTCGGAAGGGAGCACGGAGACTGGAGTTTGGAGTTCGACCATCGGACTCGCTGCCGACTTCGGTACCGGCACGATCTCGGGCTGCATCGGGTGTCAGGCTCCCGTCTATGTGACCGGTGTGTACCAAGATGCCGTAATGGGGCTCGGCGCCAATCGGTACCATCGGAGCCTGTCCCGATGACGACGAATCGGGTGTCGTTGCCCTTGCACGCTCAGCGTGCTCACGGGGTCTTGCCGGAAGGCGCGCCCCAATCCTTCGAGAGGAAAGGGCAACGACATGGCTGTCTATATCGGGCTGGATGTATCGCTGGCAAGCACGACAATCTGCGTGATCGGCGACAAGGGCAAGATCGTGACCGAGGCTCAGGTCGCCAGCACGCCTGACGCGTTGGTTGCGTTCATGGGCAAGCTGGAGCACGAGATCGCCGTGATCGGTCTTGAGGCCGGTCCCCTGTCCCACTGGTTGCACAAGGGGCTGACCGACGCCGGCTTCGAGGCCGTCCTTATGGAGACCCGGCGGGTGAAGGCGGCGCTGAAGGCGATGCCGATCAAGACGGATCGCCGGGATGCCGAGGGCATCGCACGGCTCTTGCAGATGGGCTGGTTCAGGCCGGTGCACTGCAAGTCGGTATCGTCGCAGGAGATGCGCGCACTGCTGACCTCGCGCAGGTCCGTGAAGGGCGCGCTCACCGATATGGAACTCTCGCTGCGCGGCGTGTTGCGCAACTTTGGCCTGAAGCTGGGCCAGGTCTCGAAGGGCCGCTGGGAGGCCCGCGTCCGGGAGTTGATCGCAGGCAACGCGATGCTGGAGGCCGCCGCCGAACCGATCCTGCGCGCGCGGGTGGCTCTGCGCCGCGAGCTGGCCGGCCTGGAGAAGCTGGTCCGCGATCTGGCCAGGGAGGATCCGGTATGCCGGCTGCTGATGACCATGCCCGGCGTAGGCGCGGTCGTGGCCCTGACCTTCAAATCGGCGATTGACGATCCCGGGCGGTTCCGGAGATCGAAGGATGTCGGCCCCTGGGTGGGACTGACGCCGGGCCGGGACCAATCCGGCGAGCGAGATATTGTCGGCGGCATCACGAAGTGCGGCGACGCAGGTCTGCGTACCGCGCTCTATCAGGCCGCCACGGTGATGCTGAACGGCACCGCCGGGCCGAACTGGCTGAAGGCCTGGGCGCTTCGTCTGGCGAAGCTCCGTGGCAAGAAGCGTGCGACCGTCGCCCTGGCCCGGCGCATCGGCGTGGTACTTCACCGGATGTGGCGGGACGGCACCGAGTTCCGCTTCACGCGCGAGGAGGCGATGGCGCTCCAGACGGCATAGGCGCGGCTGCATCCCACCGGCAATCGGAAGCGAGAGGAGGAAAGAGCCGCGCCTGAAGGTGGCGATCCACCGGTGTCCCCTCGCCGGGACGCGGTTCCCGTTGATGCACGCGCTGCGTCTTGTCGGCCGAACCGTTTCATCGCGTTCGAGCACGCGACCAAGATCGGCACTCGGGAATCGTTTGGACCAGGCATGACGTTGGCAGCCGCTGCGCTGACCACGGACGGAAGCGAGAGCCTGGCGACGGACACATCCGGGAATCCCGCTTCCTTCTTTGCCGCGCAGACGAGTCAGTTAGCCGCTCCCGCCATGGCAATCCGCTATGTTGACCGCGCCTGTGATTCGATTTGCAACAGGCTACGGTGCTTCATGTGCGAGCCACCGTGCCAGGCCGGAAGATCGTGAAGATCGGTGTTTGACATCAACCGCCCCATTACGGAAGATGCGGCGACGGGGGAGGTCGGTGATTTTGCCGACGTAGCGACCGCTTATCGGGTTCACCTGGGCGCAGCGTCGTTTGATCCGAATGGAACCTTCCGCAGTCAGGATGTGAGCATGAGTCTTGGCGGAGTGCCGTTGAGCGGGGGCGGCGCATGGGGAGGCCAGTTCTCCAACATCCCCGACGGCGACGGCGATCCACGTCTTGTTGCCGGAACTGCTGGCGGTGAATTCACCACGCCTGTCGGCGGCGAGGGCGCATTCATCGGCGCCTATTACGGCACTACGGAATAATGCAGCGGCTTGAAGAGTCTGGGAACTTAAGGTCGGAGGCCAAGCACTAGGCGGGGCGAGTTGCGCTGATGGACAGTGGGTCGCATGGCCATGAGAGCCATGCCGTCCCCCAAAATCCTGAACGGCGGTCTGACCTCCTCGTGCGGGAGGATCAGGCCGTAGAGGGTCTATCCCCGCGCGGGCGGGGGAGCCGCAATCCGCCCCGTATTCCACGCGCCCCAGGAGGGTCTATCCCCGCGCGGGCGGGGGAGCCGGATCGGGGGCGGACAAGAGCCTGGCGATCAAGGGTCTATCCCCGCGCGGGCGGGGGAGCCACGTAGTTTCGGAACTCGCCGTCGCCAGTGGCGGGTCTATCCCCGCGCGGGCGGGGGAGCCTTCCTGCAGCTCTTCGGCTCGGCGGCCGAGTGGGGTCTATCCCCGCGCGGGCGGGGGAGCCTCCGCCAGCTCAGCCACCAGGCTATACGCCTCGGGTCTATCCCCGCGCGGGCGGGGGAGCCACGATGTACGGGCGCTGGCGGGCATATCGCCAGGGTCTATCCCCGCGCGGGCGGGGGAGCCGTCTCGCCGGGGATGTAAGGTTCGCCGCGATAGGGTCTATCCCCGCGCGGGCGGGGGAGCCAAATCACTACGAAACAGCCTCACCGTAATGTTGGGTCTATCCCCGCGCGGGCGGGGGAGCCACGACCGGGGCGGTGGTCCCGACATCGGTGGCGGGTCTATCCCCGCGCGGGCGGGGGAGCCATCGGACGATACAGGAGCAGGCCGTTCTTCTCGGGTCTATCCCCGCGCGGGCGGGGGAGCCGCGTAGGCCACACTGATGTTGGTCAGTGGGCGGGGTCTATCCCCGCGCGGGCGGGGGAGCCAATTCGTGGTGCGAACCCTGGTGTCTGATCTGGGGTCTATCCCCGCGCGGGCGGGGGAGCCGGTTGAGACCGGCGTTCGCGAATGCATCCGCCGGGTCTATCCCCGCGCGGGCGGGGGAGCCGCCTCCTTACCAAGATCAGCACCAATTGGATTGGGTCTATCCCCGCGCGGGCGGGGGAGCCGTAAGCAAATCCGTCCACTTCAACGTAAGCCGGGGTCTATCCCCGCGCGGGCGGGGGAGCCAGGTCGATGGCGTACTCAAGACCGCCCTCGCCGGGTCTATCCCCGCGCGGGCGGGGGAGCCTCTAGCGATCAACACTTTGATGTATTTACGATGTCAAAGAGCAGTGGGCGATGTACGCGAATCCCCTTGCCGTTTTACGAGAAGGACACCGTCTGCGTCCACGATCTCTTTGGGAGGCGCGCCGAGCGTCCGTATGCGGAGATTTCCGACGGCTTGCGTGTCCCTCCATACCAGGACGATCGATCCTGTGCGCAGTGCCGACCACCATGCCGACAGCACGTCCCACACCCGTGTCCGCACGCCCGCCGACAGGTCGGGCGCCACGTAGACTCCGGGTGCAACTTCAAGCATGACGGAGGTCAGAAAGCCGCGATAGCGAGGTTCCACGTTACGGGTGACGACCATTGCCATGGGCATCGTCCGATCACTCCTCCCCGGAGGGGTCCTCGAAAAGAGATTTTATTCGCTCGATCATCGCTGGGATCACATGTTCGCGTGCCAATGTTTCCCCCGTCAGCCGGCGGGCAAGCCGCTCGATGTTTTCATCCGGGCGTTCAGTGATCCGCTTGGCGGCACGGAAAGCGGAGGGAATGGTAATGCTGTCGCGATGAAGGTCAGCGATGTCCAGAACGAACGACTGCCCCGGATCCTCGTGGATGAAGCCGAGTTGCGGGATCGTCGCGGTAGCGGCGACGGCGATGGCGGCGGCGCCCTCGACCGCGCTCGATGCGTGGTTGAGGGCCTGATTGGGAAAGTCCGCCGCTCCCGGGTCAGCGCGATCATAGCGGCGTCCACGCCACTCGATCCGGGCTCGCTGGGCGTGCAAGCGATAACTCTCCTTCATTCGCGCGCCCTCGATGCCGCGCAGAACGTCCAGCGAGCGATGCGGCAATATTTCGCCCAGTCGCCAGGCATACATGCGACGGGCGACGGCAATACGTTCGGCGTCGTCGGCCCATAGCCGCGCTTGCCGCCGCGCCAGGCCGGAGCGGTCGGGAATCAGCGGCGGGGCGGTGTAGAGACGAACCCCATCCTCTCCCACCGCCGCGAGCCCGGTGCGCGCGTAGGCAAGTAGACGCAACGCGTCATGGCTGACCGTGGAGCCGGGGCCGAGCAAAATCATCGATACCCCCTGAAGCGGGATCGCGTAATCCCCGGGCCCGAGCGCGTCCGCCGCGGTCGCTTGCCCTTGCAGGAAGGCGAGCGTGCCGTCTCGGGCTGTCAACGCGCCGCGCGCAAGATAGAGCAACCCGGCCCGATCCCTGTGCGGGACCTTGGCGCTGTCGAGTCCAAGCCGGCCCTTCAGCATCTACCGCACCGGAACCGGGCGGCCGGGCGGGCGCAGCAGCAGCATGCCGTAGCCATAGGCTCGATGCCGCCCAACGCCCCGCATCAGCAGCGCGGAGAACGCCGTCGGATCAGCCACGACGAGAACGCCGTGCACGGTCGCGTCCGGCCCCTCAGAATCGTGATTCTCTCGTGCGACCCGCTGGCGTCGGAAACGAACAAGACGAGTTGCTGAACGGTCGAGCGTGGCCGTGGGGGTCAGCCGTTCGGCCAGCCAGTCGAGATAGACCTCCTGCCGTGTCCGGCCCTCGTTGCTCATGCCGTCCGGCGCTTCGGGGTGGCCGCGCAAGGCCTCTACCAGAAACGCATCGACCTCGCGGCCAGCGCGCACCCGCTCTCTCGAGCCGTTCAGGTCGCGCCGCAGGCGTCGGATCGGTCGAGCCCGCAGATCGAAGCCCAACCGTTGCCCCGCGCGCCAGTCCGCCGGCATCAGCTTGCTCTCCAGCCCTTCGAGGCGCAGGACCTTCAAGTGTTCCGGCAGGGCCTGGACGTCCGCCGCGGCGCACAAGGCTTCCGCGTCCATTGCCGAGTACGCGTAGAGATTGCCGGCCCGTCTGCGGGGCGGGACGAGAAACCTGAAGCAGGGGAGGACTCCCGGTCCCCAGACTTCGGTCACGAGATGGTGCAGGGCGCGGCCTTCGTCATACACGGCGTCTTTCGATCCGGTCCAACCGCGTTCGCCGGCCCATCGACCTAACTGGCCGGTGTCGACGGGAGCGCGGACCAGATGGAACGCCGTCATGCCGCTGCGGCCGGAACGATCCAACCCTCTACCACCCGGCGCGTCCCGCCGTGCAGACCGGTGCGCCAGTTCCGCAGGTCGGCCAAATCGGCAACGCGATCCACGTTGTCACCCGACTCAGGCCCCTGGCCGGAGGGCCATTGGGCGCGCGCTGGCGTTCCGGCACCGGGTACGGCGCGGAGTGCTTCCCAGGCGGTGCCGGCGCTCACCCACCGCTCGTCTCCACTCGCTAGCAGCAGTGCTGAGGGCAGGCACGGCTTGCGCCCCAGGAACAGCGGCCGCGCGGGTCGGTCGAGCGCCTCCGCCACCGCGACGAGAGTCGGCGCTTCCTCGGCCGGATCCAGACGCAGGACGATGCGCAGCAATGCGTCGGCTAAGTAGTCTCGAAACCGCCTGTGCGGCGCGTCGTAACTGGCACCTGTCCGTCCCTCCGGCGCGCCATGGGTCGTCCAGCCCTTGTCCTTCCCGGCGAGTTGCGCATTCTGCGCGTCGGTCAACACCGCACCCTCCCGGTCGCAACGGGCCGCGAAGACCAACCGATCCTGCGTCGCTTGATGCGCGTCCCGGTCCGACCAGTGCCAGCCAAGTGCGTTGCCTATCAGCCCTGTCAGCATCGAGGCGGCCGGGAAGTTCCGCGTCGGGCCGACCTGGTCGATGGCCACGCCGCCATAGGCCATCAGGGGCGCTTCGAGGCGCAGGATCAGCCAGTGGTGCGTCACGGCATAGCCCTTTCCGGCAGGGTTCGGGCCCATTCGGCCAAATCGGCCAGCGTACCGCGCTCGGCGCCAGGGAGATTGGTCTCGTTCGCCAGCGACATCGCCCGCCGCTCCTCGCCAGTAGCGTAGGCTTGGTCTAGCGCGACGAGATGATTTGTGAGCGCCTCGATTGCCGGGCCCACGTGCGGAGCGCAAGGTGTCCGGTATGCCTCGGCGAGGCTGCGCGGCTGCCGGTCGCCGGCCTCCAGTAGCATTAGGGCCGCCCGGCCGTAAGGGGCGGTCGAGCCCAGCTTGGCGCCCGGTGAGACCTCGGCGATCAGGTAGACGAGATTGTGCAGCACGCTGCCCGCCATGCCGGTGTCGCAGCCGAGATTTGTCGCGAGGCCGGACAGATCGACCGCGACGTAGCCATAGAACAGGCCGGAAGTGAGTTCGGTCTCCTGGATCGTGTCCGCACCGGGCTCGTCCTCCCCAAGATCGTCGACCGCCGTGAAGTAGTCGCTCTCCGGCTCTTCCTCGTGGACGGTGAAGGCATGGGCGACATGCACGGGCGCAGTGATGTTGGCTTCCGGATCGGATGTGACCATGCGCCCGAACAACGCGGAGACCAAGCCGGCAGGCAGCGATGCGCCGTCGCGCATCGTCTTGATGTTCGCCTTGAAGTCCTTTCGCCATTTCTGGGCGCCGTCTGCCGCCGCTTTCGCATCGTCAGACGCCTGTTGCGCCAAATCCTCGGCCTGCTTCTTGAGCCAATTCAGCTCCGGTTCGCCCAACAGCAGTGTCTGGCGACTCGCCCTGTCGCCGCCCTTGTCACCATAGACTGCCACTTGAAATTCGCCTTCAAGAGCCGCGACAACGTCCTCGGAGAAGTTATCGCGCAAGGGACCGATGACCTTGCGTGTGACCAACTCGCGCGAACGGAACGCCGCAGTCGCTCCGTCAATCCTGTCCAGCCCGTGCGGATCATCGGCGATGCGCCAATGCCGCTTCAGGCACTGTGAGGAAATCCGCGTGCGCAGCGCTCTGCCGTAGGGTAACCGCTTGGCCAATCCGCTGTCGTCGCGGTTGAGCAGCGCGGCTGTATAGGAGGTCAAGGTGTGAACTTGGAGAAAACGGGGACGGGTCATCATTCCGTTCCTTCCTCTGATTCCTGGGCCGCGAGCTCTGCGTGGTCGAGCCGGCGGTAGTAGGGTTCGGCCAGTTGACGTCGGTTATCGGGCGCCAACAGTGTATAGGCGATATCGATGACATTGATGCCGCCGCTTGGGTCGCGGCTCCGGGCCAGGGCGCGGGCCGCGCGCGTCAGCAGGACGGCGCGCTGCGGCCCACGCGCTGCCATAAGTTGCGCGAGACGCCGTTCGCTGAACACGGGTCTGGGAGGTCCATCGCCCGGCGGTGGCCATTTCTGGTCGCCTCCGTCACACAACACTTCACCGAGAGAGCGTCGGCGATCGTGCAGAGGGCGGCGCCTGGCGGGATTGCCCTTCTCGGTGAGAATCGCAAGGACACGCACGATGGCGGTCCATTCGTGGTGTTGCTTTCGGTTTCCGATGGTGTCGGGATGCCGCGCGGCCAGTCGCCAGAATTCCGGCGCCGCCGCCTCTTCGGTCATCAGGCGCAATTCTGCAAGTGGGCCAGGTGGTAGGTGCTGCAACCTCTTGGCGGCGGCGCACGCGGCTTCCGCCGGTTTGTCATCAGACAGCGTCATCGGCCCCCTCCCGGTCGAACAACTCGGGGTAGTAGTGTTTCCACATTCGGTTACGGAGCGCCCGCCGTGCCCGTGCCTCAGCCCTCGGACGCAAGGCCGTCGGGCAGGGGATGGACGGAAGCGCCGCCTCGAATTCTGTCTTCGCCGATTCCCACAGATCGGCAAGGAATGCCCGCCTCGTCTCGAAGGCCGCGTCGTCGCTTTCGGTTGCCGCGCCGGTCCGACGCCACAGGCTTGGAAAGAAGAGCCGGTCGGCGGCCTGATCGAAGCGCTTTCGGGCGGGCCCGGCATGAGCGAAGTGTTTTTTTCCAATGGCGCCGTCTTCGGTCTTGCCGCCCGCAGCCGTCAACGCGAGCGCATATGCCAGCGCCTTGTCGAAGCTCTCGATCTCCTTTAGCTGCTCCGAGGCAAGTCTTCCGATGTCGCCGGACGAGAATAGCGGCACGACTCTTCCGGGCACCGGCACCACGCGCGACTTGAAGCCTCCGGTCTTGCTGTTGCCGCGCGCGAACGCCTCCGCCACGACGAGCATGTCGCCGGTCTCGTCGTCCCCCGGACAAGCGAGAAGCGGCCTGTTCCAATTGCCAGAGAACAGCAAGTCGTAGAGGCGGCGATAGTGGAAGTCGCCACTCTCGCTGAGGGTCAGGCTCTTGCCACTGTTGTCGACCGGCGTCCAAGGATCGCCGGTATTGCCCCTGAGCGCCTTTGCGTCGATGCGCGTTCCTTTAGAAGTAGCGCGGTGCGCCGATAGTCGCCCGCCCGACTCTGTCAGGCGCACGCGGCGGCAAGTCTCGATGAACCAAGGATCGAGTGTGCGAATATCGAGCTGTCGGCCCTCCGGCCAGTCAAGGCACCAAAGCAGTGCTGGTCCGCCCCGCGTGCCGAGTTCGCCATGCGCGCCCTTCTCCCGTGCGGTCAACAACAGCTTCACGTCCCGCGCCCACCAAGCTGAGTGATCGATGGATATGCCCTCTCCTCGGGTCGGCGCGAGGCCCAGCAACGGGCGGCTGGACGAACCGCCGTTCATGCGCGCAATCCCGTTGTTCCCTCTGCCGCCGTATCCTTCGCAGGTCTGCAGCGACACCAGGGCGTAGACCCAGTCTTCGGCCGCCGCCTGCCGCGCGACCGCCTGCTTCAAGTCGTGATTGCGCGCGGTGATTAGCATGTCGAGTGCGTCGGGGGTGGGGACCTCGGACCACTTCAATCCGCCCGGTGCCGGGGCCTGCAGGAAGGCGGGCTCGCTCCGATCCGCAACCGCTAATCGCCAAGGTGAGTCGTCCGGATGGTCCGCTGTCAGTCCACGCAGGGCAGCCATCCAGGACTCGACGTCCCGCGGCAGGTCGCTGCGGTCCGCGGTCCACAGCGCAAGCGCGCCGAGCTGAACGAGGAACATATGCAAAGCCGGCCGCTGGTGAGGGCGCAGCGCCGTGAATCCTCCTACCTCGCCACGCACCAACGCGGCGAACAGGACAGGGAGCGAGGTCCTGGTGCCGTTGGAAACAGAGAAAACCGGATCGTGGAGCAGGTTCATCCGGGGGTCAGTTTCGTTCACCGTGCTGCGAGTGACAAACTGCCGGCTGCTTGCGCGGCAATCCTGATCGCATCGACAAAATACCAGAACCAACGGTTTCGGAACAAACAAGAAACACTGTCCTTGGGCGGGGACAGTAGGTCCTACGGGTCGTCTGCGACCCGGTGCAACCCCTCGCGGGAATAGCGAAACCGCCGCTCTCCGACCGACAGGACCAGGCCTTCCCCATTGGCGCTTGCTTTTACGGGCTCGTTCATGCCGATACCGCGGGACCAGCGTGCCGGCAGGGTGATCTGCTCTATCTGGCGACCGAAGGGGCCGACGGCCGGCGAATCGAGCCTCAGCACGACTCCCTCCTCACCGAGCCGTGTAACGATCCGCTCGTCCGAATCAGGAAAGATCGCGTCTTCAAATCTCTCCTCGCGGTCCAGGGAGTTGAGGCCGGCGATCATGCCTTCGGCCAACGCCGCGCCGCCGACCTTTCTCTCGTAACGCTTCCAATCGTGGCCTTTCTCTTCGATCAGCGCGGCGATGTGCTCGGGATGGGTAGCACCCTCGACCAGCGCACGGTTCATCTGCGGTATCCGCCATTCCCGATTCTTTGCGATTGCTCGCCAAGTCAGCTCGAGCCCCGCGAGATCGCGATAGATTCCGTTGATACCCTCCGGCGTCTCCCACGCGCCAAGTCCGTTCTTGAACGCCGGTTTCGCGAGTGGGTCCAGCCCATCCTCCGGTAACAGCACCGCAATGCGGGCACTATCGAAATCAGACGGTCGCCGGCTAATGTCATGCCGGTGAAGCCGACCGATTCGTTGCAGCAGCACATCCATCGGGCACAAGTCCGTGACGAGGAAATCGGCGTCGATATCGAGCGACTGCTCCAGCGTCTGCGTGCCGATGACGATGCAGCCTTTGCATTCCCGGTCCTGTTCCGGCTTCAGCGCCGCCTCCACGGCTTGATCCAGGAGGAAGCGGTCCTCTGCGGCGAACCGCCCGTGATGCAACGCCGAGTGCCCTTCGACCTGCATGAGCAGGGTCTCCGCTTCGGCCTCCAGAATCGCACGCCACGTCGCCACCGCCGCCGCCACCGTGTTGCGGATTACCAGGACCCGAGCGCCGTGCTTCGCCGCTGAGATCGACCGCGCCGCCGCCGCCACCGGGTCCATCGTAGACACGGTCTCCAAATGCGCTGTCTTTGAGCGCTCCGTTTCGGCGGCGGCACGTGGTCCGAGTTCTCCCCTCACCCACACCGCCGGGTAGGGCGCCGCATGAGCGGTCATGGAATCAGGCAAGGTCTCGCCGGTCCAGCGGACTCGAGCTCGCGCGCCGAGTGTGGCGGACATCAGCATCGCGTATCCGCCAATCGCGAGATGTCCATCGAGAAGCCGCTTCAGAACTTCTGTCATGTAGGCATCGGAGGCATGAACCTCATCGATCACCAGAATGCTGCGACTGAGCGCGCTGCCCCGCAGATGCGCGTGCTTGACCCGAAGGCCCGCGAGCATGGCTTGGTCCACCGTGCCCACGGCAATCGTCGCGGCGAGGAATCGGGTCGCGTGTTCGGCCGCCCAGCGCTGGGCAGCCGTATCCCTGTCGTCGTCCCATCGCACCTCCCATCCGGGCAGGCGATGGCCGTCGAACTCGCCCGCCCGCAACATGCCGGGGATGGCCAGTACTGGGTCCGGCGCGTCCTCGCCGAAAGTGCGCTGCATCGCCTCGACGACGCGCCGGTGCAGCTGGCGCGCCGCCGCGCGCGTGGGCACAGCGAAATAGAGACCGGAAACCTTGCCTGCCGCAAAGAGTTGAGCAAACCGCCACAGCGCAGCTTCGGTCTTGCCCGATCCGGTCTCGGCTTCGAGAATGACCAGTCGGGCCTCAGCCCCCACCGCACCCACTACGTCCTGCGCGGGCCTCGGCGCTGCGAAACCCGTCATCTTCGTGAAATCGGGCGCAGACTCTTCGGCAAGCGTGCGAACATCCAGGCCAACCGTACTTAGTGCCAATGCCGCCTGACGATGCGCAGTGACGTCGTAGCAGGGATCGAATGGCGCCTGGAACTCGAAAAACCGCTGGTCTGATCCAATCCAGTCGGCAAGGGCGGCGAGTCCGGCGACCGCATGGTGGAACCGGGGAGTATCCGGCAACGGCTCCGCGGCCGTATCGAAGGCTCCGGCAAACCACCGGGTAAACGCGTCGGCTATTGTCCGTGCCTCGGCTCGCCAATCGTAGTGCAGCAATGATCGCCCATTCCAGTCCCTGAGCGTCGGGCTGGCCGGCGGCGACACGGGTCGGCCGTGGTGCGCGACCGCTGCGGCCAGGAGAGGGCCGACCGCCTCACCCCATGTCATTATGCGGTGCATCGTCCCATTGAATGGATGCTCCGGCCACTTGAGGGCGAGGGTCAAGAACGCCCAGCTTTCCTTCAGGTGGCCACGCACCGGCCCGGACCATGCCCTGTTTGGCCAGCCCTTGGCCTGAAATCCCGGATGCAGCTTCCCGATGTCGTGCAGGAACACCAACGCCGACAGCCGGTGTCGTTGCACGTCGTCCAGCGGCACTCCGACCGCCTTGTCCAACCGGTCGCGAACGACCGGCAGTTCGATCATCCGCGCAAAGACCGCGGCGACATCCATGCAATGATGCGCGAGTGGATGAGTCCTCTCGCCGTCAAATTTGCCCCACGCCTCACGCATCTCGCTTCATTCAGCCACCTTGTTGCTACTCGTAGAACTGCCATCTCGCGCATGAATTCGCGTTCAGGAGCCACTCCAATGCACGATCGGATTTGGCCGCGATTTATTCCACGGGCCGCTATGATCTTGCGTCATGGTCGCGACGGTCCGCAACCTGACCTCTTCGTCTGCCACCTCGGAGTATTTCCGCCAGGACGGCGGCTACTATCTCCGGGATGGCGAGGACGCAGCGGACCTTCGCGCCAAACGGGCCGAGCACCGAAACGCAAGCACCTGGCACGGCAGCGGCGCTCTTGCCCTGGGATTGCATCCCGGCAAGCCGGTCGCGGCCGGCGCCTTCGAGAAGCTTCTTCAGGGCCACGTGATCGGGACGAAGCAGCGCCTCGGTCGCCTGCGCGACGGGCAGCACGAGCACCGTCCGGGCTTCGACATCACGTTCTCGGCGCCGAAGTCTGTGTCGCTGGCGGCGCTTCTACCGACGGAAGAGCACCCGCACGGCGACCGGATGGTGATTCGCGCGCACAATGCGGCGGTGCGCGAGACGCTCGACTGGATCGAGGGTTCGCTTCTGGAGACGCGTGGCTGGGACCCCGCCACCGGCAGGCGGCCACGGGTGAAGGCGCCCTCGATGGTGGCCGCGCTGTTCCGCCACATCGCGAGCCGCAACCTCGATCCGCAGCTCCACACTCACGCGGTGATCGCCAACATGACCCGGGACGGGGAGGGGCGGTGGAAGAGCGTGGAGCCGACGCTGCTGCACCGCAATGCGAGACTGATCGGGGCGTATTACCGCGACCGGCTGGCACGGCAGCTGATGGAGAGGGGCTATTCGATCGTGCCGGCGATGGTGGGCCGGCTGCCGAGCTTCGAGCTTGCAGGCTATGGCCGGGAGCTGCGGGAAGCGTTCTCGACGCGCCGGCACGAGATCCTGGCCTATGTGGACGAGAAGGGCTGGGATCGCAGCGGGGTGGCGATGCAGGCGGCGACGCTGGCGACGCGCAAGCGGAAGGCGGAGCCGGTGCGGGCTCAGCTGCAGGAGCTGTGGCGGGAGCGCGCACAGGAATTGCGCCTCGACACGGCGCTCGCAGAGGCGCGCGCCGGGCAGGCGATCGTGCTTCCGGAGAGTCCGTCGGCGCTGGCGATCGTTCGCCGCTGCATGCGCCAGCTGGAGGAACGGCGATCGGTCTTCTCCGAGCACGATCTCGAGGCGCTGGCTCTCGGCCATTCGCCGGGCCGGCATTCGCTCGGGGAGATCCGGGACGCGATCGCCTGGCTGGTCCGCGACGGCCACCTGGTCGAGGCCGAGCTGCGGCGCGCCGACCGGGCCTTCGTCACCGACCGCGCGCTGAAGGCGGAGCGGTCCACGATCGCCATGATGAAGGCCGGGATCGGCGCCGGCGCGGTGCTGGCGCGGGAGAAGGACGTGGCGTCCCACCTCGACGGCGCCGGGCTCACCGAGGGACAGGAGGAGGCGGTTCGCACGATCCTGCTGGCGCACGACCGGGTCGTCGGCGTGCAGGGCCGGGCCGGGACCGGCAAGACGACGATGCTGCGCCAGGTGCGGGCGCTTGCCGGGGAGAAGCCGGTGATCGGCCTGGCACCCTCGACCGCCGCTGCCGCTGTGCTGGGGCGCGAGACCGGCATTCACGCCCGCACGCTGCAGTGGCTCCTGGCGCGCCGCCGGGCGGCGGGCGGCAACGGACAGGCGCTGGAGGCGTTGAAGGAGATTTTTGGGGGCGCGGTGCTGGTGCTGGACGAGGCATCGATGGTGTCGACCGACCAGATGCGCTCGCTCCTGCGTGCGGCCGACGAGCTCGACACTGCCCGCGTGGTGCTGGTGGGCGACAGCAGCCAGCTCCGCGCGGTGGAGGCGGGGCAGCCGTTCCGGCTGTTGCAGCGGGCGGGGATGACGACGGCGGCGATGGACGACATCCTGCGCCAGCGGAACCCGGAGCTGCGGGCGGCGGTGCAGGCGGTTCTGGCGGGCGATCCCGGCGAGGCGGTGGAGTTGCTCGGCAGCAGCGTGCACGAAGTGGCGCACGAAGAGCTCGGTGAGAAGGCGGCGCAGGCCTGGCTGGCGCTCGACCCCGCCACCCGCGACAACACCCTCCTGGTCGCGCCCACCCATGCGCTGAGGGAAGAGATCAACCGGACCGTCCGGGAGGCACTGGCGAGCGAGGGGGTGCTCCGGGGGAAGGCGCTCGGGATCGAGCGCCTGGTCAGCCTGGGCTTGACCCGGACCGAGAAGGGGGACGTGCGCAACTACCGGGAAGGGGACCTCGTGGTGTTCCACCACGACCTGGTGAACTACCGGCTGAAGAAGGACGAGATCCTGACGGTGACCGGGATCGAGTACGACCGGGTGATGCTGCTGCATCCTGACGGCAAGCCGCGCTGGATCCGGCCTGCGGGCTCGGTCCGATACCAGCTCGACGTCTACGAGACCCGTCCCATGGAGATCCGAGCGGGCGACCGGGTCCGCTGGACCCGGAACGACAGGAAGCGGTCGCTCGTCAACGGCGAGCGGGCCGAGGTGGAGGGGATCGCCAAGGGCCGTGTGCGGTTCCGGCTGGATGACGGGCGGGGGCTGTCGCTGCGGGTGGACGATCCGCAGTTGCGGCATATCGACCACGCCTGGAGCTCGACGGTGCACGGCGCGCAGGGGAGCACGGCGGAGGGGGTGATCGCGGTGCTGGATTCGAGCCACGGCGCGCTCACCGACCAGTCGACCTTCTACGTCGAGATCAGCCGGGCGCGAGACCGGGCGGTGGTGCTCACCGACAACGCCGAGGAGCTGGTGAAGGTTCTGGCCGACAACACCGGGGAACGGCCGACGGCGCTTGAGGCGGTCGACGCGCCGATCGAGCTCGAGCCGGAGGAGATCGTCCGGCTGCTGGCGGAGGGGGAGCCGTCCTGGTCGCTGCGCGACGAATGGCAGGCGCTGGAACGGCAGGCGTGGCGCGAGGGCACGGTGCTGTTCCTGATGGAGGGCTACGGGGCGCTGATCGGACGGGCGCGGGAGCTCGCCGGGAACCCGGACCTGTCGGCCGCGACCAGGGAGGTGGTGGACGGGCTGTTGGCCTATGACCGCGCCTGCCGGGAGGGGGACAGGGCGGCGGTGGAGTTTCTCGGGCTTCTCGATGGGCATGACGCGAGGAGGCGCGGGCTGGACGAGGCCGCCAACTCTGCAACGTGCCCGGTTGCCGGGCTGGAAGACTACCCGGACTGGCGGGAGATGTCGGGGCGGCTCGCGGCGAACGGCGAGGTCCTGCTCGCGGAACTCGGCGAGCGCGCGGGCGAGGCCGGCGGCACGATCTCCCGGCGCCTCGGGCTGCTCGACGACCTGCTGGCGGTCGACGACGCGGTCCTCGAATTCGACACGCTGCACCGCGAGGTCGTGGCGCGGGCCGCGGCGGAAGGCACGATTCCGTTCTACGCCGATGGGCATGACGATCTCGCCGAGCGCGCCAGGAAACTCACGGAGCGGTCCCCACTCCCGGCATGGGCGCTCGGGGCGGCCAGGGAGGTTCTCGACCATGCAGAGGCCTGCGAAGAACGGAAGGCGGCAATCGTCGCGCTTCATGCTTCGGCGGCCGGGCTTCTGGACGAGCGCACGATGCTGGAGGACCGCGCCCGCACGGCTGGCCCGCCCCTGTTCACCCCGCCCACCGAATTGGCGGGCTATGCCGGCTGGTTGGCGCGTTGCGGGGAGGCGGGCGAGCGCTGGCGCGCCATGCGTGAAGAGCCGGATTCCAAGCGTGAAGATCCAGATACATGGCGGCCCCATGATACATGGCAGCCCCATCTCGAGCGGCTGAAGGATGAAGCGGGGGAGATCGCAGCCGCCGTCGATCGGCTCGACCGGCTCCGCGGCCACGACCTGGCCTGGGCGGGGGTGTTCGAAAAGCGTCTGGCGATGGCGGAGCGGGCGAAGGCGGAGGGAGTCATCGCCTTCTATCTGCCGGGCTGGAAGGAGCTCGTCGACGAGGCCCGCGCGCTCGGCCGGCGGGAGGGCTTGCCGGACCAGGCCGGGGAGATGGCGCGGCGGGTGCTGGACTACGACCGCGAACGCGGCAGGGAGCGCGCCACCGTCGACGGTTTCCTCGACGGGGCCGGGCAACATGGGCAGTACTGGGACACCCTGCAGGAAGAGGCGAAGCGGCGGACCGGGCAGGAGCCGGACTTTCTCGTCACCGAGCTGCCCGGCTACCGGTCCCTCACCGACTCTTGGGCGAAGCTGCTGACGACGGGACGTTCGATCCACAAGGACGAGGACACCTATGCTCCCCATCTCGACCGGATACCGGACGTCAGGGAAACGCTGGCTGCCGCGCTGGAGCGGATGGAGAGTCACCATCTGCTCGACCGCTTCGTCTCGGTGAAGGCCCAGATCGAGGGTGCGAAGCACAGCGCGCTCGCGCAGGGCATATCGCCCGCCGACGACGAGGAGTGCGGCAAGGCCATGCGCCGAGCGGAGCGCCTGGCCAGGGAACCCGACCTTGACGAAGCGGCCCGGCGCTGGCTGCAGGCACAGATTGACGATCATGCTTCGCTGTCAGTCCATTGGACGGCGTTCCAGCGCCTGTTCCGGGAGGCGAACGAGCTGGACGAGCAATACCGTCAAATCGAGGAACGCGCGAAGCGAGAGAACGTGCCGTTGTCGCTGCTGGCCGAATGGCCGGCATGGCAGGAACGACACCGCGCGTTCGAGGAAGACGTCCGGTGGGCGCTGAACGGGGACGAAGACACCCAGGAGCGCTGGCAAGGCCGCCCCGAGCTGCTTGAGCGCATCGATAAGGGACTCCGGCTCTCACGCGAGCGGGAAGCCGTTCCGAAGCTGGAGGCGGCCCGGATCGCGGACATGGTGGGTGCCGAGCTTGCCCGGCTCCGCGACCCCGGCGCCTCTCATACATTCACCATCCCCTGGACGGGGCAGGAGCCGCTGCTCGCGGGCGAGCGGATCAGTCTGCAGCTACCGGAAGACGGGCCGCGTCTCGAAGCGGTGGTGCGCCGGCCGGGACGGGCCGGTGAATGGGCCCCCGAAGACGAGGTGGAGCTCGAGTGGGTTGCGGCGGTGACGGGCCAGATGCCGGAGGAACCAGTAAAAGAAATGTCCTGGCTGGAGCTCGCGGGCTGCGACGTCCTTCAGGCGGAGTGGAGTGACGAGAGGCTCCGGCAGGCGGAACTGGAGCGCCAGCGGCCGGAACCCCCGGACCGCTATGCGCTTGCCTGCTCACGGGATCTCACCGTGGGCGACCGGTTGTGGTGCAGCGAGGTCGTCGATACGGAGACGGCTGCGCCGGAGAGCACGCACCTGGGCCACCCGGCGGTCGTGCAGGTCGAGCTGGAGGCGGTCTACAGAACGGCGGGGAAGACCGAAGCGGAGGACATCTGCACGCTTCGCGAGCTCTCGCGTTCGGACGACGAGCCCTGCCGGGAGATCGACCTTTCGCTCCACGAACTTATGGCGTTCGCGCGCGCGCGCGCATTCCGGGACGACGAGGACGAGCGCTGGTCCGAGGCGCTCGCCCAGAAGATGGAGCTGGACCAGAGACGGGCCATATTGCAACAGGAAGGACTGCACCGTGTCATGAGTATGAAGCCCTGGTGACCGATCCTGCCCGCACCGTCTGCATCGACGAGGGTTCTCAGGACCTGTCGCTCGTGTCTTGCACTCTCTGCCGTGAAGGAGGCCGGCGAACATATTGAAAGCGCCTTCTTTCCGATCGCCGGGTCGCCGCATGCGCAGCGCCGCCGGCGAGATGCTCACGACTTGATCCAGCCCGCCCGGTGCCTGGCCGCGCCGCCAAAGAAGGCAAGGCACGCCCGCGCCAGCGATCTCCGCCTTCCCGCCGTCGTGAGCACGGCATGGAAGCTCCTGCCTGTCTCGACGAAGCCGCCCGCCTGCATCACCAGAGTGCCGGCCTCCACGTGCCGTCCGATCAGATGACGCCAACCGAGCACGAGGCCGCGGCCGGCAACGGCTGCGTCCAGCGCCTGGGCGTGGCTCTCGACGACTTCGTACCGGGGGTCCGGGGGCGGACGCCCCGCGGCCTCGAACCAGCGCTCCCAGGACGCTCCGCCCTCGTCAGGCCCTGCGAGATCGAGAAGGGTCAGCCCCTTCCAGCCCGCCGCAGGTCCATTCAGAACCTGCGCATGAGCGGCGGCGTAGCCGGGAGAGCAGAAGGCGCCAACGGCTCCCCCGGCAACCGTCACGCGGTGCTGGGTGCGGCAGTCTCCGCGTCCCAGGTCAGCATCAGATCGGCGGCGGTCTCGGACGGCGCGGGCGCTGCTGCGTTTGTGTGGGCGAGAATGCGGATCCGGACGTGATCTCCAAGCGCCGCTTTCAGCGCCTCATAGCGCTGCATCGCGAAGAGTTGCGACAACTCGTCCGGACAGGCGATCGCCACTTCCGTCCCGTCCTCGCTGGAGTGTTCCGCAATCTCCGCGGCCCCGTCATGGAGAGCGTCGAGAGCCACAAGGACCGCCTTGTGAAAGCGCAGCCCCGCGTCGGTCAGGCTCACCCCGGTCCGGGAGCGCTCGAACAGCCGTGCCGAGAGCTGGTCCTCCAGGCGCGCAATGAGTCGGCTGATCGCCGACTGCGAGGTGCCGAGCTCCCGCGCCGCATGGGAGAAGCTGCCGTGTCGCGCCGCGCTCTCGAAGGCGATCAGGGCGCTCATGGAGGGAAGCCGGTAGGGACTGCGATCGCTCAAGGGCGCGCGGGCGCGGCCGGAGCGCACGTTCCCGTCCCCGCGTTGCGCCACATGGCGCGGCTCTCCGTCGTTGGCCATGCCTCCCTCCCCGGCACGTATGGCCGCGTGCGCCCGGTCTCCGCAGCCGCCAGGCGCTCAGGCCGCGAGAACCCCGCCGGGCCTCACTCCGCCTGCGCCGGCGCCACGCGCTTCGTCAGCATCACCACGTTGCGCCCGTCCTGCCGCCGGCAAGCCACCGTGTCCATCGTCTTCTGCACGAGATAGATGCCGAGACCGCCCTTGGCGCGATCCTGCAGTGCGGCGCGATATCCGGCGCCGGCGCCCGCAGCGGGTCGAACGCCCTGCCGTCGTCCGCGATCTCGATCGCCAGCGCTCCGGCCTCAAGGCGGAGGACGAGATCGATCCGATGCTCCCGGTCGTCGTCGTAGCCGTAGCCGATCGTGTTGGTCACCAGCTCGTCAGCCGCCAGATTGACCTCAAAGGCAATCTGCTTCGCCATCCCGTGCTCTGCACGGAACGCGCCGACGTTCTCGGCGGCGACGGCGACATTCCGCAGATCGTTGACCGGCGAGAGCTCGAGAGCGTCGCCGGTACCGGCGGCAGCCATTTCCCCCGGGCCCGCCTGATGCAGCACGCGCCCGCCGCAGCTTGCGTCTCCGGCGGCCGCTACCGCGTAGCCGGCTCGACAATGATGCGCCCGCGGCCGCGCCTGACGAAGTAACCGCCACGCGGGATAGCGAGCGTGCCCTGCTGAACCAGCGGCCAGAGAGTATCGACGATCAGGGTCGCATTCTTGTCCGGCGCCGACCCCGCGGTCCCCGGCTGGGCCGCGAGCCATTCCAGGAAGGCCCTGTCGGCGATATCTCTGCCGATGGATTTTCGCAGCGCATTCAGTTTGCGCGCCTGCCCCCTGGTCAGGCCGCTCTCGTCAATCTCGATACCGGGCACGGCAATCGCTCCCTCCGATGTCGCTCAAGGGCGAGCGTTATAGCAGATCGCGCCGACAGGCATCTCCAGCGGTTTCACGGTCACGCAACCCGGTGTCGCTGCCACGGGATGGGGTGCAGGAAGAAGACGGGCCACGCGCATGAGCGGGGCCGTCCGCATGTTCTCGCGCCCAGGCGGGCGTGGCGCACCGGCGTACGCGGCGCACCGGCGTATGCGGCGCGAGCCATGTCCGCCATGCCGGTTTCGTGCTCGACCCGGCTCCCGGTGCCGCCGAGGACCGGGCCGTTCCCCCGGCGCACGGCCTCCCCGTCTCCCGCCGTATTTCTCTTTCTGCGCCGCCTTCACTTCGGCACGCCGCCAGGAGTCGGAGGCTGGCCGAAACGAGGGCGCGGCGGGTCGCGTCCCGGGAGAGGGGGGCGTCCCCGCCGTCTCCACCAACCTGCCAACGGGAGGCGGCACCATGCGGACATCCGGGACAGTTCATCGAAGCGCACAAACGTTTCTGACCCATGTGTTCGGGCGCGGTCTCGACGACGAGCGCTATGTCGTCGAGAGATACGAGTCCGATTTCGAGGGCCAGATCCGGCCCTGGCGGCCGGGCAAGGGATCGAAGGACGCGCGCAAGGCAGCGCGGAAGGTGATGAGCCTTCGCGCCGTGCAACGGCTCCGGCCGGAGCGGAACGAGATCATAATTGCCACCGGCGTCGAGCTTGCCGGCGGCGTTCAGTACTACGGCGAGCATGCCATCTGGCCCCATATGTCGCGGCGGCATCGGTGATCGAAGGATTGGCCGGGGCGTCCCTACCGGGCGCTCCGGCCCTCGTCTTGCGCCGGAATACCGGTGGAAAGGCGCGCTCCTTGATCGTCGTCAACACGAAGGATCGCAGATCATGCCCTACGCCGACATCGAGAGGCGGAGAGCGCTCCAGCGCGAACGTCACCGGCGCCGTATCGTCGAGCGGGCCGCTCTCGGGCTCTGCACCCGATGTGGGATCCGCGCCGTGGCGCCCGGCCGGCGGCAGTGCGAGCCCTGCCGCAGAAAGGCGCGCGCCGCCGAGCGTGCGCGCTATGCTGCCGGCAAAGCCAGGGGCGAGCTCTACGGCGGCCGCCGGGTGGCAACCCGCAGGCGCGACAGCCGTGAGCGGGGCAGAGAGCGCCATCGCGCCCGGCGCGCGGCTGGAACGTGCACGATGTGCGGCCGGATGCCACCCATGGTGGGCGCCGCCGTCTGCGAGGGTTGCAGGTCCGACCGTCGCGCCCGCGAGCGTGAGCGCTACGCCCGCCGCAGGGCCGAGGGCCGTTGCGTCCGCTGCAACGACGCGGCGCCGGCTGGGTCCTCCCGCTGCCGGCAGTGTGCGGCCATGGAGGCGTCGCGGCCGAAAGGGCGGAAGAATGCCCAAGACCGCAAGCGGTACGCGCGCCGTCGCGCCCGGAAGCTCTGCTCACGATGCGGGGCCTGGGCGGGTGCCGCCAGCACGTGCGACTCCTGTTCGCGGCAAGCCCGCGTGCGCTCGCCCGAGTATCGAGGAGTGCCGTTGTCCGGGCCCCTCTTCACCGTCGTCGAGATCGCGACCGGTCGAGAGTTGGACACGTTCGAGACCGAGGCCGAGGCGGCGGCCGCGCTGGCGTTTGCCGGCCTCGGCCCCGGCGATGTCGAGATAGTCTCGGACAACACGGCCGCACTGACCGCGTGGTAGCCAGCGGCGATGCGTCCGCCGCGCCGCGCGCCATCCCTCAGCGCCTTGCGAGACCCTGGCCGGTGACGCCCGGAGCCCGACCGCAGCCCACGGCGGACACGCGCTCCAAACTCGACGGAATGCGCGGGAGCCGGCCAAAACAGGGATCACCGGCTCCCGCGCTCTCCTCGCGGAGACCCTCATGGGCAATCGGAGGTTACATCCCGGTGCGGACCTCCGGCAAGGCGCCGGCCGCCCCCGTGCCGGCCGCGCCGGCGATCCGCTTCCCGGAACTTGCGAGGCGGGTTAATGACACCACCCGGCGCGCCGGAACCGGCGCCGCCTGTCCGGTGAGTGCGTCGGCGCCACCGGCAAGCCCGAGCGGAACGTCACCGTGCAGGTCACGGGCAGGTCGCGGGCAGCCACCCGCGATCGCCGGCCTCCCCTGACGCGCCGCCGGTTCGGCAATTTCAGGGCAGGGGGTCCCGGCGCCACGGCAACCGGCACCGCCGGCTTCATGTCCACCGCCACAGGAGGTCCTTCGAGATCTGCCTCGCGATCCTGTCGCGCTGGCGCTCCAGGCCGTTGTGCGCCGACCCGAACTGCCCCCCCTCCAGCCGGATCACCCTGCCGATCCGCTTCATCAGGCGGTGGGTCTCTTCCTTCTTCTTCTCGTATTCCTCGCTGCCAAGCCCCATGACCTCGATCACGTAGCGCACCTTGTCGCTGCCGTCGGTGGAGCCGCCCGGGCGGCTGACGGTGAGAAGGCCGTCCGGATGACAACGGCCGTCGCGCACCCTTATCGGGAAGAGCGGCCTCTCAAGCTCGACCCGGACGACACCGCCGAGCGCCTCCCGCAGCTCCTTGCCGCTTCGCAGATCCTCGACCAGTCGTGCAAGCGACAGGAGCGCCTGGCGCTCGTAGTCAGAGTCGACCGGGATCGGCAACTCCGGCGCGGCAATCGGCTCCGCGTAGGCCATGCGGCACTCCCATCCGTGCATGTCTGCGGACTGCGCCAGCGCGCCCAGGAAGAGATAGGGCCCCTCCACCCTGTTGTTGTGGATGAGCCGGGAGACCACGGGAGACGTCACCCTCACATGGCCGGCGCCCCCGGTCCTGCCGTTGATGTCGTGGCCCTCCACATCGTGCGCGACCCAGCACAGGTAGCCGCAGGGCGGGGGATCTTTCGGCCAATGCCGCGCGCGCTCGTCCAGCCTTTCCCGGAACTCACCCGAGTGCCAGCTCGCGGGGGCCGTGCACAGCACCTCCGACGCCGGAACCCCCGGCGCGACGGGGAACGCAACTGCGGCGCGTCTGAGTTCCGCGAGCCAGTCCTCCGATGACGGAAACCGCTCCACACCGGCCAGTGTGTGCAGCCGCGCCTCCCGGATGAAGCACTTGAGCATGTAGGCCACGACCGGGACCGACCGGCCCGTCCCGCTCCAGGGCTTGTGTTCCAGGTCGCGTTCTGCCGAAGCCTCGACGTCCCGCTCGTGCGAGAGCGGATTGAAGAAGAACCGGGAGGCGCCTTGCAAGTGTTGCAGGCGGAAGACGCAGTTCCCGGCATGCGGCACGGAAGCGTCGGGAAGGTTGCCGAGACGCATGCTGCGCCGTCCCCGGCCGGGCACGATGACAGGCTGCTCCAACCCATCGGGCAGACAATCGCACAACATCCAGCAATCCGCGTCGCAGAGGGCCCTGATCACGGCGTCGTGGAGCTTTCGCGCCGCCGGGTCCTCCTTCCGGCGCCTTACTCTTGCGTCCTTGACCTTGCGCAGGGCGTATTCCTCGAGAGACTCAAGCCAACGGACGTGCTCCCGGCTGAACGCCCTTATGACCTCGAGAGCCATGATCCTCCCTCCGATGCCCCCCGCTGCACTTCACCGACAGGAGCGCCGGGACGCCGGCGCCCGAAACGATCGCGGGAAGGGTGCCAGCGCCTGGCCCCGGCCCGCTCGATCCAACGCGGCGAGCGCTCCAGCCATTCGTCGACCAGGTGAATCCCGTCGGCCCCGGCCCTCGCCTCGGTGATCAGGGGACGCCATTGGAAGTGTCCCCGTCTTCTCAGCCGAAACCATCGACAGCACAAGCCCTCTCGGGTCGACCTGGCCCTCTCACCGGACCGCCGCACTTGTTCGTCCGATCTGCTTGCCTGCAATCAGAACAGCTCCTTCTGACCGGAGTCGCCGACCCTTTTCCTTGGGCGCGCCGGCTTCTGCGGTTTCTTCGGCTCCTGCGGTTTCTGTGCCGGCGCCGGCGCCGTGCGCATATTCTGCATGAAAGCGGCGGCGATGATTGCCGCCCGCTCGTCGCCGAACACTTGCCGCAGGAGCGCCTCCGCGTCGCTGCTCCGGCCCTGCCGCACCATCGTCTCAAGCCGCGCCTTCAGCAGCGCGCCGAGGCCGTCCGTGACCTGCGAAGGCGCGTCGATGTCCGAGCGCAGGCTCCGCGCATGCTCGCTCACGGCCCGAGACACGGACTTCTGCTGTTTCTCGTCGAGCACCAGCCGGCGATGTTTCCGCGGCAAGGGATCCACCGTCAGCGCGCAATGGACCACCCAGGCCGACACCGACATTCCGGCCTCGTCCGCCCCCGACTCGACGTCGGCCCACTCCTCGTCGGTCGCGGAAATCGTCTGCGAGGTCCCCGCCCTGCGCACGCGCCGCCTTTTCATGGCCCCCGCTCTTCTTCGCAGAGCAGCAGAAAGCGCACCACTTCATGGATCGCCAGGGTCGTCTTCCCGCCGTCCTGCGCATCGACAACGATGCTCTTCGACCGGGCGAGAACGCGGCTGTCCTCGTAGAGGCGACGCTGCGCGTCTTCGGCGAGCACCAGCGGATGACCAAGCGGTTCCGGAGGAGCGCTCGCGCTCGCAACCCGGCGGCAGCACAGAATGACCAGGCGCGAGAGCGATATCCCCGCCCTCTTGGCCCGCCGCCGCATCTTCTCCCGCGCCTCTGGCGAGCAGTAGATGCAGCGCTTCTTCGCCAGGATCACGGCACTTTCCGCTTCATCCCAGATCGCCCTCGCCCTCGATCCAGGCGTCCACCGCGCCTACCGCCCTCCGCCACAGCTCTTCGCCCATCTCGCCGTCGTTCACGAGACGCAGCCTTTGCAGTTCTTCGAGGATCAACACCGCCTTTGCCGCTCGCTGCAGCACCGGCGAGGGCAGAGCGGCATCGGTCGTGGCGGCCTGCGCCTTGCGGTCGAGGCAGCACCTGATGACGTAGTCGGAGTTCGACAATCCCGCCGCTTGTGCGCCCTCGTTGATCTCGGCCCACTCGGCATCGGTTGCACCGACCCAGCGCTGCTTCCGCTTTTCGCCCTTTTGTCTCGCCGGCATCGGCCCGCCCGCGTCCCTATGGTGGATATCCGACTATATCCGCAAATGAACAGATAAAACCATACGTCCTGCATATCGACCTTCAGCCGTCATCCCACAAGCCGCAGATTACTGCGCAGATGATAGACACATCAACACCCGAGTGTCACTATCGCAACAAGAAAGACCTCTCCTGCCATGGAAATATGACCGTTACTTCCATAGTTGACTTCAGTATAACCATATGATGTAACACGCATGCAACGGATGACCATCGCATAACGAGTCTAACCACCGAACCACCGAATCGTCGGTATTGTTTTCTACACGGAAACGCTCTGACTCTTTGTCGCTCACGGCAGCCGGTCTTCGACCGGCGCCTCCGCGTCGCGCGGCCACGCGCGCAGGGGCGCGCGATGTGCGCCGCATTCGCGGCCTATCGCGCGTCCGTCAGAGTCGGACGCGCTCCGACGCCGCTTTCAGCCGATGGGCGGGGTGCGCACCGTCATCTTGCCGCGCATCGCCGTCGGCGTCTCGTCCTCGGGGACCTCGCCGGTCGCGCTCGCCTGGTAGGCGCGGGCGTAGGCGATGACGTCCGCCGCATGGTCCGGCGTCAGGTGGCTGAAGCGCACGTGGTGCTTGCCGGCCTCGCGAAAGCCCACGTTGCACGGGCTCTTGCAACCGTTCAGGCAATAGACCGCGCGCAGGTTCAGGCTCTCCGGCAGCGGCTCCGCGTCGACCAGGTCCCTCACCGCGTCCAGCAGGAAGGTGCCCTGGCGCTTGCCGTCGCGCTCCCGCGCGGATTCGGACCAGACGCAGGAGCGGCAGACGTAGAACGTCGCCGGCGCATTCCCCGGCGGCTTCGCGGCTGGCCTCCTGCGCGCGGACCCCTTGCCGGTGCCGGCCCGCGCCCTGCCCGCGCGCGGCCGTGCGGCGTCGCGCTTCCCCGGTTTCCGCTCCGCCACGGGTCGGCCTAGCTGAAGCTGAAATAGAAGTTGAGAAGCAGGCCGTTCACCTGCGTCGGCTTCTCGACCGGGGTCCAGTGGCCGCAGCCGGGCAGGATGGCGACGCGGGAGCCGGCGATCCGGCCGCCGAGTGCCTTCACCGCCGGCGGCGGCGCGACGCCGTCCTCGTCGCCCGTGACCAGCAGGGTCGGGCAGCGGATGCCGGCGAGGTCCGCGCTCCTCGCGTCGGCGAGCGCCTCGCAGGTGCGCGCGTAGCCCTCGGCATCCTGGCGCATGAGGATCTCGCGCACGAATGCCGCCGTCGCCGGCTGGTGCGACCGGGTCTCGGCGGAGATCGCGACCTCCACCAGGGTGTCGGCGATGGGCACCATGCCGTTCTTGCGCGCGACGCCCGCGCGGTCGCGGATTGCCTGGCGCGCGGGCTCCGGCGGCTCCGCCAGCGGACCCAGGAGTGCCAGGCTCTTCACCCGCTCAGGAGTCTCGGCGGCGAGGTGCTGGCAGACGATCGTGCCCATGGAGTGCCCGCAGAGGTGGGCGGTCGGGATGTCGAGCGCATCCATCACCGCGCGCACGTCGGCGACGAAGGAGGCGATGGAGAGCGCCCCCGTGGCGGGCGAGCGGCCCGAGCCCTCGAGGTCGAGCCGGACCACGCGGAAGGAGCGGGCTAGGGGGCCCGCCTGCGGGTGCCAGGTGTTGGCGGTGCCGCCGAGGCCGTGGACCATGACCACCGCGTCGCCGTCGCCCTGCTCCTCGACCGCGATCTGCTTGCCGTTAACCTCCATCGCCCTCGCTCCCGTGACCGGCAGGCCCAGCACATAGCATGCGGCGCCGCCGGCCGGGTAGGCGTTTTCCGCCGCCGCTCAGGGATTGCCGTCAGTCGAGGTGGGAGGTTTCGATTCTCTCGTATGCGGCGAGCGGGCGGAAGAAGCGCTGCCCCTTGCTCTCGCCGGGCCTGGGCGGCCCCGGCGCCGCCAGCTCCTGCGCGGCGAAGAGGCGGGCGACAACGGCCTTGCGCGCATCGCCGGCGCCCCAGTCGGCGGCCGCCTCCTCGATCAGAAGGGCCGCGGCAAGCCCTCTCGCCATGCGGTCCATCAGCCGGTACGCCTGGCGCGGCCCCTCGGCTTCGTCCTCCTGAATGAGCGCCGTCAGCGCAGCCACCTCCCGCCGGGCCTGAAAGACGAGCGCCCGCGCCCGCACGAGGGCGGAGTGATTGGCGGCAAGGGGCATGTTGAGAATGGCGTCGAGCCTGGCGTGGAAGGCCGCGAGCCCCGGCGACTCCGCGCCTGCGAGGCGCAGCACCTCCAGCGCCTGGATGTTGGGCGGGCCTTCCCACACGGTGAGCACCTGGGCATCGCGGTAGAGCCTGGCCGTGGGGTATTCCTCGGTGTAGCCGTTGCCCCCCAGGATCTCGATGGCGCGGCTGGTCGCGGTGATCGCCCATGCCGCCGTCAGGTACTTGGCGAGCGCGGTGACGAGCCGCATCCAGGGCTGCTCCTCTGGTGCGCTCTGCGCCGCGTCGAACGCGCGGGCCGCGGCGAAGGCCAGCGCCACGCTCGCCTCCAGGCGCACCTGCATCTCGACGAGCTGATCCTGCACCATGGGATAGGCGGCGAGGCGATTGCCGAAGGCCTGGCGCGTCTCGGCATGGGCGAGCGATTCGGCGAAGGCACGGCGCTGTATGCCGGCCGACGCCATCGCGTTGTGGATGCGGCTGTAGCCGAGCGCCGCCATCATCGTCCTGAGACCGTCCGGCGGCGGCGTCACCTCCACCGCGTGGGCGCCCTCCAGCTCGATCTCTCCGGTCGCGAGCCCGCGCGTGCCGAGCTTCTCCTTCAGCCGCCTGATCCGGTAGCGGTTGGGCCCGCCGTCGGGACTGCGCGCCGGCACCAGGTAGAGGCCGAGCCCGGCGCCGCCACCGGCCGCCCCCTCGGGCCGGGCGAGGGTGAGCGCCAGCCCGCCGTCCACGTTGCTGGCGAACCACTTGAGACCGCTGAGCACGATGCCTTCGTTGGTGCGCCGCGCAACGGTCTCTGTGGCGCCGACGTCGCTGCCGCCCAGCTTCTCCGTGACCCAGGTGCCGCCGGTCGCCGCGCTGCCGTCCATGCGCACGAGGGCCGGCAGGTGGTCATCCCGCACCTCCTCCGGCGCGAAGCGGTCGAGCACGTGGGCGACCGCGCCGGTGAGCGTCACCGGGCAGTGGACCGAGATGTCGGACTGGGCGAGCAGGTAGCCCATCGCGAAGGTGAGCGTGAAGGGGCGGGGCTCAGGGCCATAGTTGAGGCCGACGATGCCGCGCTCGTAGACCTCGCGGTGAACTGCGGCATAGAGCGGGTTGTGGCGGACGACCGAGCGCGGGCGCCCGCCCTCGTCCAGGGTTTCGAGAACCGGCGGGGCGAAGCGGTTGGTGTAGTCGGCCTGCTCGTCGACGGCGCTCACCACCCAGCCGCCGAAGCTGCTCAGCCGCTCGGCATCGTCCTCGCTGAGCCAGGACGCGCTGCGGCCCAGCAGAGCCTGGAGGTTCCGGTCGCTCCGGTAGGCGTTACCTCGAAGTCCGCCGTTCCCGTCCGCCATGGGGGTGCGACCTTTTGCGACGCAGGCGGTGCCTGCGGGGTATAGTCTCCCATAGTATCCCTATTGGCCATGCACCGGGCGACATAAGCGATGCCCGTGCGCGGTATGAGGCGGGCGATGGCGAGACTGGCTGGCAAGGTGGCGATCGTGACCGGGGCGACCAGCGGGCTCGGCGCCGCAGCGGCGGTGCGCATGGCCGAGGAAGGCGCGGCCGTGCTGGTGACGGGGCGCGACGAAGGCCGCGGCCAGGCTGTCGCCCAAGCCATCACCGCGGCGGGAGGCACGGCGCGGTTCCGCCCCCTCGACGTGACGGACGAGGCTGCCTGGCAGGAGACGGTGGACGGCGTGGAGGCGGAGCACGGGCGCCTCGACATCCTCTTCAACAACGCCGGGGCTACCCGGGCCGAGCCCATCGCTGACGTCACGCTGGAGACCTGGCGGCGGATCATGGCGGTCAACGCGGACGGCGTCTTTCTCGGCACCAAGGCCGCGATTCTCGCCATGCGGCGCTCCGGCGGCGGCTCCATCATCAACATGTCGTCGGTGCTCGGCATCGTCGGCACGGCGCATCTCGCCGCCTACACGGCGTCGAAGGGCGCGGTCCGCTACTTCACCAAGTGCGTGGCGCTGGAATGCGCGCGCGACGGCAGCGGCATCCGCGTCAACTCGATCCACCCCGCCTTCATCCACACGCCGATGATGGACGAGACGGCGATCCGCATGTTCGGCGACGCAGAAGCGGGACCGGCGGAGTTCGGCAAGCTGCACCCGGTGGGCCACGTCGGCGAGCCCGACGACGTCGCCAACGGCGTGGTCTATCTGGCCTCGGACGAGGCGAAGTTCGTCACCGGCACCGAGCTGGTGATCGACGGCGGCTACACGGCGGAATAGGTGCAGCTACGCGCCGCCCGTCGGGGAGAGCGATCATGGCAGACGACTTCAAGGTGTACTGGCAGCCGGGATGCTCGAGCTGCCTCCGGGCCAAGGAGTTCCTGGCCAAGCGCGGGATCGGCTACGAATCGATCAACGTCCGCGCGAGGCCGGAGGCGATGGAGGAGCTCGCCGGCCTCGGCGCCCGGTCGGTGCCGGTGGTGGCGCTGGGGAAGCGCTTCGTCTTCGCCCAGGATTTAGGGGATCTCGCGCGCTTCATCGGCGTCGAGCTGGACCGGACGCCGTTGCCGCCGGCGGAGCTGGTGCGGAAGATCGACCTGGTCCTCGCCGCGACCCAGCGCTACCTCGGCCAGTTCCCCGTCGCCGACCTGGAAGAGGGGCTGCCCGGCCGCGAGCGCACCATCCTCGATCTCGGCTACCACATCTTCGTGATCCCCGCCGCATTCCTCGACGCCGCCCACGGCGCCCGGCTCACCTTCGACTATTTCGAGCGCACGCCCGGCCCCGACATGCGGAGCGCAGCCCAGGTGGCCGCCTACGGCCAGACCGTGCGCGAGGCGCTTGAGTCATGGTGGCGCGGGGCGGACGCAGGGCGCCTCGGCACGCTCGACACCTACTACGGCATCCACCCGGCGGAGAGCGTGTTGGAGCGGACGGCGTGGCACGCCGCCCAGCACGCTCGTCAGCTCATGGCGCTCCTGGAGCAGCGCGGCATCGCGCCGGACGGCGCCCTGGGCGACGACGAGCTGGACGGCCTGCCGCTGCCGGAAGAGATCTACGACGACGAGGTGAAGCTCGGGGCCGGCGCCGGCGCCTGATCCGGGCGCGAAAGCGGACTCCGCCGGCTACCAGCCGCCGGTTTCGAGCCAGCGCTCGACCATGTCCAGCCGGTCGTGGCCCCAGAACATCTCGTCGCCGACGAAGACCGTGGGCGAGCCGAAGACGCCGCGCTCGATCGCCGCATCGTTCTCGGCGCGCAGGCGGTCCTTCACCGCCTGATCCTGCACCGCCGCCACCAGCGCGTCGCCGTCGACGCCGAGCGTGCTCGCGGCCTCGACCACCGTCTCCGGCTGGCTCAGGTCGCGGTTGTCCACGAAGTAGCCGCGATAGAGCGCGAGCGCGAAGTCGTGCGCGGTGCCGGGGTCGCCATCCGCCAGCCAGTAGTAGGCGCGGCAGGCGGCGATGCTGTTGACCGGGAAGTTGTCGGGCACGTTGAAGGCGATGCCGTGGAGGCGCGCCGAGCGCAGCATGTCGTGGCGCGAATACGGCCCCTTCAGGGGTTGGTTCACCAGCGGGCTGCCGCCGATCTTCTGGAAGACGGCGCCGAGCAGCATCGGCCGCCATGTCGCCGTGCGCCCGTGCTTCGCCGCAAGGGCGTCGATGCGCTCGGCCGCAAGGTAGCCGTAGGGCGATGAGAAATCGAAGTAGAAGTCGAGGCTGTCGCTCATGGCCGCTTACTCCCGCGCGAGCGCCCGGCTGATGACCAGCCGCTGGACGTCGCTCGTGCCCTCGTAGATCGTGCAGACGCGCTGGTCCCGGTAGATGCGCTCGACCGGGAAATCGCTCAGGTAGCCGTAGCCGCCGAGGGTCTGAATCGCCTTGGAGCAAACCCGCTCGGCGGTCTCGGAGGCGAAGAGCTTGGCCATCGAGGCTTTCTTCAGGCAGGGCTCGCCGGCATCGCGGAGCTGCGCCGCCTGCAGCGTGAGCAGCCGCGCCGCCTCGATCTCTGTCGCCATGTCGGCGAGCCGAAAACCCACCGCCTGATGCTCGATCAGCGGCTTGCCGAAGCTCGTGCGCTCCCTGGCGTAGGCGAGCGCGGCCTCGTAAGCCGAGCGCATGGCCCCGGTGGCCTGGGCGGCGACGCCGATGCGCCCGCCTTCGAGATTGCCGAGGGCGATGGCGTAGCCCTGCCCCGGCTCGCCCAGCATGAGGTCGGGCGTAAGCCGCACGTCCTCGAAGACGATCTGGCAGGTGTCGTGCGCCCGCTGGCCCATCTTGGTCTCGTGGCTCGCGACCGTGTAGCCCTCAGCGTCGGTCGGCACGAGGAAGCAGCTGATCCCCTTCTTGCCCGCGTCCGGGTCGGTCACGGCGAAGACCATGGCGAGGTCCGCCTTCGAGCCGCTGGAGACGAACTGCTTGGTGCCGCTCAGGCGGTAGCCGTTGCCGTCCGCCACCGCACGGGTCCGCAGGTTGGACGCGTCCGAGCCCGCCTGCGGCTCGGTGAGGCAGAAGCAGCCCAGCATGTCGCCCCGCGCGAGCGGGCGGAGGAAGCGCTCCTTCTGCGCCTCGGAGCCGCCCCTGAGAATGCCAGCGCAGACGAGCGAGTTGTTGACGCTCATCGCCGTGGACGTGCCGACGTCGCCGGCCGCGATCTCCTCCATGGCGAGCGCGTAGGCCACGTGGTCGGCGCCGGCGCCGTCCCATTCCGGCGGCACCAGCATCCCCATCAGCCCGAGCCGGCCCATGCGGGGCAGGATGTCGTCCGGGAAGCCGCCGTTCAGGTCCCACGTGCCGGCATGGGGCGCGAGCTCGTTCGCGGCGAAGTCGCGCGCCATGTCGCGGATCATGCGCTGCTCGTCGGAGAGGAAGATGCCGTTCGCTGCCATGGCCTTGGCCCTCAGAGCCGCTCGTAGGCGGCGTCCACCGGCGTACACGCGACGCCGTTGATGGGGAGGATGTCCTGCGGGCAGCAGGAGAACGCGAGCACGATATCCATCTCCGCCCGCAGCACCACGTGATCGCCGGGGCTGGCGACGCCCGCCTCGAATGAGACCGAGCCGTTCGCGCCCACGGGGATGTTCATCCACATGTTCCAGGGTGAGGGCGTCTTCGGCGCCCTGAGGCCGAGGTCGCCAAGCGCGTCGTGTAGGTTGTCCTCGCAGTTGTCGTGGTCGTCGCCCGCGCCGAGCAGGATGTAGCGCCAGCGGTCGCAGGCGGCGATCAGCGTGTCGTGGATGCCGGGCGAGGTGTCCTCGACGAGGGTGAGGATGGGGCGCCGCTTGCCCGTGACCATGGTGTCGCCGGGTTTGGGGAAGATCCCGCCGATGGCGACGCGGGAGTGCTCCATCGACATGCACTCGGCCATGTCGTCGGCGTTGAAGGCCCAGGTGTCGACCACCTGGGTGCCGTGGGTGTTGATGAGCCTGAGCGACTCGCCCGCGCCGAGCCGCACCGCCCGGCCGCCCCGGGCCGGAATGGTCTCGCGCCCGCCCGCCATGGCGGCGGCTCCTAGTGGAGGCGCTCGACGGCGAGCGCCGTGGCCTCGCCGCCGCCGATGCAGAGCGCGGCCGCGCCCTTGTCGAGGCCGTACTTCTCCAGCGCCGCCAGCAGGGTAATGACGATGCGGGCACCCGACGCGCCGACCGGATGGCCGAGGGCGCAGGCGCCGCCGTGGACGTTCACCTTCTCGTGGTCGAGGTCGAGGTCGCGCATCGCCGCCATCGTGACGACGGCGAAGGCCTCGTTGATCTCGTAGAGGTCTACGTCGTCCGCCTCCCAGCCCACCTTCTCGAAGAGCTTGCGGAGCGCGGGCCCCGGCGCGGTGGTGAACCAGGCCGGCGCTTGCGCGTGCGTCGCGTGGCCGTGGATGATGGCGATGGGCTCGAGCCCCCGCATCTCGGCCTCGGAGCGCCGCATCAGCACCAGCGCCGCGCCGCCGTCCGAAATCGAGCTGGAGTTGGCGGCGGTCACCGAGCCGTCCTTGGCGAAGGCGGGGCGCAGCGTCGGGATCTTGTCGAAATCGGCGGTGAGCGGCTGCTCGTCTTGGGCGACGACGGTCTCGCCCTTGCGGTGCCTGACGGTGACCGGCGTCACCTCGCCGTCGAAGGAGCCGTCCTCGATCGCCGTCTTCGCGCGGGTGAGCGAGGTGATGGCGAACTCGTCCTGCTGCTCGCGGGTGAACTGGTAGCTGCGCGCCGTCTCCTCGGCGAAGTGGCCCATCAGCTTGCCCTTGTCGTAGGCGTCCTCCAGGCCGTCGAGGAACATGTGGTCCTGCACCTTGCCGTGGCCGATGCGGTAGCCGCCGCGCGCGCGGTCGAGCAGGTAGGGCGCGTTGGTCATGCTCTCCATGCCGCCGGCCACGACGATGGCGCCGGAGCCGGCCGCGATCAGGTCGTGGGCGAACATGGTGGCCTTCATGCCGGAGCCGCACATCTTGTTGATGGTGGTGCAGCCGACGGCCTCGGGGATGCCGGCGCCGATGGAGGCCTGGCGCGCCGGCGCCTGCCCCTGGCCGGCGGAGAGGATGTTGCCCATGATCACTTCGTCGACCTCGTCGGCGGCGACGCCAGCGCGATCCAGCGCCGCTTCGATCGCGGCAGAGCCCAGCTCGGGCGCCCGCGCATCCTTCAGCGCACCCTGAAACCCGCCCATGGGGGTGCGCGCCATGCCAACGATGACGATCGGATCATCCATCATGTTCTGTGTTCTCCCGGCTCGAGCGCGCCAATGCTGCGCTGCAGCACACTACATAGTCCCTGCCCCGGCGAATATCCAATTTTCATGTTTCCCGGACGCGGGCTTCTCGATCTGGTGGGGCCGCGCGGCGAGCGAAGTGGCGAACGAAAGCCGGCCGGATGAGATCCCATCCGGCCGGGTCGTGCCTCAGCGGGAACGACGGCGGCGCCCCGAGTCAGAGGGGGAGCGCCGCCGGCAGGATCAGCTGAACATGTCGTCGCTAATGGCGGCGTACCAGCCGAGCGATTCCTCGTAGGTCGCCTTGCGCAGCTCCGCGCTTTCCCCGGTCTTGGAGATGAAGCCGTCGGTCTTGGCGATCTTCTCGTCGGTCGCCTCGTAGGAGGCGCCGACCTTGACGCCGTCGTCGGTGCCGATCAGCGACCAGCAGGTGTTGGAGAAGCGCGGCGGGAATACCGAGGAGTCGGTAAGCGCGCCGCGCACCGCCATGGCGCAGGCCTTCGCCTGGCTGTTGGCCGAGAAGCCAGACTTCGGCATGTCGCCCTGGTGCGCGGCATCACCGAGTACGTGGATGTTCTCGTCGGCCCGGCTCTGCATGGTGTGCGGCACGATGGGCGCCCAGCCGGCCTCGTTGGTGATGCCGGCGACCGCGGCGATGCGCCCGGCCTGCTGCGCCGGGATGACGTTGCAGACGTCCACCTTCATGGCCTCGCCGTCCACCACCACCTCCATGGCCTCAGGGCGCACCTCGACCTTGTCGCCCCCAAAATCCGGGCCGATGCGCTCGACCATGCCGGGGTAGTGGCGCTGCCAGCCGTCCTCGAACAGCCCCTGCTTGGAGAACTTCTCCTTGGGGTCGACGATGATGATCTTCGCCGAAGGATTCGACTGCTTCAGCACGTGGGCCACCATCGAGATGCGCTCGTAGGGCCCGGGCGGGCAGCGGAAGGGGTTGGGGGGCGCCACCATGCAGTAGGTGCCGCCCTCCGGCATGGCCTCGATCTGCGCCTTGAGAAGCTGGGTCTGCGAGCCGGCCTTGTAGGCGTGCGGCATGCGGTTTTGCTGCGAGAGGTCCCATCCGGGGACGGAGCCGTCGCGGAAGTCGATGCCCGGCGAGAGCACGAGGCGGTCGTAGGCGAGGCTGCCGCCGCCCGCGAGCCCTACGCTCCGCGTGTCGCGGTCGACGGAGACCGCCCAGTCGTGCACGACGTTGATTCCGTGGTTCGCGGCCAGCGCGCCGTAGCTGTGCCCGATGGACGCGTATTCGCGGAAGCCGCCGATGTAGAGGTTGGAGAAGAAGCAGGAGTAGTAGGCGCGGCTCGGCTCCACGAGCGTCACGTCCACCGCACCTTTCGAATCCTTGGCGATGTAGCGGGCTGCCGTCGCGCCGCCCGCGCCGCCGCCCACGACCACGACGCGGGGGCGTCCCTCGGCCATCACCGCCGGCGCCGAGAGCGCCGATACCGCCGTCGTCGCCGCAGCCGCGGATGCAAGGAATCCGCGACGGCTGAGACCGTTCTTTCCGTTCTGTTTGCTCATCACGCGTCTCCCCTGGTTCACGGGTTGTCTTCTGCTCTCTGGAAATGCGCAGCGAGAGCGGCGATCTCCTCGTCCGACAGGCGCCCGGCCACGAGCTGCATGACGGGATGGACCCTCTTTCCGCCCTTGTACGCGTGCAAGGCTATCACGAAGTCATCGAGCGGCCATCCGGTTATCGAGGGGATGCCCTCGTCCGTGCCGTCGATCCTGTGGCAGGTGGTGCATTCGCCCGCGAGGTAGGCGCCGTATTCCGGGTCTCCCTGGATGGCGAGGATATCGGGGTCGAGGCCGTATTCCTCGGGCGTGGCCGTCGGTTCCGCCGGCGGCAGATCGGCGCCCGCGCCGGAGAAGCCGCGCAGCCACGCCAGGAGCAGCGCCCGGTCCTCCGCACCCTCCATGCCGTCGAAGCTCATGCGCGAGTGCGGCACGAAGGTGTGCGGATCGGCGAGAAACGCATCCAGGGTCGCCTCGCTCCAGACCAGGCCGCCGGCACCGGCCTCCCGCATCGCCTGGGAGTAGCGAAAGCCGGCAAGCGAGCCGGCGGTGCGGCCGAAGACGTCGTTGAGGTGCGGGCCGATCCGGTTCTCCGCGCCGCCGCCCGCCTGGTGGCAGCGCTTGCACTGGGCGAAGAGCGCCTTGCCGCGCTCGGCATCGGCGCTCCATGCGCCGGAGGCGGGGAGAACCATGAGCAGGCCCAGGGCAAGCAGGCCGGAAGCGAGGCATGCCGCGAGACCGGCCGGCCAGGGCCCGCGTCTCCGGGCGGCTCTAGTCGACCTCAACCCGCTTGCTGAGCGTGTAGACGGAGCCGTCATCGTCGACCCATTGGAAATCCAGCTGGCCCGACTCCGGGACGGCCATCTCGAACTGGATGTAGGGATCGGCCGAGACCGCCGGCTCCAGATCGGCGGAGAACGCCACCTCGCCGTTGTAGCTCACCACGAAGCGGTTGATGATCCGGCGGGGCACGAGCGCGCCCTCGCTGTCGTGGCGCTCGCCCGTGTGCATCGGATGGGTGATGCGGGTCCTGACCGTGAACGGGACGCCCGCCGCGATCGACCTCGGCAGCTTCACGCGCGGTGTGGGTTCCGCCATCGCCCGTTCCTCAGCCGCAGCCGCCGACCGTCACCGCGATCTTCTGGGAGGCCTCGCGGTATGTGCCGTCCGCCATCTCAGCCACCGCGTAGACCGTCTGGCTCTTGGCGAGGCGGATGCGGATCGTGGCTTCAGCCGGCACCAGCCTGCCGAAGTTGAAGACCGCGACGCCCGGATTGGGGTTGCCGTCGTTGAAGAGCGCGATGCGCCGCGCGCCCTCGGCGACGACACGGACCGGCACGGCGCCGCCGTTGTCGAAGATCTCCGGCGCGTCCAGGAGCACGCCGCCTTCCAGCCTGAGCGCGCCGCCGGTGAACGCGTCGATGGCCTGGAACACGCCGTTGGAGGCGCTGGCCGCGCCGGCGGGAAGCAGCGCGGCCGCGGCGGCCCCGGCGCTTGCCAGCAACACATCCCTTCGTGTCGGAGTCACGATGCAGCCTCCACCAGCCCGCAGGGCCTAGGGCGATATGGCGCCCCATTCGGGCGCCGTCAAGCCCCCGTTGCGGCCCGTCACATGCGTTGACGGGGGCGGGCCTTCGCGCCAGCATAACGGATTCCGCGAGCGTGGCTCTCAGGGAGGAACGGGACATGGCGCGCACCGTCTTCACCAACGTCAGCATCTACGACGGCAACGGCAAGAGGCCCTTCCGGGGCGAGGTGTCGATTCAGGGCAACCGCATCGAGAGGGTCGCGAGGAACGGCCAGAAACTCTCGCGGCGGGGCGCCGCGGTGGTGGACGGCGACGGCGCCACGCTCATGCCGGGGCTCGTGAACGCCCACTGCCACATGAGCTACACCGGGCCGCAGTCGATGGCCGAGATCCCGCCCGAGGAGCACACGCTCATCACCATGCACAACGCCAGGACGATCATCGACCACGGCGTGACGGCGGCGGTGGGCGCGGGCGCCGCAAAGACCCGCCTCGACATCGTGATCCGGAACGAGATCGACGCGGGCCGCATCCCCGGCCCCCGCTACCGCGCGTGCTCGCCGGAGATCACCGTCACCGGCGGCCTCGGCGACCAGCGCATGGAGCACTACTACAAGAACGACCTCTCGCTCTTCGCCGACGGGCCGGAGGAGATCCGCCAGGCCTGTCGCATGCTGGTCCGCGAGGGGGTCGACATCATCAAGCTCATGCCGTCGGGCGATCATCTGATTCCGGGCTCGTGCGACGCCACCCAGAGCGCGATGGACGAGGATGAGATCGCCGCTGGTGCCAAGGTCGCGCACCAGCGGGGCCGCCGCCTCGCCGCGCACGCGCGCAACCCGGACTCCATCAGGCTCTGCATCAAGTACGGGATCGAGCTGATCTATCACGCGACCTACGCGGACGAGGAATCCCTCGACCTGCTGGAAGAGCACAAGGACAAGCACTGGGTGGTGCCGGCCATCGGCTTCACCCATGCGACCGCCTACGAGGCCGGCGACTTCGGCATCACGCCGGAAGAGGCCGAGCGCTGGGGCTTCGTCCGCGAGCTTCAGATCGGGGCGGAGACGCTGAAGAAGATGCACAAGCGCGGCATCAAGGTGCTGCCCTTCGGCGACTATGGCTTCCCCTGGACGCCCCACGGCCAGATGGCGCGGGACTTCGAGCACTTCGTCAACTATCTCGGCATGAAACCCCATGAGATCCTGCGCGCCGCGACCCAGTACGGCGCCGAGGCCTTCGCTGCGCCGGACGAGCTGGGCCGAATCAAGCCCGGCTACCTCGCCGACCTGCTGCTGATCGACGGCAACCCCTTCGCCGACCTGACGCTCTTCCAGGACGAGGCGAACATCCTGATGGTCATGAAGGACGGCGCCTACCACAAGCCGCCGCGGGAAAGGCGCGCGCTCGCCCAGCAGGTCGCCGCCGCGGAATAGCCGCGCGCCCGCCATGGCGGCGCTCGACCGGGAGACCCTGCTCGCGCGTGCGGAGGCGCTGATCCCCGCGCTGCGCGAGCGGGCCGCCCAGGCCGAGGAGCTGCGGCGGATCCCCGACGAGAGCATTGGCGACCTTATCGAAAGCGGCCTGATCCGGGCGACGCTGCCGTCTCGCTTCGGCGGCGCCGAGGTGGATTACCGCACGATGATGGAGGTCGTGGCGCTGATCTCCCGCGGCTGTGCCTCCACCGGCTGGGTCTACTGCAACCTCGCGAGCTGCACCTTCAAGCTCGCGCTCTGGCCCCGCGAGGCGCAGGACGAAATCTGGGAGGCGGACAGGGACGCGCTGCTCACCGGCAACCTGATCTTCCCCTGCGGCAAGGCGACACGGGTGGAGGGCGGCTATCGGCTGAGCGGGCGCTGGCCCTTCGGCAGCGGCATCGACCACGCCTGCGCCAACTTCTTCGCCGCCATGGTGACGGGCAAGGAGCCGCCGGAGTTCCGCCTCTTCCTGGTGCCGAAGGGGGAGTACACGGTCCTCGACACCTGGCGGGCCTCCGGCCTGCGCGGCACCGGCAGCAACGACGCGGCCGTGGACGACCTGTTCGTGCCGGAATACCGCACCATCGATGCGAAGGATACGCGCAACGGCGCCGCACCCGGCAACGCGGTCAACCCCGGCACGGTCTACCGTCTGCCGCTCTTCGCCATGTTCTTCACCTGGGTGGGCGCGGCCGTGCTCGGCATGGCGGAAGCGGCGGTGGAAGGCTATGTCGAGGCCACGCGCACCCGCGCGGCGCACTACTCGGGCCAGCGCCTGGCGGAGCTCGGCACCATCCACGTCAAGATCGCCGAGGCCCGCGCTGCGGTGGCGACGGCGCGGCGCATCTACCTCGGCAACTGCGACGAGGCGACGGCGATCGCCGAGGGCGGCGCGCTGCCGGATGCCGAGGCCCGCGCCCGCTACCGGGCCGAGGGCGCCTTTGCCGCCCGGCTCTGCTGCCAGGCGGTCGATCTGATCACGGCGGCGAGCGGCGGCGGCGGCGTCTACGACACGAACCCGCTATCCCGCGCCTTCCGCGACATTCACGCGGGCACCGCCCACATCACCCAGACCTGGGACCCCAATGCCGTCACCTACGGCCGCCTCGCGCTCGGCCTGGAGACGGACAACCCGCTGCTCTAATCCCCTCACGCTCCGGCAGTTGCGTCAGTGCTGCTTGAGCGCGGGGAAGCCGGAGTATTCCGCGGAATGATCGCCCGCGTGGTTCTCCATGCCGGGCTTGGTGAGGCAGCCCTTGGGCAGGACGTAGCTGTCGATGCGTCTGACGGGCCTCTCGTGCCAGCGCAGGTTGAAGGCGGCGTATCTGGGGAAGAACATCATGTCCGAATACGGCAGGTTGTCGTGCACCCACCAGGCGAGCGCCCGCCACGGCGTGCCTGCCTCGTAGCGCCGGACGAACCAAGGGATCACGATGCAGGCGGTCGCCCCCATGAGGCCGTCGGCGTCCCGCCGGTCCCACACGTGGCGGCTGTGGTTCCAGGTCGTCTCGGCGCAGTTGTAGCCGTGGTCCCGGCGCTCGTGGCCGAACTGGTTCACCCTGACGGAGCGAAACGCGGAACGGATCGACACGTGGCCGAAGGTGGCGTGCAGCGGCTCCAGCAATTCCTCGCAGAGCCGGGTTCCCGCCGCGATGGCGAGATCTGGATCGTCCGGCATGTTCGTGATGCCGTGAAAATTTGCGATTTCGCTATAGAGCATCTCGCGCATGAAGAAGTGTTCCGACAACCGGACCCGGCCGAGCGTCTCGAGAGCCTTCATGGAAGCGGGTTTTTGCATGGCATGCTCCTTCCGCAGTCGCCGTCGGTCTATTGCAGAATACGCAATCGAGAGGCGGCGGCGACAGCCATCAAACTTGGGGGGCGCCCGGCGAGTCCCGTCGCCCGCCCCTTCACTCGCCCGCCCCAATGTGATTCGGATGTGCCATCGGGCATGGCACCGGCAGGCTGAATCCGTGTATGATCCGCCTGATGCGTGCGCGGGGGCCGCGCCACGGCCAGGAGCGGCAGCCCGGCGCGAAACATTTTGGCGTGCTGACAGGCAAGGGAGGCTCAGCATGAGCGAGAAATGGGGTAATCCGGACATATCGCGCCGCGGCGTGCTTAAGGGCGCGGCGGCCACAGCGGCGGTGGCTGCCGCGGGCACGCTTGGCGCGACGCGCGGCGTGCAGGCAGCGTCGACGACGGTCAAGGGCTACGGCGTCACCACGTCGCAGCTCAAGGACTGGTCCATCATGGAGAAGGCCATCGGCATCACGATGGAGTTCACCGGGACCAACGCCGACATCGGCACCTACATGCGGGACGTGATCTCGAACGACCTCGGCGAGACGCACGACATCTTCATCTTCGACGGCGGCACCGAGGACATCCTGGGGCCGCAGGGCTACTACGCCACGGTCATCGAGGATCATCCGAACCTCGAGCTCTGGGGGCGGACGTCGGACGACTGGAAGCGCACCGACCTGCTGCAGGACAACGACGGCAACCAGTTCGGCGTGCCCGTCATCGGTAATGCGGACAGCTTCGGCTACTTCCCCGAGGCGATCGGCGCCAACCCGGAGGGTCTCGACGAGATCCCCTGGAGCAAGATGTTCGAGGACGAGGACACCAAGGGCCGCGTCTCGCTCGACCGCAGCTGGCTGCTGTCCAGCCCCGAGGTCGCACTCTACCTCAAGGCGAACGGCCGGGCCGAGATCGACGACGTCGCCAACATGACCGGCGAGGAGGCCCGCGTGGTCGCGGACTTCGCGGCGGACCGCAAGCGCGCCGGCCAGTTCCGCTCGCTCCACGCGGCCTTCGAGGAGCAGGTGCAGCTTCTCAGCAACAAGGAGATCGACCTGATCAACTGCTGGGAGCCCGCGACCAAGGAGGCCAACAACATCCTCGGCCCCGGCACGGTGATCTACGCATTCACCGTCGAGGGCTATTACAAGTGGGGCCACGGCGCCTACATGCACACCAAGGCCGGCGAGCGCGACAACGTCGACAACATCTACAAGGTCCTGAACTACTACATGACCGGCGAGTACCGCGCCTATCAGGCGATCCAGCGCGGCTACGCCGGCCCCAACATGGACCTCGGCGTGCAGTTCGCGCAGGAGAACGGCTGGCCGGAGGAGCAGGTCGAAGAGCTCAAGTGGACCGAGGTCAAGGTCAACAAGAAGTTCGAGAAGCCCTTCTTCGGCAAGCCCGCGGCGCCGAACTCGGACGTGATGGAAGAGGAGTGGCAGCGGTTCCTGAACGCCTGATCGCACACTCCTGATGTGACCAAGGCCCCGGTGCGCCCCGCGAACACCTTCGCACGGCGCGCCGGGGCTCTTTCTTTGTCGGCGAGCGATGACTGACTCGGCGGGAAGCGGCTTCCTGGACGACCTCCGCGCCGGCTACACCCGGATGTTCTCGGGCAACTGGGTGGTGCCGGTCTTCGTCGCGGTCTGGGTGATCATCGTCGTCCTGCCGCTGCTCGTCATGGTGGCGCACTCGTTCTTCGAGATGAAGAACTACCAGGTGTCCTACGACGCCGGGTTCAAGACGTGGAACTCGCTGATCGATTCCGGGCGCTGGATCGCGGCGGTGCGCACGCTCCGCGTCGTGCTCGTGATGACGGTCGTCGAGTTCCTGATCGCCTTCCCCTTCGCGCTGTGGCTCGCCAAGACCTGCAAGTCGAAGGTGACCAAGGCGGTCATCATCACGTTGCTCACCATCCCGTTCTTCCTCGACCCCTCGTCGCGGACGATCATCTGGCGCGCCATCCTCGGCAAGAACGGCATCATCAACACCGTCCTCATGGAGCTCGGCATCATCAGCGAGCCCATGGAATGGATGCTGTTCTCAGAATTCGCGGTCCACTTCGGGATGCTCGCGCCCTACTTCCCGACGATGGTGTTCCCCATCTTCCTGGTCGTCAGCCTCATCGACGACCACTACCTGGAGGCGAGCCGCGACCTCGGCGCGAGCAAGCTGCACACGCTCTTCTACATCATCCTGCCGCTCTCGCTGCCGGGCATCGTCGCGGGCGCGGTCTTCACCATGGTGCCGCTCATGGCGACCTGGGTGGAGCCCGAGATGCTGGGCGGCGGCTTCGTCAACCTGCTCGGTCCATCGGTGGAAGCGGCGATTCGAAACCTGAAATACCCGACCGCGGCCGCGCTCTCGGTCTTCGTCATCATCGTGCTCGCGCTGCTGCTCACGCTGCTGATCCTGGCGACGCGGCGGCTGGGCTCCATCGGCGACGTCTTCCAGGCGATGAGGCGCTAGGACGATGAGCGACCGGGCGCAGCACAGGATGGCGGCCACCATCGACGACCAGATCGGCCACGGCGGCGCGCTCTTCCTGCGCCGCATGTCGTCGTGGCGGCTCTGGACCGGGATCGCCAAGTGGCTCGGGCTGATCGTCATCCTGCTGATGTATATCCCGCTGGTCTGGCTCGCGGTGATGTCCTTCAGCGGCCGGCCGCTCTCGGGTATCCCCTACCCGCTCACCATGGAGCACTACGACGAGCTCATGGGCGCGTTCAACAAGTGGGGCGAGCCGCTCTACGAGAGCATCGCCATGGGCGTGGTCGTCGGCATCGTCTGCATGATCGTGGCGACCGCCGTGGGGCGCGCGATGCCGCGCATGCGCAAGCCCGGCGGGGTCATCCTGGTCGCGCTCATTCCTCTCTTCGTGCCCGGGCTCACCATGGGGGCCGCGCTCTTCATCTCCATCCGCTCCTTCCTCGATCTCCGGCTTGGGCTCTGGTCGATCTTCGTCGGCCACATGGTGTGGTCGCTGCCGTTCTCGCTGCTGCTCGTGCTGATCATCGCGACCCGCTTCGACCACCGCCTGCTGGAGGCGGCGCAGGATCTCGGCGCCACCGGCTGGCGCCGCTTCTGGGACATCGAGTTCCCGATCCTCCGCCCCGGCATCATCGGCGCCGGCATCTTCGGCTTCCTGCTCTCCTTCAACGAGCTGCTGCGCTCGATCTTCCTGCGGGGCTCCGAGACGACGATGCCGATCTACAACTGGACCATGACGGCCTCGCACCAGTCGCAGGTGCCGATCATCTTCTCGCTGTCGACGATCATCCTGGGCGTGACGCTGCCGATCCTCGGCGCCTTCTTCTGGCTGCTCTTCGCGAAGCTCGACCGCAGCTGAGCCGCAACGCTCGCCGCCCGTGAAGCATGCTTGCGAGCGCCGGGCGATTTGGATAGGGTCCGCCGCGTGGCCGGCGCCGGGCGCCGCGCTACCCGCGCGCTCGTAGCTCAGCTGGATAGAGCACCAGACTACGAATCTGGGGGTCGGGGGTTCGAATCCTCCCGAGCGCGCCATCCCATTCCTGCAGCTCCGCTGACGTGCCGGCCGTCCTGCGATTCCGCGCGCCTGCTGGCGCGACGGCGGCTTGCGCGTCAGGCGAAGTGGCAGGCGCCGTGGTGGCCGGGGGCAAGCGCGCGAAAGGCCGGCTTCTGCTCGCGGCAGATGGCCTCGGCGCGCGGGCAGCGCGGATGGAAGCGGCAGCCCGACGGCGGGTCGATCGGGCTCGGGATCTCGCCCTCGATCGGCACCAGCGTGCGCCGGCGCCTCGTCGTGGGCTCGGGGATCGCCGCCAGCAGCGCCTGCGTGTAGGGGTGGCGCGGCTCGCGGAAGAGCACCGCAGTCTCCGCCAGCTCCACCATCTCGCCGAGATACATCACGCCCACCCGGTCGCAGACGAAGCGGACGACGGAGAGGTCGTGCGAGATGAAGAGGATGCTGAGCGCGTAGCGGCGCTGGATCGCCTGCAGCATGTTGAGGATCTGCGCCTGCACCGAAACGTCGAGCGCGGACACGGGCTCGTCGGCCACCAACAGCTTGGGATCGAGCGCGAGCGCGCGGGCGAGGCCGATGCGCTGGCGCTGCCCGCCGCTGAACTGGTGCGGATAGCGCTGCGCGTGGCTGGGGTCGAGGCCCACCGCATCGAGCAGCTCGCTCACCCGCTGCCTGAGCGCGCGGCGCGCCACCACGCGGTGGGTGACGAGCGGCTCGGCCACGATGTGGAACACCGACCAGCGCGGGTCGAGCGAGGCGTAGGGGTTCTGAAAGATCATCTGCACGTCGCGGCGGCGGCGGCGGAGCGCGTCGCCCGAGAATGCGAGCCAGTCCTCGCCGTCGAGGATGACCTTCCCCGCGCTCGCCGGGATCAGGCGGGCGATGACCTTGCCGGTGGTCGACTTGCCGCTGCCGCTCTCTCCCACCAGGCCGAAGGTCTCCTCGCGCCCGATGGTGAAGGTGAGCCCGTCGACGGCGTGGACCACGCGGCGCTTGCCGAGCAGCGTCTCCGCCATGTCACGGCGGACCGGGAAGTGCTTGGTGAGGCCGTCGACCTCCAGCAGGGGCGCGGTTGTCGGCTCGGACAAAACGGTCACGGGCCGGCCTCCGCGTAGAGGTGGCAGGCCGCAGCATGGCCGCCGTCCACGGCGAGCAAGTCCGGCCGCGCCGTGCGGCAGAGATCGTGCACGTGGGCGCAGCGCGGATTGAACTTGCAGCCGGGCGGCGGGCGGATCGGGTCCGCCACGACGCCGGGGATCGGGTTGAGAGTCTGGCCCTCCACGTCGAGGCGCGGGATCGATTCGATCAGGCCGACGGTGTAAGGGTGCCGGGGGTTCTCCAGCACCTCCTCGGTCGTGCCCGCCTCGACGATGGTGCCGGCGTACATGACGCAGACGCGCTCGCACATCTGGGCGACGACGCCGAGGTCGTGGCTGATGAGGATGATCGAGGTGTTGGCCTCGCTCTCCTGCAGGCGCTTCAGCAGCGCGAGAATCTGCATCTGCACCGTGACGTCGAGCGCCGTGGTGGGCTCGTCGGCGATCACCAGCGCCGGATGCAGGATCAGGGCCGCGGCGATGATCACGCGCTGCTGCATGCCGCCCGAGAACTCGTGCGGGTAGTCGCGGTAGCGCTCGTGCGGCCGGGGAATGCCGACGTTGTCCAGCATCTCGATCACGCGCTCCCGCGCCGCCCGCGCGCCGATGCGCTCGTGGTAGCGGAACATCTCGGCGATCTGGTCGCCGATGGGCAGCACCGGGTTGAGCGTCGTGATCGGGTCCTGGAAGATCATCGAGATGCGGGCACCCCGGATGCGCCGCATCTCCTCCGGCGTCTTGTCCAGCAGGTTCTCGCCCTCGAAGACGATCTCGCCGCCGGCGATGTGGCCGGGCGGCTCGATCAGGCCGATGATCGAGTGACCCGTGGCCGACTTGCCGCAGCCGCTCTCGCCGACGAGGCCGAGCGTCTCGCCCCGGCCGACACGGAAGCTCACGTCGTCCACCGCGTGCACGGTGCCGCGCTTGGTTGCGAAGTTCGTGACCAGCCCCCGGACATCGAGCAGCGCGTCCGCCATCGCCCGCCTCACAAGCCCGCCAGCCTGGGGTCGTAGGTGTCGCGCAGGAAGTCGCCGAAGAGGTTGATGGCGACGGCGGTGATCAGGATCGCGAGCCCCGGCCCCAGCGTCATCCACAGGCTCTCGAACATGTAGTTGCGCCCGTCCGAGATCATCACGCCCCAGGACGGCGTCGGCGGCTGGATGCCGAGGCCGAGGAAGCTCAGCGCCGCCTCGAAGATGATGACGAAGGCGATGTCGAGCGTCGCCATCACGATGATGGACGGCAGCACGTTGGGTACCACGTGGCGCAGGATGATGATGCTGTGGCGGACGCCAATGGAGCGCGCGGCCTGGATGAACTCCAGCTCGCGCAGCTTGAGCGTCTCGCCGCGCACGAGGCGCGCGTAGTTGACCCAGATCGCGACGGCGAGCGCGATCACCAGGCTGGTGAAGCCCGGTCCGAAGATCGCCATGAAGATGATGGCGAGCAGGATGAAGGGGAAGGAGAGCTGGAAGTCCGTGAGCCGCATGATGAAGCTGTCGACCAGCCCACCGAAGTAGCCGGCGATGGCGCCCAAGGCCGAGCCCACCACCAGCGCCAGCATCACCACGAAGGCGCCGACCGCCACGGACGTCTGCGTGCCCAGGATCACGCGGGAGAAGATGTCGCGGCCGAGGTTGTCCGCGCCCAGGAAGTGCGGCCACTCGCCGCCCGCGAAGACCGGCGGCATGAAGCGGTTCTTGATGATCTGCTCGGTGGGGTCCGCCGGCAGCAGCAGGGGGGCGAAGATCGCGACGATGACGATGACCGCCATGCAGACGAAGCCGGTCATCCCCTTGGGGCTGGCCCGGAGCTCCTGGAAGAAGCGCCGGAGCGGCGGCACGTGATCGTCGAGCGGCGCGTCCGCGCGCGCCTCGGGCATGCCCTTTGCCTCGCCCGGCTCAAGCGCGGTCATAGCGGATCCTCGGGTCGACCATGCGGTAGATCACGTCGATGCCGATGTTGATGAGCACGAAGAGGCCGCCGATCACCACCACGATGCCCTGGATGATCGGGTAGTCGCGCCAGAAGATCGCCTGCACCGCGAGCCGGCCCACGCCCGGCCAGGCGAAGACGTTCTCGATCACGAAAGTGCCGCCCAGCAGGTAGCCGAGCTGCAGGCCCAGGATCGTGATGGTCGGGATCATCGCGTTGCGGAAGGCGTGGCGGATGTAGACCGCGCGATTCGGCAGCCCCTTGGCGCGGGCGAACTGCACGTAGTCCTGGCGCAGCGCCTCCAGCATGGCCGACCGCGTGAGCCGCGCGTTCCACGCCGTGATCGAGAGCGCGAGCGCCACCGACGGCAGCAGCAGGTAGCGAAAGCTCTTCCAGAAGACGCCGGCATCGCCCTCCACGACCGCGTTGTAGGCGGCGGTCAGGATGAACTCGCCGCGGCCCGACGCCGGCAGCCAGCGCAGGTCCACCGCGAAGATGATGATGAGCAGGATCCCCAGCACGAAGCTCGGAATCGAGACGCCGAGGATCGCGACCACGGTGCCGGAGTAGTCGACCATCGAGCCCCGCCTGAGCGCCGTCACGACGCCCAAGGGAAGCGCGATCAGCATCGCGATGATCATCGAGAAGACCGTGAGCTCCAGCGTCGCCGGCAGGCGCTCGGCGATGAGCTGGGTCACGGGCACGCGGAAGCGGATGGACTGGCCGAGATCGCCCTGCACGGCGCCGGTGAGATAGGACGCGAATTGCTCGAGCGCCGGCCGCGTCAGGCCGAGCTGGGCGCGCAGCTTGTCCTTCTGCTCCTCGGTGATGCCGGGGTTGCCGGCCGCCATCACGTCGACGGGATCGCCGGGGATCACCTTGACGATGAGCGAGACGACGAAGACCACCACCACGATGACGATGACGGCATGGACCAGCCGCTGGAGCAGGTATGACGGCATGGGCAGGGCCCGCCGCGGCCCCTCAGCGACCGCGGCGGGTCAACGAATCGTACCCTACTCTTCGAGCCATATCTCCTGGAGGTGGTGGAAGCCCACGACGTTGAGCGTGACTCCGTGCACCTCTTCTCTCATGGCTGCGACGTACTTCCCTTCGTAGAGGATGGCCGAGTAGGCCATGCCGACGTAGCGCTCCTGAACCTTCTGCCAGAGCGCCTTGCGCTCCGCAGCGTCGAATATGTAGCGCTGGTCGGAGAGCATCTGGTCGAGCTCGGCATCCTCCGTGAACGACCAGTTGAAGGGCGTGGCCGTGCCCAGCATGTTGAACAGGATGTCCGGATCCGAATAGGTGTACCAGATTATGGCCATGTCCTGATCGCCCTTCTGCGCGAGCGGGATGTACTCGGCGACAGGGAAGGCCTGGATGGAGACATTGATGCCGATCTTCGCCAGGTCCTCCTGCACGACCTCCGCGATGCGGCGGAACATCTCGGACGCCACCGTGTAGAACAGGACATCGATGCCATCGCCGTGGCCCGCCTCCTCCACGAGCTGCCGCGCCTTCTCGGGATCGTGGGGGTAGCCGAGGTCAGCCGAGCCCTCGAAATACTGCGGGAAGGAGGTCGCCACCGGGCTGTGCGCGGTCGCGGCCTGGCCGTCCATCACCAGCGCAATGATCTTCTCGCGGTCGATGGCGTAGTTGACCGCCTTTCGCAGCCGCTCGTCCGCGAACGCCTTCTTGTTGTTAAGGTTGATGAAGTGCACACCGGCCGAGAGCCGCGTGAAGGTCTTCAGCCCCGGCGTCTGTCCGAGTTGGCGCACCTTGTCGAGCGGCAGGGCCTCGTCGCCCGAAATCATGTCGATGTCGCCCGAGCGCAAGGCGGCGAGCCGCGTCGCCTCCTCGGGAATCACCACGTACTCGACGCTGTCGAGGTAGGCCTTGCCCTGATTGTTGTACCAGGGCGTCGCCCAGTCGTGCTCCTCGTTGCGCTCCAGGCGAATGCCCTGATCGGGCCGCCAGCTCACGAACTTGAACGGGCCGGTGCCGACCGGATTGCGGCCGTAGAGATCGCCGTGCTTCTTGGCCGCCGTCGGGCTGATGGGCGCGCAATAGGAGTAGCTGAGACCCACCCATAGCGGCACGAAGGGCTCGGTGTAGTGGTAGGCGACGGTGAGATCGTCGATCACCTCCACCCGGTCGAGCGGCCCCAGCAGGAACGCATTGGGCGAGGCCGTCTCCGGCGCGACATGCCGGTCCGCCGTGAACTTCATCGCCTCGGCGTTGAGCGGCGTGCCGTCGTGGAAATTCAGGCCCGGCCGCAGCTTGAAGGTGACGGTGAGGTTGTCGTTGGAGAACGCCCAGCTCTCGGCAGCCCCCGGATAGACGTTGCCGCTCGCGTCCAGGTAGATCAGCGAGTCGTAGATCTGCCACATGATCTCGTGGCTCACGAGCAGGAACGTCTTGTGCGGGTCAAGAGTGTCCGAATCCTGCGCGCGGCCGATCCTCAGGTGGCCGCCCGCTTGCTGCGCCTGTGCCGCCCGCTTGCTGCGCCTGTGCCGCCCGCGTGCCGAACCCTGCAAGCGCGAGGCCGCCCGCTGCAGCGGCCGATTGCAGGAACCCGCGGCGGGAAAGCGCCCAGTTCCGCGCATAGTCGTAGGTCTGTTGCTCGAAGGATTTCGCAACGGTGGTATCGGATGGTGACCGCTTGCTTGCCATCGTTTCCTCCCTATGGCGTGCGTTGAAGGGCCCTTTCTTGTTGTTGCGAACCATCTCGCTGCTTGTCGGGGGGGGGGGCCGCAGGCCGCCCCCCAACACGCAGAACTCAGACGTCGAGCCAGACGTCCTGCAGGTGGTGGAAGCCCACGAGGTTGAGCTCCAGCCCCTGCACCTCCTCCTTCATCGCGGCGACGTAGGTGCCCTCATAGAGGTAGAGCCAGTAGGCGTCCTTCACCGCGACCTCCTGGATCTGGCGGATCTGCTCCGCGCGCTTCTCCGCGTCGAACTCGATGCGCTGGGCTTCGATCAGGACATCCAGATCGGCGTTCTCCGAGAAGGTCCAGTTGAGCCCGGCCCCGGTCAGCATCATGGGGTAGATCAGGTCGGGGTCGCTGTAGGTGTAGTAGAAGAAACTCGTGTGGAACTTGCCCTGGCCGCCCAAGGCGAACCACTCGGCCACCGGGTAGGACTGGATCTCCATCGAGACGTTGATCTGCGAGAGGTCCTCCTGGATCACCTCCGCGACCCGCCGGAAGATCGGGCTCTCGATGTTGAGGTAGCTCATGGTGAAGCCGTCCGCGAGCCCGGCTTCGGCCATGAGCGCCTTGGCCTTCTCCAGGTCGTGGCGGAAGCCGTAGGTCTCGGTCTCCGGGTTGTATTGGGCGTAGGACGACGCCACCGGGCTGAAGGCGGGCTGGCCCTGGCCGTCGAGGACCAGCGCGATGATCTTGTCGCGGTTGACCGCGTAGTTGAGCGCCTGGCGCACGCGCACGTCGTCAAGCGGCGCCATCTTGTGGTTGAACATGGCGAAGAAGACGCCGACGGCGGGCCGGCTGTAAATCTTGTAGCCCTCCGTCGCCTCGATCTGGCGCAGCTTGTCCACCGGCACCGCCTCGGTGCCCGAGATGCAGTCCACGTCGCCGCTGAGCAGCGCCGCGAGGCGGGTCGCATCCTCCGGGATCACCACGTATTCGACCCGCTCGAGATAGGCCTTGCCCTCGTTGCTGTACCAGGGCGTGGCCCAGTTGTGCTCGTCGTTGCGCACGAGCTCGATGCCCTGGTCCGGGTCCCAGCGCACGAACTTGAAGGGCCCCGTGCCGCTGGGATTGCGGCCGAAGGCATCGCCTCGTTCCTCGACGGCCGCCTTGCTGATGGGCGCGCAGTAGGAATACCCGAGCCCCACCCAGAGCGGCACGAAGGGATCGGTGTAGTGATAGGCGATCGTCATGTCGTCGATCACCTCGGTGCCTTCGATGGGGCCCAGCATCCACGAGGTGGGGGACGCCGTGGTCTCGGCGCGGTGGCGCTCCACGGTCCAGCGCACGACCTCGGCGTTGAAGGGCGAGCCGTCGTGGAAGTTGACGCCTTCGCGCAGCTTGAAGGTGACCGTCTTGCCCTCGTTGGAGAACTCCCAGCTGGTGGCGAGGCCCGGATAGACCGTGCCTGCCTCGTCCAGGTAAATCAGCGAATCGTAGATCTGCCATGCGATCTCGTGGGCGACGAGCAGGGTGGTCTTCTGCGGGTCGAGGGTGTCGGACTCCTGCCCGCGCGCGATGCGGAGCGTGCCCCCCGGCTTGGCGGCATTCGCGCTCGGAATGCTGAGGCCGGCGAACGCTGCCGTGCCGCCCAGCGCCGCGCCGGCCTTGAGGAAATCGCGCCTGTTCATCTGCGCCCAGGCGCGCGCGTAGGCATATGTCTTCTCCTCGAAGGTCATCTCTTCGATGGGCTTCTTGTCGTGCGTGTCCGTCATCTCCCCGTCTCCCTATCTTGCTTCGTGTTTGTTGGTTGGAAGTAGCGTAACCCGGATTACTCGCCACGGTCACGGCCGAAGCCGGCGATCCGGCCCTTTGTGATCGGCGGGCGGTCACACCTCCACCCGCACGGCGCCGGCCGCGAGGGGCGCGAGGCGTGCGGGATCGAAGGGCGCGAGGTCGACGGTGCTGGCCTCTCCGTCGGCGATCAGCTCCGCGACCGCCTCGCCCGTGGCCGGGCCGTTCAGCATCCCCCACACCGAGTGGGCCGTCGCCACGTAGGCGCCCGCAGCGCCTGGAACGGCGCCGATGAGCGGCAGCCCGTCCTCGACCACAGGGCGGTAGCAGGCCTGCTCGGCCAACACCTCGGCGCTGCCCAGCGCCGGCGCGAACTGCGCCGTCATGGCGCGGAGCCTGTCGCAGCCGCCCTCGTCCGGCACTACCGCGGCGGGGTCCACCGGCAGCGGCTGCTCGCTGGAAAGGCCGCAGACGTAGGTGGTGCCATCGGGCCGGGGCATCACCTCGGGCGAGGCGAGGATGCCGCCCTCGGCCTCCAGCTCCACGAAGAGCGCGTTGGGCACGGGCTCCGGCGCATAGCGGAAGACCAGGCTGTGGCCCTTCAGGCCGTAAATCGCCGGGAGCGGCAGCCAGTTGCTCGCGAGGACCGACCAGGGGCCCATGGCGATGACGACCGCATCGCCCGCCATCTCGTGCCCGTCCACCACGACGCCCCGCACGGCGCCATCGGCCTCCCGCGCCACGCCGCTGACGGTGCCGATGGTCACCCGCGCGCCTTCGCTGAGCGCCGCCCGCATCATGGCGCCGGTGAACGCGGCGGGGTCGAGCTGGGCCGTGGTCTCGGCGGTGCCGAGCCTGGCGTGGACCGCCGCGCTGCCCGCGAGCCAGTCCGGCGCCGCGAGCTTGCGATAGAAGCCCACGTCGCGGCGGGCGCTGCTCACGACGCCGAGGGTGTCGAGCCTGCGATACCCCCACTCGTCGTCGATGCGCTCGGCAAGCTCCGCGTGGAGCGCGAAGCTGCGCCGCGCCAGCGCCTCGACCGGCGAGCCGTCGCACCAGTCGAGCGCGAGGAACCCGCCCGACTTGCCGGAGGCCGCATTGGCGATGCCGGTGCGCTCGATCACCGTGCACGCGATGCCGCGCAGGCTGAGGAAGTAGGCGATCGACGTGCCGATCACGCCGCCACCGCAGATCAGCACCCGCATGCGCGCCTCGCGGTGGCCACTCCTGACCGCATGGTGGTCGACACGGCGTCTCCAATCGCGTGAGCGACGCTCAGCCTAGCGCCGGCCCGGCAGCGGTTGCAAAGGCAGGCCCCTCGGCTACAGTCGGCGCCCTTTCATCCCATGCACGGACGGACGCCCATGCTCACCCGCGCGGAACTGATCGCACTCGTCGAGGACGCCTATTTCGCCAATGTCGACAACAAGAACCTGGAGCCTGCGGTCGCGTGCTTCGCGGAGGACGCGGAGCTCCGCATCCAGTCGGCGCACGTGAGCCACACCGGCCACGACCAGATCAGGCGCATGTTCAGCGACTTTATGGGCGCGACCAAGATCATCTATCACGGCGACTTCACGCACGTCGTCGACGTGGAGCGCCAGTGGATCGCCTCGCAGTTCGTCGCCCGCAACGACTACGACGACGGCCGCAACGTGGAGATGCGCAACTGCAACTTCTTCCAGGTCGAGGACGGCCGCTTCAAGCGCGTCACCATCTACATGACCGACGAGAACCCGCTGGTCTGATTGGGGCGTTGCCGGGCGGCTTCTTGCGGCATCCGGTGCTATTCGCCAGACTCGGCGCCGAAATCGCGAAGGATAAGGCATGAGCGAACGCCCGCAGATCGACCCGCCCTATCTGCTCTTCCTCGGCGATGCGCGCGATGCGCTCGCCGCCAAGACCGCGCGCGGCGTGTTCGTCTTCCGCCCGGAGTGGTGCCTCGGCCAGATCAGGCTGCCGGGCTGCAAACCCCGCCTCGACCTGCCCGAGATGACGGTGGAGGAGGCGGCGGCCAAGGGTGCCAAGAGCCTCATCGTCGGAGTCGCCAACGCGGGCGGCGTGGTCAGCGAGAGCTGGATCGAGACCCTCGTGGCGGCGCTGGAAGCGGGCCTCGACGTCGCCAGTGGGCTGCACGTGCGCCTGAGCGACCTGCCGGCGGTGCGGGATGCCGCCGAGGCGAACGGCCGGCACCTCTTCGACGTGCGCCACCCGTCGCAGGAGTTCAAGGTGGGCTCCGGCGTGAAGAGGGCCGGCAAGCGCCTGCTTACGGTGGGCACCGACGCCTCGGTCGGCAAGATGTACGCCACGCTCGCGCTCGAAGCCGAGTGGCGCCGGCGCGGCGTCCCCTGCACCTTCCGCGCGACCGGGCAAACCGGCATCTTCGTCGCGGGCCGCGGGGTCTCGGTCGACGCGGTGGTGGCGGACTTCATCTCCGGCGCCACCGAGTGGCTTACGCCTGAGAACGACCCGGAGCATTGGGACCTGGTCGAGGGGCAGGGCTCGCTCCACCATCCCTCCTACGCGGGCGTGACCCTCGGCCTGATCCACGGCGCCCAGCCGGACGCCATCGTGGTCTGCCACGAGCCGACGCGGACCAACATGCGCGGCCTGCCGCACTGGCCGCTGCCGGAGCTCGGCGAGAGCATCGAGGCCAACCTGCAGGCGGCGCGGCTCACCAATCCGGACGTCGTCTGCGCCGGCATCTGCGTCAACACCGAGGCGCTCGGCGACGCGGAGGCCGCGGCGCTGCTGGACGAGCTCGGCGCGGCCCACGGGCTCCCCTGCGTCGATCCCATCCGCACCGGCACGGGCTCCATCGCCGACCGCGTGCTGTAGAGGCCGGGCCCCGTGAGGCGGCTCACCGTTCGCCTCGAAACCTGGCCGCTCGCGAGCGCCTTCCGCATCTCGCGCGGCGCCAAGACCGAGGCGCACGTCGTCGTCGCCGAGGTCGCCGACGGCGCCTGCGCCGGCCGGGGCGAGGCGGTTCCCTATCCCCGCTACGACGAGACGCCGGAGGGCACGCGGGCGGAGATCGAGAGCGTGCGGGACGCCGTGGAGGGCGGACTCGGCCGCGAGGCCCTGCTGGAGGCGCTGCCGCCGGGCGCCGCCCGCAACGCGCTCGACTGCGCTCTCTGGGATCTCGAAGCGAAGCAGGCGGGCCAGCCGGCCTGGGCGCTGGCGGGGCTCGCAGCGCCGAAGCCCTGCGTCACCGCCGTGACGCTCAGCCTCGATACGCCGGAGAACATGGGTGCAGCCGCGGCCCGGCATGCGCACCTGCCCCTGCTCAAGCTCAAGGTCACCGGCGAGGGCGACGCGGAGCGCATCCGTGCCGTGCGCGAGAACGCGCCCCGCGCCCGGCTGATCGTGGATGCGAACGAGGGCTGGTCGCTACCCATGCTGGACGAGCTGCTGCCGGCCCTTGCCGCGCTCGGGGTGGAGATGGTGGAGCAGCCGCTGCCTGAGGCGGAGGACGCGGCGCTCGAAGGCCGCCAACCGGCCATCCCGCTTTGCGCCGACGAGAGCTGCCACACCCGTGCCGACCTGCCCCGGCTCGCCGGCCGCTATCCCGTGGTCAACATCAAGCTGGACAAGACCGGAGGGCTGACGGAGGCGCTGGCGCTGGCCAGGGAGGCGCAGGCCATGGGCTTTCGCATCATGGTCGGCAGCATGGTCGGCACCTCGCTCGCCATGGCGCCGGCGGCGCTGCTCGCGGGCTTTGCCGAGTACGTCGATCTCGACGGCCCCCTGCTGCTGGCCCGCGACCGCGCGCCGGGGCTCGTCTACGACGGCGCGGTGATGTCACCGCCCGATCCCGCGCTTTGGGGATAGCGTCCCACCGTCGATTCTTTACCAATTGCGTTAGGGTAAAGAAATAGATAGTGTTTGCGCGAGTTGGCTGTGCCCGAAGGGACGACCGCATGCCGCGAGTCAGCGCCAAGCGACAGATCACGCTTCCCATCGATCAGTGCAGGGAAGTCGGGATCGGGCCGGGGGACGAGTACCGGAGCTTCGTCGCCGACGGCCGCATCACCATCGTGCGGAAGACCTCCGGCGCGGCCCGAGGGTTCCTGCGCCATGTCGCCGGCGATCCTGCCGTCAGCGACGATGAGTCCCTGCAGGACGCGCTGGACGAGCCGACGTCTTGATCGCCGTCGACACCAGTGTCCTGCTCCGGTATCTGCTGCACGACGATGAGGCCCAGGCGGCACGGGCGGATGCTGTTTTCGCTGCGGGCGAGACCGTCCTGATCACGGACGTCGTGCTGGCGGAGGCCGTGTGGACCCTCGCCGGGCGCAAGTACCGGCTGGGCAGGGCCGGGCTGGCGGCCGTCCTGGAACGGCTCTTCAGCGAGCCGAACGTCCGTTTCGAGGACGACCAGGTGGTCTGGCGCGCCCTGCAGGCGTACCGACGCGCCGCCCCGGCGGGCGAGGCCGGATCAGCGAAGGGTGCCGGCTTCGCCGATGCGTTGATCGTGTTCAAGGCTCGGCGCGCCGCGGCGGACTCCGACCAGGCGTTGAGGGGCGTCTGCACCTTCGACGCGGCCATGGGGCGGCTGCCGCACGCCGTATCGCTCTGAAAGCGCCTGCCCTTTGTAATTCAATCGGGCTGTAGTCTTGTCTCTGCCGGTCCTATCTGAAATTCTGGCCGCGACATCGGGAGGCCCGGCGCGGACCGGGCCGGCACAGCGAGGGGGCGATGGGCCGCCTGTTGGAGCTCGGGGAGCGGGTGGAGCTTGTCTCCATGGACCCGCACTTCCACGACATCAGCATCGCCCTCTACCGCTGCAGTGGGGAGGGCGGCGCGTCGTGTTACCTCGTCCACAGCTACAGCGGGAAGGAGGGCGCCGCCGAACGGCTGGCCTTCGTGATGCGGGCGATGGCGGTCATGGGCGGCATGGGGCCCGCGCCGGGGCAACCGGGTCGCCTGGCCTTCGCCTGCGGCGCCGAGCACCGGGCGGCGGTCAAGCGGCTCTTCCTCGAAGCCTGCAAGAAGGCACCGGGTTCGGACGTCGAAGCGCTGCCCATGAGCATCTACGACAAGAAGAACGACTTCACCATCAGCGCGACCAATATCGGCGGGGGCGCCTACCGGCTCGCAGCCGACGTCGGCGCGGCGGACGACAAGGTGGCGCGGCGCGTGGACGGCGTGACGCGCGGGCTGATCAAGCTCGCCGAGATGGAGCCGGGCGAGGCGCCGGGCGAGGCCCGCTTTGCCTGCGGCACGGCCCATGACGAGCTCGTGGGCCTCCTGCTCGGCCGGGCGCTCAACGTCCGCGCCGCCATGCGCGAGGCGGAGGCCGCGGCGGCGCGGGGCGTCCTCGCCGCGCCGAGCGCGCAACAGCAGACCTGAGGATCGGGAGCGAGAGCGATGACGGCAGTACCCTCGATGACCAGCCGCGAGCGGGTGCTCGCAGCGCTGAACCGCAAGCCGGTGGATCGCACGCCCGTGTGCAACCCCACCTCGGTCGCCACGGTGGAGCTGATGGACCTGGTGGACGCGAACTTTCCGTTCGCGAACCGCGACCCGGAGCTGATGGCGCGGCTCGCCGCCACCAGCTACACCGAATTGGGCTTCGACAGCATCATGCCGGTCTTCTCGATCATCCAGGAGTCGTCGGCGCTCGGCTGCAAGATGCAATGGGAGCAGAAGGACAATTGGCCGACCGTGCGCATGCGCGAGCCGATCTGGGAGGACGTGGACGACATCCGCATCCCCAACGACTTTCTCCTGCACCCGGACATGGCTTGCGTGATCGAGGGGATCCGCATGCTGCGCCGCGAGTTCGGCAACGAGGTCGCAATCATCGGCAAGACCATGGGGCCGTGGACCCTCGGCTATCACTGCTTCGGCGTCGAGCCCTTCCTGCTGATGTCCCTCGACGATCCGGGCAAGACCAAGCTCGCGCTCGACCGCATGAAGGAGGCGACGATCATCTTCGGGCTGGCACAGATCGAGGCGGGCGCGGACGCGCTCACGCTCCCCGATCACGCCACCGGCGACCTGGTGAGCGCGGACTACTACAGGCGCTATCTCAAGGATCTCCACATCGAGTTCGTGGAGCGCCTGCCGGTGCCGATCATCCTCCACATCTGCGGGCGCACCGTGGACCGCATGGGCTATATCGCCGAGACCGGGATCGCCGCCTTCCACTTCGATTCCAAGAACGCACCGGCCGAGTCCATGCAGATGATGGACGATCGCGTCTCGCTGGTCGGCAACATCAACAATCCCGAGACGCTGTTCGCCAAGGGGCCGGAGGACGTGCGCAAGGAGGTGTATGCCAACCTCGACGCCGGCGTGCAGGGAGTGGGGCCGGAATGCGCCATCCCGCTCCAGACTTCGATCGAGAACCTGCGCGAGATACCGCTGGCGGTGCGCGACTGGCACGCCGAGCACGGCCGCTCTCACTGATCGCCTTGGCCTCCTGACGCCCCGCCGAATCCACCACTGAGTCCCCGATGGTCGAGCTTGCCGACATCGCCAACGCGGTGATCCGCGACGAGATCGAGGAGTTTCTCGAGCGCCCCGACGAGATCGAGCGCAACGTCGCGCTCTTCGCCCGCATGCGGCCCGAGATGCAGGACATCGCTGCCGCCCTGATCGAAGGCGACAACCACACGGTGGACGCGCTCACGACCAAGGCGCTGGAGGAAGGCACCGAGGCGCTGGAGATCATGGACGACGGGCTCATCGCCGGCATGGGGATCGTCGGCATCAAGTTCCGCGAGAATTTCATCTTCGTGCCCGAGGTGCTGGCGTGTGCGCGGGCGATGAAGGCGGGCATGGCCCACATCGAGCCGATTCTCTCCGCCTCGGGTGTGGAGCCCATCGGCACCGTCATCATGGGCACGGTCAAGGGCGACCTCCACGATATCGGCAAGAACCTCTGCATCATGATGCTTTCGGGCGCCGGCTTCGACGTGGTCGACCTCGGCGTCGACACCTCCGAGGACGAGTTCATCGCGGCGCTGGAGGAGCACGAGGCACCGATCATGGGCATGTCCGCGTTGCTCACCACGACGATGCCGAACATGGGCAAGACCATCGAGGCGCTGATCGACGCCGACCTGCGCGACGACGTGATGGTGATGGTGGGCGGTGCGCCGGTGACGCAAGAGTTCGCCGACGACATGGGCGCCGACGGCTACGGCAAGGACGCGCTCTCCTGCGTGGCGCTCGCCAAGAAGCTGGTGGAAGAGCGCGGTTAGGCGAAGCCGTTGCCGAAGATCAGCCAGCAGGACTACCAGAAGCGGCTCGACCGGCTCACCGAGATCTTTTCGGACATCGTGAGCCACGCCGACGTACAGGCCACGCAACGCTGCCCCTACCGCGATGCGCGCGACCGCTGCACCGCCGCCTTCTCCTGCGGCAACCAGATCCCTGCCGTGGAAAAGGACGAGCCCGCCACCTGCGGCCACGACGGCACCTTCGACTACAGCCTGGCGTGGGAGAGCGATCCCGCCACCCGCGATCGCGCGCGCAAGCAGCTCGACCGCGTCAAGCAGGATGCCGCGGCGCGGCGCGAGGGCGGCGCGCTGCCGGCAGGGCCCGGCACGGTCTCCCACGACGGCAAGACGGAGCCGATCGCCGTCGGCATGACGCTCTTCGACTGCGCCGACGAGCTTGCCGTCGAAGTGCCGACCTCGTGCCTCCGCAACGGTCGCTGCCACGAGTGCGTGGTCGAGGTGAGCGCGGGCGACGACGCGCTCTGCGCGCGCACGGAGGCCGAGGGCTTCCTGCGGCCTCCCTACCGCCTCGCCTGCCAGGCGCTGGTCGAGCGCGACGACATCGACGTGGCCTTCGCGCCGCTCCGCCGCCGCCCGCGCATCCTGGTGCGCGCCCGTGCAGATGCGGCGGCCCTGCCCGAAACCCTCGACCCCCTCGTCACCCGGCGGGGCGACGATGTGCTCTACGACGGCGCGGTGGTGGACCGCTACCGCGGGCGCATGCTGGGGCTCGCGGTCGACCTCGGCACCACGACGGTGGTGCTCGACTTCGTCGATCTGGAGACGGGAAAGAGCGTGCACAGCGCCGCCTTCGAGAACCCGCAGGCCTTCGGCGGCAGCGACGTGATGCACCGCATCTCCTACGACCGCGACGACAAGGCCGGCGAGCTGCAGAAGGCCGCAGCGTCGGCCATCAGCCGCGTCGTGGTGGACGGTTGCGCCCGGCTCGGGCTCGGCCGTGAGACGATCTACGAGATCGTGGTGGCGGCCAATCCCACCATGCGCGACATCCTGTTCAAGCTCGACGTGCAGGGCATCGGCCAGAAGCCCTACAAGTCGTCGGTCGAGCACGCCTTCCTCGCGGGCGAGCGGGCGAACACGGCGCTCTGCGCGCTGGCCCGGCGCCTCGGCCTGCGCGCGAACCGGGAGGCGCGGGTCTATGGCTTGCCGCTGATCGCGAGCCACGTGGGCGGCGATGCCGCCGCCGCCCTGGTGGCACTGGAACAGGGGTTCGCGGACGCGGAGACCGTGATGCTCGTGGACATGGGCACCAACACCGAGGTCGTGCTGAAGCACCGGGGACGGATGCTATCTGCCTCCTGCCCGGCGGGGCCTGCGTTCGAGGGCGGGCTGGTGCGCTACGGCATGCCGGCCTGCGACGGCGCCATCGAGACGGTGCGGCTCGGGGCGGACGGCGCGGCCGCCTGGGAGACCATCGGCGGTGGGGAGCCCACGGGCCTCTGCGGCTCCGGCCTGATCGACCTGGTGGCGGAGCTCCGGCGAGGCGACGTGCTCACCGCCAAGGGCGTCTTCACCGCCGACCGCAAGCAGAAGGAGACGACCGTGGTGCCCGAGCACGGCATCACCTTCTCCAGGGAGGACGCCAGCAACCTGGGCCAGGCCAAGGCCGCCAACTACTGCGGGCAATACATCGTCATGCGCGCGCTCGGCGTCGATCCGGCCGCCATCGAGCGGCTCTATCTCGCGGGCGGCTTTGCCAACTACGTGAACGTGCAGAACGCCCAGTCCATCGGCCTGCTGGCGCCGGTGCCGGAGAAGCGCGTGGTCAAGGCCGGCAACGCGGCGGCGCGGGGCGCGAGGGCGATTCTGCTCTCGGGCAGCCGGCGCCGTGCGCTGGAACGCGAAGTCCAGGCCATCGAGCATATCGAGCTCGAGACCACGCCGGATTTCTTCGACCTCTTCGTGGACGGCTGCCAGTTCAAGCCGATGCCCGCGCATCTCGTACCGGAAGGGACCGCCGCATGACCGCCCCGCCAACGCTCATCGTCATCGGCGAGAACATCCACTGCACCCGCGTGGCACTCCGCAAGGGCAAGCGCATCGCCGAGCGCGACGGGGCCGAGGTCATCCTCTACGAGAGCGCGGATGGCGAGGCGCGTGCCCTGCCGGTGACGGCGGAAGCCAAGCGGACCAAGGACTACGAGGAAGGCCGCGTCAAGCACGTGCACGTCGCCATCGAGACGGCGATGGAGACGGCGGCGGGCGATCCCGCCGAGGGAATGCGCTACATCGAGGCGCTCATCCGCCATCAGGAGCGCGCGGGCGCGGCCTTCCTCGACCTCAACGTCGACGAGATGTCACCCAAGCTCAGCGTGCAGACCGGCGCCATGGCCTGGCTCGCGGCGACGGTGCAGGACCTGACCGAACTTCCGCTCTCCATCGATTCGTCCAGCGTCGACGTGATCCGCGCAGGGCTGGAAGCGATCGCGCCGGCCAAGATGCGCCCGATGCTCAACTCCGCCTCGCTGGAGCGGCAGGACGCGCTCGACCTCGCACGGGAGCACGACTGCCGCGTGGTGGTGACCGCCGCCGGCGAGCGCGGCATGCCGAACGGCGCCGACGAGCGGGTGGCGAATGCGTCCCGCATGGTGGAAGCAGCGCTCGCCAGGGGCTTCGCGCTGGGCGATCTCTACGTCGACCCGCTGGTCTTCCCTATCTCGGTCGATTCCACCTTCGGCCATCACTGCTTCGATGCGATCCGCGCCTTACGGGAGCGTTTCGGCAGCGAGATCCACATCACAGGTGGCATGAGCAACGTCTCCTTCGGGCTGCCGGCGCGGAAGCTTCTGAATGAGATGTTCGTGCTGCTGGCGGTGGACGCCGGCGCCGACGGCGGCATCATGGACCCGGTGGCAAGCCCGCCGGAGGCGATCTTCGCCATCGACCGCGCGGACCCCAACTACAAGCTCGCCGAGGACGTGCTGCTGGGCCGCGACGAGCACTGCATGGCCTACATCCGCGCCTGGCGGAAGAGCAGGCGCAAGCCCAAGTGAAGAAGAGGCCGCCATGACCGAGACCGAACGGCCACCGCAAACCGAGCCTGCGCTCCGCACGCTCGCCATGCCCGCCGACGCCAACCCCAACGGCGACATCTTCGGCGGCTGGGTGCTGGCGCAGATGGACCTCGCCGGCGGCGTCGTGGCGGCGCGGCGCGCGCGCGGGCGCCTGGCCACGGTGGCGGTGGAGGCGATGCGCTTCCACGCGCCGATCGCCGTGGGCGACCTGGTGACCTGCTACGCCGAGATTGCGAAGACCGGGACGACCTCGATCACCGTCTCCATCGAGACCTGGGCCCGGCGACGCCGCGGCCCCATGGAGGTGAAGGTGACCGAGGGCACCTTCATCTACGTCGCGATCGACGACGCGGGCCGCCCCCGGCCGCTTCCCGAAGAGCCGGCGGAGGGCTGACGGCAGGGCAGGTTGCCGCGCCGGTTCGCCCCGTCAGGAGGCGGCGCCGAGGGCGTGGTCGTGTTCCGGATCGAGGCCGCGGATGATGACGCAGGGCATGGGTGACGCGCGAAGCGCCCGGCATGCCCTGACGGCGTCGCTCTTGTAGAGCCCCAGGAAGCGCGCCCGGTAGAGCGTGCCGGGCCCCATATCGCTGGGAACGAGAGTCGGTATCGCGTCACCGAGCAGCGGCGCCCGCGTGGACGCCCGGCGCATGGCGATTTCGGCCGCCGTCACCGACTCGTAGGCGCCGACTTGGATGCCCCAGGGGCGGGCGGTCACCGAATCCGCCCGGAACCCCTTCGGCGACGCCGGAGATTCGGGTGCAGGCGTCAACGCCGCGACCGCCGTGGTCTCGGCCCCCGGCTTTGCGGGTGGAATCTCCGGGGGCGGCGGGCCCGCGGCAACTTCCGCCTCCATCGCCTCGACAGTCACGATCGGCTCGGCCGCAGGCGCGGCAGCTCCTTCGGCCAGCTCAGGCGCTTCGACAGCCGCCACCATGATCGCCGCGGGCTTGAAGCGCGCAGCCGGTGCGGCGAGGCCGGACCCGGCGGGCGGGCGGGGAATGCCTGCGTAGCGAACGCGGCCGCGCTTGGCGTCACGCTCGGCGATGCGCGTGAAGCCGAGGTCGAGAAGGGTGGTCATATGCTGATTGCGCGAGCGCGCGGTCTTGCCGCCGAAGACCACCGCGATGACACGCCGGCCGTCGCGTTCCGCCGACGCCACGAGATTGAAGCCGGAGGCCCGGATGTAGCCGGTCTTGATGCCGTCCATGCCGCGATAGCTGCCGAGCAGCCGGTTCGGCGAGCGATGCGACCGCCCGCTGTAGCGGAAGCGCTGGTCGTCGAAATAGTGGTAGCGGTGGGGAAAGTCCCGCATGAGCGCGCGCGCGAGAAAAGACATGTCGCGCGCCGTGCTGCGCTGCTTGCGGTTGGGCAGGCCGGACGCATTGCGGAACGTGGTTCGGGACATGCCGAGCGCCTGGGCCTTTCTCGTCATCATCCGGGCGAACTCGACCTCGGTTCCGCCCAGCGCCTCGGCGACCACGACCGCGATATCGTTGGCCGACTTGACCACCAGCGCCTTGATCGCGTCCTCGACCTCGATCGTGGAGCCCGCAGGAAGGCCCAGCTTCGACGGCGGCTGGCCGGCGGCCCGCTGCGAGACCTTGAGCTTGGAGGTGAGGTTGAGCCGCCCCTCGTCGATCGCCTCGAAGAGCAGATAGAGAGTCATCATCTTGGTGAGCGACGCCGGATACCTGCGGATGTCGGCGTTGCGGGAGCGCAGGACCTCGCCGGTTTCGGCGTCGACGACGATGGAGGCGTAACGCGCTTCGGCCCTCTCGGCGGCGAACACCTGGGACATGACGACGACGCTGAGCGAGAGGACGAGACCGAGAATGATGGAGCCGGGCCGCATGATTCTTCTTCTTTTTTGCCGCGCTTTCACGTGCGCCCCGCCCCGTCGCCGACTCGAAACGACGCTCCATATGGGTTCAAACGGACATGTTCGTCAAGCACAGCCTGTGAAAAAGGCTCTGGAACTCGTTGATTCGGCGACATCTCTTGCCGAATGACAAGAGCCTATAGGGCATATCGGCGGACGCCGAGGGCATGGGAAGCGTGGCCGCACCCAGCTCCGTCGCCCGAGTCGCGCCGGGATCGGCCGCCCTCAGAAATCCGGTGGCTCGACCCCGCTTGCCCGCAGTTGCAGCGCGAGATCGTCCTTCAGGCGCCGCAGGGCGGCTTGGTCGGCGGCCTCGCATCGGGCCACCAGCATGGGCTGGGTGTTGGAGGCGCGCAGCAGCCACCAGCCGTCCGTGCTCTCGGCCCGGACTCCGTCGATGCCCGTGAACCTTGCCCCGGCGGCGCTGAGCCGCTCGCGAATCTCGTCGGCCACCCGGAACTTGCGCGCGTCCGGGCAGGGGAAGCGGACTTCTGGGGTGCTCACCGGGCACGGCAGCTCGGCCCTGAGGGCGGCGAGCGAGCGCCCCTCACCGGCGATCAGCCGCAGCAGGCGGAGGGCAGCGTAGATCGCGTCGTCGAAGCCGTAGTAGCGGTCGGCGAAGAAGACATGGCCGCTCATCTCGCCGGCGAGCGGTGCGCCGATCTCCGCCATCTTCGCCTTGATCGGCGCGTGGCCTGTCCGCCACATCAAGGGCCTGCCGCCGAGGCGGGCGATCTCGTCGAACAGGACCCGGCTCGCCTTGACGTCGCCGATGACGGTGGCGCCGGGCCGCTCGCGCAGCACCTCGCGCGCGAGGAGCGCCACGAGCTGGTCGCCCCAGAGGATCGCGCCCGTCTCGTCCACGACCCCGATGCGGTCGCCGTCGCCATCGAAGGCGATGCCGAGATCGCAGCGCTCGGCCCGCACCATGTCGATGAGCTGGGCCAGGTTCTCGGCTACCGTGGGGTCGGGGTGGTGCGCGGGAAAGGTGCCGTCGACCTCCGCGTTCAGCAGGATGTGGCGGCCGGAGAGGCCGTCCGTGAGCGCACCGAGCACCGCGCCGGCGGCGCCGTTGCCTGCGTCCCACGCCACCGCAAGCGGCGTCTTCACCGCCTCGGTGAGAAGGCGCGCGACGTAGGGCGTGGCAAGGTCGGCGTCTGCCACCTTGCCCGTGCTGCCTGCGTGATCGCTGCCGGCGGCAACGGTTCGTGCCAGCTCCTCGATATCGGGGCCGAAGAACGGGCGCCTGCCCAGCACCATCTTGACGCCGTTGTAGTCCGGCGGATTGTGCGAGCCGGTGACCATCATGCCGCCGTCGCTCTGGCGCTCGTGGACGGCGAAGTAGAGCATCGGGGTGGGGCCGGTGCCGATGCGGAGAACGTCCGCGCCGGCGTCCGTCAAACCCTCGACCAGGTGATCCTCCAGATCCGGCGAGCTCAGCCGGCCGTCGCGCCCGACGCAGATCAGCGGCGGTCGATCGGTGGCCTGCCGGCGGCGGGCAATGGTGGCGAAGCCCCGGCCGATGGCGGCCATGTCGGCCCCGGTCAGCGTCTCGCCGACGATCCCCCGGATGTCGTAGGCACCGAGGATCGCGGGATCGAGCGTGCGTGCCCCGCTCACGGCGACGCCGCGATCCCGCGCAGGAAGGAGAGAAGGTCCTGCCTCAGCGCCGGCCTCTCCAGCGCGCAGGCGACCGTCGCCTGAAGGTAGCCGGCCGGGCTGCCGCAATCGAAGCGCCGGCCGGCGAACCGCACGCCGTGAAACGGCGCCTCCCTTGCCATCGCGGCCATGGCATCGGTCAGCTGGATCTCGCCGCCCGCGCCGGGCGGCTGCGCGGCGAGCCGCGAGAAGAGCGCCGGCTGCAGGACGTAGCGGCCGATGAGCGCGAGCCGCGACGGCGCATGCGCGGACGCCGGTTTTTCCACCATGCCGGAGAGCGTGACGGTGCGCCCATCGTCGGCCGCGACCTCGGCAATGCCGTAACGGCCGGTCTCGGCCGGCGGCACTTCGGTGAGTGCCACCACGCTGCCTCCGGTCCGCTCGTGGACCTCGACCAGCTCCGCCAGACACGGCGGATCGCCCAGGAGCAGCTCGTCCGCAAGCAGCACCGCGAAGGGCTCGTCGCCCACCAGGGACCGAGCGCAGAGGACGGCATGGCCGAGGCCGAGCGGTTCCTCCTGACGCGCAAATGCAACGGCGCCGGGCTCGAGCACGGCGCCCGCCACGCGCGCCCGGGCTGTCTCGTCATGGCGCGCCGCGAGATACGCGTCGAGCGTCTCGTCAGGGCCGAAATGATCCGCAATCGCCGCCTCACCCCGGCCCGTGACGAAGATGAACTGCTCGATCCCCGCCGCCTGCGCCTCCTCCACCGCGTATTGGATGAGCGGCTTGTCGACCACCGGCAGCATCGCCTTGGGCACCGCCTTGCTCGCAGGCAGGAACCGCGTGGCCATGCCGGCGACCGGCAGGACGGCCTTTCTCACTGGTTGCGGCATTGCAGGGGCCTCGTCACGGCGGCCGGCGGCGGCGCATGTCTCAGCCGCCGAGCAGCAGCTCCTTCGCCTGGTTGATCTTGGCCGCGAGGTAGTTGGAGCCGCCGTGGTCGGGGTGGAGCTTGCGCATGAGCGTGCGGTGCGCCTCCTTGATCTCCTCGGCGCCGGCGCCGGGCTGGAGGCCGAGAATCTCGTAAGCCTCCTCGCGGGTCATCGGCGTGCGGCCGGCCCCCGCTTTCTGGCGCCCCCAGCCCCGGCCCGTGCCGGCCTCCGCGCGGCGTTCGCGCTCTGCCTCTTCCTCGACGTGATCGCGCCAGTCGGGGCCGAGGATACGGTCGAGATAGGCCTCCAGCAGCCGCCGGCCCTCCTCGTCCCGCAGGCTGCACTCGTCCCAGAGGTCCAGAAGCTCGCGCTCCGAGAGCTCGTCGAGCCGGCGCCCGGTGTGGCGCCCCTGCAGCACCGTGCCCTCCATCTCGCCGCTGTCGTGGTCGAGCGTCATGCGGAGATACGGGGTCTCGACGTCCGAGCGCTGGCCGGCGGTGGGATTCGGGTTCATCCGGCCTGCGGCCATGCGGCCCATGAGCCAGGGCAGCCCGGCGAGCGCGAGCGGCAGGAAAGCGAGATGCGCCTTGCCGGTGACGCCCAGGAAGATCGTGGCCGCCCCACCAGCGGCGATGACGCCCCACTTGACCCAGCGCGCGAGGCTCGACGGGTTGGCCGTGGCGAACCAGCGGCTGAGGAACACCACCAGCACCAGGAGTCCGAGCCCGAGAAGGACGTAGTGGATCATCGTGGGCGTAGTTTAGCGGATCGGAAGGCGGGTGCGCGTACCAGCTAAGCTCATTTGATCTGATGGGCGATCTGCAGCACCGCCTCGCCGCGCCGGCGGCCGTAGTCCGTGAGCGCCTTGCGCCCGCCGGCGGCATAGACCGCGACCGCGCCGAGAAGTTCCTTGAGCTGGCGCGCGCTCGACGCGTCGAAGCGCAGGTAGGCGCCGTTGCTGAGCCGCGCGATCTGGCGAAAGGCCAGTGCGGCCCCCGGATCCGGCCCCTCGTGGAACATGAAGGCGGGAACCCCGCGCAAGCCCAGCTCGCCGGCGATGGCGCAAAGCTCGTCCACGTTCTCTTCCATGGCGTCGCCGACGAAGACGAGCGCGTGGACCCGCTGCACTTGCGTCTCGTCGAGGGCGTGCTGCAGCACCCTGCGGATCTGGGTGTGGCCGCCGAGACAGTGGACGGCGGTCATGGCCCGCACCAGGGCCCGCGAATCCCGCACCCACTTGCTCGCCCGGCACTCGCCGAAGCCGCGGTAGTAGACGAGTTGCACCGAGAGCCCGCCGAGCGAGGCCGTGGCGTCGAACATCTCCCCCTGGATCTGGCAGGCGTTGTCCCACGAGGGCTCCCTGCTCGCCGTCGCGTCCATGGCGAAGATGAGCCGCCCGGTCTCGCCCTGCCTCACCGGCGCGGGAGTCGCCGCGACCCGGCGCAGGAAGGCATCCACCTCGGCCTTCTCGGTCTGGCCCTTCGTCGGCAGCTTTCGCTCGCGGCTCATATGAGGCTCCCCCTTCTATATGGGGGCGGCCGGCAGCCGCGCCAGGCGCTCGGTCAGCATGGCGAAGAAGCCGTCGGCATCGACGCGCTCGAGCACGCGGGCGTTGGCGGCGCCGCCGGTGCGGCCGTAACGGTCACAGACAGTGCGCCCGAAGCAGTGGCCGTCGCCCAACTCGACGTCGACCCGCATGGCGCGGCCCTCGAAGAGATCCGGCGCCAGCAGATAGGCGATGACGCAGGGGTCGTGCATGGGCGCGCCGTGGTGATAGGCCTCGACGTTCTTGGCGCCGTAGAGGTCGAGCATCCCGCAGACCGCCGCCGCCGGCGGGCTGCCGAGCGCGCGGATCGCCTCCAGCCTGGGCGGCGTCGCGATCGCCTGGTGGGTCACGTCGAGCCCGATCATGGTGAGCGGTGCGCCGGCCTCGAACACCACGTGCGCGGCGTGGGGGTCGGCGTGGATGTTGAACTCGGCCGCAGGCGTGACGTTGCCGAGGCCGAGCGCGCCCCCCATGGTGACGATCTCGCGCACGTTGGCGAGGACGCCCGGGTTCTTAACGATGGCGAGCGCGACGTTGGTGAGGGGGCCGAGCGTCGCCAGCGTGATGGGCTCCGGCGCTGTGCTCAGCGTGTCCACGAGATAGTCCACCGCATGGGCCGCCTCGGCCGGGCGGCTCGGCTCAGGCAGGTCGGCGCCGTCGATCCCCGTTTCTCCGTGGATGTACTCCGCGCTCACCGGCTCGCGCACCATGGGCCTCGGGCAGCCGGCATAGACCGGCACCTCGGGGCGGCCCGCCAGATCCCTGATCCGGCGCGCGTTGTCCTCGGTCCTGGCCAGCGGCACGTTGCCGGCGACGGCGGTGATGCCGAGCAGGTCGAATTCCTCGGCGGACGCGAAGGCGAGCAGCAGGGCGACGGCGTCGTCCTGGCCGGGGTCGCAGTCGATGATCAGCGGTCGTGCGCTCATGGCAGGCCCGAATCATACCTAGAGCGTTTCCGTTGTGCACGGAAACGCTCTAGGTATTTCTCGCTCACGGCAATCGGCCGTCGCGCGATTCCGCGCGCCTGCCGGCGCGACGGCCGGCGCCTGCACGGGCGCGCCGCATACGCGGCGGGCCGCGGTCGCGGCCTGTCGCGCGTCCGTGCAAGTCGGACGCGCTCTGGCTCCGGCCGTCGCCCGCCGATGGTGGGGGTCTGGCGGGGCCGTTAGCGCGGGCTTGCCATCCCTGTGCCCCGGTCGCCGGATCGAGGGCGGTCGTCCGAAGATGCCTCTTCCGGTGGATCGCCGTTGGGCCCGGCGGCAGGATCGGCGCTCTCTTCGCCATCGGCCTTGTCGTCGACTCCGTGCCGGTCGATCGAATTGGCCGGGTGGAAGGCGATCCCGTGGCCGCCGGTGCTGCCCTCGCCGCCGTCGGCGCCCTTCCACCAGGCCTCGGCCGCCTCGCGCACCGCGTCCCAGTCCAGCTCGAAGCCCAGCCCCGGCCGGTCGAGGACCGGCAGCATGCCCCCTTCAGGAACATTTTTTAGTCATGGCTGAGAGGGCGGGATGACCGAGAGCGGGCAGGCTTGGGCCGATGAAGGTCCTGGCCGAGCTTGGCTGGGCGGCTGCATGGGGTCCGCGGGGGCCGGTAGGGCTCGGTTTTCGGGCTCGCCGGGCAAAGCGATCCCGCCGCGCCGTTCGACGGCGCGTCCCGTCGCGCTCTGCGACGCGGTTACGCCCGCAGGATCATGCAGCGGGCGCGATCAGGATCGCGTCGAGAGCCTCCTGGGCGCGGGCGGCATAATGCCGGTTGGCCTCGGGCAGGAAGCGGAAGCGCCCGTCGCAGCGCACGATGGCGATGGCCGCGTTGGTCAGGCAGGAGAGATTGCGCGGCAGGTGGCGCACGTACGCCCGGCAGCGGTCTTCGTCATAGGTGAAGTCGCGCACGTAGTGCAGCCGGTTCTCGATGTGCCAGTGATTGCGGACCAGAGCCAGAAGCTCCTCGGGCCCGGCGCGGTCTGCGCCGAGCGAGGTCAGGCTCCAGGTCACCTCGACGCTGCGCTCGCCGGTCTTGAGGATCTCGCGCTCGCGTTCGATGCGCATCGCCTGGCGGCGTCCGTGAAGGTTGGCGTAGCCGTCCCATTCGGCAGCGGAGAGGTCGACGACGGCGCAGCGGCGGCGCTCGATGCGGCCATGGCCCTTGTCGACGGTTTCGTGCCAGGGCGCGTCGGAGAAGTCGATCGCCTTGAGGTCTTCGAGGATGGTCTCCTGATTGTCCTTCACCGCGGTGACCACGTAGTCGGCGCGACGCCCGAGCAGGCAGCGCGCGGTCTCGTGCTGGGCGTGCATCGCATCGAGGGTGACGGTCCGGCCTGCGAGGTCGAGACTGCTGGAGAGTTCGCGCACGGCGGGGATCTCGTTGCTCTTTCTATCGACCTCGACCTGTCCCAGGACCATGCCGGTCTTGTGCACCAGCGCCGCGACCATCATGCGCCGCCCGTCTTCGGTCTGCTTCGAGGCGCCGCGCAGGTCCTTTCCGTCCATGGCGACCGGGGCGTGCGCGCCGTCGTGCTGGCCGGTCCACCGGCCGATGGCGTTGTCCAGCGTCTCCGGCGGCAGGGCGGCGAGGATGTTGTGGAAGGTGGTGATCGCGGGCGCGGTGTAGCGCTTCTTCGAAGGGCTCCAGAACGCGCCGACCGCCTCGAGCTGCTCCTGCGAGAGCAGGGCGGCGAACTGGGCGAAGGCTGTCGAGCCCCGGTAGCCGGCAAGGCGGGCGGCGACGGCAACCGCCAGCACGGTCTTCAAGGGATAGCGCTTGCCCCGGGCATGGCGGCACTCGGGCACCTCGCCCAGGCACTCGAACAGGCTGCGCAGCCGGGGCGCCGTCATCGGCTCGCTGTGTTGCTCGGCGTTCCAGTTCGCCGGGATCTCGGCCCGGCTCAGCGCTTCGGCGGCGCCATCGCTAAGTTCGAACACGAAGACCTCCTTGGGCTGGCCGTGGTGGCGCCAGCGCGGAGCAGCTCCGGGGTCACGGGCAAAGCCGCGCGTCATCCCCAGCGAGCGCCAGTTCGACGCGCGGTAGCAGGTGCCGGCGAAGCGCGCGGGATCGACGAAGGTCTCGGCCAGGAGCGCCGGGTATCCATGCACCGCCTGGGTGTCCGCAGACAGCCGCCGCAGGCTCAGCCCCAGAACCCGCGAGGCCAGGTTGGGAACCCGCTCAGGCGTCAGGATCACGAAGCGCGAGTTGTTCGCGATCAGATGCAGGCGCCGGAACTGCTGCTCCGCCGACCAGCCGATCCAGCGGTCGCGCGCGGCCAGCTTGAACGCGCCCGGCTGCCAGCCGATCAGGGCGAGCCAGGTCTCGCCATGCACCGCGACATGGCGCAGCCCCTTGCCGACGACGCCGTGGAATCGCAGGTAGTGGTGCTCCTCCACCAGCCGGTCCCAGCGCCGGTGCTCCCGCGCGCCCCAGGTCGGGCGCACCGTGACCGCACGCAGATCAATGGACGAATCCAGGCCCGGCAACGTCGCCATGGCCGCTACACTGCCACAGCGAAAACGAAATGACCAGCGCCGCGATCACCTCACGCCGCTCGCCGGGCGGACAAAAAACGAGCCCTGATGCCCCCTTGCAGCGAAAGGCTGGGTTGCTTGACGATGTCCCAGGCCAGGAAATTGTTCATGTACTGGTTGCCGTCGTCCAGGTTGGGCGTCACCGCCGCCACGTGGGACGCCGCCACGGTGGTGATCCCGGTTTCGTGAAGGCCATGAATGCAGACGTCGATGTTGGCCGCCTCCGCGATGTGGGCCACCTTGCAGAAGCGCAGCAGGCCTCCGGTCTCGTGCAGCCCGACGACGATCAGGTCGGCAGCGCGCAGGCGGCAGAGGTCGAAGGCCTCGCCCAGCGCAATGACGCCCTGGTCCGCCGCGATCGAGACCGGGCTCGTGGCCCGGACCCGCGCCAGCGCCTCGACGCTTTCCGCATCGATCGGCTGCTCCACGACTTCGATGTCGAAGCGGGAGAGTTTGCGCAACATGCGGGTGGCCTGGACCGGGTGCCAGCGGCCGTTGGGGTCGAGACGCAGGCGCTTGTCGGGCCCGATGGCGGCCCGGACCCGGGACACGATCTCGGCGTCCAGATCGTCGCCACGCCCCACCTCGACATAGATCACTTCGTGCCCCGACGCCGCGAGCCGTGCGGCCTCGCTCGCGATTTCGCCGGCGCCATCCCCCTGCGGGAAGCCGAAGTAGCGCACCTCGTCGCGCACGGCGCCGCCAAGCAGGCCATGAACGGGGCAGCCCGCCGCCTTGCCCATGGCGTCCCACAGCGCCATCTCCAGCCCCGCAAGCGCCTTGCCCGCGAACGTGGACGCCCTGGACGCTTCCTCGCGCCCGAACAGCGCATTGTAGGCGTCGCCGATAAGGCGGGCGTTCTCGAACGGGCTGCGCCCGACACAGAAGTCCGCCGCGAGCGAAAGATGGGCGCGGACGGCGTCGGCGGACGGCGTTGCAATCGACTCCCCGTAGCCGACGACGCCTTTATCGGTGTGGACCTCGACCAGGATTACTTCGGCGCCGTGGGTGACGCCCTGAGACCAGTGAAAGGGCTGCTCGTAGGGGATCCAGAGCGGCGTCGTCAGAACCTCGCTGATCTTCACGTCCCTTCCTCCGGCGCACGACACCTTCGGGTGGTCCATTCCGAATACTAGTTATGCGGGCCGTCTAATGCCATATTCGATATGCTGAATTATCAATAATGGCAGCAATGTCGCCTCCCGACGCGGGTACGGCCAGCCTTGGCGGCAGCGCGATCTGCCGGGCGCGGGCGCGGTATGTTCGATGTGCTATGGTGAGCCATGACCCGCTCCGGCGCCCGCGACGTGGCGCTCCTTGCCACCTGCCAGGCGCTCTTCCTCACCTCGATGTCCGCGGTGGTGGCCGCGGCCGCCCTGATCGGGCACCAGCTCGCCGATACCAAGGTGCTGGCGACGCTCCCCATCGGCATTCAGTTCGTGATGACGATGGTGGCGACGGTGCCGGCGTCGCTGCTCATGAAGCGCATCGGGCGGCGCGACGGCTTCACCGTGGGTGCCGGCATCGGGCTTGCCGGCGCGCTGCTCGGCTTCTGGGCGATCATGGAAGCGAGCTTCCCGCTCTTCTGCGTCGCGCTCGCGCTAATCGGTGCGGCCAATGGATTCGCCCAGTACTACCGCTTCGCTGCGGCGGATGCGGCGAGCGAGGCCTTCAGGAGCCGGGCGATCTCGCTGGTGCTGGCAGGCGGCGTGATCGCCTCGGTCGGTCCCCTGCTCGCCGACTGGTCCAAGGACCTCTTCGCGCCGATCGCGTTCGCAGGCGTGTTCGCTACCATGGCTGCGCTCTACGTGGCCACGCTGGTGGTGCTGCGCTTCATCACCATCCCGCCGCCGGACGCGGAGGAGCGCAGCAACACGGGCCGGCCGCTGCTCACGATCATGCGCCAGCCGACGTTCATCATCGCCGTGCTCGGCTCCCTCGTCGGCTACGCGATGATGTCGCTGCTGATGACCGCGACGCCGCTCGCCATGATGTTCTGCGGCTTCGGCTTCTCCGATTCGGCGCAGACGATCCAGTGGCACGTGCTCGGCATGTTCGCGCCCGCCTTCGTCACCGGCCACCTGATCAAGCGCTTCGGCACGAAGACGATCATGGCCTGCGGCGCGCTGCTGATCGGGCTCTGCGCCGCAACCAACCTGCAAGGCATCGCACTGGCCAACTTCCAGGTCGCGCTGGTTCTGCTGGGGGTCGGCTGGAACTTCCTCTTCACCGGCGGCACGACGCTGGTGACCGAGATTCACAGCCCGGCGGAGAAGGCGAAGACGCAGGCTGCGCACGACTTCACCGTGTTCACCGGCGTCGCGGCGGCGGCGCTGCTCTCCGGCGCGCTGCACGAGGCCGTGGGCTGGCAAACGATGAACTACGCCGTGCTGCCGTTCCTCGCGATCGTGCTCGCGGGGCTCGCCTGGCTCGGGCTGACCGGCCGCCGCGCCGCCGCAACCACGACGGCGGCGGAGTGACGCCCGGCGGCGGACTACAGGAACTCAGACCGTTTCCGCTTTACACTGAAATTCTCTGACTCTTTGTCGCTCACGGCAGCCGGTCTTCGACCGGCGCCTGCGCGGGCGCGCCGCATTCGCGGCGGGCCGCGGTCGCGGCCTGTCGCGCGTCCGTCAAAGCCGGACGCGCTCTAACCACCACCGATGCGGGGCAGGAAGCAGACCTCGCTCTCTGGTGCGACCGGGGCGAACAGGTCGTCCTGGTGGATCTGGCCATCGACGGCGACGGCCATGCCCTCCTCCAGCTCGCGCCCGATCCCCGCATAGCGGGCCTCGAGCGCGCGGATCACGCCGCGAATGTCGCTCGCCTCGACCTCAAGCTCCTTCACCCCGCCGGTGTAGCGGGCGAGGCTCGAGGGCAGGACGACCTGCACCAAGGCGCTCAGGCGCCCCCGCCGTCAAGCGCCGTTCAGGCGCTGCCCCCGCCGTTATCCATCGCCTCCAGGAGCCTGGGCGGCGACATCGGCAGGTCGGTCATGCGCACGCCGGTCGCGTTCTCGATCGCGTTGGCGACCGCCGCCATGGGCGGCACGATCGGCGTCTCGCCGACGCCGCGCACGCCGTAGGGGTGGTTCGGGTTGGGCACTTCGACGATGACCGCGTCGATCATCGGCAGGTCCGAGGCCACGGGCATGCGGTAGTCGAGGAAGCCCGGATTCTCGAGCCGGCCATCCTTGTCGTAGATGTACTCCTCGTTGAGCGCCCAGCCGATGCCCTGGGCGGCGCCGCCCTGGATCTGGCCTTCGACGTAGCTCGGATGCACCGCCTTGCCGGCGTCCTGCACGGCGGTGTAGCGCAGCACGGTGACGCGCCCGGTCTCGCGGTCCACCTCCACGTCGCAGACATGGGTGCCGAAGCCGGGGCCCGCGCCTTGCGCGTTGATGGCCGCGGTCGCCGCGATGGGGCCGCCGGTCTTGCCGGCCTGGGCCGCGATCTCGGCCATGCTCATGGGCTCGAAGTCGCCGGCGTTGCTGCCCGACGGCTTGGCGTAGCCGTCCTCCCATTCGACCGCGTCGACCGGGATGTCCCAGATCTTGGCGGCCCGTGCGCGCAGCTCTGCCACGACCTTGCCCGCCGCCTCGATGGCCGCCATGCCGGTGGCGAAGGTGACGCGGCTGCCGCCGGTGAGGAAGGTGTAGCCGATGGAATCGGTGTCGGCGACCAGCGGGCGCACCCGCTCCGGCGGGATGCCGAGGGCTTCCGCCGCCTGCAGCTGGATCGAGGCGCGCGAGCCGCCGATGTCGGGGTTGCCCTCGATCACCGTCGCCGTGCCGTCCTCGTTGACGTTGATGGTGGCGCAGGATTCGCCGCCGATGTTGAACCAGAAGCCGGTGGCGATGCCGCGGCCCTGGTTGGGGCCGAGCGGTGTCTTGTAGTGCTCGCTGCTGCGCGCGGCCTCCAGCGTCTCGATGCAGCCGACGGGCCCGAACTTGGGTCCGTAGAGGGCGCGCGTGCCCTCCTTCGCCGCGTTCATCAGGCGGAACTCGGCAGGCTCGATGCCGAGCTTCTTGGCGAGCTCGTCGACCACCCCTTCGGACGCGAACTCCGAGATCGGCGCGCCCGGCGCGCGGTAGGCGGCGACCTTGGGCCGGTTCACCACCACGTCGTAGCCCTCGACCTCGGCGTTCTCGATGTCGTAGGGGGCGAAGACGCACATACAGCCCGGCCCGATCGGCGAGCCGGGGAAGGCGCCGGCCTGATAGGCGAGCCATGCCTTGGCGGCGGTGATCTTGCCGTCCTTGGTGGCGCCCATCTTGATCGTCATGGCGCCGCCGGAGGTCGGCCCGCTCGCGCGGAAGACTTCTTCCCGCGACATCACCATCTTGACCGGCCGGCCGGCAAGCTGCGACAGCCTGAGCGCGATCGGCTCGAGATAGACCACGGTCTTGCCGCCGAAGCCGCCGCCGATCTCCGACGGCGTGACGTTGATCTTGCCGATGTCGATGCCGAGCAGGTTGGCGCAGTAGGCGCGCACGGTGAACTGCCCCTGGGTGCAGCACCAGACCTCGCACTGGCCGTCCTCGCCGGCGCTGGCGACCACGGCGTGGGGCTCGATGTAGCCCTGATGCACGGGCTTGGTGGTGAACGTGCGCTCGACGATCACGTCGGCCTCGCCGAACCCCTTCTCCAGGTCGCCGGTGGAGAACTCGACCTTCTTGAAGATGTTGGACGGCGTCTCCGGCGTGGGCTCCACGCCCTCGGTGAACATGTCGTCGTGAAGCACGGGCGCGTCCGGCTTCATCGCCTCGCGCACGTCGATCACGTGCGGCAGCACCTCGTAGTCCACCTCGATCAGGTCGAGCGCCTGCTTGGCGATGGCCTGAGAGGTCGCCGCCACGGCCGCCACGGCGTGGCCGTCATAGAGCGCCTTCTCCCGCGCCATCACGTTCTGCGACATGTCGCGGTAGTTGACCGCCACCTCGCCTGCCGGAACCCACTGGTTGGGAATGTCCGGCAGCTCGTCGCGGGTGACGATGGCCTTCACGCTCGGCAGCGCGCGGGCCTTCGACGTGTCGATGGAGCGGATGCGCGCGTGCGCGTGGGGGCTGCGCAGCACCCGGCCCACCAGCATGCCCGGCAGCGAGATGTCCGCGCCGAACTTGGCCCGGCCGGTCACCTTGTCGACGCCGTCAGGGCGCCACGGCCGGGTGCCGACGTACTTGAGCGAGCCGTTGCCGTTACCGATCTCCTGCTTGGCGGTTGCCATGGGTTATTCTCCTCTCAGCTCGGCCGCCGTCGTCATCACGGCGCGGATGATCTTGTCGTAGCCGGTGCAGCGGCAGAGATTGCCGGCCAGCCAGTAGCGTGCCTCGGTCTCAGTCGGATTGGGGTTCTCTTCCAGGAGCGCCTTGGCGGCGACCAGGAAGCCCGGCGTGCAGACGCCGCATTGCAGCGCCGCGTCCTCCAGGAACTGGCGCTGCAGCGGGTGCAGCGTCTCGCCCTCGGCCATGCCCTCGATGGTGCCGATCTCGCGGCCCTCGGCCTCGGTGCCGAGCATGAGGCAGGAGCAGACGAGGGTGCCATCCACGGTCACGCTGCAGGCGCCGCAGTCGCCGGTGGCGCAGCCTTCCTTGGTGCCGGTGAGCTCCAGCTCGTCGCGGAGCACGTCGAGAAGGGTCTGCTCGCCCGAGCAGAGGAACTCCGTCGGCTCGCCGTTGATGCTGGTGGTTACATGATACTTGGCCATCAGCCGTTGCTCCTCGCTCGCTCGAGGGCGATGAGCGCGGCCCGCCTGGCCAGCACCCCCGCCACCTTGACCCGGTATTCGATGGTTCCGCGCTTGTCGTCGATGGGGTTGCACGCGGCGCTCGCGGCCGCTGCGAGGTTGGCCAGCGCGTCGTCGTCCACCGTGGTGCCGATCAGCGCCTTCGCGCCGTCCTCCACCAGCAGCGGGCGGGGCGCGACCGCGCCGAGGCCCAGCCTCGCGTGGGTGCAGACGCCCGCGTCGTCCAACGTGAGCGCGACGCCGGCGCCGACCACGGCGATGTCCATCTCCGTGCGCGGGATGAAGCGCAGGTAGGCATCGCCCGAGCGGGGCGGCGGCTTCGGCATGACGAAGGAGACCACGATCTCGCCGGCGCCGAGGGAGAGCTGGCCGGGGCCGGTCACCACGTCCTCCACCGGCACCGAGCGGGTGCCGCCGGGGCCTGCGATCTCGCACACGGCCCCGGCCGCGATCAGCGCGGGCACGCTGTCGGCGGCGGGCGAGCCGTTGCAGAGGTTGCCGCCGAGCGAGGCGCGGCCCTGAATCTGGGTCGAGCCGATCAGCTCCAGCGCTTCCACCACGCCGGGCCATGCGGCCTTCACGGCCTCGTTCTTGCCGAGGGTCGCACCGGAGACGGCGGCACCGACGCGAATCTCGTCGCCGTTGGCCGTCACGTCCATGAGCGCCGGGATGCGCTTCAGATCGACGATCAGGCCCGGCCGGACGAAGTCCGTCCGCAGCTGCACCAGGAGGTCGGTGCCGCCGGCGAGCGCTTTGGCTTCGCCGTCGGCGTCAGCGAGAAGCCGGACGGCGTCGTCGACCGTCTCGGGCGCCTCGAATCGTAGGCTGGTCATGTGCGAGGGGTTCCTCCTGTTGGCGCAGCACCGTGTTGGCGCCCTCTTTTACCCGAAAAGCCCGGAAGGTTCACAGGGGCAAAATGGCAGGGCATATCGCGGTTACACAAGGCGCGCGCGGCGTGGCACTATCCGGGTGCGCGACGCTGCGAGCGCCGGAGGGTGGGAGCCCAGCGCCATGACCGATTCCGCCGACAAGACCGCCGCCGACTGGGAGGCGCTCGCTGCCCGTGAGCTGAAGGGCAGGGACCCGTCCGGGCTCGCGTGGGAGACGCCGGAAGGCATCACGGTCAAGCCGCTCTATACCGCAGCCGACCTGGAGGCGCTGGAGGACCAGCCGGGGCTGCCGGGCTTCGCGCCGTACACGCGGGGCGTGCGCGCCACCATGTTCGCCAACCGGCCGTGGACGATCCGCCAGTACGCAGGCTTCGCCACCGCCGAGGAGTCGAACGCCTTCTACAAGCGGAACCTCGCGGCCGGGCAGAAGGGGCTCTCCGTGGCCTTCGATCTGGCCACGCACCGGGGCTACGACAGCGACCATCCGCGCGTGCGCGGCGACGTCGGCAAGGCGGGCGTCGCCATCGACACCGTGGAGGACATGAAGCGCCTCTTCGACGGCATTCCCTTGGGCGAGGTCAGCGTGTCGATGACCATGAACGGCGCCGTGCTGCCGGTGCTGGCCGCCTACGTCGTGGCGGCCGAGGAGCAGGGTGTCGGGCCGGAGAAGCTGGCCGGGACCATCCAGAACGACATCCTCAAGGAGTTCATGGTCCGCAACACCTACATCTACCCGCCCGAGCCCAGCATGCGGATCGTGGCCGACATCATCGCCTATACCGCGCAGAACATGCCGCGCTTCAACTCGATCTCGATCTCCGGCTACCACATGCAGGAGGCCGGCGCGACGCTGGTGCAGGAGCTAGGTTTCACGCTGGCCGACGGGCTCGACTACGTGCGCGCGGCGCTCTCGCGCGGGCTCGCCATCGACGATTTCGCGCCCCGGCTCTCGTTCTTCTTCTGCATCGGCATGAACTTCTTCATGGAGGTGGCGAAGCTGCGCGCGGCGCGGCTGCTCTGGGCGCGCTTCATGCAGGGTTTTGGGGCGAAGGACCCGCGCTCGCTCATGCTGCGCACCCACTGCCAGACTTCGGGCGTCTCGCTGGCCGAGCAGGACCCCTACAACAACGTGGTCCGCACCGCCTACGAGGCGATGGCGGCGGTGCTTGGCGGCACCCAGTCGCTGCACACCAACGCGCTGGACGAGGCGGTGGCGCTGCCCACCGACTTTTCGGCCCGGATCGCGCGCAACACCCAGCTCATCCTGCAGCACGAGACCGGCGTGCCCCGGGTGGTGGATCCGCTCGGCGGCTCCTACTACGTAGAGGCGCTCACCGCGTCGCTCGCGCGGGAGGCGTCGGCGCTGATCGACGAGGTGGAGGAACTCGGCGGCATGACCAAGGCGGTGGCCGCCGGCATGCCCAAGCTCCGCATCGAGGAGGCCGCCGCGCGCCACCAGGCGCGGCTCGACCGGGGCGAGGATGTGGTGGTCGGCGTCAACCGCTACCAGACGGATTCGGACGACATGCCGGCTCTTCTGGACGTGGACAACTATGCGGTGCGCGAGGCGCAGATCGCCCGCATCGCCGAGGTCCGCGCCGGACGGGACGAGGCAGCCTGCCGGGCTGCGCTCGACCGCCTGACGGAAGCCGCGAACGGGGACGGCAACCTGCTTGCGCTCACGGTGGACGCCATGCGCGCGAGAGCGACGGTGGGCGAGGTCTCCGACGCGCTGGAGGCGGCGTTCACCCGCCACCGGGCGACGGTGCGCACGGTCTCCGGCGTCTACGGCGCGGCCTACGCACAGGACGACGCCTTTCAGACCATCCGCCGCGAGACCGCGCTCTTCGCCGAGGCGGAGGGGCGCAGGCCCCGCATCCTCGTGGTCAAGCTCGGCCAGGACGGGCACGACCGGGGCGCCAAGGTGATCGCGACGGCCTTCGCCGACATCGGCTTCGACGTCGATATCGGCCCGCTCTTCCAGACGCCGGAGGAGGCCGCCCGCGATGCGCTGGAGAACGACGTGCATGTGGTGGGCGTCTCCAGCCAGGCGGCCGGCCACAAGACGCTGGTGCCGGAGCTGGTGCAGGCGTTGCGTGAGGCCGGCGCGGGCCACGTGGCGGTGGTGTGCGGCGGCGTGATTCCGCCGCAGGACCACGAGTTCCTGCACGATGCCGGCGTCGCCGCCGTCTACGGCCCCGGCACCAACATCCCCGCCGCCGCGCAGGACATCATGGCGCTGATCCGCCGCCCCGAGGCGGCGTAGCGCCCCCACCCCTCTGCGGCGGCATTTGATCCGACCCCGCTTCGTGCTTATGTGAGACGCGCACGTAACGTGCGCCGAGCCCTGCCGCCGGCGGGGCACGCCACCGGATTCACGGCCCCATGGTTGCTCTCGATCGCGAGGCCCGCGAGCCCGCAAGGGAAGAACGCTCGCACCTGCACACCATCCGCACGCTGCTGCCCTATCTCTGGCCGCGCGATTCGCTGGAGATGCGGGGCCGCGTGGTGCTCGCGGTCATCCTCCTGGTCGGCGCCAAGGTGGCCAACGTCTACGTGCCCATCCTCTACAAGGACGCGGTCGACATCCTGTCGGACGGCACGGCGGCGGTCATCGTCGTGCCGGTGGCGATCCTGCTGGCCTATGGTGCGCTCCGGGTGCTCACGGTCGCCTTCGGGGAGCTCAGGGACGCCGTCTTCGCCAAGGTGGGCGAGCGCGCGATCCGCACCGTGGCGCTGCAGGTCTTCAACCACCTGCACGAGCTTTCGCTCCGCTACCACATCGAGCGGCGCACCGGCGGGCTCAGCCGCGCCATCGAGCGCGGCGTCAAGGGGATCGAGTTCCTGCTCACCTTCATGCTGTTCAACATCCTGCCGACCCTGGTGGAGGTCACCATGGTCTGCGGCATCCTCTGGGTCCTCTACGGCATCACCTACGCGGCGGTGACCTTCGTCACCATCGGGCTCTTCATCGCCTTCACGCTCACCGTCACCGAGTGGCGCCTGAAGTACCGGCGGCGCATGAACGAGAAGGACAGCGAGGCCAACACCAAGGCCATCGACAGCCTGCTCAACTACGAGACGGTCAAGTATTTCGGCAACGAGATGCACGAGGCACAGCGCTTCGACGTCTCGCGGCGGCAGTACGAGCGCGCGGCGGTCCAGAGCAAGACCAGCCTCTCGCTGATGAACATCGGCCAGGGGTTCATCATCGCCACCGGGCTCACCGGCATCACGATCATGGCCGGCTACGAGGTCGCCGCCGGCACCATGACCATCGGCGACTTCGTGCTGGTGAACACCTACCTGCTCCAGCTTTACATCCCGCTCAACTTCCTGGGCTTCGTCTATCGCGAGATCAAGCAGTCGCTCACCGACATGGAGGCGATGTTCGTCATCCTCAAGGTGGAGCGCGAGATCGAGGACGCGGCGGACGCGCCGCCGCTCCAGGTGACGGCCGGCGCCATCGAGTTCGAGGACGTGCGCTTCCGCTACGAGGAACGCCGCGGCATCCTCGACGGCATCTCGTTCAGCGTCCGCCCCGGCACCACCACGGCCATCGTCGGCGCGAGCGGCGCCGGCAAGTCGACCATCTCGCGCATCCTCTTCCGCTTCTACGATATCGAGTCCGGCAGCGTCAGGATCGACGGCCAGGACGTGCGCAACGTGACGCAGGAGAGCCTGCGCGCGGCCATCGGCATCGTTCCGCAGGACACGGTGCTCTTCAACGACACGATCCTCTACAACATCGCCTACGGCCGGCCCGACGCGAGCCGCGAAGAGGTGGAGGAAGCGGCAAGGCTCGCCCGCATCCACGACTTCATCGCTGCGCTGCCCGACGGCTACGAGAGCATGGTGGGCGAACGCGGCCTCAAGCTCTCCGGCGGCGAGAAGCAGCGGGTGGCGATTGCGCGCACGATCCTCAAGAATCCCCGTATCCTGCTGTTCGACGAGGCCACCTCGGCCCTCGATTCGCAGACCGAGAAGGAGATCCAGGCGAGTCTGCGGGAGGTCAGCCGCGACCGCTCCACGCTCATGATCGCGCACCGCCTTTCCACGGTCATCGACGCAGATCAGATCCTCGTGCTGGACGCGGGCCGCATCGTCGAGCGCGGCCGCCACGCCGAGCTGCTGGTGCGCGACGGCCGCTACGCCGAGATGTGGTGGCGCCAGCAGGAGACCGCCGAGCTGCGGGAGGAGCTGGAGCAACGGCTCGCCGACGAGCAAGGGCAGGGCGCAGAGACGACGCCTCAGCCTGACGAGACCACCACGCCATGAGCACGCGCCGGCAGGGTAAGGACCGGGTGCCGCTGCTCGACGACATCATAGCGGGCGACCGCCGCGCGCTGGCCGCCGCGATCACCCTTGTCGAATCGACGCGGGAGGAGGACCACGAGCCGGCCGAGGCGCTGCTCCAAGCGCTGCTGCCGCATGCGGGCAAGGCCGTGCGCCTCGGCATCTCGGGCGCGCCGGGGGTCGGCAAGTCGACCTTCATCGAGGCCTTCGGCACGCGCGCCATCGCGGCAGGCCGGCGGCTCGCGGTGCTCGCGGTCGACCCGTCCAGCGAGCGCTCCGGCGGCTCGATCCTCGGCGACAAGACGCGTATGCCGGAGCTTGCGCGGAGCGAGCGCAGCTTCATCCGCGCCACGCCTGCGGGCGGCGCGCTCGGCGGCGTCGCGCGGCGCACGCGCGATGCGATGATCGCCTGCGAGGCGGCGGGCTTCGACTTCGTGATGGTCGAGACCGTGGGCGTCGGCCAGTCCGAGGCCGCCGTCGCTGACATGGTGGACCTCTTCATGCTGCTGGTGCAGCCCGGCGCCGGCGACGAGCTGCAGGGCATCAAGCGGGGCGTGATGGAGCGCGCCGACATCGTCGTCGTCACCAAGGCCGACGGCGCGCTGGCAGCGCCGGCCGCCCACGCCAAGGCGGACTTCGAGGCCGCGCTCTCGCTCCACGCGGGCGAGGGGCCGTGGACGCCCTGCGTCATCGCGTGCTCGTCCGTGGAGGGGACGGGCCTCGACGAGATCGCGGATGCGGTGGAGCGCCACCGGGCGGCGCTGGACGCAGAAGGCGCGCTGGAGGCCAGGCGGGCTGCCCAGGCCAGGACCTGGCTCTGGCGTGAGGTCGAGGCGTCGCTGATGGCGCGGCTCCGCGCCGACGGCAGGCTCGCGCCGACGGTCGAGGCGCTGGAGGCCGAGGTCACGGCCCAGACGCTCACGCCCGCCGCCGCCGCCCGCCGCATCGTCGCCGGCATCCTGAGCCGCGACTGACTGTTTCTCGCTCACGGCGGTTGGCGGTTCTGCGATTCCGTGCGCCTGGCGGCGCGACGGCCAACGCCTGCGCGGGCGGGCCGCTGTCGCGGCCTGTCGTGCGTCCGTGCATGTCGGACGCGGTCTAAACGACACCGGCCCCCGGCTTCCACCGGGGGCCGGTCGCTCTCGTCAGAGAGCGGCTACTGGGCGAGGCAGCTGTCGTGGTTGTCGTTGTTGCAGACGTCGAGGCCCGTGTAGATCGGGTCGTCGACCTGCTTGCCCTCGGCAATGTCCTTCATGATGTGCATGGCCATGTAGCCCATCTCGAAGGGCCGCTGACCGACGTTGCCGTTGGCGAGGCCTTCGGCCAGCTGCTCCATCTGCATCGGCAGCGTGTCGGCGACGACGATGGTGAGCTCACCGGCGTTCATGCGGTCCGTGTAGGGTGCGACGGCCTGACGATAGGCGTTGTCGTACCACTGCGTGAAGGCGCCGGTCGACAGGAACGCGGTGAGATCGGGATTGGCGGCCAGGATGTCCGTCATGCCGTTCACGGCGACGTTGCCGTCGTCGTTGGTGATGAGCGGACAGCCGGAGATCTCGGTCCAGCCGCCTTCGCCGGCCAAAGCCGCGCCGGGAGGCGTGCCCGTGTCGGCGCCGGCGAGCGTGTCGCGCGCGCCTTTCAGGCGCTCGTTGTGGTTGGCCGCCGCGGCGCCGCCGGTCTGCAGGCAGATCGTGCCGCCGTCCGCATGGCGCGCCATGACGAGCTTGGCGAGGTTGACGCCGATGTCGTAGTTGTAGGTGCCCACGTAGGTGGTGCGGAGACCGGCGTCCTCGGGCAGCAGGTCCGAATCCCAGGTCATCACCGGAATGCCGGCTTCCTGCGCGGCCCTCAGCGCCTTGGCCATCGCCGGCGCGTTGGACGGCGCCACCGCGATGCCGTCAACACCCTTGGAGATGAGGTCCTGAACGATCTGGATCTGCTCCATTTCGGTGTGCTCGCCAGGGCCGATGTACTCGCAGGTCACGTCCGCCAGCTCTTCCTGAGCCTTGTAGCAGCCGTCCCGGGCCAGATCGAAAAACGGATTGTTCATCGCCTTCGGCACGAGCGCGAAGGTGTAGTCCGCCGCCTGGACGATTCCGGGCGCGGCAAACGCCGCAACCACTGCGGCGATCAGAAGCTTCTTCATCGACTATCTCCCATCGGTTGAGGTTTGCAGGCGGTCTCAGTTGCGCCTGCGGTTGCGGATCTGCTCCAGAAGAACGGCCAGGATCAGGAACAGGCCTACGAAGAATTGCTGCCACAGGGCATCGATGCCTGCAAGGAGCAGCGAGTTTCGTATCAGCTCCATCAATCCGGCCCCGATCGGCGCGCCGATGGCAAACACGACTCCGCCGAGCAGGTTGGCGCCGCCGATGACCGAGGCGGCGATCACGTTGAGCTCGTAGGTGAGGCCGAGAGCGTTCGTCACCGAGCCGAACCAGCCGACCATCAGGAAGGCGGCCAGGCCGGCGCAGAGCGAGCAGACGACATAGACGGAGACGATGACGCGCTCCACGGGGATGCCCGAGAGCTTCGCGGCCTGCGCGTTGCCGCCGATGGCGATCACCCAGCGGCCCCAGGTCGAGAAGCGCCAGACCCACGAGAAGACGATGGTGAGGAATATCAGCACCCAGACCGGGTTCGGCACGCCGATGACGCTCGAGCCGCCGATCCACTCGAACAGGTCCTGGTCGGGCCCGAAATTGTAGATCATCTTGTTGTTGGAGACGACCATGGCGATGGATCGCGCCATCGCCAGCATCCCGAGAGTCACGACGAAGGGCGCCAATCGCAGGTAGGCGATGAGCACGCCGTTCACGAGGCCGACCAGTGCCGCCACACCCATGCAGGCCACGAAGCCCAGGCCGATGCTGTGGCCCGCCTGCATCACCAGGCCGGCGACGATGCCCGTGAGCCCCATCAGGGAGCCCACCGAGAGATCGATGCCCGCCGTGCAGATCACCGCGGACATGCCGAGCGCCATGATGCCGAAGAAGGCGAAGTTGCGGGTGATGTTGAACAGGTTTCGCTCGGTCATGAACACGTCCGAGACGAAGGTCATGGCGATCACGATCACGCAGATCGAGACGAGCACCCAGAAGGGCTGCGTGCGGAAGGCGGCCTGGAGCCCGGTCAGCTCCTGCCTTTGTGTGACGCTCTCGTCGATCTCGGCGAAGGATTTCCGGTCGGGATCCGTCATGCCTGCTCGATCGCCCCAGTAATCAGTCCCGTCACTTCTTCGGGGCTCGTGTCCTTGATCGCCTTGTCGGAGACCTTCCTGCCGCGGCGCAGCACGGCGACCCGGTCGCAGACCGCGAACACGTCCGGCATTCTGTGGGAGACCAGCACGACGGCATGGCTGGTCTCCTTCAGGCGCTCGATCAACGCGAGGACTTCGGCGACCTGGCGGACCGAAATTGCCGCCGTCGGCTCATCCATCAGCACCAGCTTCGGGTCCGAGAGGCGGGTGCGCGCGATCGCGACCGCCTGACGCTGCCCGCCCGACATCTGGCGCACGAGATCGCGCGGCCGGGTCTCGGACTTGAGCTCGGTGAAGAGCTCGCCCGCGCGCCGGAACATGGCCTTGTGGTCGAGATAGCGGAACGGCCCGAAGCGCTTCTTGCGCTCGCGGCCCAGGAACACGTTGGCGGCGGCGGTGAGATTGTCGCAGAGCGCGAGGTCCTGATAGACGATCTCGATGCCGTGCTGGCGTGCGTCGATCGGCTTGTGGAAATGGACTTCCTCGCCTTCGATGCGGATCGAGCCTGCCGTCGGCGGGTAATTGCCGGCGACGATCTTCATCAGCGTCGACTTGCCCGCGCCGTTGTCGCCCATGAGGCCCACCGCCTCGCCGACGGAGACGGTGAGATCGACGTCCTGCAGGGCCTGAATTGCACCGAAGCTCTTCGAGATGCTCTCGAGTTCGAGCAGGCTCACTCCGGGTTCTCCCGCATTGCAGCGCTCCGGGCGTCGGACACGCGGCCGACGCCCTTCATGCCGCGACTAAAGCCGCATTTCTCGCCAATGTCACGGTCTGCGTCGAGGGGACCGCAGCAACCGGCGTCAGGCGATTTCGGAGACCTGGACCAGCCGCTTTTCCTTGATCGACACGTAGGCCGCCTCGGCCAGGATGAGGGCGCGGCGGCCGTCCTCGAAGCTCACCTCGGGCTCTTCGCCCTTCTCGACCGCATCGACGAAGGAGTCGATCTCGGCCATGAAGGCCTCGGTGTAGCGCTCGATGAAGAAGTAGAGGTAGGGCGCGGCGACCTCGCCGCTCTTCGCCGAATAGCGCCGCATCTCGTGGGGCTTGCGGTTGCCGGACTGCACCATGCCCTGCGACCCCATCAGCTCGATGCGCTGGTCGTAGCCGTAGACGGCGGTGCGCGAGTTGTTGATGTGGCACTGCTTGCCGCTCGCCGTGCGCATCACGATCATGGCGGTGTCGATCTCGTCGAGCTCCCCCATGAGCACGGGGTCGATCAGCGCGCCCGCCACCGCGAAGACCTCGACCGGCTCCTCGCCCAGCATGTAGCGGGCGAGGTCGAAGTCGTGGATCGACATGTCGCGCAGCAGCCCGCCGGCCGCCTCGAGGTAGCCGCGCGGCGGCAGCTCCGGGTCGCGCGAGGTGATGATGACCTGGTGGAGGTCGCCGATCTCGCCGGCGAGCACGGCGTTGCGCGCGGCGCGATGGCCCGGATCGAAGCGGCGGTTGAAGCCGATCTGCACGGGCACGGAGGAGCCGGCGATCCGGGCCCGGCAGGCCTCGACGCGGGCGAGGCCGAGATCGATGGGCTTCTCGCAGAGCGTGGGCTTGCCGGCGTCCACCGCCATCTCGATGTAGTCGGCGTGGGTCGGCGTCGCGGACGCGATCAGGACCGCGTCGACCTCCGCCGAGGCGAGGACCTCCTCGACGCTAGCCGCGACGCGGGCGCCCTCGCGCGCGGCCACGGCCGCCGCCGCTTCTGCATCGATGTCGTAGACCAGGGGAAGAGAGGTGCGCGGGTGACGCCCGACATTGGCCGCGTGCATCTGGCCGATGCGCCCGCACCCGAGAACCGCGATACGCAACATCCCAATCTCCTCTTGCAAGTCTGTGCCGTTCGGCGATCAGCGCCGCGGCGGGGTCAGGCCTCGACGGGGAGCCAGCGCCGCTCGCGCGAAGACCGCTGGATCGTCTCCACCAGGGTCTGGATACGCAGGCCGCCGCGGAAGTTGAAGGGTTCGGGACCCCGACCCGCCAGGGCGTCGACGTAGCCCGCGATCTCGATCGCCTTCAGGTCGTTGAAGCCGAGCTGGTGGCCCGCGCCAGGGCAGAAGCGGCCGTAGGGCGGATGATCCGGCGCGGCCTCGATGCGGCGGAAGCCGCGCCGGCCCGGCGCATCGTCCACGCTGTAGTAGTGCAGCTCGCTGAAGCGCTCCTGGCTGAAGGCGAGCGCGCCCTTGGCTCCGTAGACCTCGAAGTCGTGCTGCATCTTGCGCCCGGTCGAGATCCAGTTGCCCTCGACGGAGCCGGTGGCGCCATTCTCGAACACGACGAAGGCGCGGCCCAGATCGTCGACCTCCATGGTGCGCCGGCCGCCCCCTTCGTCGGTGCGCTCGGCGATCATGGTCACGCAATGCCCCATCACCTCGGCGATGGGCCCCAGCAGATACTCCGCCGTGGCGAGCGCGTGGCTGCCGATATCGGCCAGCGCGCCCCCGCCCGCCGGCTCGTGGCGGAAGTTGGGCGGCGCCTCGGCATCGGTCATGTAGTCCTCGCAGTGGATGCCGCGGTAGCCGAGGATCGCGCCGAGCTCGCCGGCCGCGATCATCGCCCTTGCTGCCGCCATCATCGGGTTGCAGAGGTAGTTGAAGCCGACCTGCGTCTTCACGCCTGCGGCTTCCGCCGCCTCCGTCATCGCGCGCGCGTCCTCGACCGAGGTTGCGAGCGGCTTCTCGCAGTGGACGTGCTTGCCCGCGGCGATGGCCGCGAGCGACATCTCCTTGTGCAGCGCGTTGGGCGTGGTGACGTGGATCACGTCGATCTCGGGATCGTCGATCATGGTGCGCCAGTCGGTCGTCCACCGGCCGAAGCCGAGCGAGTCGGCGGCACCGGCCGCAAGCTCCTCCGTGACGTCGGCGACCGTATGCAGAACTGGCGCGAGCGGCAGGCCCAGGACCCGCTGCGCCGTCGCATAGCCGAAGACATGGGCCTTGCCCATGTAGCCGGTGCCGATCAGGCCGATGCGGAGCGGCGGCTTCTCCGCCGCAGCCGGCATCAGTAGATGCTCCCGGACTTCACCTCGGCGCCGTCCCGGCCGACCAGGCTGCGCCATTCGGCGACCGAGGCGCCTGCGGCGGCCGCGAGCAGCCGCGAATCGGCCGCGACCGTGGTCCACTCGTAGCCCCACTCGATGGCGCGGAACGCGTATTCGGGCGTGCCGCAATGGATGCCCGCCTTGATGCCGTTGGCCCGGCAGGCATCGGCGATGCGGCGGATGATCTCGATCATCTCCGGCTCTTCGCGGTCGAGGGCGGGCGGCAGCCGCCCCTGCTGGGTGCCGAGGGTGAGGTCGGCGGGCCCGACGTAGACGCCGTCGACGCCGGGGGTGGCGCAGATCTCGTCCAGGTTGCGGACCCCGTCGGCGGTCTCGATCATCGCCATCGCGAGGACCTCGCCGTTCGCCTCGACCCCGTAACCCGGATCGGCGACGGCCGCGCGCGTCGGCCCGAAGCTGCGCTGGCCGAGCGGCGGGTAGCGCATGTAGGAGACGAGCGCTTCCGCGTCCTCGCGGTTGTTGACCATGGGGCAGATGATGCCCATGGCGCCGGCGTCGAGCGCCTTCATGATGATGCCCGGCTCGAGCCAGGGAACGCGCGCCAGCGGCGTGACGCCGGTCGCGCGCACCGCCTGCAGCATGGGAAGGAGCGCGGCATAGTCGAGCGCCCCGTGCTGCACGTCGATGTTGATCGCGTCGTAGCCCTGGCCGGCCATGATCTCGGCCGTGAAGGGGTTGCCGATGGAACACCAGCCCACGAGCACCGGCTGTCCCGAGGCCCAGATGTCTTTCAGCTTGTTGCGTTGCATGTCGTTCCCCTCAACTGGCGGGCCGGACCGGGCGCGGTCTCGCCGGGCTCGCGGGTCCCCTCGCTGCGGCGCTTTCCTATCATTGCTGGCGGCGGAAGGCGAACCGCCACCTCCCAATCCGACAATCCCTTACTCGGGGAATGAGGGCGCTCGCAAGGCGGCAACCGGCCCCGCGGCCTTGTTGACTCGCTTCGGCCTCCGGGGCTAAATCGCGGGCGGTGGCGCGGCCCGCCCCAGGGCCCGATCTCAGAGGTGATTCGTGGCAGAGCAAACAAGCGGCAGCAGCGTTCGCGCGCGACCGATCTCGCCACACCTCACCGTCTATCGCCCGCAGCTCACCTCGGTGCTCTCGATTCTACACCGCTTGACCGGCGTGTTCCTGGCCTCCGGCGCGGCGATGCTCTGCGCCTGGCTGCTGACCGCCGCCGCAGGCGAGCGCTACTACGACTGGACCGCGTGGTTCCTCACCTCGTGGCTCGGCTACGCGCTGCTGGCGGCCTGGTCCTGGTGCCTCTTCTACCACCTCTGCAACGGAATCCGGCACCTGTTCTGGGATGCTGGGCTCTGCCTCACGCTCCGCCAGACCTACGCGTCGGGCGCTGCCGTGGTGGTGGCCTCGTTCGTGCTGACCGGGCTCGCCTGGGGCCTCGGCCTCGCCTGCAACCTGGCCGGCTGAGGCACGCCATGGCACTGCAGACCCCGCTCGCCAAGGTCCGCCATCTGGGCTCCGCCAAGGAGGGCGTGAACCACTGGTGGTGGCAGCGGCTGACCGCGATCCTGCTGGTGCCGCTCTCGCTCTGGTTCGTGGGCTCGCTCCTGTCGCTCGTGGCGGCTGGCGCCGACCGCGACGACTTCGTCGACTGGCTCTCCGGCCCGGTTGCAGCCGTGCTGATGCTGCTCTTCCTCGGCGCCACCTTCTACCACCTGAAGCTCGGCCTCCAGGTGGTGATCGAGGACTACGTGCACGGCACGTGCAAGTGGGTGCTGCTGATCCTGAACACGCTGATGTGCCTCCTGCTGGGGCTTGCAGCGCTCTATTCCGTGATCCTCATCGCGGTGCAGGGGTGAGCGCATGACCGCCGCCTACCCGATCACCGAGCACCACGACGACGTGGTGGTGGTGGGTGCCGGCGGCGCCGGCCTGCGCGCGACCCTCGGCCTCGCCGAGGCCGGGTTGCAGACCGCCTGCATCAGCAAGCTCTTCCCCACCCGCAGCCACACCGTGGCAGCGCAAGGGGGCATCTCGGCCGCGCTCGGCAACATGGAGGAGGACGACTGGCGCTGGCACATGTACGACACCGTCAAGGGGTCGGACTGGCTCGGCGATCAGGACGCGATCGAATACCTCTGCAAGGAGGGCCCCCGCGCCGTCATCGAGCTCGAGCACTACGGCGTGCCCTTCTCGCGCACGCCGGACGGCAAGATCTACCAGCGCGCCTTCGGCGGCATGAGCCTCAACTACGGCGAGCGCCAGGCGCACCGCACCTGCGCCGCCGCCGACCGCACCGGCCATGCCATCCTGCACACGCTCTACCAGCAGTCGCTCCGCCACAAGGCGGCGTTCTTCATCGAGTACTTCGCCCTCGACCTGGTGATGGACGAGGAAGGAGCCTGCCGCGGCGTGCTCGCCTGGAACCTCGACGACGGCACGCTCCACCTCTTCCGCGCCCACATGGTGATCCTGGCGACCGGCGGCTACGGCCGCGCCTACTTCTCCGCCACCTCGGCCCACACGTGCACGGGCGACGGCAACGCCATGGTGCTGCGCGCAGGGCTGCCGCTGCAGGACATGGAGTTCGTGCAGTTCCACCCGACCGGCATCTACGGCTCCGGCTGCCTGATGAGCGAGGGGGCGCGCGGTGAGGGCGGCTACCTCATCAACTCGGAGGGCGAGCGCTTCATGGAGCGCTATGCGCCCAACGCCAAGGACCTCGCCTCGCGCGACGTGGTCAGCCGCTCGATCACCATGGAGATCCGCGAGGGACGCGGCGTCGGGCCCGAGAAGGACCACATGCACCTGAAGATGGACCATCTCGGCGCCGAGGTGCTGAACGAGCGCCTCCCCGGCATTACCGAGACGGCCCGCATCTTCGCCGGCGTCGATGCCTCCAAGGAGCCGATCCCGGTGATTCCCACCGTCCACTACAACATGGGCGGCATTCCCTGCGTCTACACCGGCGAGACGGTGACGGTGCGGGACGGCGACCCCGAATCCGTGGTCCCCGGCCTGATGTCGGTGGGCGAGGCCGCCTGCGTCTCGGTCCACGGCGCCAACCGGCTGGGGTCGAACTCGCTGCTCGACCTCGTCGTCTTCGGCCGCGCGGCGGCGCAGCGCTGTGCCGAGACCGTCGAGGCAGGCGCGCCCCACAAGCCGATGGGGAACGGCGCGCTCGACAAGAGCCTCGACTGGTTCGACCGGCTCCGCCATGCCAAGGGCGCCACGCCCACGGCGTCCATCCGCCTCGACATGCAGCGCACCATGCAGGAGCACGCCGGCGTCTTCCGCACCCGCGACATCATGGAGGAAGGTGCGCGCAAGCTCGACGGCGTCTGGGACGGCTTCCGCAACGACATCAGCGTCGCCGACCGCTCGCTCGTCTGGAACTCCGATCTCGCCGAGACCATCGAGCTCGACAACCTTATGCGCCAGGCGAGCGTCACGCTTCACTCGGCGCTCAATCGGGAGGAGAGCCGCGGCGGCCATGCGCGCGAGGATTTTCCTGACCGCGACGACGACACGTGGCTCAAGCACTCCATCGCCTGGCTCGACGACGACGGCAAGACTCGTCTCGACTACCGCCCGGTGCACATGCAGACGCTCAGCAACGAGGTCGAGACCATTCCTCTCAAGGCACGGGTCTACTAGGGAGGTCGGTCACCGATGGCGCAACTCACGCTCCCGCAGAACTCGAAGGTCGGCAAGGGCAAGCACTTCCCGGTGGAAGCGGGCGGGAGCAACACCCGGCGCTTCAAGATCTACCGCTACGATCCCGACGGCAGCGAGAACCCGCGCACGGACACCTACGACCTCGATCTCGACCGCTGCGGCCCGATGGTCCTGGACGCCCTCATCACGATCAAGAACGAGGTGGACTCCACGCTCACCTTCCGCCGCAGCTGCCGCGAGGGGATCTGCGGTTCCTGCGCCATGAACGTCGACGGCACCAACACACTCGCCTGCATCAAGCCCATCGACGAGGTGAAGGGCGAGGTGCGCATCTACCCGCTGCCGCACATGCCGGTGGTGAAGGACCTGGTGCCCGACATGGCGGACTTTTATGCCCAGTATGCTTCCATCGAGCCCTGGATGAAGACGGACACCGCGCCGCCGTCGTCGACCGAGCGGCTGCAGGCGCCGGAGGACCGCGAGAAGCTCGACGGCCTCTACGAGTGCATCCTCTGCGCCTGCTGCTCGACGAGCTGTCCGAGCTACTGGTGGAACAGCGATCGCTACCTCGGCCCCGCGACCCTGCTGCAGGCCTACCGCTGGCTTGCCGACAGCCGCGACGAGGCCACCGGCGAGCGGCTCGACGAGCTGGAGGACCCCTTCCGCCTCTACCGCTGCCACACCATCATGAACTGCACCCGCACCTGCCCGAAGCACCTGAACCCGGCCAAGGCGATCGCCGAGATCAAGAAGATGATGGTTGCCCGCCGCTAGTGTCGTTTCCCGGAAGAACGCATGAAATACCTTGGCCTCCCACCGTCATGCCCGGACTTGTTCCGGGCATCCAGCCACAATAGGCGTGGCCGGGGTTGCCTCGTGGATGGCCGGGACAAGCCCGGCCATGACGTGCGGGAGTTTGTGAACGTCGGTGCCGGGACAGGACGCTAACCCGGCGCCGCCGCAGAACCGCAAGGACTCCCCATGGCACGCACCAAGATCGCGCTGATCGGCGCGGGCAACATCGGCGGCACGCTCGCTCACCTCGCCGCGCTCAAGGACCTGGGCGACATCGTGCTTTTCGACATCATCGAGGGCGTGCCGCAAGGCAAGGCCCTCGACCTCGCCCAGAGCGGCGCGGTGGAGGGCTTCGACGCCGCGCTCGGCGGCACCCAGGACTATGCGCCCATCGAAGGTGCCGACGTGGTGATCGTCACCGCCGGCGTGCCCCGCAAGCCCGGCATGAGCCGCGGCGACCTGCTTTCGATCAACACCAAGGTCATGAACCAGGTCGGCGCTGGCATCCGCACGCACGCGCCGGGCGCCTTCGTCATCTGCATCACCAACCCGCTGGACGCGATGGTCTACGTTCTGCGCGAGGCCTGCGGCCTGCCGCACGCCCGCGTGGTGGGCATGGCCGGCGTGCTCGATTCCGCGCGTTTCCGCCACTTCATCGCGGTCGAGCTCGGCGTCTCGGTGGAAGACGTGACCGCCTTCGTGCTCGGTGGGCACGGCGATACCATGGTGCCGCTGCCGCGCTATTCCACCGTCGCCGGCATCCCGCTTCCCGATCTGGTGGCGATGGGCTGGCTCACGGCCGAGCGGCTGGAGGAGATCGTGCAGCGCACCCGCGACGGCGGCGCCGAGATCGTGGGCCTGCTCAAGACCGGCTCGGCCTTCTACGCGCCGGCGTCCGCCGCGATCCAGATGGCCGAGGCCTACCTCAAGGACAAAAAGCGCGTGCTGCCGTGCGCTGCCTGGCTCGACGGCGAATACGGCGTGGACGGCCTCTACGTCGGCGTGCCCGCCGTCATCGGCGCCGGCGGGGTCGAGCGCGTCGTCGAAATCTCACTCAACGACGACGAGCAGGCGGCCTTCGCGCACTCCGTGAACGCGGTCCGCACCCTCGTGGACGCCGTCGCCGCGCTCTCGGCCTAGCAAACTTAGTTCGTCACTTACGCAGGATGACGAGTAATAAAATCTCGCACGCTTTGCAATAGTAGCGACACCTGATCTTTAGTGTACGCGGAATAGTTACCATGCGCCGCGTCGTTTCTTAGACCAAGCCACGCCGTTACGTTTTTTTGATCAAGCTTGGAATACACTTTTTGTTTGGCTAACTCCGCGTTTAATTCGTCGACTTTCTTTGCCTTGCCGTTACGTTCAGTGCTGATGCTGTGCTTGCTACACATATTTTTCAGATGAACTTCAAGCGTGCCTCCTGTCAGCACCGCAGCGGCATCCTTATAATCGTTGTCCAACAGATGCATAGCCATTTCAAAGTAGTCACCAAATACATTTCCATGCAATAGCTCTTCAACGGATTGTAGGTAGCCGTTGCGGATGTCAGAAATCAAAGCTTTCGCTATTCCTATTTCCATCTGAAGACAAACCCAATCTCTGCTCTCATTTTTTCTAAGCTCTACGACGTTCGTACAATACGCAGAAGTTGAGCCTGAAGCTCTTTTGACTGCGGCAATGCAACGAGTTCGGAGTTCGGCAATTCCTCCGTAATCAAGATCAGTCCCCTGAGCAGTGCGCTCGTCGTATTCGGAGACAACATCTGCCAATTGCTGTTCGAAGACTTGTGTCATTAGTTTTCCAGGCTGCTAGACAATTTCCGAGTTCCCTACCCCGCCGCCTCCAACCAGTGGCGGGCGATTTCCTCGCGGGTTGCGAACCAGACGCCCTCGTGCGCCTGCGCGTGCTCGATGAAGCGGCTGAGCCCCGCGATCCGCCCCGGTCGGCCGATCATGCGGGCGTGCAGCCCGATGGACATCATCTTCGGGCAAGTCGCCGATTCCGCGTAGAGCGTGTCGAAACTGTCCCGCGCGTACTGATAGAAGTGATCGGCGGTAAGGAAGCCGGGCGCCGTCCAGAAGGAGAAGTCATTGATATCGCACGTGTAGGGGATGACCAGATGGCGCTTTCCGCCGACCTCGACGAAGAAGGGCAGGTCGTCGTTGTAGGCGTCTGAATCGTAGATGAAGCCGCCTTCGTCAACCACAAGCTCGCGGGTGTGGATCGAGGGGCCGAAGCGGCAGTACCAGCCCACGGGCCGCTTGCCGCAGGTGCGCTCGAAGGATTCGATGGCGAGCCGAATGTGCTCGCGCTCCTCCTCGCGGCTCAGGCGGAACACCTCCTCCCAGCGCCAGCCGTGGCTGCACACTTCGTGGCCGCCGGCGACCACGGCGCGGGCCACCTCCGGGTTCTGCTCGAAAGCGACGGCGCAGGCATAGAAGGTGGACTTGATCCCGGTCCTCTCGAAGAGCCGCAGAATACGCCAGACACCGGCGCGGGAGCCGTACTCGAACATCGATTCCATGGCGAGGTTGCGATAGACCTCGGGCAGCGAGTAGCTGCCGAACTCGGTGAGCCCTTCCTGGCGCGCATCGCCCATGGCGTGCGAATACTCCGAGCCCTCCTCGTAGTTGACCACCACCGAGACGGCGATGCGCGCCCCGTTCGGCCAGGGGATCGCCGGCGGGTTCGCGCCATAGCCCACGAGATCGCGCCCGCCTGAAATTATCTCCGCCATGATTCGCCTTCCCTTGCCCCGCCGCGCGCGTCAGCCCTACGCCGGCCCACTGTCGTCTCTTGAGCGTTTCCGTTTCACACGGAAACGCTCTTGCCTTTTGTCGCTCACGGCAGCCGGCCGTTGGCCGGCGCCTGCGCGAGCGCGCCGCATGCGCGGCGGGCCGCGGTCGCGGCCTGTCGCGAGTCCGTCAACGACGGCCTCGCTCCCCCCATCATAGAGCGTCACGCGTCGCTGTCGTAATGGGCCTGGAGGATGGCAACGACGCCGTCGCGGCTGTATTCGGGCGGGATCGCCTCGCGCTCGGCGAACATCTCGCGGAGCCGCGTACCCGAGATGCGGAGCTTCCCCTCGTCGCCGTGGCGGCAGGGCCGGCCGGCAGCCTCGCCCGTCGCCACCGCTGCCACCGCACGATGGCGCTCCGCCTCGGCGGGCGTGTTCGCCCGGCCGTCGGCGGCGAAGCACACGTTGCCCGTCGCCATGCCCTCGCAGTCGAAGCAATGGAACGTGTCGTCGACCTTGATGGGCCGGATGGCGAGGCTGTCCGCGCCGATCTCGTCGAAGATATGCTGCGCGTCGTAGGGCCCGTAATAGCCGCCGAGCCCGGCATGGTCGCGCCCGACCACCAGGTGCGAGCACCCGAAATTCTGGCGGAAGAGCGCGTGCAGCAGCGCCTCCCTTGGGCCGGCGTAGCGCATCTCGATGGGGTAGCCCGCCTGGATCACGCGCCCTTCCGGGAAGTGGTTGGCGACCAGCCAGTCGATGGCGCGGACCCGCACGTCCGCCGGGATGTCGCCTTGCTTGAGCGCGCCGAGCACCTGGTGAATGAGCACCCCGTCGCACACCTCGATGGCGACCTTGGCGAGAAACTCGTGGCTGCGGTGCATGGGGTTGCGGGTCTGGAAGGCGGCCACCGTAGACCAGCCGTGTTCGGCAAACAGCGCGCGGGTCTCGGCAGGCCGCAGGTAAAGCCCCCGGTACGTCTCGGGAAAGTGCCCCTCGGAGAGGACCGAGACCGGTCCCGCCAGGTTCACGGCGCCCTGCGCCATCACCTTGGCGACGCCGGGGTGGGCCTCGTCGGTCGTGCGGTAGACTTCGCGGCATTCCAGCGCCTTGTCGATGGCGTATCTCTCGGTAACGGTGAGGACGCCGAGAATCTCGCCCCCTTCGTCCATCAGCGCCGCCTCGTCGCCGACGGCGACGCCCACGTCCGCGCCGCAGGAAAGCGTGATGGGCAGCGGCCAGAAGAGCCCGTTCTCCAGGCGCATGTCGAGGCAGGCGCCCTTCCAGTCGGCCGCGCCCATGAAGCCGTCGAGCGGCGTGTAAGCTCCCATGGCGAGCATGAAGAGATCAGAAACCTCGCGGCTGGAGAGCGGCAGTTTCTTGAGGGTGCGCGCCCGCTTCAGCGCCTCGCCCCGCTCCTCTTCGGGTAGAAGCAGGGGTTTCAGCGTGGCGCTGCCGTGCGGGGCGATCAGGGTCGACATGGGGCGTCCCCGCCGTTGGGAGCGTCGGAGAGACGACGATCCCGGCGCGAAATCGGGGCTAATCCACGATGTGGTAGACGGGGGCCTTCTCCATCGCCCATTCCCCGGATTCCCGATCGTAGCGAGACAAGGTGAAGCAGTGCCAATCGGCGTCATCTAGCTTCGGATGATCGCCCCGGTAGTAGTATCCCGGCCACCGCGTCTCCGTCCTGTACAGCGTGTGATGGATCACGGCCTCCGAGGCCAACACCCGGTGGTGCAGCTCCCACGCCCGCTGCAGTTGGTGCAGGTCTTCGGCGCCGAGATGGCCCAAGTCCTCCTTCAGCATGCCCATCAACTCCAGACCTCGGGCGAGCATGGGCTCGTTCGTCGTGTAGGCGGCGCTGATGCCGCCCACGTACTCGTCCATGAGCTTCTCGAGCCGCTGGAGGCCGTGGATCGGCAGCATGTAGCTCGGCGAGACCGTCCCTGCCACGATCTCGTTGCGGCCCACCCGGTAGGTCTCGAGCGGCTGGTAGATGACCTTCTTGAGGTCTTCGTACTCTTTCTCGCTGACCTGCGGCTGCTCGCCCTTGAGGTCGTTCACGTAGTTGACCGCCGCTTTTCCGGCAATCCGGCCTTCCGTGTACGAGCCCGACGAGAACTTGTGGGCGGAGCCGCCGATGGTGTCGCCGGCGCCGAACAGCCCGTCGACGGTCATCATCCGGTTGTAGCCCCACTGGTAGTCTGCCGGCGCGCAGTCTTCCGGCCCGCTGGCCCAGGCGCCCGAGCAGGTGGCGTGCGAGCCCATGACGTAGGGCTCGGAGGTGGTGAGTTCCGGGTTGGTGTGCTTGGGATCGATGTTCTGCGACGCCCAGACCACCGCCTGGCCGATCGTCATGCCCAGAAAATTCTCCCAGCCGACCTGCTCCTTGTGGGGGTCGGCGAAGGCCTCCTTCGTCACCATGCGGATGGGCCCGCGCCCGGCCTTCACCTCCTCCAGGAAGGCGTGGTTGCGCAGGCACGTTGGCACGGGATGCATGTCGATGTAGTCGCCCACCAGCGCCTTGGTCTGGTCGTACCACTTGGACTCGTACTCCTCCCCGTAGGCGTTCTCGGTGTACGTCTTGAGGTGGAGGAAGTAGGCGCCGACCGGGCCGTAGCCGTCCTTGAAGCGGGTCAGGACGATGCGGTTCTCCATCTGCGTCATCTTGGCGCCGACGAGGATCGGCAGCGCATAGGCCGACGCGCTGCTCCAGGGCGCGTACCAGGTGCGCCCCATCCCTTCGCCCACCGCGCGCGGCTTGAAGATGTGCGACGCACCGCCGGCGGAGACGATCACCGACTTCGCGCGGAAGACGTGAAAGTCCCCGGTGCGGACGTTGAAGCCGACCGCGCCGGCGACGCGGTTGGGCTTCGTCCGGTCCATCAGCAGGTGGGTCACCATGATCCGGTTGTAGACTTCCGTGGCGGCCTTGCGCGCGGCCTCGGCGACGATCGGCTTGTAGCTCTCGCCGTGGATCATGATCTGCCACTTGCCTTCGCGCTGGTAACGCCCCGTCTCCGGGTCCCGCATGATGGGGAGGCCCCACTCTTCGAACTTGTGCACCGTGGAGTCGACGTGGCGCGCGATGTCGTAGCCGAGGTCCTCCCGCACCAGGCCCATGAGGTCGTTCCGCGCGTAGCGGACGTGGTCCTCCGGCTGGTTCTCGTCCCACTGCATGCCCATGTAGCAGTTGATCGCATAAAGGCCCTGGGCCACGGCGCCGCTGCGCTCGATGTTCGCCTTCTCGACGCAGACCACCTTCAGGTCGCGCCCCCAGTAGCCGGCCTCGTAGGTCGCCCCGCAGCCGGCCATGCCGCCGCCGACGACCAGGATGTCCGCATCCACGAACACCGTTTTCCGGCGCGAGAACAGAGCCACTAGAGGACTCCCTGCTTGAAGCGATCCGGCGGCATCGCGGGCAGCGCATCGACGTTGAGCGCGTCCGGTTCGTGCGCGAGCTCCTGGGACTTCATCGCCTCCCCGCCAGGTGCCTCGTAGTCGCCCGGCGGGGGGATCGACCCCCATGGCGTGGTGCGGATCGGGGAGACGAAGTCTTTCTCCGTGCCGTCCCGGAACTTGATCTTCCAGGAGATGGTGCCCTTCTCCTCCTCCCGCAGCGCGCGGACGCTGTGGCCCATGGGGGCAAAGTCGGCGTAGCCGCGGCAGTCGATGGCATGCTGGGGGCACGCCTTGACGCAGGAGTAGCACTCCCAGCACATGTTGGGCTCGATGTTGTAGGCGCGCCGGTAGGTCTTATCGATGTGCATGATGTCGGACGGGCAGATGTCGACGCAGTAGCCGCAGCCGTCGCACCGGGTCATGTAGACGAAGGTCGGCATGTGGTTCGGTTATCTCCTCTGTCGAAGAGCGCTGTGGGGCCGATCAGTAGTGGCGCGGCCGTTCGCGGGTGCTGCCGAAGGTCGCGGGCTTGTCGGCAGGCGGCGGCAGGTTGCTCCTCGCGCCCGTCGCCTCGGACACGCGCTTCTCGAAGGCCGCCGCCGGCTTGAAAAACATGTGCGAAAACTTGGACCACGGAACGGAGCCGAACAGCACCGTCGTCGCGATGAGGTAGAGGCCGAGCACCGCGTTCGTCCCCGCACTGTCAATCGACTGCAGCGCGGCCCAGATCAGCCCCAGCGACACGCTGGCGAGAAGCGAGAGGATGAACAGGTCGGCGCGCACGATGCGGAACGGCGTATGGCCCTCGGCCGCGATGTCAACCCGGATGAAGAACCAGAACCAGTAGCCGCCGAGGCAGACCAGCAGGGCGCCGGCGATCCAGAGCTGGGGCAGGACGGCGGGCGTGGTCGTCTCGGTCGACGGGTAGCAAAACACCATGACGATGGTAGTCGCGACGTAGAGCAGGAAGCCGTACATCGTCAGCAGGTGGGCCGCCCGGCGGCGCCCGTGGCCGAACTCGGCGGACGTCGCGACCTCCGACAGGGCGGTCTGGATCGCGAGGCCAGCCACCCTCCCACCGCCGACCTGGCGCGACCCCGTGCCCCGCGCGTTCCGCCAGCTGGTGAAGAAGTAGGTGGCGCTCCCCTTGTGCCAGACGTCGAACAGGGTGCCGCCCACCACCAGCGCGATCATGACGCCGACGTAAATCTGGATTACCTCGGTCGGAATGGTCGCCGAAAGCGCGGCAAAGGGATTGCTGGTGAACACGTTATTTCCCCGGTCGGTCTGTTCCGTTCAACACCCGGCGCGACTGTATCGATCCGGCCCCGGGAAAGATACCACCTCTTGGCGCAATCGGTTCGGGACGCGCGGCGGAGACGGACCCTGCCCGCGCTCGGTCGCGATACGGTTGGAAGGGGCCATGACGCGGCATTGTAACCGGTTACATCTGCCGAAGATACGGGCGCGGCACGGGGCGGTGCGCGGAATCAGCGGGCTGCGTCGAGCGCCGGCACGGGCAGGCCGCTCGGCACGCTCTCGGGCACGATGAGCGCGCGACTCCCGGCCTGGTCGTCTTCCAGGCTCTGCAGGAAGGCGAGTAGGCTCGCGCGCTCGTCCTCGCCGAGCACGACGCCCCGCCTCAGCGTGCGCGAGAAGCTCGCCCGACGCGCCGCCTCGGCCTCGGTCTCGTGGGGTGACGGGTCGGGTGGGGCGAGGTGCAGGGCAATCGCCTCCTCCAGGCTCGCCACGGCACCGCTGTGGAAGTAGGGCGCGGTCAGCGTGACGTTGCGGAGCGGCGGCGTGCGGAACTGATAGAGGTGGCGGGGGATGCGCGTCGCCTCGTAGCGGCCCCGGTCGTCGCCGCTCTCGTCGTCGCCCCCGCTCACGTCGACGCCGGGGCCGATCTGTGGCACGGCAAGCGAGTGGAACTGGAAGTCGCTCAGCAGCGGGCCACTGTGGCAGGCGGCGCAGCGGGCCTTGCCGTAGAAGAGCAGCGCGCCCTCCTTTGCCGCGCGGTCGATGGCACCCCTGTCGCCGCCGAGGTAGCGGTCCCACGGCGTGTCGCGGGTCACGAAAGCCAGGGCCTGGAAGTGGCCCAAGGCGTTGGCGAGATCGCCCATGGTGACGCCGCCGAGCAGCGTATCGGGAAAGGCGTCGGCGACGAGCCGGCGATAGGCGATCTGCCAGTCGGCGAGCGGTGTGCCGGCCTGGCCCAGCAGCCGGCGCATGAGCGCATCGTGGACCGCCACGAAGAGCTCCGGCTCGTCCTCGTCCAGGCCGGCCGCGGCGAGCGCAATCTCGTTGGGCTTGTCGCCGTGGCCGCCGGGGAGACCGGGCGCCGAGCGGTCGCCGGGCAGGCCCAGCATCTCCTCCTCGCCTGCAAGGGGGAAGAGCGCCTGGGCCGCCAGCACGCTCTCGATCCCGTCCGGCAGAAAATCCATCATCGGGGTCTGGAAGCGGCTCACCGGCGCGTCGACCTCGCTCACCCGCCCGTCCCAGAACATGTTGCGCACGCTTGCGTGGCCCCGATTCCAAAGGTCCATGGAGTTGCGCGGGTGCACACGGGGCTCGCCAAGCGGGCGGCGGTTCTCCGCAAGGCCCGCCGCGTCCACGCCCACCGCGAGATCGACTCCGTCCGACGTGCCGCGGCCCAGCAGGTGGCAGGTGGCGCAGGCCACGTCCCGCGTGCCGCTGAGGATGGGGTCGAAGAACAGCATCTGGCCGAGCCGGAACTTGGGCGAGGGCACCAGCGGCGGCATCTCCAGGGGCTCGAGCCCGCGCGCCGCGATGACGCGCTCGAGCGCGCCGTCGAGGTCGTCATCGGCCCCGTGCGCGGGCCCGGCGATCGCGCCTGCGATGCAGAACCACAGCAGCGCCCTGGCAAGCCGAAACGGCCGCATGACGGCAGTCCTTCAACCCGTTCGGTCTGCCGGCGAGCTTAGCCCGGATTTCCGGGCATGGTCATGGTTTGCGTCAAGCCGAAGGCGCGCGGACTATCGGGCGGCCGTGCCCCCCATCGCGAGCGAGCTGGAGGCGCGGAAATCCACGTCCTTCGGGTGGCCGTCGAGCGCCAGCCGGACAGCACGGTCGAGGCGCTCGGTGAACGCCTGAATCTCCGCCTCGGTGACGGTGAGCGGCGGGCAGATGCGCAGGAAATTCTTCACGCAGATGACGATCACGCCGCCCAACGCCGCGTTGAGGCGGATACGCTCGGCCATGGCAGGGTCGGGCGTGCGGGTCTCCTTGTCGCTCACGATGTCGAGCATCTGGTAGAGGCCCTGGCCGCGCACGTCGCCGATCACGTCGTGTGCGTCGCGCAGGCGCTCCAGCGCGGCGCGCAACACCTGGCCCATGGCGGCGGCACGCTCGTCGAGCCTGTCGCGCAGCACGATCTCCAGCTGCTTGTCGGCGACCGCCGCCGGCAGCGGGTCGCCGGAATAGGTGCCGGCCCAGGGGAGCCCCGCCTTGCCGCGCGCCTCCTCCGCGATCTCGTGCGTCGTCACCGCGCCGCAGATCGCAAGGCCTGCGCTCATGCCCTTGGCGAAGGTGACGATGTCCGGTGTCACGTCATAGTGCTGGAAGCCCCAGAGCTTGCCGGTGCGGGCCGGCGCGAGCTGCGCCTCGTCCAGCACCAGCAGCGCGCCCTCCGCCTCCGCCAGCTCCTTGAGCCGGGGTAGCCACTCTGGCGGCGGCACCACCATGCCGCCCGCGACCAGCATGGTCTCGGCTAGCACCGCCGCGATATCGCCCGAGGTCACGTGGTCGATCAGCTCGCGCGACTGTGCGAGGCAGGCCACGTCGCAGGCCGGGTATTCAAGGTTGACCGGGCAGCGATAGCAGAAGGGCGCGTAGATCGCGGGCGCGTTGGCGGGCGCGAGCAGCGGCCCGAGATGACGCCGCCGGGCGCCGCCGATCGTGGTCACCGATTCCACCGCGAGGCTGCCGCCGTGGAGGCCTCGGATTACCGAGAGAATGTCGTGCTTGCCGGTGACCGCGAGCGCCATACGCATGGCGACCTCGTTCGCCTCCGAGCCCGTGACAGCGAAGTTCACGACCTCGAGCCCCTCCGGCAGGGTGCCGGCGATTCGCTCGGCGAAGCGCACGAGGTGGGGGTTCGAATACCAGGAATTCTCGTGCCAGAGCTTGCCGGCTTCGGCGCGCATGACCTCCACCAGTTCGGGGTGGCAGTGGCCCAGCACGTTGCACATCATGCCGGCGGTGAGATCGTAGTAGCGCTTGCCGTCGACGTCGTGGAGCCAGATGCCCTCGCCGCGCTCGAACTGGATCGCCGGCTGGTAGCGCCAGCCGAAGACGTGGGCTGCGTCCCGCGCCATCAAGTCGGCGTGGGTGTTGGAGGGGTTGTGGCCGGGTGCGGCGTCAGCCATCGGGCGCGGCCGGAAGCGCGACGGAAATGTCCCGGAGGATCGGATCGGTGGCGACCGCGATCTCGTTCTCGATCTGCGCGCCGCAGCCGGGGCAGCAGAAGAGCCGGAACTCGACGGGATCATCCACGAAGAGCGAGGGATCGCCGATCAGCGGGTTGGAGTCCGAGACCGGGCGCACGTCCTGCAGGCAGGCGTCCTTGTAGTTGGCATCAAGGGGCCCGAGGGACGCCCCGCAGTCGCCGCAGGCCCAGTAGGCGCCTTCGGCATCCTCGCGCACGTCGAGAGAATCGGTCGCGCGCAGCCGCAGATCGCCGTCGCGCTCTGTCTGCGGCGTGGCTCCATTGGTCAGGCGGGCGAGGCGGTCGGCCTTGACGGCGGCGCGGTTGCGCTCCGTGGCCTCCGCGTCGACGGTTACGTCGTTCTCGCCCAGCACGGCCCCGAAGATCGCCCGCGCCGCCTCCGGCGTGACGTTCTGGTGCAGCAGGTCGTGCTGGATCTTCGCCGGGTCCCGCCGCATCGGGTCGCCGAAGCCGCCGCCGCCGGACCAGCGCACCGCGTAGACGTCCGAAGGGTGCTGGTCGAAGTTCTCCTGCCTGAGCTCCAGGTGCTCCGGCCGGCCCGAGACCTGCGAGTGGTCGTCGATCAGCCGGCGCTCGGCCATGCGCTCCAGGATGTCGCTCTCGCGGATGAACTGGTAGGCGTTGGTGGTGGACGGGAAGCCCCCCATCATGCCGGTGGATGTCGGCGTCGCGTTGCCGGACGACAGCGTGTCCTGGGTGATGCGTTCGGTGTTGTGGGGGATGAAGCAGGTCTCGGCGGAAAGCCCGCCGCGGTACCGGCCGGCGCCGCCCGAATCCGGCAACTCCTTGCGGTAGAGCACCAGCAGCGGGAAGTTCTGCTCGTTGTGCTCCACGTTGGGGAGCTGGCAGATCGGCGTCCGTGCCTGGCCGCCGGTGTTGATGCCGTCGGCGTGCGCGAACGCGCCGATGGAGCCGCCGATGGGGTCGATCAGCAGGTAGCCGTAGCGCTCGCCCCACTGGTCGATGCCGCGGAAGAGCGTCGCCGGCCACTGGCTGGTGCCGCCGATGCCCATGATGTCGCCGCGCAGCTCCTCGTCCGAAAACAGCATCTTGGAGATCGCGTTGTAGGCGGGGTAGAGCGATATCTCCATCGACTGGGTGGGCGCGGTCGACACGCTCGCCGGGAAGTCCGCGCAGTTGAGCGTGCCGGCGGTGGGGTCGAAGTCGATGTGCCGGAGCGCGCCGCCCACCGCGAAATACTGGTCCCATGCCAGCAGCTCGTTGATCGCCACCATGACCGAGCCGCGCCAACCGGAATAGGTGGCATTCATGGCGCCGTCCTGCGGCGCGGTGCCGTCGTTGTCGAAGATCAGCCGGTTGCCCTTCTTGGTCACGGTGATCTGGACCCGGTGGGTGCGTCGGTCCCCCGGCCGGCAGGCCTCGACGTAGGTGCGGTCGCTCCAGGCGCCGTCGGGCAGGCGCTCCAGCTTGGCGAGGAAGGCGGTCTCGGCATTGTCGATGATCCGCTTCATCACGCCCTTGACCGTGCGCGGCCCGTAGCGGCGGACGAGCTGCAGCAGGCGCTCGCGCGCGCTCATGTTGCCGGCGAGCTGGGCGCGGAAGTCGAGCGCCACCATCTCGGGCTTGCGGGAGGAGCGCAGGTATAGCTCCTCGATGTCGCGGCGCACCACGTCGTTCTCGACGATCTTCACCGGCGGGATGAGGATGCCTTCGTCGAAGGCGCTCTCCGCCGCGGGGCAGAAGCTGCCGGGCGTGATGCCGCCGATGTCGTACTGGTGCAGGCAATTGGTGATCCAGCAGAAAAGCTCGCCCTCCCAGAACACCGGGCAGATCACCATCACGTCCATCTGGTGCGCGGCGCCCACCCAGGGGTCGTTGGCGAGGAACATGTCGCCCTCGCGGATGCCCGGATTGTCGCTGCGGTTCTCCAGGATCCACTTCACCTGCGTGTCGGTGACGCCCGACATGTACTGCATGTACGGGCCGAAATAGACGAACTCGGCGTCCTCGGTGAGGATCGAGGGGTTGAGGTCGAGTGCGTAGATCGCGACCGGCGAGCCTGAGATGCGCTGGATGGTGGCGCCGTGCTCCTCGTTGATGTTCCAGAGGTTGTGGCGGATCACCTCGTAGGTGACTGGGTCGATGTCCGTCTCCCAGTCCCGATGGAGGGTGAGGGAGTCGGAGATGTTGAGCTGCCTGGGCGGCACGTAGGGCTTGGCCACGCCGTCGAAGCGGGTGTCCGTCATCTCGCTGATGCGCCGCATGGTCGTGGCCTGTGCGCCGGTATTCATGGTTCAGCCCCGTCTGCTGCTGTCCAGCCTAGACGTGTATCGCCCGTCCCGCCACCGAGAGCGCCGCTTCCTTCACCGCCTCGTTGAGCGAGGGGTGGGCGTGGCAGGTGCGCGCGATATCCTCGGCCGAGCCGCCGAATTCCATGACCGCGACGGCCTCGGCGATCAACGTGCCGGCGTCGTGGCCGACGATGTGGACGCCGAGAACGCGGTCGGTCTCCGCATCGGCCAGCACCTTCACGAAGCCGTCGGTCGCCGACATCGCCCGCGCGCGCCCGTTGGCGGCGAAGGGGAAGCGGCCGACGTTGTAGTCGATGTCGGCTTCCTCCAGCGCCTCTTCCGTCATGCCGACCGAGGCGGCCTCCGGGGCGGTGTAGACGACGCCCGGGATCGTCTCGTGGTTCACGTGCCCGCTGCCGCCGGCAATGTTCTCGGCGGCCGCGACGCCTTCCTCCTCGGCCTTGTGGGCGAGCATCGGCCCTGCGATCACGTCGCCGATTGCATAGACGCCGGGCGCGCTGGTCTCGAAGCGCTCGCTCACGGGGATGCGGTCCTGGCCGTCAAGCTGGATGCCCACGTTCTCCAGGCCCAGGCCCTCCGTGTTGGGCCTGCGGCCGACCGCGACCAGCACCACGTCCACGTCCAGCGTCGCGCCCTCGCCCCCCGCGACCGGCTCCATGGTGAGGCGCACGCCCTCGTTGGTGCGCTCGGCGCCGGTGACCTTGGTGCCGAGCTTGAAGGCGATCTTCTGGCGGCGCAGCAGCCGGTGCATCTGGGTCGCGACCTCGCCGTCCATGCCCGGCAGGATGCGGTCGAGGAACTCGACCACCGTGACCTTGGCGCCGAGCCTGCTCCAGACCGAGCCCATTTCGAGGCCGATGTAGCCTGCGCCGATCACCGCCATGCGGGCCGGCACCTCGGGTAGCGCCAGCGCGCCGGTGGAGGTGACGATGCGCTCCTCGTCCACCGCGACGCCGGCAAGCGGGGTGGAGACACTGCCTGTCGCGATCACGATGGCGCCGGCCGTGACGGTGCGCGTCTCCGGCCCCTCGATCTCCACCGCCCCCGGTCCCGTGAGCCGCGCGTGGCCCTTCAGGTGGGTCACGTCGTTCTTCTCCAACAGCCCGGCCACGCCCTTGGTCAGCGCGCCCACGACCTGGTCCTTGTGGGCCATCATCTTGTCGAGATCGAGGGTGACGTCCGAGACCATGACGCCGTGGCGCGCCAGCTGCTTCCTGGCGTGAGCGTATTCCTCCGAGGTGTGCAGCAGCGCCTTCGACGGGATGCAGCCAACATTGAGGCAGGTGCCGCCGAGGGTCGGCGTACGCTCGACGCAGGCCGTGCGCAGCCCGAGCTGCGCCGCGCGGATAGCCGCGACGTAGCCGCCGGGGCCGGCGCCGATCACAAGGACGTCGAAATCATGTTCGCTCATGGCGGCTCCGGCTAACCAACTTAGAGATCGAGAAGGATGCGCTGCGGATCCTCGATGCAGTCCTTGATGCGGATCAGGAAGCTCACCGCCTCGCGCCCGTCGATGAGGCGGTGATCGTAGCTCAGCGCAAGATACATCATGGGGCGGATTTCCACCGCTCCGTCCACGGCGACCGGGCGCTCCTGCACCTTGTGCATGCCGAGGATCGCGGACTGCGGCGGGTTGATGATCGGCGTCGACATGAGCGAGCCAAAGACACCGCCGTTGGAGATGGTGAAGGTGCCGCCGAGCAGGTCGTCGAGCGCGAGCTTGCCGTCGCGGGCCTTGAAGGCGAAGGCGCGGATTCCCTGCTCCACCTCGGCGAAGCTCAGCTGCCCGGCATCGCGCAGCACCGGCACCACGAGGCCCTGCGGGGCGCTCACCGCCACGCCGATGTCCTGGTAGCGCTTGTAGACGATGTCGTCGCCGTCGATCTGCGCGTTGACCGTGGGGTACTCCACGAGCGCGGCCACGGATGCCTTGACGAAGAAGGACATGAGGCCGAGGCGGACGCCGTGCTTCTGCTCGAACGCCTCGCCGTGCGCCGCGCGCAGCGTGTTGACGGCACTCATGTCCACCTCGTTGAAGGTGGTGAGCATCGCCGCGGTGTCCTGCGCGAGCTTGAGGCGCTCGGCGGCGCGGCGGCGCAGGCGGCTCATGGGCACCCGCTCTTCCCGCGCGTTGGACTGGTCGGGTGCGGGAGCCCGTTCCGGCGGCGGCGCCGCGGGAGCCGATGCGGCAGATGGCGCAGTTTCGGGCGCAGGCGCGGGTTCAGGCTCCGGGGAAGGCGCTGCGGCCGGCGCGGCGCGTGCCACGACCGCGGCCAGTACGTCACTCTTCAGCAGGCGCCCGCCCTTGCCGGTCCCATCGATCTGCGTCGGGTCGAGGCCATGCTCCTCCAGCAGGCGACGGACGGCGGGCGAAGGCGGCGGCACGCGCGCGGTCGCTCGGGCGGCAATCGCGCGAGCGGGAACCGTCTCGCGCGCAGCATCGGACTCTGCCGCGGTGGTTGAGTCAGTTGCGGCAGTGTCAGCAGCGACACTCTCTCCGGTCTCCAGGCGGCCGAGCAGCGCGCCGACCTCCACGTCCGCTCCCTCGGCCGCGACGATCTCGGCAAGGGTGCCTGCGCCTTCCGCCTTGACCTCGACGGCGATCTTGTCGGTCTCCAGCTCCACCAGCGTCTCGTCGGTGGCGACCGCATCGCCCGGCGCCTTGTGCCAGCGCATCACGGTCGCTTCGGTGACCGATTCGCCGAGGGCGGGCACGGTGATGTCGAGGGTCACGCTTGCGCCTCCCCGTCGAGCGCTGCGTCGATCAGCGCCCGCTGCTCGCGCTGATGCACGACGAGGAAGCCCGTTGCCGGCGAGGCCGCAGCCGCCCGCCCGGCGTAGCGGGCGCGAGGCGGTGCGCCTTCGAGGTCGGCCAGCACCGCCTCGATCCGGGGCGCCACGAACGTCCAGGCGCCCATATTCTCGGGCTCTTCCTGGCACCAGACCACGTCCGCCTCGCGGTACTTCGCGAGCTCCACCATGACGCTCCGGCTCGGGAAGGGCGCGATCTGCTCCAGCCTAAGCAGCGCCACGTCGCGGGTGCCGCGCTCCTCCCGCACCGCCAGCAGATCGTAGTAGACCTTGCCCGAGCAGAAGACGACGCGCTGCACACGATCCGGCGTGATGGCGGAATCCGTCTCCCCGATCACCCGGTGGAAGCGGGCGCCGCCGCTCATCTCCTCCAGCGCCGACACGCAGCGCTTGTGGCGCAGCAGCGACTTGGGCGACATGACGATCAGCGGCTTGCGGACGCTGCGGTGGAGCTGCCGGCGCAGCACGTGGAAGTAGGAGGCCGGCGTGGAGCAGTTGACGACCTGGATGTTGCCGTCGGCGTAGAGCTGCAGGTAGCGCTCGAGCCTGGCCGAACTGTGCTCCGGCCCCTGGCCCTCGAAGCCGTGCGGCAGCAGCATGACGAGGCCCGACATGCGCAGCCACTTGGTCTCGCCGGCGGCGACGAACTGGTCGATGATGACCTGCGCGCCGTTGGCGAAGTCGCCGAACTGTGCCTCCCAGATCGCGAGCGCGTTGGGGTCCGCGATCGAGTGGCCATACTCGAAGCCGAGCACGCCTGCCTCCGAGAGCAGGCTGTCCGCGAGCTTGAGCCGGGCCTGGCGGGGCCTGATGTTGTTGAGCGGGATATAGCGCTCCTCGGTCTCCTGATCGATCAGGCCCGCGTGGCGCTGGGAGAAGGTGCCGCGCGTGCAATCCTGGCCGGAGAGCCTGACCGGCTTCCCTTCCAGCATCAGCGAGCCGAAGGCCAGCGCCTCCGCCGTCGCCCAGTCGATGGGCCCGCCCGCCTCCAGCGCCTTGCGCTTTTCCTCGAGCTGGCGGCGGATACGCGGGTGCACGGCGAAGTCGTCCGGAACCCGGGTGAGCGCCCGGCCGATCTCGGCCAGCACCTCGGGCGCCACGGCGGTATCGCCGGGCCGCTCGTCGCGGGGCGCCGCCTCGATGTCCGCCCAGTCGCCTTCCAGCCAGTCCGCCTTGTTGGGGCGGTAACTCTTGGAGGCTTCAAGCTCGGTCTCGAGCCGGCCGCGGAACTCCCCTATCATCCGGTCGGCGTCCTGCTCCGTGAGCACGCCTTCGGTCACCAGCCGCTCGGTATAGATCTGGCGCGTGGTGGGCCGCTCGTTGATCGCGCGGTACATCGCGGGCTGGGTGAAGGCCGGCTCGTCGCCCTCGTTGTGGCCGTGGCGGCGGTAGCAGAAGATGTCCACCACCACGTCCGCCTTGAACTGCTGGCGGTAGTCCGCCGCGATCTGGCAGACCCGCACGACCGCCTCCGGGTCGTCCCCGTTCACATGGAAGACCGGCGCCTGGATGATCTTCGCCACCTCCGACGGGTAGGGCGAGGTGCGCGCCTGAGCCGGGCTGGTGGTGAAGCCGATCTGGTTGTTGATGACGATGTGGACCGTGCCGCCGGTGCGATAGGCGCGCAGCTCCGAGAGCTCGAAGACCTCCGAGCACGTCCCCTGACCTGCGAGCGCGGCATCGCCATGGATGAGGAGCCCCATGATGCGCTCGCGGTTCTTGTCGCGGCGCATCGCCTGCTTGGCCCGCACCTTGCCCAGCACCACCGGGTTGACGGCCTCGAGGTGCGAGGGGTTCGGCGTGAGCGAGATGTGGAACGTGCGCCCGTTGGGGAGGACGCGATCGGCCGAGGCGCCCAGGTGGTACTTGACGTCGCCGGAGCCCTGCACGTCGCCGGCCCCGGTCACACCCCCCTGGAACTCGGAGAAGACCGCCGCATAGGACTTGCCCATGATGCTGGTCAGCACGTTGAGCCGCCCGCGATGGGCCATGCCGATGACCATTTCCTCGACGCCGTGATCGGCAGCCTGGGCGATCACGGCCTCAAGCGCGGGGATGACGCTCTCCGACCCTTCGAGCGAGAAACGCTTGGCGCCGGCATACTTCACGTCGAGGAAGCGCTCGAAGCCCTCCGCCTCGTGGAGATGGCGCAGGATCTCCGTCTTCTCACCGGGCGAGAGCGACTGCCGGTTGCGCTCGCCCTCCATCATCCGCTGAACCCAGGCCTTCCGCTCCGGGTACTGGATGTGCATGAACTCGACGCCGACGCGCGCGCAATAGGTCTGCTTGAGGATCGCCAGCACCTGGCGCAGCGTGGCGCGCTTGAGCCCGAGCACGCCGTCCACATAGATGGGACGGTCGTAGTCCGCTTCCGAGAAGCCGTAGCTCTTGGGGTCGAGCTCGGGATGGTGCCGCTCGCCTTCGAGGCCGAGGGGGTCGAGGCTCGCGATCAGATGGCCGCGTACCCGGTAGGCGCGGATCATCATGAGCGCACGGATGGAATCGATGGTCTCCGCCTGGACCGGGCCGTCCGGATCGGTACGGGCCGCAGGCGGAGCAGCGGCCGGGCGAGGCTCCGGCAGCCCCAATGCCGGGTCCGCTCGCGCGGGCGTCTCCGCCGGTCTCTCCGGTGCGCCGGTGCTGGTCGCGAGGCCCTCTTCTTCCTCGAATAGGCGGCGCCAGCTCGAATCGACGGAGGCGGGGTCCTTCAGATACTGCGCGTGGATCTGCTCGATGACGGCGGGGTCGGCCCCGCCGAGAAAGGCGGACGCGCCGTCGAGGTCGCTGCTCACGCCGCCCGACCTGCTGAGCGCCGGCGCTCCAGCACGTCGAGCACCGTGGTGCCGATGGCCGCCGGCGATTCCGTCACGGTGATGCCTGCGCTGCGCATGGCTTCGATCTTGTCCTGGGCACCGCCCTTGCCGCCTGAGATTATAGCGCCGGCATGACCCATGCGCCGGCCGGGCGGCGCCGTCAGCCCGGCGATGAAGCCAACGATGGGCTTGGCCAGCTTCTCGGCTCGAACGAAGTCGGCGGCTTTCTCCTCCGCCGTGCCGCCGATCTCGCCGATCATCACGATGGCCTCAGTCTCCTCGTCGGCCGCGAAGAGGGCGAGGCAGTCGATGAAGTCGGTGCCGGCGACGGGATCGCCGCCGATGCCGATGCAGGTGGATTGTCCGAGGCCCGCGGCGGTGGTCTGGCCCACCGCCTCGTAGGTCAGCGTGCCCGAGCGCGAGACGATGCCGACCCGCCCGCGCCTGTGAATGTGGCCCGGCATGATGCCGATCTTGCATTCGTCCGGCGTGATCACGCCAGGGCAGTTGGGGCCGATGAGGCGGGTGCTGCTGCCCGAGAGCGCGCGCTTGACCCGCACCATGTCGAGCACCGGGATGCCCTCGGTGATGCAGACGACGAGGCCGATCCCGGCGTCGATGGCCTCCAGGATCGCGTCCGCCGCAAAGGGCGCCGGCACGTAGATGACGGAGGCGTCGGCGCCGGTCGCGACGTGGGCCTCGGCGACGGTGTCGAACACCGGCAGCCCGAGATGGCTGCTGCCGCCCTTACCGGGGGTGACACCCCCCACCATGCGCGTGCCGTAGGCGATCGCCTGCTCCGAATGAAACGTGCCCTGGGCGCCGGTAAAACCCTGGCAGATCACCCGTGTCTCTCTATCGACGAGGACCGCCATCAGCGTGCCCGCCCGATTGCCTGAACCACCTTCGCCGCCGCATCGCCCAGATCGTCGGCCGCGATCAGGTCGATCCCGGCGCCGTCCAAGATCGCCTTGCCCTTCTCCACATTGGTGCCTTCGAGGCGAACGACAAGCGGAAGATGGAGCGATACCTCCCGCGCGGCCGCGACGATGCCTTCCGCGATCACGTCGCAGCGCATGATGCCCCCGAAAATGTTGACCAGGATGCCCCGCACGTTGGGATCGGAGAGGATGATCTTGAAGGCCTCGGTCACGCGCTCGCGGCTGGCGCCGCCGCCGACATCGAGGAAGTTGGCGGGCTCCGCGCCGTGCAACTTGATGATGTCCATGGTCGCCATGGCGAGGCCCGCGCCGTTGACCATGCAGCCGATGTTGCCGTCGAGCTTGACGTAGCTGAGCTCGTGCTCGGCCGCGGCACGCTCCGCCGGGTCCTCCTCGTCCGCATCGCGCAGCTGGGCGATCTCGCGCTGCCGGTAGAGCGCGTTGTCGTCGATGCTCACCTTCGCATCGAGGGCGACGAGCGCGCCGTCTGCCGTCTCGATCAGCGGATTGATCTCGACCAGGCTGGCGTCGGTGCCGAGCACCGCGTCGTGGACCGCGCGTCCCAGCTTGCCCGCTGCCTTCGCCGCCTCGCCGGAGAGGCCGAGGCCAAAGGCGAGGCTCCGCCCGTGATAGGGCTGAAAGCCGCTCGCGGGGTCGATGGGCACGGTCACGATCGCCTCCGGGTTCTCGGCCGCGACCGTCTCGATCTCGACTCCGCCTTCGCGAGACGCAATCAGCGCGACCCGCCCGCTTTCGCGGTCCACCACTGCGCCGAGATAGTATTCGTGGGCGATGGACGCGCCTTCCTCCAGGTAGATTCGGCGCACCTCGCGGCCTGCGGGTCCGGTCTGATGGGTGACGAGCACCTTGCCGAACATAGCCCGCGCCGTCTCGACCGCCTCCTCCCGCCCCGTGCAGACCTTCACACCGCCTGCCTTGCCGCGCCCGCCGGCGTGGATCTGCGCCTTCACCACCCAGACCGGGCCGCCGAGTTCGTCGACGGCGGCCTCGACATCTTCCGGGGCCAGCACCGGCACACCGTGCGGCACCGGCACGCCGAACCCCGCCAGCACTTGCTTGGCCTGATATTCGTGGAGGTTCATGGAGTTGTCCCGCCGCGCGAAAATCGAGGGCGCGACGTTATAGCACTCCCCCGCCCGCCCCGGCTATTGCGACGGATCGACGGAGGCCGTGAGCCCGTCAAGCGTTACGAACCGGCCCCCTCTGCCCGCAGTTTTTTCGCCGCCAGCCGAGGGCTGCCTGCGTTGACGCGAACACCTGGATTTGCGACGTTGCAGACGCACACACAGGCGCTTTCTTGGAGCGAACGATCCGCAGGTTCTCGGCACTGGTATGCGTGCTGATCGTCATCGAAGAGGCCGTGGAAGCGGGCGGCTATGAAACAGGCTCAAGCGTGGAACCCCTTGCCATCCGCTGACGTGCTGACTCGGCGATAACGATGCGCGTCGAGTTCCACGAAGCGATCGCCCTCCTGAGGCGGGCTTATCCGAATCTCAGTCCTCAGCTGCAGAAGTGCGCAGCTCATATGATGAAGCATCCGAGCCAGGTCGCCACGCTCTCCATGCGCAAGCTGGCGGCAAGAATAGAGGTGCCCCCAAGCACCATGAACCGGCTCGCCAAGGCGGTCGGCTTCGGCACTTACGACGAGCTCCGCGCGCTCTTCCGCGACCCCATCAACGAACAACCGTCGGGTTATTCGTTCGAGGGCGGCCAGACGCATTCGGTCGCCCGCGAAGACAAGCCCGCCCACCCCCTCGATGTCTATCAGCCGGCGGCGGACGACAACATCAATACCTTGTTCGATCACATCGATCGCACTGCCCTGGAGCGGGCAGTGCAAGCGCTGTCGGATGCGCGCACCGTCCTCGTGGTCGGCATGCACGCCTGGCACTCGACCGCCACCTACCTGCATCACATGGGAATCGCGGCCTTCGGCAACTGGCACCAGCTGGTGCCCAGCAGCGCGGAGTTTCCCCGTCTGCTGGGGGCCCTGGCGCCGGAGGATGCCGTCGTCTGCATCGCCATCGAGCCCTGCGCAGCCGATTCCATCAAGGTCGCGCAGCGTGCCCGGGCGGCCGGCGCGCGGGTCATCGGCATCACCGATCAGCTCACGTCACCGCTGGCGGCGTGCTCTGACGACAATCTGCTTATTTCGGTCGACAGCCCGAGCATTTTCCCCTCCCATGTCAGCGCGACCGTCCTCATCGAGGTGCTGGTAGGCATGATAGCCGCGCGAAACGAACGGTCGGCGGAAGAGAACGTCGAATCGTCGGAACGTTCACGCCGCGCCATGGGGGAGTATTGGAACGATTGATCCGTTCTTCGTGTGATCCTTGCTCCCGGGAGTCCTGGTCCAATGTGCCCATCCCCCGCAATCTCTCGTGCTCCGGCGACGCTGGCCAAAGCATGGCTGGCGGGACGCGCGGGCTCGTGACACCATGGCTGCAAGACGACCCGGACGAGAGACGCAGCGATGACTCCTGAGCAGGTTCTTGCCCACCCACCCAAGGTGCTGACCGACGCGCAGCGGGAGGCGTACTTCCGCGACGGCTACCTTCTGCTTGAGCGCTTCGTGCCGGACGACTGGCTCGCGACGCTCAAGGGGCTGAGCGCGCACTTCATCGAAGAGAGCCGGAGCCGGACCGTCTCCGACGACAAGTTCGACCTGGAAGCCGACCACTCTGCCGCGGCGCCCCGGCTCAGGCGCCTGACCCAGCCGGTGGAGCATCACGTTGACTACTGGCGCTTCGCGAGCGACTCCCGCATCACCGACGTGGCCGAGGACCTGCTCGGCGCGGACGTGATGTTTCACCACTCCAAGCTCAACTTCAAATGGTCGGGCGGCGGCGAGGAGGTGAAGTGGCACCAGGACATCCAGTACTGGCCGCACACCAACTACAGCGTGCTCACCATCGGCGTCTATCTGGAGGACGTGGACGAGACCATGGGGCCCATGGGCGTAATCCCGGGCGCGCACGAGGGCGAGCTCTACGACCTCTATGACGGGAACGACTGCTGGACCGGCGCCATCAGCGAGCACGACCTCGCGCGGGTGCCTGTGGAGAAAGCGGTCTACCTGCAAGGCCCGGCCGGCTCGGTGACGGTCCACCACTGCCGCATGATTCACGGCTCCAAGCCCAACACCAACCCGGCGCGCTCGCGCCCGCTGCTGCTCAACGCCTTCTCGTCCGCCGACGCGCTGCCGGTGACGTACAACCCCACGTACTCGCGCCACAACGGAACGATCGTTCGTGGCAAGCGCACCCGCTGGATCCACTACGATCCCCGCCCCTGCCTGATGCCGCCGGACTGGTCGGGCGGCTACTCCTCGATCTTTGCGCTGCAGCAGGCCGAGGAGCACGAAGGGCAGGCCGCGGCGGAATAACGCGTGCGCTCTTTGCCCGACGGCGAGCCCGCGGCTGTGGCGCGCTCCACGAAGAGCGCCCGCTTGACGTGCGGGCGCGTTGGTGCTCCAAAGACGGCAGTGGATTGACTGGGAGGACCCTGAAATGGCCGGTGTGGGAACGGAATTGGTCTTCGAGAACGACAAGGTCGCCGTCTGGAACTTCGAGCTCGCTCCAGGCGAGGAGACGCCCATGCACACCCATGAGCGCAGCTACATGTGGTACGCGATATCGGGCGCGCCCCTGCAGGTGACCGACGAGCACGGCAACGACGTGGGCACGATCGACATCCCGACCGGCGGGATCTTCTCGCTGCTGGTGGAGGGCGACGAGATCGAGGTCCTGTCGGAGCCTGGCAAGGGCATGCGGGTGCCAGCCCGCCACAAGGCCAAGAACGTCGGCACGACGCCCTATCGGGAAGTGCTGGTCGAGTACAAGACGTAGGTCTCGGCTACTGCCCCGTCCATCGCGTCGGGGCGGTTTCGTATTGGGGCAGACCGGGCGGGCCCGCCGCGTCCGCGGTGCGGGCTGCGCGGGCGCCCGCTGCGTGCCGGTTGGCGCCGGAGACTCTGCTTGACCGGCTTGGCCTGGCCCTTTAGGGAACGCCGCGCCGGCGGGGCGGCGCAACGACAGGCGGCCGTGGCGCTCGCGGGGCGATCCTGCGGGCGCTTTGCTTGTGAGCCCGGCGGCGAAGGCTTTGCCGAACGTGCAGGCGGCCGATGGGCACGGAGAGTTCAATGAGCAGCAACAAGCGGGTTCTCATCCTTGCCGGCGACGGCATCGGGCCCGAAGTCATGCGCCAGGTCGAGCGGATCATGGATTGGCTCTCGGCCCGGCGCTCGTTCTCCTTCGACGTCGGCAGCGGGCTCGTCGGCGGCGTGAGCTACGAGGCCCACGGCACGCCGCTCACCGACGAGACGCTGGCGGATGCTGTCGCCGCCGACGCGGTGCTCTTCGGCGCGGTCGGCGGGCCGCAGTGGGACGACGTCGCGCGCGATGTGCGGCCGGAGATGGGCATCCTGCGGCTCCGCAAGGAGATGGACCTCTACGCCAACCTGCGGCCTGCGCTGGTCTTCGATCCGCTGGTCGAGGCCTCGACGCTGAAGGACGAGGTTGTGCGCGGCCTCGACCTGATGATCGTCCGCGAACTCACGGGCGGCATCTACTTCGGCGAGCCGCGCGGCGTAGACACCCTGCCCGACGGCACGCGGCGCGGCTTCGACACCGAGGTCTACAGCGCGCCCGAGATCGAGCGGGTCTGCCGTGTCGCTTTCGAGCTTGCGCGCAGGCGGGACAACCGGGTGCACTCGGTCGAGAAGGCCAACGTGATGGAGTCCGGCAAGTTCTGGCGGGACGAGGTAACGGCGCTGCACGCGGCCGACTACGCGGACATCGCGCTGGAGCACATGTACGCGGATAACTGCGCCATGCAGCTCGTGCGCCGGCCGAAGCAGTTCGACGTGATCGTGACCAGCAACCTCTTCGGCGACCTGCTCAGCGACTGCGCGGCGATGCTGACCGGCTCGCTCGGCATGCTGCCGTCGGCCTCCCTCGGCCCGTCCGACGAGGGCGGCAACCGCAAGGCGCTCTACGAGCCGGTGCACGGGTCCGCCCCAGACATCGCCGGTCAGAACCTGGCCAACCCGCTGGCGGCGCTGCTCAGCTTCACCATGATGCTGCGCTATTCGTTCGGCGCCGCAGACGACGCGGACCTCATCGAGGCGGCGGTTCAGGACGCGCTGGCGGGCGGCTTGCGCACCGCAGACATCATGCAGGACGGGATGACGGCGGCATCGACCGATGCCATGGGCGATGCCGTCCTCAGCGCGCTCGACGCGCGCGCCGCCTGAAGACGCCAAAGGAAACCGAACCATGGGCTATCGCGTCGCCGTCGCCGGCGCCACCGGCAATGTCGGGCGCCAGTTGCTTTCTGTGCTGGCCGAGCGCGACTTCCCCGCCGACGAGATCATTCCCCTGGCTTCGCGCCGGTCGGCCGGCAAGGAGGTCTCCTACGGCGAGGACGACACGCTGAAGGTGCACGATCTCGCGGAATTCGACTTCACCGGCGTCGATCTCGGGCTCTTCTCGCCGGGCTCGGCCGTCTCCAAGGTTCACGCGCCCCGCGCCGCGGCCCAGGGCTGCGTCGTCATCG
>CBDCRW010000004.1:570000-1120775 GCA_965221125.1 Alphaproteobacteria bacterium
GCCTCAAACCGAAGCCCCGGTAAACGGCGGCCGTAACTATAACGGTCCTAAGGTAGCGAAATTCCTTGTCGGGTAAGTTCCGACCTGCACGAATGGCGCAACGACTTCCCCGCTGTCTCCAACACCGACTCAGCGAAATTGAACTCTCCGTGAAGATGCGGAGTACCTGCGGTCAGACGGAAAGACCCCGTGCACCTTTACTACAGCTTTGCAGTGGTATTAGGGGTTCGATGTGTAGGATAGGTGGGAGGCTGTGAAGCATGGGCGCAAGCCCGTGTGGAGCCATCCTTGAAATACCACCCTTCGGATTCTTGATATCTAACCGAGGCCCTTCAATCAGGGTCCGGGACCCTGCATGGCGGGTAGTTTGGCTGGGGCGGTCGCCTCCCAAAGAGTAACGGAGGCGCGCGATGGTGGGCTCAAGCTGGTCGGAAATCAGCTGTGGAGTGCAATGGCATAAGCCCGCCTGACTGCGAGGCCGACGGGCCGAGCAGAGACGAAAGTCGGCCATAGTGATCCGGTGGTTCCGTGTGGAAGGGCCATCGCTCAACGGATAAAAGGTACGCCGGGGATAACAGGCTGATCTCCCCCAAGAGTCCCTATCGACGGGGAGGTTTGGCACCTCGATGTCGGCTCATCACATCCTGGGGCTGGAGCAGGTCCCAAGGGTTCGGCTGTTCGCCGATTAAAGTGGTACGTGAGCTGGGTTTAGAACGTCGTGAGACAGTTCGGTCCCTATCTGCCGTAGGCGTTGGAGAATTGAGAGGATCTGCCCCTAGTACGAGAGGACCGGGGTGGACGGACCTCTGGTGGACCGGTTGTGGCGCCAGCCGCACCGCCGGGTAGCTAAGTCCGGACGGGATAACCGCTGAAGGCATCTAAGCGGGAAGCCCCCCTCGAGACGGGTTCTCCCTGAAGAGCCGTGGAAGACCACCACGTTGATAGGCCGGGTGTGGAAGCGCGGTAACGCGTGAAGCTAACCGGTCCTAATCGCTCGATCGGCTTGATTCCTTGTGCGCGGCGTCAAGTGCGCGAGATGCCGAACATGGTCAGCAACGCAGCCGCAAGCCGGGCCGGCGCGTATGTCCGCCCGGCGGACGTGCTCCGGCGTCCGAGCCGCCGCCAGGTGCGGCGCGGTGCCGTGTCGCGGGCTTGGCTTGGCGCGCCCGGCGCCGCGTGTCCGGCGATGTTCTTCGATGACCTGGTGGTCATGGCGAGGGGCGAAACACCCGATCCCATCCCGAACTCGGCCGTGAAAACCCTCAGCGCCGATGGTACTGCGTCTCAAGGCGTGGGAGAGTAGGTCGCCGCCAGGTCATCGAAGCACAGCACCGCCCGCGCCTCGCCCGCGCTACGCGGGCACCCCCACCGAGCAGAGCCTCTCGTCGCGATTCCTGCGCCAGAGCAAGCCATGACGCGGGGTGGAGCAGTCCGGTAGCTCGTCAGGCTCATAACCTGAAGGTCGTAGGTTCAAATCCTACCCCCGCAACCAAAAAAGCCCTTGAAAACATTGATGTTTTCGGGGGCTTTTCAATTCAGAACGCCAAGCATGAATTAGCAATGGGAATCCCATGGGAATCACGAGAGATCCAAATTCTGGCTGTCATCGGCGTCGATTGACCCCCTGATTCGGCGGTGATGGGATCGAAAGGGTCCGCGCGTCTGATAGTTTCCGTGGCCTGACGGCATTGGGCCCGGCTCGGTGATCCGACGAACGGTCGCATACCACACTCCCGCGTCTCCGCGCTCTCAGCGAAGGTCCGGCATCTCGCTCAGCATCGCCTTGACCACCACCGCCGCGTTGCCCGCCGCAAGGTCGAGGAATATCTCCATCCGGTTCGCGCCCTCCCCGCCGCCGGCGAGGTCGGCGAGACTGCGCACCGCGACGAAGGGCACGTCGTTGGCGTAGGCGACATGCGCCACGGCCGCGCTCTCCATGTCGAGAACCCGGGCGCCGAACGTCTCGAAGACCCACGTCCGGAAAGCTGCATTGTCGACAAAGGCCCCGCCCGAGACCCCGGAGCCGCCAACCGCGATGCGCGGCGGCCTGTCGAGGCAGCGGCCGTCCGCCGTGCAGCGCGCCAGCGTCACCTTGTCCGCCGCGCGGCGCGCCGCCGCCAGCAGCGCCTCGTCCACCGGAAACCAGAAGCGGGTCTCCGGCCCGTCGGCTCCGGCACGCAGCACCGTGACCGAGCGCGGGAACATCATGCCGAAGTTCCCGTAGGGGTATTCGAAGAACGGCATCGTCGCCCAGCTGCCGTCGGTCTCGCGCGCGAACAGCATTTCCAGATACTGTCCCCAGCGCTCCGCGATCGCCACGTCGCCGATGCTCAGAGAAGGGTCGACGCCGCCCGCGATACCGGAGAACACGATCCTCTCGATGGCGAACCGGTCCAGCGCGAGCTGTGCCGTCATCGCAGCGTTGACGACACTGATCCCGCTCAGAAACAGCACCACCTTCTGTCCTTCGAGCGTGCCGGTCGCGAACTCCACGCCGTTCGCCGATTGCACTGCCCTGTCCCGCAGTTCCCCCTTGAGGATCTCCAGCTCCGGAGCGAAGGCTGAGACCACGGCGATGCGCGGGGTCTCGTCTCGGAAGTCTCGAGCATTCGCAGGCTCCGGTGCGCTCGCTGCGAGCATCAGGGCTGCCGACAGGCCGGCGAACAGGAGTCGAACCGCCCAGGGTGCAAATACCGGAAAGATCATCGCGCGATTCTCAACTCGCCATGAAGATTGTCAATGTGGCTCCTCCACTGAACGGTCCGGTCCGGGCGTTCGTTCGTCGACGGTTTTGCCGTCACAAACCTCGGATCCTTCATCGCACTCGCGGCCGCCTCGATCATGAAACAATCCAGCCGCGCGACCTGGTGCAGCACGGCCTGGCGCTTGTTGCCACGACGCTCGATCTGGAGTTGACTTGCTGCATCGACCGCCCGCTTGGGCTGGCGGTAGAGAAAGGCGAAGACAGACAAGACACAGGTTACACCCGATAGCCGGGCCCCGGGAGAGTTCACCCCTGCTCCTCGGATCGGCTTTCGATTTGGACGCCGGTATCCGCCATGTCAATCAAGTCTGGAATGCCGGGCCGGCTTTTCCCGGCCCGATGGAACGGGCGGCTCTCGATCACGGTCACGCTGGCGACGGCGATCTCCCTGCTCGTTCTCGTCTCGGTCGGCGGCGTGCTCGGCGTCGGCATGTGGCTCGCCAACAAGAACACCCTGGCCCTGATGAGCGCCAACGCCAATCAGAGCATCGCCAACATGGTTGACCGGATCGAGCGTCATCTGCTGCCGGCCGAGGACCAGGCTCGCTTCATTGCCGAGCGCATCGAGAGCGGTGAATTCGACCCGCAGGACCGCGCGACGTTCGGCCGGCTTGCTCACGGGCGGCCTCGCGGGCGTGCCGCAGATCGAATCGATATCGTTCCTCGACCCCGGATTGAAGACCTTCTTCGCCGCGCGCTACGAGGGCGGCCGCATCGAGCTGGGTGACGTGGACCACTCGGACGATCCGAGATACCGCGAATACCTTGCGTCGATACCGGAGGAGCCGCACTGGGTCCCACCGTACTGGATCGAGCGCCATGGAGGAACCTATTTCAGCCGGGTCCATCCGGTGCGGCGCGACGGCGTCTTCGTCGGCGCAGCGGCTGCGACAGCGTCGATCCGGGAACTCTCGGCCTGGGTCCGCAAGGTCGGCAAGGGCGGCCCCGGCACGCGCTTCGTCCTGTACGGGAGCGACCGCGTGCTGGCCCATCCGCTCATGGCCGAGGGCTATCCCGGCCTTTCTCTCGAAAAGCCATTGCCCGGTCTGGCGGCGTTTCGCGATGCTGTCCTAGCTGCGATATGGCGCGAGGAAGGGCGCTCCGAGCTGGTCATTTCCCTTGTGCAGGGAACGAACGGGCATACGGTCAGGATCGATGGAGACGATCATGTCTTCATGTATCGCCGCCTGGACGGCTTCGGGCCGGAGCCGTTGATCGTCGGCGTCTGGTTCCACGTCGAGGATGTCAGCGCCGAGTTCCGACGGATGACCGTCGCCTTCATTGTCGGGCTCGGCGCCCTGGTTCTGTCGATTTTCGCCGCCGTGATCCTCGGCCGCCGGATTGCCCGGCCGATCGTGCGGTTCTCCGATGCGGCTGCAAAGGTTCGCGAGCTCAACATCGGCGAGATCGGCGACTTGCCGGGCAGCGCCTTCCGGGAACTCGACCGGCAGGCCAGGTCGTTCAACGCCATGCTGAGCGCGCTGCGCTGGTTCGAACTCTACGTTCCGAGGAAGATCGTCGAGCGGCTGGTCAAACGCGGTGGCATGGACGACACCATGTCGTCAGAGCGCGAAATCACCGTCATGTTCACCGACATTGCCGGATTTTCGTCGGTCGCCGAAAGCCTGTCGGCCCCGGAGGTTGCGGCCCTGGTCAATCGCCATTTCGAGATCGTCGCCGGCTGCATCGAGGCCGAGGAGGGCACGGTGGACAAGTTCATCGGCGATTCGGTGATGGCCTTCTGGGGCGCACCGGACGCCCAGCCGGACGCCGCCGAACGGGCCTGCCGCGCAGCGCTGGCCATCGCCGACGGCATCAGGGCCGAGAATGTCCGGCGGCGGGCGCAGGGCGAGGCGCCACTCGGGATCCGCATCGGCATCCACACCGGCAACGCCACGGTCGGCAACATCGGCGCGCCGGGCAGGATCAACTACACGATCATCGGCGACGCCGTGAATGTCGGCCAGCGTCTCGAACAGCTGGGCAAGACGCTGTATCCCGGGGGCAGTGAGGTGGCGATCCTGGTCAGCGAAGCGACGGCGGGCGGACTGGGGCCGGATTTCGATCCCAAGCCTGTCGGCAAACACCGCGTCAAGGGACGCGCTGGGGAAGTCGACGTGTTCAGTCTTGGCAACTGAAGGACGGGGCTCGGCCGTTTTCGGCCCAAGTCCTGCCCGTCTTCGGCAGAATGCCGCTCAACTGCGTCGGACCCGAAGATGTGGCCGTGGGGTTCAACGCGGCGGGCAAGGAGCGGCCCCGAGGGAGGCTGCGATCTTCCGACCGTTCAGCCCGGCATCGCACCGCGCGCATCGCCCCAGCGTCAAACGGTTACTTCGGGCGCCGAACCCAAGGCCGGGTGGAGGTCGTTGCAGAAATCCGAACCCTACAGACCCGGACGTGTGCGCCTGACACTGCATGCGCATGGGCAAAGCCGCCTTCCTCCAGCCTTGCATTTGCTCTACTTGTCACCCCAAGCATCATGCATCATCTTTCTCCGCATTTGCATCCGAAGACGATTGACTCCGTTTGTCACGACAACAATCGGGTATCTCGTCATGGCATAGAATCAAAGGCTCAGGGTTCCTTCCGTAGAAAATGCACTTGCCGAAAAAACGAATAAATCGGTAGATCGCAAATGCCCTGCAGACCATTCCTGCTTCCAGCATAGCCGCAAGCATCACTTGGTCCGCAAAAAGTCGCCTTTTGTCAGTAGCAGGAATGCCAAGTTGTTGCCACGCGATATACAGATAATCGTGGACAATGGTGGCTTCTAGGTGCGGACCCACACGCCCAACAAATGGACGAAACAGCCGCGGTACTGATGCAAGGTCAGTTAACATGCCACGCGGCACCTTTATGTGGTGACCTATTGTCTTATTTTCAGCATCACAAAGTTCTACGTATATGATATAGTCATTGACGACGATATATTGATCTTCTGACTTGATGTGACGGAGTCGTTCTCTTCGACGTGCAAGGCATAAGTCCGACTTGTAGCGTACCTGTACAACCCGATCCCAGTTGCAGGACGGGTAAGGAGATTCCCGGGTAGTACAATCAGAATCCCTGAGTCCTTCATCGCTAGAATTATAATCTGCTTTCCGGTGTCTTCGGTTCTGGCACCAGACACGAGCAAGTAGATATATGGTAACGAGCGTTAAGACAACACTGTCGATCCAATTTCGATACTTGAGTGCATCAGCATCTTGAATATCTTTCCAACACCAAACGCCCACCAGCGCAACACTCGCAGTTGCCAGAACAACCATTGTAAAGATCACGGAACATAGAATTGCTGTTTTCGTCATCGATCAGCACCCCTTCGGCAGCTCTCCGAATTTCCCAGCGACGCAAGGCTCTCTGCGTGTGCGTCTCTAGAGCCAAGCGTTGGTCGCACGCTGCTCGTTATAGCCACCACACGCTTCAGAGTGAAGCTCCAGAGGAGCAGCACCCGATTGTGCGGCGAGGCGCGCCGGCTGCGGATCCCGTCTTCCCCAAATGCGAAGCCGGCCGCGGCGGGAAACGGCGATCGCTGCGGTACGACAACAATCTTGTCTTCCTCGGTTGCTCTCCTATTGGGAAAGAAGTCTGTCCGGGAATCCAACTGCTTCGAGATCTTGATCATCGCAAACCGGTAATCTTGCATGTTCAGAAAATTGTCTCATCGGAACATCTAAATTTAGGTTGGGCATACAGTAAGCAAACGCTTTGTTGAGATTATGGGTTCTCTCTAACATACCCGAGTTTGGATTCTTCCAAAAATTCGAAATACATACCTTGGAGTTAAATCCCATTTTCACTTTGAACGATGTCACCCCATTCGATGGACCATTGTTATCCACTACCCTATGATATACAAAGCAGTCACTGTATTTGAAATCCAAATCTTGAAGATGTTCAACGGCCTTTCGTTTTGGCCAAACGATATCATCACAAAGATATGTTCTATCTCTCAGAGAAATGCTTATATCATCTCGACTTCCAGATGCTAGATCGCCGTCACCAATCGCTTGAGCGACTAATACTCCAACACTTCCTATGCTACATTGTGCCTCATCATATGCTTTAAATGCTAGATGGGTTCTGCACCAAGGTGAAATTGGACAAAGGTACTGATCGCTCCACAGTTTTATTTCTTCAAGTATGGGGATTAGGAACACAGAAAGTATTAAACTCGCAACGCTTCCTCCTAAAAATAGAGAAAACCTTGTTAGCATACTTCTCACTAGAGATCTATTTTCAATGTTCTGGCAACTTACCACTTTGGTGGATTGATAGCTTTGCTTTCTCGGTTGTTTCTTTCTGACAGTCGATGGCCACATGGATACGCAAACCTCTATTTGGCTATCGTTTAGGAGGCGCGAACTGGTATGAAACACGTATGATTGGGTCGTAAATTAAATTGCCGCTGGAGGGTGAAATTACGATATGTAACCATCCAGATGTCGTATATATGCATGAAATTCCTTCTTGCTCGTTCCTCCAAGAATCAAACCTACGGTCGACAGGTTCAATGGAGTCCTGGTGCGTAAATCCTGCCAAGCAGTCGGAAATGTCTGGCCATACCGTTCCAGAAAGCGTAGAGTTATAAACTGCTCCTAGGGCATAGACTAGGTCCGGCTTGGACTCGAAAGTGGACTTAGTGATGGAGTCTAACGCCGACCTCAGTTCCATTAGAGTCCAATTGGACTGTGCGAGAGACCCACAATTTGGGCCGGTACCATCCTGTAGACAACGAACCTCGATTCTACAAATGGGAGTCCGTGATTCCGCATTCACGCACAAACTCGCATTTGTGATCGTGGAATATTTGGCATTTTCGGCTTCGGGATTGTCGGTAACTGGACAACTGCACTGTCCCCAGGTCGGAGGTTGGGCAGTAGCGAGCTGGACGCAACCAAGCAGGATAAGTGCTGTGATTGCAAGAGATAAGGTGGCTCGTGGAATGACGCTCGTATTGGACAATGCGGCTGATGGGATCGGTGCATATCTGCCCGGTGATCGGGACATGGCATTCGAGAGTCCTAAAAGGTGGTGGTTGTCGTTCATGCTCGCCTGTTCCTTGGCTCGTTTACGGACGCATCACCCAATCTTTGCTGCCCGCCTTTCGCCGTTTACGCAACACAGCGAGCGAAAGCCTTCAAGCGCCTGTGCTTTTCGGACAGGCGTCAATCGCGGGCGTCGTGTTCGGCGATACCGGCAAGCTCGACCGGAGGGCGGTCGGGGAAACGGGCAATCAGCGACAGGCTGCCGCCCATCGCCTCCACCGTTCTGCGCAACGTGGATAGTAGCAGGTCGCTCCGCTGCTCCAGTCGGGAGATAGCGTCCTGACTAATGCCGAGTTCGCGCGCGATGCTCGCTTGGGTGAGTTCGCGGGCCTTGCGCAACTCGCGCAGCGTCATTTCCTCCGCGATCAGTTCGGCGGCCATTTTTTCCACCTTGCGGCGTTCGGCAGGGTCGAGCCCCGCGATCACATCTTCCACATCCAGTGCCATGACGATTCTCCTTCTCTATTGGTCGGTGAGCCGGGCAAGATGCCGGTCGAACCGCTCGTCGGCCTTGCGGATCAACTCGCGGTAGAACCGCCGTTCGCCGCCACCCGACTTGTCGCCCGCCACCAGCAGCAAGGCACGACACACGGGATCGAACGCAAAGGCAACCCGCCACTCCCCGCCTGCCGCGTTGAATCGCATCTCCTTCATGTTCGCATGTCGCGAGCCGTTTAGCGTATCCACGCGTGGGCGACCAAGCTGCGGGCCGTATTCCCGAAGAAGCCGCGAATGCGCAAGGATCGCCCTGCGCACTTCCAAGGGCAACACCGACATCTCGGGCTCGAACTCCTCGGCAATCTGAACCCGCCATGTCATGGCGGCAGGATGGGATCGCCGGAATATGAAGTCAAGGACATGTCCGTGTTTTTCGACGCGGTTGAACTTATGGTGGGGTAAGCCCGTGTGTCCTTCTTATTGAAAGCGATGCTGGGCTCTCCATGTCTTCACTGTCGTGCGTAGGACCCTCAGGCCCGAAACCCGAGCGTCGCCGTCGCCCTCTGGCTCCCCGCCACGGGGGGAAACTTCCGAGGTCCACGGCATTTGCGGACAGGCGGCGCTTCGGCAAGATGGGTTGCCGGGAAGCATATGGGAATCGTCGGGTCTCAAAGGGCGGACGCTCGCGGTCGGTCTCTGTCGTCGCCGACGATGGCCAGGCATGGGGGTGCGGGTTTCGAGGCGGTCGGGCGGCCGATGGCAGCAACCGCGCGGATCGCCGCGACGACGGATCGCCCGGCCGTGCGTTCACCCCTGTCCGTACCCCGGTCAGAAAAATCGCGCGGGGCTTTTATTGCCAACGGAATTGCGCTAATGATCGCAGCAGGTTGACGGGCGACGTTCGGCGGGCGGATGTGTTTGTACGCCCCGCGCTGCGGCCGGGAGCCTCGGGGGCAATGCGATGCACAAGGTGGAGGACAGGCAGGTTCCGGCCCGCGCCGCGGCGTCCGCGCTGTCGTTCGACCCGCGCGCCCGAGGCGGCCGAATTTTTTCGGCCGGGGGCTTGACAAGGGGCGGTGACGCTCCCGGTATAATCAGCCGGTCAGCCGGTCAGCCGGTCAGCCGGTCAGCCGGTCAGCCGGTCAGCCGGTCAGCCGGTCAGCCGGTCAGCCGGTCAGCCGGTCAGCCGGTCAGCCGGTCAGCCGGTCAGCCCCACCTGGGTCTGCGCTCCGGCCATGATCGCAGCGGCATGGCCGCGCTGCCGGAAGGGGCCACCATCCCGGCCTGACGCCTCCCCCTCCGCCGGCAGGGGAAACGCTCGCCGGCTACCTTCTTCTCCCCGAACAGTCTTCTCCGGCGCGGGCCGCGCGGCGGCGGCGCTGCTGCTGTTGGCGCTGCCCTGCGCGCCGGGCCTGGCCGCCGACGGCCCTGAGGCCGCCCGGGAAACCGCCTACCCCGAAGGCGCGGTCGCCCGCGTCTTGAGCCTGCCGGCCGATACACATTCGGGCACGCCTTCGGACGCCTGGCGTCTGTCGGGACCGGACGCGGCCCGGTTCCGGGTCGAGGCGGGGGCGCTCCGCTTCGCCGCCCCGCCGGATTTCGAGAAGCCGGAGGATGCGGACGGCGACAACCGCTACGCGGTGACGCTGCGGCGCGCCGGTGCGGACGGCACGACGATTGCCGTCACCGTTCGGGTGCAGGACCGCGACGAGCCCGGCCGGGCCGTGTTGCGGCCCTGGCGCCCCGTCGTCGGCGAGCCGGTGACGGTGAGCCTGACCGACCCTGACCGCGCCGACACCGCCCCGGCTCCGACGGTGCAATGGGAACGCTGGCGGGCTCCCGGAGAGTGGCAGGCGATCCCGCGGGCGACCGGGCTGCACTACACCCCGGCGGCCGCGGACGCGGGCCGTCCGCTCCGCGCGGTGGTCTCATATGCCGACCGCCACGGGCCGGACCGGCAGGCGGTGGCCGAGCTGCCCAACCCCGTCGTCGGCCCGATGCTGTCCGCGCTCACGGCCCGCACCGACAGCGCCCGCTCGCGCCCGGCCTCCGAAGACCCCGCCCCGCGCCCGGCCTTCGATCCCCGCATCCTGCATTACGGGGTGCGGTGCGACGAGCGCGACGTGATGACGGTCTCGTTCTCTGCCCCTCCGGGCGTCCGGGTCTCGGTCAATGGCATCCAGCCCCGGCCGGGACAGGAGGGCTCGGCGGCGGTCCCGGTCACGCCGACAAGCGACGTGGCGGTGACGGTCGCGGCACCGGACGGGGCCTGGACGACCTACACGCTCCACTGCATGCTGGCCAAACTGTGGACGATCCGCACCGGGCCCGATCCCGCCCGGCCGCTGGGGGCGCTGCTCGCACTGACCGGGGGTCCCTGGGCGGCGGTCCTCGACGGGCACGGCGTCTCGCGCGCCCATGTCCGGGCCGAGGGCGGCGGGGCGGGCTTCTTCCTGCGTCCCTTCGGCTCCGGTCCCGATCTCCGCTGGGCGCATTTCGAGCAGATGCCGGAAGCGGAGCGGAAGACGCCAGGCGAGCCACTGCTCCGCTGGCGGGTGCTCGACCGGGACCTCACGCCGTTGCGCACCGTCGCCACGGCTCTGCCGCTGACCACGACGGGGCGGCACGACTTCCGGCTGCTGGCGGACGGCTCGACGCTGCTGATGACCTACGAGCCTTCGGTGCGGGACCTGCGGGGGCTGGGGTTCCCGGACCGCGACGGCAAGCCGTACGGCGCAGGCGTCGAGATGCAGGATTCTGCGATCCAGCTGCGGGGCCCGGACGGCCGGGTGCGCTGGACCTGGAACTCCTGGGGCCGGCTGCCGCTGGAGGACTGCGCCCAGCACCGGTTCCCCGGCGACTGGGCCCATGTCAACTCCGTCGAATGGACGGAACAAGGCGTGCTGGCGTCCTTCCGGGGCTGCTCGACGGTGGTCATGATCGACCCCGCCGCGCCGCCCGGCGAGGAGATCGTCTGGCGGATCGGCGCGAGCAACCTTTCTCGCGACGACTGGCAACGCCGCGGCCTCGGGCCGCCGCCGCTCCGCATCGTCGGCGACCCCGAGGGTGAGTTCTGCGGCCAGCATGCGGCGCAATTGCTGCCTCCCCCTCCGGGCCTGCGCCTGCCGCGCCTGCTGCTGTTCGACAACGGCGTGGCCTGCGTCATCGATCCCTGGACCGGCGAACCGCTCGGGCGGACCTCCGGCATCTACAGCCGGGCGGTGGAATACGCGCTCGACCTCGAACACGGCGAGGCGGTCTTCGTGCGCGACCACGCGCTCGGGGGCGCGCGCGACATGCTCGGCCATGCCGGCGGGCATGTCGAACCCCTGCCGGACGGCGGCTGGCTGGTGAGCTGGGGCGGCCTCGGCCGCGCGTCGCCGGACCGGGTCGGCGGAAAGCGGCCCTCGGACCTGGTGACGCGGGTCGATCCCGCAACCGGCATGGAGAGTTTCCGGATTGTGGAGGCAGAAAGTGACGGAGCCCACCTGCGTCCCCTGCCGGTGAGCCCGCTCGCGACGATGCGCGCGCCGGGCCGGCTCGCCGCCGTGCTGCCCGACGTGCCGCCGGCGGGGCATGGCGGCGCGGGAGAGACTGTCGAGGTCGCGGTGGCCTTCTCGCGCCCGGTGGCGGCGTTCGGGCCCGAGACCGGCTCCGTCGCGGTCGCCGGCGGCGCGCTGGCGGAGGCCGCACCGCTCGACGGCTTCGGCCGCCCGGCTCATGCCTGGCGGCTGGTGCTGGCGCCCTCGGGCGACGGGCCGATGGAGCTGCGGTTCCGGGCCGGCGTCGCCTGCGCGGGGTCGGCGCCCGGCATCTGCACGGCGGACGGAGAGCGCCTGCGCGGCGTTCCGGATGCGTTCGCGATCCCACGAAACATCGACGAAGGCGCCGCCCGGGACCGGGCGGCGGACGCGGGACAGGCAACCCGCAGCAGACAGAATTGACTGGAGTGATGCGATGATGACCGATGGTAACCGGAACGCAGGAACGCCCGTATCGCACGCCGCCGCGGATGGTCAGCGGCATTGCTCCCTTGGCGGCCGGAAATGGTTCCGGTCGTGGCTTGCCCCACTGGCCGGCGCCCGATCCGGTCTGCGAGCCCTGCTGCCGGTCTTGTTCGCATTCCTGCTGCTGGCCGGATGGACGTCCGGGGCCGGGGCAGTGACGCTCACCGCAAATCCCAGCTTTGTCTGCCAGGGCCAGACGGTGGACATAACCGTTTCCGGTCTGTCCGCCGGTGCATCGGATGTCTTTTATCTCGCTGGATCCAGCGGGACCGCGACTTCAGGAACCCACTACAGGATCCTGAACTCGGACGGCACTGAAATCAGTGACTACCAGGACGTAGCGGTCACCGCGGACGAAAACGGCAGATTTACCCTGCGGGTTCAAAACATCAGTGCAGATGGGAGCGCGGATTTTGAATCAGCCAACTACAATGACTTTGAAATCATTTTTCATCCCTCCACACATGCCGACTGCGCCACCACCTCCGACGGCGTCACGGTCTCCCCGACTTCCCTTGCCCTGACCGAGCTCGGCTCGTCCAGCACCATCGAGAAGACCTACACGGTGGTCCTCGACACCGACCCGGGCGTCGACGTCACGATCACGGCGACCAACGGCGACGCCACCGCGGTCGAGGTGGACACCGACGCGGGCACGTCCGGCAACCAGAACACCCTGACCTTCACCCACGGCAACAGCGGCAACTGGAACACGGCGCAGACGGTGACGGTGCGGGCGCTGAACGACCTCGACAGTGCGAACGAGTCCTTCAGCATCACGCACGCGGCGACCGCGGCGAGCGGCCCCTACAACGGCATCACCGTCGCCCCGGTGGCGGTGACGACGGCCGACGCCGGCCACGGGGTGGTGGTGTCGAAGTCGAGCCTGTCGGTGGCGGCGAACGACGAGACGGACACCTACACGGTGGTTCTGAAGAGCGCACCCGGCGGCACGGTGACGATTACGCCGACCTCGGGCGCGACGACGCGGGCGACGGTCTCGCCGGCCTCGCTCAGCTTCACCAACTCGGACTGGAACACGCCGAAGACCTTCACGGTGACCGGCAAGGGCCAGGGCTCGACCTCGATCAGCCATGCGGTGAGCACGGGCACGACGGCCTATCCGACGTCCCTGACGATTCCCGCCGTGTCGGTCACGGTGACGGCGGATTCGCGGCAGGTGCTGGACCTTTCGTTCAGTTCGAACAGCAATAACGAGGGTGTCTCCGCCATCCTGACCGTCACCGCCACCGGCGGCTCCGGCAACGTGACGGTTACGGGCGGCACGGCGCTGCTGACCTTTTCGGGCGACGGCATCGCGTCTTCGGACTATTCAGTCACTACGGCCTCCATCCTCGTCCTGTTTGGAGGCCCGCCCCCCTCCGCCCCTGTCGGCATCGACCTCGCCAGCGACAGCGTCGACGAGCCGAACGAGACGCTGGTTGTCGGCCTGCAGAACCTGCCGGCCGGCTACCGGGCCGGCACGACCGCCTCGGTCACGATCATCGACCGGAACCCCACCACGGTGACGCTGGCGGGCGGCGGCACGGTGACGGAGGACGGCGCGAACTCCGCGGACGTCACGGTGACGCTGAGCCGCAACCTGGTGGCCGGGGAGACGGTGACCGTGCCGCTGGCGATCACGGGCGCCGGCATCGCGGCGGGCGACTACACGATCGCGCCGGCGCCGGGATCGAGCCTCAACAGGGGCGTGACGCTGAACACCTCGAACCCGCACAGCGCGGCGCAGCCGGCGGTGGTGTTCACGGGCCACGGCACGAACACGGTGCAGGTGGCGACGCTCCGGGTGACGGCGGTGCAGGACTCCACGGACGAGGGTGCGTCGGAGGCGCTCGCCGTGGGCTTCGGCAGCGGCAACCGGGCGGTCATGAGCAATCTCGACCGGGCGTCGGGCACCGGCACGACCGGCACCACGACGGCGGGCACGGCGACGGTGACGATCACCGACGACGACACGTCGGCGGTTCCGGAGGTCTCGATGGAGCTTCAGACCGGGGAGACCTCGAATCGCAACACCGCCGGGCAGCTGGAGCTTGTCGAGAGCGGGGGCGTGGACGGGGCGGTGTTCAACCTCAGCGCCGACAGCGTGCTGGTCTCGACCCTGACGGTGTGCCTGCGCCTGACCGAGACCGGCGGCGACCTTGTGGCCGCGGCCGCGGAGGGCATCAGGACGGCCACGCTGACCAGCAGCGGCAACACCAACGGCGCCGGCATTTACACGCTCACCTGGGCGGGCGACACGGATGACGAGCGGAACAGCGTGGTGACGGCGACGCTGTTGGCGCCGGAGACGGCGGGCTGTTCGGCCGCGAACGGGACCTACACGGTGGCGTCGGCGATGGCGTCGGACGCGGTGTTCATCGAGGACGACGACGCCACGACGGTCGAGCTCACGAGTTCCGACACGAGCATGGCGGAGGGCGACGCCTCGCAGACGGCGACGCTGACGTTCACGCTCGGGCGCCGGCTCCATGCGGGCGAGGTCCTGGTCGTGCCGTTCACGCTGGCGACGACGACGGGCGCGAGATTGCCCGGCCATTCGACGCCGGACTTCGCGGTGACGGCGGCGGGCACGGGGGTGACGATCGCGAGGCCCAACACGGCGACCCCGTCGGTGACCTTCACCGGCCACGGCACCGACACGGTGCGGACCGCGACGGTGACGCTGACGCCGGTGGCGAACCGGGACGACGGCGACACGGCGCGCGAGGAGATCGCGGCGACGCTGGCGACCGACAGCGTGCTGGGTTCGACCGCGGGCACCGACACGACGGTCGGCGGCGGCGCCATGCGCCACGCGACGAACTTCGCGGTCGACCTGACGCTGGAGGACGACGACGCGCCGGCCGGCGCCACCGAGCTGACGCTCACCCTGTCCTCGGCCTCGGCCCCGGAGGGGAGCGGCGGCACGCGCGACGTCACCGTGACGGTCGCCAAGCCGGCGGGGTCGGCGCGGGTCAGCTACCGGCTGTGCTTCTCCGGCACCGCGACCCTGGACGAGGACGGCGAGCGGGCGCCGGGGGAGGACTACCGGGTCATCAAGTTCAACGGCGGTCAACAGACGGTGTTCCACGGCGGTCACATGGCGCTGTTCCACACGACGGGGGGCGCGCGCTGCGTCGGCGGCGGTTCCGTCACCTTCCTTGCGGGCGTGGACAGCCACGCCTGGCGGGTCCGGGTGTTCGGCGACGCCGTCAAGGAGAACGACGAGACGGTGGTGGTGACGCTCTCCGAGAGCGGGACCCCGCTGCCGGACGGCTGGTCGATATCCTCCGCGGGCAACCCCGCGACCCACACGATCGCCAACGACGACGCGCCGCACGTCACGCTGCACGCCGTGGACCCGGTCGCGGTGGAGGGCAGCAGCACCGACACCGCCGCCATCGAGGTGCGCCTGAGCCACGCGCTCGAGGCCGGCGAGACCCTGACGGTCAATCTGGACACGAACACCTTTATCTGGGGGAACTCCAGCCTGGACGGATCGCCGGCGGGCGTCGCCTACTCCAGACCGTCGGGCAGAGAGCACCGGCTGGTGTTCACCGGGCCGAGCGCCCCCGACCGGGCCCGGATCGTCCTTGAAGCGAGCGCGAACAGCGTGAGCGGCGACGGCCTCCAGAGCCGCGACCACTATGCGGAACTGACCAGCGTGACGGGTTACTCCGGCGCCACCCTGGACAGCCGGCAGGCGAGCCGGCAGTTCCTGCAGGTCATCGACAGCGCGTCCGCCGCGGGCCACGGCGTGACCCTGTCGGTGCATTCGTGGCCCGACGGCTCGATACGCGAGATCGGGGAGGGCGGCAAGGCGGTGCTCAAGGTCTCCGCCGCCGGCGGCAGGCCGGTATCGGTGACCGTCGCCGTGCAGCCGGTCACCGCGGACTTCGCCGACCTCGGCCGCGCGAGCGCGGGCGGCCACGGCCCCGGCGGCCCGGCGAACGCGACGGGCTGGGTCGCCTACAAGGAACGCGACGGGCACCAGGGCCTCGACCTCTACACGGTGAGCATCTTCGAGCAGCCCGCGCCCTCCGTGTACATGCAGATCCCCATCGTCGACGACGGCCAGGCCGAAGGGCCGGAGACCTTCCGTGCGTTCATCTACCGGACGCCGCCCGGCTACAAGGCGGGCGGCGGCCTCGCGGGCACGCGGGTGTCGACCGTCGAGTTCACCATCCCGGCAAGCGACGGCGGCCTGCCCCGGAACGCGGCCGCGGTCGAGGTCCCCGACACGCAGGTGGCGAACCTGAAGGTGACGAGGGTCGATGCGAGCACCGCCTCGGCGCGCTGGGACGCGGTCGCGCACGCCACCGGCTACGAGGTGGAGTGGGACGCGCTCGACGGCAACGGGCGGTCGATCGCCGCCGGCCTCCACGCCGGCGTGACCGCCACGACGCAGACGATCGAACACCAGGCGCCGGGGGCGGCGTCGCTCAGGGTGACGGTGGCGCCGGAACATGTCGACGGCAACGGCGACACGCAGGTGCTGTCCGGCCTCGCGGCCACGGCGGTGCTCGACCTGTCGACGCCGCAGTCCGCGCAGGCGGATTCGATCCAGGCGGGCGCGGCGTCCTGCGACCTGGCGTCGGTGAAGGCGGACGTGAACCGCTATATCGGGGAGACGCAGTACGGCACGGCGCATGTGGCGCGCTGGAAGAAGGCGCTGGCCGGTCTGAACCGCGAGACCGGCGGCATGACCGCGGCCGGGGCGCGGCAGATGAAGGCGAAGTATTCGCCGGGCCGCTGGCAGCCGGTGGTGGACGGCCTCGACTGCCTGGAGAAGGCCGCAACGCCGCAGGCGGAGACGCCGGCGGCGGTCCCCGAACTGAGCCTCGCGGCCGGTCCCGCCGTGGACGAGGGCGGCAACGCGGCGTTCACCGTCCATGCCGACCCGGCGCCGGCGGCGGAGCTGACCGTGGCCTTCACCGTCGCCCAGAGCGGCGAGTATCTGGACGCGCCCGGCGCGGGCAGCCGTCAGGTGACCCTGGCGGCGGGCGCCGCGAGCGCCACGCTCGCCATCGCCACGGCGGACGACGGCGTGGACGAGCCCGACGGCTCGGTCGGCGTCACCCTCGATGCCGGCGCGGGCTACACCCTGGCGGCCGGCAAGGCGGGCGGCACGGTCGCGGTGCGCGACAACGACACGCCGGCGGTCAGCATCGCCGCCGGGAGCGGGGTGACGGAGGGAGCCCCGGCCGCGTTCACCCTCACGGCGAACCCGGCGCCGCATGCCGACCTGACGGTGACGCTGGCGGTGACCCAGAGCGGGGACTTCGCGGCTTCCGGCCAGACCGGCGCGCGGGAGGTCACGATCCCGACCGGGGGCAGCGCGTCCTTCGAGGTCGCGACGGTGAACGACAGCGCGGACGAGCCGGACGGCTCGGTCACGGCAACCGTCGCCGCCGGAACCGGCTACGCGGTGGCGGCCTCGCCGGACGACACGGCCTCGGTGGCGGTGGCGGACGACGACGCGGCGCCGGGGGCGCCCGCACTCGCCATCGGCGATGTGAGGGCCAATGAGGGCGACGGGTTCATGTGGTTCACGGTCACGCTGAGCCCGGCCTCGGACCGTCCGGTATCGGTCGATTACCATACCCGGGAGTCGAACCCGGTGTCGGCGCGCAAGGACAGCGACTTTCTCCAGGTCGATTTCGGGGGGGTCACGTTCAGTCCGGGCGAGACGAGCAAGCGGTTCTGGGTCTACCTGTTCGACGACAACCACGACGAGGATCCGGAGACCTTCGAGGTCGCGCTGTCGCGCCCGACGGGTGGGGCGGTCATCGCCGACGGGGTGGCGGTGGGCACCATCGTCAACGACGACCCGATGCCGGCGGCGTGGCTGGCGCGCTTCGGGCGCACGGTGGCCGAGCAGGCGCTCGACGGCATCGCAAACCGCATCGCGGCGCCGCGCGAGGCCGGCGCCCGGGGCACGCTCGCCGGGCAGGCGCTGAACCTCGGATCAAGTCCGAGGGCAGGGCCTGGGACGGGTTCGGGGTCTGACGGCGCGGCCGGTGGGCCAGGCGCGGCCAACGATAACGCCGCAATGGGCAGCTTTTCCGCCGCCGGCGGCTTCGGAACGCCGGCCGGCCGCTTCGGCACGGTCGGCTTCGGCCACGACGACCATGGCTTCGGCCAGGGCTTCGCGCAATCCCGCACCATGACGGGGCTGGAGGCGCTGCTGGGATCGAGCTTCACGGCGACGGGGGAGACCGACGCCACCGGCGGCAGCCTCGCCTTCTGGGGCCGGGCGGCGCAGTCGAGCTTCGACGGCAGGGAAGGCGCCTTCTCGCTCGACGGCGAGGCGACCACCGCCATGCTGGGCGCGGACTATGCGCGCGGCAGGTGGCTGGTCGGGCTCGCGCTGATGCAGAGTTCCGGCGAGGGCGGCTATGCCGATACCGGCGCCGATGCGCAGCCCTGTCCCGACGACGCGGAGGAGGATCTCTGCGACGGCGCGGTGCACGCGGGCGACGGCAAGGTGGAGGCGTCGCTGACGGCCGCCGTCCCCTACGCGGCCATCCAGGCGTCCGAACGGCTCAGGCTCTGGGGCGCGGCGGGCCATGGCACGGGCGAGGTGACGCTCAAGCCGGAGACGGACGGATCGCTCAGCTCCGACATCTCCTGGACCATGGCGGCGGCCGGCGCGCGCGGCGACCTGCTGGCGCCGCCGGGTAGCAGCGGTCCGGCGCTGGCGTTGACCGCGGACGGCCTCTGGGCGCGGACCTCGTCCGAGAAGACGCACGAGCTTGCGGCGTCGGACTCCGACGTGACCCGGCTCAGGCTCGGTCTGGAGGGCAGCTACCGCATCGCCCTGGAGGAAGGCGGCCACATCACGCCCAAGGCGGAGGTGGGCGCGCGCCATGACGGCGGCGACGCCGAGACCGGCTTCGGGGTGGAAGTCGGCGGCGGGCTGGTCTGGAGCGATCCGGGCCTGGGGCTCAGCCTCGACCTCTCGGGCCGCACGCTGGTCTCCCACAGCTCGGACGACCTGGAGGACCGGGGCTTCGCGGTCTCGCTCGCCTTCGATCCGAACCCGGCGACGAAGCGGGGGCCGTCCTTCAGCCTGCGCCAGGACTGGGGCGGCTCGGCCGAGGGCGGGCTCGATGCGCTGTTCCGCGCCGACCCGCTCGCCGACCGCGCGGGGAGCGCCGAGCCGGAGAGCCGCTGGCAGGCCGAAGCGGCATACGGCTTCCCGGCCTTCTCCGGACGCTTCACCGGCAGCCCGCATGTGGGGCTGGGGCTCGCCACGGGCGCGCGCGACTACACGCTCGGCTGGCGGCTCTCGCCGGCGGCCAATGCCAACGCGCCCGAGGTGTCCTTCGGCGTGAAGGCGACGCGCCGGGAGAACGAGGGGGTCGAGCCGGAGCATACGGTCGGGTTCGAGGTCAACGCGCGCTGGTGAGGCATGGCATGGGCCGATGACCGCGCCCGGGAGCGGAGACCGTCCGATGCGGCCTCCGCTCCGGCGGCGACGCCCGATCCCGGCGGCTGAGCCGTGGCGCGTCGGGTCGGCGGATGGGACGCGGTGCGGGCCTGGCGCTTCATCCGCGCGAGCAAGGCGTACCGCGCGGCCTGGGCGAAGCGTCTCCCGATGCCCGGTCTGCCCGAGCGGGCGCCGTTCCCGGTGCGGCTCCAGACGTCGGTCGATCTCGCCGCCATGGCCTGGGGCATGGCGGCCTTTGAAGATCCTTATGCGGAACGGCCGCTGGCGCCCTTCTGGACGCATGCCGGGGTGATCGACGGCCGGGTGACGCGCGATGCGCCGCCGCTGGTCCGGCTCGCGGCCGAGGGCGGGGCGACGCTTGACGGGCTCCGCCTCGCCGACGGCGCGCTGATGCTCCGGATCGAGCGGCCGGGCGTGTCGGTTTCGGTCCGCCTGCCGCGGGGCGCGGCGTTTCCCGACGATGGCGGGCTGCGCCTCGTCCTGGAACGGGAGGTGGCCGCCATCGAGGACATCTGGGCGGGGTTCCCGGCCCCTCGATCGGGGCGGGCACGGGGGACGGGGACGGTGAGCTTCTGCTGGCGCTGGAAAGCGAGGCGGAGGGGCTCACGCAGAAGGACTATGCGCTGCGGCTCTGGACGCCGGAGCGGGTCGCGGAGGAATACTACACCGGCAGCTGGATGCATGAGCGCGTCAAGCGGCGCTTCGCCAGGGCAAGGGCGGTCCTGAAGCGGTATCGGGACATGGCGACGGGCAAGTAGTCCGCAGGACTCGGCGCGCCGGCTGCCGGTAAGCGCCGCGTTTTCGTTTCCGATTGAAATCGACGCGGAATCCCCGGTTCGGATCGACGAGACCGCCGGTGACGGTCACGCCGGGTGCATTTCATCCTTGTTTGTCCGAACCCGTCGAACGTCACCGTCGCGCTCGCCCGGCCGCCGCGGACGGTCGCGACGGGCGCTGGGCATCCACCGCCGATTCTCACTGTAGCCACCGCTTCCCGCGCGGTCGCCGGCCTGGCCGAGTAACGGAGCCGTGCGGGCCGAACCGCGCCTGCCGATATCCCCCGCGCCGGACCGCCATGCGTCTCCATGGAGGGGCAATCCGGTCCCGGCCCGGCCGGGGACCCGCCGCGAGCACATGGACGCGAATTCGCAGTCCCGGCGCCGATCGGCGGCGATCGGCGCCCGCTGGCGGTCAAACTGAGGGGCGTTTTTCTGCACCCGAAAATCGCCCCTACCCCTCCCCGCCCTTCTTCGCTCCGATGCCCGCACATGCGCCCCGAGCCCCGGGGCCGGTCGGGACAGGCAGCAACGGGAGACGGCAATGACGGACGGGGAGACGATCTATCTGAACACGCGACAGGCGGCGGCGCATCTGGGGCTGTCGACGCGCACGCTGGACCGCTACCGGGTGTCGGGCGAAGGGCCGGTGTTCCTGCGCTTCGGCGGCCGGGTGCGCTATCTGCGCGAGGACCTCGACGCCTGGGCGAAGACGCGCCGGCGCAAGTCCACCTCCGACGACGGCACCGCGCTCGCCGGAGCGGGCCGGTGAGGGGCGCCGCCGAACGGGCGGTTGCGGCGGCAGCCGGGATGAACCGCACGGTCATCGCGCTGCGCGGTATCGGAACCATCGCGCTGGTGGCGACGGTCATGACGACCGGGTCCGATCTCGCGCTGGCGACCACGGACACGACCTTCGACGCGCCGCTCGACACGGTGCAGGACATCGTGGGCGGCACGGGCGGCCAGCTGGCGGCGGCCTTGGCCGTCGGCGCGGCGCTGGTCGGCTCCGTGCTGCGCTTCAACGCCATGCAGCTGATGGGCGCGGTCGGGGTCGGCATCGCCGCGGGCGCAGGCACCGGCATCGTCACCGGCCTCGTCGGCACGGCGATCGTCTGACGGGGCGTGCGATGAACGAGAGCGCCCGCCATGCCATCCCGCGCCGGCTCGACGATCCGGAGCGCTGGCTGTTCTGGACCGTGGACGAGGCGGCGGTGCTGATGGGCCCGGCCCTGCTCGGGCTCGCGGCCAACCAGTTCGTCACCGGGCTGGTCGCCGGCGTCGGCGGCTGGCTCGCGCTGCGCCGGGTCAAGCGCGGCGGCGGGGCGAACATCGCGCGCTACGCCCTCTACTGGTTCCTGCCGGACTTCGTGCTGCGCCTCAGGGCGACGCCGCCGAGCCACCTCCGGCGCTTCACCGGCTGAGGCGGGGTCATGCGGCGTCTCGATCTCGACAATGCCGTGCGCCGGGTGCGGGACATCCGCCTGGCGCTCAGCCTTCTGCTGGTGCTCTCGATGACGGCCAACCTGGCGCTCACCGTGGGGCTGGCGAACCGCGAGGCGGCGACCGTGCTGCTGCCGGCGGCGGCCGGGCCGGAATGGGCGGTCGGCGGCAGCCGGATGGAGCCCGGTCCCGCGGGAACCCGCTATCTGGAGGATATGGCGCGCACGGTGGCGGTGACGCTGCTGACGCTGACGCCGGAAAACGCCGCCCATGTGCGCCTCGCGGCGGCGCGGATGAGCCACCCCTCGGCAAGGGGCGCGATCGGCGCCTGGGTCGAGGCAGAGGCGGCGCGCATGGCCGGGCGCGACCTCGCCAGCGCCTTCTACCCCGACAGCATCGAGGCCGACCCGGAGCGTCTCACGGTGGAGATCGCGGGCGAGCTGGTGAGCTGGATCGGGCGCGAGGAGGCGGCGCGGGAGGACCGGCGCTACCGGCTCGCCTTCCGCCTCGACGCCGGCCGCATCGGCCTGCTGCGCTTCGAACAGATGGAGGATTGAGAATGGCACGGATTTATCGGCAGGTCGTCGCTGCGGCATCCCTCATGCTCGCGGGCGCGCTCGCCCAGCCCATGCCGGCCACCGCGATGCAGCTTCTGGAGGCGGTCGACCATGCCGAGCTGTCGGCGGAGGTTTCCGCGACGGAGGTCAACCGCATCGCGCTCCTGGGCGACCGGGCGGTCCGGGTGGTGCGCGCGCCGGGCGGGTTTGCGGTCGAGCACGACGCCGCCACCGGCGATCTCTACCTGCGGTTGGTCGAGACGGGCCTCGGGACGGGCGGCCGATACGCGGAGGCGAGCCTCTTCGTCGGCACGGAGAAGGGCTTCACCTACCGGCTGACGCTCACGCCTTCCGACCGGGACGCGGCGCAGATCCTGATCCGCAATGCCGACGCCATGCCGGGAGCGTCGGTCGCCGATGACGCCGGCGCGGCATCGACGAGCGATCCGCACATTGCCGGGCTGGTCCGGCTGGTGCGCGCGGTCGCAAGGCGGGAAGCACTGCCGGGCTATTCCATCGAGGCTGCCGCGACCGGCGTCGGCGATCCGCTCGCTGTCGGCATGCGGCTGATCGAGACCTGGCGGGGTCCGCGCTTCCGGGCGCTCGTGTTCGAGGCTGGCCGTTCCGCGCTCTCGGGCGGGGACGGCGCCGCGGGCCTCGCCGGGACCATCGCCCGGAACATCGGAGCGGGCCGCGTTGCGGCGCTCTGGCTGGCCGGGCCCGGCAGCGGCCCGAAGGGCGGGCGGCTCGCCGTGGCGGTCATGGACACCGCCGCTTCCGGAGCGCCGCGATGAGCGCGCGGCAGGACAATGCCGCCGCTGCCGACTCCGGCGCGGTGCGTCGGCGCCAGCTGCTGCTGTTCTCGGTCATCGCGGCGGCGGGGCTGTTCGCGGTGGCGCTCTGGATGGGCGCGGGCGGCGGCACGGCTCCCGCACCCCGGAGCGGCATCGAGGCCGGCATCGTCGAGCCCGACATGGCCGAGAAGGTCTGGACCCGACGCTCCGAGGCCCGGCTCGGCGGCATCGAGCGCCGGCTCAACGACATGGAGCGGGAGGCGAAGGAACTCGAAGGCGAGAACGCCGAGCTCCGGGCGAGGCTGGAGCAGGACGCCGACAATGCCCGCGCGGTGATCGACAGGCAGGCCGCCACCATCGCCGATCTCGAACGGCGGTTGCAGGGCGGCGGCTCCCAAGCGGGGGCAGTTCCAGGCGATGGCACTGCGGCGGGTGGGTATTTCAGCGTGCCGGCGGCAACGCCGTCGGCCGGCCGGAACGGACAGGCGCAATCGCCCGCGCCGGCCCTCACGATCGAGACCTTCGAGCTCGAAGGCGAACCGCACTCCTCGGCGGCAGGATCGCGCAGCGGCCCCGAACTGGTGGCCGATTCGGTGGCGAAGCCGGTCGGGGCCTGGCTGCCGGCGGGCACCCATGCCGAGGCGGTGGTGCTGGCCGGCGTCGACGCCTCGGCCGGCATCTCGTCGCAGGGCGATCCCCGCCCGGTGCTGATGCGCATCACCGGCCCCGCATGGACGGCAGCCGAGGACGGCATGGCGCTCAAGGTCGATGTCGACGGCTGCACGGTGACGGGCGCCGCCCATGGCGACCTCTCCTCGGAGAAGGTCTATGTGCGCTTCCGGACCATGACCTGCGCCGGGCCGCGTCCGGGCACGGTGGTCGAGACGCCGGTGGCGGGGTTCGTCGCCGGTTCCGGCAAGACCGGGGTGCGCGGGCCGGTGGTGAGCCGCGAGGGCGCGCTGGTCGAGAAGGCCTTCCTCGCCGGCATGGTCTCCGGCGTCGGCCAGGGCGTCTCCCAGGCGTTCCAGCCCCAGGCGGTGGCGACGGGCGCGGGCGGCGCCGCGGTCGCCAACACCGCGCTCGGCGATATCGGCCGCGCCGGCCTCGGGGCGGGCGCGTCGTCGGCCGGGCAGAAGGTTGCCGACTACATGATCCGCCGCGCCGAGCAGTACCAGCCGGTGATCCAGCTCCAGGCCGGCACGAAGGTGACGCTGGTGTTCCTCGAAGGCGCCCGCATCGACGGCCGCGCCTTGCAGCCCCGGAAGACGCAATCCGACAACGGAGGAAAATGAGATGAGCAAGGGGAAGAATTGCGCGCCGCGCATGATGTCACTGCCGGCTGCCGCGATCGCAACGCTGCTGCTGGCGGGCTGCTCGTCGGGCCATGTGGGCGACGACTGGCAGTGCCCGCTGGCGGCGGGCGGGTCCTGCGCCAGCGTCGCCGCCGCCGATCCGGCGGTGCCGAAGACGGATGCCGCGCCGGCAGGGGCGCCCGGACAGCCGATCCAGCTGCTGCCGCGCGAATGGAACGCGGACGGAGTCGATACGCGACCGCCGGCGCCCCGATCCTGCCAGGCCGACTGCGGCTTCGATCCCTTCGGATGGCTCGCCCGGCTGTTCGGAGCGGAGACCGGCGGGGATCGCCCTGAAGCGAAAGACGCCGGGCCGACAGCGACGGAGGCCGCCCCTGACATTGCGGCCGCGTCCACGTCTGGTTCCCCCGTGATCGAGGAGACGCCAGCAGAGAACGACCCCGGTGCCGACGATCTGCGCACCGGGGAGACGGTGGCGCGCATCTGGATCGCGCCCTTCGTCGATGCCGAGGGCGTCTACCGCGAGGCCTCCCATGTCCGGGTGGTGCTGGAGCCGGCCGGCTGGAGGCTGAAGTGAGCCCGTCCCCCGGCACGGCGCCCGGACGCTTGCTCGAACTGTTCGAGGGCCCGGAAGCGCCGGGGCCGTGGACGCCGCCGGCGATGCCGGCCGCGCTCCATGCGCTGCTGCCCTGGCGCGCCTTCGACGAGTCGACCGAGCTCTACATCAATGCGGACTCGGTGGGCTTCGTGCTGGAACTGCCGCCCTTCGCCGGCATCGACGCCGAGACCCTGGGCGCGCTCGCCGGCACGCTTGCCGACGCCGCGCCCGAGCGCTGCACCATCCAGGTCCTTCACTGGGCAAGCCCAAGGTTCGGCGCCGCCTTCCGCGCCTGGGCCGAACCGCGCGTCGGAACGGAAGGCGCACTCGCCCGGATGGGCCGGGGGCGCGCCGACCTGCTGGCGCCGGGCGGCTGGCGCCGGCTGCACGAAGGCGGCCCGCCCTTCACCCTCTCCGACTACCGGGTGTTCGTCACCGCCTGCCTCGCCGGCGGGCCGGGCCCGGCCGCGGAGACCGCGCTCGGCGCCTTCCGCCGCGCGCTGGAGGGGACGCTCGCCTCCGCCGGCGCAGCGGCAAGGCGGCTGGAGCCGGATGTGCTGCTGTCATTGGCGGCGGAACTCACCGCGCCCGACATTGCCGGGCGGCACGACGGCGGCACCGAACGCCCGGCCCGGCGCTGGTCGCCCCGGGATCCCCTGCACGAACAGTGCATCGCGCCCGGCCGGGCGCTGACCGTGACCCCGCGCGGCCTCGCCTTCCACGATGCGGAAGGCGAAGACGTGGCGGTGCGGGTGCTCTCGGCGCTCGCCTTCCCCGAAGTCTGGCCGGGCTGGCGCGGCAATGCGCTGATTGGCGATTTCCACCGCGACTTCCTCCAGCCCGGCTGTCCGGTGCTGACCTGCCTCACCGTCGCCACCGGCGACGCCGCCTCGGGCGAGCGGGCCTTCCTCAAGGCGGCCAGGGCGACCCAGCAGGCCGGCACCGGCATCGCCCGCTATCTCCCCGGCCTGCCCGAGAAGGCGCGCGACTGGCAGACGGTCACCGAGCGCCTCAAGGACGGCGAGCGGCTGGTCCGCGCCTGCTACATGGCGGCGGTCTATGCGCCCCTCGATGCCCTCGACGAGGCCGAGCAGGCGGTCCGCGCGATCTATCACGGCCAGGGCTGGCGCGTCGGGGCCGAGCGCTACATGCAGCTGCCCTCCTGGCTCGCCTGCCTGCCCATGGCGTCCGCCGGCGGCCTCGACGCCGATCTCGAACGCATGGGCCGCATGAAGACCCTGCTCACCTCCTCGGCGGTCAACCTCGCGCCGCTGCACGGCGAGTGGCGCGGACAGCCGCAGAGCCCCGACAATCCGCCCGCCCTCTTCCTGATCGGCCGCCGCGGCCAGCCCGCCGGCTGGTCGCCGTTTGCCAACGAGGCCGGCAACTACAACGTCGCGGTGACGGGCAAGTCAGGCTCGGGCAAGTCGGTCCTGATGCAGGAGCTGGTGACGGGCCTGGTCGGCGCCGGCGGCGAGGCCGTGGTGATCGACGACGGGCGCTCGTTCCAGCACACCGCCGAAGCCCTGGACGGCGCGTTCATCGCCTTCGGCAAGGACCCGGCCTGCCTCAACCCCTTCGCCATGATCGACTCAGGCACCGCCGCCCATGACGGCGACTACCGCGAGGAGTGCTTCGCCATGCTGGCCGGCGTCATCGGCCGCATGGCGCGGCGAAGGGGCTCGATCGACGATATCGAAGCCGCGCTCATTGCCGAGGCCATCGCGCAGGCCTGGGACGAGGGCGGCAACGAAGCCGATCTCGGCAGTGTCAGAAAGAACCTCCACGCCCGCGACGACCGCCGCGCCGCCGACATGGCCACCGCGCTCGGTCCCTGGTGTCCGGGCGGAGCGATGGGGCGGCTCTTCGCCGGCTCGCATACCCCGGCGCTCGACCGGGCGCTCACCGTGTTCGAGCTGGCCGAGCTCAAGGGTCGTGGCGACCTGCAGGCGGTGGTCCTCATGCTGGTGGTCTTCCTCGCCACCCAGCGCATGTATCACGGAGAGCGCACGCGGGCGAAAGCCATCGTCATCGACGAGGCCTGGGACCTGCTCTCGGGCGAGGACAGCCGTGCCTTCCTCGAAGGCGCCGCCAGACGCGCCCGCAAATACCGCGGCGCGCTGATTACCGGCACGCAGTCGGTCAACGACTACTACGCCAACCCCGCGGCGCGCGCCGCGTGGGAGAACTCGGACTGGGTGATCTTTCTCGCCCAGAAGGACGAGTCGGTCGAGCTCCTGAAGCAGGAAAAGCGCATCCATTGCGATCCCGGCATGGAGCGGGCGCTCAAGAGCCTGACCACGGCCGACGGGCGTTATGCCGAGCTGGTGCTGCACGGCCCCGACGGCTGGCGCGTCGCGCGGCTGGTGCTCGACACCTGGTCGGTGGCGCTGTTCTCCTCGCGCGGGCCCGCCTTCGCCGCTGTCGAGCGGCTCAAGGCCAAGGGCCTTTCCACCGTCGAGGCCATCGACCGGCTTGCCGGGGACGGTACGCCTGCCCCTGCCGGCCATTCCGCAACCACCGAACGAAAGGGAGAGAACGCATGACCGTGAACCCTGCCGGCGCGAAGCCGCGGGCGCCGCTCAACTGGCCGGGCGATCCGGAGGGCGTGACGGCCGACGACATCGACTTCGAGGCGCTGGCCCATGTGCTGGCCAATACCTGCCGCCGGGGCGGCTGCTGCCGGCAATACCACTCCATCGCCGCCCATGCGGTGATCGTCTCGGAGGAAATCGCGGCGCTCGACGGGCTCGAAGAGGAGGACCAGCGAACGCTTGCGCTGCACGCGCTGATCGCCGGCGCGGCCTCGGCCTGGCTTCGGGGGCGTCTGCCGGACTCGCAGCGCGCGGCGGAACGCACCGGGAAACTCGCCACCGGGATCGAGACCGCCGTGCGCAAGGCGGCCGGGCTCGATGCCGTGCTGGAAGAGGAACAGGCGGAACTGCTCCGGTTCGTCATGCGCATGGCAGCGGCAACCGAAAGTCGCGACCTTCTGGATGAGCCGGCGGTTGGCGCCGGCGTCGCCTTCCCGCCGCTGAAGCGCCGCATCCGCAGCATCCCGCCCGACAAGGCGGCCGCGGCCTGGCTCGCCCGCTTCCGGGCGCTGGCCGGGCCGGAGGAGGAGCGGCGCGGACGAATCTCCCGAACGGATGAGCCGGGCGAGGCGGATGCCGCGCAAGCCTGACATGGCTGGGCGCGACCCCGGCTGGCCGGTGCTGCTGTCCGCCGTGCTGCTCTCGGGCGCGGTGGCCGCTGCGGTCGCCGCTGCGACGTTGCGCTATGGCGTGGAGCCTGCGCCGCGCATCGCAGGCGTCCGCCTCGCGGAGATCACGGCGGATTACACCGCGCGGGCCGCGACGGAAGGGGCGACGGCGGAGGACGTGCGCGTCTGGGGCGTTGCGCTGGAGACCGCCCTCGATGCTGTGGCGCAGCGTCATGGCGCGGTGCTGCTGCCGGCGCGCGCCGTCGCCGCTGGCGCCCCCGATCTCACACCCGAGGTCGAAGCCGCAGTGGAGCGGCTGCTGGTTCCGGGAGAGGACCGTTGACCGCGGAGCGTCCGATATTCAACCGGCGGGACGACCGGCTGCGCCGCCGCAAGGCCGGTCTTGTCGTGATGGTCGCGCTGGCGATGCTCTGGCTGGCTGCGGCCTCGCGCGTGCATGTCAATGCGAGCTGGTCCGACGAAGCCTGGGGCTACGCGGCATTCCCGTTGTTCGGAACGGGACCGAAGATCGGCGACCGGGTGCTGTTTGAGCCACCCGCTTCCGTCGGGTCTCGCGTGCCGTACATGAAGACCGTGCGCGGGCTTCCCGGCATGGCCGTTACCGTCGATGCGGACAGGACGGTCCATCTCGACGGCGAGCCGGTCGGGCGCGCCAAGACCCATGCGCTGGACGGTCGGCCGCTCGCGGCGCTCGCGCCGGGCGCCATCCCGGACGGCCACTACTTCCTGTACGCCGATCATCGCGACAGCCACGACAGCCGCTATGCCGAAATCGGCCTCGTGCCGCGCGCGCGCATTCTCGGCCGCGCCGTCTCGCTGCCCGACCTGCCCTGGCTCGGCCTGAAGGGACCGCTGGTCGGGCCGGAAGATACCGGCAGCGCGCCGGAGGCAGGGCGATGATGCGCATCGCCGCCATGGTGTTGGCCGCGGTCTTGGCGGCCCTGCCGGTATCGGCGAAGGACCTCGGCGTGCGCGGCGCGACCTGGCCGGTGGCCGAGCCCGACCTGCTGGAAGAGATCGAGGCGCGGCTCGTCGGGATGCAGCGTTCCGGCGATCTGGCGCGGATGGAAGACGAAGCCCGCAGCCGCGCCCGCCGGAAGCTTGAAGAGCCCGAACCGGTGCCGGGCATCGCACCGGCAACCGAGCGACGCAGCCGATTGTTCGATCCAGCCATCGCTGTTGCAAGGGATATCCGCACGCCCGACGGCGCTCTTATCGCGGCGGCCGGCGCAAGGGTCAACCCGCTGGAGCGCCTGCCGCTGACGCGCGACCTGATCTTCCTCGACGGAAGGCGCGCGGCCGAGATCGCCTGGGCGCTCGCCCATGAGCGGCCCGTGAAGATCGTGCTGCTCGCCGGGCGGCCTCTCGACCTGATGCGCGCGCATCGCCGGCCCTTCTTCTTCGATGCTGGCGGCCGCATTGCGGCCCGTTTCGCCATCGCCGCAACGCCGACGCTGATCCAACAGGACGGACAGGCGCTGCGCATCACCGAGTTTCCCATCGGGCAGGAGGACTGAGCCATGCTGAACATGAACCGCGCAACCCTTGTCGGCCATGCCGGACGCGATCCCGAGATCCGCGACCTTGCGAACGGCGAGAAGGCCGCGACCTTCACGCTGGCCACCACGGAGAAATGGAAGGACCGCGAGGGCAACCCCGCCGAGGCGACCGAGTGGCATCGGGTCGTCGTGTACGGCCCCACGGTCGCGGCGGTGGAGACCATGCTCAGGAAGGGCGATGCGGTGATGGTCGAGGGCCGCATCGCGACCCGGAAATACAGCGACCGCGACGGCATCGAGCGCAGCCTCACCGAAATCGTCGTCGCCGGACCGCAGGGCATGGTCAACATCCTCTCCGGGAGACGCACAGCAGAAGGCGAAAACCCTGCCTCTGGAGCCGGTGCCGCGGCATGAACCGGCACCGCCTGTCCCTGTCGGCACTGGTCCTGGCGCTGGCGTTTCCGGTCGTCCTTTGGGCCGCTCCGGCCTCGGCGCAGTCCTGCACCGGGCGGTTCGTCAACCCGATCTCGGACGTCTGCTGGGAGTGCCTGTTCCCGATCTCGATCGGCCCGCTCACCATCGGGAGTGTCGGCGGTGTGGTCGACACGCCCAACCCGTCCTCGCCGATCTGCTTCTGCGGCTCGCCCATCCCTCGCATCGGCCTCTCCCTCGGGGTGTGGGAGCCGGCACGGCTGGTCGATGTCACCCGGACCCCCTGGTGCTTCCCCAATCTCGGCGGCCTCACCATCGATCCCGGCCTGCCCGCCGCGCGCGGCCGCACCGGGTCGTCGGGCGGCGACGGCGCCAAGGGCTCGGTCTGGCACGCGCATTACTACATGTATCCGCTCTTGAGCTGGATCGGGGTGCTGCTCGATCTCGGCTGCCTGGAGGGCGGCGGGCTCGACATCGCCTGGGTCTCGGAGCTCGACCCGGCCTGGCTCGACGACGAGCTGACCTTCCTGCTGAACCCGGAAGCGGCGCTGTTCGCGGACCTGCCGGCGCAGGCGGCCTGCGCGGCCGACTGCGCGGCGGCCTCGGCCGGGCTGCCGCAGGACGGTCTGTTCTGGTGCGCGGGCTGCCAGGGCGGGATGTATCCGCTGACCGGCAACGTGGCGGCCCATGTCGGCGGGGTGCAGGCCTCGCTGCTCGCGGCCCAGCGGCTGGTCTACCGCCTCCACCGCACCGGGCTCGCCTGGGGCACGTCGGGCTCGGCCGCGCTCTGCGGGCGCTACCCGATGCCGGTGATGAAGAAGAGCCAGTACCGCTGGCAGATGACCCAGCCGGTGCCGGCGACGACGCCGGCGACCGGCTGCAACCCGACCGGGCGCTCCTCGGTGCTCTGGGAATCCCTCCGCGAGCTGCCGGTCTCCGGCGAGAGCTTCGGCTACCTGCTGTTCCGGAAACGCCACTGTTGCCTGCTCTGAACCCGATGAAACGAAACAATCATCAAGACACTGACAAGGCCATGACGATCCGCCTCTCCGCATCCCGAACCGTCCTTCTGCTCACTGCCGCGCTGCTGCTTGGCGCCTGCGCCTGTCCGGTGCGGGCAGATGAGAAACCACAGACGGGGACACCCGAAGCCGATGCATCCCGCCTGGCCGAAGAGGTTCTGCGCAAGGCCGGCAACGACGATCTTGCGGACTGGACCCGCTCGATCATGGACCGCGCGCTCGAACGCGCCGGCGAGGCCGCCAGGCGGACGGTCCCCGGACAGTCCCGACCCCTCCCGGCCGAAAGCCATGCGGAAAGCTTCGCGGCCCGACGCCCCGCCTCGGCGGAGGTGCTGATCTTCACCAGCCTGTCGGTTCCGGCGGCGAGCTGGCGGCAATGGGCGCGCGCTGCGGCAGTGCTGGACGCGCCGCTCGTGATGCGCGGCGTCGGCGCGGCGGGGCTTCCGACGACCGCCAGAGCAATCCGTGACCGCCTCGGCGACCGCAATGTCGGCATCGCCATCGACCCGCGCCTGTTCCACCTGTTCGATATCGAACGCGTGCCGGCGGTGGTCGTGGTGCCGGGCGGCGTGCCGGCCTGCGAGAGCCGGGGATGTTCGGATGATCCGACGCCGGATCACGATCTCGTCGCCGGCAATATCGGCCTCGTCTCCGCGCTGGAAGCCATCGCCGCCGAAGGGGAGGCCGGACGCGCGGTTGCGCAAGTCTATCTCGATCGCCTGAGGGGTGACGCGCGATGAGGGGGTGGGCACATTGGCGGACCCGCCTGTTCGGCCTGGTCGTGCTGGCGGCGGTGTTCGGCTTCCTGCTCTGGATCGTGTTCGGCGGCGGCGCCCAAGCCGAGGACCCCAAGGCGGCCGCCCGCGCCATCGGCAATGCGGGGAGCGTAACCGCCGGCGCCATCGCGCGCGACGGCTCGAATGCAGCCACCGTGCCGGGTTACGCCGGCACGAACCTGCCGGAACGCAGCATCGGCGCCGACGACCTGGAGGATGAAGGCCGCGCCCGGCTTGCCGATCCCGACGATCCGGGCGGTCAGGCCGGGCGCAGCGTGATCGAGGGCGTGACGGTCCGGCCCGACGTGCCTGTAACCGACAGCGATCCCGACATCGTGCGCGGCAAGACGGTCGCCGCCGATCCGCGGGCGCCGTCCCATGGCGCGGGCAACCTCGCCTCGGGCAGCATCTGGGACTGCACGGCGGACCTGGCCGACGCCGACCGCGGCGGCGCCTGCGGCGCGGTGCGCTGGTGCGTCGGCGCGGACTGCGACAGCACGCAACCGCAGGCCAATACCGGCTTTGCCGAGGCGACGACGCGGCTCAACATGGCGATGGAGATGGGCGGCGAGGAGTTCGACCGGGAGTCCCTGCGCATTTTCACCGGCAAGCGGCGCGCCTGCCACATCCATTACGGGGGGCTGGCAAACTGCTGCAAGAACACAGGGCTGCTGGTCGGGCTCGCCAACTGCTCGGCCTCCGAACGCGAGCTGGCGAAGGAGCGCAACGCCGGCAACACCCACTATCTCGGCAAATACTGCTCGAAGCGCATCTTCGGCGTCTGCATCCGCCGCTCGCGGGCCTGGTGCGTGTTCTCATCGAAGCTCGGGCGCATCCTGCACCAGCAGGGGCGGCCGCAGCTCGGGATCGGCTGGTCGAGCTGCCGGGGCTTCACCGTGGCGGAGATCGAGCGCATCGACTTCGCGGCCCTCGATCTTTCCGAGTTCACCCAGGACCTGATGGACGGCTCGCGGGAACCGGCGGTGTCGCTGCCCGACGCCGGCGGCACGCAGGCGATCATGAAGGACCGGGTGCGCGACTTCTACGGGCGGCAGCCGTGATGGCGGGTGCCGCGAAACCCGCCCTCCTGCGCGGCCTGACACGCCTCCTCGCGGCGATCGGCGTCTGGGCCGCGCTCGGCGCGTCCGCGGCGGGCGGGGAATGGCGATCCTGGTGTGGGGAGGGTGGATCGGGGGAGTCTGCCTCGGCCTCTGGCGCCTCGCTCGGCTGGCATTTCTACTGCGACCGGGCGGAGGAGCAGCAAGAAGCGGAGCCGGTGCCGACGCAGCCTCCCCCTGCAGAAAACACGCAATCGGCCACGGCCCGCATCCTCGAATTACGCCGCGCTCTCGAAGAGGCCCGCGCGGAGGCGATCCTCGATCCGACGCCGGAGAGGGTGACGGCCTATCTGCGCCTCCAGCAGGAAACCTTGCGGAAGGCGGCGGCCTTCTCCGATGCTTTCCGGCGCGCGGTCTGGGCGAGCCCCGATCTCGACTACACGCTGAAGCGCCCGGTCGGGGCGCTCGCCAAGCAGGTCTGGTCGAACGAGCGGCGCCAGGCTCGCGACGCCGCGCTCGCCCGTCTCGGGGAGCGCTACGGGCTGATCTATCTGGGCCATGCCGGCTGCGCGGCGTGCCGGGTGTTCGGGCCCCTGCTGCGCGCCTTCGCCACCCGTCACGGCCTCGACGTGCTCGCGGTCTCGCTCACCGGCGACGCGCTGGAAGGCTGGCCCGAGGCCGTCGCCGACAACGGCAGGGCCGCGAGGCTCGGCCTCGGCGACGCCCCGGTGCCGGCGCTCGTGCTGTTCGACACCGTCACCAGGCGCGTGCAGCCGGTCGGCTTCGGCGTCATGGCCGAGGACGAAATGGCCGAACGGATCTTCGCGCTGACCGCCCTGGAGCCCGGACATGACTATTGAGCGAAATAACGGCGTGACGATCGCCCCGGCGAACAGGGCGGCGGTCTGGATGCTGTCGTCCGTCATGCTGACCGCGGCCTTGTTGACTGCCCTGCCGGCCAAGGCCGACGTGCTCTCGGAGATGAACCGCTTCTGGCAGGGCGCGGCGGTGAACGTGACGGGACCGACCGCCTTCAGCGGCCAGGCCTCGGGCCACTGGACGCTGGGCAATCTCTACCTGCGCGCGCCGGTGCGCTCCGAGCAAATCGCCACCGTCAACCTGCCGAGCTTCCGCGCCGGCTGCGGCGGCATCGACGCCTTTGCGGGCGCGTTCTCGTTCATAAACTCGGACCAGCTGATCGCCTTTGCCCGCGCGGTCGCCCAGAACGCCGCCGGCTTCGCCTTCGAGCTGGCGCTGGAGACCATCTCGCCGGTGATCGCCGAGACCATGTCCAAGCTCCGGGCGCTCGCGCAGTGGGTCAACTCCCAGAACCTCAACAGCTGCGAGACCGCCCAGGCGCTGGTCGGCGCGCTCTGGTCGAAGAACGACCGGGCGAGCGCCTCCATCTGCGCCGCCATCGGGACCAGCCAGGGGATATTCAGCGACTACGCCGCCGCGAAGCATGGCTGCGGGGCGGACGGCAAACGGAACTCGACGCTCGCCAGCGCCTCCGGCCCGATGGCCGAGCAGGTGCCGGTGAACGTCAACTATGCCTGGAAGGCGATCCGTGCGTCGTCCTTCCTCTCCGGAGATGCGCAGCTCGCCGAGTTCGCCATGGCGGTGACCGGCACGTTGATCGTGACCGCGCCCACTTCGGACGGAGACAGCAGCGGACCCCGGGTGCGCATCCTGGAGCCGCTGGCGCTCGACCGGCGGGTGACCGAAGTGCTGATGGAGGGCGGCGGCGCGCTGCCGGTCTATGGCTGCGACACGCCCGACGCGTGCCTCAATCCCACGCTCGGCAGCGTCAACATCCCCGCCGACCGGGGCTTCCGGGCGCGGGTGGCCGAGCTGCTGCGCGACCTGGTCGATGCGGTCAGGAACGATACCGCCCCGCCGGCCGCCGCGCTCGGGCTGGTCAATCTCACCACGCTCCCGGTCTACCGGGTCGCCAACGCGGCGGCCGCCTATCGCGGCGCGGTGGTGGACCAGGAGATGGACGCGCTCGCCGAGGCCGTGGCGCTCGACGTCATGCAGGTCTGGCTCTCCGATCTCCACCGCACGGTCGAGGAACGCGCCGGCACCCTCGACATCGCCGACGGCGAACAGTTGCAGCGCTGGCGGGAGGGACTGCGCCGGAACCGCATCGCGCTCGCGCGGCACCGAAACGAGGGGCTCGCGCGCTTCAACACCGCGCTCGCCGTGGTCGAGAAGCTGCGCCTGATCGAGACCGAGCTCGCCGGGGCGCTCTCGGCCGATCTCCGTGCTGCCCTCGCCTTTGCCCGGGGCGGCGCCGGAGCCGGGTCACGGTGATGGCTGGCAAGGGCAGGCAGCCCATGAGACCCGGGTTCGCAGGGAGCCCCCATATATAATGTACGAACTCTTCACCCTCGGCGGCGGCGCTTACCTGGTCGACCTGCTCAATGCGGTGGCGGCGATCACCGGCGGCGGGGCCTTTGTCGATCTCGCGCAGCTGGCCGGCATTGCCGGACTCGCCTGGGTCCTGTTCCGCACCGCCTTCGGCGGCTCGTGGAAGGACAACGCCAAGTGGATCGGCCTGTTCGTCGCCGTCTGGGGCGCGATGATCGTGCCGAAGGCGACCGTGCGGGTGGTTGACCGGCTCGATCCGGCGCTGGCGCCGGCCGTGGTCGCCAACGTCCCCATCGGCCTCGCGCTCTTCGCCTCGGTCACCAGCCAGATCGGCGACGGGCTGACAAGGCTCACCGAACAGGCATTCGCACTGCCGAACGATCTGGCCTACCGCCGCCACGGGCTGATCTTCGGCGCGCGCCTGGCCGGCAAGGCGACCCGGCTCGAAGTGACCGACGCGGTGTTCGCGAGGAACATCCGCAACTACGCCCGCCAGTGCGTCTTCCCGGCCCTGCTGCTGGGCCACGTCTCGGCGGACGATCTGCGCGAATCCACCGATATCTGGCGGCTGGTGACGGCCACGGGCACGCCCTCGGCCGGGGCCTCGCCCGCGCGCATGGTCGAGTTCGCGACCCGGCAGCCCGCCTCGGGCACGGGGGCTACAACGGTCGACCGCCAGATCGTCACCTGCCGCGACGCGGCGGGCCGGCTCAACGCGCTGTGGAACGCCGAGATCGCCCGCGCCGGCACGGTGTTCGGACGCCGGATCTTCCCCGACGCCCGGACCGAGGCGCTGGCCAGGGCCGAACTGCTCGCGGCCTTGCCCGCCGCGCATGACTTCCTGATCGGCGCGTCCCGAAGCGCGGGCGAGATCATGCGCCAGCAGATGGTGCTGAACGCAGTCCACGACGCCGGGGAGCAATGGGCGGCGGAGGCCGGCAACGCGGCCGCGCTCCGGGCCTACACCGAAGCCCGGGCAGAGGCGCAGACCGTCTCGGCCTACCGCGCGATCGGACGGCAGGCGGAGACCTGGGTGCCGCTCTTGAGGATCGTGTTCGAGTGCCTCTATGTCGGGGCGTTCCCGATGGCGGTGCTGCTCATGCTGACCCCGGCGGGGGCGACCATCTTCCGCTCGTATGTCACCGGCCTGGTCTGGCTCCAGTCCTGGGGCCCGCTCTACGCCGTGCTGCACCGCATCTCCATGGGCGAGGCGGCGGAAAGGATGTCTGCGGCGGCGGCGATGCCGAACGGCGATATCGGCATCTCCCTGGTGGCCCAGGCCGGGATCAGGGCGGTGGCCGCCGATGTCGCGGTGATGTCGGGATATCTGTCGATGTCGGTGCCGTTCCTCGCCGCCGCGCTCGCCTACGGCCTCTCCAAGGCGACGGTGCTGGCCACATCGGTGCTTGCCGTGGGCCAGGACGCGGCAAGCTCGGCGGCGCATGAGGGCACGACCGGCAACCTCTCGCTCGCCAACACCGGCTACGACATCCACCGCTTCGCCACCCTGGAGGGGCGCCAGATCCGCACCTCCGCCCATGTCGATACCGACCGCTATACGGGCTATGCGCCCATGGGTGTGGCGATGACGGTGACGGGGGACGGGACGGCGGTGGCCGATGCCGGCGCCGCCACCAGCCGCCTCCCCGCCGCCGCTGTCCACCTCTCGGAGTCGCTGACGACCCGGTTCGAGCAGCGCGCCGACCATTCGCGTTCCCTCTCGCGGCACTGGTCGGCCGAGGCAGGCACGGCGCGCAATGCCGCTGTCACCGACGCCACCGCGCTGATCGAGCGCTACAGCCACGACGTCTCGACGGGCGAAGCCCATGCCAGGGGCGTTACGGAAAGCGAGAGCAGCCAGGCGCAGGAGCTGGACACGCATCTTGAGCGGATGTCGGAGGCGGCGGGCATCTCGAAGAACCAGATGGCGACGCTGGTGGGCGAGGCGAGGATCGGCGGCAGCTGGAACCTGATCGCAAAGATCGGCGCCGACGGCTCGGCGTCCTGGCGCGGCCAGACCATCGAGAAGGAATCCTGGGACCGCATGCGGGAGTATGCCGGAAGCCACCAGGTGCTCGACCTCTGGTCGAAGGTCTCGGAAGCCTCGCAGCGCTGGTCGACGCAGACCGGAGACAGCGAGGTGGCGAGCCTCGACGAGAGCCTGAGCGCGAACCTCACGCGCATGCGCTCGTTCCAGGAGCGGGCGTCGCTGGCGCGCCAGGAATCGGAGAGCTGGTCGGAGCAGGCAGCGCAGACGAGCGCGAACGTCCGGGCGGTTGGCCGCGATCTGAGCCAACCCTTCTTCGCCTGGCTGTCGGAGCAGCCCGGAATGGACGGACGCCCGATCGGAATGGCTGGCGCCATGCGTATCGGCTCTCCCCAGACGGCGGAGGACGCCGAGCAGCTCCGCGAATACGCCGACGCCTTCGTTGCCGAACACTACCCCGCGCCGGCGGGCCCCGATCCCGCATCGGTCGCAGGCGCCACCGAATACGCCGCGGCCGCCGGGCCGTTGCGCGAAGCCTACGGTCGCGAGACCGCGGCGGCCCATGCCGGCTGGGCGGTGGGTGTGCGGGATCAGGCTGGCGCAGCGGGTGCGCCGCGTCCGGGCGAAACCGGAGCGGCCGCCCGCTCCGAACGGGCGGAGACGAAGACCGACATGATCGTCAGGGGTGCGGCCCGCGAGGCGCGGGAGAGCGTCACGAAGGACGAAACGTTGGAGGGCCGGGCCGGCGTTGCAGTACAGACGCAGAAGCCCTTCGAGGAGCATGCGACGGAGAACCTGCCCTTCATCGGCGGCTGGCTCGCAGGCAAGCTCTTCGGCACCGCGAAGAACGAGACGCCGGACGGGGCCGCGGACGAAACGACGGGGGCCGGTGGGGAGGAATCACCTCCGCCGGCGTCTCCCGAAGACCGGCGGCGGTGGCGCCATGGCGAGTGAGAGAGCCTCAACGATAACGGTCGTCGTCGCGCAGCAGCCGGTCTTCCATGTCGGCAAGATACTGATAGCGGCCGGTGCGCGACGACCACTCGTCGAGGTCTCCGTCGTCGCGGGGAAAGTCATGATCCCCGAACGCGGACCAGTCACGGTGGACGAAGCCGCGCCGGAGCGCCAGCGCGAGAGAGGACGGCACGGTCCAGAGGACGGCAACAAGCCATGCCACGCCGACCGTCTCCATCCCGGCGCCCAGGATGGCTGCCACCGCCGTCCAGAACGCCGCGACCCCGAAACCGCCGAGTACGATGAGGCGCTCGGCCCGGGTCGTCGGCCGTTTCGCCGGTGTGCCGGCAAGATATCCTTGTGTTCGTGTCATGTTCATGGCCTCCGATCATACCGTCCGGGCGGGAAAAGGGAATCCTCCGGCCCCGTCGTCTTCGCCCCGCCCACCGCCGGCCTTTGCCTCCGGGCGGCGCCGTGCCGGGCGTGCGGCGCCGAAGGCAGGTGCGACGTTCGCCTGTCCGTCTTCGCGCCTGCGGGCGTCGCCCATGAAGGAACGGGACCGTGATCCGGGGCATCGGCGGCAGCACGCTCAGGGGCGGGCAGACGGTCTTCCACGGCATCCGCATGTGGGGCCAGCTGTTCCGGGCAGCCATGCTGTTCGCCGCCTTCACCACCGTGGCGGTGCCGGCCTGGACGCTGTGGCACCGCACCACGGGCGCCGAATGGTACGCCGCGGGCATGGTGACCCTCGCCGAGACCAAGCTCGCGCTCGGCTACGCGCCGGACTCGGGCCAGGAGATCCGGTTCGCCGACGGCACGGTGCGCATCCTCGCCATCCGCGACATCGCCATGTCCGTGCCGGCGCTGGAGGCGCGCGAGCGCATCAAGCGGGAGATGTTCGCCAGCGCCTGGATGGGCTTCAAGGCGGGCGGCGGGCTGATCGCGCTCTTCCTCGCCGTCTTCTGGTATCGCGGCGCGCAGCTCGGCCGCCAGAAGCGCATCAGGGGCGCGGAACTCGTCACCGCCGCCGAACTGCATCGCCGGGTGCGGCCGCCGCATCTGCGGATGCTGGCGAGGCTGCCGGGCGCGGGACGAATGCGCCCCTACAGCATCGCCGGCATCCCGTATCCCGAGCGCACCGAGACCCAGCACACGATCGTCTCGGGCACCACGGGTTCGGGCAAGACGGTGCTGATCTCCGACCTTGTGGCGCAGATCCGCGCGCGCGGCGAGCGCTGCGTGATCTACGACAAGATGGGGAGCTACACCGCGACCTTCTTCGACCCGGACCGCGACGTGCTGATGAACCCGCTCGACGCAAGGGCGCCGCGCTGGTCGCCCTTCCTGGAGGCACGCAATCCCCGCGACTTCGACATGATGGCCGCGGCGCTCATTCCCCAGCAGAAGGACACGGTCGATCCCTTCTGGGTGACGGCCGCGCGCCAGCTCTTCGCCAACGGCGCCGGTGTGCTGCGGGAGAAGGGGGTGCAGGACAACAGGGTCCTGGTCGACCACCTGCTCAAGACCGATCTCACGGCGCTCGCCCAGGCTATGGAAGGCACGGTGGCGCAGTCCATCGTCGATCCCGAGAACCCGAAGACGGCGCTTTCCGTGCGCGCCATGCTGACCGCCAATCTCGCCGCCTTCGAGTTCCTGCCCGACGAGGGCGCGCCGTTCTCGATCCGGGAGTGGATCGGGCAGGAGGACCGCGACGGGTTCCTGTTCCTCACCTCGCGCGGCGACCAGCATGCGAGCCTGCGCGGGCTGATCTCGACCTGGCTGGAGATCGCGGTCAACGCCATGCTGTCGCTGGCGCAAAGCGACGGGCGGCGCATCTGGGTGATCCTGGACGAACTGCCGACGCTGCACCAGGTGCCGAGCCTCCAGCCGGGTCTTGCCGAGTCGCGCCAGTTCGGCGGGTGTTTCGTGCTCGGCGTCCAGGTCGCCTCGGCCTTGCGCGACCTCTATGGCAGGAACGGCGCCGAGACCATCTCGGGCCTCTGCGGCACCCGCGCGGTGCTGGCCGCGCCCGACCGGGACACCGCGCAATGGTCGGCCGACAGCCTCGGGCGCAGCGAGATCGAGGAGGTGGCGGAAGGGTATTCCTACGGCGCCAACACCATCCGCGACGGGGTGTCGCTCACGCCGCGCCGCGAGCTCCGGTCCCTGGCGCTGCCGTCCGAGATCATGCGGCTCGCCAACCTGGAGGGGTATCTCAAGTTCCCCGGCCCGTTTCCGGTCGCCGCCATCCGCCTGAACTACGTCGCCCGGCCGAAGACGGCGGCGCGGTTCGTGGCGCGCGAGGACAACGGCACGGTGGATGCCGGCGTCGGCGGGGCACCGGAAGACGCGGACGCCGCGCCTTGCGGCGACGACGCCATGACGATCCCGGACCCGGCCGAAGCAAGCGAACCCGGCGGTCCGGCGCTGCCGGCGCCCGAGGACGGGCCGGGTCCCGCCCCGCACCAGGGCGAGCTCGACCTTTCGTTACAGCCGGAAGCGGCCGGGAGCGCGGAAACGGAGGCCAACGGGCAGACGTCCCCGTCCGATCCCGCGCCGGAAGACGGCCCGCCCGAAGACAAGGCGGAGGAGGCGGCGGCGCCGGAGACCGGCGGCGACCGGCAGGACCCGCCCGCCGGAAGGCCGGCAGCGGGAGACGGGGAGGCCGCAGCCCCCGACGCAGGCCGCGTCTCCGACTGGGCCTGACATGCTCTCCATCGGGGCGCTCGCCTCGGCCGCCCAGGGCGCCAGCTACTATGAGCGCGACGGCTATTACGCGAAGGACGATCCCGAGCACCGCGAGGCGAGCGCCTGGGCCGGCAGGGGGGCGGAAGAGCTCGGGCTGAAGGGTCCGGTCGATCCCGCTGCCTTCCGCGCCGTGCTCGAAGGCAAGGTGCCGGACGGCTCCGGCACCGAGCTCGGCCGGCGCGGCAAGGACGGCGAACGCCTCCACCGCCCCGGCCGCGACCTCACCTTCTCGGCGCCCAAGTCGGTCTCCATCGCAGCCCTGGTCGGCGGCGACGGGCGCATCATCGATGTCCACGACCGGGCCGTCGCGGCATCGCTCGCCTGGGTCGAGAGGAACGCCGCCGAGACCCGCATGAAGGATCCGGATACGGGGAGAATGATACGCGCCGGCAACCAGAAGATCGTCGCCGCCACCTTCCGGCACGACACCTCGCGCAACCTCGACCCCCAGCTCCACACCCATGCCGTGCTCGCCAACATGGTCCGGGGCGAGGACGGCAAGTGGCGCTCCATGGCCAACGAGAAGCTCTACGGCTCGAAGATGCTGCTGGGGGCGCTCTACCGGGCGGAGCTCGCCCGGGGTCTCGGGGGTCTCGGTTACGGCATCGAGAAGACCCATGCCGACGGGCGCTTCGAGATCGCGGGGGTTCCCCGGGAGGCGATCGCGGCGTTCTCGAGCCGCCGCGCCGAGATCGAGGCGGCGATGGAAGAGCGCGGGCTCGGCGTCTCCGCCGACAATCCGCGCATTGCCGAGCGCGCGGCATTGATGACGCGGGCGAAGAAGCGCGACATCGACCGGGGCGAGCTCCGGGGTGTGTGGCAGCGCCAGGCGGCCGATCTCGGCTTCGACGCCAGGACTCCGGTCGTCGAGGCCATGGAACGGTCCGCTGCGCCGGAACCGGCCTCCGCGGCGGTCAGGACAGCCGGGATCGGGACACAGACGGAACTGCCGTTGGACAGTGCGGCGCAGGCGCCGGGCCGCGATGCAACCGCCGAAGCCGCACCGCCCTCGCCGGCCGCGGGGGCGGTGGCCTGGGCGCTGGCGCATCTCTCCGAACGCGCGGCGGTGTTCCGGCGCACCGACCTGCTGACCGCCGCGCTGGTCCACGCGCCGGGCGCGGTCATGGTCGGTGACGTCGAACGGGAAGTCGCGGCGCTGGAGAAGGCGGGCGCGCTGCACGCCGTCGACCTGCCCGGCGCCGAGGACTCGCTGGCGACGGAGAAGACCGCCGGCGAGGAGCGCGAGGCGGTGGCCCTGATGCAGGCCGGCCGGGACCGCGGCCGAGCCCCGATGCGGGGCTGGCAGGTGCAGGCGCATCTCAACAAGGGCCCGCTCACGGCCGGCCAGAAGGCGGCCGTCAAGCTCATTCTCGGCGCGAAGGACCGGACGGTGGGCGTCCAGGGCTATGCCGGCACGGGGAAGACCACCATGCTGAACCGGGCGCGGACACTCGCGGAGAAGAAGGGCTGGCGCATGGCGGGCCTGGCGCCCTCGGCTTCGGCCGCGCAGACGCTCGCTTCCGAAGCCGGGATCGGGAGCGAGACCCTGCAGCGCTTCCTCGCCCGCAATGCCGGCGTCGCCGAAGGCAGGCTCACGAAGAAAGGCGCGAAGGAGATGCGCGCGGCCTTCGCGAAGACCATCCTGGTGGTCGACGAGGGCTCGCTCGCCTCCACCGTCCAGGCGAGGGACCTGCTGCGCATTGCGAACGAACTGCGCATTCCCCGCCTGGTGCTGGTGGGCGACGCCAAGCAGCTCGACGCGGTGGATGCCGGCAAGCCCTTCGCCCAGCTCCAGGCCGCCGGCATGCGGACCGCGGTGATGGACGAGATCATGCGCCAGCGCGATCCGGCCCTGAAACAGGCCGTCGAGGCGAGTCTCGCGGGCGATATCGAAAAGGCGTTCGCGAAGCTCGGCAGCAACGTCGCCGAGGTGAAGCCCGACAATATCGCCGGAGCGGTGGCCGCCCGATGGCTTGCTCTCACCGACGAGGCGCGCGCCAACACCGGCGTGATGGCGCCGTCGCACACGCTCCGCCAGCAGATCAACGGCCATATCCGCGAGCGCCTCGCCCGCGAGGGCCGCATCCACGGGCCCGTCCTCGAGTCCGAACGGCTGGTCTCGAAAGGCTATACCAATGCGGAGAAGGTGCTCGCCGGCAACTACGCCATGGGCGATGTGGTGGCGTTCCACCGCCCCTACAAGCGGATCGGCGTCGAGAAGGGCGACGAACGCCGCGTCACGGGTATCGATTACCGGGCGAACGAGGTGCTGCTCGATGACGGCAGTGGCGGAACGGTTGCCTGGAAGCCGGAGGAGATCGGCGGGCGCCGGGGCGGCAGCGAGGTCTACCGGGCCGAGGAGATCGAGCTGCGGGCCGGCGACCGCATCCGCTGGACCCGCAACGATGCCGGCCTCGGGCTGGTCAACAGCCGGACGGCGGAGGTGCTGAAGGTCGCGGACGGGCGGGTGACCTTCCGCCTGGAGGACGGCAAGACGCTGGAGTTGGGGAAGGGAGACCCGCAGCTGCGCCATCTCGACCATGCCTGGGCGTCCACCGTGCATGCCTTCCAGGGCCGTACGGTGGACAATGTGATCGCCGCGATGGAGGCGAGGCATCCGCATCTCACCACCCAGAAGAGCTTCTATGTCGAGATCAGCCGCGCCCGCGAGCGGGCCGAGCTGGTCACTGACGACGCGGCCGACCTCCGCGCCCAGCTCGAAGCGGTCACCGGCGAGCGCGTCGCGGCGCTCGAAGCCATCGGCGAGATGAAGCGCGAGGCGCCCGACAGGGCTGCGGACGCAGCCTGGAGCGTGGAGCGGCCGGCGGATCGGGGCTCCGGTTCGGGCACGGCGAAGGACCGCGAGACCGGAAACACGCCGTCCAGGACGCCAGCGAAGGAACCGGAGGTGCCGGTCCGCGAGCGCGGCGGCATGGACCTCGAATTGTGACGATGCCGCCTTGCGCGCGCCGTATCCGGGGCGGCCGCAAGGCGCGTGGAAAACGCCGATGAGGGGCTGTAGAGGAGCCGGGGGATGAGCGAAGACGACCGCAACGAGGCCTCCGGCGGCGAGAACGCGGCCGACAAGGCGGGCGATGTCCGCAAGACACGGGGCATCCGCTTCTCGGAATCGGAGTGGGAAGAGGTCAAACGCGCCGCCCTGGCCCATGACAAGCCGGCCGCCGAGTTCGTCCGCGAGCGCATCCTCGCGCTCGCGCGGAACCCCGAGGAGGCGGATCGGGGGCCGGAGAGCGCCGAGCCGGCCCCGGTTGCGGCCTCGATGGCGCCGCTGATCGAGCGGATGTTCCGCTACACCTGGTTCCTGGCGACCGAAAGGCGCGACGCAATGGCCCGCGAAGGGCGCGGGGACGAGCTCGACAAGCTGGTCGCCGAGGCCCGGGCGTTCCAGGACTCGCTGCGCCGGGGCGCGGCGGACTGAGCCGGACAGGCGCCGGCCACGATCCGCGCGGTGAGCGCGCGCACGCGCTCGGCGCCGGGGGTCACCATGCGATGCCACGAATGGACTGCGGCGCGCAAATGCGCGCAAGCGTCGTTTGCTTTCGTGTTCCGTGTTTGGTATCAGTCGCTTGGAATGGGTCGTGCGCTCTCCTTCGGAGAGTCCGCATCGGGTGTTTTTTGCAGTCCGGAGGGGGGCGACCATGGGTTTTGTGCGAGAGGCGTGGGCGGCGGTTGCGGCTGCCGCGGGCGAGGTCCGGGATCGGGGCTTGACAAGTGTCCTTGAGGCTCCCGTTATAATCAGCCGGATCGCCGGATCGCCGGATCGCCGGATCGCCGGATCGCCGGATCGCCGGATCGCCGGATCGCCGGATCGCCGGATCGCCGGATCGCCGGATCGCCGGATCGCCGGATCGCCGGATCGCCGGATCGCCGGATCGCCCCACCTGCGTGCGCGTTCCGGCCATGATCGGGGCCGCATGGCGGCGGCTCCTCCGTCGGACACCCTCTCCATCCTCCCCGCCTGAGTCTTCCGGTCTCGCCGCTGCGGGCGGTCTGCGCCGGGCCGCCGCCGCCGGCCTGCTCGGCCTGCCGCTGGCGTTCGGTCTCGCCGGCGCGGCGCAGGCCTACGAGGGCATCACGATCTCGGCGCCCCCGGACGCGCCAGAGGGACATTCGGGCCTGACGAACCAGACCTTCGAGGTGCGCCTTACCGGACCGGTCTCGGGCGACGTCAACTACAAGGTCTGCTTTTCCGGCACGGCCACGTACGCGGACGACTACAATCCCACGCTCGGTGGGACCCAGCAGTCCTCCAATTGCGTCAACGGCCGCATCGGCAGGGGGCGGACGACTCCTGACAGCGCCATCGGCATCGCCGTGGTCGGCGACGAGATTTCGGAAAGCGGAAGATGGCGCGGCGAGTACGGCGAGACGGTGACCGCGCACCTGACCCTTGTCGGCGCGCAGCCGTGGGACCTTGACGGCCGCCGCGCCCACACGGTCACCCACACCATCCTGAACGACGACGTGGCCGTGAGTTTCCGGCAGGCCAACTACGAAGGCCGCGAAGGGAAGCGGCTCCGCATCCAGGTCGACCTGGTGGAAAGCACCCAAGGATACCCATGGAACGTCACGGTCCCGTTCACGTATACCCGGGGAACGGCGTCGTCCGGCGACTACGACGCCTCGCGGACCTCGCTGACCTTCCGGCGCGGCGAGATCACGCAGGACCTGTACGTCGACCTGACCGACGACAGCAGCTTCGACAGTGGCGAGACGTTCACCATCGATTTGGACACGGCCAGCTTTCCGACCGGCATGTATGACAGCGGCATTGCGCGAGCACGGGTGACCATCAAGGACAACGACTACAGCATCAGCGCGAGTTCCAGCTCCCATGCAGTCCGGGAGGACGCGGGGGGCGTCAGCATCCCGGTGACCATCAGCCCCGCGCAGGAGCGCACGGTGGGCGTGCGCGTCAGTTTCAGCGACATTAACGCTTCCGGCGGCCAGGACTACATCGCGAAACACCACAGCTTTCCGGACGACATCCTGACCTTCCATCCCGGGGAGACCGCGAAGTGGATCTTCGTCCCGGTCGTCAACGACGGCGCCTTCGAGCAAAACGAGCTGTTCAAGGTGACGCTGACACAGACGGTCGGAGCGACGGATCCGGAAACCGTGGATATCATCATCAAGGATCATCGGCCAGGCGACGGCGAATACACCAGCAAGCTGATCCTCGAACGGACCAGCCGGGACACCGTCTCGGAGGGGCAGAGCGCGACGTTCAGGCTCACGATGCATCCGGCTGTGCAGGAAGGCTCCACCGTCGCGGTGCTGCTGTCGCAGTCGGCCGACGACGGCGTGCGGGCGAACTGGATCGCCGGTGCGCCGGAGACGCACGCGCACTACAAGACCGTCAGTTTCGCCCGAGGGGAAAGCGTGAAGACCCTGACGGTGCCGATCCGGAGCGACAGGCGCGACACCAACGGCACGCTCACCGTGGCGGCGATGGCGCCGGGCGACCACCCCGCCAGCACCGGCCCCTACACCGCGCGCGGGCAGAAAGTGGTCGCGAAGGTGCGCATCCTGGACACCACGGCGGACGGCAACCCCCACAGCAGCCCCCAGCAGACGGCCGCGGTCGAGGTCCCCTCCACGGCGGTGACCAACCTGCAGGTGACGGCGGTTGACGGGAACACGGCGAAGGCGACGTGGGACGCGGTTCCGCACGCCACCGGCTACGAGGTGGAGTGGGACGCGCTCGACGGCAACGGGCAGTCGATCGCCGCCGGCCTCCACGCCGGCGTGACCGCCACGACGCAGACGATCGAACACCAGGCGCCGGGGGCGGCGTCGCTCAGGGTGACGGTGGCGCCGGAACATGTCGACGGCAACGGCGACACGCAGGTGCTCGCCGGCCTCGCGGCCACGGCGGTACTCGACCTGTCGACGCCGCAGTCCGCGCAGGCGGATTCTCTCCAGGCGGGCGCGGCGTCCTGCGATCTCGGGACGCTGCGCGCGGACATCGCGGGCTATATCGGCGAGCAGCCGGAGACGAGCGACCATGTGAAGCGCTGGAAGCGGGTGCTGGCGGCGTTCGACGGCAAGGCCGGGGGCATGACCGCCGCCGAGGCCGGGACGTATGCCGGCAAGGGCTGGACGCGCTGGGACCCGGTGGTGGTGGCGCTCGACTGCCTGGAGAAGGCCGCGACGCCGCAGGCGGAGACGCCGGCGGCGGTCCCCGAGCTCAGCCTGTCGGCCGGTCCCGCCGTGGACGAGGGCGGCAGTGCGGTCTTCACCGTCCATGCCGATCCGGCGCCGGCGGCGGAGCTCACGGTCGCCTTCACCGTCGCCCAGAGCGGCGAGTACCTGGACGCGCCCGGCGCGGGCAGCCGGACGGTGACGCTTGCGGCGGGCGCCGCGAGCGCCACGCTCGCCATCGCCACGGCCGACGACGGGGCCGATGAGGCCGACGGCTCGGTCGGCGTCACCCTCGACGCCGGCGCGGGCTACACCCTGGCGGCCGGCAAGGCGGCCGCGAAGGTCGCGGTGCGCGACAACGACACGCCGGTCGTGAGCGTGGCGGCGGGCACTGGCGTTACGGAGGGCGATCCGGCGACGTTCACGGTGACGGCGACGCCCGCGCCCGCCGCGCCGCTCACGGTGGCGCTGACGGTGGGCCAGAGCGGGGACTTCGCGGCTGCCGGCGAGACCGGCGCCAGGGAGGTGACCGTTCCGACCGGGGGCAGTGCAGCCTTCGAGGTCGCGACGGCGGACGACAGCGCGGACGAGCCGGACGGATCGGTGGGCGCGGCCCTGCAGTCCGGAACGGGCTATGCGGTGGCGGATCCGCCGGCAGACGCGGCCACGGTCGCGGTCTCGGACGACGATGTCGCGGCGACGGGCGTGCCGACGCTCTCGGTGAACGACGTCGAGGTGAAGGAGGGTCCGTACCGGCGGGTCGAGTTCACGGTGACGCTCAGCAAGGCGTTGGAGAAGGGCGCCTGGTTCTACTACCGGGTGCGGGAGTCGAGCCCGGTGTCGGCGAAGCGGGGCGTGGACTTTTCGGCCTCTACCGGAAAGAAATTTGCGTCCATAAGGCCGGGCGCGACCGAGCACCGGATCATGGCGGCCCTGGTGATCGACGACAGCCACGACGAGGACCCGGAGACCTTCGAGATCGTACTCTCGGACGCGAACGGCGTGGCGATCGCGGACGGGGTGGGCGTGGCGACGATCGTCAACGACGACCCGATGCCGGCGGCGTGGCTCGCGCGGTTCGGTCGCACGGTGGCGGAGCAGGCGCTCGACGGGATTGCCGGGCGCATCGCGGCGCCGCGCGCGGCGGGCATGCAGGGCGCGATTGCCGGGCAGGCGCTGAGCTTCAATCCTGGATCGGGGTCCCCCGGATCGCAGACCGGCGCGGCGAACGACAACGCGGCCAGTGTCGGCTTCTCCGGCACCGGGCCGCTGGCGCTGTCCGGCCTCGACGCTCCCGCCGGGCGCTTCGGCCCTGCCGGCCTCGGGGCTGGCTTCGGCCATGGCGTCCACGGTTTCGGCCAGGGCTTCGCGCAATCCCGTACCATGACGGGGCTGGAGGCGCTGCTGGGCTCGAGCTTCACCGCGACGGGAGAGACCGACGCCACCGGCGGCAGCCTCGCCTTCTGGGGCCTCGCGGCGCAGTCGAGCTTCGACGGCCGCGAGGGGACGTTCTCGCTCGACGGCGAGACGACGACGGCCATGCTGGGCGCGGACTATGCGCGGGGCAGGTGGCTGGTCGGGCTCGCGCTGATGCAGAGTTCCGGCGAGGGTGGCTACGCCGACAGGGCTGCCAGCCCCCGCCCCGCTTTGCAGACCTGCCCGGAGGATGCGGACGAGAGTCTGTGCAACGGCGCGGTGCGGGAGGGCGACGGCGACGTGGAGGCGTCTCTGACGGCCGCCGTCCCGTACGCGGCCATCCAGTCGTCCGAACGTCTCAGGCTCTGGGGCGCGGCGGGCTACGGCACCGGCGAGGTGACGCTGAAGCCCGCCATGGGCGGCTCGCTCAAGTCGGACCTCTCCTGGACGATGGCGGCGGCGGGCGCGCGGAGCGATCTTCTCCAGCCTCCGAAGGAAGGGAGCGGTCCCACGCTCGCGCTGACCGCGGACGCCTTGTGGGCGCGGACCTCGTCGGAGAAGACGCGAGAGCTGGCGGCGTCGGACTCCGACGTGACCCGGCTGCGGTTGGGTCTGGAAGGCAGCTATCGCATCGCCACCGAGGGCGGCGGCCGGATCGTGCCCAGGGTGGAGATCGGCGCGCGCCATGACGGCGGCGACGCGGAGACCGGCTTCGGCGTCGAGCTCGGCGGCGGCATCGCCTGGACCGATCCGGCGCTCGGGCTCTCGCTCGACCTCTCGGGCCGGACGCTGATCGCGCACGGCAACGACGATCTGGAAGACCGGGGCTTCGCGGCCTCGCTCGCCTTCGATCCGAACCCGGGCACCGAGCGCGGCCTGTCGCTGACGCTCCGCCAGCGGATCGGCGGCCGGGCCGAGGGCGGGCTCGACGCGCTGTTCGCGACCGACCCGCTGGCCGACCGCACCGGTATCGGCGAGGTGGAGAGCCGATGGCAGGCGGAAGCCGCGTACGGCCTCCCGGCCCTCGCGGGGCGCTTCACCGGCAGCCCGCATGTGGGGCTCGGGCTCGCCACGGGCGCGCGCGACTACACGCTCGGCTGGCGGCTCTCGCCGGCGGCCAACGCCAACGCGCCCGATCTCTCCTTCGGCGTGAGGGCGACGCGCCGGGAGAGCGATACGGCGGCGCCGGAACACATCGCCGGGTTCGAGCTTCGCGCCCGCTGGTAATCGCGACGCCCGGCGATGGCGCGGCAGGTCCGCGGATGGGACGCCCTGCGGGCCTGGCGCTTCATCCGGGCCAGCAGGGCGTATCGCGACGCCTGGGCGAAGCGCCGCCATCTCTCCGGCCTGCCGGAGCGGGCGCCGTTCCCGGTGCGCCTCCAGACCGCCGCCGATCTCGCCGCCGCGGCCTGGGGCATGGCGGCATTTGAAGACCCGCATGCGGAACGGCCGCTCGCGCCCTTCTGGACCCAGGCCGGCGTGATCGACGGCCGGGTGGCGCCGGACGCGCCGCCGCTGGCCCGGCTTGCCGCTGAGGGCGGGGCAACGCTCTCCGGGCTGCGGCTGGGCGACGGCGCCTTGATGCTCCGGATCGAACGGGAGGGCCGGTCGGTCCAGGTCCGGCTTCCCCGAGGCGCCGGCTTCCCCGAGGATGGCGGGCTGTTGCTGGTGCGCGAAGTGGCGAGCATCGAGGATGTCTGGCTCGGCGCCCCGGTCCCTCGGCCGGGGCGGGAACGGGGGATGACGGAGACACCGAACTTCTGCTGGCGCTGGAAAGCGAGGCGGAAGGACTCACCCGGCGCGAGGTCGCGGTGCGGCTCTGGGGCCGGGAACGGGTTGCGGAGGAGTACCACGACGGCAGCTGGATGCATACCCGCGTCAAGCGCCGCCGGTCCCGCGCGAAGGCGATCCTGAAACAGTATCGCGACATGGCGACAGGCAAGTAATGCGCGGGCCGCGCCGCCGCGCGCCGATTGCCGAAATGCCGGGCGTTCGTTTGCCGTCGGCACGGAAACCCGGGCTCGGCCGCCGCGATTCCGCCTCGCGCGCGCCGTATCGGGGGCGCCATGCGGCGCGCGGAAGACGCCGATGAGAGGCTGCAGAGGGGCCGAAGGATGAGCGACGACGACCGTGACGACGTCTCCGGCGGCGCGAATGCGGCCGAAAAGGCCGGCGAAGTCCGCAAGACACGGGGCATCCCCTTCTCGGGTTCCGAGCGGGAGGAGGTCAAACGCGCCGCCCTGGCCGACGACAAGCCGGCCGCCGAGTTCGTCCGCGAGCACATCCTCGCGCTCGCGCGGAACCCCGAGGTGGCGGTTCGGGCGCGGACGAGCGTCGAACCGGCCGCGGTTGCGGCTTCGATGGCGGCGCCGATCGAGCGGGTGTTCCGCTACACCTGGTTCCTGGCGACCGAAAGGCGGGACGCGATGGTCCGCGAAGGACGCGGGGACGAGCTCGACAGGCTGGTCGCCGAGGCCCGGGCGTTCCAGGACGCGCTCGGCCGGGGCGACGCCGACTGAGCGAAGCCGGCGGTCGCAGGACCGGTTCCTCGACGATCCGCTTGCCGGCTTCCGTTGAAACACCCTGGCCGAGCGAAAGCAGGTCAGGACCACCAACGCCATCGAACGAAGGTTCTGCGGGGTCCGAAGACGAACCCGGCCCATGGGAGCCTTCCGGGACAAGACCTCCATCGACCGCATCCTCTGCGCGGTCTTCATCCACGGATACAAGTCCCGGGGAATCGCCAGCCCCGTCTCCCCGACCACGGAGTTTGCCTTCGCGTTTCGAGTTTGGTACTAGGCGGCCCGAACTGGGAGATGCGCCCTCTCCGGAGGCGCAGAACCCGGTGTTTTTTTGTTTGCGGTCCGGGGGGATGACCATGGGTTCAGTGCGGGGAGCGTGGACGGCGATTGCGGTTGCCCTGGACGGGGTTCGAAGTCGGAGGTGTTCGCGCGGGCACTTGACAAACCCGGACGGTGCAGCTGTTAAAATAAGCCGGGACGCCGGGACGCCGGGACGCCGGGACGCCGGGACGCCTCACCTGCGCTCGCCTGCTGGTCATGAGGGCGCTCGCATGGCTGTGCCGCACATCTTCTCCGCCTGACCGTTCTGCCGCCAGCCGCGCCGAGCCGCGCCGCATGCGCTCGCCGGGGCGCCGCCTGCAAGGTGCCCTTTGTTCGTCGGTGCTGTTGCTGCTGACGGCGATTGCCTCCGGCGAGGCCTGGGCGGCACCCTATATCAGTATCGCCGCCTCTCCCGCCTCGGTGGAGGAAGGCGAGACGATCACGTTCACGATAACCAGAACCGGGTCCACGTCGTCGGCCCTGGAGCAGATCGTGATCCACCTCCCCCAATTTGGCAGTCCTTTTGTCTGCGACGGCAGCCGGTGCCCGGTCAAGTACGTCCGACCGCTGGATGTCGGCTACGAGTGCGCCATCCTCCCCGGCGTGAGCAATCATCGCTGCTTTACCATTCCTGCCGGCAAGAGTTCGATCACCGTCGACGTGCCGACCTACGCCCACACGCTGCATGAGGAGGATGGGCGGGTCGGCTTCTTCATACGGGGTGGATATCCCGAGTATACCGGGATGAACCATTACTGGATAAAGGGACCCAGCCGCCGCTACGTGACGGTGCGCGACGGGCCGGACGTGACGCCGGACGTCAAGGCGACGCTGAGCATTCCGGACAACCGCGCGACCGAGGGGGATGCCAGCGATCCGGCAACGGTGGCATTGACGTTGACCGGGTCAGATCCCACTGCCCTTGTTTCGCCGACAGTGCCTTCAAGCCGGGAATTGATCCGGGGCGAGAGCCTCAAGGTGCCGCTTCAGTTCTCGGGCGGTACGCCCGGAACGGACTTCACGCTGTCCCTGTCGGGCAACCCCGCCGGGGTCTCGCTCGATGCGAGCACCGGCACCGTCACCTTCACCGGCCCGTCCAGCGGCAGCAGCGCGGCCGCCGCGACGCTGATCCTTACTGCCGCGGACGATCCGGATGCGGACGGCGCCACCGTGACCGCGAGTATTGGGCATGTGACCGCCTCGGGCATCCCCGGGAGCGCCAGCGGCGCACGGAACGGCGACGGACGGATTCTCCTGATCGATCCCGACACCCCGCCGCCGCCGCAAATCAGCATTTCTGGAGGAGCCGATGTCACCGAAGGCAGCGCGGCCATCTTCACGCTGAACGCCGACCCCGCGCCATCGGATGACATCAGCGTCGAAGTGGAGGTGTCGGACAGCGGCGACTTCGCCACCGGCGGACAGGACGGCTCCCGGACGGTCACGATCGGCGCAAGCGGCAGCGCCAGTCTCGAGGTCGCCACCGCGAACGATGGCCGGGACGAGCCCGACGGCGCGATTACCGCGACGATCGGGAGCGGCGACGGCTACACGGTGGACAGCCGGAGCCACACGGCTTCGGTCGCGGTGGCGGACGATGACGTGCCGGTGGTGGCCTTTGCCTCGGCCTCGTCGGGCGCGGGGGAAGCCGCGGGCACGCGCAACGTGACGCTCGATCTCGATCCGGCGCCGGGCGCCGGCATCACGCTCGACTACAGCGTCGGCGGCACGGCGACCGAGGGCAGCGGCAACGACTTCACCATCGAGAGCTCCGGCACCGTGTCGGTCGCGGCCGGCGCCGCGACGGCGACCATCCCGATCGCGATCGTCGACGACGCCAGCAATGAGAGCGCCGAGACCGTGGTGCTGACGCTGACCGACGGCACGGGCTACACGCCGGGCGCCACGAAGGCCCACACCCTCACCATTACCGACGACGACGCGGCTGTCGTCCCGCCCGGCGTGACGGTCTCGACCGACGCGCTCAGCCTTGCCGAGGGCGGCGCGGCGGGCAGCTACACGGTGGTGCTGGCGAGCAAGCCGACGGCGGATGTGACGGTGACGGCAACGAGCGGCGATGCGGGCAAGGTGAAGGTCCACGGCCCCGGCGGCACGGCGGGCGCGAGCGCCACGCTCACCTTCACCTCGACGACCTGGAACCGGGCGCAGAGCGTGACGGTGACGCCACAGGAGGATGCGGACGCCGACGACGAGAGCGTCGCCATTACCCATGCCGTCAGCAATACCGGCGGCTATGGCGGGGTGACGGTCGGGTCCGTCACGGTCTCGGTGGACGATGACGAGACGCCGACGCTTTCGGTCGCGGTCGCGCCGGCGTCCGCGAACGAGGGCGCGGCGGGTGCTAAGGGTTACGCGACGGTGACCTTCGGCCTTGCCCCGACGCGGGCACAGGCGACGAGCTTCAAGGTGTGCCTGAAGAGCACCGGCACCGCGACCCGGGGCGGCAGCGCGGACTACCTGTTCGTCGGGCCGTCGAGCGACACACCCGTGAGCCTTTCCAACGACTGCCACAGCTACACGCTGCCCGCGAACGCGGCGAGCGGGCAGGCGCGGCTGCTGATCCGGGGCGACGGCGAGGTCGAGCCCGACGAGACGGTGGTGGTGGAACTGCGCGACCCGCCGCAGGGGGTGGCGGTCTCCGGGGCCGCGGGCCTTGCGACCTACACCATCGTCAACGATGACACCGCCCCCAATGCCTGCCATGCGGATGTGAAGCCGGACGTGCAGGGCTATGCCGGGGAGACGCACTACGGAACGGCGCACGTGACGCGCTGGATGAAGGTGCTGGCCGCCTTCGGCGACGACAACGGCCATGCGGCGATGGACGTCGCCGAGGCGAAGCAGATGCGGGACCAGTACTCGCCGGGCCGCTGGAACCCGGTGATAACGGCGCTCCAGTGCCTGGAGAATGCCGGCACGACCAATACCGGTCCCGAGATCACGGTCACGGGCGGCAGTGGCGTTACCGAGGGCGGCAATGCGGTGTTCACGGTTGCGGCCGATCCGGCCCCGGCTTTGAGCCTGGCGGTGACGCTCACCGTCGTCGACGACGCGGTGAGCGATTTCCTCGGCGCAGGCGATGAGGGGACGCAGACGGTCACCATCCAGGCGGGCCAGTCCTCGGCCACGCTCACGCTCGCCACGGTGAATGACAATGCGGACGAGCCCAATGGCAATGTGTCCGCGACAGTCGAGGCCGGCGCCGGCTACACGGTCGGCAGCCCGAACGCGGCGACGGTGGCGGTGAGCGACGATGACGATCCGCCGGTCGCGACACCGGTGGTGCGCATCGCCGGCGGCAGCGGCATCGCCGAGGGCGGCACCGCCAGCTTCACCCTGACCGCCACGCCCGCGCCTGCGGGCGCGATCACGGTCCGGGTGGACGTGACCGACAGCGGCAGTTTCGCCGCAGGCGGCCAGACCGGCGCGAGGACGGTGACCGTGGGCACGTCCGGCACGGCAACGCTCGCCGTGGCTACGGCGGACGACGGCGCGGACGAGGCGAATGGCAGCATCGCGGCCGCGCTCCAGGCTGGCACGGGCTACGCGGTGGCAGCACCGCCCGGAGATACCGCCTCGGTCGCGGTCGCGGACAATGACGATCCGGTGGTGAGCATCGCCGCCGGCGCCGGGGTGACGGAAGGAGCCCCGGCCGCGTTCACCCTCACGGCCACGCCTGCGCCGCACGCGGACCTGACGGTGAGCCTCGCGGTGACCCAGAGCGGGGACTATGCCGCCCAAGGCCATACCGGCACGAGGAACATCATCATCCCGGCCGGGGGCAGCGCGGCCTTCGAGGTCGCGACGGTGAACGATACGGCGGACGAGCCCGACGGCTCGGTCACCGCGACCCTTGCCGCCGGCACCGGCTACGCGGTGGCGGCGTCTCCGGACGACGCGGCCTCGGTCGCGGTGGCGGACGACGACGTGGCGGCGGCGGGCGTGCCGAGCCTCTCGGTGAACGACGTCGAGGTAAAGGAGGGTCCCTACCGGCGGGTCGAGTTCACGGTGACGCTCAGCAAGGCGTTGGAGAAGGGCGCCTGGTTCTACTACCGGGTGCGGGAGTCGAGCCCGGTGTCGGCGAAGCGGGGCGTGGACTTTTCGGCCTCTACCGGAAAGAAGTTTGCGTCCATGAGGCCGGGCGCGACCGAGCACCGGATCATGGCGGCCCTGGTGATCGACGACAGCCACGACGAGGACCCGGAGACCTTCGAGATCGTGCTCTCGGACGCGAACGGCGCGGCGATCGCGGATGCCGTGGGCGTGGCGACGATCGTGAACGACGATCCGATGCCGGCGGCGTGGCTGGCGCGCTTCGGGCGTACGGTTGCGGAGCAGGCGCTCGACGGCATCGCGGGCCGCATCGCGGCGCCGCGCGAGGCGGGCGCCCGGGGCACGCTTGCAGGGCAGGCGCTGAGCTTCGGAACGGGCTCGGCGGCTGACGGCGCGGCGAACGATGCCGGATCGTTGTCCGGGGCAGGCAACGCGGCCATTGCCGACGCGGGCATCGAAGGCGCCGGGCCGCTGGCGCTGTCCGGCCTCGACGCTCCCGCCGGCCGCTTGGGCACGGTTGGTTTCGGCCATGACGCGGACGGCTTCGGCCAGGGATTGGCGCAATCCCGCACCATGACGGGGCTGGAGGCGCTGCTGGGATCGAGCTTCACCGCGACGGGAGAGACCGACGCCACCGGCGGCAGTCTCGCCTTCTGGGGCCGGGCGGCGCAGTCGAGCTTCGACGGAAGAGAGGGCGCGTTCTCGCTCGACGGCGAGACGACCACCGCCATGCTGGGCGCGGACTACGCGCGGGGCAGGTGGCTGGTCGGGCTGGCGCTGATGAAGAGTTCCGGCGAGGGCGGCTATGCCGATGCCGGAACGGGGTCCGTGCGCTGTCCGCAGGACCTGGACGCGGAGACGCGGGAGGTCTTGTGCGCAGGCGCGGTGCGGGAGGGCGACGGCGACGTCGAGGCGTCGCTGACGGCTGCCGTCCCCTACGCGGCCATCCAGGCGTCGGAACGGCTCCGGTTCTGGGGCGCGGCGGGCTACGGCACGGGCGAGGTGACGCTGAAGCCGGACGTGGGCGGCTCTCTCAAGTCGGACATCTCCTGGACGATGGCGGCGGCCGGCGCGCGGAGCGAGCTGCTGCCTCCGCCCAGGGAAGGCTCGGGTCCCACGCTGGCGCTGACGTCGGACGCGCTGTGGGCGCGGACCTCGTCGGAGAAGACGCACGAGCTTGCGGCGTCGGATTCCGACGTGACGCGGCTCAGGCTCGGTCTGGAGGGCGGCTACGCCATCGCCACCGAGGGCGGCGGCAGCGTGACGCCCAGGGTGGAAATAGGCGCGCGCCACGACGGCGGCGACGCGGAGACCGGCTTCGGGGTCGAGCTCGGCGGCGGCATCGCCTGGACCGATCCGGCGATCGGGCTCTCGCTCGACCTGTCGGGCCGGACGCTGATCGCGCACGGCAACGACGACCTGGAGGACCAAGGCTTCGCGGCCTCGCTGGCCTTCGATCCCGATCCGTCGAGCGAGCGCGGGCTGTCGCTGACGCTGCGCCAGGACTGGGGCGGATCGGCCGAGGGCGGTCTCGACGCGCTGTTCGCGACCGACCCGCTGGCCGACCGTGCCGGTATCGGCGAGGCGACCAGCCGCTGGCAGGCGGAAGCGGCGTATGGCCTCCCGGCCTTCGGCAACCGCTTCACCGGGAGCCCGCATGTCGGGCTGGGGCTTGCCACGGGGACGCGCGACTACACGCTCGGCTGGCGGCTCTCGCCTGCGGCCAACGCCAACGCGCCCGATCTCTCCTTCGGCGTGAAGGCGACAAGGCGGGAGAGCGACACGGCGGCACCGGAGCACACGGTCGGGTTCGAGGCTGTAGCGCGCTGGTGATCGCGCCGCCCGGCGATGGCGCGACAGGTCCGCGGATGGGACGCCCTGCGGGCCTGGCGCTTCATCCGGGCCAGCAGGGCCTGGCGCGACGCCTGGGCGAAGCGCCGCCATCTCTCCGGCCTGCCGGAGCGCGCGCCGTTCCCGGTGCGCCTCCAGACCGCCGCCGATCTCGCGGCCATGGCGGTAAGGTCTCGTGGAGACGCAACCGGGACGGCAAGGGCCTCGAATCGTGACGATGCCGACTTGCGCCAGCCGTATCCGGGGCGACCGCGAGGCTGGCGGAGGACGCTATGGAGGAGCCGCGGCACGAGCGAAAACGACCGCAACGAGACTTCCGGCGGCGGGAACGCGGCCGACAGGGCGGGCGAGGTCCGCAAGACACGGGGCATCCCCTTCTCGGGTTCCGAGCGGGAGGAGGTCAAACGCGCCGCCCTGGCCCACGACAAGCCGGCCGCCGAGTTCGTCCGCGAGCGCATCCTCGCGCTCGCGCGTGCGCGGGAGGGTGCCGAACCCGCCCTGGTTGCGGATGCGCTGACGCCGCTGATCGAGCGGATGTTCCGCTACACCTGGTTCCTGGCGACCGAAAGGCGCGACGCGATGGCCCGCGAAGGGCGCGGGGACGAGCTCGACAGGCTGGTCGCCGAGGCCCGGGCGTTCCAGGACGCGCTCCGCCGGGGCGACGCCGACTGAGCGAAGCGCGCGCCCGCCCGGACCGGTACCGGGACAGCGATCCCCAGACCTCCATGGACCGCATCCTCTGCGCGGTCTTCGCCTGAGAAAACACATCCCGGGCAATCACCGCCCCCGTGCCCCTGACGATCGTGTCCCGAGGAGTGGTGTAAGAGCGTCGCGCTTTACGCGGCATCCGGCGGGTAGGGCCGGGTTATTCAGGCTGCCACAGCGGACAGCTTGATCGTGGGATTGTCGCTCAGGGGAGCGATCGATTCCAGCGTCATGTACCTCCTTCCGACGGTCCATTCGTCGTTCTGCTCGAGCAGCACGGCGCCGACGAGGCGGGTGATGGCGTCCTCGTTGGGGAAGATGCCGACGACGTTGGTGCGTCGCTTGATCTCGCCGTTGACGCGTTCGAGCGGGTTGGTCGAGTGAAGCTTGACCCGGTGCTCCTTGGGGAAGCTCATGTAGGCGAGGACGTCGTGCTGGGCCTCGTCCATGAGGGCCGCCAGCTTGGAGGCCTTGGGCCTGAGCTGGTCGGCGATCAGGCGCCACTGGGCGGCAGCGGCCTCGGCATCGTCCTGGGCGAAGGCGGTGGCGACGAAGGCGGAGACGACGCGCCGGCCCTGCTTGCCGGCATGGGCCAGCAGGTTGCGCATGAAGTGGACGCGGCATCTCTGCCAGGTGGCGCCGAGGATCCGGGTGGTGGCGGCCTTCAGGCCCTTGTGGTCGTCGGAGATCACCAGCTGCACGCCGCGCAGGCCGCGCCTGGTCAGCGAGCGCAGGAACTCGGTCCAGAAGGTCTCGGCCTCGGAGGCGCCGATCGCCATGCCGAGGATCTCGCGCCGGCCCTGGTCGTTGACCGCGACGGCCACGGTGACCGCGACCGGGACGATGCGCCCGGCCTCGCGCACCTTCACGTAAGTCGCATCCAGCCAGAGATAGGGCCAGTCGCCTTCGAGCGGGCGGTCGAGGAAGCTGCGGATCTTGTCGTCTATCTCCCCGCAAAGGCGCGAGACCTGGCTCTTCGATATCCCGCTCATGCCCATGGCCTGAACCAGTTCGTCGACCGAGCGGGTCGATACCCCCTGGATGTAGGCCTCCTGGATCACCGCCGTGAGCGCCTTCTCCGCCGTCCGTCGGGGCTCCAGGAAGCCGGGGAAGTAGCTCCCCTTCCTGAGCTTCGGAATCTTCAGGTCGACCGTGCCGGCCCGGGTCTCCCAAGGCCGATCGCGGTAGCCGTTGCGCTGGTTGATCCGCTCCGGCGTCCGCGCGCCATGCTCGGCGCCGGTCAGGCCCTCGACTTCCAGCTCCATAAGGCGCTGCGCAGAGAAGGCGATCATCTCACGCAGCAGATCGGCGTCAGAGCTCTTCTCCAACAGCGTCCGCAGGGTAAGCTTGTCATCGGTCATCGTGGTTCTCCTTAGGCTCGGGTCGATTCGGATTCACCCAAACCCTAAACCGGAACCGCGATGGCCACCCCGCTGTGGATAACCGGCTTGGCGCCACCAGACTCGAGGGCGGTCGCGGCGCCAAGCCGGTTACCCACAGCTACCGGGGGTAGCGGGAGCTCCTACACCACGTCTGGGGACACAACCCCCCTGACACATGACTCCTGACGTTATCTGCGCTTCGTCGCCGCCTGCGTGGCCGGCCGCTGTCGCCAATTTGGCCGGGACCTTTCCGTTCTCCGCCGCGCCGTCGCGATCCGCTGGCTGCGGGTGCGGGTGCGCCCGCGGCGCTGACAGGTCGTGCGGGACCGGCGGTCGCCGGGCGAATGAGCGGCGCCCGGGGCCGTCATGAGTTGCCAGGGACGGACAGCGGCGCGTGAGCGTGCGCAAACGGGATTTGCTTTCGCGATTTGGATTTGGTACTTGGCGCGTGGATCGGGTCACAGGCCCTCTTCGGAGGTTCTGTGCCCGGCATTTTTTTGTTGAAGTCCGGAGGGGGGCGACCATGGGTTTTGTGCGAGAGGCGTGGGCGGCGGTTGCGGCTGCCGCGGGCGAGGTCCGGGATCGGGGCTTGACAAGTTGCCGTGAGGTTCCCGTTATAATCAGCCGGATCGCCGGATCGCCGGATCGCCGGATCGCCGGATCGCCGGATCGCCGGATCGCCGGATCGCCGGATCGCCGGATCGCCGGATCGCCGGATCGCCGGATCGCCCCACCTGCGCGCCTGCCGGTCATGATCGGCTCCGCATGGCGGCGGCTCCTCCGGCCTTCATCCCCGCCTGAGACATCCGCTCCCGCCGGCCGCGGCCTTCGGCGCGGCCTGCTGCCCGCGCTGCTGTGCCTGCCGCTGCTCGCGGGCCTCGCCGCCCCGGCCGCCGCGCAGACCACCCCCTCGATCGCTGTGGCCGTCGCGACCTCGCCGACCGAGGGCAACCCTGCTGAATTCGCGCTGAGTGCAACAAGTTCGGGGTCGTGGTCGTCGTCGCTGACAGTGACCGTGAACGTCGCCCAGACCGGCAATTATGTCGCCGCGAACCATCTGGGCAACAGGGACATCACGATTCCGGCGGGCCAGTTTTACGCATCGACGACGTTCTCCATCCCGACGATCGGGGACAATACGGATCAGGCGGAGGGCTCGATCACCGTGACGGTGCAGTCCGGCACCGGCTACACGGTGACTGGCGGAACGGCCACCGCAAGTGTCGTGGACGACGATCCGGTCGAGGTCTCGCTGACCGGCGGCGGCCGGATCAGGGACGGCAACACGGGCGATTCCGTCAACATCGAGATTTCGGTCCCGCGCCCCGTCGACGGCGAACTCATCAGTGTTCCGCTGGTCATGACTTCAGGCACCGGCGCGCAACTGCCCGGGTCGACGAGCCCGGATTTCAGCTATGCGGTGACGGGAGGAACGGTCACCGCTCAAGCCGGCACGGCCACGCCGGTCCTGCGGTTCGGCACCGGCAGCAGTCGCATGACGTTGACGCTGACTCCCACGGCGGGCGAGGACAGCGACAGCGCCGATGAAACGATCACCGTCGGCTTTGGGACGTTCACCCAGAGCGTCCAGGGCGTCGGTGGCGGCGCGAAGGCGCATCCCGCGAACAACAGCGCCACGGTCAGGATCTCCGAGCCCCGGACGATATCGTTCACGGGTGTCGCCACATCGGTGTCCGGGCCGCTTGATCCCGCCTCGACGGACGGGACCCACTCGGTGAGCGAGAGCGTCGGCGCCTTATGGGTGGAGCTCGCATTGAGCCAGGCCCCGGAGTACACGACCACCGTTTATGTCCGGGAGAAGAAGTCCGGCACGACGGCCACGCACCGCCAGGACTACAAACGCAGCGGCACAGGGTTCGGCTGGATCGCGAATTTCGGCGGCGGCAGTCGCAAGGCGCGGTTCCGGGTCCCGATCGTCGCCGACGGGATCGCCGACGACAAGGAGACGCTGACGCTCGAGATCTACAACGTCAGCAGCATCGAACCCAATTTCAGCCTGGGCCACACGATCGACGCGGCCGGAACCTACACGCTCACGATCCGGGACTACACGGCGACCAATGCCAGCGACTATGTCGACGTGTGGCTGTCGAAGGACGAATACGAAGTGACCGAGGGCGAGGCGCTCGAGGCGACCGTCCACCTGCAGCATCCGCGGGATGCGGACACCACGATCAACCTGACCGAGACGCGCGGCACGGCCACGGACGGCACGGACTACACCGCCGGCCCGTACTCCGTCACGGTCCCGGCGGGCAGGACGAGCGCGACCTTCACGGTCCAGACCACGCAGGACGAGGAGCAGGAACTGGGTGATGAGACATTCCGGGTGCGGATCGACGATTCCAGCCTGCCGGCAGGGTTCGCGACGTCGGACGGGACCGGCAGGCCGGAAGAGGCCGTGGTCGAGATCGTCGACGACGAATACACCTTCTGTTTCGGGGCAAACAGCTATTTGGCTCCGGAGGGCGAGGAAGGGGTCCTGCCGCTCACGTTCTCGCGGCCGTTGCCGCAGGCAGGCTCGTTCCGGTTCCGCTACTTGAACCTGAACGCCAGCGACAGCGACTACACGCGAGTGTTCGACTTCCCGGTCTTTTTCGATCTCCCCGCGGGGACGGAGGAGTACACGCTCAGGCTCCCAGTCGCCGCGGACCTGCTGTACGAGGACAACGAGCTTCTCAAGATCACGTCCATTACGCCGACCATTCCGAATGGAATACTCGAATGCTCAACCGACATCATCATCAAGGACCGGAGCCGCGAGGTGGATTTCCAGGCCGCGGCCTACACGGCCCATGAGGGCCGGGAGGCGGAGGTGGGGATCCGGGTGGTCGAACGGGGAACCGACGATCTCATGACGCTCCGCAAGCCGGTCACGCTGCACATCGCCGCCACGGGCACGGGCAGCGCCACGGCGGGCACGGACTACGCGGCGGGCCCGTGGACTCTCACCATCCCGGCGGGGGCCTCCAGGGGCGTCCTGCGGATTCCGGTCCATGCGGACGGGGCCAATGACGACGGGGAGACCATCGATCTGGAGATCAAGCGGGCGACCGGGGGCTCCGGCGTGGCTCCCGGGCGACAGCTTGGCGACCAGAACGGCAACGTGCTGTCCGCAAACCTCCACGTCCGGGTCAGGGATACCACTGATATGCCCAACGGCGCCGCGACGGTGACGATCCAGGGCGCGTCGGGGGCGCCGTCGGGCACGCGGTTGGTATGGATCGAGGCCGGCCCGCAGGTGTCCGAGGGCAGTGACGCCACCTTCACGCTGAAGGCCGACCCGGCGCCGCTTGCGCCGCTGGATGTCAGCATCCATGTCGGGGATACCGGGACGTCCCAGACACGGCATCTGGCCGAGGAGCACCGGGGCCTGCGGACGGCGACCGTCGACACCACGGGGAGCACCGTCTTCACCGTGCCGACGCAGACGAACGGATCGCAGCACACCAGCGCGATCCGGGTGGCGCTGATGGACCCGTCCCTGCTGTTCGCCAGCCAGGAGGCCGACTACATGCCGGGCAAGCCGAGCGTGGCCTATGTCGGGGTGGACGCGGCCGTGCCCAAGTTCAAGGCGCAGCGGGACGCGCTGTCGGCGGTCGCGGAGGCGCCGAGCGCGCCGGTCTCGAACCTCCGGGTGACGGCCGTCGACGCCACGAGCGCGCAGGCGACCTGGGACGCTGTTCCCCATGCCACGGCCTATCGGCTGGAATGGGAAGGGGGCAGCGAGGGCGACTACATCGGCGGGGGCTCGAACGGCATCACCGGCACCTCGGCGACGATCCACCACAATGCCCCGGCGGCGATGACGCTGACGGTCCGGGTGGTCCCGTGGCATGTGGACGACTACGGCCAGGTGCAGATGCACGATGGGCTCGCGGCCACGGCGACGCTCGCCGTGGGGCCGGCCGATCCGCTGGCCGCCGCGCGGAACGCCTGCGTGCCGGCGAGCGTCCGCTCGGACGTGGAGGGCTATGCGGGCGAGACGCATTACGGCGCGGCGCATGTGAAACGCTGGAACAGGGCGCTTGCAGCCTTCGGCGTCGACACCGGCGAGACGGCGATGACCGGGGACGAGGCGCGGGACATGATGGACAAATACACGGCGAAACGCTGGCGGCCGATCGTCGAGGCCATCGAGTGCATCGAGGAGGCGGAGAAGGCCGCCCAGGCGGCGTCCCTCCCCGAGATCGCGATCTCGGGCGGCGGCGATGTGACGGAGGGGGCGTCGGCGTCCTTCACCGTCACGGCGACGCCTGCGCCGTCTTCGCCGCTCGCGGTGACGCTGACGGTCGGCCAGAGCGGCGACTTCGCCGCGTCGGGCCAGACCGGCACGAGGCAGGTCACCGTGCCCACGGGGGGCAGCGTGACCGTCCAGGTCGCGACGGTGGACGATGCGGTGCTGGAGGCCGACGGCTCGGTGAGCGCGACCGTCGCGGCCGGGACCGGCTACAACGTGGCGGCGGCGCCGGCCGATACGGCTTCGGTCGCGGTCGCCGACGACGACACGCCAGTGGTGAGCATCGCCGCCGGGAACGGGGTGACGGAGGGCAGCCCGGCGTCCTTCACCGTCACGGCCAGTCCCGCGCCGTCTTCGCCGCTCGCGGTGAAACTGACGGTCGGCCAGAGCGGGGACTATGCCGCCGCCGGCGAGACCGGCGCCAGGGAGGTGACCGTGCCGACCGGGGGCAGCGCGACCGTGCAGGTGGCGACGGCGGACGACAGCGCGGACGAGCCGGACGGTTCGGTGAGCGTGACCGTCGGGGCCGGAACCGGCTATGCGGTGGCGGCCTCGCCGGGCGATACGGCCTCGGTGGCGGTGGCGGACGACGATGCCGCGCCCCCGGTGTCGGAACTCACCATCGGCGATGTGACGGCCAATGAGAGCGACCGGCTGATGTGGTTCACGGTCACGCTGAGCCCGGCCTCGGACCGTGCGGTATCGGTCGATTACCGGACCCGGGAGTCGAACCCGGTCTCGGCGCGCAAGCACGATGACTTTCTGCAGATCGACTTCGGGGATGTCACGTTCAGTCCGGGCGAGACGAGCAAGCGGTTCTGGGTCTACATGTTCGACGACGGTCACGACGAGGGATCGGAGACCTTCGAGGTCGCGCTGTCGCATCCGACGGGCGGCGCGAGGATCGCCGACGGGGTGGCGGTCGGCACCATCGTGAACTCGGACCCGATGCCGGCGGCGTGGCTGGCGCGCTTCGGGCGCACGGCGGCGGAGCAGGCGCTTGACGGCATTGCGGGCCGCATCGCGGCGCCGCGCGAGGCCGGCGCCCGGGGCACGATTGCCGGGCAGGCGCTGAGCTTCGATCCCGGATCGGGCTCCCCCGGATCGCAGTCCGGGGCGGCGAACGACAACGCGGCCATCGCCGGCGTCGAAGGCGCCGGGCCGCTGGCGCTGTCCGGCCTCGATACTCCTGCCGCGCGCTTCGGTGCGGGTGGCTTCGGCCATGACGCTCACGGCTTCGGCCAGGGCTTCGCGCAATCCCGCACCATGACGGGGCTGGAGGCGCTGCTGGGCTCCAGCTTCACCGCGACGGGGGAGACCGACGCCACCGGCGGCAGCCTCGCCTTCTGGGGCCGCGCGGCGCAGTCGAGCTTCGACGGCCGCGAGGGCACCTTCTCGCTCGACGGCGAGACGACCACGGCGATGCTGGGCGCGGACTATGCGCGCGGCAAGTGGCTGGTCGGCCTCGCGCTGATGCAGAGTTCCGGCGAGGGCGGCTATGCCGATGCCGGTACGGGGTCCGTGCGCTGTCCCCAGGACCTGGATGCGGAGACGCGGGAGGTCCTCTGCGGCGGAGCCGTGCGGGAGGGCGACGGCGACGTTGAGGCGTCGCTGACGGCTGCCGTCCCCTATGCGGCCATCCAGGCGTCCGAACGGCTCAGGCTCTGGGGCGTGGCCGGCTACGGCACGGGCGAGGTGACGCTGAAGCCCTCCGTGGGCGGCTCTCTCAGCTCCGACATCTCCTGGACCATGGCGGCAGCGGGCGCGCGGAGCGACCTGCTGGTCCCGCCGAAGGAAGGCTCCGGTCCCACGCTGGCGCTGACTGCGGACGCCTTGTGGGCGCGCACGTCCTCGGAGAAGACGCACGAGCTTGCGGCGTCGGACTCCGACGTGACGCGCTTGCGGGTCGGCCTGGAGGGCGGCTACGCCATCGCCACGGAGGGCGGCGGCCGGATCGTGCCCCGGGTCGAGATCGGCGCGCGCCATGACGGGGGCGACGCGGAGACCGGCTTCGGCGTGGAGCTCGGCGGCGGCATTGCCTGGACCGATCCGGCGATCGGGCTCTCGCTCGACCTGTCGGGCCGGACGCTGATCGCGCACGGCAACGACGATCTGGAGGACCAGGGCTTCGCGGCCTCGCTCGCCTTCGATCCGAACCCGGGCACGGAGCGCGGCCTGTCGCTGACGCTCAGCCAGGACTGGGGCGGCTCGGCCAAGGGCGGGCTGGACGCGCTGTTCGCGACCGACCCGCTGGCGGACCGTGCGGGTACGGCCGAAGCCACAAGCCGCTGGCAGGCGGAGGCGGCCTACGGCCTCCCGGCCTTCTCGGGACGGTTCACCGGCAGCCCGCATGTCGGGCTGGGGCTCGCCACGGGCGAACGCGACTACACGCTCGGCTGGCGGCTCTCGCCGGCGGCCAACGCCAACACGCCCGATCTCTCCTTCGGGGTGAAGGCCACGCGGCGCGAGAGCGAGGGGGTCGAGCCGGAGCACACGGTCGGATTGGAGCTTAGGGCGAACTGGTAATCGCCTCGCCCGGCGATGGCGCGGCAGGTTCGCGGATGGGACGCCTTGCGGGCCTGGCGCTTCATCCGGGCCAGCAGGGCCTATCGCGACGCCTGGGCGAAGCGCCGCCATCTCTCCGGCCTGCCGGAACGCGCGCCGTTCCCGGTGCGCCTCCAGACCGCCGCCGATCTCGCGGCCATGGCCTGGGGCATGGCGGCCTTTGAAGACCCCTATGCGGAGCGGCCGCTCGCGCCGTTCTGGACGCAGGCCGGCGTGATCGACGGCTGGGTGGCGCCGGACGCGCCGCCCCTGGCCCGGCTCGCTGCGGAAGGCGGGGCGACGCTCACCGGGCTGCGGCTCGGCGACGGCGCGCTGATGCTCCGGATCGAGCGGGAGGGCCGGTCGGTCCAGGTCCGGCTTCCGCGCGGCGCCGCCTTCCCCGAGGATGGCGGCCTCCTGCTGGTCCGCGAGGTCGCGAGCATCGAGGATGTCTGGCTCGGCGCCCCGGTCCCTCGGCCGGGGCGGGCACGGGGGAGGAAGGAGACACCGAACTTCTGCTGGCGCTGGAAAGCGAGGCGGACGGGCTCACGCAGCGGCAGGTCGCGGTGCGGCTCTGGGGCTTGGAGCGGGTGGCGGAGGAGTACCACGACGGCAGCTGGATGCATACCCGCGTCAAGCGCCGCCGGTCCCGCGCGAAGGCGATCCTGAAGCAGTACCGCGACATGGCGCTGGGCAAGTAGCCCGGAGGCCGCGCCGCGGCGCTTTGCGGCGGTGCGCCGATAGCCGAAATGCCGGGCGTTCGTTTGCCATCGGCACGGAAATCCGGGCCCGGCCGCCGCGCTTCCGCCTCGCGCACGCCGTATCCGGGGCGCCATGCGGCGCGCGGAAGACGCCGATGAGAGGCTGTAGAGGGGCCGAAGGATGAGCGACGACGACCGTGACGACGTCTCCGGCGGCACGAATGCGGCCGAAAAGGCGGGCGGCGTCCGCAAGACGGGGGGCATCCGCTTCCCGGAATCGGAGTGGGAAGAGGTCAGGCGCGCCGCGCTGGCCACGGAAGGCCCGTCACCTGCAGCTCGTCCGCAAGCCCATCCTCGCGCTCCCATGGAGCCCTGACGGCGCGGATCGGACGCCGAAGAGCGTCGAACCGGCCCCGGTCGAAGGTTCGATGGCGCCGCCGATCGAGCGGATGTTGCGCTACACCTGGTTCCTGGCGACCGCACGGCGCGACGCGATGGTCCGCGAAGGGCGCGGGGACGATCTCGACAGGCTGGTCGCGGAAGCCCGCTCCTTCCAGGACGCGCTGCGCCGGGACGCCGCCGACTGAGCGAAATCGGCGCCCGCCCGGACCGCATCCGGGCGCGGCCCCCCGGAATCCCGCGTATGTCGCGCGTGTATCGGTCGCCGACAGCTGACGCGAGCCTCTTGAGCGACGCCGCGACGCGCGTGTATCGGTGCGTATGCCGGTCCCCGGTCCGCGTGTATCGGTGCGTGTATCGGTCGATGACACGGACCGACAAAGGCATGCCAGACCCATGAGAAACCGCGTGTATCGCACCGATACACGCTCGATCCTGCAAGAAGCGGACGCCGGAAGGCGGCGGACGTCCTCCGAAGACGAGGCAAGGATGGGCTCTGCGCGCGCACGCGCCACCAGCATCAACGATGCGTCGGGTGTGAGACCCAAGGCCCGCCCGGGCGGGTCGGAAGCCTGATTCGCGCTGAACGGGGGATCGGGAAATCGACGCCGGGGAACCCGGCGGAGGGGAGCCGCGCGGCGATTGAGCGGGCGGGCTCGCCGACGCGAGCGAGGGCACTGGTGCGAAGCACCGTGCCGAGCGGGTCGGCGGGTGCGGCGGCAGTGCCGCCGACAGTCGTGCCGGGGGAAGTGCGCCGGGCCGTGCGCCGGGATCGGGCCAGCCGGCGATGCACTCATGCGCAGCATGGTGCAGCGGCGCGTGACGCGACAGCGGAACGGCGCGACGACGGCGCCCAAGGCAGAAGCAGGGAGCGCGATGCCGGCGGCGTCCGCAGCGGTGCGAGCGTCAGCGAGCCCCCGGATCGCGGTCCGGGGCAGGCTCCGCGAGAGCGCGGCGCGAAGCGCGCGCGAGGTGTCGGCGTTGCGGTGCGACCGGTGTGCGCATACGAAAACGGGCCGCGCCGCCGCCGAAGCGACGACGCGGCCCGTCGAGGCGCTGCGGTCAGGCCGCGACCTTGTCGACCGGGATGCCGAGCTCCCTCGCCTTGTCGATGAGGTTCTCGGTGATGCCGGAGCCGGGGAACGCGATGACGCCCTTCGGCAGGAGGTTCAGCAGCTCGTCGTTGCGGCGGAACGGGGCGGCGCGGCCGTGGCGGTCCCAGTCGGGCTTGCAGACGACCTGGTGGACGCCGTTCTTCTCGGCCCAGCCCGCCGCGATCTTCTCGACGCCGGGGGCGCCGCCGTGGACGAGCACCATGTCGGCGTATTTCTCGCGGACCTTGTCGAGGCGCTCGATCACCGCCGCCGGGTTGGCGACGTCCTTGCCGCCGGCGATGGCGACGAGGGTGCCCTGCGGCAGATGGGCCTGGGTCTTGCGGTCCTTCTTCGCGCGGATGTAGTCGCGGGCGTCGATGGCCGCCGAGGTCAGATGGCCGGTCTGCGAGACGTGGCTGCCGCGCCGGGGCCGCCATGTGTTTCCGGTGACGGTGCGGTAGCTCTCGGCGGTGGCGTCGCGCATGGCCTCGAAGGCGTCGCGCCGCGCGGTGAGGTTCTGCGCGCGGTCGGTGGTCAGCTCCAGCTCGAACGACTTGATCTCGGAGCCGTCCTGCTCGCGCTGGAGGTCGCGGAGGTCGGGCATGAGCCTGTCGGCGGCGCGGTCGAGGCGCTGGGTCTGGGCGTCGAGCATGTTGACGAAGCCCCAGAGCAGGCTCTCGCGCTCGTCGGCAAGCTGGAACCCGTCCGGTGCGACGGCGTCGGCGAGGAGACCGAAGGCTTCCTGCATGGCGCCGATCGCTTCGTCCTCGTCCCAGACGTCGCGGGTGTCGAACTCGTCGCGCCCGGGGGTGGCGCCGTAGAGGGCGGCGTTCTCGCAGACGGTCGCGGTGGCGGACTGTCCGCGTTTCTCGATGATGTCGATATCGAAGATCATGTCGATTTCCTTTCGGTTTCACGTTCGGGGCCGATCCCCGATGTGATGTCCTGTTGGGTCACGCGCGCGCAGCAGAAGCACCTGGCCTTAGAAGCTCTTGGGCGGGGTTGGTGCGGAAAGTCGCCGAACTTGGTGCGGAAGATCGCTCTGCGATCTTCACGGTCGGCGACTTTCACGGCCCGCCCTAGAGCTTCTTGGGCCAGGCCGCAGGGAGCGCAGCGACCGGAGGACCCTTCAGGGTTGCTGGCGCGAGCACGTGTGGCACAATTGGACAGCACAGCGGGGTGGCGTAATTCTCTCCACCTGCACGGACCCCATCGGCGGTTCCGCGCGGCACGGCGTCGGAAACGATCCCCGGACCTGTCGACCGCATTGGCAAGCGGAGCGCGCAGTCCGCGCCAGCGAGTGGAGATATGAGCGGAGAGCCCGGCCCGAAGGGGTCGCCCAACCTTCCTGCCCGCTTGTGCGACCGACCCGGCATCACGCCACGTCCCGGACGGGCCTGAGATGATCGAAATCGTCGGAGTTGGCGACGATGCAACGCTGCGGCCCGGCGATGTCGAAGATAAAGACGAGCGCATCGCCGGACCTGACGACAGCGTCGTAGAACGCGGTCCAGGCGTCGTCCTTCTCCTTGTGCTCTGACAGCACCTCGACCGGGAAGTCGACATCGTCGATGGCGTAGACGACGGTGCGGTCGGCGGTGGCGACCTGGAAGCGCGGCGGAACGACGGGATCGCTCTGCCAGAGGATGGCGCCGCTATCGCGATTGAAGACGACGGTCTTCAGATCGGGATCGGCGGCGACGCGCCGTTTGACCTCGGCCCAGGCGGCGCAGCGGTCATTGATGCGGGCGGGTTCGTCGACGAGATCGATCCAGTCCTCATCGACGGTGCGGATGACGTAACGGACGGCCATGACCTCCTCCCTCTCTCTTCCGGTCGGCTTGCCCGACCCTCCGCTCTTCTCTTCCTCCACCGGACCGGGGGCCCGCTTCGGCCTGCGAGCCGGAGGCGCGGAAGAGCGGCGCGAAGCGGGCGCGGAGCGCCGCCGCGCCGATGTCGACCAGGTCGTCGTTGAAATCGTTGCCGGCGGGCACGATCACGGTGGCGGCGATGCCCGCCCGCGCGCAGCGCCGGGCGAGGCGCTCGGCCGCGAGCGCGCCGTCCTCGTCGTTGTCCCGCGCGATGACCAGCCGCGCGAGGCCGGGCGGAGGCGCGAAGGCGCCGAGGCTGCCGGCCGAGAGCGCGGCGGCAGCCGTGATCTCCGGCACGGCGGCGACCAGGGAGAGCACGGTCTCAATGCCCTCGCCGACGACGAGCGGAGCGTCGTCGGAGGGCGCGCCGAAGCGCACCGCGAGGCCGTGGATGCGGCCGAGCGCCTTGCGCGGCGCCGCGACGCCCGCCTTGGCGGGCGAGCGCGGATCGAGCCAGGTGCGTTGAACCCCGAGGATGCGGCCGTCGTCGCCGGTGACGGCGGCGACCAGCGCCGGGAACCGGCGCACCAGGGAGCCTTCGCGGTAGCGAAGCTCCGGGTGATAGCGCAGCGCCGCGAAGCGGCAGCGCGAAAGCCCCCGGGCGTGGAGATACCGCTCGGCATGGCTGCCGTCGATCGCACGGCAGCGCCGCCACAGGCGGCGCGCCGCCTCGGTTGCGTCGTAGGGCGCGTCCGAAATCGCGGTGGGCGAAGCCCCCGGACGGCAGGCCCCCGGATCGCGTCCGGGGCAGGCCGGCAGGGCGAGGAAGGCGCGCGCCTCGTCGAGCGCCGCGCGCAGCGTCGGCGCTCCCGAGCGGTAGCGGATCAGATCGAGCAGGTCGCCGTGTGTCCCCTGGGCCGCGTCGGTCCACTTCCCCGGCGTGCCGGGCCCGCGCAGGCGGACAAAGAGCGAGCGCCCGCGGGCGCCGTCGAGGTCGCCGCAGATCCAGTAGCGGCCCTGCCGGCGGCCGTTGGGGAGATAGCGCCGGCAGACGTCCTCGGCACGCGCGCCGAGCGCGGCGGCGATGGCGGCGGCGGGAGACGGGCCGTGGTGCATGAGGGACCTCCTTCCGGGACATGCGGGACGCCCGATACCGGCCGGCCTCCGCCTCCGGCCGGCGCCCCCGGAACGGGTCCGGGGCAGGCTGCGGGCCGGCGGCATGAAAGGCCCGGCGCGGGAAGCGCCGGGCGGGAAGGGGGTAGGGTTCAGGCGCGGGATGCATCGGCCAGCCGACCGACGCGGATGCGGCCGGTCCAGGCGGCGGCGCGCGCGGCGGGATCGCCGTCGCGCAGTTGGTGGCGCAGCTCCATCCAGAGCCGCCCGAGCACGTTCGCGCCGCGGTAGCGGTTACCGTCCGGCTTCGCGCCCCACCAGGGGTCGCGGGACGAGACCTCGACGATCGCGCGCGCGCCGGTCGCGGCAAGCGCGGCGTCGATCGCGGCGGCGTCGGCCTCGCGCTTCATGCGCAGCACCCAGCGCATGACGTTCACCCGCTGCCCGTTCCAGCGCGGGTCGAGGCCGGCGGCTGTGCCGCGCCCGATGGCGGCCGCCTCGCGCGCCGTCGGCGCGCCGGCGATCCGGCGCTGCACCGCCGGGGCGGCGCCGAACTTGCAGGCCTGGTACAGGTGCTCGGACGTGGCAAACGTCCACGGTCCGGCGGCGATCGGCGCGGCCAGCGGCGCGAAGTTGCTGAACTCGCCCCAGGGGGCTTTCGTGAAACGAAAGCCGCAAACCTCGTCGCGGTTGTAGATACGCATGGCGTCATCCTCCGTTGCCGGCGGCGGACTCCCTCCGGCCCTGCCGCGCTTCGCCCAGGCGCAAGCCAGCCTCCGCTCCCGCGGGCCGGCGGAGCGGCCCCGCGCAGCCCGGAGGGGACGCGCTCCGGTTCGAGAGCAGAAAAAAGGGGACCGACGCCGAAGCGCCGGTCCCCGAGGCAGGAGGGAGGAACGATGACGGAATCAGAATGGTTATGGGAAGTTGGACCGTGTAACGTTTGAGTGAGTGGTTTGATTCACAACGATCTTTTGGTGTTCCGGTGCCCTTCCGTGCGGATCTCTTGTAAACAATGCCGCCGAGATTGGCCCGATATGGGCGACATTGTTTACACTTTTGTCGTCGGCACCCGATGCGAGGCCAGGAAGGACGGGCCGACGCGCGAAGCGCCGGCCCGATCGGGAGTAGACGGCGATCATGCTCCTAGAACGGCGAATCGGAGGCATGGCCGGCTTCTGCCGGCCGGCGGTCGTCCTGGGTGGCGGCGGTGCCGTTGGTGCGCTCGAGGAACTGGATCCGCGAACCGGGCACCAGCAGGATCTCGGTGGAGAAGCGGTCGCTGTCCTCGCCCTCCTTCCGCCACCTGCGCGTCTGGAGCTTGCCGCTGACGTAGACCAGGCGACCCTTCTTCGCGTGCTTTTCGAGCATGCCGATGAGCCCGTCCTGGAAGGTCACCGCCTTGTGCCATTCCACGCGATCGACGCGCTCGCCGGTCTTGTCGATGTACCCCTCGTCGGTCGCCACGCTCATATTGGCGACGCGCCCGCCGGACGTGAGATTGGTGATGGTCGCATCGGCGCCCAAGCGTCCGATGAGCTCAGCCCTGTTCATCCCGAAGCTCATGATCGTCTCCTGTTCATCCGAGTTTCTGACGATGGTTGCGGAACGAAGCGGGCCGGGGGATCTCTCTCCCCGCCCTTCTCCGTTCATCCTCCTCCAGCCACTCTCCACCTCTGCCAGGCCCGGCGCCCCGGTGGCCGACAGGTAGCCGACGGCTTCACGGATCGCACGCGACGAGAGGCCGGCTGCGGCCGGGCGTGCGCCGGCATTGGAAGCCGCCAGGGCGCAGTTTTGATCAGGGGGGCGCGGGATGGGGGCGATCAGGGCGCGATGGGGCCAGCCGGCAGGCGGGTGTCGCTGAACGAGGTCATTGCCCGATCGATCTCAAGCGCGACGCCAGGGTGATGTCGCGCTTCAGATTCCTTGGCGCCGTTGCGACGGCAGCGTCGAAGACGTTTCGGTCTCCGACGAAGACGACCTGCTCCGAGGCCCGCGTGGCCGCGGTGTAGATCAGCGTTCTGTCGAGGATCCTGGACCGGTAGACGGGCACGATCACCAGGGGCCACTGCGAGCCCTGCGCCTTGTGCACGGAGATCGCGTAGGCGAGCTCGATGTTGGTGGCGTCGGCGGCGCCCAGCCGGTGCTCCTGGCTGTCGATGACCGCCGTCGCATGGTCCCGGTGCGCTTCGACGATACGGCCGGTGGAGCCGTTCATGAGGTCGCGCTCGTAGTCGTTGCGGGTCCAGATGACGGGATCGCCTTCGGCGATGTCGGCACGGCCGGGAACGAGACGGGGGGTATGGGCGCTGCCCTGCATCCGCAGTTCGTGGAACCGGCGGTTGATGGCGAGGATGCCCGCCGGTCCTGCGTTGACCGGCGCGACGATCTGAGCGTCGCCCCGGCGCAATCCGTTCTTGGCGAGCCGCGCGCCGGCATCGAAGATGACGTCGAACGCCTCCTCCGGGGCGGCGTCGATGAACGTCACCCCCGGCGCCAGGCCGCGGAAGGGGCCGAGCTCCGGGCGGCGGCCGTTGCGAATGGCCTCGGCCACGACCGGTATCCCGGTCTCGGCCGATTGACGCATCACGCGGTCGAGGACGGTCTTCGGGATGGCGGGATGTTCGATGAGCACGTGGAAGGTCAGGCCGAAGCCGATGGGCGGAAGCTGCGCGGGATCGCCGACGAGAACGAGGGAGGCGTCCCCGATGCGTCTCACCACCTGCCAGAGCAGGGGAAGGTCGACCATGGACGCCTCGTCGACGATGACGATGTTGCCTGCATGCAAGCGCGCACCCGCGCCGCCGGAGGTCTCCTTGAGGAAGCGGGCGATCGTCATCGCGGGGCGCCCCGCCGATTGGGCCATGCGCTGCGCCGCGCGGCCCGAGAGCGCGATGAGCACGGTGTCGCGGCCGAAGCGTTCCGCCAGCTCGCAGATGCCGCGCAGGGACGTGGTCTTGCCGGAGCCGGCATAGCCGCCCAGCACCGACAGCCGGTGCCGGAAGGCGCCCGCGATGGCGGCTTTCTGCGGGCCCGTGAGGCGGTGCGGCCGGCGGCGTTCATACTCGTCAACGGCGTGCCCGATCTCCTCGCCGGCAACAGCTGGCAAGGCCAGGTCGGACGCCGGAACTTCGGCGGCGAAGCGTGCGAGCTCTTCGGCAAGGAAGGCCTCCATGGCGGCCGCGCCCATGGGCTGAACGCCGTCCTCGAAGGGCTCGGCGCCGCCGGCTTCGACGGCGCTCTCGACCGCCCAGGGTCCGGCAGGGCTGCCGTCCGGAGCCGCTACGCCGGTGAGCAGCTTCGCGGCCCCGGCCTCTGCCGAGGCGCGGGACGTCCATGTATGGTTCCGGTCGAGGCGGCGGTAGAGGGTGGCCTCGACGGCGGCGACGGCGCGGCGGGGATCGTCGGGCGCGACGCCGAGAGCGCGGCAGACCCTGTCGGTTGCAGGCCAGGGCAGGAAGCTCGCGAGGAGGTAGGGATTGTCCTTCAGGGCGTCGATGCCGTCATGGCCCCAGCAGCGGGCGATCCTGATCGCGGTACGCGTCCCGACAGCGGGGGCGACCCCCCGGCTTTCCAGCCAGTCGAGAAGCTCGATCTCGGGGCTCTTCAACTCGTAGGCCGCGAACGCGTTGGTGGCGGTTTCCTCGCCGAGGATGGCGGTGACCTCGGGATGTTTCCGGTCGAGCGCGTTACGCAGGCCGTCGCCGAATGCGGCTGCCAGGGCAGCGGCCTTCGCGGGGCCGATGCCGCGGAAGTCCCGGTCCTCGGCAAGGTACGCCGCGAGCGCGCCGGGCCTTCGCGGCATCGGGGCCTCGACGGCGGCACGGGCGGCTGCGCCCGGCCGGCTCATTCGGACGTCTCGTCGAGCTGAAGGCGGCTCTGTCCGGGGCCGGAGTTCTCTTTCTCCGGCGGCCTGGGCCTGTAGCGGCGACCGGCGGCGATCAGCGCTTGATCGGTAGCCTCATAGCGCCTCAGGCGGGCGATGAGCGCCGCGTTCCTGGCGACCAGCTCGCTGACGCGGCGCTCGGCGGCCGCGCTGCGCCGCTGTTCCTCGCGCAGGCGGGAGGCCGGCACCATGGCCTCCCCGCCGGCGTCGCCCGGCGCCTCGACAGCTCCCGTGGTCTGGCGGTCGTGCACGGAGGGCGGCGATCCTCTGGCGGAGAAGGCCACGCCCTTCCGGCCGGCGTAGTCCTTGAGCATGGCGCGGAAGGACGGGTTCTGCGTCACCGTCGACCGGCCAACCCCGACCAGCTGGCAGATCTTCGCCAGATGGAGAGCCCGGCCGTTCATGGGCAAGGTCTCGCCGGCCGCCTCGCGCGCGTCGATCTCTTCGCGCAGGCGCAGCACCGCCTGCCGGCCGCGTTCCGCGCCGCTGCCCCTGCTCATGCGTCATGCTCGCTATATTCTCGATCGACCGGCTGAAGCGGAGCGTCCAGCCGATGGTCGGGAATGCCGAGAACGTGCGTGTTGTAGGCCCAGACGGCGAACCGGGTCATCATCGCCTCGTTCTCGGCGCGAAGCCGGCAGAGGTCCGCTTCCAGGGAATCGATGCGCTCGAGGAGGGCCGCTTCGGTGTCGGTCTTCGGTCTCGGCCGCCGCCCCGCCCCGCTGCCCCTGAGTTGCTCCCTGCGGGCCGCGAGCGCCGTCCTTATCCGTTCATGCCTGGACAGCGCCTGGCGCGAGTAGGCGTGGCCGAGCCGTCGCCGCGCCAGCCTCACGACCGCGCCCCACGTGGCCACCTCGAGCGTGCCGATGGTCCTGGCGAGCGTTTCGACGTTGGTCTCGGTGAGGTGCCGGGCCATGTCACGGTTTCCGTAGCCGGGGTAAGGAATCGGGAGCCGGGCCGGGGCCGGGCAGGGCTTTCGCCGAACCGGCCCCGTCGCCGCCGATCGCATAGCGTGCCGCGCCGTCGAGCCTCAGGACGGCGCCCGGCGCGATCGCCGCGTCGTCGATCAGGGCGACGAGCTCGCGCAGGCGCGCAAGCTCGGTCCTCTTGCGGGAGAGCCAGATCTCCGAGTTGCCTTCGCCGATAGCTGCGGCCTCTTCCGCGGACGCGACAGCTTTCTGGATGACGGCTAGGCGGTCGCGCAGGGCGCGCTCGGCGCGCTCGTCTCCCTTGACGCAGGCGTGCTCGACGCAGTTCAGGCAGTCCCGGTACATCGGGCAGGGCGACGCCGCAAAGTCGTGCAGGCAGGCGCCGTAACGCGTCAGATGCACCCCGGCGAGACTGCCCTCGATCAGCTGCCGCGGGGTCACCGGCCGCTGAGGGGTTGCCGTCATCGGGCTGCCGAAGATGTCCCCGCCGAGAGAGCGCGCCTTGGAGACGAGGGAATCGGCGGTTTCGTGGTCGTAGTACGCGTTGTGCCGGATGTCCTTGCGGCCCGCCCATCTCGCGATGTCGAGCTGCGACAGGTTCCCCTCGTTCGCCAGCGTGGTCATGTAGTGGCGCAGCTGGTGAGGCGTGATGCGGACGGTCTCGCCATCGTCGTCCACCAGCCCGAGACGGCCGAACAATCCAGCCTTTTGATCGCTCGTGCAGTCTCTCCCGTTCATGGTGTTCTTGATCTCGCTGGTCGAGACGCAGGAAAGGCGCCAGAAGAGAGTGCACGATTGCCGGGCCATGTCAGCGGTGCGTACGAGCAGCGCGCGGTCGTATCCGAGGCCGGATCTGGGATCGGCCAGCGGGAAGCCTTGCGGGAGCTCCGCCCGAAAGCCTTCTTCGATCGGCGCGCGGAGATAAAGCTTGGCGTTCATTGCGAGCTTGACGCCCAGCTGTGTTGCGTGGTCCGCGCGAACATCGAATCCGTTTCTGCGCAGCGCGACAAGCACGGTCCTCGGATCGGCGGCCGTTCCGAGACTCCTCATGCTGATGTAGCCCTCGCGGGCGAGAGGATCGTCCGGGGCGTCGCCCGGGAGGATGTCCTCGCCGGCCATGTACCTGCGCGCAAGCGCGCGGGCGGGCTCGGTGACGTCTCGAATGCGCTTCAGCGCGTCCCTCGCCAGCGGCACGAACGCGCTCGGGATCCAGCGCGTCTCGGGCTCGCCGCCCTTCGACGGATACCAGCGCAGGCCGTAGCGGTCCTTGCCGCTCTCGACGGCCTCCACTTCGCAATCGTAGGCGTCGAGCCGGTGCAGCTCGGAGATGCGGCTGTGCGTCACCAGGAGAAGGGCGTATGCGGAAGCGGCAATCACGTCCATTGGATGCTCGGCGCGGCGGTATGCCTCTCCGAGCGCGGCAAGCGCGCGTTCCGAGGGAAGTTTCCGGGCCCGAGCCCGCTCGCGTTCGACGCCGATGCGATCGAAGCTCGTCGGCCGCCTGATGGGGCAGGTCCAGACGAGAGGCCGCGCGACGAGGCCGTGATGGTCGAGAAAGCCGGCGATCGCTTGAAGCTGCAGGCCGACGCGATACGCAGTGTGGCGGCTGTAAGCAGAGCGAGAGGCCGCGGCGGCGGCGTTGAAGTCGTCGGGCCGCGCGTCGGCAATCGATTTGCCAGCTTCGGCGAGAGTCTTGTCGAGATGCCGCATCGCCGAGAGCATCAGCTGAGGGGCCATCTGTGGGGCAAGACCATACCTGTAGCGCAGGTACGCCTTGAAGAAGTCGGCGTTGCGGGCGCCGAACGGCGCGTAGTGCTCGATCGACCTTGGCGCTTTCTTCAGGGGATGACCCCAGTTGAGGCGAAGCACGCTCTTGCTGCGGCCCGACACAGTGGCAACTCCGCGCAGCTCCCATCTCGGCGCGTCCCAGTCGAGCTCGGCGCCGAACACCGTGAGGTCGTCGCGCGCATGACGGATGAACTCGGCGAGCCTCGCTTCGGCATCGAGCGCCTCCGCCGGCCGGAAGAGCGCGAGCTCAGCCATGAGCCACCCCCGTCCGCATCGCGCGGCAACGATCGGCGACCTCCGCGACGGCCATGATGGTTGCGTCGTTGGCGGCGGCCACCTGCGGGGAGATCCCGTCCGCGAGAAGCGTCCTGCGCTCCTCGACCAGGGACTGCAGCAGATCCTCGTGAGGCGCGTCACGCCAGGGACGGAACGCGGCGCAGGTGTAGCATGCAAGCGGCGCCAGACGGACACAGCTGCGCGGGCCCGCGCAGGTTCCCACGCCTCCGCCGGCGGCGGACGCAACGCGACGCGACGGCGCTTCCCCGGCGCCGGATTCGACCTCGCCCGCAACGATCGTGCCCCTGAACAGCCCGGCCAGCGGCTCCGCCCGGCCATGAAGGGCGGCGTCCATGCGGTCCTGGATCGAGCCGCGCGACTCCACATACACGCCGACGTGCTGGAGGTCGGTGTGATCGAGAAGGTGAGCGATCAGAACAGGAGGGTGACCCACATCGGCAGCACGCGTCCCGAGAGTGCTCCGGAACCGCCGGGGCGCCAGGTTGATCGGAGCGGCAGTGCGCGCCGACCGAAGGCCGAGCGCGCTCTGGATGCGCCTCAGAGCGCGGCCGGCACCGCCCCTGCCGATGTGTGCCTCCGCGAGCGATGCGAAGGCGGTCGCCTCGACGGCAAAGATCGGACGCCGGTCGACCGGAATGCCCCGGAAGCGCTCGTCGCGGGATCGCTCCTCGACGAGTTCCCTAAGCAGAACGGCAAGCTCGCCAGGGATGACCCGCTCGCGCGTGAGGCGCTTCGGCGTCCTCTTCTTGAGAGACGGCACCAGGAGGCGAGATGCGGCCGATCCCGGTGCAGGCGGAACCAGATCGCCACAAGTCAGCATCGACAGCTGGCCGGGCCGGGCCCCCGTTGCGGTCAGCGTGAGAAGAATGCCGAAGTCCTGCCTGCTCACGCGGCCCTCGCCATACGCCTCGCGTGCCGCAAGGGTGATGCTCTGCAACTCCACATCGGTGAAGGGACCCTTCGTGGGGTGGTGCGTGCGGACGGCGGCGCCCTTGACGTTCCCGGGTATCTTGATGCTGCTGAAGAACTGCAGCACGTCGCGGTCGACCCCGGCGTAGCCGCGTGCGACCCAGAACTTCAGGAACGCCGCGACGTGGCCCAGATAGTGCAGTTGCTCGCGAGCGAGCAGCGACCGGTAGTCCATGAGAGCCGCCGCAGAGATGGTGGCGCCGACCGGGACATCCCGCGCCATTCTTGCGAGGGCCTGGACGCCCCCCAACACGGTGTCGGGGGAGCGATCTTCCATGTAGGCAAGGGCAGCCTGCTTGACGTTGTCGGCGTGCCCGGCGCCCCAATGATCTCGTATCGGCTTGAAGGAGATGCGGGTCACGCCCTTCTCCAGCACGATCTTCCAGACGTCGCCGCCGGAATCGAATCCCGCATGGATGCCGCGCTCTCGCGGAGCGCCGGCAGGCTGCAATCCGCCCGGACTACTCACCCTCGAACAATCCCTGGTGCATGCCTCTCAGGGCGGCCTCGGCCGCCCGTTCGACGTGACGGTGCGTGTAGACCGCCGCCATCTTCGAATCCGGACTCCATCCCATCAGGAAGTTGCGGATGCGCTCCTCGCTCGCCTCGGGGGTGCGATCGCCACGCTCCGCCCTGCCGTCGATCGCGGCCGAGAACCTGTCGTTCCAGGTGTGGCGCAACAGGTGAGGATGGAGACGGAAGCCGAGAACGCTTTCGAGCGCAGCGAAGACGTTGCCCACGCTTCTCGGGGTCAACGGCGCTCCCGGCCTGATTCCTGCATGGGACACGAAGACATAGGCGTGCATCCGGGCGCCGGGTTCGGTCCGGCGCCAATCCGACAGGTAGGCGAAGAGGATGTCCGCCAGCTCCGGCCTGATCGGCACGGGCCGTGCGCCGGACTTGGTCTTCGGCTTCTGCCGACGAGGGTCCCGGGGGTCCGGAGGGCGCCGATGGATCGAGATCGTCAGTTTCCTGAAGTCGATGTCCGGGATCTTCAGGCCGCAAAGCTCGCCCCTGCGCATGCCGGTCTCGTCAAGGCAGGCAACAACGGCAAGGTTGCGATAGCGAACCGCCTCGCTCCGGAACGGGTTTTCCGGCGAGGACGGATCGATGACGGCGAACAGCCGGTCGCGCTGTTCCGGCGACAGGCCCTTCCTGGGCTCGGACGGTTGACGCGCGCCCACCTTCGCCCGGGCGGTCAGAGCCTTGACGGTGTCGCGAAGGAGCTGCTGCGATCCGGCGGCACGGCTGTGGCTTGCAAGCCAGTCGAGATAGGCAGCGACGGACCGCACACGGTTGGCTCCGGTCTGGGGGTCCAGCATCTCATCGCAGTCGTGGGGAAGGTGCCGATGAAGCTCCTTGCCCGATCTGGAAAGCGGCAGGACATTGGCTTGGTGGGGACGCTCGGTCCGATCCGGAACCCGGGCGGTCTTCAGCGCATGGGAAAGACTCTCGACCTCCCGCAGCTCCAGACCGGCGCCCGTGGCCATGCGTGCTTCGAGGGAGAGCCCGTTCGAGTGCGCCCACACCCGGGCCGCCGCGATCGCGCGCATGTGCGCCTCGATCGTGTTCTCGGCGCGGCCGGCGTTTCTGAGAATGGAGACCGCATACCGTATCGGCTCGGGCGCGGGGGCCGAGCCGGGCTCGACCAGGGCGGGGAGCGTCTCGCCGCCGGGAAGTCTGATTCTGCGGACGCTCTCGGGCATCGAAAGTTTACGCTCTTGCCTTGTTCCGGCTTACCTAGAATTGCGACTCCAAACGTGTCAATCATGAAATTCAACAAAAAATGAAAGCCCGCAAGGTGTTACCCCTGCGAGCTTTACATTTCTACCTAACTTCCCCTTAGAACGGGATTTCGTCGTCCAGATCCGCGGGCGCCGAGGCCGGGGCCGCGCCGGTGTCGCCCGCCGCGTCCGGGTCGGGCTGCATCCGGTCGTTGCCGTTCGGCTTGTCCAGGAATTGCACCCGGCCGCCCGGGACCAGCAGGATCTCGGTCGAGAAACGGTCGCCGTCCTCGCCCGGCTTCGACCAGCGGCGGGTCTGGAGCTTGCCGTCGACATAGACCAGCCGGCCCTTGGTGGCGTGCTTCTCGAACATGTCGATCAGCCCCTCCTGGAAGGTGACGACCCGGTGCCATTCGGTCTTGTCGACCTTCTCGCCGGTCTGCTTGTTGATGTACGACTCGTCGGTCGCGATGCTCAGGTTGGCCACGCGGCCCCCCGAGGTGAGGTGGTTGACGGTCACGTCGGCGCCGAGGCGGCCGATCAGTTCCACGCGGTTGAGTCCGAATGCCATGACGATTCCCCTTCATGGTCTGGATGATGACGATGGGTGATGAACGACCGGGGCCGGGTCACTCCCCCGAAGCCCCGACCGTTCAATCTCTCCAAGCCCTCCTCCCCTCTATTCCGGCAGAGGGAGCGACGACGCCGGGTCCCAGGGTTCCGCCGGCGCCGCGTCCTGGAAGGACATGCCGAACGCCGGTTCCGGGTAGAGGCTCGCGAAGCCGTGTTCGGGATAGACTGCGCCCCGGTCAGGACAGCGGATGGCGCGCTCGTCCTCGGCGATCTCGCGGACGGTGTGACGGCCGACGCCGATCTCGGCGAGCAGATCGCTGCCGGTCGGAATGTCGTGGGATGTGTCGGGATGGAACATGGGCGGGACCTCCTCTGCCGCTGCCCGATCCGGCATCGGCGCGGGGGACCCACTCCCTCCGGCCTGCCGGACACTCGCCCGACAGGCGCTCCTCTCCTGCTCTACGAACCGGACGCGGCGCGGCGGATGGCGGCCAGGCGCTCGCATACCGCCCGCGGCGACATGGCTCCGAGGTTCAGCACCGGAATGCCGCGGGCCTCGGCGATGCGAATACCCATGCCCGTGCCGCCGACCGGCTCGCCGCGTGCCGACCAGCACACGACCGCATCGACGGGCCGGTCCAGCCGCTGGCCCAGCAGGATCGCGACATTCCGGGCGTGCAGCTTCCGGGCGCCCGACGAGCAGCGGTGCCAGGCGGGATGCAGGCCAGCCGCGATTTCCATGCATGCGGGGAGCAGCGACGGGGTGAGCACGCGGCAGTCCGGCCCCCGGTGCCCGTTATAGCCCCGCCATGGCAGCCAGATGGTCCGCTGCTCCACCGGCGCTCCCGCCGCGAACGCGCTGTCGGCCCCGTCCGCGCCGCCTGAAGACAAATGCCAGCCGGTCCGCGCCAGCCAGCCCGCCATCGTCTCCATATTCGCCAGCACGGTCGCCGGCGTCTCGCGCGAGCCGATCCCCGCATAGGTCAATGTCGTCATGGTCCGATCTCCCCGGTTGCGACGGCCGCGACTCCCTCTCGGTCAACGGCTTCGCTCCCGGACCGCTTTTCTCCACCTCTGCGATGCGAACGGACCGGCCTCGCTTGCATTGCCGCGCTGCCCGGGGCATCGGTTGCGGCATGAACGGTCGTGGATCGATGGCGAGGCGCGGATTCTGGCCGCTGGCGCTTCTCTGGCTGCCGGCCGGGGTGATGGCGCAGGCGGTCATCCGGTTCGGGCCGTCGGCGGTCGGGTTCGCGGATTCCGGGGAGGCGCTGGCGGCGCTGGGCTCGCTCGCCGTCGCCGTCCCGTGCGGTCTGCCGCTGGCGCTCGGCTGCCGGCGCCTCTGGCGCCTCGGCTACCGACGCGCGGCCTGGGCGACAGCTATCGGGCTGGGCGCGCTCACCGTGCAGGCGACGGTCGTCGCCGGGCTCCTCGGCCCGGTGGCCATCGCCGTCTGCGCCGCTGTGTTGAGCCTGCCGGTCTGGATCGCCTGGCTTTGGTTTGTGCGGCGCGGATGATTGCGGACGGCGGGCCGGCAGCGGAGCATGGCCGCCATGTGCGAGCCCCTATGGTCGCCGGACGGCACGGGGTCGGCTGCGCAGTAGTGCGATGGGCCGAAACCGGGCGGCCGTGGCCCCGACAAGACGACGATGGGCCGGCTGCGCAGCAGGGCGGTCAGACCGAACGGCGCGGAGAGGCGGTGGGTTTGGCGTCACCGGCCCGCACAGGCATGTCCGGGACAGACATTGGCCATTCGCGCATTTTTGTGCGAGAGTGCTGCGGGTGAACGGACGTGAATTCATAACGCGGGTGAGAAGGCTGGCGCGCAGAAGCGGCATCGCGGTCCGGTTCGACAGGACAAGGGGCAAGGGCAGTCACGGCACCCTGTATTACGGCGACCGACATACCGTGGTGAAGGACCGCAGGAAGCCGCTCAAGACCGGTACGCTGCGCGGCATGTGCAAACAGCTGGGCATCGACCCGAACGACCTATAGGGAGTTCCGATCATGGCAACCCGATACAGCTACCCCATCGACCTCCACAAGGAACGCGAAGGCGGGTTTTCGGTGACCTTTCCGGACTTCGACGAGGCCTTCACCGACGGCGATACCGTCGCCGAGGCGGTCGCGGAAGCCGCGGACTGCCTGGAGGAGGCGCTCGCGGGCCGCATCGCGCGGCGCGAGGACATCCCGGCTCCGAGCCCGGCGAAGGGCCGGCCGGCGGTGACGCCCGGCGCGGTGCTCGCCGCCAAGGCGGCGCTCTACGAGGTCCTGCGCGAGCAGCGGCTGTCCAACAGCGCCTTCGCGGTGGCCATGGGCGTTCAGGAGAGCGAGGTTCGCCGCATGCTCGACCCCCGTCATGCCACCAAGATCGGCAGACTGGAGGAAGCCCTGGCCCGTTTCGGAAAGCGTCTGGTGGTTACTGTGGAGGTGGCCGCCTGACCGGCGAGCGGCGGATGGTGGGCCGGCTGCGGAGCAGGAGTGTGGGGGCGTGGATTTCCGCGAGCAGATCAAGCATCGCCGAAGAGCTGATGCCACAGGCCCTCGATCGAATCGATGCGTGTGAATTGGCCCTTGTTGACGACACGGTGGGTGGGCCTCTCGGCCTTCACGCCTTGGGCGTTCGCCTTGGTGTGCTTCGCGGTCCTGAACGATTCGAGATCCGGCAGTCTCTTTCCGGGCTCGCCGCCGAAATACAGAAAGGGTCCGAGTTCGAGGGAATCGGGATCGAAGTACACCCATACGACGCAGCCGGATGGCTTTTCGGCCAGAGAAAGACCGACTTTCTGGGTTGCGGTCCTGGAACCGCGATAAGACGCTTTCAACTGTATGTGGCGAACATGCCCGTTGCACTCGGCGATGAGATCATACCCGGCCCGGTCCACTTCTGGCTTTGATGTTTCGATCGAGCAATCGCCTCTCTGCCAGGACCGTTTCAGCAACTCGCCGACCAGAAGGTGCTCGATGAGGTTCTCGCGGAATGCGGAATGGAGATAGTGCTTGCTGTCGTTCATGAACCGGGGATCGCTCTTGGGTTGGCTGACGGTCGGCATCGTCGGTGGCCGCGATCGATTCCGGTGGTGTTTGTCGCACCGCCTGTGAAACGCAAGCGCGTCAATGCCAGGCCTCACCCTCCGGATCGTCGTCTTCGGCTTGCATGGAGGCCGCCGCCATGGCGGTCCAGTCCTCGCGGTCGTAACCGAGCCTTCGATTCAGTTTGTCGCAAAGGTCCAGGGCATTGTCGAGGTCGAGGGTCACGAGCGCCGTCGGGACATGCCCGGCGAGGCCCTCGAAGACGATGTGGATTTGCTGGGCATCGACCTCGACATCGTAGGCGGGCACGAAGCAGAAGTTCGGCTCGTCGGGGAGTGTCTGCTCGATCATGGGGTTGTTCCTTCACGGGAGTGCGGTGCCGGCGCGCGGGACAGATGTAACCCTTGCGCGACCGGGACGGAAGCGGCGCCGGCCAGGCGAGGATGCCGGGCCGGCGACACGGGTGGAGAGCGACGCCCGCCGGGTCAGGCTGCGAGCGGCCAGCGTTCGAGAACGCGTTCCAGCACGCCGGCATTGGGCGCGAATATCCGGGCCCGGAACGAGACGATCTCGACGGTGCAGCCCATGCGCTTCAGCGCGGCCATATCGGTATCCGCCGGCCCCTCGATCTCGACCCGGTCGGCGCCCATCAGCCTACGCCGCGCGAGCCGCCAACCGTTGGCGAGAGACAGCGCGGTGCCGCGTTCCATGACCGCCGCGAAGGCTTCCGCGCCGGTCATGGCGGGACCGCCGTCGAGACCGAACCCGGCGCGCACGGAGCGTACCTGCTCGGCGTCGAGCACGCGTCCGATGAGGGCGATGCCATCGTCACTGGTGAGCCGTCGGACCCGCATGTTCTCGGCGGGCAGGCGGTCCCAGACCGGCAGTAGCAGGCCGGAGGCGAGCCAGAAGCGCGAGTCCCGGTGGGACGGCAGTCCGGCGATCTCGGCGTCCCAGACGCGCCGCCACCCGGCTTCGTCGGCCCGGCGCCAGTTGGAGGCGTCGAGCTCGGCCTTCGCCATGGTCTCGGCGGTCGCGGGCCGGATGAGCCGCACCCGCTCCTTCACGCCGCCGTCGTCGAGCATGCGCGAGGCGGCCGGCAGCACCACGGCGGCGCGCTTCGAGCGGGCGTTGACGGCGAGACGGGGCTTTCCGTCCGGTCCCGGATCCCGCTCGCCGATCTCCAGCGCGGCGTCGGCGGTGAGCGGCACCAGCCGATCGCGGCGCACGATCTCGACCAGCTCGGTCGCCGCGCCTGTGCCGGGATGCTCGTAGAGCGTCTCCCGGCCGGCGACGGCGAGCGAGTCGGCGGTCACCGTCTCGACCCCGACCTCGTAGCTGCCGGCCTCGATCGCCTGCTCGATATTGGCGGCGATGCGGGCCTCCAGCTCGGCAAAGAGCTGGTTCTGCTCGGCGATGGGGAGCGCCAGCAGACGGTTGAGGAACCTGGGCATGGGCGGCAGGTCCTCCTTGAGCGATCCCTCCCAGGTGAGCTTGAGCCCGGTGGCCTTCTCGAAGCGCTCCAGAGTCCAGCCCTGGATGGACCCGCGCCAGAGCGCGCCGTAGAACTGGCGCAAGGCAGCCTTGGCATACGGGCTCTCAAGGTTGTCGCTCTCGCGGAACAGCGCCGCGTCGCTGCCGCCCATGGCGGTCTGACTGTCCCGCTGGCCCCGCGTGATGGCGCCGAGGCTGTCGAGCCGCCGGGCGATGGTGGCGATGAACCGGCGCTCGCCCTTAACGTCCGTAGTGACGGGCCGGAACAGCGGCGCGGAGGCTTGGTGCGTGCGGTGGGTACGGCCCAGACCCTGGATCGCCTGGTCGGCGCGCCAGCCGGGTTCCAGCAGATAGTGGATGCGGCGTTCCGTGTTCCCGCAGGACAGATCGGCGTGGTAGCTGCGGCCCGTGCCGCCCGCCATGGAGAACACGAGGATGCGCTTGCTCCCATCCATGAACGCGGCGGTCTCGGCAAGATTGGCAGAGGTCGGCCGCGAGCGCAGCGAGAGACGTTCGCCCTTGGCGTCCACGATCCTCACCACTCGGCGCGACCGGCCGGTGACCTCGGCGACGGCCTCGTGCCCGAAATGCTGCACGATCTGGTCGAGCGCCGTCGGCACCGGCGGGAGCGCCGCGAGCTTCTCGATCAGCGCGTCGCGGCGGTCCTCGGCCTCCTTGCAGATGACGGGGTTGCCGTCGTCGTCCCTGGCGGGGCGGCTCAGGAGATTGCCGGCGTCGTCGGTGAAGGGCTCCTGGAGCTGCACCGGGAAGGCGTGCATCAGGTAGGAGAGAATGGCGTCCCGGGGCGTCAGGTCGATATTGAGATCGTCCCACTCCGAGGCCGGGACGTCGGCGATGCGGCGCTCCATCAGCGCCTCGCCCGTGGACACGAGCTGGACCACGGCGGACCGGCCGGCGGCAAGGTCGGCCTCGATCGCGCGGATGGTCGAGGGGCACTTCATGCCGGTCAGCAGGTGGCCGAAGAAGCGCTGCTTGGTGCCCTCGAAGGCCGACAATGCCGCCGCCTTGGCGTTCTTGTTGAGCGTGTCCTCGCCCTGGACGATGCCGGTCGCCTTCAGCGCCTCCTCGATGTTGGCATGGATCACCTTGAAGGCGCCGGCATAGGCGTCGTAGATGCGCCGCTGCTCGGGCGTGAGGGGGTGTTCGAGGATGCCGACCTCGATCCCGTCATAGGCCAAGGCTCTCGCCTGGTAGAGACCGAGGGCCTTCAGATCGCGCGCCACGACCTCCATCGCGGCGACGCCGCCCGCCTCCATGGCGGAGACGAACTCGACGCGCTTCTCGAACGGCGTCTCGCCGGCGCCCCAGAGGCCGAGCCTGCCGGCATAGGCCAGACCCGGCACGGTGGTGGCGCCGGTGGCCGAGATATAGGCGATCCGCGCATCCGGCAGTGCGTTCTGGAGCCGCAGGCCGGCCCGTCCCTGCTGGGAGGGCTTGGTCTCGCCACGCTCGGACTTGGAGCCGGCGGCGTTGGCCATGGCATGCGCCTCGTCGAAGACGATGACCCCGTCGAAGGCGTGGCGGTCCTCTTCGTCCAATGAGCCCGCCAGCCATTCGACGATCTGGTCGAGCCGCGAGGGCTTCCCCTGGCGGGACGGCGAGCGCAGCGTGGCGTAAGTCGCGAACAGGATCCCCTCGTCGAGCGGGATCTCCATCCCCTGCCGGAAATTGCCGAGCGGGATGACGTCGCTCTCCAGCCCGCCGAGCGCCGTCCAGTCGCGGCGCGCGTCCTCCAGCAGCTTGTCGGACTGGCTGAGCCAGAGGGCGCGTTTCCTGCCCCGCAGGCGGTGGTCGAGGATGATGGCGGCGACCTGGCGGCCCTTGCCGCATCCGGTGCCGTCTCCCAACATCCATCCCCGGCGGAAGCGCACCGGCTCCGACAGGGTCTCGCCCCCGGATCCAGTCCGGGGCAGGCTCTCCTGGGTGACGAGGGAGGTGTCGATTTCCTCCCCGGATCCGGTCCGGGGCAGGCTCTCGCCGTCCTTCGGGCAGCGGTGGACGGTCTCCCACTGGGAGTCGATCCGGTACTCCGCCGCGAGATGGCGCGAATGGGCCTCGCCCGCCAGCACGACGCTCTCGAGCTGGGCATCGGACAGCATGCCGTCCGTTACCACGCGTTCCGGCAGCATCGGCCGCCAGGCCGGTACCGGATGGGGCACGGCGGCCATGGCGGCGGACTGCACCAGCGGCGTCGGATGCTCGACCGCGCCCGGCACCCGCACCGCACGCGGCCGCCAGGGAGCGTAGGGACCCGCGTCGGCGGCCGACGATTCGGCATCGGCGGTCGCTGTCTCCACCGGCCCGGTCTCGACGACCAGTTCCGATACCGGTCCCCAGTCATGGGCCTGCCGCGTCTCGGGCGTAGATACGGGCTTCTGACCCCGCCGCTTCTCGGTCTTCGGCGCTACCGGCTTGCCGAACAAGTCGCGCGCGGGGCCGGACTGGACCGGGGCGGACGCGATCGGCTGCCGCTTCGGTACCCGCGCGATGACGGCATCGAGTAGTTCGGCGGCGTTCTCGGCGCGTGCCGTTCCGTCCAGTTCGACAGCGGGTCCGGCGCCGCGCTCCAGCACGGTGAGGCGGGTGTCGAATCCGGTGCCCCGGCGGGCATAGGCCCGGCCGTCGATCGCCATGGTGAAGACGCAGCGGGCCGGCGGGTCGAGACGGCCGACGGTGTCGCCCGGCGCGCAATGGGCCGACGTGATCGTCACCAGCCGGCCGCCCGGCGGCAGCATCGAGGCGGCGGAGCGGACATGGCGGAGGTCGGCGTCGCGGGTGGTGCGGTCGACGCCGGGCGTTGCCGAAAACGGCGGGTTCATCAGGACCACCGTCGGCCGGACGTCGCGCAGCCGGTCCGCGATCGTCTCGGCGTTGAACGCGGTGACCACCGCCTCGGGGAAGAGCTGCGTCAGCAACCGCGCCCTGGTCTGCGCGTATTCGTTGAGGTGGAGATTGCCTGTGGCGGAGTTGCCGAGCGCGCACTGCGCCATGACGGCCAGCATCCCGGTGCCGGCGGAGGGTTCCAGCACGACATCGCCCGGCCGGATGGCGGCGGCCTGTAGCGCGGCATAGGCGAGCGGCAGCGGCGTCGAGAACTGCTGGAGGCGGACCTGCTGCTCGGAGCGCCTGGTATGCGAGGGCTCCAGCGCCGCGAGGGCCTCCAGCATCGCCAGCATGCGGCGCGTGCCGTCAATACCGGCGCCCGCATTGCGCCGCATGCCCCGGCCGTAGCGCTGCATGAAGATCACGACGGCCGCTTCGGCGGCCTCGTAGGCATCCTTCCAGACCCAGGCGCCCTCGGCGTCGGTGGCGCCGAAGGCATCCGTCATGGCGGCCCGCAGCGTTGCGGCATCGAGCGGACGTCCGGCCTCCAGCACCGGCAGCAGGGTTCGGGCCGCGGCGAACAGGGCGTCGCCCGCGATCGGGCGGGCCGGCGATGCGGCCGGGTCGGTGGGGACGGCGGGAGGAAGAGAACGCGCGAGGGCGTCCGGCGCCGGATGGGCGTCGAGCATGGCAGGCTCCGTGCTGGAATGGACCGGGCAGGTCGGCGGCGCGGCACGGAACTCCCGCCCCGCTTCGCCGGACCGCCCAAGGCCGGCTGACCGGACTCCCGCCGGCGCAATGCGCGCCCGTGAAACCCCACGCAAGCGCGGCTGGTGTATGCGTTCAGGAAGGTGTGGGAGCGCCTGGGGAGCCCGCGCCGCTCAGGGCGGGCTCAGGCGGGACGGGTCAGCGCAAGGCGCGGGCGATATGGCCCGCATAGACGCCGACGGCCCGCCAGTAGCAGGCCATGGGACCCTTGTGCCGGCGCCACTGGAGCTCGGCGCGGTGCTGCGCGTCCTTGCGGAGGTCAAGCAGGGTCAGCCGTAGGGCGTGGCGCGCGGAAGGCGGCAGCGACCGGAAGCGCGCGAGCCAGGCGTGTTTCAGGTCGGCGTCGGCGCGGTGGATGACGGAGCGCGACATGGGGCTAACCGGAGAGCCGGTCGGCGCGCTCTGCGGCGATCGCCTCGCGATTCATTTCGGCCTGCTCGGCCCGGTCCTCGGCCGTGAGGCCGTCGGCGTCGGTCGGCTGCTAGGACGTCGAGCCGCAGCCGGGGCACCAGAGGATGTTGTGCTCGGGTCCGCGGTCGCCGCAGTCGGTGCATTTCCAGCCCATGCCGGTCTCCTTTCGGTGTGAATTGGCTTCCCCGAAACGTCTCTCTCCTCATGGGAGCGCGCGGCGCCCGGGCGGAGGGGAGAAACACCGCCCGGACGAAGCGCGAGATGCCGGATCACCTCCTTTCGCTGTGGAGCCTGCGGGGCGAGAAACCGTCGCCGGGCAGGGGTGCGGCGCGAGTCCTCCCGCCCCGACCCCGCCGGACCACCCCCGGCCGGCTGACCGGACTCCCGCCGGCGCGAGGCGCGCCGGGGAAACCCGGCGCGGGACGTGCGGCGCCGTCAGACGAAATACTCGCCTGCCGCCGTGAAGGTGGACTCGTTGGCAGTGAGGGTCTCGTCGATCGCCTCGTCCGAGGTCAGGTGCTCGTACTCGGCGCGAAGCTGGCGGTAGAGCCAGCGCGCGAGATCGCGCATGGCCTCGATCACCGTGTCCTCGGCACCGTCAGTCGGCGGCTGCCAGGTCGCGCTGTCGCGCTCGACCTCGATGGACATGGTGTATTCGTGGTAGTAGCGGCCCTGCTGCCTGATGGTACTGTGCAGGGAATAGAAATTGCGCTTCTGGGCGGTCTGCAAGGCGTCGGCGATGCGGTGCAACTCGTCATCCCTGGGCGCGTGAGCGCGGATGGCGCGGGCCGCTCCCCGGGCGTGGGCATACGTACCTTCGAACGACGCTCCGTCTCCCTGCGACCAGAATCCGCTCCAATGCCGATATCGGCATTGGAGCGGTTGAACCGAGAACAGGACTATGCCGCGTTCGTCAGCTAAGGCATTGATTTCCCCCACAATGGTGTAGGCGTTATCGGCATATTCACAGGGTTGGTTGCGCGTCCGGATTTCCTGATGGTCCTTCTCTCCCTTCACCACGAAGGGAGAGAAGCGAACAATGTCGAACGTCGAGAAGTCTTCGAAGCCGAGCGAGACGGGCTGGCTCATGCCGTACCGGCACGCCTACCTGGGCGAACTCGACAAGCTCGGTTACACCGCGCGTACGATCAGCAGGCACGCGGCGAGCGTAAACGCCTTCATCGCACAGGTGGACCTTCGCCAAGTCGGTTCAGGAGAGATCGACGCAACCGCGCTCGCGGAGGTTCGAGCTGCTGTTCCCGAACTGCGGTCGACCGACGAGCAACGCCAACGCCGGTGGTGCATCGCGCAGTTCACGGCCTGGCTCGCAAGTACCGGCGTAATCGACCCGCTGATACCTCCTCCTCCGCCGGCACCGGGATCGCTGGAACACCTCACGGCTGCATACGGCGACTGGATGCGTCAACAGCAGGGACTGGGCGAGGGAACGATTGAGGTTCGCGAGTCTGCTCTCAGGCGCTTCATGGCCTTCCGCTTCGGTGCCGTCCCGGGCGATCTGGATGACATCACCGCGGATGACATCAGGGGATTCCTCAACCTGCCCTCAGCGCGGAAAGGGCACGGGCCCGGAATAATCACGCGGGCATCGCACCTGCGGAACATCTTCAGGTTCCTGTACGCAACCGGTCGCACTCGGCTGAACCTCGCCCTCTGCGTTCCCGGCATCCCGAGACGGGCCCCGCGCCTATCACGCCACCTGTCCGCCGGCGAGGTACGGCAACTGGTCGACGCGGTTCACGAGGACAACGGCTTCGGCCGACGTAACCGCGCGATGCTGCTTCTGATGGCGCGGCTCGGGCTGCGACCCAAGGAGGTGGCCGCAATACGGCTCGACGACATCAACTGGGCGGCGGGGGAAATCGTCGTCCGCGGCAAGGGCGGGCAGCACGAGCGCATGCCGCTCCCCACCGATGTCGGAGAGGCCATCGTTGCCTACATCTGCGATGGCCGTGCCGGCAACACGCGGCATCTGTTTGTCTCCGCGCGAGCTCCCCACAGGCCGGTGACATCCCAGACAATCAACAGGACGCTCAGCCGGGCCTTCGCAAGGACAGAGCTGGAGCCGCCCAACGGCGAGATCCGGTGCCACCTAATGCGCCATTCCCTGGCCGTCGCCATGCTGGGCCGAGGCGCATCGCTGGGGGAAGTGGGCGAGGTGCTGCGCCACCGCTCCCTTCGGACGACTACGACCTACGCCCGCTACGACTTCCAGGCCCTGCGGTCGGTCGCCCGCCCGTGGCCGGTGCCGGGAGAGAGCCGATGACGACCTTCATCGAACACCTCGAAGAATACATCGCCGAACGTCGTCATTACGGCGGTGACTGGTCTGTCGTCCAATGGAACTTGCGCCCGTTGGCCGCCTTCGCAGATGCCGAGGGTGCGGAATGGATTACGGTTGACCTGATCCTGCGCTGTAAGGAGCAGTACCTTCCTGCGAGTTCCATAAGTTGGAGCAACCGGCTGAGCTCGGCGCGCGGCTTTACGGCTTGGCTCAAGGCCCGTGACCCCCGAACGGAAGTCCCACCCAAGGGGCTGGTTCCCAGGCGTTATCAGCGCCCGGCACCCTACATCTACTCCGATGACGAGATCGTCCAGATCGTCACCGAGGCCGCGAAGCTGCCGTCTCCGCGTGGGTTACTAGGAAAGACCCTTGCCACACTGTTCGGCCTGCTGGCTGCTAGCGGGCTGCGAATCGGCGAGGCACTCGGGCTTGACGATCGGGACGTCGACCTCGACGCCGCCGTCCTGCATGTAAGCAACGCCAAGAACGGCGATGGCCGATTTATCCCGATAACGGACTGTACTGCCGATCGCCTCAGCACCTACCGCGGCGAGCGGAACCGGGTTCTCGGCACCGCGCCGACAGCGTTCTTCACCAGCGACAGCGGGAAACGGCTGAGAAAACTTACGGCGGAGCAGAAGTTCGCAAGGCTCGGTCAGGCGATCGGCCTGCGGGAGACACCGGTCGGAGGCGGATATGGCCGCGGTCCCCGCCTCCACGACATGCGTCACACCTTTGCCACCAAGACGATTATCGACTGGTTCCGAGCGGGACGCGACCCTGACCATGAGATGTACAAGTTGAGCACATACCTGGGCCACAAGGATCCGACTGGGACCTACTGGTACATCGAGGCGGTGCCCGAACTCCTGCAACTCGTCAGTGAGCGCGCCGAGCGGAGCTTCACCGAAGGAGAGGCATCATGACTTCGTACCCGCTCCCCATCCTCGTGGAACGCTTCTTTACCGACCGCCTCGCGAACCAGTTGGACGCCACGCCCAACACGGTGGACAGCTATCGCCGTAGCTTCGTGCTGCTTCTGAGGTTCGCACGTGACCGTCTCGGCCGCGATCCAACTGACATGCTTGTCACCGACATTGATGCCGAGCTCGTCGGGGAGTTCCTCGACCACATCGAAACCGAGCGCGGCAACACTGCCCGCAGTCGCAACACCAGACTGACAGCGGTCCGCTCCTTCTTCAGCTTCGTTGCCATCAACGAACCGGGGCTCCTCCACCACTGCCAACAGGTGCTCGCCCTGCCCGCAAAGCGCTACGAGCGGCCGGCGCTCTCGTATCTTGAGCACGACGAGATCGAGGCGCTCCTCGCTGCCCCCAATATTGCGACATGGTACGGGCGGCGGGACAGGACCATCCTCCACCTCTTCGTGCAGACCGGCCTGAGGGTCTCGGAGTTGATCGGCCTCGACTGTGGTGATGTCGATCTCGGAACCGGCGCCCATGTCAGCTGCTGCGGCAAGGGACGCAAGCGACGGAAAACGCCTTTGAGGAAGGACACGGTGGAGTCGCTCCAGGGCTGGCTTGAGGAACGCGGCGGAGCCGATGACCAGCCATTGTTCGTGAGCAACCGCAACGGTCGTCTCAGCCGGGACGCGGTCGAGCGAATCGTCCACAAGTACGCCGCGCTGGCATCCAAGGAATGTCCAGCGCTCAAGGGCAAGAGGATAAGTCCCCACTGCCTTCGACACACTGCGGCGATGACGCTGCGTCACCGCGGTGTCGGCGGCACGTTGATCGCGCTGTACCTGGGGCACGAGTCTGTCGCGACGACGAGCATCTACCTTCACGCGGACATGAAACTGAAGGAGAAAGTCCTGGAACGGACGAAGCCGATTGAGGCGCCGAGCGGACGATACAGGCCCGGAGACGCGCTTCTGGCGTTCCTCGAATCCCTATGAATATGCCGATAACTCTGGCGCAGCTCTGAGTGAAATCAATGCCTTAGGCCGTGAACGCGGCATAGTCCAGTTCTCGGCATATCCGGTCCAGAACAAGTGCGGCTTGTCCCGCGTTCCGCCGCCATAGAGGCGCACCGGGCTGGTGCGCAGCGTCACGCCGAGGATTCCGCATATCGTCTGGAAATCCTCGTAGACGAAATCGTACCACTCGTAGTCGAGGCAGGACTCGCGATACCAGGCGCGGGCGGCTTCCTTCGCGGCGTCCGAAAGCTCGTCGATCGTGTAGACCGTGATCTCGACGACCTGGGGCATGGGTCAACACTCCTCGGGACGGGGGTTGCGGGGGATGCTGCCGCCGGCGACGCGCACGAACCGGACCGCCTCCTGGATGCGGCGGAGCGCGACGCGGTCGTGATCGGGATTGGCGCGGGACCAGGTGACCGGCCGGCGCGCGTACCAGGCTCCCGAATCCGCAACCTGCCCTTCGGCGTATGCGACGAAGTGTTTGCTGGCTGAAATCGCCCACGTCCCGGCGGGTGCGGCGTCGAGGAAGGTGCCGAGCGTGATCGCGCGTACGTCAAAGGGAACATCCGCGAAGATGCGCTCCCAGACTTCCTCCCGCCGGGCGAAACGGCGGTTGCGGTATTTCGGATGGCGGAGAGCGTAATCCGGCGTCCAACCGAACTCCGCCAGCGCGGCGGCGAGCTCGTCGATGAAGACGCCGTTGACCGAGGGGCGGTCGAACAGGCGGCGGATGACGGCGGCGGCCTCGTGGGTGAGCACGCCGGCGATCGCGGAAATCGCGGACGGGCCGCACTTCGTGGCGCGGCCGGTGATGCGGTGGAGCATGGCGGTCTCCGTGCTGGAACGGACATGGCGGGAGTCCGGCGCGGGGGGTCCTCCCGCGCGGGCCCGCCGGCCTGCCCTGCGCCGGCTGTCCGGACTCCGGGCGGCGAGAGGCGTGAAGAAGGGGAAGGTGCGCCGGCGCGGGCGGCGGAAGGCTCAGGCCGCCGGCCGGGATCACCAGCGCTGCGCGTCGAGGTGGCGCAGCGCGGCGGCGGTGAGCTCGCGAATCTCGGCGTAGGAACGCTCGTCGGAATCGTTCCACTCGATGAGGCTGTTGAGGTGCGGCTCGAAATCCGCTGCGTCCTGTTCCCGGGCGCTGGTGTCGATGCCGGCGAGCCGGGTGTAGACGGCGCAGATGGTCTCGGAGGCCTCGCCGGTATGGGACGGGTCGTAGTGGAGCACCGAACCGGTGTGGATGCGGATGGCCGCGCCGAGGCAGAAGCAGCGCGGGCTCTCCGGCGAGGCGAGGCGGAACGCGGGACGGTGGCGAACCTCGTCGTTGTCGACGACATGGAAGCCGCCGTCGAACTCGATGACGTCGCCGTCGTCGTCGCGGCCCCACCCACCCTGGTGCCAGCGCTTGGGGAGGTCGAAGGTTTCGTGGACGCGGCGGGCGATCTCGAGCTGCTGCTCGGGGCTGAGAATCGGCATGGTCGTTGCTCCCGTGAATGGGTGCGGCGGGTGGAGAGGGGCGGAAGCGCGCTCAGTCGTCTTCGGGCCACATGATGGTGATGACGGGCTCATCCTGGTCCCCGCCGCCGATCGCCACGATGGGGCAGTGCCTGCGGGGTGGCCGGTTGCTGTCGCGAAGGTCCTTGCGGATATCGCGCACCAGCACGCACATGGTCACGCGGTCGCTGTTCGAGGCGCGGAGCGCGTAGTAGCGCGCCATCCAGAGCACGTCCCAGAGACGCCCGCGCTCGTCCTGGTAACCGCGGTATCCGTCGGGCAGGGCGACCAGGCGTTCCCACACGGCGCGAGAGAGTGCGACGGGAATCCTGAACCCCGCCTCGCGCGCGGTCTCGGAGACATCGACGAGGACGCCGTCCTCGATCGCCTGGGCGCGAGTGTAGGAGAAGATCACGGGACCGAATGGGGAGGCGTTGGCGGGTTCGGGCATGGTCGGGCTCCTTGCGGATGAGAGAAGGAAGCGGTGGCTGCGGGCCGGTCAGAGAAGCCCCAGCGCCTGGAAGCTGACCGCGTTGCACGGGGCGACGATGACGTGGTCGAGCAGCGCGACGTCGATCGTCTTCAGCGCGTCGCGGATGCGGTTCGTCATGGCGATGTCCGCCCTGGACGGGTTCGGGTCCGAACTGGGATGGTTGTGAATTGCGATGACCGCGCTCGCCTGAAGCTCCAGCGCCCGCACGCAGATTTCGCGGGGATAGGCCGGCGTGTGGCAAACGGAGCCGCGCTGGTGGAGCTCGTCGGCGAGGAGCCTGTTCTTCCGGTCCAGGTGCAAGATCCGGAATTCCTCGACCTCGCGGTGCCCGGCGAGGGTGCGGCAGTACTCGATCACCTTGTCGTAGCTGCCGAGCGATGGGCGCACCGTGTCGGGCACCTCGGCCCTTGCCATGCGGATGCCGAGCGCTTCGGCGGCCTTGAGGGCGGCGACGGCGTCTTCCGGCAAGCCGTGCACGGTGTGCAGGCGGGCCGGCCGGGCGGCGAGGACGCGCGGCGCGGTGCCGAACATGTCGAGCAGGCTCGCGGCAAGTGCGCTTGCGTCGTCCACCGACGAGCACCCGGTGAGCAACAGCTCCAGCAGATCGCGGTCGTCGACAGCCTCGTGGCTGGCGCGCAGGAAGCGGCGCTGGAGTCGGCGGCGGCCCGCAGCCTGCCGGATGGACGCGGGCCCGGCAGGCAGGTCGTAAAGCGGCATCTCGTCGAAACCCGTCACGGGGTCGGGCATGGCGACATCCTCCATGGGGTCGAAGGGAAGCGGCGTGGACGCGGGGTCAGTGCGGCGTGTCGGCCTCCGGCATCGGGTCGGACGGGGCGAGATCGACCGCGACCCTGCCGTCGTGCACGATGATCGTGACGGTGCGGCCGGGCGGCATCAGCCAGAGCAGGTCGGTCCAGACGGCGCGGGCGATGGCGCGCTTGTGGGCGTCGTCGTCGGGCCCTTGCCGGGCGGGAACTCGGGATGCCGATCCGGGGGAACAGGCGGCAGGCATGGTGGCGAGCGTCATGGTTGCGGTCTCCCATGGTTGCGGGTCGCCCCGGCGCGCGGCGGCGCCGGGGCGGCCTCGGGGTGGATGGAGGGCCGGCAGGCGGTCAGGCGCCGCCCGCCGCGTTCTCGATGTCGGCAAGCGTCACGGTCACGTCGGGGCGGTGGATGCGGATGTCGACGGCGCGGCCCCTGGGCACGAACCAGAACAGCTCCCGCCGGACGACCTCGGCGATCGAGGTGCGGCAGGCCTCGTCATCGCTGAGCAGCAAGCGCGTCGCGAGGTGCAGCGCGTCCTCGTCGAAGCGGGCGAGCTGGGTCTCGTAGCTGTCCGCGCCGGCATCGTCCGACGGCGAGAAGAAGCCGTCGCGGAGCAGTGCGGCGAGTTCGTGGGGCTGGAGCGCGCTGTCTTTCGCGACCAGCGGAAGGGCGTCGTGGAGCCAGCTCCAGGCCTCGCCCGCGAAGGCGAGATCGGTCGGCAGGCCGAGGGTGGGCGCCGGGCCGTCCGCCGCCCGGACGGCGAGCGCGATGCGGACCGCTTCGGGCCTGGGCGGCAGCTCAGCGGCGGTCGGCCCCGTCCGCTCCGGCAGCGGCGCGTCGTCGATCGCGGAGGATTTCCCGTCCAGCACGAGCTCGGTCACGATCCCGGTCACCCGGTCGATGGCGTCATACCAGGCGTAGCCTTCGAGCCGGCGGTCGGCCTCGAACAGGCGCGGCGCGATGCCGTTGCGGTCGGCGGCGCGCCACAGCGCCTGCGCCTCGGGCGGATCGAGATCGCAGTCCATGACCAGCGCGTCCGCGCCTGCCGGGGCGAGCTTCGGCGGATCGCGCCAGTCGTCGACATTGGCGAGCGCGGGCCGCCAGGGGCGCAGCACGGCCGGCGACGGCGCGATGTCGATGCCGGCATCGCGCGCCCGCGTCCAGTCCTCGAAGGCCGGGCGCGGCGAGGGATCGGCCGCCATGGCGCGGTAGATCGCCCGCCGCGCGGCCTTGCGCATGTCCTTGAGGAAGGCGTTCTCGACCGCCTCCTTGCGGGCCGGCAGGACCAGTTCGAGATCGGGGCAATCGTCGACGTCCGCCAGGACGCTCCAGGTCGGACCGTGGACGGTGTCGACCGTGGGCAGGCCGACGGTCAGGGTGAGGCCGAAGAAGTTGAGGTCGGGGTTCCTGTAGCCGCTGCGGCGGTTCCTGAAGATGCCGAAGACGAGACCCTGCCATTGCTCGGCATGAACCGCGCCGTCGAGGAAGGCGCGGCGGGAAAGATCTTCGGCTGCGGAGTCTCCGTCCGTGCCGTCCTCGAACACGACCGGCAGCGGGTAGTGCCGGGCGGCGTTCTCCGCGGCTGTCTTGATCGCCGCGGCAGCCTCGGTCGCCTCGAATGAAATCGACGTCCCCCAGGGATACGGGGCTTCATCGTCGGCCTGCACTTCGGCCCCGGCCTCGCCGAGAAAGTGCTCGGGCGTCAGTTGGACCCGCCAGCCGGTCGATACCTCGGCGGCGGATGAATGCGGCCTGGACGAAACGATGCAATTGCGGCGCGCCAGGCTGGCGAAGCCGAAGCCGGCGGCGTCCTCGCGCCGCACCAGCTCCCGGTCCCAGCCGTTCTCGCCGAAGCTGAGCAGGACGGCGGGATCGGCGATGCCGGCGCCGTCGTCTGAAACGGTGACGGTGAGCGGCGTCTCGCCCGCGGTGGCGGCGGAAACCGAGATACGCACCCGCGTGGCGCTGGCGCGGCGGCTGTTCTGCAAGGTCTCGGCGAAGATGTCGGCGAGGGTGGCGGCGTAGATGCGGGTGACCCGCTTGACGGCGCTCTCGTGGATACGGGCGCGAATGGTGCGGTTCATGGGCGAACCTCCATGAAAGTGCGGAAACGGAAACGCCCCGCCGGCGACGTTGCGCTGGCGGGGCGTTCTGGTCGGACCTGCGGGCTCCTACTGGACGCGGCGGAGGAACTCGGGGATCTCCATCGGGTCCGGGTGGGCGGCGTGCCCGTTGACCGGACCGGTCGCTGCGATGCCGTCCGGACCACCCGTGACAGCCGGATCGGAATCGGCCTCTCCGGCATCGCCCGGATCGGCATCCGGATCGGGATCGGCCGCTTCGGCACTGCCGTTGCCGGCATGCGCCGTCGCGCCCTCCGACGGGTCCGGCTCGGGAGCGGCATCCGTCGCCTGGCCGTTGCCGGCCGGCGCCGTTTCATCCGGATCGGTCCCGGCGCCGGCGGCCGGTTCTACGGGTTCCGGCTTGTCGACCGGCACCGTCCCGGCGTCATCCGCCGCAGCGTCCCCGGCGTCTCCGACCGTCCGCCCGGTGTCGAACGCCGCGAAGCCGGGCGGCGTCCAGGCGAGGGCGGCCGCGTGCATCGCGGCGCTCACGCCGATGGGTGGGTCGCCGGCGGCGAAGGCGGCTTCCATCGCTTCGGCCAGCGCGGGCTTCCTGTATTTGGACCGCGCCGACGCCCAGTTGAGGCCGAACACCGTGCGGGCGATGTCGAGGACCCGCGCCTTGGCGATCCGCGACCACAGCATCGCCGCCGTCGGGCGGACATGCCTGGCGAAGTCGATGTCGAGCCGGGCGACTGTGGCTTCGAGCTCGGGACGGGCCTGGGGCTCGAAGGAGAGCTGGCCCTTTACCGTGCGCGCGACGCAGGCGGCGAACAGTGCCTCCTTCTCCGCCCGGGGCAAGGCCCTGAGCGCGGCGAAGGACTGGCCGCCGTCCCCGATGGTGAGCCAGTCGAGAGACAGATGCGAGCGGTCCTCCAGCATGGCCTCACCGGGCGACCAGTCGGCGAAGTCGTCGTCGTTCATGCGGATGTTGGGCCGGTCCGGGCTTTCCTTGACCGCAATGTCGAGGGCGTGGTCGTGATAACCCGGCGCGAACACGGCCCGGGCCATCTGGAACAGCGCGAGGTCGAAGGCGGCCTCGAAGTCGCCGGCGAGATGCGCCTTGATGAGCGCGGTGCGGATCGCGCGCAGATCGTCCGCGAGGCCGATGCCGACGCCAGCCTCCTTGCGCGCCTCGGATTCGGGATCCTTCGGCGGTGCCATCGGCCCCGAAACGGACGGATTGACGGACGGGCCGGCAATGCGATCGCCATGACCGGCGGTGTGGACGCCTTGCGCGGCGGCGTGCGCGTCGTGACCGTTGCCGGCCCGGGTCGCCGCACCGTCGGGCTGCGCCGGCTTCGGCATGTCCTCAGGTCTAACCAGTCCCTGGATGACCTGGAGAGAGGCGTCATTGCCGATGGTGACGATGCAGCCGGCAATCGCGATATCCTCGCGCCGGAACACCGCGCGCGCCTCGATGGCGCCCTCGATCTCGTCGAGACGTGCTACGACGGCTTCACCCTCGGCGACCAGTTCGTCGGTCCAGTCGTCCTCATCGAGATTGGCTAGCTCGTCGTGACGGGTCGCCAGCTTCTCCATCTCGGCCCGCTCCTCGTCGGTCGGCGTGCCGGGCTGCGGCTCGATGCGCCCGTAGCGGGCGGTGTGGTCCCACGCGACCTCGACCATGGGGACGGCCCACTTCCAGCGCGTCGCCAGCTCGTCGGCTGCGGCCTGGAGCTTGTCGGTCGCCAGCTTCTCCAGCAGCACCGGGTCCTCGAACCAGACGCCGTGCTCGTGTTCGTCGGCGAAAAGGTCGCGCATGACCTGACCGCCGGCGGTCTCATAGGCCTCGACCCCGACGAAACGGGCGATGACCGAGGCGCCCGGCACGCGCTCCTCGGTGAGCAGGCGCTTCACCTGCCAGGCGGACGGGCGGTAGGCCTGTCCGGAGACCTGCCCCCAGACCGCCATCTGGCGCTCGCGGTCGGCGGTGACGGCGAAGGCCTTCAGCACTTCGAGGTCGATCTCGTCGGCCCGGTAGGCGTCCAGCAGCTCCGGCGCGGCGTTGCCGAGGCGCAGGCGCTGCTCGACGATGCGCTCGGACGCGCCGAACCGCGCCGCGATGGCGGACACCGACTGGCCGGCGTCGGCCAGCTCCTTGAACGCGACCACCTGGTCGGCGGGGTGCATGGCGATGCGGATGACGTTCTCGGCGAGCGAGAGTTCGGAGGGATCGGCGTCGCCGGACCTGACCTGGCAGGGAACCGGATGGTCGGCGTCGAATACGCCGTCCTCGACCAACTCCTGCATGGCCTTCAGGCGGCGGCCTCCGGCGACCACGGCATAATGCTCGGCGCCATCCTCGTCGGGTTCATCCGGGCGGACGACAAGGTTCTCCAGCAGCCCGAGGGCGGCGATGGAAGCCTTGAGCGAAGCGTCGGCCTGAGCATCGGGCGGGGTCTTGCGGACGTTCTCGGGGGCGAGCGCGAGCCGGGAGAGCGGGATCTCCCGGATGAGCGGTTCGGCCCTGGGGGCGATGAAGTTCATTCCAGTCTCCATGGAGGGTGTTGTTTCGCACGTTATTTGACGCCGAATCTCCCAGATTATTTGACGTGATCGCTGCCCTGATTTCCCAGATTGCTCGGTCTTTTCCGGATCGAAGCGTAGGAGCTCATGGTCTCTGCGGGCGGTCCGGGGTCGCTGTCTGATTGAGGTTTGGACTGGTGCTTGAGGAGAGCTGACGAGGTGTCGCGCGGCCGTCGGCGCGTCAAGCGGCTGCGCCGCTCCTGCGCTTCGCTTCGGCCCTTCGGGTGACTCGCCACCGTCCACACGACGAAGTGCTGCCATGGCCTGAAGCAAGCTTCCGGCCACGGACTGGCCGCTCACCTGACGTAGTATCCCGGTGGAGGCGCAGCGCCTTCCGGACCGTTGGGGAAGGGTGGTTCCCGACGGCGGTTCCGGCTCGAACCCCTAGGCGTTGGCGGAACCGGGCTCCGGGAACCGCGGGGCCTGCGGCCGACTGCTGCCGTTGGCGGCGGCGGCCGCCGCCCGCTTGTCCGCTGCGCCTGCGACGACGCTGTAGCCGCCCTCGGCGTTGCGCGCGACGCGACCCTCCTGGACGAGCTTTTGCAAGATTACGCCGACGGTCTTGTGCCGGGTCGCGGCGCGTTCCCGGATCTGGCGTTGCGAGAGCGGCGCCCCGGCGTCGGCGAGCGCCTTGAGAACGCGGCATTCGGGTGTTTCGGGCTGAGGCGCCCCGCCGCCGGCCGTGGGCGGCTGGCGCAGCCGGAAGGAGGGCTCCTCTCCGTCTTCCTTGAGCTCGATCTCGATGTCGTCGAGACCGCGTGCGGCGCGATGCTCGACGGTCATGAGGGTCTGCCGGTCCCGGCGGCGCAGGTAGAGGTTCGAGTCCCCCCAGGCGTGCAGCTCACTGCTGCCCCGCAGGGCCTGCCCCGGCCTCGTGGCCCCGCTCTTGCGGGCGTGGTGGACGAGGAGGACGGCGGTCTCGAAGCGGCGTTGCAGGTCGCGCAGGAAGCCGAGGATCGGGGCGACGTCCGCAACCGTGTTCTCGTCCACGCCGTGCAGGCGGACCAGGGGGTCGAGGACCACGAGGCGCGGTGCGATGCGCTCCACGGTCTGCTGCAGGCGGCGGCGGTCGTCGAGATGGTCGAGGCGCAGTGTGGGCACGTCGATGACGGCGATGTCGAGGGTCTCGAAGCGGGCGCCTGCGGCGCGGGCGATCCCCTGCAGGCGCTTGCGCACGAGGTGGCCGGCGTCTTCTGCGGCGAACAGCAGGACCGGGCCAGGCCGGGCCGGGGCGAAGTGCCGCAGGCATGGGACGCCGGCGGCGACTGCGACCGCGAGGTCCAGCGCCAGGATGGACTTGCCGCACTTCGGCTCGCCGCCGACGATGCCGACGGCCTGCTCGCCCCATAGCGTGTCCACCAGCCATTGCTGCTCGCGCGGCCGCTCCTCCAGCTCGATCGGGGCGCGGGTCGGGAAGCCGGTCATGGCCGCAGTTCCTCGAGCGCGTGCTGCAGGTGGTCGGCACTGACGGTCCTCGCCTCGTCGAGAGCGGCGGCGGAGAGCGCGTAGTGGGCGATGCGGTTGATCTGGCGCGGCAGGCCGCGCGCGCCCTGGAACAGGGCCTCGACGGCGGGCTCTTCGAACAGCGGCAGTTCGCATCCCGCGAGCCTGAGGCGGTGCTTGATGTAAGCGTCGACCTCGTCGCGGTCGAGACCGCTCAGGTGGTGGCGGACGACGAGGCGCTGGCTGAGGGATTCGTGCATGGCCATGGCCAGGCGGCGCCTGAGCTCGGTCAGACCGACGAGGACGAGGCACAGGCGCTGCTCTGCATCCATGGCGAAGTTGGTGAGCAGGCGCAGGTCCTCAAGGACGTCGTTGCGCAGATGATGGGCCTCGTCGATGACGAGGACCGGCAGCTGCTTGGCCTCGGTGACGAGGCGGGAGATCTCGTTTCGGATGGCCTGATAGGCCGAGGCGCGGGAGCGCTCGATGGGCAGGCCGATCTCCCACGCGATCGCCTTGTACATGTCGAGCACGTTGCCCGTGGTCAGCGAGACGTAGTGGACCCGGTAGAGGCCTGGATGAAGCTGCGCGGTCAGATGCCGGCACACGGTGGTCTTGCCGGAGCCCACCTCGCCGGTGAGCAGGCCGATGCCGCGCAGGTCGATGAGGTGGCCGAGCCTGGCCTCGGCCTCGCGGCGCGCGTTGGACTCGAACAGCTCGTCGGTCTCTGCCGGGGTCTCGAAGGGCAGGCGGGTGAAGGCGAAGTGGCGCAGGTACATCACTCGTCCTCCTTCTTGTCCTTGAGGTTGCGCATGGCCAGCGGCGAGGGCGGAGGCTCGGGCGCCGGATCTTCGGCCTCGATCTCCCTGGCCGGGTAGGTGCGCCTGACGGCGGTATTGGCGTAGGCGTCGAGAGGGCTGGCCTTGCCGGCCGGCTTGCCGTCATGGACCACGTCGAGAGGGCGCGAGGGCGGCGCGGCCGGGTCGTAGCGCAGGATGACGTTCTGACCCACCAGGAGGGCGTCGACCTCGTAGACGCGGCCGTTCAGACTAACGGTGCGGTCCTTGTAGACACGGCGCCTGGCCTCGAAGAGGAACAGATCGTCGAGGTCCATGGTGGCGTCGGGATAGCGCACGCCGGCCGAGGCCAGCGCCCACTGCTCAAGCGGGGTGCGCCCCTCGTCGAGGCCACGATGCGGGCTGTTGTGATACTCCCCCTCGATCCAGGCCCAGAGGCTGCGGTTGAGCGCCTCCAGGCTGTCGACGTCATCGCCGAGGTGGCGGAGCCAGCCGGCCCGGAGGGTGCGGAAGAAGCGCTCGATCTTACCCTTTCCCGCTGGCTGGAACGCCCTTGCGTGAATCAACGCAACGCCGAGCCTGGCGCAGACCAGGGAGAGATGACGGGAGCGGTAGGCGCTTCCGTTGTCGACGTACAAGCGGGCCGGGAGGCCGCGCCGGATCAGCGCGTCCTTGAACACCGGCAGGAACGCCGCAGTGTTCTCCGCCATGGCGAAGGCGGCGAACGGGATGACGCGGGTGGCGTCGTCGATGAAGGCGATCAGGTAGGTCTTGCGCCGGGTTCGGCCGTGCCGGACCTTGGGTCCGTGCATGACGTCGCTCATCCACATCTCGCCGGCATGCCGGAAGGCGAAGCGGCGGCGATCCGCCCCGTCGGGCGGCTTCTTGTCGAACAGGCCCTCGCGGCTGAAGAGGCGGTGCACGGTGGACGAGGCGAGCGGGTGGTCGATACCCTCCTCCTTGACCTTCTGGATGATGGCGCGAACCGACAATGCGTCGTTCTCGGTCTTCAGCGCGATGAGGCGCTCGGCGACCTCGGGCGGCAGCCGCCGGGGCTTCCCCCGGTCGGTGCGGGGCTTGGGGTAGAGCGCGTCGAAGCCGCCGTAGCGGTAGTCCTTGATCCAGCGCCGCATGGTCTCGGCGGCGACCCGGGTCCTGGTGGTTCCGGGGATCGTGTAGGTCTTCTCGGCTTTGGCGCGCATCATCGCGCCGGCACCCGGTGCACCCACGGGCAGATGCACCAGATCGGCGATGACGTCGTATCGGAAGAGCGCGATCTGTTGGCGAAGGTCGTCGTCTGAGCTGTTCATGGTGCGATCCTCGTTCAGGGACTCCCTGGCCCCGGGATCGTCACGCTACGAACTCTCCGGCGGCGGGTCCGGCCCCGCCCGTTGTTGGAACTGCGGTTTGCGATTCCCCACGTCGATGCCGTGGGGTTGGAAGCCCAGAGGCGCGGGTAGCGTCCGGAGCTGCCCGGCGACCAGGCCGCGCAGTTCCATCAACGCGCTGTCGCTCTTCAGACGCTCGCGCACCGCGCTCATGGTGGGCGCGCAGCCCGCGAGCAGGTCGGGGATCAGGCCGATGACGCGCACAAGCGCGTCGTGCACAAGCTTCAGCCTGCGGCGGATCCAACGCACGGCGCCGGGAAGCTCGATGGCGTCCTCGTCCTCGGGGCAGCGCACCTCGTCCGCTGCCTCCTCCAGGCTGCCGGCCTCCTCCGCCACGACAACAACCGCTTCCAGCGCATCGAGCGTGCCCGGCAGCCGCGCCGCCAGACAGTCGGCCAGCAGGCCGATGGTCGTATGGCTCTCACGGCAATACCAGCGAGGAACCCTTGCGCCGGGCGGGGTCTTCCGCTCGTAGGTGCCGTGGCTTGCCACAGAACATCCGCCGTGCGGGTGATTCGGGCAGCGCTCAAGCCTTGCGTCGCGCCACGCCTCGGTCTTAACGTATTCCTCGCTGGTGAGCCCCGTTTCGTAGCGAAGCTGCACCGGCCCTGGCCCGGCGGGAGTTCCGTCCCCCGGGCCTCTCTTTGTCGTTCAGTGAGAGGCCAAGATTACGGACGCTCCCCGCCGCCGCCAAGCTGTGGAGCCGTGGACGCGTCCTGCGGACCGATCGGCGTCCTGCGGACCGTGTGGACAGCCCGTGGACAAGCTGGCGCTTGCCCACCGCCTGACCACACTCGCCGATCTCGCGCCCACCGCTCCACAGCTTCAACAGCAATGAGGATTCTGCTGAGGATCAAAAAAATGCCGCAGGCAGCGTCCTTCCCGCACTCGGCCACCATCCCGGGAAATCCACCAACCAATCAAAGTGAGAAAAAAACCCGTGCTTCTATCCGGCTAGACCGGAAAACAACACCCCGACATGCGCGAGCCGGCGCACGCGATGGTGTGCTGGACCGAGGGCGGACGGGTCGAGGGCGGAACCGGGATGGCGATCCGCCTTGCCAGGCACTACCGGATCCCGATTGTCAACCTTGCCGGAATGGACATGCGCGAGGCGATGGATCGCCTGGACCGAATCGGGCAGTCGCGCGACAGCCCTGACCTGGAGCAGGAGCTTGCGACTTCGGGCGGATCCGAGGGCGAAACCCCGTCCGTGACACCGGCGCGGTCCCAGCGCGACAAGAGGGACGAGGACTGGTGGTTGGCCGAAGGCGTGCAGCAGGCGCGGACCGAAGAGCCACGAAAGATGACCCGGCAGCACTCACTGCATCTCTGACGCGAGCGGGGGTGCCCGTGAGGGAACGGCCCTGGACGCTTCTCTTCTTCGACAAATGTCCCGTTAGGTGCTGCGGCTCCCCTTCCCCGCAAATCGTCACCCATAGCCCGAATTATTCATGGCAGGTCTGGTTTTGGGGTGGCGGACGTAGCGTAAGTCGTTGCCATCGGGTAGGAATTCGTTGCCGAGGCGTCTTCCTCTCCGAACAACGAAAATGCCACGCCCGCCATGACCGACGATAGTCTTCTTCCCTTCGATCTGCCAAGCGTCCAACGCAAGAAGGTGAGCGCCGCCTTCGACGGCGGCCTGATCTCGTCTGACGGCGGCCTCGTCCTGCTTCGTGAGGCGGAACGCAGCTTGCGCCTGGCCGAGACCCTGGCCGGCTGCATCCGCGACCGGCGCAAGCAGGCGCAGGTGATCCACTCGCTCTCGGCCATGCTGCGCTTCCGCATGTTCGCCATTGCGTGTGGCTACGAAGATGCCGACGACTGCGACGCGCTGCGCGCGGACCCTCTGTTCAAGCTGGCCTCAGGCAAGGCGCCGGAGAGCGGCCGCGCACTCTGCTCCCAGCCGACCATGAGCCGCCTGGAGAACGCGCCGTCTCGTATCGAGGTGGCGCGCATGACGGCGGCGCTGGTCGATCTCTTCTGCCGCAGCTTCCAAGCCCCTCCCGCCGCCATAACCCTTGACATCGACGACACCTGCGATGCGGTGCACGGCCACCAGCAGCTCTCGCTCTTCAACGCTCATTACGACACGCGCTGCTTCCTGCCCGTCCACGTCTACCATGTGGAAAGCGGCAAGCCGGTGGCGGTCCTCCTGCGCCCGGGCAAGACGCCGTCGGGCCCTGAGGTCCGCACCCTCATCAAGCATCTGGTCCGCCGCATCCGCCGCCACTGGCCGCACACCCGGATCGTCTTCCGCGGAGACAGCCACTACGGCCGCCCGGAAGCCATGGCCTGGTGCGAGGAGAACGGGGTCGACTACATCTTCGGCCTCGCGGGCAACCGCGCGCTGCACGCGCTCGCATACGAGATGGCCGACGATCTCAAGGTGCGCCGCGCCAAGGCCGGCGCAGACAGGATGCGCAGCTTCACCGCCTTCGACTACGCCGCCCGCTCCTGGAGCTGCGAACGCCGGGTCGTCGCCCGGCTCGAGGCGAGCACCCGCGGCTTCGATGCCCGCTATGTCGTCACCTCACTCAAGGGCGAGCCCCGCCATCTCTACGAAGACATCTACTGCGCCCGCGGCCAGGCCGAGAACCTGATCAAGATGCACAAGGGCCAGCTCGCCTCGGACCGCACCTCCTGCCAGAGCCCGCTCGCCAATCAGCTCAGGCTGGTCCTCCACACCGCAGCCTACTGGCTCATGCTCGCGCTGCGCGACGCCATTCCCCGCGCCGCGCCGCTCGCCCGTGCAGAGTTTGCAACCCTCAGGCTGCGCCTCCTCAAGATCGGTGCCCGCGTCATCGAGAAGGCCACCCGCATCCGCATCCACTTCGCCTCGGCCTGCCCCGACGCCGCCCTCTTCCGCCTGCTCGCAGGCCGCCTCGCCGCAGCAGGCCCATGAGCGACGGGGCGGCGTGCCCCAATCACCCAGGCTCCATAAACCATCAACCCGATAACGACCATCCTCAGTTCCCGACGCCAAACCGCGTCAGGCCCCGACGCGCCCAATCAACCGAGCATCAAGTGCAAGGCAGTCCATGAATAGGTCGGGATAGAGACTTAAGGATCCCTGACGAGGTTTATGTCCCGTTGAAGCTGACTTCCCGACAAATTGCGTCCTCAGCGCCCCAACTTTGTCTTAGCAAACTCTATCGTTGCGCGTGACAGGGCTGCGTATTCGTTACGCGCCTCCGCCTCGTCGCAGATCTCTTCCCAAAGCAGTCTCTTTAGTTCTCCATTGTTACAGCGCTCTGCTGTATCAACAAGACTCAACAAACTCGCTTGCCTCTCGGCACGCTTTTCGACAAGCTCCGGTCGATTGAGTTCCAGCAAACGTTCGGTTAGGGCCGCGGCGTCACTTCCTGGCTTTGGGCGCATAATCGGACCAAGATGCCAAAACTGCTCCTCAGGGTCGACCAAATAGGGATCGACGAATGTTTGTTCATCCACGGGGGTATTGGACTTGTTTGTATTGCACACATCGCATGCCAACGTTAGATTATTCCAACTAAACCATTTTGACGGTTCATCAGACTTAGGAACTACATGCTCAATATCTCCATAGCTTATGTGCCTAAGTTTACTTTCACAGTACGCGCACTTCCCGAAGGTCTCCAAAACTAACGCCTCCTTGACCTCGGGGTGATTGTAACGGCCTTTTTCTGTCTTTGTGGGCACCAATCCGGCGTTGATCTTGTTAACGACTATATTTGTCCAACGTAGTGCGTTTTGCGACAGTACACCCGGCTCCTCGCCCTTTTCCAGCTTAATCATTGCCCCTCCGTCAGCGCCGCGAGAGCTTCCGGATAGTGGACTTCGTACCCTAAACCGCGAAGTTCCTCCCGAAGTGTTGACAGGGTCTCTCTCGTTATCTCTCTCTGCCGGTACCGAGCTACGATGTTGGCGAGCTCCACCTCCACCCATTCTGGCATTGTCGCCTTCACTCCTAAAACCTCACGCAATACTGAATTAGCGCTGCCTGCCCTGTTAACAGTATCTAGTTCTTGGCTGACGACCCGACTGGATTCCGAAGCCTGGATCTGTTCACCGCCTTCGACATCTCCAGTCTCAGTATGAACGTATTGAAGAACGTATACGCTCGAATCGCTGACCGAGGAAACCATAAATGGACTATGCGTCGCGATGATAAACTGCGCCTTAGGGAAAGTCTTCAACAGTCTACTCATGACTGTTCGTTGCATCGTTGGGTGCAGATGGTTTTCTGGTTCATCAAAGGTGACTACAAACTCCTGGTGCTGCTGGGAAAACAGGTACAATCGCCAAGTTAGATCGATGAGTGTCATTACGCCACCGGAAGCGGCGTCGATGATGAACTCGCCTGACTTGGTTACGAGAACAACCTCGGGAGGCCGCACTGAGACTTCGAGAAAGCCGAGCGATTCTGGCAACATAGATTGAAGAGCCTTAACAAATCCCTGATAGGCACTCAGGACTTGTTGGTTGCCCTGTACTTGACTATTGCCTTCGCCAAACATTGCCATCGCAATAATGGCTTCTTTCATTCTATAAGTAGGACTGTACCCCGTATGATTGCCTTGGTATCTATTGACAACCTCGCTGTTGTAAATGTTATACGCTGTTTGCGGTGTGATGATATTTGTTGGAATCTGAGCGACCTGTTGGAAATGGGAGATGGGAGCATGTGAATCGATATGGATGCCAGGGACGTTCTGCTGTTGGTGTATTGCGACATTGTAGGAAACCGACGTTTCTTTTTGTACTTGTAGCTCAGACTGTACTCCGTTCGTGTAAGTAAGGGTTCCGACGTTAGACATATCTGAAGTTGTAGTCCATAGCCTCCGCCACAAATTCGCAATGGTATCTGTGAAAAGTCCCGCCAAGTAGGAATATTGACCGTCGGGTTGCCGAATGGGTGTGGCCAAAAACGGTTGATTAACACCAAAATGACTATGGAGTATCCTTAGAAGAGAACTCTTTCCAGCCCCGTTTGCGCCCGTTAACACGGTCAGTCGGGGGTGAAAAGAAATATCTACATGGCCGAACTGCCGCCAGCCTTGAATTTGTATCGAGGCAAATTTTGTGAAGCTCATGAAACAAACTCCTGAAGCAGGTTTTTCTGTTTCGATGGGACCAATTGTACAGGCAAGTGTTTCGTCACAAAATCAACGAGCTGCCAAAGTCCGCGCTGTTGGGTCGAGAAATAGAGAGTCTGTCACTAGTGTTGGAGATGTAGTCATTGTGGATCGCTTCATGACAGAGTGTTTGATGCGTCTTAGAATAGCGGATGAATCCGTTCCGACTATTGGCTGCGAAGTTGAAGGAGCACGTTTTCAAAATATCTAACCTCGGCTCGGCTCATTCAATGGCACGCATCAGTCAGTGCGCGGGGGGTTGGTGCCACAAAGTGAAGGTCGTGCGCCTTTGCTTGAAGGATGTACGGACGATTGACCAGCTGATTCACGAGGTTCGCATTTTCTCTCACCGTTGCGCGGCACTTCGTTCCAGGGAATTCATGAGGGGCGCGCGTTGGCCCACGCAGAGCGCTGCACATCTGGGACGAGGTCCAGAACTTCTTACCGGAAGCGGTTGGAACTCATCATAGCTTCGTTCGCATCCGCCGCAACGGGGCCGCGGCATTCACCTTCTACGGCTCGGCTTTTGTGGGGGTCTTGGGCGGCGTCGCGCGCAATTCTGGCGCAGGTCGGGGCCGTGCGCATGGGCGGGGGCCGCGAAGGAAGACGGCAGGGCGGCTATACATGACCGGCGGACTGGGGTCGTCAAGCCTCGCACAACATTCCGTGAGAAGGCCATCGCGCCAGCGTGCCTGGAGGTATCCACTATGTTTGGCGAACCCCTACAGGTTTCGTGTCGGCCCCCTGTCGCGGCTCTGCAACTGCGTCCGGTGCTCGGCGGAGAACCCCTCCATGCGGGACACAGCGTCTCGCAGCTGCCGCCGGGCGTCCTCCATGCGGTCGAGGTGGACGCCGTAAGTTCCGGGATCGTCGAGGATCGCCCTGCCCGCTTGTAGCAGCCGCTCGTTGCGCTCCAGCCAGTCACGGAACGGACGTAGCGTCTGGGGCGCGACGTCGCGATCGTGGGCGCGTCGGTAGATGCTGTCGTAGCGCTGCCAGTGCCTGTCGGCTTCCTCCAGCCAGGCCTCGAGGCGGGCGCCCGCTTCGAGATGGCGGGTGTAGCGCTGCACGAGGGCCCGGAGCCGCCGGCGCGGTTCGGCGGGCAGGTTCTCGTTCCCCGCGAACGCGTCGATGCGCCGGATGAGCGCGGCCGCCCCGTCGAGATCGAACGGGGACATGCCGGACCGCTCCGCGCGGGCGGCATGACGCTGCCAGTCGATGCGCAGTTGCCGGTATGCGTCTTCCAAATGCTCCCGCGACGGAGAGGCATCGGGCTCGGCGGAGTTGGGCCGAACCGGGCGCGGCTCCTGCTCGCCCGGCTGCTGTGCTTCCGCGACATGCTCCGTCGGGCGGGCGGGCGTCTCGACGGGGACGTCGGCCTTCGCGAGCTCCTGCGACCGTTCCGTGTCGGTCTGCCGCTCACGCGCCGCCTTCCCGACGACGGAGCGGCGGTAGCTGCCGGCCCGGGCATGGACGTTGTGCAGCTCTTGCAGCTCGCTTTCGCCGATACCGGCGCGCTCGGCCAGCAGGCGCTCATACACCTGCGGTCTGGTACGGAACATTCTTGCCTGTTTCATCAGCGCGCCGTGTCTGTCCAGGGTCTCCCGGAAAGCCGGGCTCAACGCCACCGCGTCGCCCTCGTCACGGGTGCGCTCCCGGAGCTCATCCCACGCGGCCAAAACCTCGGCGCGCTCGGCCGCGAACGCGTCGATCGCCGCGCCGTGGCGCCAGCCGTTGACCGCATGGCGGATTTCCTGGGCGATGCGGATCAGCGCGTTGTCGTTCGCAGCGGCATGGGCCTCGGCTGTCCCTTGCCTCGCCTCTCCGGCGCCGCGCCCGTGATGCTGCGCGTTCTCCCGCGCATTCCGCCACATGCCGTCGGAGACGTAATCGAGCGCCGCCTCCTTGGGCTGGGAGCGCGACCAGCGCTCGGCCAGATAGGCCCGGACGTCGCTGTCCAGCACCGGCCGCTCCGCCTCGTCCTCGGGCCTGTGCTCGGCGATGTCGAAGGCGAGCGGCGCACGGTTGACATAGACGTCGATCCCCTCGCGATGCCGGGTCGCCGCGGGATAGATGGTTTCCCGCGCCGGCCTTTCGTCTGCGAGCAGGAAGGCACGATCCACGGTCAGCCCCTGGGCCGAGGCGATGGTCATAGCGTAGCCGTAGTCCAGGCGGATGTTGTCGTGCCAGTCGCGGATCTCGTCATGGCGGAACGCGACGTGCCTGCCGTCGTCGGTCCGGGCCGTGATATGGACGGAATACTCGGGCTCGGGAGCGCCGCTGTCCGGCTCAGGCGTTCGTCCGCCGGTTTGCCGGTTCCGGGCCTTGCGCGACACCGCCGCGTCTTTGGCGCGCTTCACTTCGAGGTCCTCCACTGTGACCACGGTGCCGTTGAAGAGCTGCTTCTCCCACTGCGTGGCGCCGATGCGGATGCGGTCTCCGACCGCGATCTCGAGCGGCTCCGTCAGGCGCCCGTCCAGGTCCCGGCTCACCTCGATGACGGCGCGCTTCGCGTCGGGTGTGCGGGCAAGAACCCGTTGCCGCATCAGCCACGACAGCGCCCGGCCCTCCGCCTTCGTGCGCGCGAGCACGACGGTGGATGTGCCGGGCTGTGCGCGCACATGGCGCTCCCAGTCGTCCACCAGACGGGTCAGCGTCTTTTCCTCGTCGTGACAGAGGTGGAGGCGGCCCCGCACATGCCATGCCTCGATCGCCTTCTCCGCCTCCCCGTCCCTGAGCGCTTCCGAGACCGTCACCTGCCACGGCGTGAACAGGGGCTTGCGATCCATCGCCTCGTAGGCGGCGAGGATGGCATCACGTTCCTGCGGGTTCGTCAGCCCCGCCCGGAAGCGCGCCTGCTCCGGTGTCTCCTTGTGCACATGGACCAGCACGTCCTCGAGGTCCGCCTTCTGGCGCCTGATGCGGTCGACGCGGACGCTGCCGGCGACGTCGCGGATGAGTCTCAATCCCGGTCCCGCCTCCACCGGTTGCTGCTGCCGTGTGTCGCCGGCGAACACCACCTTCGCACCGTGGCGCTCGGAGAGCTGGAGAATGTGGTGCGCCTGCCGGGTCGACAGCATCCCCGCCTCGTCCACCACGATCAGCGTGCGCTTGCCGATCTCGACCTGCTCCTTGGCCGCGAGCTTCAGCAGCTTGTCGACGCAATAGGCGCGCGCGTCGCAGTCGTCGCCCAGCGCCACCGCCGTGCGCCAGGCCACGGCCGTCGGCACGATCTCGTAGCCGTGCTCCTTGTGAAGATCCGTGATGGGCCTGAGCGTGGTGGTCTTGCCCGAGCCCGCCGCGCCCTCGATCACCGCCACGCGGCCGCCCTTTATTGTCGCATGACGGATCGCCAGCGACTGCTCCTGGCTCAGCGGATATCCCTGCTCCAACAGGGTCTCCACCTTCTCCTTGACCGCCTCTTCCGGCAGGCCGTGGCCGGTATCGGCGGTCATGGCTGCCGTCATGTCCTTGACCGCCTGTTCCAGTTCGAGGTTGTGACGGGTGGAATAGACCTCGGTGTGGACCATGCCCGCCCTGGACTCGGCCGTGGGCTTCTTGGGCTCCAGCTGCTCGATCTCCGGGTTGCGGCGAAGCCGCTCAATGGAAGTCTTCAGCGCTTCGGGACCGATCAGGCCTGCCGCCGCATTCGCCGCCGCCTCCACCATGTCCGGGCGGCGGAACACCGCTTCCTCGCGGGCTAGGTGGGCAGGAAGATCGTCGAGCCGGGCCGTCAGCTCCCGGATGGCCTCGCGGCCGATCTCCACGTCGTTGCCGGTAATGGCGGCGATCAGCTCCTCGCGTTCGACGAAGCCGTCGGCCTCGCCCATCCAGCGCCGGTGCCTGACCTCGGGGTCGTTGTCGTGCGATTTGCCGGCACGGGTCAGCTTGTTGACGCCGGCCATGCGAGAGGCATTGCCGAGCGAGGGAATGCCCAGCTCACCGGCCTTAGCGACGATCGCCTTGCGACGCTTCGACCAGAATACCTGCAGGTCCTCCGGCATGCCCTCGATTCGGGTGAACCCGTTGTTGGGACCGTACTGCTCCATGCGGATTCCCAGGCGCTCACGGAGGTTCCAGGCAAGCGCATTGCGGTAGATCGCGCCCGCAGCCTTGGCCCAGCTGTAGACCGGGTACTGGTGCATGGCCCGCCACTTGCCGTCCTCGTGGGTGCGGGCCGCGTTGAAGATCACGCAGTGGGTATGAAGCTGCGGGTCGTTGTCCCGGCTGGTGCCGTGCTGGAACATCGCCACCGAGATATCGGCAGGCAGGACCCTGATGCGCCCCTCCTCGTCCCGGATCCGGGTCCAGGCGCAGTAGCGGAACACGGTCTCTTCCAGAGCCACCCGCGCGGCGTCGTTGTGCGCCTTCTCGATCTCACCGCGCAGCTCGGGATCGGCAAGGGCCCAGAGCGTGGACACGCTCTTGTCGGCCGAGAAGGTCATGTCCACGCCGGGCGAGCGCGTCTCGCTGCCCGCGTTCCTGGTGAGCCTGGTGGAGCCGTCAGGCGCGAAGCCGTTGTAGAGCTTCTGGAAGTCGCTGCTGTCGACCTTGCCGCCGTTCTCCAGCCCGAGCAGGCTATTGGGGTTGAACCACACCCCGTCCGGCTCTTCGCCTGCCGTGTAGTACTCGTTCGGATGACGGAACGAGCGCTGGCTCTCCAGGTAGTAGGAGGCCGAGGCGGCCTGGGCGAGGGTGGTTACCATGGTGCGGCGGCCGTGCTTGCCCGCAGAAACACGGCAGCGAGTGCCGATGGCGCAATCCTCATAGGCTTCATATCGTCACACAATGGATTCGTGACATCCATCAGCCGTCGACTGTACCATCGGTCATTCTTCTCGGCAATCCGCACTTTAGTGCATAGGTGTGACACGTTTCTTTCGCTGTTATGTGGTTTCCATTGGAGAGACTCCGCGCAAGGCGAGGCTTCCACGGCAGGGACGGGGAGAGATCGCACCGGGTGGGGCCCCATCGCAGGGACCGAACGAGGCGTCCGTTGACATGGTGGGGTGGTCGGGCGATCTTGCGACACACCAGATGTAGTGGTCGGAAGAGGACGGAGACACAATGGCGGCAAGACGCTTCAACGAGACGGATATCGACTTCGATGGCATCGACGGCGACCTGGCGAAGCTGGCGCCGCCGAAGCTGAGCCTGAAGGACGTCCTGGACCGTCTGCGAGACCGCATGGTCGAGCAACGGTCCAAGGGCGTCACGGTGGCGCAGATGCACGAAGTGCTGAAGGCACGAGGCATCGAGATCGGGGAGAGAAGCCTGAAGGCCTTCCTCGACAAGGGCGAGCTGCCGGGACGGAAGGCCGCGAAGTCCGTGGCGAATGCCACGGCTTCGGGGGAAGGCGGGGACCCGTTCTGAACGCGCAGGCGCGAAGCGCCGGGCGCGGGAGGGCGATATCGCTCGAAGAGCGATGAGCCGTGGCCGATGTCGGGAAAGAGGGTGAGCAACGGCGAAGGCGCGTCAGCGCCGAGCCTGTTGCGAGGCTGTAGCGGACCGCGAGCCGCCGAAAGGCGGCGAGAGAGGCAGGAGCGGCGGCGGAGCGAAGCGACGCACCGCGATGCGCGGATCCACGGAGGAGAGAAGAGCCGCCGGCGAGGGGAGCGGAGCGACCGAGCCACCGCGGCGGCCGTGCACGGGTCTGGCTGCCCGCACCCGCAAGCGTAGCGCGCAGCGACCGAAGGGAGCGCAGGCGCCAGGGATCGTCACCGGAACGGCGAAGACCGCGCAGCGGGCTTCGTGGAGCCGGGCGGGGCGAAGCCGCGCCCGGCGGAATAGAGCCCGGCGACCGGTCCGTAGGACCGGGCGGGCGCCCTTACCTTCCGAGCAGAACAGCGGGTGACAAAGGGCCATCATCGGGCACGGTCGAGGATGACCAACAGGCTAAGGGCATCGAAAATTCACCGAACGGGACTCGGAGCGATCGCTTGGTGGCGGCGTCGAATGCGATGACGGAAAGAACCAAGAGGATGGAATGGAAGGCGTCGGCGCGCGAAGCACGGCGGCGATGAGCCGTCCGCAGGACGGCGAGGCGAAGCGCTGAGGATGGAGGGCCGAAGCTGGGAAGGAAGGAGACCGGCGAGCGTCCGGCGACGGCGCGTCGGCGCCGAGCCGGACGCGAGGCCCGGTCGGGCGGAGCGAGGCGGGATGGCGGCGCCGGGAGCGCGAGCGGCAGCGGCGCGAAGCGCCGCGCCGCGACGCGCGACACTTGGCACGGAGCAAAAGGGGGGCCGATCCCTCGCCGAAGCGAGGAACCGGCCCTGAAGGGTCGCGGAAGCGCCGTCGTCACGCGGCCACGCTCATGACCGGGATGCCGAGCTGGCGGGCCTTGTCGACCAGGTTCCCGGTGATGCCTGAACCGGGGAACGCAATGACGCCCTTCGGCAGCAGGTTCAGCAGCTCGTCGTTCCGCCTGAAGGGCGCGGCCTTCCCGTGGGCGGTCCAGTCCGGGCGGCAGCGCGAGGCGAACGCGGCCGAGATCGACGCGGTGCTTGCCGAGACTGCCGACCGCCCCATCGTCGAGGTCTCGACCCGCGACCCCTGGTGGGGCGCGCGCCCCGTCGCGGACCGCTTCGAGGGCCACAACGTCCTCGGCCGGCTGTGGATGGAACTGCGCCAGCAGCTCCGCGAGAACGACCCGGCTGCACGCTCCGGCGCCTGGATCGGCCGCATCCGCGTCGGCTGCCTCGCCGGCGACGCCCCTCTCGCACAAGCCGCGCCGCAGAACGCCTGACCGCATTTGCGCCGACCACCGCAGATCGCGCCCGCCCATCGCCCCGAGCCGGCGAAAGGGGCGGGCGCTCTGGCTCGGGCGAGGTCGGACGACCGAGAGACGTCCGCGCCGACTCCCCGCATTCAGGAGCCGCCCATGCCCGACCCCGACACCATCTCCGCCGACTACACGCTGCGCCCCAGCGAGCTCGCCGCCACCCTCAAGATCCTTGTCGAAGCCAGGCAGCCCGTCATGGTCTGGGGTGGGCCCGGAATCGGCAAGAGCGAGGTCGCGCAGCAGGTCGCCGCCGAAGGCGGCCGCACCTACTACGACGTGCGCGCCTTGCTGCTCGATCCCGTCGACCTGCGCGGCATCCCCTGGCGCGACGACGACAACCGCACGCGCTGGGCGCCCCCGGACTTTCTGCCACCCACCGACAGCACCGACCTCTACCTCGTCAACCTGGAAGAGCTTCCCTCCGGCGTGCCCATGGTGCAGGCGGCGCTCTTCCAGCTCGTCCGCGACCGCAAGTGCGGTGAGTACGAACTGCCCGAAGGCGCCTCGCTCATGGCCTGCGGCAACCGCGAGGGCGACCGCGGCGTCACCCACCGCATGCCGACCCCGCTGGCATCCCGCTTCGTCCACCTCGAGATCAAGGTCGATCCGTCGGACTGGTTGGAATGGGGAGCCGCGCACGGAATCGCGGCCGAGACACTCTTCTTCATCCAGCTCAGGCCGGAGCTTCTGAATGTGTTCGATCCACAGTCGCGCGAGGCGGCATTCGCGTGTCCCCGCACGTGGGAGTTCGTCTCAAACGTGGTGAACCAGCGCGGCAACCTCGACCCGGCCGCGGAGCGCGCGCTGTTCCGGGGCGCCGTCGGCGAAGCGGCGGCAGTCGAGTTCTCGGCCTTCCTCAAGGTCTGGCGGGAATTGCCTCACCCGAGGGCCGTCATCGACGATCCGGAGAATGCCGACGTGCCCGAGAACGCCAGCGCGCTGATCGCGCTCTGCGGCTCGCTCTACCGCATGGCCGACGACGTCAACCTCGGCTCGATCGTCTCTTACGCCATGAGGCTCAGGCGCGAGGTGGGCGAGTTCCTCGTGGGCTCCTGCGTGCGCCGCGAGCCCGCGCTCCAGCACACCGACGCCTTCATCCGCTGGGCCGCCGCACGGACCCAGTGACCCCCTGCCTAACCTGGCGCCCTTCGCCGGCGGCCTCGCCCACATCGCCGTCGAGCGCGAGTCCCAGGTCGGCAAGGAGGAGGGAGGCTCCAACTTCACCACCATCGCCAACCAGCTCGCCTTCCTCAACTACCCGGAGATGGCCGCCAGCACGGCGGCATCGAGCTTCGATCCCCTGGCGCTTGCCGACGGCGACACCGACCTGTTTGTGGTCGCGCCCGAGGAGACCGTCGAGCACGTCAAGGGCTGGCTCCGCCTCTGGGTCGCCATCCCCAACGCCGTCGCCGGCGTCAGGCCGCTGGAGCGCGACATGCTGATCGTGATCGACGAGATGCCGCGTATCGGCTACCTCAAGCCGGTGATGGACGGCTACACCATGGCCGCCGGGAAGGGGGTGCATTTCTGGTGCTTCGCGCAGTCCATCTCGGCGCTGGACTCGTCATGGGGAAAGGAGCACCGCAGGACCCTGCTGCACTTGGCCGAGGTGGTGCAGGTGCTGGGCTTCCCGAGGACCGACGCCGAAGGCGCAGAGGAGCTTTCCAAGGCGATCGGCACCGCGACGTTCGTGGGCAGGACCGAGAGCAAGTCGGGGACCGTGGCCGAGAGCCGTGTCGTCACCGCCAACACACAGTGGCAGGCCGGCGAGTCGACGTCCCTCGTGCGCGAGCGGCTGGTGACGCCCGACGAGCTAATGACCCTGGGCGCCGACCGCCAGTACGTAATCGCGGCGCCCAAGGACATGCCGCGCGATGCGCTGCACCTCCACCACGCCCGCTACTGGCACCGTCCCGACGCAGACCGTCTTGCCGATCCCAACCCCTTCGTCATCCGCAAGGAGCGCGCGGCGGGGGCCGGGGGCGGCGGCACGAGCCTGCTGGCGGGTGGGCTTCGAAGGTTCCTTCAAGGAGCGGCATGATCGGACACGGGGTTCCGCCGGCAGGGAGGCCGAGGGGCGCCGCACGTAGCATGTGCAGGACCGTGGTGCTTTACCGCCCCCGGTATTGTTGGGATGGATACTAAATAGACAGGTCATTGGTCAGTTAATTCACACAAAATACACATGCGATGAGTTATGCTGCGCAGTAGATTTCCCTTCGTCCGGACGGCGCGAACGCTGGAGTGTGCCGGGCGAGTCGGTAGCGCTAACCGACCTGACATTGTTGCGCTTCGCGTTGGCGCCCTCAATCGAGGAGTGACGGAAGATGGCGTGCTACCTGGTCGCGGACATGCGCATTTCGGACCCGGGGCTCTTTGCCGAGTTTGCAGAGGCGGTTCCGGCGACGGTCGAACAATACGGCGGCAGATACCTGATCCGGGGCGGCAAGTTCGAAGTGGCGCAGGGCGACTGGACGCCGGACCGCGTGGTCGTCATCGAGTTCGGCAGCATGGACCAGGCGAAAGCATGGTACGATTCGCCGGAATTCGAGGGCCCCAGGCAAACGCTGGCACGCTCCAGCAACTCCAATTTCATTTTCGTCGAGGGCGTGTAGTCCCCACCACAGTGGCTGGCTTGCCTCCCCGATCGGCCGGGTGCGCGCTGCGGCTTGCGTGGAGCGCGCCATGAAAGCGTCTTTCGGAGCGGAGCGGCAGCCATCCGGCGCCGAACGAGCCGCTATGGCGCCGTTCACCCCGGTCGTCGGGACGTTCGGCATGCGACGCTGAACGAGTCCGCGCACATGCCCCTGCACGACGGCCGCAACCGGCGACAATTCGAGATCGAACTCGGTTCCGCGCAACGCAGGGTTCCGTCAGGCCAATGAGATCGGCGCTCATGAACCTGATGTCCGAGCTGCGCGCGGACGTGCTCTCGGGCAACCTGTTCCCTGCGCTGTCGGTCGGCCTGGTCGTGGGCGTAATCGGCTCGGCATACCTGATTTCCGTGGGGGCCCTCGTATTCTCAGGCCCGTTGGCGCCGTTTCTGTCCCAGGGCACGATCATGGTGCTGTTCGGCGGATTCGTCGTCTGCCTGTGGATCGCCCTGACCAGCGGCTACCGCGGCGCGCTCTCGATGACCGCAGTGCCGTCCTCAATGGTGCTGGTCGTGATCGCGTCCACGATCGGCGTGGAGGGCGATGCGGTCGCGCGCTTCGTGACCACGGCCACGGTCGTGATCATCGGGGCAGTGGCGACGGGCGTCTGCTTTCTGATCGTCGGGCATTTCCGGCTCGCCAACCTGATCCGGTTCATCCCCTATTCCGTGGCGGGCGGGTTCATCGCCGGGACGGGGGTCCTGCTGTGCGTGGCCGCCCTGTCGCTGATGGGAGTCACGTCGGAGAGGCAAACCCTCCCCTCGCTCCTGGAGCCCGACGTGCTGTGGAGATGGGCTCCGGGCGTGGCCTACGGTCTCGGCCTCGCCCTAGCCACGAAACGTTGGAGCAATCACTTCATTCTGCCGGCGAGCTTCCTGCTCATCGCCGCGCTCTATCATCTGGTCCTGGCCGGCCTCGGCGTCTCTGGAGATGAAGCCAGGGCGGCGGGCCTGCTGTTCGCCGGCACGGCGGAAGGAGGCCTGTGGCATCCCTTCCAGTCCGACGACGTGACGCGTGTGGATTGGGCCGCGGTAGTCGCTCAAGTTCCCAACATCCTGACCCTGATCGTGGTGACCCTGATCGCCGTGGCCATGCACCTGAGCGCCCTCGAGCTGGCAGCGAACCTGGAGCTGGAGTGGAACAGGGAGTTCAAGGCGGCAGGCGGGGCCGGGGTGCTCGCCGGCCTGGGCGCCGGTCCGGGTGGAAGCCTGATATTCACGTTCTCGATACTCAGCGACAGGTTTGGGGCGGAAACGCGGCTGACCGGGGTCGTTACCGCTCTGCTGGTGGGTTCCGTCGTCCTCTTGGGCGACTCGATCCTGAACCTGATCCCCGTGCCGCTCATCGCAGGGATGTTGCTCTTCCTCGGCCTCGGCCTGCTGGATGAGTGGATCGTGAAAGGCCGCCGGCGGCTGCCCTGGACCGAATACGCGATTCTCCTGCTGATCGCCGCGACTATCGTCTCCCTGGGTTTTCTCGAGGGGGTGGGCGTCGGAATGCTGATCACCATGGTGTTCTTCGCCGTCCGCCTCAGCCGCGTGGACCTGGTCGAAGCCAGCTATACCGCCCGTGAGCGTCACAGCAACAGGAGCCGTTCCATTCCCGATCGAGCCATCCTGCGGGCGGAGGGAGAGCGGATACAGGCGTACCGGCTGCGCGGATACATCTTCTTCGGCAGCGTCGGCCCCCTGCTGGACCGCCTCAGGCAGTCTCTGGACAACACCCCGAGGCCGGCCTGCATCCTGCTGGATTTCGGCGCCGTCTCCGGCTTCGATTTCTCGGCCATCAACGGACTGTGCAGGTTCATGCATGCCGCGCAGGCCGTCGGAGCGCGGGTGGTTCTGAGCGCCGCATCGGAGAAACTCGAGAACGGACTGGAGCGCAACCTTCCCTCCGCCGTTCACGAAAACCTGCTGTTCGAGGCGGACGCGGATCGTGCCCTGGAAGGCTGCGAGGACATCGTCCTCGCCGCGTGGCGGTCGGTCCCGGACGCGGACAAGGACTCGGGCGACTCGCTGCTGGAGCGCGTGGTCGGCGACATGGAGCGCCATCTCGACCGGCAGGTCGTGTTCGAGGACATGGTCGACGAGCTCCGGGACTGGCTGGAGCCTCGCGACTACGACGCCGGCGAGGCCCTCGTATCGATTGGCGAGCCGCAGAAGGGCCTGCAACTGCTGATAAAGGGCCAGGCCTCCGCCTTCGATTCCACGGGCGCGCGGCTGTTTCAATGCGGGCCGGGCGATGCGGTCGAGCCGAGAGCCGCCTTCGGCGCGCATGCGGCCGAGACCGCCATGATCGCGGACCAGCCCTGCCGAACGATGATGCTGACCCCTGCCGCCCGGCTGTGGCTGGAAGAGAATGAAGAGCAGCTGATCGTGAAGCTCTATCGCTATCTCCTCACCATCGACTCCCGAGGGCACGGACACGCGTGACGGCTCAGTTTCTGAAACCGGAGTGTGGCGTATGCATGCTGCCGGGGCAGCTGGATCTCGGCTGGGATGGATCGTGTCCCGAGGAGTGGTGTAAGAGCGTCGCGCTTTACGCGGCATCCGGCGGGTAGGGCCGGGTTATTCAGGCTGCCACAGCGGACAGCTTGATCGTGGGATTGTCGCTCAGGGGAGCGATCGATTCCAGCGTCATGTACCTCCTTCCGACGGTCCATTCGTCGTTCTGCTCGAGCAGCACGGCGCCGACGAGGCGGGTGATGGCGTCCTCGTTGGGGAAGATGCCGACGACGTTGGTGCGTCGCTTGATCTCGCCGTTGACGCGTTCGAGCGGGTTGGTCGAGTGAAGCTTGACCCGGTGCTCCTTGGGGAAGCTCATGTAGGCGAGGACGTCGTGCTGGGCCTCGTCCATGAGGGCCGCCAGCTTGGAGGCCTTGGGCCTGAGCTGGTCGGCGATCAGGCGCCACTGGGCGGCAGCGGCCTCGGCATCGTCCTGGGCGAAGGCGGTGGCGACGAAGGCGGAGACGACGCGCCGGCCCTGCTTGCCGGCATGGGCCAGCAGGTTGCGCATGAAGTGGACGCGGCATCTCTGCCAGGTGGCGCCGAGGATCCGGGTGGTGGCGGCCTTCAGGCCCTTGTGGTCGTCGGAGATCACCAGCTGCACGCCGCGCAGGCCGCGCCTGGTCAGCGAGCGCAGGAACTCGGTCCAGAAGGTCTCGGCCTCGGAGGCGCCGATCGCCATGCCGAGGATCTCGCGCCGGCCCTGGTCGTTGACCGCGACGGCCACGGTGACCGCGACCGGGACGATGCGCCCGGCCTCGCGCACCTTCACGTAAGTCGCATCCAGCCAGAGATAGGGCCAGTCGCCTTCGAGCGGGCGGTCGAGGAAGCTGCGGATCTTGTCGTCTATCTCCCCGCAAAGGCGCGAGACCTGGCTCTTCGATATCCCGCTCATGCCCATGGCCTGAACCAGTTCGTCGACCGAGCGGGTCGATACCCCCTGGATGTAGGCCTCCTGGATCACCGCCGTGAGCGCCTTCTCCGCCGTCCGTCGGGGCTCCAGGAAGCCGGGGAAGTAGCTCCCCTTCCTGAGCTTCGGAATCTTCAGGTCGACCGTGCCGGCCCGGGTCTCCCAAGGCCGATCGCGGTAGCCGTTGCGCTGGTTGATCCGCTCCGGCGTCCGCGCGCCATGCTCGGCGCCGGTCAGGCCCTCGACTTCCAGCTCCATAAGGCGCTGCGCAGAGAAGGCGATCATCTCACGCAGCAGATCGGCGTCAGAGCTCTTCTCCAACAGCGTCCGCAGGGTAAGCTTGTCATCGGTCATCGTGGTTCTCCTTAGGCTCGGGTCGATTCGGATTCACCCAAACCCTAAACCGGAACCGCGATGGCCACCCCGCTGTGGATAACCGGCTTGGCGCCACCAGACTCGAGGGCGGTCGCGGCGCCAAGCCGGTTACCCACAGCTACCGGGGGTAGCGGGAGCTCCTACACCACGTCTGGGGACACAACCCTGGGATGCGCGAGGGCGCGGTCGATCTATGTGGAACCCGAACGCTGATGACATCTGGCGGTTCCGTTAGCTGCAGCGGACTTCGCTGCGAGCCGGACCAACGGCCCCGCCGGCGGCAATCGCTTTCGGCCTCGTGAGCGCGCTCCCGGCATCTGACGGTGGTGTAATCAGACCATTTGATGGGCCTCAAGCGGCCCATCCGGGCGAGCCAGCACGGAGGATCGGGTTGCCAGCCGAAACGCTGAAGCGGAACGGGCACGGCCTACCACGGATGGTCACAAAGGACCGCGACAGTGCGTGAGAACTGCGGAACGTGAGGGGTATCCACTACCGGGTGTGGGCCGCGATGCGCAAGTCGGTAGACTGACTGCAGATGTGGCGGTAGCCGTCGAGCGTCGCGTTGATCCGCGACGAGGCTAACGGCGCCGATTGCAAGCTTCCTTACATCAGATATTTAGTCTGATCCCGATCATGGTCAGGAGATGGCCTGAGAGATCACGAGATAGATTATTCGGGGTGTGCGCCGCCATCTCCCGGTCGGGAGGGGGCTGGAGGAGTCTCCTGGTTCCATCATCGAAGTACCTATAGGGTACCGACCAACTCTCGGGAAATCGGGCGGGCGATAATCGAGAAATTGGGAAATCAAGAGAGTCAATGCGGGGATTTCTGAACAAGCTAGGAACATGTTTTACTTTTCAATGACCCACATTGCATTGCGGGCTTGGGAAAGAGCAGTGAGGAAGAGTCAGAATGAAGAAGATCCTATCGGGCCGTCAACTGGAGCGTACAGTCGCCGTGCTGCTGGAGAAGTCCGATTGGACCGTGGAAGTCCAGAGAGCTTGCCATGGTTTGCTGGTCGATATCTGGGCATCAGACAAGCACGGTGAAAATCTCATTGTAGAGTGCAAAGCTTATCGAAAGCTCTTAGGTGTCGCTACTGCACGTCAGTTTGTAGCCGCTGTCAGTGTGCTCCGTCAGGAGCAACCCACACTGGAAGCATGGTTGGTTACGATCTCCGGGTTTACACCGAACGCTCTTGCACTGCTTACGCGATACAACATCACGGGCATGACGCTTGAGGAGGTGTTCGCGAGACTTGGCAAGAATAGGGAAGAGCTGAAGATAGAGGACGTAGACTTAAGAAAGGAAGATAGCCAAGCGTATTCAGGCAGTACGCGAGTGTTTGTTATCATGCCGTTCAGCGATGATATGTTGGATGTGTTCATTTTGGGCATTCGTTCCGTTACTGAGAAGCTTGACATGGTTGCTAAACGAGCAGATGACATTGATCACAGTGGCCAAATCATTGAAGAAATTCAATCTGCAATTCGAGAGTACGATATTGTTATTGGAGATACTTCAGGTGCGAATCCAAATGTCTGTTACGAGGTTGGATTTGCGCACGGAGTGGGTAAGCAATGTATCCTAATTTGTAAGAAGGGGAATAAGCTTCCGTTCGATCTTCAGGGGATGAACCATCTCATCTACAAGAATATTCTCGATCTTCGGCCCCAGCTTGAAAACAAACTGAAACAAGTCAGGGAGCACACCGATGGTGGGGAAAAGAAACCTTGAAGTGGAAGTTGCGTGGAATGCTACCATGGCCACCACATTGTTGAGGGGCGGCCGCCGTCGACCAAACGGGACAGAGCATAATTGGAGCATCGGAAATGCCTGAGAATAGCGGCAATAGCGCGTGGCTTGTGACTTGGGAAAACGCTGGCCAGGACAATCGTTCGGTGGAATTGGTATTACCCGATGAACTGCCGGTGGAGCGAGTGAAGTGGTTGGTTCAAGAGTTGTATCTTGCCAAGACGGCATCAGACGCCGAGAAGCACGATTCAGGTCTCAATCGACGCGTTGCTTATCCTGCGGAAATATCGAAAACGAAACGAGGCAATGATCACATTGTGTGCGGCCATAACCCCTATTTGTTGGCCCGGCGCGTCGAAGGTCTGAGCCTCCAGACGGATGATGACGGGGAGAGGGCCGAATACCTGGTTTGGACCGAGCTTCATTAGCACGACCTCACCAGCGCTCCTTAGCAGATTCGCGCAGCGCACGTGACAACCCCTGACAGGAAGGTGCTCACGGTGACAAAGCCGGACAGGGTGTTCAAAGACCCGTTGTATATGACGGCGTGGCTGGAAGTCGCTTTGGAAAAAGAGCAGGAGAAATACAAAAAGTGCCCGATCGTGCCGGACATGGCTCCCGGCCACAACGAGGCACAGGCCTGGGGATACATTGTCACCGGGTACTTCCTGGCCGAACAGTCGTTGAAGGCGCTTCTGTACCTGCGTGAAAAGGAGGCGCCGAAGATGCATCCGCTGTCGACGCTATTCGCTTCGCTTGATGACAACGACAAAGAGATCCTCCGTGAGTTCTACAGCGATTACCGAGCGACGGTCGGCGGGATCAGGGGAGAGTTCCGATTCGGCTCTCTCGATGAGTTCCTGGTCAACCTCGACGGCGACATGGGGTCGAATCAGGGTTCCCTGGCGTGGCGGTACTACCTCATCGAAGAGGTCCCCGAGATGCCGTATGTCAGCGTGGATTACCTGCACGAGGTGGTGTTCGGATGCACCAAAATTGTCGAACACGCGAGGAACGGCCGGTTCGATCCTGTCCGATACACCCATAGTTGGCGTTTGCGATGGAAGCGCAAGAGGACATATGGCGCCTGGCTGCGCGGCCGGATGGGCTCCGCCGGGTGGGACGAGCTCGAGGACAGGCTGGAAATACTCTGGGGGCCGGATTATCGCGGGCGGCACGATTTATGGCTTTTCGAAGGTACGGGAATGACCGCAAGTTTTTCAACGATCCCCGAGTGCAGCGGCGTTGCGGTCGTCGACAAGCGTGAAGATATTATGGCCCTTCTTTCGCGCGCTTGAGCCGTGGTTCCATCGACTGGCGATCCGGAAGGCCCCGGAGCGGCCCGACCGGGTGGCGTCGACGGCCCGCTCGGCGTCGCCGGCCGCGGCGAGGATGCGCCGGGCATGGCCGAGAGCGGTCTCGCCGAGCGGGGTGAGCCGCACCCCGTCGGGCAAGCGCTCGAACAGGCGACCGCCGAGACGCGCCTCGAGCCGGGCGATGTCGCGGGTGAGGGTGGGCTGGGTGACGTTGCAGCGCTCGGCGGCCAAGCCGATCCTGCCGGTCCCCTGCGCAGCTCATCGAGCTCTTGCCGCGCCGTCTCCGCATCCGCCCGCGCCGCGTCTTCTGTCTCGGAGAGACCGCCGCATCCCGCGAGCGCAACCACCGCCGCCGCTGCCACGCACCCCGCCGACAGCCGCAAATCCCGCATTGACACTCGCACCGGCACCGACAATGCTCCGACGCGGTGCCGGAAGGCTCAAAGGACGGCTGCGAGCATCTCGCGCCCCCGCAACCAACAAAAACGCCGCTGAGACAATATCTTAGCGGCGTTTCTGATTCTTCGCAGTTTCTTCCGAAATGGGTTTCGGAATGTCCTCGGAGCGGACTTTAAGAGTACTCCAGGCACCTCTAGGCATCTCCCGACGTGTAACCTTTCGGGCTAGCCGAGGAGGAGCCGAGGAGCCCAGATCAGCGGCGATCCGCTGTCCACTCCGAACCACATAGTGGGCTGTTGCTGCTCTAATCGAAGTTCCAAGGTTCCGAGACTGACAGGTGCAGTCTCACTGGGAGCGCGTCGAAGGCGACGATGCGATACCCTGCCACCACAATCGAAGCAGATCGGCAGGCAGCTCTGGGGAGTGCAACAAATTCGGGACGCGTTCGGGAGACGTTCGGGGACTGCGTGCTCGTTGCAGTATTACAGTCCCGCATCTGTTCATGAAGGAGGCGTAATCATGGCTACGATGGATCGGGACTCTGAATTCGTTGCGGAAACACTTCGCGCGTTCCGCAAGGCCCGCGGCTGGACCCAAGAGAATCTGGCCCACGCGGCAGGACTTAGTGTACGCACCATCGAGAAGGTGGAAAGCGGCAGACACTGTCCAAATGAGCAAACGCTACGCTGCATCGCCCGAGCGTTGGGCGTGGATATAGGGTCTTTCGACAAGACTTCGCCGGAGGAAAAGAGCCATGTGAGAGAACAGATAGAACGCTTGATTAGAAAGACTTTACTGATTTCAGTTAGGCCTGTACGCACACCATCGGAATTTCTGAGTGTTTTCGACCAGCGCCATGCGTTTCGCTTCGATTACTCCGAGGTTACGGACGAAGAAGACGTCGACACGGTCGCCGAGATGATCGATTGGATCTCCGACCTCTGTGACGTTTGGGTTGAATGCTCAATGTCACAAAGATTGGAATACGCGAGTAGTTTCGTCGACCTGTGCAAGAGGCTCGAGGAAAAGAAGTATTACTGCTACATGGGCCATCATAGGCAACAAGAATGTGTTGGAGGCAAGCGTGGCATGATTTTCGAGGTAGGTGTCATGTCGATACGTCCCATGGACGAGTTAGAAAAGGAGCAATGTCTGATGGTTCAACTTGAAGACGATTGGGAGACACTGGTGCAAGATCGACCATCACTGGATCAGATTCTCAGGGGAACCGCTTTCCATGAAGAGGCCGCCTCGTAACACAGAGTGCAACCCGAATATCGGCGAATGACGATCCTCTGAGCCCGAACTCCAACGCCCCGTCGCCGGCAGCCCCCGGCCACGACAGCCTCGGACGTTGGGCCCATCGTCGCCGCGCCCACGCCGCGGTTTGGTGCCGCCTCCACGACCACCGACACGAACCGGCCGGCTCGCGAAACAGCTGTCGCCACTTGAACACCTGATTGACGTTGACGTCGTAACGCTGCGCGACCACCGCCACCGAAACCCTGGGCTCATAGGTCTCCGCCACGATCTGCCGCTTCTTTCCCTCGCTCCACCGACGACGGCGACGAACCCGCCCGCCATCCTCCGCGCCCGCCTCTTCCTCTCCAACTGACATCATCAGGTGTCCACCAAGAAATAAGTGGACACTCAGGAAGCGCCCGCTTCCCGATCGCTAAATCTGCCGAAGCTCACGCGACCGGAACAGGCGGCCTACACCGGATGGTTGCGGCTAGGGCTCTCTTTGCCATCGATCAAACCCTCCCCTCCTTTCGCAGGGCGATCAGCACGTCCGCAAGCTTCCCTAGTCGCCGAAGTACCAAGGGGTCGGTTAGCTTCGCCACAAACTCGTCGCGTTCGACTTCGCTATCCGCTTCTACAGGCATAGTTTGAGATCCGTTCTGACGTTCAAGGAAATTCGCTGGGAGCGTGACGCAATCTGCGGTGCCTACCTGTGCGACTGTCTCCGCTATTAGAGCGGTCGTGTCTATACATCGGTGTAGCGGCAACTCTTCGGATTGACGCGACCAGCGATCGCCGGTGTGCCGAAGTATCTTTACCGAGAGCTGGCGTGGATCATACTGTGCCCACCCCAAGCTCAAGTACCGACAGTCGGTCCGGTGCTCAGGGCGGTGGCCGTCATGCTGCGCGTAGTCGAGCAAGACGACAGGGCGATGCTTTAGAGTCCGAGGATTTGGAGGCATGGTCGAATTCCTGTCAGTGCCGTCACTAATATCAGTAAACGCAGTGCGCTTGTCAAGGGCGAGGTAGGGGACTCGGCTCGTCTGGGGATCAATCAAGAATTGTGATTCGGCGGCTCGGAGGAAGTCGGTCCGAGACGCTACCTCTGCGCTCGGCCCCATGCGGGGTCCCAGCGCCTCGCGCCGTCCTTCAGTGTCGGCGCCGCCATTTCTTGCGAAAATGGCCGGCTGCGTGCCACCGAGGAGTAGCTATGCCATCAGCGAAACAGGGGAATGCCGCTACCGGAATGGATACAAGGCTGATGTGTGAGCTGCTCGGACAGGCGGCGGTCAACGACGATGGCAAGCTTCAATTGCTCCGCGAAACGGCCGCCGATCCCGGGGTCGCGGCATTGCTCAGATTCCTGGTCGACCAGCGCTGGCTCAGGGAAGACGGCCCCGGGGCTTGGATCGTCACCCCAGCCGGCCGTTTCTGGTTCCAGAGCCTCGACTACGGCGACACTGTGAAGTTCCACGAGTATGGGGGCGCGGTGTTCCTGCTCCAAGTCAGATTGAACCACGGCGAGACCATCGTCTGGCACAAGGGCCGGTTCGCCACCATCAACATCGAATTCATACCCCAGCCGGAGCACTTCGAGATCAGGAGAGAGAACGAGTCGACGACCACATCCGGCGGGGTGGGCATGCGGGAGGCACTGGCCGTGGCGTGCGGGCTCCTGGCGGAGAATCTGGAATCGCCGCAGCCGCCCCAGCCGCCTCAGCGGGAGGAGCTCCGGCTGCACATGCTGGACTACCTGGAGCGGTTGTGAACCTACTCGCCCGCACCCGCCGGCTCATCCGGGACATGCGCCTCCCACTCGGCCTCGCTGTTGATCGGACCGCGATCGAGCAGCGCGAATAGCGAGCGGCGGGCGAGGCCCTGTCCCGACGCGAGGGCGTCGTCCAGCTCCTTTTCCCGCTTCCGCGGGTGCTTGCTGACGGTGCCGTGGACAACCTTCGATCGCGTTCGGTAGAACGACTTCATCGCCTTGGAGACCGCGCGGCGGTCGTCGTCGGATTGGCCCAGGAGCCACGCGGCGCGCCCGCCGATCTTGCGCCTGATCTCGCCGTCATCGAACGGACCGTAAATGGCCTCCAGGGCAACGCTGGCATCGATGAGCCGGTCCTCCGCGCCGAATCTGCCGCCGGCGATGCCCAGGGAGGAGGCGGCGCGGCGGATGGCCAGCTCCGTGCTGCGGTCCCCCTTCCCCGCGCAGAACGCCACCCACCCGCGGGCCGCAGCCGTGAACTCGCGGAGGTCCGGCACGGATGGTTTGAGGTCCTCGGGCCAAATATCGAACACGCCGATTTGGCTCCCAGCGGAATCGGTGCGGAGATTGGGGTTCAACTGCTTCATCCACAGCGGCACCACCGTGAACGCGGTGTGGCTCACCAGTTTCGATCGCACTGCGATGCTCAACAGGTGCAGCAGGGTGTCGCGTTCGTCGAACATGTCGGTCAATGACTCGATGCGATGGTCCGCCGGGAACCAGTACCTGTGCTGGAGGGAATGGTCCGTGCTGCCGGAATCCTGGCGGGGCGCTGCCCCGGGGCCCCAGTTGAACCGGCGGACCAGGACGGCGCGCGAGGAAGCGTGGCCAAATCTGCCGGGATGCCGGTCCAGCCCTCCGTCCCTCTGGTGGACCCACGGCTCCGGATCTTCGGGCAGCCCAAAGCGCTCTCTGACGGCGTCGTAGGAGGCGAGATATGCGCCCCGGCCGAGCGACATCGGCTCGTCGAACTCGAGGCCGTGGAGCACTGTGATCTCATGGGCGTGCAGGCGCACGTCATTCCCGGCGACGAGGAAGCGGTGCAGCAGCGTCGCCGCGTACGTGCCGCCGACCCTCGCCGACAACTTGGCGAGGAAGGAAATCAGGAACTTGACGTCACCGGTCGCGCGTCCGTACACGGCTCCAAGACGAAACCCGCCCTCCGATCCGGAGGACCACGCCTGCGCGATGGCCGGATGCTCGCGCAGCACGTCCAGCACGCCGTCCGGCAAGGCGTCGACCTGGAGATAGTGTTCGTCGAACAGCTTGGCGGCATAGGCGTCGGTGTTGGCGAGGGCCGCCATTTCCAGGTAGCGGCGGTGCCGTTCCCTCCGGTAGGCGTCTATCTTCATTGATCCGTGCATGTCAGACGGAACGCGCAGGTGTCGCGCTCCCGCGAGCGTGTCTTCGAGGGCAGTGCCGAATCGGCGGATCCACGCTTTCCGGTCGAACTTCTCAGGGGTCGCGATCATCGAGCTGCGGTCGTGCGAAAGCAGGTAGGATCGGGGCAAGCGTTTGCGGGATGATTCACGAGCCACTGGGAGACGTCGATGGCCCGGCACCGTGGAGCATTTCCATGTGAAGCTTCCTGGCGGCGTGCCTCCGATTCTGATGTCGGTTTCGTAAGGCAAGTTGTTGCTCGACCATGGCGAGGACCGCGGCTGGTTCTCCGACTTAAGTCAACGATGCAGTATCGCGTCTGACAAGCTTGGCTCAACCGAGCGCGAGTTGCACCGCTGGCGGATCCCCGCTCCGGCAGACGGTTGGTCGATCGACTCGACGTTCTCCCCGGACGCGCTGCGCCGCTTGCCTATCGGCCAACACGTCGTCCTTGTCCTGGATCGGAAGAACGTGCGTTCGGCGAGCCAAGTCGGTGTCGCGGTCGCCATAGCACTTGTCGCCCGGATGATTGTGTTGGCAACGTTGAATGAGTTCGCGCCCCATGCGAAGCTCAGGACCGCCCTGAACATATGGTCACTGACCACTCGAACAGAGCCGTCTCGACAGATTTTCGTCCTGGAGCCACGCCAACGTATTGGGCCAGACTAGGTATTGTGGAGTTCCCCCTTACTTACTCTGCAGAGAGAGAAAGGACAGCGTACTTGAAAATTAGGAATCGCAATGGAACTGCGGATAACAGGTGCAGTTGCAGAACGTGGAAGCAGCATTGGATGAATGTGACTGGCCGTAGGTGGCCGAAAGCGTGTGGCGTCTTGGGCTGCAGGAATCCTGCGGAACTCGGAGCTCATGTGCAGCTCGATGACGGACGGTCCAAAGAACGTTGGTACATCCTTCCAATGTGCAGAACCTGCAACGGAAAGAAGCATAACCTAGAGGCCAAAATGGATAGAAGATACTATCTGGCTTGGGCTCGCAAATCCAAGACGTGTGACAAGTACTTTTAGTCGTAGAACTCGCTTATTCAGGATCCACCGCCCTTCGAGCCAGGGCGGCCTGTAGCGCGGGGGGCGATCAGAATGTCGAGCATTTCGCGGGCACAATAAACGCGGTTGCGTCTTGCGTCGCCGACGGGCGAGACGACACCGGCCATCTCCAGCCGGTCGATGGCGCGTCGAGCCGTCGTATAGGCCACATCCAGCTCTTTCGCGATCCCGCCCACGGTCCAGTAGGGGTTTTCGACGAAGAGGCGTAGCACCTTCTCCGGTCGCCCGGACTGAATGCCGGCCAGTTCTTCCCGCCAATCCTCGAACAGGCCGTCGATCTCCTCCATGCGATCAATTGCGTCGTCGGCTTGAAGCCGGACGCCGCACAGGAAATAGATGAGCCACTTCTCCCACGCCCCTTCCCGCGTCACCGCGAGCAGACGGGCATAGTACTCGTCGCGCGTCTCCTCGAAATATGCGCTCAGATAGAGGAGCGGTGACGGCAGCACTTCACGCTGCACCAGCAGGAGAGTGATGAGCAGGCGGCCGACACGGCCGTTGCCGTCGAGAAACGGATGAATGGCCTCGAACTGCGCGTGTGCGAGGCCGGCATGGATGAGCGGCGGCAGGGTGTCGTCATGAAGAAACCGCTCCAAGGAGTCGAGGCAGGCCATGAGTTCGTCGGCGGGCGGTGGCACGTAGCTCGCTTCGCTCAAGCTACAGCCGGGCGGTCCGATCCAGTTCTGGCTGCGCCGGAACTCACCGGGCGTCGCCGTGTCGCCACGCACGCCGCGCATGAGACACTCATGGACTTCCCGGATGAGACGCAAGGACAGGGGCAGCGCATCCAGCCGTTCCAATCCGTACTCCAGGGCCTCAACGTAGTTGACGACCTCTTCGAGATCGTCGGAGGCGGGCCCGACGGTCGCACCCGCCTGGGCGGCCAGCAACTCCTCAAGTGTGGTCCGCGTGCCCTCGATCCGGCTTGACAGCACCGCTTCCCGGCGAAGGAACGGGCTGATAAAGAGATGCGGATTGGGAAAGCGCCAGCCTTCGCCCGCGAGCCGGCCGATCGCCCGATCCGCGCCAGAGAGCGCGGCGACGAGTTCTGCGTCCCATGCGATCGGCGGAGCCAGCGGCGCCGGCACGAAGGCGGTGTAGCCGCCGGGGCCTTGCACATTGCGGCCGTGCGGCCGGCGGCTCGGATCGGAGGCCATAGCGACGCGACGCTCCTTGTTTGCGAGAATGAAAACAGCGCCCGCATGTATTATCGTATTGCAGAAGAATCGCAAATAGGGATGCCGGTTTCATGCGTGTGGCAGATCGGGCGCTGGCGTCGCCGGCGAGAGCGGAATGGCGCTAGGAGGGAAGGGCCACATGGTGAGACTCGCGGCTTGTTCCTGCTCTGGCCTTGGGCCTCTTCAGCGAGGCCTCTCACGTCGTCGCCGGTCTCCCGCGACCTCGTCAAACGGTCTTGAGGGATCTAGAGGTTACAAAAAAGCGGTACCGATGTGGTACCTGGGGAATTTCGCTCTATCTGGCTTGAAATGAAACACCCCGCTAACTATCTGTGTTAGCGGGGTGTTTTCGGCCGGTTTTGGTTGCGGGGGCAGGATTTGAACCTGCGACCTTCAGGTTATGAGTTTGCCTAGAACGATTTCGCCATTTCCGGTCCCTTGACGCCTTTCAGCGCCGGTCATCGTCAATAATGTTATATTACAATGGATTATGTTGGGATTCAAGGCCTGTCAGGCTCGCCAATCGCAAACATCCGCCGTCACCGATTTTAGTTTTCGTGATTCCCATGCGATTCCCAGTGTGGTAGGGTGATTCCCAGCAGAGACAGTTGCGGGGATCGCCATGCCGGCGCAGATCAAGATCACCAAGCGGGTCATCGACAGCATCGAGTGCGACGGAACCGACCGCTTCTACTGGGACCGGGAGCTGCCGGGGTTCGGTATGCGGGTCAGGGCATCGGGCCGCAAGTATTTTGTCACCCAGTTCCGCGCCAGCGGCCGGCTTCGCCGCATGACCCTGGGCCCGGTCACGGCCATGACCCCGGAGATTGCGCGCAAACGCGCGATGGCCCTGCTCTCCGAGGCCAAGTCGGGAGGCGATCCTGCTATGCAGCGGGACGCAGACCGGAAGGCGGCAACCGTCAAGCTGCTCGGACAACGGTTTCTCAACGAGTACGTCCCCGACCACTGCAAGGAGAGCACGGCCTACGAATACCGGCGTTCGGTCGAGTTGTTCATCGATCCTAGGATCGGCAGCCGCAAGGTGACCGAGGTCCAGCGGAAGGACATCGCCGAACTGCATCATGCGATGCGGAAGACGCCCTACCAGGCCAACCGTACCCTCGGTGTGCTCTCGAAGATGTTCAACATGGCGGAGGTGTGGGGCCTGCGGCCTGACGGCTCGAACCCCTGCCTGCACGTCAAGCGCTTCAAGGAAGAGAAGCGCGAGCGGTTCCTGAGCACCGAGGAGTTCCAGCGCCTCGGTGCGGTTCTCGACGAAATCCTCAAGGACGGCTCCGAGACCCGTTCGGCCGTCGTGGCCATCCGCCTGCTGATGCTGACCGGCTGCCGACTTTCGGAGATCCAGAAGCTGCGATGGGAGCATGTCGACCTGGGCGCCGGGGAGTTGAACCTGCCCGACACGAAAACGGGCGGCAGGGCGGTGCCGCTGGCGCCTTCGGCGGTGCGGCTTTTGGAGTCTCTCCCCCGCGACGACGACAACCCGTGGGTGATCGCCGGCCGGAAGGCTGATTCCCATCTCACCGATCTCCAGCATCCGTGGCGGCGCATCCGAGAGCGCGCTGAACTGCCCAACGTGCGAATTCATGACCTCAGACATTCGTTCGCGTCCAGGGCGCTGGCGCTCGGCGAAGGGCTGCCTATGATCGGGAAGCTCCTTGGTCACACGCAGGTGCAGACAACCGCCAGATATGCTCACTTGGCCCGGGATACCGTCAAAGCCTCCGCCGCGCGCATCGGAGATAGCATCGACAACGATCTCGAAGCTACGCCATAAGGTGCTTGTTGGATTTCACCGACGATCTCAGACCGTTCCCGATCACTGCATCCTATTCATGAATTCGTCGAAGAGCGGAACGGTGAAGGCGGCATAACCATATCTCGGGCTGAAGATCATGCCGTTATGGATCAGCGCTTCGCGGGTGGGGCCGAGCTGTTGGGATGACTTGCCAAGCTCCTTGGCGATCTGCCCGGTTCGGTGAGGACCAGGGCCGCATCTCGCCATGGCGTGCAGATAAGCCTTCTGTGGATCCGACAATCGTTCATACCGCGATCTGAAGAAGTTGCGGTCCAGTCGCTCGATCACGGCGGTGCTGGCTTTCTCCAAGTCCTTCACGGTAATGGGAGTGACTTGTGCGGTATTCCATGCCTGATATCCCCATTCCTGAAGGAAGTAGGGATATCCCTGCGTTGCGGCTATGACCTCGCTAATCGCCTCTTCCTCGAATTCGACATCTGCCCGCGCCGCCGGCCTGACCAGCGCACGTCTCGCCTCGACCGGTTCGAGGGGGCCTATATCCGGATACTCGAAGAGGCGCTCCGCATAGGTTTTCGCTTCGCCCGTGAGTCTGACCACGAGCGGCAGCCCTGCGCCAACGACGAGCAAGGGGAGCCGCTTCTGGTCTACCCGATGCACCGCCATAATCAGCGCCTCGAACTCCTCTCGCGACAGGTTCTGGATTTCGTCAATGAGGATCACGATGGAAGTGTCGCGGGCCCTGGCCGCCTCACCGGCGGCAATGAAAACTTCCCCGAGATCACGGCTCAGTGTGCCGCTGTCCGCGATACCCGGTTCGCTATCGATGTCCACGGCGAACTCGATACCCTCCACCTTGATCCTTATCGCCCCGACGAAGCTCTTCAACACGCGCAACCCGGTCTTTACATGTTCGTTCACTCCCTTGGCCCGGTCGAGCTTCAGCAGAAGCGAGCGCAGGGTTGCGACGATTGTCTTCGACAGGGGTTCGTGATTGCCGATTTCGATGAAATCTGACAGCGCACCCTCCTCGTCCGCTATGGCCTGGGCCTCATTCAGCAATACCGTCTTGCCGACCCCGCGCAGCCCCACGAACATGAGGCTACGAGCCGATTGCCCGGATCTGTTGCGCTGTATGGCGAGCCGGGCATCGGCAAGAACGCCGTCGCGACCTGCGAGTTCCGGCGGAGGCGTGCCCGCTCCTGGGGCATACGGGTTCACACGAGGGTCCATTCAGTCACCTCTAGAATGTTTAGCCATTGCTAGCATAAACATTACCGGCGCACACCAGTTTATAGAACATCCCGATAAACTTCCTACAACCTGAGCTCTGTTCGCTCCGGTCACGCGCTCTCCCCTGCCAGACCCTCGGATCACCTCCTGTTTCCGAACAAGGTCCTGCACGATTACGCTACCCTAAGACCCCTTTGCCCTCACTTTCTTCGGCCCGGATCTGATCCAACTCTTGGGTAATTTCACGCCATACCTGTTCCGTCACCTGTTGCACGTCGTGCTTCAAATCGCCTTGGCCCATCCTCTCCAAGACTATGGAATTCGCCTCCACCCTCAGCTCGCTCATCGATTTCGCAACGGCATCTTCTATCAGCTCACTCACGTACTCCTGCTTGATTACAAAGCCGTAGTCATCGGCAACTAGGCTCCTCGCATACATCACTCCAAGCAGACGATAACGCCTGTCGTATGAGACAAATACTGGTCCTCCACTGTTACCTCCCAACACCGTTCCATCGATAGCGATCAGACCTTTTCCACTACAATCCATCGAAGGAATCGATGCTATCGACCCCTTGCGCATCAATGCCAAGCCGTTCAGAGTATCCTTCATTCCGTTCGGATATCCTGCATACAATACCTTACTACCGACTCCGAACCGGTCATATTCCAACTTATGCAGAAAGCCAGGCCCCAGTATCGGTACATCGTACCCCTTCGTCTCTATTCCTCTCAGGTCCAAACATGCCAAATCTATTTCTTCATCCTTGTGTCCGGTGTAGCGATGCACGGCCCGATCAATCCTGATCCGATCCTGCTTCCCGAATCTTACTTGTCCGTTCGAATCCTTCTTATTGAGCAAAATCACCTGAGTGCCCACACCCTCAGCGAGAACATGCTTGTTGGAAATGAGGAGCAGGCAATCAATTCTCGGACCTTCTTCAAGCTGTCCCAATGCTTGGACAAAGAATCCAGTGCCTGTCCACTGTATTTTATCGTCGAACTCTACCGAAACTTCGATGGCGACGCGGGTTGCATGATGATTGAAGTAATCTTGTCCCATATCCGCCTCCTTAAAGGGGCGAGACATGGTCGCCCACTACGAGCAGTCGTGTAACCCATCGCCACGCGAGACTTGCGCCCAATCAACCAGTACTGTCTTCACGCCCTTGTTGCCTGATGCGCAAGCCCTGACCCCAGCGAACCCCCCGGCCCTCGTGTTCGTCGACCCTCCAGTGATCTCCGCATTCAGCCCTGTTCGCGGTCGTCATCGTATCGTAACCAGCCGGTTTCAACCCCAGGCTCGTTGCTGCCGTCCACAAAAGAACCGAATCGCTCGCACAGGTAGCACAAAGGCCAGCCCTTCGCGATTCCTGACGACCGCGCCTGCCGGCAGGCAGGAGGCGGCCCACCACATCGTGCGAGCCGATCTCCCGCTCTCCGCCGTCAGTGTCAGTGCATGGTGACCTTTCCGATTCCAAACAGGTCGGGATCGAACTGCACGAACCGGTCGAACAGCGGGGTCTTGCGCCACTCGCCGTGGCCGGTCCGCGTCGCATCCTCGCCGCGGCACTCGACCAGACCGAACCAGCGCAGCGGCCGCAGCAGGCGCAGCACGAACAGCACCGGCGCCACCCAATCCGGATTGCGCAGCACCGCCTCGTCCGGCAGCACGCTGAGACGCATCAGCGTCTCGGTGTCCTGCCAGCGGTCCCCGGTCGTCGAGAGAGACCACAGCGCCAGCCCGATCTGCGGCTGGGGCCAGTTTCCGCATTCGGGCTCGCCGAACAGGCTCAGGCTCACCTCCCAGAAGCAGTTCCGGAAGAAGTTCCGCTGGACCCGCTCCTGTGCGCCCTTGAGCACGTGGCGCCCGGTCGCCCCGACCCGGAGCCTGCCGTGCTTTCGTATCAGCAGGCTGTCCATCGTCACCAGCTCCCGGAGCAGCCGCAGTTCCTCGACGTGACCTTCCCGCAGCCGCTTGCCGGCGCGCCATTTCTCCTCGAACAGACAGCCCGGCCAGTCCATCTCCTGGCACATGGCCGACACGGTCTCCAGCGTCAGGTTGCCCCGAGCGGTGAGTTCCAGCCCGTCCGCTTCCTCGGCGGCGCGCATCAGCACGAACGCGTTCTGCACCATCGGCGAGTGCGCGATCTCGTCATCCGTCAGATCGAACGCCAGGCGCAGAGCCCCGTCCTCCCAGGCCGGCATGCCGCGCAGCGCATCGATCCGGTCCGCCTTGAGGCTGGCCCAGGTCGGCACCACGCCATTCAGCCACCGGTCGTAGACGGGCGGCATTCCCGCAATGTGCAACATGTCGAACGCCCCCTTGCTTTCTTCGCGTCCTGTCGGCAACCGATTCGGCCGCACGGGTTGCCACGACCATGTCCCCCATAGACCGGCATTCCTCGACTGTCGGTCCCGCCGCGTCAATCCCCCAGCCACCACGGCACGGCCTTGCCGATTCTCACCGTGTCGGGCGTGACGCGGGCCCCACCGTATCTTCCTGCCGCACGCAGCGATAGCTGTGACCCAGTCGGGTTGACGTCCAGGACGGCCGGCTTCAGCCGCTGCTTTCATTCCAGGTCGGGGCGTTATCGTCCCAGGTAGCCACCTCGACCGGCACATTCCCGGTCACCGCGACCGTGGTCGGTCATGAACGTCTTCCCGTTCGCGGCATGGATGAGCCGACTCCGGCACCAAACGCCGGCAGGAGGCGGAGGCCGGCGTCTTCCGGGCGAAGCGGGAGATCCGGGAGCGGTCTCCCGCGCCACCAGCCGGGAGCCCGGTCCATGCCCGCCGAACCTTTCGACATACACCTGCCGCCTCGGTGCGAGGACATGATCCGGGCCGGCGTCCTTGTTTCGATTTCGACCAGCGGCGGCAAGGACAGCCAGGCCATGACGATCCTGCTGTCCCGGATCGTCCTCCGCACCCAGCTCCTCGCCATCCATGCCCCGCTCGGCGAGGTCGAATGGCCGGGGACGGTCGAGCATATCGAGGCGACGCTGCCCTCTGGGGTGCCGCTCATATTCGCACCCGTCGCGTCCGGCAAGTCGCTGCTCGACCGCGTCGGGGAACGGGGCATGTTTCCGGGGGTCCGGCAGAAATGGTGTACCGCGGGCATAAACGCGGACCGATCGAGCGCGAGCTGCGCCGCTACCTGAAGGCCCATCCGCGCTTCGGCGGACGCCTGGTGAACTGCCTCGGCATCCGCCGCGACGAGAGCGCCGCGCGCGCCCGGCGCGTCCCCTGGCGGCGCAACGAGCGCATGAGCGCAGCCGGGCGCGAGGTCTTCGACTGGCTGCCGATCTTCGACCTCTCGACCGAGGACGTATTCCGCGTCATCCGGGATGCCGGCCAGTCGCCGCACTGGATCTACCGCCACCTGTCGCGGTGCAGCTGCTCGTTCTGCATTTTCTCGTCGCCCGGGGACCTGCGGACGGCGGCCGGGCTCCGTCCCGGTCTCTACCGCCGCTATGCCGAGACCGAACGCCGCGTCGGCCACACGCTGTCGCCGACCGGCAGGCCGTTGCCCGAACTGACCGGCATCGCGCCGGCCCGCCGCCCGGAAGACCCCACCGGTCCGGACCGCGTCTGACGGACCCGCGGGACGGCGCCCGCCCCGCGTCCCGCGCGCCGGCGACATGCCCCGAAGCGCAACGAGAGGAGGGCGGCTTCCGCCGGGCGAAGGCCGGGCGCCCGGAGGGTGCCCGCGCCGCCATCCCGCCATTCCGGAGGCCTGCCCATGACCCAACCCGCCACCATCTCCGCGGACTACACGCTCCGCCCGAGCGAGGTCGCCGCGACCCTCGCCCTGCTCGTCGAAGCCCGCCAGCCGGCGATGCTATGGGGCGCCCCGGGCACGGCGAAGTCGATGATCGCCCAGCAGGTCGCCGACGACGGCAACCGCCGCTATGTCGACGTCCGGGCGCTGCTTCTGGACCCCGTCGACCTGCGCGGCATCCCCTGGCGCGACAGCGACGGCCGCACCCGCTGGGCCCCGCCGGTATTCCTGCCCCCCACGAACGACACCGGCCTCTGGCTCATCAACCTCGAAGAGCTGCCGTCCTGCGTGCCGATGGTGCAGGCGGCGTTGTATCAGCTCGCGCTCGAACGCAAGGTCGGCGAGTACGCGCTCCCGGAGGGCGCATCGCTGATTGCCTGCGGCAACCGCGAGGGCGACCGCGGCGTGGTCCACCGCATGCCGACCCCGCTGGCGTCGCGCTTCGTCCACCTGGAGATCCGGGTCGACGCCGATGACTGGCTCGCCTGGGGCGCGGCCAACGGCATCGCGGCCGAGGTGCTGTTCTTCATCCAGCTCGAGCCGACGCTTCTCCACCAGTTCGACCCGCAGTCGAAGGAGAAGGCGTTTCCGTGCCCGAGGACGTGGCATTTCACGAGCAACATCGTGCATCGCCGCAACGGCCTCGACCCGTCGGTCGAGCGCGCGCTGCTGCGCGGCACCATCGGCGAGGCCGCCGCGGTCGAGTTCGCGGCGTTCCTCAAGGTCTGGCGCGAGCTGCCCCATCCCCGCGCCGTCATCGGCGATCCCGGGAACGCCGACATCCCCGAGAACGCGAGCGCGCTGATGGCGCTCTGCGGCTCGCTCTACCGCATGGCAAGCGACGTCAACTTCGACGCCATCGTGACCTATGCGGCGCGGCTCAGGCGCGAGGTGGGCGAGTTCCTCGTCGGCTCCTGCGTGCGCCGGGAGCCGGGGTTGCAGCGCTCGCCCGACTTCATCCGCTGGGCCGCCGCCAGGACCCAATGAGGGAGAAGCCCATGGTCTGGCGCATCGTCCATTACCCCGCCGGCCCCGCGCCGTCGCGCGACTACGCGGTGCGGGCGCCCACCCTCATTGCAGCGAAGCGGAAGCTCGCCGCCGCCCTCCAAGTCCCCTTGTGGACGCTCCGTTAGCCCCAGAGGAGAGAGCCCATGAACCTCACCGACGACGCCATGCAGGTGTCCTTGCGCATCACCGCCTGGTCCGGCCGGCTCTACGACCGCCAGGCGAGCAACCACGTCGCCGTCCAGCACGAGGCCTCGACCAGCGCCGGGCGCTACAACAAGCGCCTGCTGCCCAAGGCCGCCCTGGCCGCGCTCACCGCGACGGTCAGCGCATGCAGGACCGCGCATTACGAACAGACCCTGCCGTGGGACGACCAGGGCTCGCGGCTGCTGACCGTCGCCAACTACGAGCACTACACGGAGCTCATGGACGGGTTCCGCGAGCGCATGGTGCGCGACCGCGCCCGTTTCATCGAGGATTACGACAACAATGTCGACCAGGCCCGGCTCGACCTCGGCAAGCTCTTCCGCATCGAGGACTATCCCTCCAAGGAGGCGCTCCAGGGCAAGTTCTCGATCCGCTACCGCATCACTCCGGTGCAGGACGCCGAGCAGTTCATGGCGAAACTCGCGACCGACGATGTGGACCGGATCAGGCGCGACATCGAGTGCCAGATCGAGGAGCGCCTGCACGATGCGGTGGGCGATCTCTACCGCCGCTTCGGCGAAGCGGTCGAGCGGGTCTCGGAGCGGCTGCGGGAGGACGAGAACGGCAAGCCGCTGGTGTTCCGGGATTCGATGATCTCCAACATCCGCGACCTCGTCGATGTGGTGCCGCGGCTCAACATCTTCGGCGACGACGAGCTCGCGCGCCTCTGCGAGCAGGTGAAGGAGAAGATCGCGAGCGTCGAGCCCGACGCGCTCCGGCCGTCGAAGTCGTTCGATCCCGTGGCGCGTGCGCGGGTGAAGCGCGACGCCGACGAGCTGATGGAGAAGTTCGCGGGCTATTTCGCGGCGCCCGCCGAGCCGGTGCGGGAGGCCGCGTGATGACCACCCGCGTGATCGAGGAATCCGCGCAGCGCGTGAGCGACGGCGTGACCGAGCTTCTGCGCAAGCAGCCCTTCTTCGGGAGCCTCGCGCTCAGGCTCCCGCTCAGGGCCGACCCGAGCCGGGAGACGCTGGCGAGCGACGGGCACGAGATCCGCTACTCGCCCCGATGGGTCGCGGCCACCGACGCGCACCTCATCGAGACCGCGATAGCGCGCGTGGTGATGGCGTGCGCGCTGAAACACCACACCCGCCGGGGCGAGCGCGACCCCGAGCGCTGGCAGATGGCCTCGCAGCTCGTCACCCATGCGCTCATTCGCGACGCGGGCTTCACCCTGCCGCCCGACGCCGAGGCGCTGGAGGGGGTGAGCGTGGAGGAGGCATACGACCGCCTGCCCGAGCCCCGCGACGACGACCCCGGCAATGACGGCGATTCGCCTCCGCCCGGCGGCCAGCCCTCCGGCGCAGGCGTTGGCGACGGGGCTTCGCCCGACACGGCGGACAGCGACGGCGCGCCGGATGCCGGTGACGGACAGGGCCAGGACGATGCCGGCGATGACGACCAGGGCGGGAACGGACCCGGCGGGGACGGGCAGGACCGCGATGACGGTTCCGATGCGCCGGCAAGCCACGATCCTTCTGGCACCGGGGAGATCATGGATGCGGGCGCCCGGGGCGACGGAGACGGCGATGCCGGTGACGGCGAGACGCCGGTGGACGTCACCGCCGAAGAGCAGGCGTGGGACGAGGCCATGCACCAGGCCATGAACCTCGCCAGGGCCGAGGGCAAGCTGCCGGGCGGGGTCGAGGAGACGGTGAAGAACGCCCACGCCAGCACGCTCGACTGGCGGAGCCTCCTGCGCCGCTACATGACCGATGCCGCGCGCCGCGACTACAGCTGGAGCCTCCCCAACCGGCGCTTCATCGACGGCGGTCTCTATCTTCCCTCCATCCGCTCCGAGGGCATGGAGGCGATCGCGGTCATCATCGACACGTCGGGCTCGCTGCCGGCCCGGACCCTCGACGAATTCTGGGCCGAACTCCGCGAGATCGCGGCCGAGATCCAGCCGGAGAGCGTCCACGTGCTCCAGGTCGACGCCGCGCTGCAGGACGCGGCGGAGTACGCGCCGGACGACCTGCCCGAGGAGATCGTCGTCAAGGGCCGGGGCGGCACCGACTTCCGCCCAGGCTTCGAGTGGCTCGACGAGCAGGGGATACAGCCCGCCGTCTGCCTCTACTTCACCGACATGGAGTGCTCCGACTACCCCGAGGCCGAGCCCGGCTTCGATGTTATCTGGGCGAACTGGGGTCCGCCTCCGTCCGGCTGGAACCGCGAGCCCTGGGGCGAGCGCATCGACATCGCCACCGACCGGGCAGCCCGATCATGACGCGCGCGATCCACGGCGCCCCCGCCGAGGCGCTCAGGCGCGCGCTGGAAGCGCTGTCGCAACTCTCGTTCTGGATCGCCTGGACGGCCGACCCCGATCTGTACCCCGACGCCCCGGTCAGCACCCGCTGCCTGCGCGATGCCGCAGGCGGTCTTCGCAAGGCCGCCGGTCTCCTCGACGACGCCGCGGAACAGGTCGAGGCACAATACGAACCCGGCTTCGACATACGCCATCGTGCGCAAGACGGTCGGCCATGATACGGCGCTTCCGGAGCCGGGCGCCCGGGCGGTTCATGCAACGCGGCGACCAACGCCACATCCATCCGGAGCACGTCGCGGCACGTCGCGGCGTGGACATCGGGCCGACCTCAGGCTACATTGTAGCTCAATCAGGAGGATCGACACATGAGCACCGTCGTTCGGGCCCGCATCGACGAAAAGACCAAGCAGGAAGCCGCCGCCGTGCTCGACGCGATCGGCCTCACCGTGTCCGACGCCTTCCGCCTGATGATGGTGCGGATCGCGGCCGAGAAACGCCTGCCGTTCGAGCCCCTGGTGCCGAACGCGGAGACCGTAGCGGCCATGGAGGCCGCGCGGCGGGGCGACCTGGTCACGGTCGGCGATGTCGACGGCCTGACGGCCGACCTTCATGCGGACGATTAGACGGACCGCGGCCTTCAAGCGGGATTACAGGCGCGAGAAGAGGGGCCGCTTCGCCAGGACCGTCGATGCCGAACTGGCGGAGGCCCGGCCGATCCCGCCGCGCCATCGCAACCACGCGCTTGGCGGGCAATGGAAGGGGGCTTACAAGGAAATGTCGACGGCGAGGCCATCCGCCGACCGGCCTCTTTCGATGCCTCCATGGCCGTTGCCGTAGAAGCGGGGATGGCTCCATGCCAGGCAAGGGGGTGCCCGTGCAATTCGACATAAATGTGCTCCCCGAGCCGCAGAGACGGCTGTGGGAGGTGCTTGACGGTACGCCGTCGGGCTTCGTTCTTTACGGAGGCACGGCGCTTGCATTGAGGCTGGGGCATCGTCAGTCCGTCGATTTCGATTTCTTTTCTCGCGACGCCTTCCAGCCCGATGCGCTCCGAAGGAACATTCCCTACTTGAGCGGAAGCCTGACGATCCGAAGCGAGGAAAACACCTTGTCATGCGTTCTGAACCTGGATGGCGAGGTGATGGTGTCGTTTTTCGGAGGCCTCCGCATGTCCAGCGTCAACGACCCGGACAAAGCGGACGGATCTGGCATTCTTGTGGCGTCTTTGCCGGATATCGCCGCGACAAAGGCGGCTGCGGTTCAATCGCGCGCCAGCGCCAAGGACTATATCGACCTGGACGCCCTGCTGCGATCCGGTCTCTCGCTTGAGGAGGCGCTGGGGGCCGCCAATGCCGTATTCGGCCCTGAGTTCAATCCTCTGGTGACGCTCAAGGCGCTTGCTCATTACGCAGACGGCAATCTGCACCAGGTGCCGAATGAGGTTCGTGAAAACCTGACGAAAGCCGTTGCTGCGGTCGATGTTCAGAACCTTCCGGTATTCGAGCCGCGCGCACGCCTTTGTCCCGACGAAACAGGAACGGAGCACGACAATGGCTTCTGAGATTTCGGATGACGCCCCCGGAACAAGGAAGGCGGCCCCGGACTCCGATCCGGGGAGGCAGACGCTGCTTGAGGTTGCGCGGCGGGTGGTATGGTTCCAACCGCCTCACGAGACGCTGCGCGACGAGGTCCAGTTCCTGAACCATGTGATGATCTACGGCTCCTCGGAGGATACGGCGACGGTCCGCCGCGCCTATGGCGACGAGGCACTGCGCGATGCCTTGCGCAATGCCTGGCCCGGGATCTTCGATCCACGCTCCTGGTCCTACTGGCACACGGTTCTCGGGATGCTGCCCGTGCCCCCGATGCGCGTTCGGCAGTTCCCCGCGGAGCCGGGGGAAGCGGTTCCCGAGGTGAGCCCGGCCATTCAGGGGCATGGCGGCCCTCCAAGAGGCCGGGGGACCGGGGCGCCGGACCGAAACATGCCTGCTCCGGCTCCAGGCCCGTCCGACTGATCCCCCTTCTTCGCGGAGTACCCGCTCCCGGCACCGTCTTCCGATGAGCGGGGTTTCGTGTTTGGGCCGTGGCGCCGAACAGGAATTGGCGCCTTGCTGCTGCGCGCTCCCGCGGCAGGGAGGCGCTCCGCCAACCTTTCCTTGCAAGTCCCAATGGAAGAACCACCGGGACTGTCACGTCCGGCCCGATCTGGTCCTGATCTACCGCAAGCCCGACGCCGGACATCTCGATCTCGTGCGTCTCGGCTCGCACAGCCAACTCGGCCTCTGACCGGCCGCGCCTTCCGGACCCCCGCGATCCCCGCCCTCCAATAGTCGGCCGACGCTCCGGTCCACGACCCGAGGCACTTTCCCCAGGGCCGGCCGCCGCTCATCCGCCGTCGCCCGCGCGCCGTCTTCCACCGTTTCCGATACCGCCGCACCGCACCGTCCGCCGTTTCCGGCGGCGGCGACGGTCGGGCTGCGCCTCCCGGAGCCGGAGAGCAGCCGGTCGGGGGCGGGCGTGGGCAGGCGGCGAGAGCCGGCTGCGCCGCGCCGGTGCAACCCTCTGTTGTTTTCCGGTCTAGCCGGATAGAAGCACGGGTTTTTTTCTCACTTTGATTGGTTGGTGGATTTCCCGGGATGGTGGCCGAGTGCGGGAAGGACGCTGCCTGCGGCATTTTTTTGATCCTCAGCAGAATCCTCATTGCTGTTGAAGCTGTGGAGCGGTGGGCGCGAGATCGGCGAGTGTGGTCAGGCGGTGGGCAAGCGCCAGCTTGTCCACGGGCTGTCCACACGGTCCGCAGGACGCCGATCGGTCCGCAGGACGCGTCCACGGCTCCACAGCTTGGCGGCGGCGGGGAGCGTCCGTAATCTTGGCCTCTCACTGAACGACAAAGAGAGGCCCGGGGGACGGAACTCCCGCCGGGCCAGGGCCGGTGCAGCTTCGCTACGAAACGGGGCTCACCAGCGAGGAATACGTTAAGACCGAGGCGTGGCGCGACGCAAGGCTTGAGCGCTGCCCGAATCACCCGCACGGCGGATGTTCTGTGGCAAGCCACGGCACCTACGAGCGGAAGACCCCGCCCGGCGCAAGGGTTCCTCGCTGGTATTGCCGTGAGAGCCATACGACCATCGGCCTGCTGGCCGACTGTCTGGCGGCGCGGCTGCCGGGCACGCTCGATGCGCTGGAAGCGGTTGTTGTCGTGGCGGAGGAGGCCGGCAGCCTGGAGGAGGCAGCGGACGAGGTGCGCTGCCCCGAGGACGAGGACGCCATCGAGCTTCCCGGCGCCGTGCGTTGGATCCGCCGCAGGCTGAAGCTTGTGCACGACGCGCTTGTGCGCGTCATCGGCCTGATCCCCGACCTGCTCGCGGGCTGCGCGCCCACCATGAGCGCGGTGCGCGAGCGTCTGAAGAGCGACAGCGCGTTGATGGAACTGCGCGGCCTGGTCGCCGGGCAGCTCCGGACGCTACCCGCGCCTCTGGGCTTCCAACCCCACGGCATCGACGTGGGGAATCGCAAACCGCAGTTCCAACAACGGGCGGGGCCGGACCCGCCGCCGGAGAGTTCGTAGCGTGACGATCCCGGGGCCAGGGAGTCCCTGAACGAGGATCGCACCATGAACAGCTCAGACGACGACCTTCGCCAACAGATCGCGCTCTTCCGATACGACGTCATCGCCGATCTGGTGCATCTGCCCGTGGGTGCACCGGGTGCCGGCGCGATGATGCGCGCCAAAGCCGAGAAGACCTACACGATCCCCGGAACCACCAGGACCCGGGTCGCCGCCGAGACCATGCGGCGCTGGATCAAGGACTACCGCTACGGCGGCTTCGACGCGCTCTACCCCAAGCCCCGCACCGACCGGGGGAAGCCCCGGCGGCTGCCGCCCGAGGTCGCCGAGCGCCTCATCGCGCTGAAGACCGAGAACGACGCATTGTCGGTTCGCGCCATCATCCAGAAGGTCAAGGAGGAGGGTATCGACCACCCGCTCGCCTCGTCCACCGTGCACCGCCTCTTCAGCCGCGAGGGCCTGTTCGACAAGAAGCCGCCCGACGGGGCGGATCGCCGCCGCTTCGCCTTCCGGCATGCCGGCGAGATGTGGATGAGCGACGTCATGCACGGACCCAAGGTCCGGCACGGCCGAACCCGGCGCAAGACCTACCTGATCGCCTTCATCGACGACGCCACCCGCGTCATCCCGTTCGCCGCCTTCGCCATGGCGGAGAACACTGCGGCGTTCCTGCCGGTGTTCAAGGACGCGCTGATCCGGCGCGGCCTCCCGGCCCGCTTGTACGTCGACAACGGAAGCGCCTACCGCTCCCGTCATCTCTCCCTGGTCTGCGCCAGGCTCGGCGTTGCGTTGATTCACGCAAGGGCGTTCCAGCCAGCGGGAAAGGGTAAGATCGAGCGCTTCTTCCGCACCCTCCGGGCCGGCTGGCTCCGCCACCTCGGCGATGACGTCGACAGCCTGGAGGCGCTCAACCGCAGCCTCTGGGCCTGGATCGAGGGGGAGTATCACAACAGCCCGCATCGTGGCCTCGACGAGGGGCGCACCCCGCTTGAGCAGTGGGCGCTGGCCTCGGCCGGCGTGCGCTATCCCGACGCCACCATGGACCTCGACGATCTGTTCCTCTTCGAGGCCAGGCGCCGTGTCTACAAGGACCGCACCGTTAGTCTGAACGGCCGCGTCTACGAGGTCGACGCCCTCCTGGTGGGTCAGAACGTCATCCTGCGCTACGACCCGGCCGCGCCGCCCTCGCGCCCTCTCGACGTGGTCCATGACGGCAAGCCGGCCGGCAAGGCCAGCCCTCTCGACGCCTACGCCAATACCGCCGTCAGGCGCACCTACCCGGCCAGGGAGATCGAGGCCGAAGATCCGGCGCCCGAGCCTCCGCCCTCGCCGCTGGCCATGCGCAACCTCAAGGACAAGAAGGAGGACGAGTGATGTACCTGCGCCACTTCGCCTTCACCCGCCTGCCCTTCGAGACCCCGGCAGAGACCGACGAGCTGTTCGAGTCCAACGCGCGCCGCGAGGCCGAGGCCAGGCTCGGCCACCTCATCGACCTGCGCGGCATCGGCCTGCTCACCGGCGAGGTGGGCTCCGGCAAGACCACCGTGTGCCGGCATCTGACCGCGCAGCTTCATCCAGGCCTCTACCGGGTCCACTACGTCTCGCTGACCACGGGCAACGTGCTCGACATGTACAAGGCGATCGCGTGGGAGATCGGCCTGCCCATCGAGCGCTCCCGCGCCTCGGCCTATCAGGCCATCCGAAACGAGATCTCCCGCCTCGTCACCGAGGCCAAGCAGCTGCCGGTCCTCGTCATCGACGAGGCCCATCATCTGCGCAACGACGTCCTTGAGGACCTGCGCCTGCTCACCAACTTCGCCATGGATGCAGAGCAGCGCCTGTGCCTCGTCCTCGTCGGTCTGACCGAGCTCAGGCGCCGCCTGGCCATGGCCATGCACGAATCCCTCAGCCAGCGCCTCGTCGTCCGCCACCACCTGAGCGGTCTCGACCGCGACGAGGTCGACGCTTACATCAAGCACCGCCTCAGGCTCGCGGGATGCGAACTGCCGCTGTTCGAAGAGCCCGCCGTCGAGGCCCTGTTCCAGGGCGCGCGCGGCCTGCCGCGCCAGATCAACCGCATCGCCCACTACGCGCTCTCCGCCGCCGCTCTCGACGAGGCGAGGACCGTCAGTGCCGACCACCTGCAGCACGCGCTCGAGGAACTGCGGCCATGACCGGCTTCCCGACCCGCGCCCCGATCGAGCTGGAGGAGCGGCCGCGCGAGCAGCAATGGCTGGTGGACACGCTATGGGGCGAGCAGGCCGTCGGCATCGTCGGCGGCGAGCCGAAGTGCGGCAAGTCCATCCTGGCGCTGGACCTCGCGGTCGCAGTCGCCGCCGGCGTCCCATGCCTGCGGCACTTCGCCCCGGCCCGGCCTGGCCCGGTCCTGCTGTTCGCCGCAGAAGACGCCGGCCACCTCGTGCGCAAGCGCCTGCAGGGGATCGCCCGCGCCGCAGGCGCCCGCTTCGAGACCCTCGACATCGCCGTCATCGACGTGCCCACACTGCGCCTCGACCATCTCGACGACCGCCGCCGCCTGCAGCAGACCGTGGAGCGCATCGCACCGCGCCTCGTGGTCCTCGACCCCCTGGTCCGCCTGCACGGCGTGGACGAGAACACGGTTGCGGACGTCGCCCCGATCCTCGGCTTCCTGCGCGACCTGCAACGCCGCTTCGAGACCGCCGTCCTCCTCGTCCACCACGCCCGCAAGAGCGGGGCCACGAGGCCGGGGCAGGCCCTGCGGGGCAGCAGTGAGCTGCACGCCTGGGGGGACTCGAACCTCTACCTGCGCCGCCGGGACCGGCAGACCCTCATGACCGTCGAGCATCGCGCCGCACGCGGTCTCGACGACATCGAGATCGAGCTCAAGGAAGACGGAGAGGAGCCCTCCTTCCGGCTGCGCCAGCCGCCCACGGCCGGCGGCGGGGCGCCTCAGCCCGAAACACCCGAATGCCGCGTTCTCAAGGCGCTCGCCGACGCCGGGGCGCCGCTCTCGCAACGCCAGATCCGGGAACGCGCCGCGACCCGGCACAAGACCGTCGGCGTAATCTTGCAAAAGCTCGTCCAGGAGGGTCGCGTCGCGCGCAACGCCGAGGGCGGCTACAGCGTCGTCGCAGGCGCAGCGGACAAGCGGGCGGCGGCCGCCGCCGCCAACGGCAGCAGTCGGCCGCAGGCCCCGCGGTTCCCGGAGCCCGGTTCCGCCAACGCCTAGGGGTTCGAGCCGGAACCGCCGTCGGGAACCACCCTTCCCCAACGGTCCGGAAGGCGCTGCGCCTCCACCGGGATACTACGTCAGGTGAGCGGCCAGTCCGTGGCCGGAAGCTTGCTTCAGGCCATGGCAGCACTTCGTCGTGTGGACGGTGGCGAGTCACCCGAAGGGCCGAAGCGAAGCGCAGGAGCGGCGCAGCCGCTTGACGCGCCGACGGCCGCGCGACACCTCGTCAGCTCTCCTCAAGCACCAGTCCAAACCTCAATCAGACAGCGACCCCGGACCGCCCGCAGAGACCATGAGCTCCTACGCTTCGATCCGGAAAAGACCGAGCAATCTGGGAAATCAGGGCAGCGATCACGTCAAATAATCTGGGAGATTCGGCGTCAAATAACGTGCGAAACAACACGGGGCCGACCAGGATAGCCACGTTGCGCGCATGCAGGTCCCGGACCTTGGCCGGACACCTCTGCCACGCCGGGTGGTGGGGCTCTGCCGCGGCCCGGAGCTTCCGCAACTCCTGCGCCTTCAACGCGCGACCCTCGGTCTCGCTCCAGCCGTTGTAGCCGCGCCAGGGTAGGTAAACGGTCCGCCGCTCGGCGGGCGCGGCGCGGGCGAAGGCATCGTCGGCGCCCTTCGCGCCGCCGGTGCGCAGGAACCAGCCGCGCCCGGCCAGGTTGGTGGCCATATCCCTCATCACGTTGAGCACGGGTTCGGGCGTCTTGCGCGCGCCGACGCCGGCATAGATCGGCGTCGGCCCGATCGGCGCCTCAATCTTCTCCCCCGGCTGCCAGGTCCTGTCGGCAGCCAGCCGCGCATGAGCCCACGACGCGGCCTTCGCGAGAATGTCCCCGTGACAAGGCAGCGGATGGCAATGACAGGCCAGGGTCTTTCCGTTCAGCGCCGCGAGCTCCGCCAGGGGAATCCCGCCGCTCTTCACCTTGCCCCAGAGCCAGTTGCGGTAGCGCTCGATGACCTCCTCGCGATTGCCGTGTCTGCCGATCACGAAGGGATTGCCCCAGCGCGTGCGGCGATCGATCCGCACCACATCGCCATGCTCGTTCGTGCCCTCCAGAGCCGCGCGCAGATCGGGCCGGTCCTTCATGTTGACGACGGTGGCCATGCCGCTCATCTCGATATCACCCTTTCCGCCAGCATCACGGCTTGCGGACCACGAGCGGGCAGTTCACCTCTTCTCCGCTCGCCATCGCTTCCACAGTGCAATCGAAGATCCTGCGGCCGTAATGCTCCCCCACGTGGCCTCGCCAGCCTCCGGTGGGATCGTGAATGGGGATGACTTGGTAGTGCTGCTCGATCAGCACGCCGAGCACCAGCGCAGCGGGCACGGCGATCCCCGCCGCCGCGACAGACACCCATCGCCGCCCGCGCCGTTCCCTCTCGACCCATCGGTGAAAGTCCTCGGTGTGGACCCTGATCCGGTCCTCGATCTGGCCGGCGCGGTTGGCGGCCTTCGGATTGTCCAGCAAGCCCTCGGTCATCCTCTCCAGCATCGATCGAGAGTCCGCGCCGTCCGCCGCGAGCCCGTCCATCGTGACCAGCAGTTGCTCGATGTTCTGGTTCAACCGCTTGAGGCCTTTCGGCGGCTCCTCGTCGGAGTCCTCGTCTTCGGGCGTCTCCGGCTCGAACATCTCATCTGTGCCGGGCAGGGCGTCGCCAGACTCCTCTTCCATCTCGGCTTCGTCGCCGGGTTCCCACTCGACCCCTTCATCCGAAGGGGCGGGCCCGGCTTGATCTCCCGCACTCGTCGTCTCCGGTTGCCTGGCCTCGAACAGCGGTCCGTCTGCCTGGACCTGCCCGGTAGGCGCTTCTGCAGGCGCACCGGCCTTGGTTTCGTCGTTCGCCGCCACCTTGTCCTCAGTCATACGCACCTCCACCGCGGCCGGCGACCTTCACGCCGCCATGCCGCAGTCCAAGAGCACGAACCCGCAATGCAGCACCGTCGTCAGCCCCCCGGCAGCTCATCGCCGGATGCGGCCTAGCCGACCCCAAGCCGAGAATTGCAGTACATACGAGAGCGGAATTGCTTCCTGCCAGCATCGCTGCGACGCCTGCTGCGGACTATTCAAGGAGTGCAGCAGAACGTGCGAAGATACGACTGTCAACAGGAATAATCGGCTTATATCAATACGTTAGTAACCTCCAGCCATCTCCCGGTACAACCGTGACACTCCATGCACCTCGCGACCACGAGTAATATTTCTCACCGGAGGGCATTCCTCAGCTCCTTGCACAGTCTCAGACCATTGACCCACCTACCCAAGGCTGCGCACCATTCGATGCTGACCTATGTTGCTTCCATGAGACAAACCAAGGTCGACGAGCCCATGCTGGCGTTCTGCGGAGCCGAAGCCGCTCCATGCGCCACGGATGAGGCCTGAATGCCGGTCGTCTTTCGGCATCGAAACGTGCGCTTTCACTTCTTCTCCAACGAAGGAGCGCCCCGAGAGCCTGTTCATATCCACGCGGAGAGCAGTGACGGCGAGGCGAAATTCTGGTTGTATCCAGAGGTGAGGGTCGCTCGAAGCGCGGGCTACAGCCGGAGGCAACTCTTGGAACTGGCCGAACTGGTCGGCCAACGCCGGGATCAGATCGAGAGAGCGTGGAATGAGCATTTCGGTTAGAGCAACGAAGCTCGCCTTCGACCGCGACACGATGTGGGTCGAACTGGACGACGGCAGATCGCTCGGCGTACCCTTGGCGTGGTTTCCACGCCTGATGCACGCAACCTCCGAGCAACGGGAGAACTACCGGATCGGCCATTCCGGCAATGGACTGCACTGGCACGATCTCGACGAGGACATCTCCGTCGAAGGTCTGCTGATGGGGCGGGGAGACGAGACCAGAGCGGGATCGCAGGCAGCCTGACTCCCACACCGGCGAACAGGGTCCGCCGTTCTATCCGTCTATACCTTTCCTGCCCGGCCAAATGCGCAAGCTGTCTGGATACTGAAAATAGCTGCGCCTCCTCATGAACCTGAAGAAGGTAATATCCTCTGCCGTTTCAAGAGCGAGGAGGAACATTCGGCAAAGAATTTCGGCTCTGTGGATCTACGCGCATCGCGCTCAATACAAGCTGGGACAGTATCGGCTTCGCTATGCCGCGATCGTAGTATTTGCCGTTTTGGTACTTCTCGTACTAGCCAGTTTCTATCTGTTGCCGCACTTGCAGGCAGCTCTCGAGGCCCACTACGCGACAGAAGAAGCCTTCCACGGGCTGCAACGACTGATGCTGAACGTGGGAACGGCACTAATCGGCGCTGCCGCCATCGTTACCTCGCTCGTGCTGTTCGCCATGCAAGTGAATATCGAGCGCATGCCCCACGGACTCTTTCGGCGCCTGAGCACGGACCGCCGCTTGCTCGGTGCATTTGGCGGCGCATTTCTCCTTGCAATCGGCATCGCCACGTTCTCTACCGTTCCGGAGCAGAACTGGTCGGCGTATGTCCTCCTCTCAGCCGCATGGGCGGTCTTGTTAATTCTCCTGTTGTTCCTTTATGCCTATCGACGCGCCCTGATTCTCATCAACCCGTTACAGCAGTTGGGAATACTCCTTCAAGACACTCGCAACGACCTACGAATCTGGGATCGACGGGCCCGACGTGCGATGCCCCTCCTTGAGCCCGAAGAGACCGAAGCGGCCGATCCGTCGCACGATGGCCCCACGCATGACCTTGCCCGTATAGCTTTCTTCCGGATTAACAGCCGTTGGTCGGATGGAGCAGCGCGGGGTGTCCGACATGCGATGTCGTTCGCCCGGCGCTATGCCGAACACGGAGACTACGAAATTTCAGCCACCGCACTGAGCGCCGTCGTTGGCATCAACCGCGCGTATATAACGGCCAAGGGAAAGACGTTCTATGCCAACCCCCCGTTCATGGACGATCCCCGTTCGAGAGACTCGTTCATTACAGACACCCTGGAGTACATCCGCCAAAACGTTCAAATCGGAATTGTACGGCGAGATGAGCAACAGTTGCAGCAGGCCTTGTGGACTCTAGGGGCGCTCGTTCGCTTATATCAGACTATCGACTACTCCAGTCCATATGCCACGAAGAACCATGCCCATCTTGCAGCGGGATACCTGTCGCACGCGGTGCAGTCCATGGTTCCTCACGATATGGCCGATGTGCTTATGGAGGGAGTGCGGCTCATGGGGCAATCAGCCCAGCACTTCGTCGCCCACGGAGAGCCAAATGAAATAGCGACGCTCACACAGAAGATCGCCTCTATCGCTCGTACCGGCTGTGTGAGAGAGGACTACCGCCCAGTCACGATGGAAGGCATGACCCAGCTCGCGACTCTCACCCTCGATGTCATTCGCTCCAAAAACAGCAACACCGGATTCGCGCTGGGAGAAATCAGCCGGAACGTTGCTCTCATTTCGGAGCCGTTTCTCACCGTGCCCGATCCCCCCATGTCCAACATCCACAGCACATTTCTAGGACCATACTACTCGTCGACGAGTACAGAGAGCTTGAGGTTTCGAATGACGGATTTAGTCAACGCTCTCTCCCAGGAACAAGAAGATCATGAGGGTGCCCAGTCCATCATTTGGAACATTGAGCAATGGGCAGATGACCTTCACCAACCGACGAAGGCGCTCCTGCTCGCGGCTATAAGAGCGAGGTCTCACTTCACCATCACTGTGTTCCAATGGATTGCAGGCGTAACGGAACTCCTACTGTTCCTGTCGAATGCGCCCGCATGCGACCCTCACACTCGTGAAAAGCTTCGGAAGCACGCCCGTGGGTTGATCGCGACCTTGACATGGATTCCTGACGACAAGGAATCGGTGACATTCGCGGAGAACCTCATGTTGACCGAGACCATGTTCAAAGCCGGGATCGACGCACGCGACCAAGGCTGTATAGAAGTTGCAAAGGTGATCGAACAAGATCTCCTGTCGTGGACGTTTAAGGGCGGCAGATACAATAGCGGATGGAGAGTGCTCGAGCGAGGATTGTGTGCATGTGCTGCACTTGTGTTGATTGGAGAAGATGGCAGCATCGATGCACTCAAGACCAAAATTTGCGTGTGTCTCCGGGACGACCGGGCACCGGAGAAGGAAGTGCTGGATAGCGCTGCGAGGGGAATTCGTGAAAAGGCCGGTAACCTCCGAATGGATGCCCATTGGTCGTCGAGTATTGATAGAGTTATGTCACAGCTGGATTACAAAAAACTTTCGCCGCTATTGCACGATATTGCAGATATCCTATCTCCGCCAGTTCAATAATTTCGGTTTGAGGGACTCTCTGCTGCGCTTGGGACTCTTGCCTGGTTTGCTGGGCGAAGTAGCCGGTGCACCCACACTTGAGGCCATCGTGCCGGAACAACCTGTGCTTCAAGACCTGCCTTGAAAATGATTTGCCCGTTTATCCCGCCACCTCGGCAATGCGGCTGGCGATCCGGTTTGCGGCCGACTTGACGGGATCGTTGGCGAGGTGGGCATAGCGGGCGGTGGTCTGGACCTGCGTGTGGCCCAAGAGCTTTCCGATCATCGGCAGGCCCTCACCGACCAACAGCCCTCCGCTGGCGAAGCTGTGCCGCAGGTCATGGATCCGCACGTCACTCAGTCCGGCACGCTCTCTGATACGCCTCCACGGGTGCTGCAGGTCGGTGAGATGGCTCCCCGGCTTGCGTCCCGCGATCACCCACGGGTTATCTTTCTGCCTGCCGATCCCGCGCAGCACCGCGATCGCAGGTTCCCCGAGATGCACGACCTTGGCTCCAGTCTTCGTGTCCGGCAGCCTCAGCTCCCCGGCGTCGAGTTCCACATGCTCCCATTTCAGCTTCTGGATCTCCGACAACCGGCAGCCGGTCAGCATCAGAAGGCGGACCGCCGCGATGGCGGCGGCCGTCTCCGAGCGCTCCTGCTCGATCTCTTTCAAAGCGGCGCCCAGGCGCTGGTACTCCTCGTCCGACAGAAAGCGCTCCCGCTTCTCCTCCTTGAACCGCTTCACATGCCGGCACGGGTTCGAGCCGTCAGGCCGAATCTCCCATAGCTCTGCGAGATTCATCATCTTCGACAGCACGCCCAGCGTCCGGTTGGCCTGATAGGGGGTGTCGCGCATGTTGTGGTGGAGTGCGGCGATGTCGCTCCGCTGAACGTCCGGCACCCGCAGCTTGCCGATGCGGGGGTCGATGAACAGCTCGATCGAGCGGCGGTACTCCTCTGCCGTGCTCGCCTTGCAGTGGTCGGGGACGTACTCCTTGAGGAACCGTTTCCCGAGATCACGCATGGTCGGCGCCCCGGACCTGCGCCCCGAAGGGTTCTTTCCGGCCCTCGCGTCCGTGATGATCTCGGCGGCCCGCACGCGGGCATACGTGGTGGAAACAGCCGTGCAGGGCCCGATGGTCATCTTGATGACCCGCCCGCGATGGCGCGTCTTGACGATGAAGACCTTGCGCCCCGAGGGATGGATCCTCACGCCGAAGCCCTTGAGGTCGTCGTCCCAGACCACGCGCTCGCGTTCTTTGGGCTTGAGGGCATCGACGGTGCGCTTGGTGATCTTGGGCATGGCGATTGTCCTTGCGTCCTAATCCCAGGTACCCTATAGGTACCTGGAGGGAGTAACTTCGGGGTTATTCTAGAGCCGTCTTGAACACGAAGGAAGCGTGAAATACAAGGAAAATCAACCTCCTGATCCTTTATGATCTCTCCTGACCACGAACCTAGACCAAACTCATAACCTGAAGGTCGCAGGTTCAAATCCTGCCCCCGCAACCACTGAAAGCCCTTGAAAACATTGCGTTTTCGAGGGCTTTTTCATTTTGGTCAGGTGGCCGGTTTGGCAAGTTGGCAAACTATTGGCAAACATTTTGATTCGAACGAGAGGCGACGCACGCGCTGCCCTGGTCGTGACTGGCACCCCGTTGGTTTTCGTTCGGTCACCGGGTGACGCGGGCGGATAATGTCACCGGTTTAGAGTTCGCCGCCAGTCTCTTCTGAGGGGCCGGAGCCAGACGTCTTTCCTGGGCTGATCCCGTTTGGTGTGCCTGTCGTATCGGCCGCGTCCCTGGGTGGTTCCGACGTGGGTCCAGCCCGATGCCCTGTAGAGCGCGCCGGTGAAGCGCGGGGTCTCGACGAAGGTCTCGATGAGCACGGGCGTGACGTTGTAGCGCTGGGTCCAGTCGCCGGGTAGTTGTCGGCGCACGAGCGAGAGGATGTGCGAGCCGAGGTTGGGGATCGCGATCCAGGGCAGGATCAGGAACCTCGGGTTGTCGATCACGAGGGGCAGGTTCTTTTCCCGCAGTTGCGGCGTCCATCCGATGAAGCGGTCGCGGGGTGCGAGCTTCCGTGCCGCGGTGCTGAAGCCGAGCATGGCCAGCGGCCAGCCGTTTCGGTCGTGGACGGCGTAGCGCATCTGGGCGCCGACCAGGGTCTTGTAACCGAGATAGTGGTAGCGGGCGACGAACTCGTTCCACAGCTTGCCCTCGCGGCTGTAGCGGACGGCAGGCCGTAGATCGAGCGGGCGAACCGCGTCGAGGGATGTGGGAGCCGGATGTGCCGGCGGCTCGGTGTCGGGTCCGAACACCATGGGCCGGCGCGGCGGGCGCGGCCATTTCGGCGGCGGCAGGACGATCACCCCGTCCTTGTGCATGGCCAGCATGGTCACCCTGGCCATCATGTCCTTGAGGCCGCCGTCGGGCTTGAACCAGCCGATGCGCTGGCAGAACTCCCTCGACAGGGCATGGCGGTTGGGTGGCGGGTCGGCGGCGATCAGCGCGCGCAGGAGCGCCATTTCCCCGGCGGTGAAGTCGCGCCCGTAATAGCGGCACTCGACGGCAGCCGTCATCCCGGCGCCATCAGCGCGCGCCTGCGTTCCTCGCTCATCGACCACGGCAGCCAAGGCGACGGTTCGTCCGGCGGTCGGCCGCCGTTTTCAGCGCAGGCTTGAAGCCATGCCTCCAGCCAGCGCCGGACATCGATGCCGTTCGTCGCCAGCGTGGCGATGACGGAGTACATCAGCGCCGTGAACCGGGCGCCGGTCTCGCTGTCGGAGCCGAACGAGAGCCGTCGTCCGATGACGGGGCCTCTGAGCGCCCTCTCCGCGGCGTTATTGTCCATGGGGACCTGGGGCTCGCTGACGAAGACGCTCAGCCCACTGCGATGGTTGAGCAGCGAGCGCAGCGCCTTGGTCTCGCGCGCTCCGGCCGGCAAGGCGCCGAGTTCCTGCTGGGCGTCCGCGAACAGGCGCTCGACCTCCGCTTCCAACGCGGCCTGCGCGACGGCATACGCCGGCGTCTGGGGTTCGAGAGCGGGGTCGTAATGTGCCAGCCTCGCCTCGTTCAGCTTGTAGATCGACGCGATGCGTTCGATCCATTTCTGGCACCAGTGGGTCAGCCGCGCCTGACCGGCCGCGCCGTGGATGAAGTCGCGGCGCTGATGCGCCCAGCACCAACAGAGAATCACCGCACCGTCGAGTTCGCGCGCCATCGTCTTGTAGGTCGAGAGGCGGTCGCAGACGAGGAACAGGGTGCACGCGGTGGCGCCGAACAAGCGGTGGGCGACCTTGGCGCTACGCGAGGGGTCGATGTGGAAGTAGACCGCGTCGTCGCTCACCGAGGTCCACAGCCAGGCGCGGCTGGTGCGGTCCGCCTCGCTCAGGGACTGGACGCGCCAGCCGGTCTCGTCGCCATGGCGCACCGCCGCCGCGTTCTGGTGCGCGCGGATCGCCTGGTCGAATGGCTCGAACAGCGGCAGGAAGCGCGGCACGCTGTCGGCCAGCGTCCCGACGGAGATCGGCAACCCCTGGTCCGACATCCATGCGGAGACCCTGTGCAGCGGCCGCAGGCAGGCGTAGCGCTCGAACAGAACGCTCGCCCACACGCTGGTTCCGTAGGGCGTCCTGGGGAACAGTCTCGGCACCGGGGGAGCCGACACCTCCAGAGGCGACGACGCACAGCCGCAACTCCGGCGCCATCGGGGACGCACGATCCTGCGGGTGTGGGCCTTGACGGCGATCTCGATGATGGTGGAGGAGCGCTCGCCGTTCATCACGTAGGGCTTCCCGCAACAGGAACACATGCGAGCATTCCTCGGCGGGTTGCGTTCTTCCTTCTTCTCCTCAAGCGCGGGCCGCTGCGTGCGTCCGTGGCCGGGAGCGCCGGGCTGCTGGCCGCGCTTGCGCTCCGAGCGCGGCTTCTTCTGCTGTTCGCTCCTGCTGCCGAAGAGGGCCTTCTGCAGTACGGCCGCGCTCGCACGGAGCCTGGCATACTGCATTTCCAGCTTCTCGATCCGGCTCTGTGATGCCTTCGCGTTCTTGCGCAGCCGGCGGAGCCCCTTCAAGAGCGCCCTGATCGTATTCTTCTGACGCCGCGATCTTCTGAGCGCCACACGCAGCTCGGTGGTCCGGTTGGACACGGCCCTGCGCAGTTGGCGGATCTCTCTCGACTGCGACCTGATCGTCTGCTTCTGGCGCCATGATCTCCAGAGCGCCGCACGCAACTGAGGGCCTGCGATGGGCCCGGGAAGCGTTTTCTTCTCCGCGAGAAGCTTGGCGAACTTGGCCTTCATGGCCGCCTTCCCGGCCTCGGCCACGTCCAGCGCGAACCGCAGCCCGGACACCTCGTCCGAGAGCGACCGAACCCTGTCCGATTGATCGCGCAGCCGTCTCAGCGTCGCGCGCAGCTCAATGTCCCGGTCGAACTGTTGGCGTATCGTCGCCTTGTGCCTCTCCGTCGCCTGTTCCTCGCGGACCAGCCGCTTGCTCAAACGGTCGACCTCCCTGTTGAGCCGGGTCACCTCCTTGCGCAGCTCGCCGCGTTCCGTGCGCAAGGCGTCGATCGTGGCCTTCCGGTGCTCCATCGGCCCCGGGGCCACACGCAGCCCGCGGCTCTCCTTGTCGACCTTTGTGATCGGCCGGGGCCTGGACGTCTCGATGCCGGCTTCGGAAAGCAGCTTCTCCAGGCGCGTGACTTCCGCTTGCAGGGAAAGAGCGTTCTTCGCCGTGCGGCGGACGCTCTCCGTCTCCTCGCGGGCAGCCTTCAACTTGGCCCGGTTCGAGTCGGCCTGCCACTTCAGGGAACCCACCTTGGCGCGGGCGTCCACCTCCGCTCGGCGCAACTCTTCGCAGCACGCTTCGGCCGTGTCCGCTCGCGAGCGCTCCCGTTCCGCGCGGGCATGTTCCTGCTCGTACAGGGACCGCCAGTCACGTGCCTCGCGTGTCAGGGCCGATGCGGAGGACGACAAGATCCCGTCGTCCCCCTCGATCAGCGCCAGGTCTGCCCCGAAATCCTCGTCACGGCTCGCCATGCGCGGAAGCTAGCGCATGTCGAATCGCGTTACCAGTCCCGAATTGCTACATGTGGTGGTGTGGACGAAGGCAGCCCCAGCATCTGCCCCATAACCCGGTAACCGAACAATTACCCCCGTTGGGTACCGAACCTAAAGGTGGAGAGGCGGGCAGGACGACCGGCGCGTCGGGCTCGCGGGAATACGGCTCCACGATGGCCGCCATGCGTATCCCTTATGAGGGGCCGGCCTTGGGCGAGGGCCTGACCATGATCGGGAAATGGCCTTGCTGCTGTAACGGGTCAGGGTCTGGAAGCGATTCGCCGGGTTGCAGGTGCACGACTTCCATTGTTCGCAAAGGGCGCCGTAGATTGGATTCTTGCGCTCGCGCGTGGAAGTTCCGTCATTCTTCGAGGGATTCCCTGTCATGACGACTTGCGATTGGAGCAGAGAAGACTGGTTGGAGGGCATGGTTCGCGCCCTGACCCCCTTAGTGGAAACCGTTTCCGCGGCGCCTTATGGCGTCGATCCCATTCCAAATGCGCGTTACCGGCAATTGGCGGAACTGGCGACGACCGATGAACGTGCAAGAGCGTATTTTGATCAACTACGTCCCAAGCTCGATGAGATACCCGGCGATTTGATCGATCTGGTGTGTCAGCATCCGGTAATGAAGCCCAACATAGGTGGAACCGGCGACGACCTCGCAACATTCATCCGAATGCCGTCCCACGGCAGCCGCTTACAGTTGAGTACTCTGGTCTGCTTCTTGACAAAGAATGCCGCGCAGCATGGGTGCCTGGGAGCCGTCCGACACCTCGACCGCTTCCTGATGCTCAGCTCTGAAGGTCGCGTGCCCGGCTATCAAATTGCCGTTTTCCGCGGGTTGACCATGGCGGGCGAAATCGAGGTCGCACCGGGACTTGAAATCCTCGAATACGGGCGCGCGGTGGAGCGTGGCCTGGTGCCGAACGAGTCCTTCGGTCCGGCGGACATCACGCCCGACTATGGCGGCATGGGCGCACTGGTCTTGGCCCGCCAGATGACGTGGGGTCCATGCATTGTGCCTCCGCCGACGTCCAAAGACCTTTTCAGAGACGAATTCGAAGGAGCGGCACCTACGTTTCGATGGAGCCCTGGACGCAGTACAGGCATCGTCTTCGACCTTCTTTCGGTATGTGCTTCTCACACCGTTGAGCCGCTCCGGATATCGTACAGCGCTCCGGAGTTCATCGACGTGTATCCCGGGCTGGTTTCGGGATCCGGCTCCGGCTTCTCCCATGGAGAGCGATGGTCGAAGCAAGACCTTACCGAGGACCAAGTCCGCCAACTTCGGGAGCTGCTGCACCTGTGGGAGAATTTCAGTGCGGCCAAGCACGAAATCCTGGAGTTGGCGGTCAGTCGCCTGTTGTCGGCCACGGGAAGAAATCGGGGCCGGTTTTGGGTGCCGGATCGTATTCTCGACGCGGCGATCGCCCTTGAAATCATGTACGAATTGAATCCGCCCGAGCTGGCCAACAAACTGGCGACTCGAGCGGCGCACCTGCTTGCGAAGGAAACGGACGAGCGAATCGAAATATTCGATCGGGTAACCATGTTCTACGAGGCGCGGTCGAAAATCGCGCATGGCGACACCGGCAAACGTCAAAAGAAGAAAAAGAAGGAGACGATTGATTTCAAGCACGCCGCCGACTCGGGTTTTGCGCTGGCATCCGAGACCCTGCGTGCATTGCTCGACAGAGGTGAATTCCCGAATTGGAAAGAATTGGTCTTGTCGCCCTAGCGGATCGTCGGAATAGCTGTCCAGCCGGTTCACTCTCCGTTAGGGAACTACAGATGATCGGAGTAACACGGTGGTGAGCACGTTCGGCCACTGGTGTCCGCAGTGGGCGACAGAAGAATGCGGCTGATCAGAGGCTGGCAGGGGACTGGATGCCGGAGCCGGCCTGTTGGCCGGTACCATTGCCGTCACCGACAACGGCGGGAGCGCCCGAGTTGGCGGTGTCGGTATCGACCGGCATGTCCTCGGGCTTCACCAGGCCGTTCACGACCTGGAGCGTCCCGTCGCTGCCGACCGTGACGATGCAGCCGGCGATGGCGATATCCTCGGGTTTGAAGATCGCGCGGGCCTTGATGGCATCCTGGATCTGCTCGAGGCGCGGCTCGATGGTCTCGGCCTCCTCGATCAGCTCGTCGGTCCAGGCGTCCTCGTCCATGTTGACGAGCTCGTCGTGGCGGGTATGCAGCCGCTCGATCTCGGCCTTTTCCTCGTCGGTGGGCTCGGCCGGGGTGGGATGCACGCGCCCGAAGCGGGCGAGGTCGGACCATTCGACGTCGAGCCTGGCCTCGGCCCACTTCCAGCGGGTGGCGAGCTCATCCGCCGCCACCTTGAGCCGGTCCATGGCGAGCTGCATCAACAGCGCGGGGTCCTCCAGCCAGACGCCATTCTCGTACTCGTCGGCGAAGAGGTCGCGCAGCACCGGACCCCCCGCCGCCTCGTAGGCGTCGATGCCGACATAGCGGGCGAGCATGGCGCCGGCGGGGATGCGGTCCTCGGTGAGCATACGCTTGATCTGCCAGCCGGTGGGCCGGTAGCCCTGGTCCTTGACCTGTTCCCATACGGCCACCTGGCGCACGGTGTCGGTGGTGACGGCGAAGGCCTTCAGGGTCTCCAGGTCGATGGCGTTCTCCCGGTAGGCGTCCAGCAGCTCGGGCGCGGCGTGGCCGAGGCGCAGGCGCTGCTCGACGATGCGCTCGGAGACGCCGAAGCGGGCGGCGATGTCGGCGACGGTGGCGCCGGCGAGCGCGAGCGCGCCGAAGGCCTGCACCTGATCGGCCGGGTGCATTGCGACGCGCACCACGTTCTCGGCGAGCGAGATCTCGCCGTCGGCGGCGCCGTTGTCGACGATGCGGCAGGGGACGGGATGGTTGGGCTCGCGGCGCACGCAGGAGCCGACGAGGAACTCGCCCACCTCGCGCCTCAGCCGCATGGCGTAGGAAACGATGGAGCCGAGGTTGACGTCGTCGGCCATGCGGTAGAGCGAGCCGCAGAGGGCGATCAGCGCGCTCGCGTTCTCGGGCACGGCCGCGTTCTCGGGATCGTCGATGACGGCCCTGGGGTGGGGCAGCTCCCGCCAGACCTTGAGGAAGGCGGAGAACTCCACCGCCGCGGCCTCGCCGACGGTGCCCCGGAACAGCGCCCGCTCGACGGACGGATCGAGCCCGTTCCGGTGCTTGAGGATGTTGGAAACGAAGTGCCAGGTGCGGGGACAGGGAAACGCTGCCTCGCGCGACTGGGGATCGAACACATGCAGAAGCTCCGGGCGGAGCTGGATGAAGAAAAGAGTCTCCGGGGCGATTCCGTTGGCGGCTCCCCATTCGCACCAGTCCGAGGCGTCGACCTTGATCTCGAGGTGGACGAAGCGCGAGGCCAGGGGCGTCGGCATGCGGTGAGTGACGCCGCGATCGCTCTCGCGGTTGCCGCAGGCGACCAGCGAGGCGCCTTCGGGGAGCTCGTACTCGCCGACCCGGCGGTCGAGAACGAGCTGGTACAACGCGGCCTGGACCATGGGCACCGCGGACGGGAGCTCCTCGAGGTTGATGAGGAACCGTTCGTCGGAGTGCGAGGGGGGCAGGAACGACGGGGGCGCCCAGTGGGTGCGCTGGTCGAGCAGCTCGGCGACCGCCTGGTAGCGCCGGACGATGGCGGGCACGTCGGTGGCGATGCCCTCGTCGCGGCACTGCTGCAGGATGACCTCGACCAGCATGCGCTCCAGCACGTTCATCGAGCGCCAGGGGATGCCGCGCAGATCCACGGTGTCGAGCAGCAGCGCGCGCACGTCGATGTAGATGCACCGGAGAGCCGCGGCGACTTGGCTGACGATGTCGCTCTTGGCGGAGCCGGGCGGCCCCCAGACCATGACCGGCTGCCTGGCTTCGACAAGGATCTTGAGGGTGGCGGCGAGCTCGCTGGGGCGTAGCGTGTAGTCGGCGGAGATGGTCTGAGGCAAGGTCATGGGCATGCTCCGGATGGCGGATGGACGGCGCGGGTCACGCCCTCCGGGCGCCCGGCCTTCGCCCTGCCGGCAGCGCCGCTCCACTCGTCGTGTCCGGAGGCAGGGGGCGGAAGCCTGCCGCCGGGTGGCGGCGGGGTGCGCGGTGCCGAAATCAGGCGCAGTCAAGGCCGGTCGGGTCGTCGCAACGGATGGCGGCCGGGGACACGCCGGTCAGTTCCGGCAGGGGGATGCGGGAAGGCGACAGGGTGTGACGGATGCGGCGCTCAAGCTCCACGTAGGTGCGGTAGAGCGCCGGGCGGAGCTCGGCCGCGCGGCGAAGGTCGGCGCGGGACGCCAGGATGCAGAAGCTGCAGCTCAGCCTCGACATGCCGGCGGCATAGGCCCAGTGCGGCGACTGGCCGGCGGTGCGAATGACGCGGAAGACGTCCTCGGTCGAAAGATCGAAGACGGGCAGCCAATCGAAAACTTCGCGGCCCGCCACGCTCATCCGGTCGTTGCGCTGCCACGGCGCCTTCCTGGCGCGCGCCGGGCTTTCCTCCGCGCGCATGCCCATGGCATTGACGAGGCGGCCGCCGAAGCGCGGATGGGCCTTGAGCCAGCGTCGCAGCTCGCGCTGGATCGGTCCGGATTTAAAATCCGAGGTACACCAGCGTGCGGAATTCGAGGGCCAGAGACCCCGCTCCTCGACCCGTTCGAGCAGGGTCTTGCCGGACGCGACGGGGGCGAACATCAGCGGAACGCCAAGGGGAAGAGTGGCCTCGATGTGCTCGACTGTGCCAGGCCACTCGACCTCGCCAAGCGGGGCGTGAACCGCCATGAGCTGGTCGCGCGGAACCATCCGCGACAGCAGGATGGTCATGGCCTGTGAGTCCTTGCCGCCTGAGTGGTTGATGACCACAAGGGCGCCGGTGCGGATCATTTCGTTGCACCGCGGCGGTACGGGAACTTCGGCGAGGCGGTCGGACATGGATCGGTCTCCCCGGCGGTGGCGCGAGAGGCCGCTCCGCGGCCCCCGGAAGGCGCCCCGCCGAGGCCGGGCTCTGCCTCCTGCTGGCGCTACGCCCACCGGGCGGCGGTCGCTGCGGGTGTGAGACCGGAAGCGGCGAGACCGCGACAGGGAATCTGCCCGGGCCGGCAGCGGGGGGATCGGCGATAGCGAACTGGAGGCGCGGCGCGGGCGTTGTTGCGAGGCGCTGCACCGGAGTGCTAACTGCCGGTCGTGAGTTGCGTGGGCGGTCGCGCTACGGCGTTGCGGGCAATGCGAGACAGAGGGGGTTGGAAACCGTCATGGAGGCGAAGGCACGTCGGAGGGTTCCGGCGTTTGTCAGAATCCTGGCGCTGGTGTGCGTCAGGCAATCGATGCTCGAAACGCTACACCGCGGCGCGACGCCGATTACGCGGACCGGCGACTACTCGGACGTCGTCGTGGTCGACGCCGAAGGTCGGCGCATTCCCTGGCCGGAGGTGTCGCGGTTCGACGAGAACGAAATGCGCGATCTGATGCGCGAGATCGTCAACAAGCTTTACACGTTTTTCGTGAAGGCCGAGGACCCTGATTTCGTGGCCTGGACCGATTTCGTGCGACCGCAGAGCTACCACTGGGACAGGCCGAAGATCGACAAGGTCTTGATGCACTTTGTGAAGGAATACGCCCGTGTCCGGCGCAAGAAGGGGTGATGGAAAAAGGAGATAGCCAAGGCCCGTGCAATCCTTAGCGCACTGCCGAACGAAGTGCCGATGCCAAAGACGGGCGAAGCATGATCCGGGGGCTGGCCCCGTGCTTGGCGAGGATACGGTCGCGAGGGAGCGCCACCAGGGCGCCGTCACGGGGCTGAGTTCCAGACGTGAAACCATCCGCAGAACGGTTTGAATGAGTCTTCCAGACATCGACTTCCACTACATCCGTCCCGTTGACGGCAGCCGCCAGGACGGATTCGAAGAGCTTTGCTGCCAGCTCGCCTCGCTCGAGCCCTCCAGGGCCGGCTCACATTTCGTCCGAAAGGGTCGAGGAGGCGCTTGCCCATGGCGAGGATGTCCGGCTGCCGGTATTCGGGAGCTTCGGCACCAGAATCCGGCCGGCTCGTACCGGACGCAATCCGAGGACCGGCGAGGCCGTTTCGATACCGGCGTCCACTTCGCCAACGTTCAAGGCGGGGAAGACGCTGAAGGACGCCGTGAATGGGGGTGGGGGATACTGACGGCGCTACCAGAGAAAATCGCGCCTGGAAGCGCCTCAAGCAGACTGAATATGGATCCTGGCCGATTGCTATACGATGACGGACACTATGCGAGCTGTCGGGGCGGTGCCGGAAAAGCCGAAGAAAGCCGCAGCGTTGACGGCTGGCCTGCTATCGATCCGGATGATGCATCGCGCATCAGGCAAGAAGGTCGTGAAGCTGTCCGTTCTGGCCCACTTCGCCACAGGGGTAACTGCCGTTAGAGCAAAATCGGTTCGACGGGATTCTGGCGGCCCGAGTAATGGGCGGAGCTCGCCCAGCTATTCGAGGGCCGAGCCTACCATATCGGTGATTGGTGAGTTGGGACGGTATGGTACGAAGGGCATCAGTTTGAGCGTCAATAGAATGCACAGCGCACCAAGGGTGTAATGGAGGATGGCATGAGTACGGGCCGGGAACCAACGTTTTCAGAATTGGTACGGCTGAGTACGTCGGCCCACCAGGACGGAGCGCGAACCCTGTGGGTACCGCTACGGAATCAATTCGATCGAGAGGGGCCTGACGCGGCAAGAGAATATCTGCTGGCGCAACGACAGCGGCTCGTGGAGCAAGTGGAGAAACAGCTTGATCAGCTCGATGGGCGAATAGATGGCTAACGGGTTCCGGATAGAGCGGATATCGATCGAAGGATTCAAGGGGTTCACGAGAGTTCAGGAAATTGAGCTGAAGAACCGCCATGTGTTCCTGTTGGGTCCGAATGGGAAAGGCAAATCCAGCATCGTTGAGGCCATTCGATGGGGCCTTTTCGGTTCCACCGGCAGGCGGAACGACGTTGTACGTAACGGAAGCTACAGCGGCGAGTGCCGCGTCGTGATCGATTTGTCGCGGGATGGCAACGAGTGGAATCTCACTCGCGTGTTGATGCCCGGAAGCGGAGAGAGCCGACCGGAACTGGTGGACCATTTGGGGGAGGTGAGGAACATCCGCGATGTCATGCCTCAGATTCACTCGCTCGATGCTGGCGAAGGAGCACACATCATTTTCGCGGCGCAATCTGCTCCTCTCGGCCGTCCTCCGGAGGATTTGAGCCCATTCGAGAAGACTGTGATCGGCCATTTGGGGCTAACCGATGCAAGCGCACTGGCGAGCCATCTTGATACTTTCGTGAAGGAACAAGGAGAGGAGGAGGCCCGTCTAACCAGACTCGTGGACGACAGACGTGATCGTCTTGAAGAGCGGATCGCGCAGTTGCAGCGGCAGCGCGGAGGGATTCTCGAAGCTCCACCATGGGATGGTGAGCTTCCACCCTCAATCGCGGAAAGTGAGGACAAGGCGAAGGAGTTGATCAATGAGATCACACCGGACGACTCAGACGGTGAATCCAGTGCAATGCGACTTGACGCTCTCGTTGATAAGGCGGACCGAGCTTTAGAGAAGAGGATCGGGCTGGATCGAACGCCACTCGCCGAAGATCTGGCTCGGCTAGACCAGGTGTTAACCGAGTTGAAGACGATTAGTGACATATTGACGGCCATCGGCGACAAGAAAGACTACCTCCAAGAGGCGGAAGAGGCCCGCGATGAGGTCCTCAACGGCGTAGGGTTAGACGAGTTACGCAGACGTATGGAGTCACAACGTCGAAGTGCGGGAGCCGCAGCTCTCGGCCGGCGGCTGGGTGAGGTCGCGGCTGAATTGATCGATCGCAGCGATGACGTGGGCACAATGTCGTGTCCACTATGCGGGACTGACCACGACCGGAATGAGCTAGGCGATCTGATTTCGGCGTTGTCGCAGACCGACGACGAGCAGAATGCCTCGAAACTGCGGGAAATGGAGGGCCAACTGAATGCGGCCCTGGAAGCAGATCGCCGAGTAGGCCAGCTTAGGGAGGAGCTGCGGGTGTGCGAGGGTGACCTCCGTGATGCGGTAGCCGATTCTGAAGACGCGAAACTGGCCGAGGCCGTCTCTGGTGGAGACGTTGGAGACTACATCGAGTCAGTGAAACAACAGAAGCTGTCAAAAGAGAAGCAGATAGACGGATTCGAAGATTGGCTAAAGGGTGTCCAAACGAGGGTTGTGAAGCTGCGCGAAGAAGCGAGGTTTCAAAGCATTCAGCAGGACCTGAAATATTTGAAGGCCGTCGATGAGGAGATGCAGGGCGCGGAGCGATCGTTTCAGCAATTCGTGGAGTTCGGAGAATCCGTCAGGGGTATCCAGAGCTCTGTCAGATCGACCCTGACCCATGAGCTGCGCGCGAAGGCACCAAGCGTCGCGAACAAACTCACCACTGTGTTCTGCGCACTAACTAAGCACGATTACTTCGATCGGCTGGTCATCGACGACGAAAAACTACCGAAACTTGAGCTGTTGGTAGCGAGTAGCAGCGATACCTCAGGAACATTGCATCCGACAGGCGTGTTGAACGGACAGGCGGAGAGCGCACTGGCGTTGGTCCCGCATTTCGCCTTGAGCCAGGCAGAAGAGGCACCGACAGAAGTCTATCTCGTGCTACTTGATGATCCAACCCGAGCCTTCGACAGAGAGCATATTGAGATACTCATTGAACGGCTGGCGGATCTAGGCAAGCGGGTCCAGGTTGTTGTTGCTACGCAGGAAACGGAGACATTTCGTGAGTTGCTGCCGAAGTTTTTTGAGCGTGAGACCTACGTGGTTGTAGAACCCCAGAATTGGTCGCCTATAGATGGCCCGACACTTGTTATCCAGTGACGCAGATCCCGACCGATTCGTCGCCGTCGATTGCCTGGAGCAACTGCGTTCCCGGGTCAGCCCGTCTGAATTCGGCTACAGGGTTCAGGCGTTGGCAGGACACATCCTTCTGGGACTGGGGCACAGTATTTTGGAGATCAACCAGAAGGGGCATCCGGATCTCATCAGCGAAAAGGGTGGTCAGGAATTCCGCTTTGAGGTTGAAGCTGATGTTGTTTCGCACGTTATTTGACGCCGAATCTCCCAGATTATTTGACGTGATCGCTGCCCTGATTTCCCAGATTGCTCGGTCTTTTCCGGATCGAAGCGTAGGAGCTCATGGTCTCTGCGGGCGGTCCGGGGTCGCTGTCTGATTGAGGTTTGGACTGGTGCTTGAGGAGAGCTGACGAGGTGTCGCGCGGCCGTCGGCGCGTCAAGCGGCTGCGCCGCTCCTGCGCTTCGCTTCGGCCCTTCGGGTGACTCGCCACCGTCCACACGACGAAGTGCTGCCATGGCCTGAAGCAAGCTTCCGGCCACGGACTGGCCGCTCACCTGACGTAGTATCCCGGTGGAGGCGCAGCGCCTTCCGGACCGTTGGGGAAGGGTGGTTCCCGACGGCGGTTCCGGCTCGAACCCCTAGGCGTTGGCGGAACCGGGCTCCGGGAACCGCGGGGCCTGCGGCCGACTGCTGCCGTTGGCGGCGGCGGCCGCCGCCCGCTTGTCCGCTGCGCCTGCGACGACGCTGTAGCCGCCCTCGGCGTTGCGCGCGACGCGACCCTCCTGGACGAGCTTTTGCAAGATTACGCCGACGGTCTTGTGCCGGGTCGCGGCGCGTTCCCGGATCTGGCGTTGCGAGAGCGGCGCCCCGGCGTCGGCGAGCGCCTTGAGAACGCGGCATTCGGGTGTTTCGGGCTGAGGCGCCCCGCCGCCGGCCGTGGGCGGCTGGCGCAGCCGGAAGGAGGGCTCCTCTCCGTCTTCCTTGAGCTCGATCTCGATGTCGTCGAGACCGCGTGCGGCGCGATGCTCGACGGTCATGAGGGTCTGCCGGTCCCGGCGGCGCAGGTAGAGGTTCGAGTCCCCCCAGGCGTGCAGCTCACTGCTGCCCCGCAGGGCCTGCCCCGGCCTCGTGGCCCCGCTCTTGCGGGCGTGGTGGACGAGGAGGACGGCGGTCTCGAAGCGGCGTTGCAGGTCGCGCAGGAAGCCGAGGATCGGGGCGACGTCCGCAACCGTGTTCTCGTCCACGCCGTGCAGGCGGACCAGGGGGTCGAGGACCACGAGGCGCGGTGCGATGCGCTCCACGGTCTGCTGCAGGCGGCGGCGGTCGTCGAGATGGTCGAGGCGCAGTGTGGGCACGTCGATGACGGCGATGTCGAGGGTCTCGAAGCGGGCGCCTGCGGCGCGGGCGATCCCCTGCAGGCGCTTGCGCACGAGGTGGCCGGCGTCTTCTGCGGCGAACAGCAGGACCGGGCCAGGCCGGGCCGGGGCGAAGTGCCGCAGGCATGGGACGCCGGCGGCGACTGCGACCGCGAGGTCCAGCGCCAGGATGGACTTGCCGCACTTCGGCTCGCCGCCGACGATGCCGACGGCCTGCTCGCCCCATAGCGTGTCCACCAGCCATTGCTGCTCGCGCGGCCGCTCCTCCAGCTCGATCGGGGCGCGGGTCGGGAAGCCGGTCATGGCCGCAGTTCCTCGAGCGCGTGCTGCAGGTGGTCGGCACTGACGGTCCTCGCCTCGTCGAGAGCGGCGGCGGAGAGCGCGTAGTGGGCGATGCGGTTGATCTGGCGCGGCAGGCCGCGCGCGCCCTGGAACAGGGCCTCGACGGCGGGCTCTTCGAACAGCGGCAGTTCGCATCCCGCGAGCCTGAGGCGGTGCTTGATGTAAGCGTCGACCTCGTCGCGGTCGAGACCGCTCAGGTGGTGGCGGACGACGAGGCGCTGGCTGAGGGATTCGTGCATGGCCATGGCCAGGCGGCGCCTGAGCTCGGTCAGACCGACGAGGACGAGGCACAGGCGCTGCTCTGCATCCATGGCGAAGTTGGTGAGCAGGCGCAGGTCCTCAAGGACGTCGTTGCGCAGATGATGGGCCTCGTCGATGACGAGGACCGGCAGCTGCTTGGCCTCGGTGACGAGGCGGGAGATCTCGTTTCGGATGGCCTGATAGGCCGAGGCGCGGGAGCGCTCGATGGGCAGGCCGATCTCCCACGCGATCGCCTTGTACATGTCGAGCACGTTGCCCGTGGTCAGCGAGACGTAGTGGACCCGGTAGAGGCCTGGATGAAGCTGCGCGGTCAGATGCCGGCACACGGTGGTCTTGCCGGAGCCCACCTCGCCGGTGAGCAGGCCGATGCCGCGCAGGTCGATGAGGTGGCCGAGCCTGGCCTCGGCCTCGCGGCGCGCGTTGGACTCGAACAGCTCGTCGGTCTCTGCCGGGGTCTCGAAGGGCAGGCGGGTGAAGGCGAAGTGGCGCAGGTACATCACTCGTCCTCCTTCTTGTCCTTGAGGTTGCGCATGGCCAGCGGCGAGGGCGGAGGCTCGGGCGCCGGATCTTCGGCCTCGATCTCCCTGGCCGGGTAGGTGCGCCTGACGGCGGTATTGGCGTAGGCGTCGAGAGGGCTGGCCTTGCCGGCCGGCTTGCCGTCATGGACCACGTCGAGAGGGCGCGAGGGCGGCGCGGCCGGGTCGTAGCGCAGGATGACGTTCTGACCCACCAGGAGGGCGTCGACCTCGTAGACGCGGCCGTTCAGACTAACGGTGCGGTCCTTGTAGACACGGCGCCTGGCCTCGAAGAGGAACAGATCGTCGAGGTCCATGGTGGCGTCGGGATAGCGCACGCCGGCCGAGGCCAGCGCCCACTGCTCAAGCGGGGTGCGCCCCTCGTCGAGGCCACGATGCGGGCTGTTGTGATACTCCCCCTCGATCCAGGCCCAGAGGCTGCGGTTGAGCGCCTCCAGGCTGTCGACGTCATCGCCGAGGTGGCGGAGCCAGCCGGCCCGGAGGGTGCGGAAGAAGCGCTCGATCTTACCCTTTCCCGCTGGCTGGAACGCCCTTGCGTGAATCAACGCAACGCCGAGCCTGGCGCAGACCAGGGAGAGATGACGGGAGCGGTAGGCGCTTCCGTTGTCGACGTACAAGCGGGCCGGGAGGCCGCGCCGGATCAGCGCGTCCTTGAACACCGGCAGGAACGCCGCAGTGTTCTCCGCCATGGCGAAGGCGGCGAACGGGATGACGCGGGTGGCGTCGTCGATGAAGGCGATCAGGTAGGTCTTGCGCCGGGTTCGGCCGTGCCGGACCTTGGGTCCGTGCATGACGTCGCTCATCCACATCTCGCCGGCATGCCGGAAGGCGAAGCGGCGGCGATCCGCCCCGTCGGGCGGCTTCTTGTCGAACAGGCCCTCGCGGCTGAAGAGGCGGTGCACGGTGGACGAGGCGAGCGGGTGGTCGATACCCTCCTCCTTGACCTTCTGGATGATGGCGCGAACCGACAATGCGTCGTTCTCGGTCTTCAGCGCGATGAGGCGCTCGGCGACCTCGGGCGGCAGCCGCCGGGGCTTCCCCCGGTCGGTGCGGGGCTTGGGGTAGAGCGCGTCGAAGCCGCCGTAGCGGTAGTCCTTGATCCAGCGCCGCATGGTCTCGGCGGCGACCCGGGTCCTGGTGGTTCCGGGGATCGTGTAGGTCTTCTCGGCTTTGGCGCGCATCATCGCGCCGGCACCCGGTGCACCCACGGGCAGATGCACCAGATCGGCGATGACGTCGTATCGGAAGAGCGCGATCTGTTGGCGAAGGTCGTCGTCTGAGCTGTTCATGGTGCGATCCTCGTTCAGGGACTCCCTGGCCCCGGGATCGTCACGCTACGAACTCTCCGGCGGCGGGTCCGGCCCCGCCCGTTGTTGGAACTGCGGTTTGCGATTCCCCACGTCGATGCCGTGGGGTTGGAAGCCCAGAGGCGCGGGTAGCGTCCGGAGCTGCCCGGCGACCAGGCCGCGCAGTTCCATCAACGCGCTGTCGCTCTTCAGACGCTCGCGCACCGCGCTCATGGTGGGCGCGCAGCCCGCGAGCAGGTCGGGGATCAGGCCGATGACGCGCACAAGCGCGTCGTGCACAAGCTTCAGCCTGCGGCGGATCCAACGCACGGCGCCGGGAAGCTCGATGGCGTCCTCGTCCTCGGGGCAGCGCACCTCGTCCGCTGCCTCCTCCAGGCTGCCGGCCTCCTCCGCCACGACAACAACCGCTTCCAGCGCATCGAGCGTGCCCGGCAGCCGCGCCGCCAGACAGTCGGCCAGCAGGCCGATGGTCGTATGGCTCTCACGGCAATACCAGCGAGGAACCCTTGCGCCGGGCGGGGTCTTCCGCTCGTAGGTGCCGTGGCTTGCCACAGAACATCCGCCGTGCGGGTGATTCGGGCAGCGCTCAAGCCTTGCGTCGCGCCACGCCTCGGTCTTAACGTATTCCTCGCTGGTGAGCCCCGTTTCGTAGCGAAGCTGCACCGGCCCTGGCCCGGCGGGAGTTCCGTCCCCCGGGCCTCTCTTTGTCGTTCAGTGAGAGGCCAAGATTACGGACGCTCCCCGCCGCCGCCAAGCTGTGGAGCCGTGGACGCGTCCTGCGGACCGATCGGCGTCCTGCGGACCGTGTGGACAGCCCGTGGACAAGCTGGCGCTTGCCCACCGCCTGACCACACTCGCCGATCTCGCGCCCACCGCTCCACAGCTTCAACAGCAATGAGGATTCTGCTGAGGATCAAAAAAATGCCGCAGGCAGCGTCCTTCCCGCACTCGGCCACCATCCCGGGAAATCCACCAACCAATCAAAGTGAGAAAAAAACCCGTGCTTCTATCCGGCTAGACCGGAAAACAACAGCTGAGGTCCTCGCCAGAAAGCCAAGAATGCTCACGCCATCGGATGTCGACGGTCTTGCGGGCAGCCGGGTCGAAGGATATTTCGCCGTGGCTGTGAGCTTCCCTCTTCCATGCTGGGTATTGGTGCCCGTGCAGCGTCTGGCCTCACGCGAGTCTCCTTCGGGCATGGCGCTCCTAAGAGCCTTGAGCGACAAGACTTTCAGCGCGGAGTGGACGAATGAGTATGTTTCGCTGATTCGTCGATCAAGTCGTGATGTGATTGATCGGTCATACGACCAGCTGGTGCAACGAGCAATGGACGGGCGGGGCCTGTAGAGTCGTACCTAGGTTCTCCGGGTGTTGTGGCGCCACTCGGTGCGCTTCGGTAACTGCTCCCTGACTTCTTCGAGATGATCGACGGATTTGATTCAGTCGTCGTCGACGGAGTCGGTATCATTACCAGAATAGGCGTATCGGCTTTCGTACGGCGCGAGAGCACGGCACAGGAATTTCTCGATTCGTGTCCCCTGCTTCGGGACGGCGGGGAGGCCGAGCGGCTCGGACACGCTCTCGGCCCCGTGCGACCGTGGTGCTCCGGGGCCCTCTCGCCCTTGGTTGGCGTTATGTCGGGCGGGCGAAGAGGGTCGTGTCCGCAGACAGGGGAAACCAGTCGAATCTTCCGGTCGAGGACCTGGGACGGTGGGAAGGCCAGACCCGAGGGCATAGTATGGGTTGGCGGCGACGGGAGAATTGCTGTGGCGGCGCGATGCGAGGGAGCAGAAAGGCCGGACCGTACAGTGGGCTCCCGCATCGTCTGACAGACGCCATTGGCGACCGCGCGATGTGGAAGCACTGGTGGACGGCTAGCCGAGCGTCGGAAACGTCGCTCGCGCTCGAGGCCGGCGGCGTTGCCGGGGACGGGATCGAAAATCCACGTGATCCGCGTGTTTCGTGCTAACGGTCTAGCGGATGCGCACTATCGGTGTGCAAGATGGACGAGGCGCACCGGGACCACGACGATCCGGGGAGGGAACGGGTGAACAGGGCTGACGTCGCCGGTCGTGTCCGTCGGCGAGACCGAATCGGACCCGTCAGCAACGAGTGACAGGCGAGGAGGTGGGTGTTGCGGATGTTGAAGCCCGGCGACTACGGTACGATGATGGCTGTCCGGCTTGGCTGCTCAGCTTGCCGGGAGGAGCCAAGCGGGCACCCCGGGTTGACGGCAGGCAGCCTTCACGGCTACCGCTAATGTGGCGAATGAGGCCGGAACACGGCAGGGGGCGGCCATCTTGCAGTTGCCGGTTCCTCTCAAGGCCTCAACGGTATAGGCTGATCAACACTACTGCCGAGGGCTGACAGATGTCCACGCGCCCTTGCCGAGAAGGCAAAGTCAAGTCCGGACGTACACATGCCGGGAGTGCCTCCAGACAGACCGCGACGACCAGGGGACTTGGTGCTGCACGCGCAACCACCATCGCCCTGAACGTGCTGCCAAAGCGCTTTCGCGTGTGCTTGTGAACCCATCTCGCGTTGACGTACGTCAGATACGCCAACTCCTTATGCACTCACCACACAACCGCCACGTAAAGTATAGCAATCGCGAATGCACTTCGAGGAAACAGCCATAATGACTTCAGATAGTCCGCCATTCAGGCTTTCCCTCTGGAAAGATTACGTGCCGCAACGAACACTTATTGCGACGCAAGTTGAAGGAAATAGCCAGGAACCGAAGGTAATTGTTCAAGAAAATTTACAAGAAGAGATTTACTCGTGGCATACACTAGAAGATCCGTTTGGTGGTGTTACCGACTCCGAGCTACGACAAAAGCTTCGCCACGCTCTTGTGGAGCGCTTGAATCCGTCACTTCCACCGTCTCAGAGGGGTATTGAAGTACTCGAGGAATTCGCACGGCTAGCGGGAAAGGCTATCGTCGATCGTAAGGTAGAATGGGTCTGGGGACACGGTGCTTCCCAGCATAACGATGCGATGGTAGAGCCACTAAACTCCTTATTGGCACTCAAGTTGCATGTGGATTGGCTTCTGGCCTGCTTCATTGCGCGACCCGGAATCTCGGTGTCGGTACGATGATGTCCTTTCATCTGAATTCACCCGCAGAAGCAGAAGCGGCGATAGCTAATCTTCTCAAGGAGGAATATTCCAAGCCAAATGGTCAATGTTCCATTTGCGTTCGGGACGATGGTGCCTTTTTGAACCAAGAATGGCTCAATCTTGGTGTCCTTTACTTTCCTGACTTGCCAAAGGATTCCGATGACTTGGAAGAGTATGAGGCGTGGCAAAATCTTGTGAAACTCGGAGCGTTCGAGTGGCATATAGCGGACTATAAGGCGATCGAAGAAAAATTAGCGCATTTGCTTGGCCATGAGATCGGCAAGGGTGATTTTCATTTGGGTACTCTAACTCGCGATATCTCATGTATTGCGGTGAGGACCGGCTTGTTGCTGCCTACATTCGATCCGGCGGCGCTGGACGAGATGCCCTATCGTCGATCAACGACTATCATATCAGATACATCTGGTGTAGTACAGGGTGGTCTGGACTTTGTTGCCTCACATCTGAGTCCTGCTGCCAGAATAAAGGTTCCTTCAATCGTGCATATGGAGTTGGTTGGCGCCGCTGAGAACTACTTTAGTCTTCGCAGAGCTTCTAAGACCAAGAATGCCGCGCGCCGCCGTAAGGAACTTGTGGAACACTTAAAGAGCCAAGGCGGACAACGCTCATTGCTGCGTCTGGAGCTTCACCAAAGTACGGAAGTCGAGCGCACGTTTTTGCTCGGCGACCCGCTGCGGGAAGCTTTTGCAACAGATAACGACCGTGAATTGTCTGGTCTAAACATTAGTTTGGCAATTAGGTCTTACGCAGACCGTCTAATTTTAGAAGCGGCCCGTCAACATCAAGCGCATATGGGCCCCGGGCATGAAGTGCGACTACTAACCGCGGATCAGGGTTTGGCTAGAATGGCGTTAGCAGAGGGCATCCGGCCTTTATATTTCGGGACAATTGACGCGGGAAGATTTTTTGGCAACTGCTTGACTGGAAGAACTTTTGACCCGTACCAAGGATCGGTGCAAGGGATCTCAATAGCGACGGTACTTTGGGAATTTGCTACGGCGTTTGGTTCAGCGCGACTGCAAGGGAAACAGACGGGGAGTGAGTTTTGCGTTTCGGCGCTTGGAGAGGATATGTCGTGGGCACCATATCATTCCTTAGAAGACCTGCTTTGGTGTCGTCGGACCAATGGCGCGCCCAAGACCGACCCATCCAAAGTTGCCAAGAGGGAGGCTCGGGCCAAGGGGGATGATCACGGCGAGGGGGTGGCTAAGCGGCCGAGCCGTACTACGACCTACCGACGCTTTGATGTCTCGAAGTTAGTCCGGCTGGTTTGCGAGCTGGATGACGTACAGAAAATGGACGAAGAGGCAGTTGTAGGGATTGTTCAAACGAAGCATACCCGAGGGTTCCAGGAATACGAACGGTTTTTGTTGTCAGGAGGATTTATCTCAGAGTCAGGAGGAATTTGGACTGCGGAGCCTCCCCTAATGGATATGTCCGCGGCGCTTCGGAACGAGAACGTGGAGGCTGTTCGTGACTTGTTGGGCGCTACACCTTCTTTCAGCGACTTCATGGGACTGCTTGGGAATGCAGGCCTCGGGGAGCCGTTGGATACGGAGTTCGCCGGTCGGAGCTCATCCACCTATCGAACGTTGGGCGAAATTGTGCATGTCTGCGCCGCGGTTCGGGGAAAGGGGATTTACTCGACGGCGACCGTGCCGGATGCAGAGGGCTTTGCGGAGATCGCGCTAAAGCGGTTTCGCCAGCTCGACAAAGGCGACGGGTTGGTGTCCACGGGCAAGTGGCTGGAAACGCTTGTTGCAGAGGACGGCATTCATCCCGAAGTAGCTCGGAAGCTATTGGAGGAAGCAAGACAAAGACGCTTGTTGCGAAGGTCGACAGAGGGATCGACGATGCAAATGCGGTATAGAACGCACATCGTGCATATCTTGCGGGTGGTATCCGGTGTTCCGACGGTAGTTCCTGTGCACCTGTATAGGGGAGATTACCTGATTCAGGGCAAGGCCAGTGCGAGCTTGCGGATTGAAGGAGGCGATCAATGAGCCTACGAGATAAGCTTCAGCAGGCGCGACGCTCCAGCGAGGGCTCGCCACGGGGGATGTTTGAGCGCTTCGGAGTAACAGCGAATCCGTTCCCTGCGGCAAGCCAAACGTCGGGGAATCCTCATTATCCGCAAGAAGAAGCAGATGAACTGGCGGAAACGCAAATTGCTGCGTTCGTAAGGGACAATAGGTCACAGAGCTTGACTGTCGTCGGTTCTCAAGGAGTAGGAAAGACGAATTTTCTAAATTATTTTGAAGAACAATTGACTGATGTCGCAGACGAATTAGAGGGTTACTATGTTGTTCGATACCTAGCGGATCCTGAAAATACGTTTGATGGCACAATTCACAAATTGCTTCAAGAGTTAGGCGCAGAGCATTTTGCGAGACTAGCAGAATCGTTGAGTGAGGATCAAAATGCGATACGAGTGGCACGAAGTCAAGATCTTCAGACAGCACTACGTAGGCTTGCAGAAACAGATGAGAATGAAGATAGAGCAGAAACTATTGAGTTGATGCTGGCTTGGCTGTTAGGACACCGAGTCCTAAAGATACATCGGGAATGGCTAGGAGTGAATTTTCGACAAGATACAGTCGAGGCAAAAACTGCGACTTTTCGTGATATCGTAGAAGTGAGCAGCGAAGCGGGAATTCTAAAGGGAATTTTTTTGCTGTTAGACGAACTGGAAAAGCAGGATGGCGTTTTGGGCCCGAGAGCAGTGGTAAGATACCTGTCGGCAATCAGGGCGATTATTGATGCCTTGCCGCGAGGCTTGTTTTTGATGCTGGCGGTGACGCCGGATGCGCTATTGCGATACACTGCTGCACTGCCAGCGTTACGCGGAAGACTGGAAAATCAGGTAGTATTGGAAGCTTTGCAAGATGAAGAGGAAGCAGTAGAACTGGCAGAGTTCTATATCGACAAGGCTCGCGAGAAGGCAAGGGAAGATCGTAATCGGAGGGGAGGAAGTGAAGAAATCTTGTCGAGGCGTAAGATTGAGAAATGTTTTCAGACGCTTTGGGAACGAGCGGAGGAAAGAGGAGATGACGGTGTCAGGCAACGAGAGTTCTTGAACGCACTTCATCTTCGTACCGAAAAAGAGCTGCGGGGAGATTGAAGCAGTGGAGACGAGTGATAGCCTAGGGATGGAATGAGTGGTGTGAGCGAGGACGGGATGGCGGCTGTAGCAATCGAAAAACAAGATGGAAGCGCGGTCGGGAGAAATACGCCAAATTCTCAGCAAGGGGCACAAACGAAGAGGACAGGGAGGGGATTCGTGATAAGCGGTGCTCCAAGGCTGGTAGTGTCTGGGCGAATTCGTAGGGAGTCCGAGAAGCACGATCCAGATCGGGAATATCGGTTTGGTTATGCTGATGAACACCATTCGGAATTACCGCACGTGGTCAAGTTCTCGGGTGGCAGATCGAGTGGCATGCTGCTGTTGACACTCTTGGCAAATGACATACTGAAGGCCGAACGAGGGGATGTCGTGTTGTTCAATAATACGGCAAGCGAGCATCCCCAGACTTACGACTTTGTAAGAGAGTGTAAGGCAGTAACGGAGCAGTACGGTATTCCTTTCTACCTTGTGGAGTTTCAGACCTATGAAGACGCCCGCAAGGGCGAGTGGACACGGCTGCCGAGCTACCGCCTCGTGAATAGCAAGCCGTGGTCAGAAACGAATCCGGACGGGGTCCATTGGCGGGGCGAGGTTTTCGAGGAGGTGATGTCGTGGTCGGGGTTCGTGCCAAACCAGTTCCGGCGTATCTGCACGACTAACATGAAGTTGGGTGCAACCCGTATGTTCCTGCGCGACTGGTTGGCTTGCAAAGAGTCGATTCCGCGGCTTGGACACTTCGGATCGGGGTGCCGTATAGACGGGAAGGCTATGTATGCGCGTCACAGGCGCAACGGCGGAGAGGTGCCCGAAGAAATCTACATTGCCAAGAAGCGGTATGGCTGGAGCCGTCCGTATGTCCGGCCAGAACAGCGATACGAGAGTTTTTCGAAGGCATGGCGACCGTTCGAAAACAAGTGGCTAGCGGGCAAGGCGCATGGCGACCTGGCGGTGTTTGGCAAGGGAGGCGTCGAGTATGTGGCGTTTGTCGGCCTGCGTTGCGATGAGCCCGCAAGAGTCGGAAGGGTGAAGGAACGCAATAATGGGCCCGAAGCATCCGGATACGATGGCGAGCATGTGTACATGCCCCTCGTGGACATGCACGTGGCGGCAGCGGATGTGAATGCGTTTTGGGCCCGACAGGAGTTGGACCTATGTTTGCCCCCGGACAGTGGGCTCTCGAACTGTGTGTACTGCTTCTTGAAAGGCGGTGCGACGCTGCGGAAAGTGCAACGTGAAATGGCGGGCGCGAAGCGCCAGGAAGCTCGGCTAGGCTACGGTCCACTCGACGGGACGCCGTGCGACGTCGCATGGTGGCAACGCATGGAAGAGGTGTACGGGCGCGACCTCGTAGCGGAGGAGCGGAAAATTCAGTCGGAGTTGGAGCATGATTTCCTGGGCTTCTTCGGTGCGGGAAGCCGATTTACGTATCGGTTGCTCGGAGAAGCCGACGAATCGGAGTTGGAGCAGTTCGACGCCAGTTTGTTGCCCTGCGATTGCACGGACTAGACGTGGCGGAACGGCCGGTCTATCTGGATTGTCAAGCCACGACGCCGCCTGACCCGAGAGTGGTCACGGCGATAGTCGAAGCGTTTGATGCATTCGGGAACCCACACGGGCGTCAACACGTATACGGGCGAACGGCGGCGGACGCCATAGACGTGGCTCGGAGTCGGGTGGCCGGACTTCTGAACACGTACCCCAATCGAATCGTATTCACATCCGGAGCAACGGAATCCTGCAACCTCGCACTGCGGGGCGTGGCGCGCGCCGCCGCTCCCAAGCGACGGCGTATCATTACACTCGCTACAGAACATGCGGCGGTGCTCGAGACTGTAGAGGATCTAGGACGACACGGTTTCGAGGCGATCGTCTTGCCGGTCAGGCCGGACGGGCTCGTAGACCTCGATTGTCTCGACCAGGTGGTCGACGACGAGACGCTGATCGTTTCCGTCATGGCAGTGAACAACGAAATCGGTGTGATCCAGCCGCTCGCCAAAGTCGCTTCGATCTGCCGGCGCTATGGCGCACTGTTCCATACTGATGCAACGCAAGCGCCCGCTCGCATCGAAGTGGATGTCGAGACTTGGGGAGCCGACCTCTTGTCGATTTCGTCGCACAAGCTGTACGGACCAAAGGGCATTGGGGCGCTGTACGTGGCCGATGACGGATTGCTTGGACCCACGTTGACCGGAGGTGGTCAAGAGCGTGGCATGCGGTCGGGAACAGTGCCGACGGAGCTCGCGTGCGGCTTCGGAGAGGCTGCGGAGCTGGCCGGAGACGAGCGGCCTGCTGACGCCGAGCGGATGACTCGTCTTGCCGCCAAGTTGCGGACCGGTATCGATGCGATGGAGGCGGATGTACGCTATTTCGGTTCAGACAAGGAGCGGGCGCCTGGGACGTTAAACTTTGGGTTCCCTGGGATCTCCGGCGACAAGCTCGTTGCGATGGTGGAGACCGAGATTGCGATCTCGAGCGCCTCCGCGTGTTCCTCCGGAACTGCAGGAGTTTCTCATGTGCTAGCCGCGCTTGGTTGCGGCCGGTCTGAAGCACTTACCGGCGTGCGTGTGGGATTGGGCCGATTTACGACGGAGACAGACATCGAGATTGCTTTGACGGCGATTGGTCGGGCGGTAGGTACGGCTGCATGAAGAGATTGGGACGATGGGATTGAAGCGAGCGATCATCGACGAGATGAAGGTGAAGCAGCTGCGCAAGGCGGTGCAGCAACTGGAATTGGCTGTTGATAGCTATAGGGACAAGGAATCACTTGCCGGTGCTCTCAGAAAGTCGCGTCGAGCTACAGCCGAGACGTTGGTGGAATTCCTGTCCGAGAAGGACGTAAAGCGGCTGTGCGATCGTCAGGGGGTTGAGTCGAGGGGACGTCGGCGGGAGCTGATAGCGCGGCTGTTGGAGTCAACGGGTACAGCCTCTTCAGCCGGGGACTCTGGGGAGACGCAAAGACCAAGGGCAGGAACGAACGCAAGAAGGCGCCGGACGCGGGGCCGATCGAGTAAGGCTGCACCTGACCTCCTGTTCGGCCACAGTACGGATCGTACTGGGTTCACGCCGGCAGGAATCGCCGCGTTTTCGGATCTCAGACCGGCTGCGGTAGTGCGGGAACTCATTCAGAACTCGTTGGACGCAGCCTTGATTGAGGCTAACGAAGCCTGCGCGGTCGTAAGGTTTGAGCGAAGTACGTGCACGTTAGAGGAAATCCCGGGAATCGAAAGTTACCGTACGGCGTTTGAGCGAGCTGTGGAGGAGCAAACTCCTTCTGGTAGTGCACGCTCCGTAGTTGAGCGGATACGGCGGACATTACTAGAGGAATCGCACGATCTGCTGTGTGTTATCGACAACGGAGTGGGGCTTGACGGCAGGCGAATGTCGGCTTTGCTGAGTGACGGGGTGAGCGACAAAGGGGGCAACGCTTCTGGGACTTTCGGCAACGGACACTCGGCGGTGCTTCCCGCATCGAACCTCCGGTATGTGATGTACGGTGGGCTAACGGCCGATGGTCGCACCTATGGTGCCGGCCAAGCGGTGCTGGCGTCGCACCGGGACGAGGGTGATTGGCGCAGTCGATCTGGGCGCGGGGTATATCTGGAGTCATTTAAGCCTAGTGCGGTCGACGTACCGTTCACTCTGGCCTCTGAAGATGCAATCCCGCCGATGGTCGTGTCCGCGATTAACAGGATTCGTGCTTCGTACGGACACGGGGCGGCGGTGGTTATCCCGGCGTTTAATAACTTTGAGCACGTGCAATCTTTGCGAGAGGCAGTGTTCAAGGCAGCTAGTTTTAACTTCTTTCAGGCGATTCAGGAAGGACGTCTGGTGGTGGAGGTGGAGGATCAGGAGGAAAGCGGTGTACTCGACACGCTGAGGTTAAGGGAAGTGCTTACGCCGTATCGCGACGAAATGCGCTCTGGTCGTTCGGGTGCGTTTCTTTCCGGACGAAAGGCAAATGAAGCCTACGAAACTCTCGTCAATGGGGAGGAACACGAGATTGAGACTACGCAGGGAAACGTAGCGGTGCGCTTGCTTTGCCGGGAAACGGGTCGGCGTAGCGTGGGGCTATGCAGGAACGGGATGTGGATTACGGATGACCTGCCGATGTTTCAGAACGCGTTTGCGGATCGACAGCCATTTCAGGCGCTGATCCTACTCACCTCGGATCGCGAGGATGGTTTCTATGAACTAATTCGAGAGGCGGAGACGCCGCTCCACGATAAGCTGGCGCCGAAACAGATGGACCCAGTTCGAAGAAAGGCTCTTCGGGACGCGCTGCGTGAGATTCGGGATGGGATCGCGGAATTGGTCCCGCCTTCGACAGAGGACGTTTACAGCCCAAAGGACATCTTGGCCTTTCAGTTTGAAGATGTAGAGGGGCAGGGGCGAGGTGGCCGCCAGCCGTCCTTTTGGGGCCGGGTGGGAAGCACTCGACGGTCGACGCTGGTGAGGCGGAAGACAGGGAAGCGGGAGGCTGGAGGAACCGGGGAAGGCGGCGGCGGCGGAGGAGGACGCAAGAAGCGTGAGGGACGGATTGTGACGGAGCGGATATTCCGGATCGCTTCGGTGCCCACCGACGAAGGTGGGCGCACAGTTCATGTGGAATGTACAGAGGAGTTTGAGGACGCAGAATTGCGGGTATTCGTAGACGAGAACGTGGATGCGACTTGCGATCGGCAAACACGTGCTCAGGCGGCGGCGGTGTTGCTGTCGAACGTGAAGGTGGATGGACGCCCGTTGTCTGAGGAAGAACTGATCGGAAACGACGACGGGACTGTGGGTGCGAAGTTGGGTTGCCTGCAGGCAAATGCGCGGGTCGTGGTGGAGACCGAGTATGCGATACCTGCAGCGGCTATGCGTCTCCCAAGTGGACAAGAGCCCGCACTTCGGTTCGAGGTACAAAGCAGTCGACGGGTTTCATCCAAGGACAGTAGCGAAATTGATGACGAGGTGCTGTCCGATGGATGAGGTTGTGACAGAGGCGAGATCGCCAAATGCCGCGGTTCGGGGGCATGCGTTTCCGTCGCTGGAGTCGGGAAATACCTCTTTTCCGGATGGACGATACGTAGTGGGATTCGAAGCTGGGGCTGACGCGAGTTCGTTTACTGTGAGGCATCGCATTGAGGGGGCTCCGCTGATTAACGACGTGATTACAGGCGGGCTCGCACAGTTCGTCTGCACGGTGGCCTCCCCAAACTCTTCGTATCGAGTAAGCCATGTGTCGGATGCCAGCTCCCACGTGATTGGTTGGCAAAGCGTGGATCTTGGCGAGCCGCCGATGTTCACGCCGATGGTAGTTGTTGCAAAACCGTTTACAAGGACGCTGGAATCGGCAAGAGACGGTGTCCACGAGCTCTGGCACGGTCGGACAGTCGCATTCCAACGAGGCATGAGGCTTGCGTTGAGCGATGTCGTGCTGATGCGTTCATCGGTTTTGAATATGTTGCTGTTCGAGCGGGATCCCGCGCTTTCAAATGGCGAGTTCCGTGTTGAGGCGGAGGATCGAGAGGGATTTCGATTTCGTGCGTATCTTGCCCCCGATCTTCACCAATTCCTAAGGTATGACACTGAAGACTTGCGGCGAAGTCACATCGTAACGCACATAGTGAGCGCGTGCTTTGGCGTGCTGAAGGCGGATTATGCGGAAGACGAGGAGGAAGACGGCGGTTGGCGGTCCTATCGCGGTCTCCAGGCTTTGGGGGAGATGTTGAAGGAACACGGTTTGCCGCACTGGTCAGAGGACGACTTCTCGCCGGAGTTGGCTGCCACCAAACTTTACCCGCACCGGGTCGATGAATCTCCCGGTTCAGCCGGAGAGGACTGAGACAATCCGTGTACGCTGAGTTCGATGATGCGGGATACACCAAACTACGTCGATCGCTGATCCGAAAGGCGGCCAAGGGTTCTATTGCTCAACGGTCGTTTCTTGAGGCGGTACGCGATACCGGTAGGTTTTTGGCGCACATGAAGGACGTCGTAGGCGTACAGGAAGGTGAGGAACTGGAGCCGCTGGCGGATCGAATGTCGGAGGCAGAGTTCGGGAATCCACCTTCTGACACCGAGCGGCGCCTGTTCGAGGCCTGGGGTGGGTTGACACCGAGAGTTGCTTGTCGAACGGCATTTTGGGCACGCGTGACCTACCGGCACATTGAGAACGGGCGGATAGAATCATCGTTCTTAGCGGCCAATGGTGGTGGCAACGTGAGCGGCGTACAGCGCATCGATGAAGCATTGAGTTCCACTGGCGAGAAAGCGACTTTGGAGCTGGATAGATGCGTACGAACGGTGCTCAGGCGGCTCGGTGGATTGCCTGAGGCGCGCGGGAATCGATCAGTCTACGTGAACTGCCCACTAGCACGGGCTTGGTGGCGGGAACGTTTGGTCGCGGAGATGGCGGGGGACGATGGTGACGATCTGGAACGGCAGATTCGCGCCGTGGTGCATCCCGAGAGCCAACAATATTGGGAAGAGTTGGTAACTTTCGTTGTGTCGAGAAACTCGGTGTTCGGTTCGGTATCGGTTCGAGACACCTTAATTCGCACCCTCGCCATGGTCTTGGATGATAATCCTGATTCGCCAGTGCGAACGGCTGATGAACTAAGGCGTGTATGCCGATCTGTGAGCTCCATACAGGCGTCGGTCGAACTGAGTGTCGTGCCACCCCAGGAGGTGCAAACCATGATGCGGGGAATTGTCGAGGCTGTGGCGTAGACTGTGGGGGCTCATTGCACCGTGGTTTTGTCAGCACTCTGAACGGACGACAGGTTCCCACCGATGCTCCCGGTGATCCGCGCGGCAGCGTTCTGGATGGAATCTCGGGCGAGGTGAGCGTACCGGGCGGTGGTCTGCACCTGCGTGTGACCGAGCAGCTTCCCGATCATGGTCAGGCTCTCGCCGAGCGCCAGCGCCCTCGAAGCATACGAATGACGAAGGTCGTGAATTCGCACGTCCTCCAGACCGGCGCGAGCGCGGATGCGGCGCCAGGGGCGCTGGAGATCGGTGATGTGGGAGCCCGGCAGCCTGCCGCGGATGACCCAGGGGTTGTCCTCCTCGCGGGGCACGGCCGCCAGCACGGCGCGGGCCTCGGGTCCGAGCGGCACGACCCGTCCGCCGGTCTTCGCGTCGGGGAGTTCGATGCAGTCGTCCTTGACGTATTCCCAGCGCAAGAACTGGATCTCCGATAGCCGGCAGCCGGTCAGCAGCAGCAGACGGAAGGCGGCGACTGCGGAGGGCATCTCGCTCTCGGCCTCGGCGAGAACCTCGCCCAGGCGCTCGGTCTCCTCGGGCGAGAGGAACCGCTCGCGCTTGCTCTCCTTGTAGCGCTTGACGTGACGGCAGGGATTGGACCCGTCCGGCCGCAGGCCCCAGATTTCGGCGAGCGAGAACATCTTGGAGAGCACGCCGAGCGTCCGGTTCGCCTGGTAGGGCTTGTCGCGAAGGTCGAAGTGCAGCTTGGCGATGTCCTTGCGCTCCACGCCGGCGATCCGCATCTCGCCGATCGCGGGGTCGATGAACAGCTCCACCGACCGCCGGTATTCCCCCTGGGTGCTGGGCTTGCAATGGACGGGGACATACTCCTCGAGGAAGCGCCTGCCGAGATCGGCCATGACCGGCTCGGCCTCCGGCTTCGCGTCGGCATCGCGCGGGTCGATGCCCTTCTTCGCCTGGGCCAGGATCTCCAGCGCCGCGGCTCTCGCCTCGTCGGCGGTGATGCGCCCGTGCTGGCCGATGGTGAACCAGCGCAGCTTGCCGCGGACGCGGGTCTGAAGGACGTAGTTCTTCCGACCCGACTTCCGGACGCGGAGGCCGAAGCCGGTCAGCTCCCCGTCCCAGTAGATAGTATCGGCGCCGTTGGCCTTGACGGCCTCGACGGCGCGTCTGGTGAGCTTGGGGATGCGGTTTGGCATGGGACAAAATTCTTGACGTTGGAAGAGCAGTCTAGCAAGCTGGCAAACTATTGGCAAACACTTTGGATGGTTTCGCAGCGCAGGAAAGGCGGCGCATGCGTCCGCAAAAATTATGAAAAGGCCAATATATCAGCAGTTTGTCAACATTCAGTCGTCGTCAGCGCATCTGAGACGCAGTTTGTGGTCACACTCATAACCTGAAGGTCGCAGGTTCAAATCCTGCCCCCGCAACCACAGAAAACGCCGCTGATCCAATGGATTAGCGGCGTTTTCATTTTCGGAAGGATTCTTCCGAAACGCAGTTCGGAATGCATTCGGAATGGAATCTGCGGGAACGCAGGAGGACACCAGAGCATATGGGACCACGAAATCGGGGATTATTGGATTATGGCGACATGGTGACGGCGAGGGCGGCCAGCACGGAGGAATCTCCTAACGTGGGCGCGCTGCTGGTCCGAGCGATCGCCTCTCGCGTCTGCTTGCGAGCAGCTCACTATCGCGTGCGGCCTTTCGGCGGACTCTAGTTGCCCGATTGCGGAGTTCCTCACGCCGAATCGGGCGGGCGACAAGCGTCTATGCCAACGCGCTGATGACCGCGTTTCAGGTTGTCCGTTCTCGAACACTACCTCTACCCGTTGCGCCGATTACGTTCCGCCTCTGCCATTTTTGGCGTGAAGACGGTGAATGTGTCCTGCATGATCGTCTTGTCCGCGCAGGGGTGATGCAGGCCCAACAGGTCGTTTTCACCAATTACCCGATATACCGTGTAGCCCTCGCCCACACCCTTCAGGCACATTGGAGTGATGTCTTTCTTGACGTACCGGAGGGTGTGATCGAAGCGGGTGGACGAGCCCCCTCGGTCGAGCGGACATTCGATCATGGCCCTTTGCAAGCCGGTGCCGTCCAGGCCCTCTTCCGACTCTTCCGAACGGTCAACGACTCTTTCGAATAGTGCTCGGCCTACAGTGACAACGCACGGCAGGGCGAATTTGGTCGCTCGGAAGAATCGATCCACCTCCCAACCGATGTAATCGGTTCGAAATGCCGTGATTAGCCGTCTCCCATCTGCCATGAGGCTGCCTGCGTGGAGGCGGTTCCCCAGCTCGATGAAGTCCTCGTTGTTCGAGCTTTCCCCGGTACCGATGATTTCCGGCAGGCGCTCCGTCACGAAATCGCACCGTGGCCCGCTGACCTCGAAGGCGTCGTCCAGAATGTCCATATAGAACTTGAGCGGCAGATTCCTGATCTCGAACGGTCGGTCGCCAGGCTCTTCGTCGTCCGCGGCGGACGTCCAAAAGATCGCACGGCCGGCGACAGCGAGGGCGGAATGGAACAGGCGGGCTGCCAAAGACCGCAGCTTCCACAACTCGTCCTCGCCGACCTCGTACAGCAGCCAGATCTCGTCTCCGATGCCCTTGACCACAAAGGCATGCTTCCAATCCCAATCCAGCCCGCAGTGCCCGTCTTGAAACAGCTGCGTGTAGAATCTCCACTCTGACAGCAGGAATTGCCGGTGGAACGCCTTGTACCATTCGGCTAGTTCCTCGTCGTTGCGCGCGCACGCCCTCATTGTCGCCTTTGCCTCCGTGGAGCCGCAGACGTCCATCGAGATCGATATCACCGTCGTTCGACCGCGGCTCTCCTCCTTTGGTTCGGGTCCGGGCAATTGCGCACGCAACTCCTGGAGGAGGCCACGACGTTCGGGTTCGGGCTCCCGGCTTGCCATGAAGTCGAGGCACCTCGCCATCCGCTCCCGATCGTTCGGGGATGTCACAGCAGCTTCGGCAGCACATGCTGCGAGCGCGGCGTCCCTGCTGACTTCGTCGTCTCCAGATCTCCCGTGCACCGCCATGGCCTCAAGGGCGATCCAGGAATGGGGCCCTTTTGGGCGAAGTGCCTCGACAATGTCTGCAGTCTCCGATGCGCGACCAGTACGTGGCCGCCGTCGGGCGCACGAGCTTCGCGAAGTCGATGTCGAGCCGGGCCACCGTGGCTTCGAGCTCGGGCCGGGCCTGGGGCTCGAAGGCGAGCTGGCCCTTCACCGTGCGCGCGACGCAGGCCGCGAACAGCGCCTGCTTGTCGGGCTCGGGCAAGGCCCTGAGCGCCGCGAAGGATTCGCCATCGTCTGCGATTGTCAGCCAGTCGAACGGCAGGTGCGAGCGGTCCGCCAGCATCGCCTCGCCCGGCGACCAGTCCGCGAAATCCTCGTCGTTCATGCGGATGTTGGGCCGGTCCGGGGTCTCCTTGACCGCGATGTCGAGGGCGTGGTCGTGGTAGCCCGGCGCGAACACCGAGCGGCCCATCTGGAACAGCGCGAGGTCGAAGGCGGCCTCGAAGTCGCCGGCGAGATAGGCCTTGATGAGCGCGGTGCGGATCGCGCGCTGGTCGTCGGCGTGGCCGATGCCGACGCCCGCCTCCTTGCGCGCCTCGGCCTCGCGGTCCCTGGGCGACGCCATCGGCGTCGAGACGGACGGACCGGAGGTGTGAACGCCATGACCGGCAGTGTGGACGTCGTGGGCAGCTGCGTCCGGGTCGTGGCCATTGCCGGCCGAGGTTGCCGCGCTGCCGGGCCCCGCCTGCTTCGGCATGTCCTCGGGCTTCACCAGCCCCTGAACGACCTGAAGCGAGCCGTCCTGGGCGACGGTGACGATGCAGCCCGCCATGCGGTGGACGATCGAGCGGTCCTGCTCGCGGTTGCCACAGGCGATGATCGCCGCCCCGGGCGGAGCCTCGTACTCGCCGATCTTGCGCTCCAGGCAGAACTGGAAAAGCGCGACCTGCACCATGGGGACGGAGGACGGGAGCTCGTCGAGGTTGACGAGGAACTGCGAGACGCTGTCGGTCGGCGGAAGGAATCCGGGCGGCGCCCAGCGTGTGCGGCCGTGCTCGTCGCGCCACGGGATGCCGCGCAGGTCCACGGGATCGAGGAGGGGGCCGCGGATGTCGATGTACTCGTAGCCGAGCCGGTCGGCGGTCTGGTTCGCGACCTGACTCTTTCCGGTTCCCGGGCCGCCCCAGACCATGCAGGGCTGGCGGGCCTTGACCAGGGTGGCGAGGACTTCGGCGAGCTCGCTCGGGCGCAGCGTGTAGTCGGCGGAGATGGTTTCGGGAAGGGTCATGGGCGGTCTCCGGATGGCGGGGAAGCGGGGCGGCCCGGACATCCTCCGAGCCTCGTCTGAACGCGCCCCGGAAGGGCCCACTCCCCTCCCGTGGGAGTTGCGGCAGGCGGGAGAAGCGGGTTACGCGCGTGGAGGGCGACCGGGCGAGAGTCGGGGCAAGGGCTGGTGGACAGCAGTGGCCGGTCGCGAGGGCGTCGAAACGGTCGGTAGTGCCAGGCCCATTGCCGCCCCGGCAGGCAGGGTGCTAGATATCGGCCATGCGAACCTGGAGCGACAACATCGAGGCCGTCGCGCGCGCCCTCTGCGAGAAGATGCTGGCGCATGACGGCGTCAGCGAGGAGCAGCTCGCCGCCGACGTCGACATGTGGTGGCACCAGGTAGCGGCGGAACTTGAGTGCGGGGTCATCGACGAGGCCGGCGAGTATGTCGGCGGCGAGATCGACGTGAAGCGCAAGATGGCCGGCTACCGCGACTGGATGCGCCGCCATCCCGGGAGCCGCGCGGTCTGGGAGACCGCCCGACACGGGGCGCCGCTACCTCGAAACTGAGGCGGCTCGGAACCGCGCCGGGCGGTCCCCATTCAGGCCTCGGGGCGGGAGCGGCGTGGGTACGGCGCCGTCGACCGGAATGCCCGTCAGCTCCGGCAGAAACTTCCGCGTGGGCGAGAGCGTGTGGGCGATTCGCCGTTCGAGTTGCGCGTATTTCGCGTAGAGGCCCGGACGAAGCTCAGCGGCGCGTCGCAGATCGCCGCGGGACGCCAGGATGCAGAAGCTGCAACTCAGCCTCGACATGCCGGCGGCGTAGGCCCGGTGCGGCGATTGGCCGGCGTGACGGATGACGCGGAACACTTCTTCCGTCGAGAGATCGAAAACCGGCAGCCAGTCGAAGACCTCGCGGCCCGCGACGCTCATTCGCTCGTTGCGCCGCCAGCGCGTCTTCCTGGCGCGCGCCGGGCTTTCCTCCGCGCGCATGCCCATGGCGTTGACGAGCCGCCCGCCGAAGCGGGGATGGGTCTTAAGATAGCGGCGCAACTCGCGCTGGATCGGGCCAGCCTTGTAATCGCTGGTACACCATCGCGCCGAATTCGAGGGCCAGAGACCCCGTTCCTCGACCCGTTCGAGCAAGGTCTTGCCGGACGCGACGGGGGCGAATATCAGCGGCACGCCAGCGGGAAGCGTTGCCTCGATATGCTCGATGGTGCCCGGCCACTCGACCTCGCCGAGCGGGGCGTGAACGGCCACGATCTGGTCGCGGGGAACGATCCGGGACAGCAGGATCGTCATCGCCTGCGAGTCCTTGCCACCGCTGGTGTTGATGGCGACGAGGGCACCGGCCCGGATCATTTGGTTGCACCGCGGCGGCACGGGAACATCGGCGATGCGGCTGGACATGGATCGGCCTCTCCGGTGGCGACGCGGGGTCCGCTCTTCGGCCCCCTGGAATCGCCCGGAGGACGCCGGCCTCGAACGCCTGACGCCGAACCGCAGGACCATGCCGTGCGAAACGCCGGAGGCGCCGCTCGGGCAGGATGGGCGCGGAATGACCGCTGCCGGAATCGAAATGGCCGGCGCTTCGTGCTAACCGTGGGCGCCGGCCTCGGCTATGGTCTGTAGGGAGAACTGGACAACGCAGGGAGAGAGCGGGTGAACAAGACGGAGATTGCGGGCCGCGTGGCCGACCGGATCGGAGTCGGACGCTCGGCGGCCGGGGACGCAGTGGATGCCGTGTTCGAGGCGATTGGGGAGGCCCTGGCCATGGGCGAGGACGTGCGAATCGTCGGCTTCGGTACCTTCGGCACACGGAGCCGATCCGCCCGCACCGGACGCAATCCGAGGACCGGAGAGAGCCTGAACATTGCCGCCTCGACCACGCCGACCTTCAAGGCCGGCAAGCCGTTGCGGGACGCCGTGAACGCAGGCGGGTCGTGATCGGCGATCGAGGACAAGCGGGGACAGGAGGGGCCGCATGTTGAATTCGGCCGATTGCCGCTCGAAGACAGCGCGCGCTATAGGCGAGACGCGGTGCTGCGGGAAATCAAGCAGGAGTAAGGGGTTGATGCTGGGGCACCCTGCCCGCTACCGGCGAGCTGACGAAACAAGCAGATACAGTACTTCAACGGCCTTCGAGCAATACCAACCCACGCATTGCGTCGGCGGTGAGATTAGGGCTTGGAGCGTCGGCCATATTATTGTGTAACCATTGACCACATCAAACTTATGAGCGGAAAGGACACAGAATTGCGTATCCGGGTCGAGCACAAACACCGAAAAGAGATTCCCGCGGTGCGTCGCGCGCACGGCAGGCCTGCCATCCTGGTCGTACGTGACTTCATGCAATCCCACATATCCGAGTACAGGAGGGCAAGCTCAAGCCGTCGGCTACCGGCGGCTTCGGTGAACGAAAATCTGTGAGGACGTATGTCCATACCTGATGAGAAAATGAAAAATATCGAGCGCGTGACACGTCATAGCCCGAACATGCGGGACGAAATGTTGGCCCAGCTCTATGCCGTCGTTCCGGAGGCTTTCACCGACGGCCAGCTTAATCTTGACACACTTGGTCAACTCGCAGGTGAAGTCGTATGCAGCGGCAGCGAAGGATTCTCATTTACGTGGTTCGGGAAACGAGATGCGGTCGCTATGCTCCAGCTGCCGACGAGGGCAAGCTTAATTGCAGACAGGAGCGCCAGTGTTGATTTCGAAGAGGCATTTCACATCTTTATTGAGGGAGAAAACCTAGAAACACTAAAGACCTTGTATCGGGCTTATTTCGGCCGTGTGAAACTGATCTGTATTGATCCTCCTTATAACACCGGAAATGAATTTATCTATTCTGACGATTTTTCTGATCCGCTGGAGCATTATTTTGAAGTTACAGGACAAAAGTCCTGTCGTGGTGAATATCTGACAACTCGAATCGAAAAGCATGGTCGCTTTCACTCAGCCTGGTTATCCATGATGTTTCCGAGGCTTGTCTTGGCTAGGCAACTATTGAGCGATGATGGAGTTATATGCATCAGCATCGCCGATCATGAGTTGGCTAATTTGAAGCTTCTTATGAACGAAATTTTCGGTGAAGAAAATTTTATAGCACAGTTTGTTTGGAAAAGTAGAAAATTTCCTGACTCTCGCTCCACGACCCAAGTTTCCGTCGATCACGAGTATATATTAGCATACCGTCGTTCGTTTGGTGGCCAGTTTCGCGGAATCGAGCGTGATGAAAGCAAGTTTAGTAACCCGGACAACGATCCGCGTGGGCCGTGGATGAGCCGAAGCATGCTGGGACTTGCCACGGCGGAGCAGCGGCCCAATTTGCATTTTCCAATTGAAGATCCTGCGACCGGAGTTAGTTTCAACCCACCGGCCGCGCGAGGTTGGCGTTATTCAAAGTCTAGAATGAACAAACTTATCGAAGAAGGTTGCATTCTGTTCCCTGCGAACGCCGCCGGACGTCCCCGAGAGAAGAAGTTCATGAAGGATCTGCAAACGCAATTCATGGCAATACCGAGTATAATCGATGACGTCTTTACATCTGAAGGCACTGCGGAAATCAGGGAAATATTTGGTTTTCAGGCATTCGATTTTCCAAAACCCAAAGAACTTATCCGACGCCTCGTCGAACAAACCACTACCGGGCAAGACCTTGTTTTGGATTTCTTCGCTGGCAGCTGTACTACTGCTCATGCCGTGATGGAACAAAACCGCAGGGACGGAGCACAACGCCGGTTCATCTGTGTGCAGCTTCCAGAGCCGGTGGATCTTGGAAGCGAGGTCGCGCGTCGTGGATTTACGGACATAGCCAAGCTCGGCCTGCATCGTATCCGTACAGTCATGGAAAGATATTCCGTGTCTGATGCAGGCAGCCTGATGGCCGACAGCAAGGCCGATCGCAGCGAGGGTGTGCGTGTCTTCCGTCTCGTGGAGTCGAGTATTCGAGCGTGGACTGGCGTGGAAACTAAGGATGCGGCGGCCTATGCGGACTTGCTTGAGGAGTTTGCCGATACGCTGGTGGACGGCTGGAAGCCCGAGAATGTGATCTGGGAAGTTGCGTTGCGAGAGGGATTTGCGCTGTCATCTCAGATCGAGAAGTGTGATCTGGTCGAACAGACTGTCTACCGCGTGACGGACGCTGGACGTGAGCAGGGGTTTCACATTTGCCTAGACGACACGATCTCCGTCAAATCTATCCATCCCTTGGGATTGACGCGTCAAGACCTGTTCATCTGCAGGGACAAGGCGCTCGATGATACAGCCGCGGCAAACCTTGCACTGCAATGCCGACTGAGAGTGCTGTGAGGACTGCCCTGGAGTTCCGATTCGATCCGACCGAGGAAGTACAGGTCTCGGCGATTGAGGCGGCCTGCGGACTGCTCGACGGTCAGCCGCATGTGCCTGGTACGCTGGCTGTTCCCGAGGGAGCTCAATTTTCGGCTATCGTGAATCGACTTTCGCTTTCCAGGGAAGACCTGTTGAGAAACCTCCAAACGGTACAGGAGGAAGCGGATCTTCCGATTGACACTTCACTGGAGGTCATCGCCGGAACGATCGACACGTACGGCGGAACAAAGGATATCAGTTTCGAGAATTTCTCCATCGAAATGGAAACCGGAACGGGTAAGACATACGTTTATCTGCGCACGGCGATGGAGTACTTTAAGCGTTTTGGGCTCCGCAAATTTATTGTCGTCGTTCCTTCCGTCGCGGTACGAGAAGGTGTCTTGAAAACACTTCAGGTAACGCGCGGCCACCTGAATGCTCTTTACGGCAATCCCCCATTTCATTTTTGCGCTTACGACTCTAGTAATCTGAGCCAGATACGGCAGTTTGCATGGTCTGACGGCCTTGAACTTATGGTGATGACAATCGATGCGTTTGCTCGATCTGAAAACCTGATCCGGCAAGCCAACGACCGCCTTCAAGGGGAGCGCCCGCTACACCTCATTCAAGCTACTCGACCGGTACTGATTCTGGATGAACCGCAAAATATGGAAAGCGATAATCGCACTGCAGCACTGGCGAGCCTTAGCCCAATGTTTGCTCTGCGTTACAGCGCAACCCATCGAACACCATACAACATCATCTATCGTCTCAGTCCCTTTGAGGCCTATCGGCAGGGACTAGTCAAAAGAATTGAAATTGCGTCGGTGATCGAGGAAGACAATCAGAATCTACCATTTCTTCGACTCGATGAAGTCAGAATACAAAGCAAAAAGCCAGTTGCGCGCCTTGCGGTGCATAAATTGATGAAAAGTGGTTCGGTAAGGGAAACTGTTCTGACGATCAAAGGCGAGGACGATTTACGAAAAAAGGCCGGTCGTGTCGAATATCAAGGTTTTGTCGTCGAAGAGATAAATTTCGGTAGCCAATTCGTGCGGTTCACTAATAATGTCGAACTGAGCGCAGGCCAAACTAGTGGAGTAGAAAATGCAGAAATGTTTGAAGCACAGATTCGCTACACGATCGAAGAGCATATGCGTAAGCAGGATCGTTTGAAGGACCGGGGCATAAAGGTCTTATCTCTGTTCTTTGTCGACAAGGTTGAGAACTACGCGTCACAAGACGGCCTCGTCAGATTGCTGTTCGATCGGATATTCGATGAAGTCAAAGGACGGTACGCGGATTGGAAGGAGCGAAGGGGTGATGAAGTGCGCGCGGCATATTTTGCTACACGGGTAAGAAAGGGAGGGGCACCAGAATATTTCAATAGTACCGGAAGGACCCAAGCGGATGAGGAAGCATTTGCGCTAATCATGAAGGAAAAGGAGCGGCTTTTATCATTCGAAGAGCCCGTGGCTTTTGTTTTTTCGCACACAGCACTGAGAGAAGGGTGGGATAATCCAAATGTCTTTCAGATTTGCACCATGCGCGAAGTCGGTTCAGAGACTCAACGACGCCAACAGGTGGGACGCGGAGTGCGTCTTCCCGTGGATCAGTCGGGCTACCGCATCCGCGATGAGAGGGTGAATGTGCTGACTGTTATTGCGAGCGAAACGTATGAACGCTTTGTAGCCGAGCTGCAGAACGAGGTCAGCAGTGAGTACATCTCGGGAGATGAACCGCCGAAACCGGCAGATGCGCGCAAGAAGAGGCGGTTGAAGCTCCGAAAGGCCCATTTGCTCAAGCCGGAATTCAGGGAACTGTGGGAGCGCATAAGGCAAAAGACACGCTACGCCGTGGCGATCGATGCCAGGAAGCTGGTCGACGACGTCATTCCCGATCTGGAAGCCCTGCACGTCCGCAAGCCGCGTATTACGATAGCCAAGGCGGAGGTTGTCGCGAACGATGAGGATACCTTCGAGGCGCTAACGCAGAGCGGCGCACGCACGGCCATTGATCTTTCGGGACGGTATCCGCTACCCAACCTGATCGAGGTTATGGAAAACCTTATGGAGAATACCTCACCTCCTATGCGGGTAAGTCGAAATACATTAGTGGAGATATACCGGCGATCCGGGAAGCGGGAGTTGGCTCTGGACAATCCGCACGAGTTTGCAGCTGCCGCCGTAGGGTGCATCAAGAACAGGCTCGCAGATCAGCTGGTGGAGGGTATTCGTTACGAGAGAATCGACGAATGGTATGAAATGACCCAGTTCGTGTCCGAGATCGAAACGTGGTCCGATCATGTAGTGCCGAGCGAACGGAGAAACGGCGCGGGAGGAACGCATATCTACGATGCGGTACCCTTCGACTCTGAGACTATTGAAAGATCATTTATTGCAGGGCTTGAAAAGCGCAAGGACGTGAAATTGTACATCAAACTGCCGTCTTGGTTCACGGTGACAACGCCGGTGGGAGAATACAATCCAGACTGGGCAGTGGTGATGGATAACCCGGACAGCGGGGATGACATGCTTTACCTTGTGCGCGAGACCAAGGGTACGCTAAGTCTCAACGATTTGAGGCCCAATGAACGGCGCAAGATAGCCTGCGGTCGACGACATTTCGGGGATGCGCTCAAGGTGAGCTACGGTGTGGTGACGGGAGTGGATCAATTGCCCGGTGGCGAGGTATAGGCAATGACTGTCGTGGCTTTGGCAAGCGGGGTGCAGCCGTGGTGAGGTCTTCGGGAAGAACCGGAAGTCGAACGGGAACGAAAGACGTGGTCCTGTGGAGGCGGCTGACGAATACCGATTTCAAGGCGATGAATGGACTGGCGGCGCCGCACGGTCGAGGCGGGGGAGCCATGCACATCGCTCTTGGTGTCGAATCGGATGACTTCCCCATACGCCAATTCCTACAAACGCGAAAGACGGAGGTCACTATAGTAACACAGGGTTGGCGGGGTCACCACGAGGAAGCGCAACTGACCTTTTCGGGCAATCCGGACCGTCGGGGCGGTGAATGGCGCATTACGGATCAATATTCCCACAGGCACCCGGCATGGACATCAGGCGCCGGTTTCCCAGGCACATATGACTCTGGCGACCCTCCGTACGTGCTTGTTTTCAGATCGCAAGATCAATTCCACGTCCGGCTAACGAGTGCGAGCGAGCTTCTATCGTTAAAGAGCGACGCGCCGCGGCGGTCCCGCTCAGATCCCAAAGGCATTGGCGAGGTAACGCCAGGCCTTGCTCTACACTTCAATGTGCCGGAAAAATCGTCTCTGGACTATTTTGAGAAGCAGCAAGTAGAGGAACCGGAAACGTTCGATCCAAGCGATATCGCAGATGCGCGCGAGAAAACGTTCGGAGCTATTCTACGGCGACAGGGCCAACAACAATTTCGCCGGAAATTGCTGCGAGCCTATCGCAACACGTGTGCGATTTCTGGCTGTAGTACCCTTTGGGTATTGGAAGCAGCACATATCACTCCATACAGAGGGACAAAGACAAATACGCTTGGGAACGGTCTCATACTGCGCGCCGACGTTCACACTCTATTTGATCTCGGACTGATATCGGTACACCCGTCCGCATTGGAAGTCAGAGTATCGAGATTGGTGCCGGAGCAAGAATATTCGTCTCTGGACGGACGGCCGCTCGCGGTACCCAGAACAAAGTCCGCACAGCCGAGCAAGGCCGCCCTGCAGGACCATTTTCGTCGGTTTCGTGGATAGGCTTCGGCAGCAATTGGAATCGTGATCGCCGTGGAGATGAAGCCGTCTCCATCGTGCCGTGGTGGGAAACGGCGGCGGATACCCCCCGGACATCTGACCGCCACGCCGCACGCTCAGGGCCGGTCGCATCCTCTCGATGGTGTGAACCCGCATGGTGGAGACCGCGTCCGAGGGAAGCGGAGCGGTCCGCCTGCGGCGCGTCATGCGGTCGGCAAGACCCTGATACGGTGGCCAACCCAGGAGCGGTGCACTGTGATCGGCGGAGGAGGGGCATCACGCCGTGAGGGCGGGCGTCGCCTCGCGCAGGCGAGTGGGTAATGTTGGTGGTCTTGGGAGCGGTCTCTCCGGCGGTGGTGCGGAGGACCGACTCTCGGTCTTCCGGATCGTCACGGCGGACGCCGGCCCCTGCGGAATTCACTCTGATGACGACCGCGTTGTCCACGCACGAGACTTGCCAAGATCTACAAGCTGATGCGTCACGGAAACTTTAATTGCATTTTCTTCATCCTTTGGAACAATATATTGATGAAAGGCCGGTGGAATAAAAAAGTACACGTGGTCCCTATAGTACTGCAAACGCGACGAATCCAGTTCAATCGCCCCGTGAGGTTCGGCCACTCCATGAATGAGCTCCTCTAAAGTCACATGATAGAGGAAGGCGGTATCTAACTCATCCGTGCCCGACCAAGTAATGCAGTTCGCAAACCAGACCACTGCAAAGGTTGAAAACGTGCGAATTATTTCCCCAAACGCCTTTGACGCGGAAATTGGAATACGTATGTAGAATCCCCCTAACTCCGTTGAACCATGGCTATCAACAATCTGGAGTAGCTTTCCGGGAACATCGGCTACGCCACCATCGTTGACTGCTTGAGTTTGATAATGTTGGTTATCCGAAGATACTTGAACCTGGGTGATGTCTTGCGCACTAACAATTTCAACTTGCGCTCCGAGACTTCGTCTTCTTACACCCTCTTGGGACGGACCCATCATCGAGGTCTCTATCTCACTCGGGACCAACTCCCAGAGTTCCGAGTGAGACTTTGCAAACGCTTCCAAATCTACTGCTCCATCGCCAAAAAACTTCGTGCTCCTTCTCTTAAGAGTATCCCCGAGATACTCCCTACTAAACGCTTCGATCATTGACCAAAGCAGTGGGGAGTAACCGAGTGGTCTTAGTTTCGCGAACTCCGCATGTCTCGTATCAACGTACACCACCGTTTTTCCATGTTCCTTTTTGTCACTCCAAAATATAGGAACATCCAAGGTCAATTTGCCCGGAAAAAAGGCAAATGTTTCTGGCTGATATAATCTCCTTATCGCCATATCCAACTCGGCAAGCAGTGCCCGTTCGAAGTCGTCTAACTCCACGTATGGTTCCAAACGCTCAATCAAATTATCGAACGCGCTAGCCCTACAGAGTTGAGTGAGGTAAGAGATTTCGGCTCTGCGTCTATTCCTGTCCCCAGAAATACACACCACAACATCCCCTTTGGCTTGAAGAACTTCCGCGGCCGGGGTTGTTGTGCTGGATAGTGAATAGAACACTCTCCTTTCCTTCGACATCTCCTCGACATCCGATAAAAGAAGCGATCTACCATCTAAAGCGCGCACTCTGAGCAAGGCTAGCGAAGATAGGTCACCCGCTGCCAATATATCCGGAAGAAGCCTAATGTGTTCGGAAAGTAACTCTTCATCCTGAACGACAAGGTTGCGCGCGTGGGCCTCGACGCACCGGAACATCTGTGTAATTTTTGAAAGAGACTCCGCATTCACAGTATCTCTGCCCGCGGTCGGCGCCACCATATCTGAATCGAACCAACCGCTAATACCAATGCGGGAACTAATGTTTACCTCACAAATTCTAAATCCTCGCTTGAACGTGCGAACCGCGCCGTTCTCGAGCCGTACAAATCCCGCAAAGTCGATTACCTTCTCTGACTCCGTGGCGTCGATGAACTCAGCCGCCAAACTAGCTCCCTCGTCCTTGTAGAGGCGATAGGAGAACCGAACAGACCCTGCACGGTCCGTCAAGACTCCCGTAACCGGTGTGTAATTCTCACCTATTGAGGTCGTGCGCCCGCCGGAGATTCGGGTGCCGTCAAAATAGATTGGTTCCTCCACGTTGGATACAAATTGCTTTATGTACTCGAGCAACTGTTGTTTGTCGAAGTCTGATGCTGCTAATCCCACAACGACAGTACCGTGTGAATCCAACTGAGCTGTTTCCCGATACTTCACCGTTGGAAGCTGGCCCGCTAAAGTATCAAACTCATCCTTACTAAGAGAAGTCTCGTGAGCGACCGAACAAGCTGTAGTACGTGAAACGACGGTTAGCTTCTCGCATACACCAAAGTTAGCGAATCCACCAATCCCGAACGTGCCTATGCATCCTGCACGCTTTGCCTCTTGCGTGTGCTTTCCACTTGCACCCATAGTCCAAAAATTTTGTCTTAGCTCATCCTTCGTCATTCCATTTCCGTCATCCTGGATCTCGCACCGATTGCCTTCAATCCGAATATCAATTCGATAGCCGGACTTCACGGACCGGTCATCCCGGGAGGCTTGAATGCGTACGGCGTCAATAGCGTTTTGTAGATTCTCTCTCAGAAACGCAAATTGATTGTCGTAGATGTGGCTAGCGATCGTTTCCAAAACCCGCGGAAAATCCACACCAACATTGAAGTCGGCTTGATCAGACATCACCGTTCTCCAACCGTGTCAGGAGATCTGAATCCCCAATTGAGCCCGCAACTCGCGTTGCTACGCCCTTGAGTTGACTGAAGGGCACGCCCAATGAGCGGGCCCGCTCCAAATGCTCCGAAGCGCGCTCATAATTGTCAACGTTCAGGCAACAGGTGGCGTCCAGGAAGTGATCTTGACCGGTCGCGTGCGGATACTGTAACAGGCGTTGGGATGCTTGGGCTGCCTCATCGTGATTACCTTGGGCCAAATGCAACTTTGCCAGAGCACGTAGTGCAGCCATTTCGTCTATTTCAGAAAGATCGCGTTGTTGTAACATGCGATGCAGTATAGTCACCCCGAAGTCAATTGAACCTCCCTCAGCGAGCTTGAGGGCTTGTAGAACGACTTGGTTTCCTCCAGAAGATTCGCTGCCACCGTCAAGCAGGACCTGTAGAATCCGTTCACAGTGCTCCTCTCGCTTCGCTAGCGACGATTGAGCATGCGCGCTATCAGCGCAATCCGTCATGGCTTCGGAATAAAGATTCAAACACTGCACGATAGCGTTGTCCCATTGGTCTCGGCCCCAACACGCCTTCCAGTGGATGAGAAATACGAGGCGTTTAATGCTCTGAGCAAGAGTAGTTTCGGCCGCCAGTGGGTCGGCCAAGGAAAGAAAAATGAGTTCGTCACCATACAATATCGGAATTTCTGTAACTTTTTGTGACACCAAGCAGGTCAAATAATTGGTATAGGGAGTTGGGTGCGAGGAAACGATAGAGGAAACATCATGCAAGTTGATCGAGTAGTCTCGTCGATCGGTTAATGTCCAAGACACGGGCTCTTGCTTCTCCCATGTCTTATTGTCATTCCTGTACTTGTGGACAACACATTTTCCATCGCCTGTTAGTAGGTCTACAACTCCGTAGCCGTAACAGTTGGCTGACAAGCGGCTCTCATAAGATGCACCAGCCGTAAAGACTTTCAATTGATTTCCAGCTTGAGACACGGTCTCTACTGAATCTTCGTGGACGTGGCCTCGAAGTAGAAGATGACAGTGTTCGGCAGCAAGATGCTTGATCGCTGTATGCTCAAAGGGGGCGAGCCAATCCAGTGGATGGTGCATAAGTCCTATGACTAATGACGGTTCAGAAAGTTTCGAGGAAAGGTCAATCAATTGTCGTTCGCCAACCAATATGGAATGAGAATCGGTTTCTCCACCTTCTGATAGCCAAGTGGAGTCTATGAGGAGAACGGCAATGCTTAGACCGTGTATGTCGTGTTGAACAGAGTGTTGATAGCTAGTCTCGGAATAACGGTGTTCGTTACACAGTCTATTTGCAAATTCTCGGAATGCAGACTGTCTACGAAACAAAGTGCGACGCCGAGCTTCGTTACCAAGAAATTTGTCTACCTGGGTACTATCCTTTAAAAGAGACCTAGCGCCAGTAAAGGCATCGACTTCGATGTCTCGATTGATGTCATGGTTGCCTGGCACAAGCAATAATTTATCACTAGGGACACCAGTGTTTGCCAATAGTTGGCGGAGAAAGTCCTCAACGATCAAATACTCTTCAGTTTTCCCAGAAAAGGCCAAGTCGCCCGTAATGAAGATGAAGTCAAGAGGGATTCCAGTACAGTAGCGGTTGGATATGTCAGTTAAGAGGCTCTTGAGAACCACATCTTGGGACCACTGCTCACTTTCCTTGAGATGAAAGTCGGATAGGTGGAGCCAACTCAATTGTTTTTGCAACGAAATGCTGGTCATTTCGGGCCCCGGTACGGAAGCGAGCTGTTGGGACTAGCGTTTGGAGATAGCTGTGATGGCGTGGAGAGGAAGCAGAAATGTGGATTCCCTGGCGAGACGTGTAGGGTGTCGAATTCAGTTGTTTGGAGGTGTAGCGTGCGGTAGGTAAGCTTCATGGCCCTTAAGTCTTGTTGCACACTGACGGGGTATTGAGGGGAAAGAGAGTTGGTGCGGGGCTTCTGCTCCCGAGGGTGAGGGGTCGAGGTTAGTTCATTGCCGTGCAGTCGAAAGCGGCGGATGAGGAGTATTAGCCGAGTCAAAGCAGGTGGGCAACGCCCACTCCGCATGACCGCGCTGGATCGGAGACGAACTAGAGCCACTGCGAGAACCGAGTCAGGTCGGTAGGGGCCGCGACGGTTCCGGGGACAGCAAGGATCACGAGGTAGTCTTGAACGGAGATGGGTGGCGCCACGAGTAGTTCTCGTATCGTGCGCGTGGCATCGGAGAATGGACCGGGCACCAGGCCGAGGTGGTTGGACAGAAAGCCGACGGGGTGCCCCAGTCCTTGCCTCGGACAGCTCAATGCAATCGTTCTAGACGTGCTCCCAGCGCAGGAACTGGATCTCCGACAACCGGCAGGCCGAGGGTGTCCTTGAACCCGGCGTTGGGCCCGGGGTCGAGTGCTGGTGCGTGTCATGCGGTATCGAGGTCGCGCTCGATGCTGTTGCCGATGCGCGCCGCAGGCGTCTCCACGGTATCGCGGGCGAGATGTGCATACCGGGCGATTGTCTGAACCTGCGTATGGCCGAGCAGCTTCCCGATCAATGGCAGCGCCTCGCGCAAGGCAAGGGTACGCGAGGCGAAAATACAGCGTAGGTCCTGATCCAATTGTTTTGGCGGGTCGGCGAAGTCAGATGCGGGTCCGGGGAAGCAGCAGAATTCGATGACGAGGACATGGAGGGCCGGCCGGGGTCTGGAGGTTGAACGCAACCGCTTTCGGCACGAAGACAAACGCTGCGCACGTTTCGCCTATCAAATCGAGAAATCGAGGAATTCCGCGGGGTTGCGCGCACCCTCGCCGCATCGGGCCGCCATTCTGACGAAACGAGGGCATAGATGAGCGTGGGCGACAGCTACGGCCACGGGAAGGGCCGGTTGACGCCGCGGTGGGGCGGTCCTATGCCCCGAAGGATCGGGGGCAGGCCGACGGGACAGGGTGGTGAGCGAACGAATCGCACGGCTGCGTATTGAGCTTCAAGAACCGCTCCTGACCCGGCGCCGGCCTCCCCTGCGGACCGGTTGCCCCGGTGGGCCAACAGGAACCCCCCACGCGGCTTCGCTTCGCGTAGCGGGAGGCGCTACACGAAGCCGCGCGGGTCCCCCCTATTGACTACCGGGACAACCTCCGCTGTGCCTCTCAGGGGGGTCAATTTTGCACGCCGATAGGGGGTCAATCTTCAAAGCCGATTGACACCGCGGCCAACGACAACGGCGACGACCTCGGCCGCCGACGCATGGAGGTGCGGTTCGGATACGGCTTCGCGATGTTGGGCGGGCGGTTCACCGGTACGCCTGAGGTCGCGCTCGGCCTGTCGGACACGAGCCGCGACTACGGCCTGGGCTGGCGGTTCGTCCGCGAGGGTTCGGGGCCGGGCTCACTCGAACTGTCGCTCGAGGCGCGCCGGCGGGAGAGCGTCAATGACGACCTCCCTCCCGAGCACGGCATCGGGGTCAGGCTGACCGCGCAGTTCTGATGGCGGTGGCTCAGCCGTCCAGGAGGCCCAGTGCGCGGGCGAGCGGCGGTGCGGCGCGCCAGGGCGCGGGGCCGGCGGGAAGACGGGGTACGACCCTGATGGGCAGCGGCCCGGCGTGCCGCGCGATGGTCGCGGCGGTCTCGGCGGGCGGCACCGGGCTTTCCGGGGATTCGCTGATGACGAGGCCGGCGACGGGGACGCCGCGCCCGCGGATGGCCGCGAGCGTGGTCAGCGTGTGGCTGATGGTGCCGAGGTAGCTGCCCGCCACCACCAGCGCGGGCGCGCCGAGCGCGGCGATCCAGTCGAGCACGGTGTGCTCGTCGTCGAGCGGCACCATGGCGCCGCCGATGCCCTCGATCAGCAGCGGGTCGCCCGCGGCGGCGCGGCACCATGCGACGATCTCGGCGAGGTCGAGGCGGCGCCCCTCGCGGGCCGCTGCCATGTCGGGCGAGAGGGGCGCGGCGAAGCGCCAGGGCGCGATGGCGGCGACCGCGTCGGCGCTCACCGCCTCGGCGGTCACCGCCTCGCCGAGGCTCGCGAGCAGCACGCCGGGGTCGCTCTCCGCCAGCGTCGCCGGATCGTAGCCGCTCAGCACCGGCTTGAGCGCGCGCACCGGCCGCCCGGTTGCGCGAAGCTCGTGGCAAAGCGCCGCGGTGACGAGGGTCTTGCCGATCTCGGTGCCCGTGGCGGTGACGAAGAGCGTGCTCACCGCGCGGCTCGGTCGAGGATACGTTCGCGCACGATGTCCGCCAGCCGCGCGATGTCGGCATCGTCGTGACCGGCGCTGAAGGTGAGGCGGAGCCGCGCCGTGCCTTGCGGCACCGTCGGCGGGCGGATCGCGGTGACGAGGAAGCCCTCGTCCTCCAGCAGCGTCGACACCGCCAGCGCGCGCTCCGGCGCGCCGAGCAGGATCGGCACGATACAGCTTTCCGGCGCCGGCAGGTTGAGCCGGGCGCAGAAGAGCGCGGCCTTGCGGAGCGGCGCCGCGACCAGGTCGGGATCGTTCGCGATCAGGTCGAGGGCAGCGATGCTGGCGGCGACGGCGCCGGGCGGCAGGCCAGTGGAGTAGATGAAGGGGCGCGCCCGCGTGCGGATCAGGTCGATCACCGGCTGCGCCGCGCAGAGATAGCCGCCGTAGCTGCCGACCGCCTTCGACAGCGTGCCCATCTGCAGCGGCACCTCGGTCTTGGCGCCGCCCAAAAAACTCGAGCCGCGCCCGCCGCCGACCACGCCGATCCCGTGGGCGTCGTCGGTCATCAGCCACGTGTCGTGGGTTTCCGCGATTTCGGCAAGCGCCGCCACCGGCGCGAGGTCGCCGTCCATGCTGAACACGCCGTCGGTCAGCAGCAGCGCGCGCTCGTGGTCGGCGCGGTGGGCGGTCAACAGCTCCTCCACGTGGTCGAGGTCGTTGTGGCGGAAGATGTCGACGCGCGCGCGGGAGAGGGCGGCGCCCGCGCGGAGGCAGGCGTGGCTCAGCTCGTCGGCCACGATCAGGTCGCCCGTGCCGACGAGGCTCGGGACGATGCCCAGGTTGGCGAGGTAGCCCGAGCCGAAGACGCAGGCGTCGTCCGTGCCCTTGAGCCGCGCGAGGCGGCCTTCAAGCTCGGCGAAGAGGGGATGGTTGCCGGTGACCAGGCGCGACGCGCCGGCGCCGGCGCCCCACCGCTCCGTGGCCTCGACCGCCGCCCGCTTGACCGCCGGGTGCTGCGACAGGTTGAGGTAGTCGTTGCTGCAGAAGGAGATCAGCGGGCGCCCGTTGCGCTTCACCCGGACGGGGCCGATCGGCGCGGTCTCGTGCACGGTGCGGCGCAGTTGCCGCTCCGTGAGCGCGGAAAGCTTCGCCTCGGCGAAACGTTCGAGCGTGTCCATGCGCCGCGTCCCCGCGCCGGTGCCCGCGGCCGCGCCCGTGCCGGCTAGAGTTCCCCTTCGCGGCGCAGCATGCGGATGGTCTCACGCAGCGCGTCGGCGGTGACCGCGAGGTCGTCCGCCGTGTTGGCGGCGGACGTCATGCCGCCGGGCCAGCCCTGGATGTCCACCCCGTTCACCAGCAGGCCGAGGCGGATCTTGTTCACCAGCGCCGGCGGGCGATCCTTGAGCTCCGCATAGTCGATGGTAAGCGGATCGAAGGTGGACGGCGTGATCGCGCGCCCGCGCGGGTTCATGAAGAGGTGGAAGGACGAGAACGTGCCGTAGACCGACCAGGGCACGCCTTCCTCCTCCAGCACCGCGTTGAGGCCGGCCCGAAGCGCCGCGCCGAAGGCGGACGCCCGCTCGCAGGCGTCCGAATCCCGCACGATGGTGAGCGCGGCCGTGCCGGCGGCGGCGGAGACGGGGTTCGCGTTGAAGGTGCCGGGATGGAAGATCTTCTCGCGGCCGCTCTCCCTGGTCGCGAAGAAGTCGAGGTCGTCGAGAATGTCCCTGCGCCCGGCCACCGCGCCGCCGGGCAGCCCGCCGGCAACGATCTTGGCGTGGGTGCTCATGTCGGGCGTGACGCCGAAGTGCCCCTGCGCGCCGCCGGGGGAGACGCGGAAGCCGGTAATCACCTCGTCGAAGATCAGGATCGCGCCGTGCTTCGCCGTCAGCTCCCGCAGGAAGCCCAAAAACTCGAAGGCGTGGGGCACGAGGCCGAAGGAGCCGCCGGTCGGCTCCAGGATCACCGCAGCGATGTCGTCGTCGGCCTCGAAGGCGGCGCGCGCGGCCTCCTCGTCGCCGGGCGGCAGCAGGATCACCTGGGCGGCGAGGTCGGGCAGCACGCCCGCCGTCGGCGCGCCGTCGAAGTGCGAGGTGTAGCCGGAGGTCATGTGGTCGTGCCAGCCGTGGAAATGGCCCTTGAAGCGCACGATCTTGTTCCTGGCCGTGTGCGAGCGAGCGAGGCGGAGCGCCATGTGCGTCGCCTCGGTGCCGGAGGACGTGAAGCGCACGCGCTCGGCGCAGGGCACAAGCTCGCGCACGATCTGCGCCCAGCGGACCTCGCGCTCGTGGTTGGCGCCGGGGTGCGTGCCGTCCGGCAGCGCCTCCTGGATGGCGGCGAGGACCTCGGGCCGGCCGTGGCCGAGCAGCAGGGCGCCGTGGCCGCCCGCGTAGTCGACGTACTCGTTGCCGTCCCGGTCCCACTTGCGCGAACCCTCGGCCCGCGTGACGTAGATGCCGTAAGGCTCCAGGTGGCGCGCATCGTGGACGATGCCGGACGGCAGAATGTCCCTCGCCTCGGCCGCGAGCGCCGCCGACGCCGGCGTCTTCGCCCGGTAGGCCTGGATGATGCCGGAGTTGGAGGCGAGGATTTCGGCGCCCGCCCCAGCGCCCGCCTGCGTTGCCACCGTGCTCATCCTCCGTTCCGCTCGACGTGGGCCTCGCCCATGTCGCAGTCGATGTCGATCCCCATCGTCTCCCCCGCTGTTCCGTCGCGCGTCCGCCTCCCGCCGCCCGCGGCGCGACGAGCACGATCGTTCAACCGTAGCAGCAATGCGCTGCAATCTCGATTCCGTCGTCGGCTAACCTGCCCGGCCGCGGCCCCGGCTATGCACCGGCCCGGTTCCTTTGCGCGCCGGAACCGTGTGCTTATATGTCAAAGGAGTCGGAGCCCGAGTCGCAATGAATGCGCCCGCCGATGCCGTGATCAGGGCAGGTCGTTCAGCACAACGCGCATTCGAGCGCCTGCAGGGGAATCGGGCGGCGGCAGGCATCCTCTCCTTCACCGGCCTCGTGCTCGGAACGCTGCGCGATCTCGCGCCGATCATCGCGGTGGTTGCGGTCTTCCAGGTCGCGATCCTGCGCCAGCCGTTTCCCGATCTTGGCGGCATCATCGGCGGGCTCGTGCTCGTGATGCTGGGGCTCGCGCTGTTCATCAAGGGGCTGGAGATGGGCCTCTTCCCGCTCGGCGAGGGCCTGGCGCAGGGTTTCGCGCTGAAGGGCAGCCTCGTCTGGCTCCTCGTCTTCGCCTTCGCGCTGGGATTCGGGACCACGGTCGCGGAGCCCGCGCTGATCGCGGTGACGGACGAGGCGTCGCGCGTCGCCGCCGATGCGGGCGTGATCGCCGCCGGCGCCGACGCGATGGAGGCGTACGCGCTCGGCCTGCGCTACACGGTCGCGGTCTCGGTCGGCGTCGGCATCACGCTCGGCGTGCTGCGCATCCTCAAGGGCTGGCCGCTGCACTACTGGATCATCGGCGGCTACGTCATCGCGGTGGGCCTCACCTTCCTGGCGCCCGACGAGATCGTCGGCATCGCCTACGACTCCGGCGGCGTCACCACGTCGACCATCACCGTGCCCATGGTGACGGCGCTCGGCGTCGGCCTCGCGGCGTCGATCCGCGGGCGCAATCCGCTGATCGACGGCTTCGGCCTCATCGCCTACGCGAGCCTCACGCCCATCATCTTCGTGCTCGTCTTCGGCATGGTGTTCTGAGGGGCGGCGCCGTGGAACTGCTCTCCCGCATGGCCGAAGCCGGCCTCGATACGGTGCGCGACATCGTGCCGCTCATCGCCATCGTGCTGTTCTTCCAGATCGTCGTCCTGCGCCGGCGCCTGGCGAACCCCGGCCGGATCATCGTGGGCTTCGTCTATGTCACCGTCGGGCTGGTGCTGTTCCTCATCGGGCTGGAGGAGGCGCTGTTTCCCCTGGGCAAGACGATGGCGGCGCAGCTCACCGACCCGGCCTTCCTCGGCCTCGCCGAGGGCGCGAGGGCGCACTGGCTCGACTACGGCTGGATCTACGTGTTTGCGGCGGCGATCGGCTTCGGCACGACCATCGCGGAGCCCTCGCTCATGGCCGTCGCCCGCAAGGCCGGCGACGTCTCGGGCGGGACGATCAGGCCGTGGGGCCTGCGGATCGCGGTCGCCACGGGCGTCGCTGTGGGCGTCGGGCTCGGGACCGTGCGCATCGTCACCGGGGTGCCGCTGCACTACCTGTTCATGGCTGCCTACGTGATCGTCATCGTGCTGACGATCTTCGCCTCGCGCAGCATCATCGCGCTCGCCTACGATTCCGGCGGCGTCACGTCGTCGACCGTGACCGTGCCGCTGGTGGCAGCCCTCGGCCTCGGCCTCGCCGCCAACGTGCCGGGGCGCAGCCCGCTGCTCGACGGCTTCGGCCTCATCGCGTTCGCATGCATCTTTGCCGTCATCGCGGTGCTGGGGTTCGCCCAGCTCTCGTCGGCGCTGGCCGCCCTGCGCAGGCGCCGATCATCCGGGAAAGGAACCTGACCAATGCGCTTCAAGCTGATCATGGCGCTCGTGAGCTCGGATGAGACCGAGTCCGTACTCGCCGCCGGCCGCCGCAGCGGCGCAACCGGTGCTACAATCGTCACGGGCTGCCGCGGCGAGGGGCTCGAGCCGCAGCAGACCTTTCTCGGCTTGAGGCTGACCGGCCAGCGGGACATCCTGCTGTTCCTCGTCGAGGAGCACATGAGCCGGACCGTCCTTGAGGGGATTGCCACGGCCGGGGCCTTCGAGGAGAAATCGGGGACGGGGATCGCGTTCCAGATCGCCATCGAAGACGCGGTCGGCCTTTCCCATCAGATTGCCGAGATCAAGCACGAGATCGAGGACCAGATATGAGCAGAAAGGCGAGCACGGCCAAGGCGGCACCGCAGGGGGAGCGGTTCAACACGGTGCGCGCCGTGATGTCGCCCATGCCGGCGCCCATCAACGGCATGGCCACGGTTCACGAGGCCCTGGTGCTGATGCGCGAGAACAACGTGTACTCGCTCGTCGTCGAGCGCCGCCGGCCTGGCGACGAGTACGGCATGGTGGTGGTCTCCGACATCGCCAACAAGGTGATCGCGCACAACCGCTCGCCGGACCGGGTGAACGTCTACGAGATCATGTCGAAGCCGGTGCTGACCATGAGCGCCGACATGGAGATCAAGTACGCGATCCGCCTGCTCGGCCGCTTCGGACTCTCGCGCGGCGTGGTGGTCGACGGCAACGAGGCGGTGGGCTTCGTCACGCTGACCGACATGGTCTTTCGCTTCTACGAGCAGGAAGCGAGGCGGCAGGAGGCAAGCGGGTAGGCCGGCCGACATGGTTGCAGCGGCACAGGATTCCGGCTCGGCAAAGTCGGCGGACGCCATGCCGCGGGCGGCGCTGGTCACCGGCGCCGCGGTGCGCATCGGCCGTGCCATCGCCGAGGCGCTGGCGCAGGACGGGTGGGCGGTCGCGGTACACCATCGCGAGTCGGGCGATGCCGCGTGCGACGTCGTCGCGGGCATCAAGGGCGCGGGCGGGCGCGCCGTGGCGCTCAGGGCCGATCTCGCCCAGGAAGCCGAGGTCGGGACCCTGGTGGCGCGCGCGACGGAGGCGCTCGGGCCGCTCGGCTGCCTCGTCAACAACGCCTCGCCCTTCGAGAACGACGACCTGCAAACCGCCGACCGCGCGAGCTGGGACCTCCACATGGAGGCCAATCTGCGCGCGCCCTTCGTGCTGACCCAGAAGTTCGCGGCAGCGCTGCCGGCCGACGCCGAGGGCTGCATCGTCAACATGCTCGACCAGCGGGTCCGGAACCTGACGCCGCATTTCATGTCCTACACGCTCAGCAAGGCGGCGCTCTGGACGCTGACGCAGACCGCCGCGCTCGCGCTCGCGCCGCGCATCCGGGTCAACGGCATCGGCCCCGGCCCGACGCTGCCGAGCGCCCGGCAGAGCCCGGCGCACTTCGCCGCGCAATACGAGGCCACGCCGCTGATGCGCCCCATAGCGCCCGCCGACATCGCGGACGGCATACGCTTCATCCTTGGCGCCCGCGCGCTCACCGGGCAGATGATCGCGCTCGACAGCGGCCAGCACCTCGGCTGGGCGATGCCGCAGGGGGAGGTGATCCTGGAATGAGCACGACCTCGACTCCGGGTTCGCCTGCGGCCGCGCGGCGCTGCCTGCTGATCCGCGATCTGGTGCTGCCGTGCTCCATCGGGGTTCACGAGCACGAGCGCCACGCCACCCAGCGGGTGCGGATCAACGTGCGGGTGGAGGTCACGGACGACGAGCGGCCCATCGACGACAGCATCGCCAACGTCGTCTCCTACGAGACCATCGTCGACGGCATCCGCGCCATCGTCGCCGGCGGCCACATCAACCTGGTGGAGACCCTTGCCGACCGCATCGTCGCGCTCTGCCTCGCCAACCGTCGCGTGAGCGGCGTGCGGGTGCGGGTGGAAAAGCTCGACCTCTACCCGGATGCGGACGGGGTCGGTGTCGAGGTCGAGCAGAGCCGCTAACTCTCACGCAGAACCCGGCCGGCCGGCCCTTCGACATCCGCACCAAAAGCGGTACGCTCGCATCCATCCCCGGTACGGTGGGGCTGAACGGCATCCCGACGATGCTCATCCAGCACCACGAGGCGGTGCAATAGCGGGGGAACGCGCTCATGAAACCTGCCCCATTCGCCTATATCAGGCCGGAAAGCCTCGAAGACGCCATCGGCGTGCTGGCCGAGCACGGGGAGGAGGCAAAAGTCCTCGCCGGCGGCCAGAGCCTGATGGCCACCCTGAACATGCGGCTCTCCGCCCCTGCGGTGCTGGTCGATATCGGCTGCGTGCCGGGTCTTGCCGGCATCGAAGAGGTTGGCGGCGGCCTTCGCATCGGTGCCATGACCCGCCATGCGGAGGTGGAGGCCTCGGACCTCGTGCGCTCGCAGGCGCCGCTCATCGCCGGTGCCATGCCGCACATCGCCCATCCGGCGGTTCGCAATCGCGGCACGTTCGGCGGCTCCATCGCATTGGCTGATCCGGCGGCCGAGCTCCCGGCCTGCGCGGTCGCCCTCGGCGCGCGGATGACGATTGCGGGCAACGGCGGCACGCGGACCGTGGACGCGGACGCGTTCTTCCGGGGCCTCTACGAGACCGCGCTCGAGCCGGGCGAGGTGCTGACCGCCGTAGACGTTCCGGGCATCGGCGCGGGCTGGACGTCGGGCTTCATGGAACTGGCGCGCCGCCACGGCGACTACGCGATCATCGGCCTCGCCGCCCATGTCGAGTCCGACGACGGCAGGTTCGGCCGCGGCCGCCTCGTCTTCTTCGGTGCGGGCGAGCGGCCCGTCTCCGCCGTGCGGAGCGCGGCTCTGCTCGAAGGCGAGAGATGGTCGGACGCCCTCGGCGACCGGATCGCCGATGCGCTCAGGGAGGAGCTCGACCCGCCCGAGGACCTGAACGCGGATGCGGCGATGCGCCGGCATCTCGCCGGGGTGCTCGCCAGGCGGGTGCTGGCCCCGCTCGCGGGCTGAGGGAGGGGAGCGATGGACAGGACTGTCGAAATCGGCCTGCGGGTCAACGGCGAGCAGACGATGCGCCGCATCGAGGCGCGGATGAACCTGGTGGACTTCCTGCGCGAGGAACTCGGCCTCACCGGCAGCCACGTCGGCTGCGAGCACGGCGTGTGCGGCGCCTGTACCGTGCGGGTGGACGGGCGCATCGTGCGCGGCTGCCTCATGCTGGCCGCGCAGGCGGAGGGCGCCGACGTCTGGACCATCGAGGGGCTGAGCGACACGGGCGAGATCCGTGACCTCCAGGAGGCGTTCGTCGCGCGCAACGCGCTCCAGTGCGGCTACTGCACCCCCGGCATGCTGCTGACCTTGGCCGAGCTGAGGGAGCGCAATCCCGCCGCGAGCCGGCAGGAGGTCCGCGCGTTCATCTCCGGGAACTACTGCCGGTGCACGGGCTACGAGGCGATCGTGGACGCGTTCGAGATGGCCCGCGCCGGCGCAGGAGGCCCGTCATGACCGATCTCGTCGCGGACCGCTGGCTGCTCGACCGCCCGAACTCCTACATCGGCCGATCCGTTCCGCGCCCCAATGCGCCCAGGCTCACGGAAGGGCGCGGCGCCTTCGTCGACGACATCGAGACAAGCGGGCGGACGGGGCACGCGGCCTTCGTGCGCTCGCCCCACGCGCATGCGCGCATCCGGTCCATCGACGCGGAGGCGGCGAGGGCGGCATCGGGGGTGATCGCGGTCGTGGACGGGCGCGCGCTCGCGGCGATCCACGACCCCTGGGTCGGCGTGCTCACGCATCTCGAAGGCCTCAAGTCCGCGCCGCAATACGCGCTGCCGCTGGACACGGCGACGTGGCAGGGCGAGGCGGTGGTGGCCGTGGTCGCCGAGAGCCGCGCCAGGGCCGAGGACGCGGCGGAGCTGGTCGAGATCGACTGGGAGGTGCTGCCGGCCGTCACGCAGGCCGAGACCGCTTTGGACCCCGCCACGCCGGTCATCCACGAGAGCCTCGGCGACAACCTCGCCTGGCGGCGCAACGTGGATTTCGGCGATATCGAGGGGGCTTACGCGGAGGCCGACCATATCGTCGAGGAAACCTATGTCTTCGCCCGGCACACCGGGGTGTGCGTCGAGCCGCGCGCCATCCTCGCGGACTGGAACCCGGGAGAAGGGCAGCTCACCGTGTGGCACAACAACCAGTGCCCGCACATGGTGCAGAACATCCTCGCGACCCATTTCCGCCTGGACGAGCACCGGGTCCGCGTCATCGCGCGCGATGTCGGCGGCTCGTTCGGGATCAAGGTCCACACCTATGCGGACGAGATCGCGACGGTCGGGCTCTCGCTCCTGCTCAGGCGGCCGGTCAAGTTCGTGGCGGACAGGCTGGAGAGCTTCCTGTCCGACATCCATGCGCGCGACCAGCGGGTCGTGGGGAAGGTCGCCGTGAACGACGACGGCACCATTCTCAGCTTCGAGATCGACGCGCTCAGCGGGATCGGCCCCTATTCCATGTATCCGCGCACGAGCGGCATCGAGTCGAACCAGATCGTGAACCTGACGGGCGGCCCCTACGCGTTCGACCACTACCGGGCGCAGGCGACCGTCGTCTTTCAGAACAAGAACATGATGTGCCAGTACCGCGCGGTCGGACACCCGGTCAAATGCGCGGTGACCGAGGGGCTCGTGGATGCGGCGGCGCGGGCGACCGGCCTCGATCCGGCCGAGATTCGCCGCAGAAACCTGCGCGCGGACGACTCCTATCCCTGCCGCTCGGCGCAGGGGCTCCCGTTCGAGAACCTCTCGCACCAGGAAAGCCTCGCGAAGCTCCTGGAGGCGATGGACTACGACGCGCTCAAGGAGGAGCGCGACGCCCTCCGCGCCGAGGGGGTCTACCGCGGCATCGGGCTTGCGAGCTTCATCGAGGTGACGAACCCGTCGGCGATGTTCTACGGCGTGGGCGGCGCGCGCATATCCGCCCAGGACGGGGCGACGATGCGGCTCGACGCCAGGGGCAACGTGTTCGTCGCGACGGGTGCGACCGAGCAGGGGCAAGGCATGGAGGCGGTGATCTCGCAGGTCGCTGCAACGGCCGTCGGCGTTCCGCCCGACCGGCTCAAGATCGTCACCGGCGACACGGAGCACACGCCCTACGGCGGCGGCACATGGGCCTCGCGCGCGGCCGGCATCGGCGGCGAGGCGGTGGCCCAGGCGGGCCGCGCGCTACGCCGGCAAATCCTGCGCGCAGCGGCGGTCATGCTCCAGGAGGAGGCGGAGAACCTGGACATCCGGGGCGGGGTCGTGGTGGACAGGGCGACCGGCGCCGAGCGCATCGGCCTCGATGAGGTCGGGCGCGTCTGCTACTACCGGCCCGACACCCTGCCGGACGGCTTCCAGTCGGAGCTGGTCGCGACCCGTCACTACGTCCCGCGCAAGTACCCCTTCGCCTTCACCAATGGCGCGCAGGCGTCGTACCTGGAGGTCGATGTCGAGACCGGCTTCATCTCGCTCCTGGATCACTGGTGCATCGAGGACTGCGGCACCGTCATCAACCCGCAGCTCGTGGACGAGCAGATCCGGGGCGGCATCGTGCAGGGGCTGGGCGGCGCGCTCTGGGAGCAGTGCGTGTACGACGGCGACGGGCAGATGCTCAACGCCACCATGGCGGACTATCTCGTGCCCATGGCGGCGGAGCTGCCCGACATGCGCTGCGGCCACGTGGTCTCGCCCACGTTCGAGTCCGATCTCGGCGCCAAGGGGGTGGGCGAGGCCGGCACCTGCGGCGCGCCGGCCGCGGTGATGAATGCGCTCAACGACGCGCTGGCACCGTTCGACACGCGGCTCACCGACATGCCGTTCACGCCCCAGAAGGTGCTGCGCGCGCTCGGCAGGATCTGAGCCGCGCGTCCGTCACGCCCGCAGGGTCATGCGAGCGCGGTACGGTCGGCCGGGGACGAGGCCCGATCCCTGGCAAGAATCTCGCGCTAACGCAGGACGCGGCCGGCGACGGCGTCGAGGCGCTTCACCATTGCCGCATCGCGGGCCTCGGGCGCCGTGATCGCGGCGTTCTCCAGCGCGCGGTCGCAGCCAGAAGGGCAGGGGCCGCGCCGGGCCGCGAGGGCCTCCGCAAGCGCCGCCACGAGGCGGCGGGCGGCGGCCGCGTTCTCCTGCAGGGTGCGCACGATGGCGTCGACCGTGACGGCGGCGTGGTCCGGGTGCCAGCAGTCGTAGTCGGTGACCATGGCGACGGTCGCGTAGCAGATCTCCGCCTCGCGGGCGAGCTTGGCCTCCGGCATGTTGGTCATGCCGATGACCGAGCACCCCCATTGCCGATAGACTTCCGATTCGGCGATCGTCGAGAACTGCGGCCCCTCCATCGCGAGGTAGGTGCCGCCCCTGACGATACGCTGCCCGAGGTTGTCTGCGGCCGCCAGCAGGTGGTCGCCGAGGCGCGGGCACACGGGCTCGGCCATGGAGACATGGGCGGCGAGCCCGGCGCCGAAAAAGCTCTTCTCGCGGGCGAAGGTGCGGTCGATGAACTGATCGACGAGGACGAAGTCGCCGGGCGCGATGTCTTCGCGCAGGCTGCCCACCGCGCTCAGCGAGACGATGTCCGTCACGCCCGCACGCTTGAGCGCGTCGATGTTGGCGCGGTAGTCGACCGCGCCGGGCGGCAGAGGGTGGCCGCGGCCGTGGCGCGGCAGGAACGCCATCTCGGTGCCGGCGAGGCGGCCGAGAAGCAGCGAATCGGAGGGATTGCCGAAGGGCGAGCGGACGTCGATCCGCTCGGTCTCGCTCAGCCCCTCGATCTCGTAGAGGCCGCTGCCGCCGATGACGCCGAGACGAACCGGGGCGGTCGGCTCAGTCACGGCCGCGCGCTAGCCCAGATGGCGTGCGAGGTGGGCGAGGGAACGGTCGCGGGCCAGCGCGGCGGCGTCCGCGTGGTGGTCCGCCCGGCGGTCGCAGTTGAAGCCGTGGCCCGCGCCCTGATAGACGTGGACGGTGACGTCCGGGTGGGTGGTCTTGATCTCGTCGACGTCGGCCATCGGGATGCCAGCGTCCTCGGTGCCGAAGTGGAGCATCGTCGGGCAAGTGGGAGTCTCTCCCACGAACTCGATGATCTGTCCGCCGTAGTAGCCGACGGCCGCGTCGAGCTCCAGGCGGCAGGCGGAAAGCCAGGCGAGCGAGCCGCCCCAGCAGTAGCCCACCACGCCCGTCTTCGGCGCGCCTTCGAGCGCATCGACGCCGGCCTCGATGTCCATGACCGGGCCGTCCCAGCCGATGTCGGCCTTGAGCCCGCGACCTTCGTCCACCGTCTCGGCGCTATAGCCCAGCTCGATCCCCGGCTCCTTGCGGTCGAAGAGGCATGGCGCCAGCACGAGGTAGCCTTGGGCCGCGTAGTCGTCGCACACGCTCCTGATGTGGTCGTTGACCCCAAAAATTTCCTGCACGAGCACGAGGCCCGCGCGGGGCTCGCCATCGGGCGCAGCGCGATATGCGTTGAGAACGTGACCATCGTCCGCGGTCAGCCGGACAACTGCGCCCATCGTGGGTGCCTCCCTGATCCTCAGCCGTTCGGCGCCTGTCCCTGCGCCGCAACCTCACATAGCAGACAGGGCATACCAGCGCCACTCACGGCCGTGCGCCGCTCCGCTACACGTTGAAGCGAAACAGCATGACGTCGCCGTCGCATACGATGTAGGAGCGCCCCTCCTGGCGCATGCGGCCCGCGCTGCGGGCGGCCTGCTCGCCGCCGAGTGCGATCAACTCGTCCGCGGCGATGGTCTCGGCACAGATGAAGCCGCGCGCAAAATCCGTGTGGATGCGCCCGGCTGCTTCGACCGCCGTGCTGCCCGCGGGGACGGGCCAGGCGCGCGCTTCCGTCTCGGTGGCGGTGAGGAAGCGGATCAGCCCGAGGAGGCGATGGCCGGCATGGATCACACGGTCGAGGCCGGGCGCGTCGAGGCCGAGCGATTCGAGGAATTCGGCCTTCTCGGCCGGGTCCTCCAGCAATGCGATCTCCGCCTCGATCGCGGCCGAGATCACGACCACTTCGGCGCCGGCGGACGCGGCGTGAGCGGTGACGGTCCGGCTCATGGCGTTGCCCGCCGCCGCGTTCGCCTCGTCGACGTTCGCGACGTAGAGCACCGGCTTCGCGCTGAGCAGGTTGAGGGCCGAGAATTCGCGTTCGGCCGCCTCGTAGGGTGGGTCGAGCCCGCGCGCCGGTCGGCCGTTCTCCAGCAGGGCGAGCGCGGGCTCGATGGCGGCGAGCCGCTCCTTCGCTTCGCCGTCGCCCCCGCGGGCGCGCTTGATGGCCGACTCGCGCTGACGCTCCAGGCTTTCGAGATCGGCCAGCATGAGCTCGGTCTCGATCAGCGCGATATCGCGCAGGGGATCGACCGCGCCCGAGCCGTGCGCGACTTGCTCGTCCTCGAAGCAGCGGACCAGGTGGAGCAGGGCGTCGACCTCGCGCACGTGACCCAGAAAGCGGTTGCCGAGCCCCTCGCCCTTGCTGGCGCCTTCGACGAGGCCGGCGATGTCGACCACCTCCAGCACGCTCGGCACGATCTTGCGCGAGCCCGCGAGCCGGGCCACCGCGACGAGCGCCTCGTCCGGCACCGGCGCGCGCCCCACGTTGGGCTCGACCGTGCAGAACGGATAGTTGCCGACCTCGGCCGCGCCGCTCGCCACCAGCGCGTTGAAGAGCGTGGACTTGCCCACGTTGGGCAGGCCCACGATGCCGCAGCGGAAGCCCATTCTAGCGCTCTTGCGGCTGCTCGCCGCCCGCCTGCGGCCGCTTCGCTCCCGGCGGCGGCGCGAGGAGGGCGACGCGGCTCATGAAGGCGCTGGCGTCCCCGGCCATGACCAGGGGGAAGGCGTCTGCGATGGCGTCGAGAGTGGGCGCGAGCCACGCCCGGTCCGACGCGCCGAAGCTCGAGAGCACGTGGCCCGTCATCCGGTCGCGGTCGCCGGGGTGGCCGATGCCGATCCGCACGCGCCAGAAATCGGCGCCGATGTGGGAGCGGATGCTCCGCAGCCCGTTGTGGCCGGCGACGCCGCCGCCCATCTTCGCGCGTACCTTGCCGGCGGCGAGGTCGACCTCGTCATGCAGGACGATGACGGCGTCCGAGCTGAGCTTGTGAAAGCGCATGGCGGCGCCCACGGCGCGGCCCGATTCGTTCATGTAGGTCTGGGGCTTGAGCGCGAGCACCGCGTCGTCGCCCACGCGGCCTTCGGCGATCTCGCCGTGAAAGCGCGTGCGCCGCCTGAACGCGCCGAAGCCCTGCGCCGTCGCCAGCGCGTCGAGCGCCATGAACCCGACGTTGTGCCGGTGCCGGGCCGCGTCGGTTCCGGGATTGCCGAGGCCCACCAGCAGGCGGGCGGGGGCGCCCGCCCGGGTGGCGCGGGAGCGACGGAAAAAGGCCGTGCTACGACTCCTCGCCTTCGGCGTCCGGCGCGGCCTCGCCTTCCTCGGCGCCTTCCTCGTCGCCTTCCTCCAGCTCCTCGCCCTCTTCGCCTTCCTCCTCATCGACCGGCTCGACGATGATGGTGGGCGCGGCGATGGTGGCGACGGTGAAGTCGCGGTCGGTGATGGTGGGCGTCACGCCTTCGGGCAGATCGATCTGGCTGATGTGGATGCTGTCGCCGATCTCGCTTCCGGCCACGTCCGCCACGATGAACTCGGGGATCGCCTCCAGCGGGCACAGCAGCTCGACCTCGTGGCGGACGATGTTGAGCACGCCGCCGCGCTTCAGCCCCTCGGATTCCTCCTGGCCCTCGAAGCGGACCTCGACCGAGACCGCGAGCGCCGCGCCCTTGACGTAGCGGATGAAGTCGATGTGGAGCGGCGCATCGGTGACCGGATCGACCTGCACGTCGCGGGGCAGGACGCGTATGACGTCGCCGTTGACCTCGAGGTCGTAGAGGCGGGCGAAGAAGCCCCGGCGGGCCAGCTCGCGCTCCAGCACGTTGTAGTTGAGCGAGACGGAGAGCGGCTCGCCGCCGCCGCCATAGACGATGGCCGGCATCCGGCCCTCGCGCCTGAGCGCCCGCGCGCCCCCCTTGCCGCGCGGCTCGCGCGGCAGCGCCTCGATGGTTATCTGGTCGCTCATGGTCGTGCTTCCCCAGTATCCGTGTTCCGCACGTCAGTCGAAGAGGCTCGACACGGAGGTCTCCGAGCTGATGCGGAGGATCGATTCCGCCATCAACGGCGCAATCGAGAGCACGCGGATGTTCTCCGCGCTCTCGACCGCGTCGGTTGTCTGAATGCTGTCCGTCACCACCAGCGATTCGAGCTCCGATGACGAGACTCGCGCCGCCGCGTCGCCCGAGAGAACCGGATGCGAGACATAGGCGTGGACGGAGGTCGCGCCTGCTTCCTTGAGTGCCGCCGCCGCGTTGCAGAGCGTGCCCGCCGAATCGACGATATCGTCCACGATGATGCAGCGGCGCCCCTCGACGTCGCCGATGATGTTCATGACTTCCGACTGGCCGGCCTGCTCGCGTCGCTTGTCGACGATCGAGAGATCGGCGTTGAAGCGCTTGGCCATGGCGCGTGCGCGCAGCACGCCGCCCACGTCGGGCGAGACGAACATCAGCGTCTCGTTGTTGTGGTTCTGCCTGATGTCTTCCGACATCACAGGCACCGCGTAGAGGTTGTCCACCGGGATGTCGAAGAAGCCCTGGATCTGGCCGGCGTGCAGGTCGAGCGTGAGAATCCGGTTGGCGCCGCTCGCCTGGATCAGGTTGGCGACGAGCTTGGCCGAGATCGGCGTGCGCGGCGCCGACTTCCGGTCCTGCCGCGCGTAGCCGAAGTAAGGCATTACCGCCGTCACCCGCTGGGCCGAGGCGCGCTTCAGGGCATCGAGGCAGACCAGCAGCTCCATCAGGTTGTCGTTGGTCGGCGTCGACGTCGACTGGATGAGGAAGACATCCTCGCCGCGCACGTTGTCCAGGATCTCGACGAAGATCTCGGAGTCGGCGAAGCGGCGGATCGAGGTGCGCGTCAGCTGGGTTCCGAGCGCCGACGCAATCGCCTCAGCCAGCGGCCGGTTGCTGTTCCCGGCAACGAGCTTCATCGGTGACGGTTCCCTGGATTTAGGACGGGGTGAAACCAGCCGGGCCGCGCTGCCGGCCCCGAAGGCGCGCGGACTGTATCAACCCGACCCTGCCCTGTAAACGGCGTTACTGAAGCGCGGCGGAGACCACGATCGAGACCGCGATGGGCGCCTCGGGCCGGGGCTTGCTCGGCGGCGCGGGGAGCGGCCTGAAGAGCGGCGCGGGCGCCGTGGATCTCGCTTCGACCGTGAGCGCAATCGGCGGATCGACCGGCGTCGCGATGGCCCGGAGGGGAGGCGCTTGGCTCGGTGGTTCGGTCGTCTGCCCGGTCGACCGGGGCGATGCGTCGATGGGCGGCGCCAGCGGAACCGCGGCCTGCGGCTCCGCGGGCGTCTCGCGCCGGGATGCCGATGCAAATTGCGGCGCGGGCGCGTGCTCGAGCAGTTGCGCGATTCCCGGCGCGCCTGCCCGCGCCACGATCCTGGCCAGCGCACCCCAGGCGCCGGTCAACTGCGCCGCCGAGACGCGGTTGCTCTGGGTGACGGTGCCGAGCCTCGTGCCGTCTGGCTGCAGCACGTCCCAGGCGATGGTGAGCGCCGCGTCGTCCGATGCCTCGTCGTCTCGTGCCACCGAGACCCGGCCCAGGATCAGATGCGAGTCGTCCTTGCCGTCGTCGGCGACCGCGACGCCGATGCGGGCGAGGGAATCCCGCATGGCGCGGGCCAGCGCGATACCGCCGTCGCCCGGCGCGCCGTGCACCGCTTCGAGCACCACGGGCACCGCAGGCCGCGCGCGCTCGTCCTCGGCAATCGGCGGCTCCAGGGTATCGGTGATCTGCCGTGCGGCCCGCGCGGCGATGGCGGCCAGATCGGGCGCGGTTTCGTCGATCCGCGCCGCATCGAGCGATGGGTCCTCGAAGCGAAGCGCGGTCGCGCCGTCGGGCGTGACCAGCGCCCACCTCAGCTTGCGCGTGACCGCCGAGACCTGGCCGGCCAGGACGATGCTGGCCCGTCCGCCGGCATATGTGCTCGCAGGCACGTCGCGCACCTGAAGCGCGGCGACGACCTCGTTTGCCAGCTCGGCGGATCGGGGTTGCGGCAAGCCGGCGATGGGCAGCACCAGGATGCTCCCCCAGGCGATGTCTCCCGGCGCCGACCAGGCTTGCAGGCTCTTCTCGGCCGGCTGGAAGGGCCGGGGCAGGTCGCCGCAGGCCGCGAGGGCCATGCACAGAAAGAGGGCCAGCGCACACGGCAACGTCATGCGCCGCCGTGCCGTCGCTGCGCCGGCCCGATCGGTCACGGACCCGACGCCGTCAGAACGCAGCTCGCCACGAGGCCGACGAACAGCAGGGCGCCGAAGATGATCACGTAGGGCATCTCAGGCGAGCGCCACGATGGAGATGTTGCGGCCGTAGTCGGGCTCGGCGCGGTGGACGCTCCGGCGATAGCTGAAGAAGCGGGTCGGCTCGGCGCAGGTATCGCCGCCGGTCATGTCCACCGCCGCAAGACCGAGCCCGCGCAGGCGGCGCGCGACATAGCCCGCGATGTCGAAGAGGAAGCGTCCGTCCCGCTCCGCCGGTGCGAACAGGTCTTCGTCCTGCGGGTTGCGGGCGAGGAAGGGGGCGGGAAACTCGGGCCCCACCTCGTAGGACGCCGTGCCGATGGCGGGGCCGATCACCGCCCGGATGTCGTTCGCCCGCGCGCCCAGGCCGAGCATGGCCGAGACCGCGGCCTCCAGGACCCCGTTCAGCGCGCCGCGCCAGCCGGCATGGGCCGCGCCGATCACGCCGGCCTCGCGATCCGCCAGCAGCACCGGCACGCAGTCCGCCGTGAGGATGGCGAGCGCGAGACCCGGCGTCGCCGTCGCCATGGCGTCGACCCGCGGCGCCTCGTCCCGCGGCCAGGGCTCGGTCACGACGATCGCGTCGGCGCTGTGTACCTGGTAGGCGGTGCAGAGCGCTGCGGGCAGCAGCCCGCAGGCCTTCATCGCGCGCGCACGGTTTTCCCGGACGGCCTCGGGGTCGTCGCCGGAGCCGTAGCCGCAATTGAGGGAACGGTAGAGCCCGTTGCTGACGCCGCCGACGCGGCCGAAGAAGCCGTGGCGGACGCGGCCGCTCGGATCTTCCAGGAGAGGGTGGCAGAGGGGCTCGATCATGGTGCAGCCGCTTGGCCCAGATGCTCGAAGCCGGGCGGCGCACCCAGCGCCGGGTGGGCGAACGCCAGCGCCTTGAACAGCGTGCCCATCTCGTCCGCGCCGGTCAGGCGCCGGAGCGCCGCGTCGATCGCCGCCGCCTGCTCGGCGCTCGCATTCTGCTGCAGCCGGGCCGCCCGCGCGTCGATCCCCAACGCCCGGAGAAACGCCCCTTGCGGGACCGGGCCGAAGGCCGCGGCGCCCGCCCCCCGCGCCGCCGCCGCCAATGCGCAAAAATCCACGTGGGCGGTCAGGTCTGCGCTGCCGGGATCGTCCAGCACGCCGTGGCGGCGGTGGCGTTTCACGGCCTGGAGCGTGTCGCCGATGCCCGGCCGCGCGTGGCCGTAGTCGATGACGAGCGCCGCACCGCCGTCGGCCGCGATTCGCGCGCCGAGGGCCGCGGCAAGCGCGTCCCGCGCCGGCGCCCGCTCGACGATGGCGCCGGCCGGTGCGGCCCCGAGCCGGGCGTCGTCGGGGCATGCCGTGCCATTGACGGCGAAGTTGAGAGACTCGGAGCCCGGTGCGAGCGTGACCATGCGTTCCCGCCACGTATCGCCCACGCGCTCGAATTGCCGGATCGGCAGGGCGTCGAAGAACTCGTTGGCGACGACCAGCACGGGGCCTGCCGGCACGGTCTCGAACCGCTCGTGCCAGGCCGGCCGCGCATCGCCCAGCGAAGCGGCCTGCTCGGCGCGCAGGGTCTCGCTCGACTCGACCAGGTGCAGGTCGATGGCAGCGCGGAAATCCGGCACGGTCTCCGCCGCGCGCAGCGCGTCCGCGAGCAGCGTGCCGCGGCCCGGCCCAAGCTCGACGAGGCGCACGGGCCGCGGCCGGCCCATGCTCTGCCAGACCGCCCCGCACCAGAGGCCGATCAGCTCGCCGAACATCTGGCTCACCTCGGGCGCGGTGATGAAGTCGCCCGCGACGCCAATGGGTCCGCCTCCGCGATAGTAGCCATGCGTGGGGTGGTTGAGGCAGAGCTCCATGTAGGCGGCGACGCTGAGCGGCCCGTCCCGCCGGATGCGCTCCCGGATTTCCGCCGCGAGCGCCGTCATCATTCCGCTCGACTGTCCAGCCGCGGCACCGGCGGGATGCGCAGGATGAGGAAGAGCCCGAGCACGATCATCGGGAGCGAGAGAAGCTGCCCCATGGTGATGCCGGACACGATGAAGCCGAGGAAGGCATCGGGCTCGCGGAACAGCTCGGCGATGATGCGGGCGACGCCGTAGCCGGCGAAGAACATGCCGGCGACGGTGCCGGGCCGCTGCGTGATCCGCTTCGTGTGCGCTGCGACGGCCAGGACCGTGAACAGGACGATGCCCTCCAGGACCGCTTCGTAAAGCTGGCTCGGGTGGCGCGGCTCGGGCCCTCCGTTCGGGAACACCATAGCCCAGGAGACATCGCTCACCCGGCCGTACAGCTCACCGTTGATGAAATTGGCGATACGGCCGAGGAAGAGGCCGATCGGCACCTGCGCGCAGACCGCATCGGCGACGGAGAGGAAGCGGATTTTCATGATGCGGGTGTAGAGGACCACGACGACGATCACTCCGAGGGCGCCGCCGTGAAAGGACATCCCGCCCTGCCAGATCACGAAAATCTCTTCGGGATTGGAGAGGTAGTACCCCGGCTGGTAGAACAGCACGTAGCCGAGCCGGCCGCCCAGCACGACGCCGAGGGTGCCGAACACCAGCAAGTCGTCGGCGTGGCGCTTCGTCAGCCCGTCGATGCACCTGCCTGCAAGGTAGCGCACGTACTGCCAGCCCAGCACGAGGCCGACCACGTAGGAAAGCGCGTACCAGCGGATCGCGACGGGGCCGATCTCGACCGCCACCGGGTCGATGGTGGGGAAGGCGAGGGCGAAGGTCATCGATAGGGGTCGTCCCTGCTCAGATAGTCGCGCACGTAGGTGCCCACGCCCGCCTCGATCGTCGTGAACGGCAGAGCGTAGCCCGCGCGCCGCAGCCGCTCCATCCGCGCTTCCGTGAAATATTGGTAATGCGCACGCATCGACTCGGGCATCTCCACGTACTCGATCGACGGAGCTTGCCCGAGCGCGGCGAAGAGCGCACGCGCCAGATCGGAGAACGGCCGCGCCTTGCCGGTGCCGACGTTGAAGAGGCCGCTCACCTGGCGGTTGTCCAGCAGCCAGAGCATGACGGCGACGCAGTCGCCGACCCAGACGAAGTCGCGGCACTGGCCGCCGTCCGCATGGCGGGGGTCGTAGGACTTGAAGAGGCGCACGGGCCGCCCTGCCGCGGCGTCGGGATAGACGGTGGCGACGACGCTGCGCTGGCCGCCCTTGTGATACTCGTTGGGGCCATAGACGTTGAAGAACTTGAGGCCCGCCCATTGCGGCGGCCTTGGCGCGCCCGCTGCGAGCGCATGGGCGATGCGGCGGTCGACGAGGTGCTTGCTGCGGCCGTAGCCGTTGAGGGGCTTCAGCCGGGCGAGCGCGGGGATCGAGGCGTCATCGTCGAAGCCGCACGAGCCGTCTCCGTAGGTCGCGGCCGAGGAGGCGTAGATCAGCGGCACGCCTTCGGCCGCGCACCAGCGCCAGAGCGCCATGCTGAAGCGGTAGTTGTTGCGGGTGAGCAGGCTTGCGTCGGTCTCCGTCGTGGACGACGTGGCGCCCAGGTGAAAAACCGCACGCACCGCGCCCGCGTGATCGGCGAGCCAGGCGGGGAGGCCGGCCGGCTCGACCACGGCCTTGAGGTCGCGCTTGGCAATGGTCCGGCCGTCGCTACCCGCGCCCGGCCGGTCGCAGACTACCAGCGGCTCCTCGCCGCGCTCTTCCAGGGCGGCGACGAGGTTGGACCCGATGAAGCCCGCGCCGCCCGTGACGATGATCATGCCGCTGCGTGCCGCCTTCCCGTTTCACTCGGCGCGGCGGTTATAGGGTCCCCCCGGCGCCGCCGGCAAGCACTGCGCGCCGGCTCTGCCGGGCCGAAGGCCCGGACGGCGCGACTGCGCCGCGCGCCGAATGGCGCGTAGCCAAGCGAGCGGAGCGAGCGCCCGGCGCCTGAGGGAAACGAAAAGAGTCCGGAGGAGAGACAGGCGGATTTGGGACTAAATCGTCCGCAGCAGCCCGCCCGTGACGAGGCGCAGTTTCTGCGTGGCCGTGAACCTGATCCGCCGGCCGGCGACGGGGAAACCCGCCCGCTCGATACGGTCGAGATAGGCCTCGTAGACGCTCCGCATGAGGATGGCGGGGCGCATGGAGCGGCGTTCCGAGCGCGGCAGCGCCTCGCTCGCCGCGCCGAAGTGCCGGCGCGCCATTCCGCCGAGGGAGCGGCACACCTTCTCGACGCCGGGCGTGCGCCCGATCGCCTCGGGCCTGATGCCCGCGAGGCCCTGCTTTTCCAGCAGCTCCTGCGGCAGGTAGATGCGGCCGCGCTTCGCGTCCTCCGCCACGTCGCGGAGGATGTTGGTGAGCTGAAACGCCTGGCCCAGGTGGCGCGCGAAGGTGGGGATGGTGCGCGCGCGGTAGCCGAAGATCTCGACCGAGAGCAGGCCGACGCACCCCGCGACGCAGTGACAGTAGCGTTCGAGCTCGGCCAGCGTCGGCCGCAGCATGGCGCCGCCACCGTCCATCTCGAAGCCCTCCAGGATCTCCATGAAGTGCCGCTCGGCGAGGCCGAAACGCTCGACCGGGGCGGCGAGGGCCCGCGTCACCGGATGGCGCGGCGTGCCCTGGTAGAGCGCCCGCACCTCGCCGCGCCAGGCATCGATCAGCGCGCGCGACTCCTCCGGGTCCTCGATCTCGTCGGCGACGTCGTCGGTCTCGCGGCAGAAGGCGTAGAGCGCCAGCATCGCCTCGCGCTTCTCGCGCGGCAGCAGCATCATCGGCAGGAAGAACGAGCTCCCCGACGCCCGCGTCACCTCGGCCACGTAGCGCTTCGGGTCCGGGGCCTCCGGGATCGGCAGGCTGACCTCCTGACTCACCATGCTTGGGCGATGCCCCTCAACGCAAGGCCCACGCGGGCGGGCGTCGGCACCCTGATCCGCCCGGCGAGGGGGTCGCCATTGCCGAGCCTGCGATGGAGCGCCCAGGCCAGCCTGACGATCACCGCGCATTCCCAGCGGAAGCGCCGGCGGCGGACCGAGCCCGGCATCGCCTCGGCGCGGCGGAGCAAGACTGCCGTGTGCTCCAGGCAGCGGTCGATGGCTCGGCGCACCGCCGGCGACGCCCGCTTCTCGGCGAGCATTTCCACACCGCCGCCTGCTTCCTGCAGCCAGGGCTCTGGCACGTACACACGGTCCAGCGCGAGGTAGTCCTCGCCGCAGTCCTGCAGGTGGTTGAGCACCTGCAGCGCATTGCAGAGCGCATCCGAGCCCTCGATGTCGGCATGTTCGCTCTCGCCGTGGATGTCCATCATCACCCGGCCGACCGAAGCCGCCGAGCGCTGGCAGTAGTCCATCAGGTCGTCCCAGTCGGCGTAGCGCAGCTTGGTCGCGTCCTGCATGAAGGCGGAGAGCAGGTCGCGGCCGTTCTGCGCCGCGCACCCAGTCTCGATCAGGCTGCGGTGGTAGGGAACCGCCCAGTCGGGGAGCGCCGCTTCGTCCCTGCCGAGGGCATCGCTCGCGGCCTGAAGCCGGGCCACCTTCTCGGCCGCCGGGATGGTGGGCGAATCGGCGATGTCGTCGGCCTTGCGCGCGAACAGGTAGAAGGCGTGCACGTGGGGCCGGCAATCGGGCGGGATGAGGAAGGAGCCGACCGGGAAATTCTCGCTGTTCGCGCGGATCAGCGCACTGATGTTCTCTTCGCGCTCAGCCGGCGCCGAATCGCCCGGTGTCTCCACCGCCGCAGTTGCCGTCGTCGCCATGTGCCCCGCGCCCCGCGCCCTCAGCCGGCGTCGGCGAGCAGCCGCTCCGCCAGGCCCCGCGCGGCGCGGTCGATCTCGTACACGTCGTCGAGCGCAGCGACGGCGCGATGGTTGGTCCGCTCCAGGCAGCGCTCCACCGTCTGCGCGATCTCCAGGAAGCCGATCCGGCGATCCAGGAAGCCGCCGACCGCCACCTCGTTGGCGGCGTTGAGCACGATGGGCGCGCTGCCCCCTTGCGTCAGCGCGTCCCGCGCGAGCCTGAGCGCCGGGAAGCGCACCGGGTCCGGCGGCTCGAAGGTGAGGCGGCCGAGCTCCGCGAGATCGAGCTTCGGCGAGGGTGCCGCGATGCGGGCCGGCCAGGCGAGGGAATAGGCGATGGGCGTGCGCATGTCGGGCGTGCCGAGCTGCGCCAGCACGGAGCCGTCCACGTAAGCCACCATGCTGTGGATCACCGACTGCGGATGCACCAGCACCTCGATCTGCTCCGCGTCGACGGGGAACAAGTGAAAGGCCTCGATCATCTCGAGGCCCTTGTTCATCATGGTTGCCGAATCCACCGAAATCTTGGCGCCCATGTCCCAGTTGGGGTGGGCGACGGCCTCCTCCGGCGTGGCCTTCGCCATGGTCTCCATCGACGCCTCGCGGAACGGCCCGCCCGAGGCGGTGAGCACGATCTTCTCGACGCCGTCCGAGCGCTCGAAGTCGAACACCTGGTAGATCGCGTTGTGCTCCGAATCGACCGGGAGCAGCGTCGCCCCGCCGCGCTCGACCTCGGCCAGCATGAGCGAGCCGGCGCAGACCAGGCACTCCTTGTTGGCCAGGCCGATGATGGCGCCCTGCGCGGCTGCGGCGAGCGTGGGCCGGAGCCCGGCCGCGCCGACGATCCCGGCCATGACGAAATCGGCGGGCGCAGCGGCGGCCTCGACCAGAGCCTCGGGGCCGGCGGCGATAGCAGTGTCGGTGCCGGCGAGAGCCTCCTCGAGGGCGCCATGGAGAGCGGGATCGCCGATGACGGCCTGCTTCGCGCCGACCTGGCGCGCCTGCTCGGCGAGGCGCTCGACGCTCCGCTGGGCGGTCAGCGCCTCGACCTCGAACGCGCCCGGGTGGCGGACGATCAGATCGATGGTGTTGCAGCCGATCGAGCCGGTGGAGCCCAGGATGGTGACGCGCCTGGGTTCCGCCCCCTCGGCGGCGGCCGGGATGTACGGCTCGGGCGAGACGTCGACGGTCGCGTCCATCGGCGCCATTCACAATTCCCTTCGTCAGCCGGAGACTTCGCGTCCCATAGCGATTATCTTTCCAGCCCTCTCTCGCCATCGCAACCGCAAAGGCCGACGCGGCGACCGAGGGACCCGCGCCGCCGGAGGACGACATGAGCCTGACGAGCAAGACCTGCGTGCCCTGCCGGGGCGGCATTCCGCCGCTCGAAGAGTCGCAAGCGCAAGAGCTTCTGGGCCAGACGCCCGGATGGGAGCTGATCGACGACGCCACAAAGATCCGCCGCACCTTCTCGCTCGGCGACTTCGCCGAGTCCATGGCGCTGGTGAACAAGGTGGGCGACCTCGCCGAGGAGGAGGGCCACCACCCGGACATCACCTTCGGCTGGGGCTACTGCACGGTCCTCTTCTACACCCACAAGATCAAGGGCCTGCACGAGAACGACTTCATCATGGCGGCCAAGGTCAACGCGCTGGCCGGGGGGTAGGAGAGCCGGCCCCAAGGCTCACGACCCCAGTAGCGCGTCCACCTCCGACATCCGCAGGACGAGCATCAAGGGCTCGCGATCCGAGAACGGACGGAAACCGAACCGTCCGTAAAACGACTTTGCCCGCTCGTCGATGGACTGCACCACGATGGCGCGGGCGCCGATGACCTCTGCCGCAGCCCGTGCGCGGCGGACGGCGTCGATCAGCAGGTCCGAGCCGAGCCGCCGGCCCTGGTAGGCGCTGTCCACGGCAAGCTGTCCCAACAGGATGACCGGGACCGGCTCGGGCATGTTGCGGCCCACCCGTGACGACAGGCGCTGCCTCTCGATGGCGCTGGCGGCCAGGCTGTAGAAGCCGGCCACGCGCTCGCCGTCGCAGGCGACATAGGTGCGTGCGCCGCCCCTGGCTTCGTTGAGGCGCGCCTTGCTCTGCAGCCAGGCGTCGAGGCCAGGCACGCCCGACGAGAACTGCGAGACGTCGTGCCGAGGGACGAGCGGCTCCGGTGCCGCTACCGCTCCCACTGTGGCCGGCGTGCGAAACGCTCCTTCACGGCAGGATCGATATCGACCGGCGCGTCAAGCGCGGCGGCAAACGCGTCCCAGGCCTCGTCGTCAAGGGCGATGATCGGACGCTCGTTCAGGGTCTCGATTGCCGCCGCCTCGCTCGACCGCAGCACGAACTCGGTTCGCGTGACGCCCCTGATCGCCGCCGCGCGGTCGATGAAGGCGAGGCGTTCTTCGGACATGCGAAAGTTAACCTGGGCCATAGCGGCGTCCTTCGTGCGGCTTGCAGACTTGGGACTATCGCAGAGGGGCGTATAGCATGTGTATAGAAAATCGGAAAGGACCCGCCGTCTTGGATGGCGGACCGGCGGCCTACGGCGCGGAGCTTCCGGCGAGCGCGCAGAGGTCCCGCAGGATGCGCTGCACGCCCTCCAGCCGCGCTTCGGTATCGGGCCAGCGGCGCGTGACGATGAGGCGGCTGTCGGGGCGCAGCCGCACCTCGTTCTCCGGTGCCGACACGTAGCGGACCAGCGCCGCCGGCTCGCCGAAGCCGCCGTCGCGAAAGCTCAGCACCGCGCCTTTGGGCCCGGCCTCCACACGCTCGATGCCGCTGCTCCGGCAAAGCTGCTTGATCGCCATGATCTCCAGCAGGTGGTGAACGGAGTCCGGTGGCGGGCCGAAGCGGTCGGTCAGCTCGTCGACGAAGGCGTCGATTTCGGCCTGATCTTCCAGCGCCGCAACCCGTCGGTAGAGGGTGAGCCGCACGTCCAGGTCGCGCACGTAGCTCTCCGGGATCAGCACGGACGTGCCGAGGCTGATGGTGGGCGACCAGCGCTCTTCCGGCGGCGCCTCGCCCCCGGCGGCGGCGCGCGCCGTCGCCACGGCCTCCTCCAGCATGTGCTGGTAGAGCTCGATGCCCACCTCGCGGATATGGCCCGACTGCTCCGGCCCGAGCAGGTTGCCCGCCCCCCTGATGTCGAGGTCGTGGCTCGCCAGGCTGAAGCCGGCGCCGAGCCCATCCAGCCGGTGAATGACCTGGAGCCGCTTGTGCGCGGTGTCGGTGAGCCGATGGCCGGGCGGCAGCGTCAGATAGGCGTAGCCGCGCAGCTTCGCCCGTCCGATTCGCCCGCGCAGCTGATAGAGCTGGGCCAGCCCGAAGCGGTCGGCGCGATGCACGATCATGGTGTTGACCCGCTGAAGGTCGAGCCCCGATTCGATGATCGCGGTGGAGACGAGGACGTCGAACTTGCCGTCGTAGAAGTCGCCCATGATCGAATCCAGCGCACGGGCTGCGAGCCGGCCGTGGGCGACGCCCACCTTCACCTCGGGCACGAGCTGGCGCACGCGCTCGGCCACCTCGTCGAGGTCGGCGATGCGCGGGCACACGTAGAACGTCTGCCCGCCCCGCAGGTGCTCGCGCATCAATGCCTCGCGCACCACCACCGGGTCGTAGGGCAGGATGAAGGTGCGCACCGCGAGGCGGTCCACCGGCGGGGTCGCGATGACGCTCATGTCGCGCACGCCGCTCAGCGCCATCTGCAGCGTGCGCGGGATCGGCGTCGCCGTCAGCGTCAGCACGTGGGCTTCGGCCTTGAGCTGCTTCAGGCGCTCCTTGTGGGCGACCCCAAAATGCTGCTCCTCGTCCACGACGACGAGGCCGAGGTCGTTGAAGGCGATCTGCTTGCCCAGCAGCGCGTGGGTGCCGATGACGATGTCGATCTCGCCGCCCGCGATGCCGCGCTTGACTTCCGCCTGCGCCTTGGCCGGTACCAGGCGCGAGAGCTGCGCGATCCGCACGGGCAGGCGGGAGAAGCGCTCGCCGAAGGTCTGCATGTGCTGCCGGCTGAGCAGAGTGGTGGGGGTCAGCACCGCGACCTGCTTGCCGGCCTGGATCGCGTGGAACGCCGCGCGCAGCGCCACTTCCGTCTTGCCGAAGCCGACGTCGCCGCAGACCAGCCGATCCATTGCCCGGCCGGCGTCGAGGTCGCCGATCGCCTCGTCGATGGCGCGGGCCTGGTCCTCGGTCTCGACGTAGGGGAAGCCCGCGCAGAAGGCGTCGTAGAGCGCGCCCGGCGCAGCGAGCTTCGGCGCGGGCCGAGTCGCGCGCTCGGCGGCGAGCCCGATGAGCTGGTTCGCCATCTCGCGGATGCGCTGCTTGAGGCGTGCCTTGCGCGCCTGCCAGCCGGCACCGCCGAGCCTATCCAGCGCGACGGGCTGGTCGGCCGAGCCGTAGCGCGACAGCAGCTCGATGTTTTCCACGGGCAGGAACAGCCGGTCGTCGCCGTCGTAGAGAATGCGCAGGCAGTCGTGGGGGGCGTGGTCTACCTCCAGCGTCACCAGTCCGTCGTAGCGGCCGATGCCGTGGTCGACGTGCACCACCAGGTCGCCGTCCGCGAGCGCCGCCGCGTCGACCAAGAAATTCTCGGCGGGCTTCCGCCGGCGTCGCTCGGGCCGGCTCGCGCGCGCGCCCAGGATGTCCTGCTCGGCGATCACGGCGAGACCCGCCGAGACGAACCCCCGCTCCAGCGGCAGCACGGCGGCTGCGACGATTCCGGGCGGCAGCGCGCAGGCGCCGCGCCAGTCGGCGACCGGCTCGATCCCGTGCACGCCGTGCTCGCGCAGCAGGCGGACCATGCGGTCGCGGCTGCCGGCGCCTGCGCTCGCGATCAGGACCCTGCGATTGCTCTCCTGCAGCCAGTCGATGTGATCGCTCACGGTCTCGAACAGCGCCCCGCCCCGCTGCGCCCGCTCGGCGACGAAGTCGCGACCGTCGCGGGCGCCTGCGTCCGCGCCGCCTTCCGTCTCGACGAAGGGCGAGCACTGCGCGACCGGGCGGCGTGCGAGCAGCCGCGCCCATTCCTCCGCATCGAGAAAGAGCGACTCCGTCGGGACCGGGTGATAGGGCGCGTCCGCGACCGATGAGGCTCGCGGGTTCGCGCGCGCATCGTAGAAGTCGGCGATGGTCTCGAAGCGGTCGTCGCGCGCTTCCATCGCGCGATGGTCGAGCAGCACCGGGCCGTCCGGCGAGTAGTCGAACAGCGTCTCGAGCCCGTCGTGGAAGAGCGGCAGCCAGTGCTCGATGCCGGAATAGCGCCGGCCCGCGGAGACCGCCTCGTAGAGCGGGTCCTCCCCGGTCACCGCCCCGAACCGCCGGCGATAGGCCGAGCGGAAGCGGGCGATCGACTGCGGGTTGAGCAGCACCTCGCTGACCGGCGCGAGATACAGCGCATCGGCGGGCTCGGCGCGGCGCTGCGACACGGGGTCGAACCAGCGCATGGTCTCGATCGTGTCGCCGAAGAAGTCGAGCCGCACCGGGCGCTCGGCATTGGGCGGGAAGATGTCCACGATGCCGCCGCGCACGGCATAGTCGCCCGCGTCCATCACCGTGCCGGTGCGCACGAACCCGTTGCGTTCCAGGTAGCCGAGCAGGGTCTCGGTATCGAGGGAGGCACCGGCCGCGAGCGGCAGCGTCGCGTCGGCGAGCATGGTGCGTGGCGGCACACGCTGGAGCGCGGCGTTGACCGTGGTGAGCACCACCCTGGGCCGCGCCGCACCGTCGCCCAGAAGGCGGACGAGACCGGCGAGCCGCCGGCTCGCGATGTCGGCGCGGGGCGAGACCCGGTCGTAGGGCAGGCAGTCCCAGGCCGGGATGGTGACCAGGGCGCATCCGGGATCGAAGAAGGCGAGCATCGCGGAGAGCCGTGCGAGCCTCGCGTCGTCGCGGGCGACGTAGAGGGCTGGTGCCGCGTGTGTCTCTGCCAGCTTGAGCAGCAGCGCCGCCGCAAAACCCTCGGGCACGCCGCCGACGGTGGTGGCCTTTCCTAGCGCGGTGAGCGCGCGCACGCAGCGATCGGGAACGAGGACGCTCACGGGCGGGGGTCGCGGCGCCGTGGGTGCCGCTTCAGGGCCTCGCGCCTGAGGCGCGCCATGAACGGCGTGTCGTGTTCTTCGGGCACCGGCGTTCGCCCGCTGATCCAGTTCGTGATGTCGACGTCGTTCGCGCTCAGCAGTTTTTCGGCCTGCGTCACTTCCTCCGGTGGGAGCGCGTGGCCGAGCCTGGCGATGACATCGCCGACCAGGAGGTCGGTCTCCTTCGTGCCGGTGCGCGCCGAGCGGTAGCGCAGCCGCCTGCGCCTGGTTTCGATATCGAGGCCCTGGGTCACGGTCGGCACGGCCCCGGCGTTGCTGGCGCGCTCAGCCGGCGGCGACGGCGGCGGGGTCCCGGCCGACCAGCCGGCGGTAGATGTCGGGATCGGTGGCGCCTTCGCTGCCGATGACCAGCACGCGCGACGCCTCGCTCAGACCGAGCGCGTCGCGCGCGTCCGTGTCTCCCGCTGCGGCGATCAGCCCGCCGAGGGCAGCGGCGCCCGACTCACCCAGCACCAGCGCCGGGTCGCCCTCGGCCGGCGCGGCGGCGCGGCGCATGGCATAGACGGCGCCTGAATCGTCGAGCGCCATGAAGGCGAAGGCGCCACGCTCCAGCACCTGCCATGCCAGCGGCGATACCTCCGCCGCCGCGAGGCAGGCCATCACCGTGTCGAGATCGCCGGAGGCGGGAGCGGGCCTGCCGGCGAGCGCGCTCTGGTAGAGGCAATCGGCGCTCGTGGGCTCGACCACCACGCCCTTCGGGCTGTCAGCGCCGAGGTCCTGACGGAAGGCGCCGATCACCGCGGCGGCGAGCCCGCCGACGCCGGCTTGCACGAAAACATGGGTCGGGCCCGGTCCCGCCAGCGCCGCCCCGATCTCGTCCACCAGCATGGCGTAGCCGTGCATGACCCGGCTCGGCGCCTCGTCGCCGCCGGCGTGCGAGGTGTCGGAGACCAGGAGCCAGCCCTTGCGTGCGGCCTCATCGGCGCAGGCTTCCACGGCTTCGTCGTAGCTGCCGGCGATGCGCACGATGTCGGCGCCTTGCGCTCTGATTGCGCGCTCGCGGCCCGCGCTCACCGGCCCCGGCAGGAACACCGTGCACCTGGCGCCGGCGCGCCGCGCCCCCCAGGCCACGGCGAGCCCGTGGTTGCCGTCGGTGGCGCAACACACGGTCATGTCGTGGATGCGGGAGGCGGCGCGGCCCGCGGCAACGTCCGCGATGGAGACGTCGTCGCCCAATCGCTCGCGCAGCAGGTGCACCACGGCATAGGCGCCGCCGAGCGCCTTGAAGCTGCCGAGGCCGAAGCGCCCGCTTTCGTCCTTGAGCCACAGGTCGCCGACGCCGAGGGCGCGGGCGAGACCCGTCAGCCGATGCAGCGGGGTGGGCCGGTAGCCCTCGAAGCCCGTGATGGCGGCGCGGGCCGCGGCGCGGCGCTCCGGCAGGATCACCGGGCCGCCGCTGTCGCTCGCCGCTGCGGGGGCGTAGCGCGCGTTCACGTGGAGGAGGAAGGGGGCAGCCATGACGGAGCTTGAACGCCGGGCTCAGCGCAGGTCTGCGAGCAGCGGCATGACCTGGTCCGCGAAGCGTTGCAGGTGCGCCGCCTTCTCGCTTTCCGGCGCGAGCACGTTGATCACGAGATGGCGCATGCCGGCGGTGTGGAATGCCCGGATCGCCTCCGCCACCGCTTCCGGCTCGCCCAGCGCGCAGTAGCGCTCGGCGGCACGCGAGAAATCCATCGCGTAGCGGACGCTCAGGAACTCGGCAGCGAAAGCGAGGGCGCTCTCGCGATCCTTGTCGAGCCGCACGAACAGCAGGTGCGACGTGCCGAAGCGGTCCAAAGAGCGTCCCGATTCGGCTGCTGCGGCTGCAATGGTCTCGAGCGAGCGGCGGTAGCGCTCGGGATCGACGACGTAGGACATCCAGCCGTCGGCGATCCGGCCCGCGCGGCGAAGCGCGGGGTCGGCGCGGCCACCGCACCAGATCGGCGGGCCGCCAGGCTGTGCCGGCGGCGGAGCGATCGTGACCTCGGGGAAGGGATAGAAGCGCCCGTCATTGGACGTGGCCTCGCCGGACCACAGCTTGCGGAGCACGCGAATCCCCTCGCTGAGCCGGGCGCCGCGCTCCTCCACCGGCACGCCGCAGAGCTCGAATTCGAAAGGGAACTCGCCGCCGACGCCGACGCCGAAGATCACGCGGCCGTTGGAGATCGTATCGAGCGTCGCGACCTGCTTCGCCACCGGCGCAGGATGGCGGAGCGGCAGCAGATAGACGGCCGTGCCGATCCTGAGCCGGTCGCTCAGCGCGGCGGCCTGTGCGAGCTGCACCAGCGGATCGAGGATCGGCCCCGCGAAGGCCACGTGATCGCCGGACCAGATCGAATCGAAGCCCAGCGAGTCGAGCAGCCGGACCACTTCGGGCAGGTCGCGGCCGGCTGCCGCCCCCTCCGCATCGTCGTATCCCGTCGGCGCCAGAACGTGCTGGTAGCCGATGCTCAGTCTCGGCTCGAGGGGTAGGTCCACGGCCGGCTCCCGCGTCGATGAAAACGGCGGCGCACTCTAGAGCTTTTCCGCCCTAGACGGAAACGCTCCAGCTCTTTGTCGCTCACGGTAGCGGGCCTTCCTGCGATTCCGCGCGCCTTCCGGCGCGACAGGCCGGATTGGGCGCCGCGGACACGGACTACGTGTCGTTCAGGCCGGCATAAATGGGGAAGCTCCGGCAGAGCGCCCGCACCTCGGCGCAGACGATCGCCTCCAGCGCCTCGTCGCGCGCGCCGGACGCCGCCATGGCGTGCAGCACGTCGGCGATCCAACCGCCGATACGGCGGAACTCGGCCTCGCCGAAGCCACGCGTGGTCCCTGCCGCCGAGCCGAAGCGCAAGCCGGAGGTTACCGTGGGCGGCTCGGTGTCGCCGGGGACGGCGTTCTTGTTGCAGGTGAGGCCGGCGGCCTCCAGGCTGTCGGATGCCGCGGCGCCGGTGAGACCGAGAGGGCGCAGGTCGGCCACCAGCAGCGGCGTGTCGGTGCCGCCGGAGACGATGGACACATTGCGCGCCATCAGCGCCCCGGCGAGCACTCTCGCGTTGGTCAGCACCTGCGCCGCATAGACCTTGAACGAGGGCTTCAGCGCCTCGCCCAGGCAGACCGCCTTCGCCGCCACGGCGTTGAGGATCACGCTGCCCTGCACGCCGGGGAAGACGGCGCTGTCGAGCTTCCGCGCGAGCGCCGGATCGTCGGTGAGAATGATGCCGCCCCGTGCGCCGCGCAGGTTCTTGTAGGTGGTTGCCGTCGTGACGTGGGCGTGGGGCAGCGGGCTCGGGTGCACGCCGCCGGCGACGAGCCCGGCGAAGTGGGCCATGTCGGCGAGCAGCAGGGCATCCACCGAATCGGCGATCGCCCAGAATGCGGCGAAGTCGATGGCGCGCGGGTAGGCCGAGCCGCCGCAGATGATGAGCTTGGGCCGGTGTGCGCGCGCGAGGCGCTCGACCTCGTCCATGTCGATGAAGCCGTCGGCGCCGATGCCGTAGCGGACCGGGTTGAACCACTTGCCGGTGAGATTCGGCGCCGCCCCGTGGCTCAAATGGCCGCCGGCATCCAGCGCCATGCTGAGCACCGTGTCGCCCGGCTTGAGCACCGCGAGGAAGACCGCCTGGTTGGCCTGGCTGCCGGAATGGGGCTGCACGTTGGCGAAGCCGCAGCCGAAGAGCGCCTTGGCCCGCTCGATGGCGAGGGTCTCGATCCGATCGGCGAACTCGGCGCCGCCGTAGTAGCGCCCGCCGGGCCGGCCCTCCACGGTCTTGTTGACGATGATGGAGCCGAGCGCCTCCAGGCTCGCCTGGCTGACCAGGTTCTCCGACGCGATCAGCTCGATCCCGTCCTGCTGGCGCTCCAGTTCGCCCGCAAGCGCCTCGTAGACCTCGGGATCGGTCGCTCTCAGGTTGTCGAGAAAATAGCCCGGCTCCAAAGCCCGAGACTCGCTCATGGGCCGGTCACGCGCCCGGCGCGAGCAGGCAATCGTCGGCGAGTGCTGCCACCGGCGTGAAGTCCGTGTGGTGTTTGTATTCGGGCCGGGCGAACGCGGTCTGGGCGTTGGCGACCGGGTTGAGGATGAGGGAGAAGATGGCGCGATCCCAGGGCGACATGTTGCCCGGCGAGCCGTGGACCATCAGGTCGCCGAAGATGAGCGCGGTGCCGGGCGGGCCGATCGCTGGCGTGATGCCGCCGTCTGCGATAAGGCCGCCGACCGTCTCGCGGTCGACCACCCAGAGCGGGTAGCTCGTGCTCGTCACGTCGTGGAACGTGGGCAGCGGCTCGTGCCGGTGGGAGCCGGGGATGAAATAGAGCGGCCCGTTGTAGTGGCTCACCTCGTCCAGCAGGATGTGCAGGTTGAGCGCCTGCGGCGCCGGCACGCCGTCGTCCCTGTGGTGGGTGGCGAAGTCGTAGTGCCACTGCCAGACATCGCCTTCGAACGCGGCCTTCACGTTGACCTTGACCTGCTGGATGTAGAGATCGTCGCCCGCGATCTGCCGCGCCGGCTCGACCAGGCGCGGGTGGCGCACCAGGCGGTCGAAGAGTTCGCTCCGCTGGTGGAGGCCCATGACGGTGCGGGCCACCGCGCCCGTCTTCTCGCGAATGTTGGCCTCGCACTCCTCGTCGAAGAGCGGCGCCAGCGCAGCGCGAATCGCCGCCACCTCGTCAGCGGAGAACAGGCCGGGGAGGATCAGAAGGCCGTCTCGGCGGAAGGTCTCAAGCTGCGCGCCGCTCAGCTTCAACGAACGGGTCTCGCCTGTCGCTCGCGTGTTGCGAAATGCCGGGGCTGCGCCCTCCCGCCACGGGGAGGGAGGGCGCCCGCCCCTGATGCAGTAACCGGCCGGCCTACTCGGCGGCAGCGGGCGTTGCGCTGCGCCGGCGCTTGGCCAGCGCGATCTCGTTCGGCGCGCGGTGATAGGCGCCGTCCTTCATGATCATCAGCAAGTTGTCCGCATCCTGCATGATCGAGACGTCCTTCGTCGGGTCGCCGTCGACCAGCAGCAGGTCGGCCAGATATCCCTCCTTGACCTGGCCCACGTTGAGGCCCATCAGCTCCCCGCCCCACTTGGTGGCGCCGATGAGCGCCTCGGCCGGCGAGTAGCCGAACGCGTTCACGAAGTGCTCCAGGTCGCGGGCGTTGGTGCCGATCGGATTCCAGGCGAAGCCGTAGTCGCCGCCCGGCATGGCGCGGATGCCGCGCTTGCGCACCTCCTGATAGGTGCGGACCGTGTGCTCCATCTTGTAGAAGAGGTTGTAGCTCTCGGCGACCTCGCGGGTGATGCCCCACTCCGAAGCCTCGTACGCGGTGGTGTAGACCACGCCGAACGCCGGCGCCATGAAGATGTCCTTCTTCTTGGCCTCCAGCATGTCGATGGTCTTATTGGTCGCGTAGTCCGCGTGGTAGATGATGTTGATGCCGTGCTTGAGCGCGAGCCGCACCGCCTTGTCGGCCCTCGCGTGGGTGAGAATGTTGACGCCCGCCTCGCGCGCGACCTCGACCGCTGCAGCGACCTCGGCATCGAAGTAGGTGATCCTCTCGGACTGGCCGGGGTGGGCGAACTCGTCGCCGGAGATGTTGATCTTCAGGTTGTCCACGCCTTCCCGCACGCACATGCGGCAGGCCTTGCGCACCTCGTCCGCCCCGTCGGCGATGTAGCCCACCGATTCCTGGTGCATGTGCCACATGCGCTCGTCGCCGAGCCCGCCTGAGGAGACGATCTCGGGCGAGGCGGCCTTGATGCGCGGGCCCGGATAGCGCCCGGCGTTGATCACGTCGCGCAGCACCGGCTCGATGCGGAGCTTGTTGTAGCCGACGCCGGCTGCCGAGAAGAGGCTCGTGAAGCCCTGGTCGAGCATCTTCTTCGCGTTCTCGAGCGCGAGCACCATGTGCTCCTCGGGCTGGAGCCGCCCGATCTCCGGCAAGCTGGTGCAGTCCGTGTAGCAGACGTGGGAGTGGGGCTCGATCATCCCCGGCATCAGCGTTGCGCCGGCGCCGTCCACCACGTTCGCGCCGTTGGCCCTGATCTTGCCCTTGCCCTTGGCGACCTTCTTGATGAGGTTGCCTTGCAGCTTCACCTCGCCCGCATAGGGGCGCTTGGCGTTGCCGTCGAAAATCCTGACATTCGTGAAGAGCGTCTCTGCCATCGTTTCAGCCTCCGCCTCTGGCATGCGCCATTGCGGTCTGTAGGCCCATGCCGCAGGAATCCCTTCGTCGCGCCGCTTCGGGCGGCGCCCGCCGCTGCGCCAAGCTTAGGCGCCTGCCCCGGCGCTCGCAATCGCTAACCCGCGCTGGCAGCCGATTTCGCGCGGCCGCGCTGTACATCGCAGCATGGCCGGTCTATGACCCGCAGGCCACCGGCGGGAAGGGAGACCCATGATCGATCTGCACTACTGGCCGACGCCCAACGGCAAGAAGGTGACCATCCTGCTGGAGGAATGCGGGATGCCCTATCGCCTCGTCCCCTGCCACATCGGGAAGGGCGATCAGTTCGAGGACGCGTTCCTCGCGATCAGCCCCAACAACCGCATGCCGGCGCTGGTGGACCACGACCCGCCCGGCGGCGGCGCGCCGGTCAGCGTCTTCGAATCGGGCGCGATGATGATGTACGTCGCCGAGAAGGCCGGGCGCTTCTATCCGCAGGACCTGCGCGGGCGCTACGAGGTCAACCAGTGGGTCATGTGGCAGATGGCGAACCAGGGGCCCAAGTTCGGCGAGCGCGGCCACTTCAACCGGCTCGGCGACGACGAGGGCGACCAGAGCTACGCGCTGACCCGCTTCAGCAACGAGGTCAACCGGCTCTACGGCGTGATGAACAACCGGCTCTACGACCGGCCTTACCTCGCCGGCGACGACTACACGATCGCCGACATGATCTCCTACCCGTGGACCGTGTACTGGGAGGCGCAGGGGCAAGACCTGGACGACTTCAAGTATTTTAGGCGCTGGTACGAGGAGCTGTCGGCAAGGCCGGCGGTGCAGCGCGGCATGGAGGCCGGCGCCGACCTGCCCGAAGACCCCGACACGATCCCGGAGGAAGAGAAGCAGCGCCGCCACGCCCTGCTCTACAACCAGCGGGCGCGGCCTGCGCCGGGCTGATCGTCCGCGCGCCCGTCAGGTGACGGGCTTCCAGTCGCCGGCCGGCTTGAGCTTCCTGGCCTCGGGGATCACCTCGGCGCCGAAGCGCTCGATCTGATCGAGCTGCTCGGAAAGATCGCCCGACGGGCATTCCAGCATGCACACCACCATCGAGTAGCCGGCGTCTGCGAAGCGCGCGAGGTCCTCCAGGATCTGCTCGCCGGTGCCGGTGCAGGTGCGGCGGTCCGTTGCCTGCGCGGCCGCATCGCCCGCGTCGGTAATGCGCGCCGACGCGGCGCAGTGCATCAGGAAGTCGGAGGGACTGCGGCCCTGCGCCTCCAGCTCTCGCTTCACTTCGTCCTGGAGGTGGGCGAAGCGGCCGGGCTCGACATGGGAATCGAGGAACAGCGGATAGAGCCCGTTGCAGAAGCGCGCCGCGCGCCGCGCACCCCGGATCGTGTTGCCGCCGAAGACGATGGGCGGGTGCGGGTCCTGCTGCACCGGCTTCGGATCCTGCGAGACGTTCCTGAAGCTGTAGTAGTTGCCCTCGAAGGTGGCGAGGTCGCCGGTCCACGAGGCCTTGTAGATCTGGATGCACTCCTCGGTGCGCCGGTTGCGCTCCTCGTAGTCGATGCCGACGGCGTCGAACTCCTCGACCATCCAGCCGACGCCGACGCCCAGCATGAGCCGGCCGCCGGACAGGTGATCCACGGTCATGAACTGGCGCGCGTCCGAGAGCGGATGCCGGTAGGGCGCAATGAGCACGCTGGTGCCGAGCTTCAGCGTCGTGGTCCGGGTCGCGACGGCGCCCATGACGACGGCGCCGTCCAGCATGTTGTGGCGGCGCTGGTAGGCGCGCTGGCCGGACTGGTTGGCCGTGTGGAAGCTCTCGGAATCGAAGGGCATGCAGACATGGTCGGGATACCAGATCGAGTGAATGCCCGCGCGCTCGGCGGTGAGCGCCACCCGGATCGGGTCCATCTCCTCCACCGGCGTGTGGTGGAGGAACATGTTCACATCGTCGCGATAGGATTGACCGTGGGTGTTCCCGTAAAGCCCGACTTCCATGATGCTGCCCCTTTCGTTCGCCCGTTCTTCGGCGCGGCGGGATTATGCCGCCGGGACCGCCTGCCTGGAAGCATCGCCGGGCGCGGGGTAGCCTCGCGACGCCAAGCGATCACGGAAGGATAGCGACGATGCGGGTCTTCATCGCCTGTCTCGGGACCGAGACCAACACCTTCTCGTCGTTGCCGACGGGGGAGCAGACCTATCGGGACACGGCCGTCTTCGACGGCGATGCGACCCGCCACGAGCCCTCGCCCTTCAGCCTGCCGCTGCACGTCTGGCGCAGGCGCGCCGAGGAGCGGGAGCACGAGGTCGTCGAAGGCTTCTGCGCCTTCGCCCAGCCGGCGGGGCGGACGATCCGCCGCGTCTACGAGGGCTATCGCGACCGCATCCTCGCGGAGGCCAGGGCCGCGCTGCCGCTCGACCTCGTGCTCGTCAACATGCACGGCGCCATGGTGGCGGAGGGCTACGACGACTGCGAGGGCGACCTGCTGGCGCGGCTGCGCGAGATCGTCGGCCCCGACACGGTGATGGGCGGCGAGCTCGACCTCCACTGCCACATCACGCCGCTGATGCTGGAGGCCGCGACGGCGCTCATCACCTACAAGGAGTATCCCCACATCGACATCGCAGACCGGGCGGAGGACCTGTTCCGGCTCTGCCACGACGCGGCGCTCGGGCTGACTGCGCCGGTCATGGCCGCCCATGACTGCCGCATGATCAGCATGTGGCGCACCACGAGCGACGAGATGAAGGCCTTCGTCGCCGACATGAAGGCGCACGAGGGGCGGGACGGCATCCTCGCGGTCTCCTTCGGTCACGGCTTCCCCTGGGGCGACGTGGCGGAGGTGGGGGCCAAGACGCTGGTGGTGGCCGACGGCGACGCCGGCAAGGCGGCTGCGCTCGCCGCCGACCTCGGCGCCCGGCTCTGGGCGATGCGCGAAGAAACCCGGCCCACCGCAGTGGCTATCGACGAGGCGCTGGACCGCGCGCTGGCCGCGGACGCCGGGCCGGTGGTGCTGGCGGACGTCTCGGACAACGCGGGCGGCGGCGCGCCGAGCGACTCCACCTTCATCCTGGAACGCCTGATCGCGCGCGGGATCGGCGATGTCGCGAGCGGACTCTACTGGGATCCGGTGGCCGTGCGGTTCTGCATGGAGGCGGGGGAGGGGGCCCGGCTCAAGCTGCGCATCGGCGGCAAGTGCGGCCCGGATTCAGGCGATCCGGTGGACCTCGCCGTCACCGTCGAGCGCATCGTCACCGGCGCCGCACAAACCTTCGGCTCGGCCCGCAACAGGATGGGCGATGCGGTGTGGGTGCGGGCGGACGGCGGCCTCGACCTCGTGCTCAACACCGTGCGCACGCAGGTCTTCCACCCGGACGCGTTCACCGCCGTGGGGCTCGATTCCCAGACCAAGAAGATCGTCGTGGTGAAGTCGACCCAGCATTTCCACGCGGGCTTCGCGCCCATCGCGTCAGAAATTCTCTACGTCGCCGCACCGGGGGCGATCGCGCCCGACTTCGCGGCGATCCCCTACACCAAGCTCGCGAAGCCCTACTGGCCCCGCGTGGAAGACCCGTGGGCGGCATAGGGAGGGGAAATCAGTGGAAGTAGGCGCCGCCGTCGACGACGAGGGTTTGCCCGGTGATGAAGGCGGAGTCCTGCGAGGCGAAGAAGACCACCGCGCCCACGATGTCGTCCGGGTGCTGATCGCGCTGGAGCACGCGCGCCTGCCGTGAGATGTCCTGCAGCTTCTCGAGCTGGTGGGGATTGTCCAGCACGCCGTCGGACAGGGTGAACCCCGGCGCCACGGCGTTGACCCGTATGTCGGCGGCGCCGAGCTCCTTCGCGAGCGCCTTGGTCATCGCATTGACGGCGCCCTTGCTCGCCACGTAGTGCAGCATGAAGGGAACGCCCTTGAACGGCGTCCCCGACGAGACGTTGACAATGGAGCCGCCGCCCTGCCTGCGCATGGCAGGTGCGACCGCGCGGGCCGCCATCGCCTGCCCGATGACGTTCACGTCGAGCACGCGCCGCCACTCCTCGACGCTCAAGTCCTCGAAGGGCGTCATCTTCAGCGTGGAGTAGATCCCGGCGTTGTTGACCAGCACGTCGATGCGGCCGAAGGCCTCCAGCGCGGCGTTCGCCATGGCCTCGGTGTCGCTCCGGCTCGACACGTCGCAGGGGACGCCGATGACGTTTCTGCGCGCATTGTCGAGCGCCGTCACGGCTTCCTCGGCGCCGTCGCGGTCGGCGATGACCACCTTCGCCCCTTCGGCGAGCAGAGCTTGCACGATCGCGCGTCCGATCCCCATCGCGCCCCCGGTGACGATCACGACCTGTCCGCTGCACCGCATGTCCGCTGTTCCTTTCACTTGAGCGTGCGAGCCGTCCATGCCGGATCGAGCGTCACGGGCATCTCGGCAAACACCCGGTAGCGCTGCGACTTCGGCTTGTCCCGGTCTGCCGCGTTGACGTAGCGAATGGACGACGCGCCGAGCAGGGCGCGCGGCAGGATCATCGCCCGAATGAAGCGGCTGGGGACGCTGGCGGACGCCTGGGCGAAGACGGGTTCCGGTCCGCTCTCGAACCAGGCGCCGCCGGGGCCGTAGGAGCAAGACCGGCCTTCCGTGTCGATCCTGATTTCTCCCTCTCGCAGACATCTGATTCCGGGGCCCTGGTGCGTGTGAAGGAGGGCCGTTCCGCCGGGCGGGAACGCGACGCTGTCGAGCCGGATCAGGAGATCGTCGGCGATCGCGGCTGGATCAATGCGGCCGGCCAGGCGGAGGGTCGTCCGGCGACCGTATGCGCTGGCCCGCGCGTCGGAAGACCCGGCCTCCCAACGCCAGACCGTGGCGCCGTCACGGCCGGCGCACAGCGTCGCCGCCTCCGCCGAAACGACGCCGTCGTCGCAGGGGATGTCCTCTCCGTCCACGGCGATGCTGCCGGCCGAGACGTAGATCGCCCTCGGCGCGGGCTCCTCCAGCCGGACGACTTCGCCGCCGAACAGCGTGTCCTCGAACAGCCGCAGTTCGCAGGGCATGGTCCGGACCGCGGGAGCGCGGGAGATCAGTCACCGTCGAAGATGATCTCGGGCAGCAGCGCCGAGACCACGAAGTTGGGCGCGTCCACGACGTTGCTGACCCGGAGGTCGACGGCGACGCTGCAGATCACGTAGGCCTGCTCGCGGCTGTAGCCGCGTTCCTGCAACAGCTCGATCATGTTCAGGACCGCATTGCGGCAGGCGAGCGTCAGGTTCTCGCCGTCGTTCTCGCCGTCGTCGGTGATCGGCATGCCCATGACGCCGAGGAAGCGCTGCGGAACGGCGACTTCCGGCGGGACGAAGTAGTCCTCCTGCGAGAACACCGGCGCCTGGAACCTGCGCGACGCCGCGAGGCCCTTGTGCAGCCTGAAGCGCACCACAGCGGTGGCGCCCATCTCCACGGCGGTCACGCAGACCTCGCCGTCGCCCTGCGCGAAGTGCCCGTCGCCCGTCGAGAAGAGGGCGCCGTGGACGTAGACCGGCAGCACCAGCTTCGAGCCCTTGGTGAGCTGCTTGACGTCGAAGTTGCCGCCGGCCTCGCGGGGCGGGAGCGTCCGCAAGCCGTGCAGGCCGCACGCGCCGCCGGGGACCGCGCCCGCGAGATCGGGCGGGAACACCAGGCCGCCCTTGTCGAGCAGCCGCTGCTCCCGGTCCGTCCATGCGGCGAGCGCCTCGGGCGAGGGTGCCACGCCCGAGACGCCCATGAAGGGTCCGCCGGGAACGCGCACGCCGGGGATCTGGTCGGACGTGGCCCAGCCGTCGGCGATCGTCCAGTGCACCAGGAAGGCCTCGGTCATGACATCGCGCAGGAAGCCGAGGCCGGGAAAGATGCCGCTGAAGGCGATCGGTTGCGCCTCGATATCCAGGAATTCGATCTCCAGGGCGTCGCCGGGCTCGGCGCCCTTGACGTAGATCGGCCCGGTGAGAGGGTGTATGGCGCCCGCTTCGATAGCGTCGAACACGGACACGGTGGCGTCGGGCGGGATCTGGCCGTCGAGCGCGTCGCGCGTCTCCATGACCACCTCTTCCCCCTCGTCGACCTCGAGCACGGGCGGAATGTCGGGATGGAACCTGTTGTGACCGACGTGCGGCTCCTCCGCCAGGGGCTTGCTGCGGTCGATGCGAATCGCGTGCATGGTCATCTCTCCCCCTTGCGGATCGGCGCGCTTGATCTGGTAGCCGGCATGTTAAGATCGTAACAGACAGGCGATGCGGCGGTCATCTTGCGGGCCTGGTCACGCCGGCAGGCACGCGGAATCAAGGGAAGGCCGACCACAAGGACCAGCGCACCAGCCGCCGGGAGGAGAAAGCCGATGCTCAGCGTGCCGCCAGAGGGTTTCAGGAGCTACGACCCGGACGGGAGCCCGAACAGCTTCACGCCCCTGCTGAATCTGAACATCGCGAACGCCGGGGTGGTGGCCTGCCTCGAAGTGTTCCCGCAGGGCGGCGAGGCGATTCCGCCGCATCACCACCAGGCCACCGAGGTGTTCCTCGTGCTGGCAGGCAGGGGCGAGGCGCGGATCGGCGCGGGGCCCTGGCAGGAGATCGGGAAGGGCACCGCGCTCGCCGTCCCGCCGGAGACGACGCACACCATCAAGAACACCGGCGACGGCGACCTCGTCTGCCTCACGATCATGACGCCGGGCGAGGACCTGACCGCCCTTCTCACGGGTGACTGCAAGGCCAGCGAACTCGACATCGTCGAGGGCAGGCAGGACGCCAGCGACTGAGATCAACGAAGGCAGGTCGCAGCGGAGGCCGTTGCCGGAGCGCCTCTTGCGGCGCCGATTTCCTGTATCCCCAAGCTGGCGCGCGCGAGTGGCCGTTGCAGGCGCGCGTGTGTACAGTCGACGCCGTCCGCGTCCCCTCGCGATCCCCTTGGAGGCGGACGGGGAAAGGCCGGACCGAAGGAGGATCGGATGCTGGGCAGGGTGGAGAGCATTTGGCGCTATCCGGTGAAGAGCATGCGGGGCGAAGAGGTCGACGAGATCTTCGTCGCCTTCACCGGGCTCATGGGCGACCGGGTCTACGCGATCGCCTCAACTGCTGCGCCAAAATCCTTCCCCTGGCACACGGCGCGGGAACAGGAGGACCTGGTGCTCTACCAGGCGCGCTTCAGGCAGCGGGACGGCACGCTCAAGCCCGACAACATGGAAGAGGCCATGGGCCACCCCGCCAACGTCCACGCGCCCTTCCCCGAGGCCGAGGCCTTCGCCGTGGAGGTCGAGCGGCCCGACGGCTCCCTGGTGGAGATCGAGGACCCGGCCTTCCTCGACGGGATCAGGGACAGGTCCAAGGGCGCGCTCTCGCTCCGCTTCACCCAGCGCAGCCTCGTCGATTGCCGCCCGGTGACGCTCTTCTCGCTGCAGACCGTGGGTCAACTCGCCGACGAGACCGGCATCGACGTTCACAAGCTCCAGTTCCGCGCTAACTTCTACGTCGACTGGGCGGAGGAGGGGGGCTTCTACGAGGACGAGCTGGTGGGCCGCCGCATCGCCGTGGGCGATAAGGTCGAGCTGATGGTGGTGGAGCGCGACCCGCGCTGCAAGTTCATCACCATCCACCCGGAGACCGCCGAGACGACGCCCGCGCTCTTGAAGCACGTCAACCGGACGCGCGACGGCTTTGCGGGCGTCTACGCCGCGGTCATCAAGGAAGGCCCGGTCAAGGCCGGCGACGAGATCGCGCTGGTGGACTGACGGCGTCCGCCCGGCCACCCTTCACTCGATAGCGGGAGCATTGCGTCATGGCTGAATCCCAGCCGCGTTGGCAATTCTGGATCGACCGGGGCGGGACCTTCACCGACATCGTCGGGCGCGGGCCCGACGGCGCACTGGTGACGCGCAAGCTGCTCTCGGAGAACCCGGAGCACTACCGGGACGCTGCGATCCAGGGCATCCGCGAGCTGATGGGCGTCGCTCCCGGCGCACCGATCCCCGGCGCCGAGATCGACGTGGTCAAGATGGGCACGACGGTCGCGACCAACGCGCTGCTGGAGCGCCAGGGCGATCGCACGCTGCTGGTCACGACGGCGGGCTTCGCCGACGCGCTCCGCATCGGCTACCAGACCCGGCCCAAGCTCTTCGACCGCCGGATCGTGCTGCCCTCGATGCTCTACGAATGGGTGGTGGAGGTGGACGAGCGCGTGATGGCGGACGGCACGGTGCTCCGCGCGCTGGATGGGGAAGCGGCGCGGCCCCTGCTCCAGGCGGCCCACGACGACGGCATCCGCTCCGTCGCCATCGTCTTCATGCACGGCTACCGCTTTCCCGCGCACGAGCAGGCGGCGGCGGCGCTCGCGCGCGAGATCGGCTTCACCCAGGTCTCGACCAGCTACGAGACGAGCCCCTTGATGAAGCTCGTGAGCCGGGGCGACACCACCGTGGTCGACGCCTACCTCTCGCCGCTGCTCCGCCGCTACGTCGACCAGGTGGCGGCGGAGCTGGGCGGCACGCGGCTCATGTTCATGCAGTCGAGCGGGGGCCTCACCGACGCCACGCTCTTCCAGGGCAAGGACGCGATCCTGAGCGGGCCTGCCGGCGGCATCGTCGGCGCGGTGGAGACCGCGGGGCAGGCCGGCTTCGACAAGATCATCTCCTTCGACATGGGCGGCACGTCGACGGACGTGGCGCACTACGACGGCGAATACGAGCGCGCCTTCGAGACCCTCGTGGCCGGCGTGCGCATGCGCGCGCCGATGATGCTGATCCACACGGTGGCGGCGGGCGGCGGCTCGATCTGCTTCTTCGACGGCGCGCGCTATCGCGTGGGGCCCGAGTCGGCGGGCGCCGATCCGGGACCCGCGAGCTACCGCCGGGGCGGGCCGCTCTGTGTCACCGACTGCAACGTCATGCTGGGCACGCTCCAGCCCGAGTTCTTCCCCCATGTCTTCGGCCCCGGCCAGGACCAGCCGCTGGACGCCGAGACGGTGCGCGCGAAGTTCGCAGCGCTCGCGGCGGAGATTCGCGAGGCCACGGGCGACGAGCGCACGCCCGCGGAGGTCGCCGCCGGCTTCCTCAAGATCGCGGTCGAGAACATGGCCAACGCGATCAAGAAGATCTCCGTGCAGCGCGGCTACGACGTGACCGGCTACACGCTCAACTGCTTCGGCGGCGCGGGCGGCCAGCACGCCTGCCTGGTGGCCGACGCGCTCGGCATGACGACGGTGCTGATCCACCCCTTCGCCGGCGTGCTCTCGGCCTACGGCATGGGCCTCGCCGACATCCGGGCGCTCCGGGAGAAGGCCATCGAAGCCCCCCTCGACGACGCGCTCGTGCCCGAGCTTGCGGCGACGCTCGACGACCTCGCCGCCCAGGCAGAAGCCGAGTTGCGCGAACAGGACATCCCCAGCGAGCGCATCGAGGTGCTGCGCCGCGCGCACATCCGCTATGACGGGAGCGACACGCCGCATGCCATAGAGTTCGGCACGCCGCAGGAGATGACGGCGCGCTTCGAGGCGGCGCATCACCGGCACTACGGCTTCATCATGCCGCAGAAGCGGCTGATCGTGGAAGCCGCCGCGGTCGAGGGCATCGGCGTGATGGCGGAGGCGCGGGAGCCGGACCGCGCGGAGAGGGCGGCGGCCGACGCGCTCACGCGCCTCGCGGTCGTGACGGCGCACATGGACGGGCGCGCGCACGACACGCCGGTCTTCGACCGCGACGCCATGCGCCCCGGCAACCGCGTCGCCGGCCCCGCCATCATCCGCGAGCAGACGGCGACGACCGTGGTCGAGCCCGGCTGGCAGGCCGAACTCACGGCGAAGGGCCACCTGGTGCTTGCCCGCGTCGTCCCGCTGGAGCGCACCTTCGCCGTCGGCACCGCGTGCGACCCGGTGATGCTGGAGGTGTTCAACAACCTCTTCATGTCGATTGCCGAGCAGATGGGGGTCACGCTCGAGAACACCGCCTACTCGGTGAACATCAAGGAGCGGCTGGATTTCTCCTGCGCCATGTTCGATCCCGAGGGCAATCTGGTCGCCAACGCGCCGCACATCCCGATCCACCTGGGCTCGATGGGCCAGTCCGTGCGCACGGTGCTCTCGGCGAACCGCGGCGCGCTCAAGCCCGGCGACGTCTACGTGGTGAACGCGCCCTACAACGGCGGCACCCACCTGCCGGACGTGACGGTCATCACGCCCATCTTCGACGAGGCCGGGGAGGAGATTCTGTTCTTCGTCGCGAGCCGTGGCCACCACGCCGATATCGGCGGGCGCACGCCGGGCTCCACGCCGCCGGACAGCCGCACCGTCGACGAGGAGGGCATCCTCTTCGACAACTTCAAGCTGGTGGACGAAGGGGTCTTCCTCGAAGACAAGCTGCGCGCGCACCTGGCCGCGAGCCGCTACCCCGCGCGCCAGCCCGACCACAATGTCGCCGACCTCAAGGCGCAGATCGCCGCCGGCAACCGGGGCGTCGGCGAGGTCCGCCGCATGATCGAGCAGTTCGGCCTCGCCGTGGTCCACGCCTACATGCGCCACGTCCAGGACAACGCGGAGGAGCAGGTGCGCCGTGTCATCGACGTGATGGCGGACGGCGAGTTCGCCTATCCGCTCGACGAGGGCGGCACCATCAAGGTGAAGATCAGCTTCGACAAGGCCAAGCGCGAGGCCACCGTCGATTTTTCCGGCACCAGCGCGCAGCGGCCCACCAACTTCAACGCGCCGTCCGCGGTCTGCCGCTCGGCCGTGCTCTACGTCTTCCGCACCCTGGTGGACGACAACATCCCGCTCAACGAGGGCTGCCTCAAGCCCATCAACATCATCATCCCCGAGGGCTGCATGCTGGCGCCCGCGTATCCGGCCGCCGTCGTCGCCGGCAACACCGAGACCAGCCAGGCCGTGACCGATGCGCTCTACGGCGCCCTCGGCGTGCTCGCGGCGAGCCAGGGGACGATGAACAACGTCATCTTCGGCAACGACACGCACCAGTACTACGAGACCGTGTGCGGCGGCTCCGGCGCGGGCCCCGGCTTCGACGGCACCTCGGCCGTGCACACGCACATGACCAACACGCGGCTCACCGACCCCGAGGTGCTGGAATGGCGCTATCCCGTCATGCTGGACAGCTTCTCGGTGCGGCACGGCTCCGGCGGCGCGGGCGCCTACGTCGGCGGCTCGGGCTGCGACCGGCGCATCCGCTTCCTCGAGGACATGGAGCTGGTCATCGTCTCCAACCACCGCATCGTGCCGCCCTACGGCATGGCGGGCGGCGAGCCCGGCCAGTGCGGCCGCAACTGGGTCGAGCGCGCGGACGGCACGGTGACGGAGCTTTCGGGCCGGGAGGGCACGCACGTCGGAGCCGGCGATGTCTTCGTGTTGCAGACACCCACTGGTGGCGGCTACGGGCCCGCGGCGGAGCGCGCCGAGCCGTTGCCCGAAGCGGCGGAGTAGGCGCGCCAGCGCAGGCTGGATGAAGAAGGAGACAGGCCATGACACTCACGCTCGATGAGGCCAACCGCATCGCAGCCGGCGCGATCGAACACGCGCGCTCGCTCGATATCCTCGTGTGCGTCGCCGTCTGCGATGCCGGCGGGCGGCTGGTCTCGTTCCAGCGCATGGACGGCGCCATCTGGGCAGCGGTCTACGGTTGCCAGGGCAAGGCCATCGCATCCGCCGCCTTCGGCCGCCCCAGCGGCGACCTCACCGAGCGCGCCGATCACCCCACCTTCCGCGGCATCGTCGCGAAAGACGGCGGGCACATGATCCTCGGCCGGGGCGCCGTGCCGATCCTGCGCGACGGCCAGGTCATCGGCGCCTGCGGGGTCGGCGGCGGCACCGGCGAGGAGGACGAAGAGTGCGCCAGGGCGGGTGTGGCGACGCTCTGAACGTGGTTGAAGAACGGAGCTTCGCCGCTCAGCCGTACTTGTAGTCCCGCCGCGCGCCTTCGGGCGTGATCCAGCCTTCGCTCAGGTCCTCGGCGATCATGCCGGGGTCGCGGTCGGCGGGGTCGCCGTAGCCGCCGGCGCCGGGCGCCACCAGGCGGACGCGGTCCCCCGGCCCGATGGTCGCGTTGGCGAACTTGCTGGGCGAGGTCTTGCCGAAGGCCTCGGTGAAGGGGCGCCACTCGTTGCTGCCGTCCGCCTGGTAGAAGAGGCCGCCCACAGCCCCCGACCCGCCGCCGAGCAATCCCCAGGGGCGCTTCTTGTGACGGTCCGAGACCGAGCTCACGGTGATGTCCGTGTCCACGGCGCGCAGCACCTTGGCGAGCGCATGGGCGCCGCGGTAGCGGCCGGGGCCGGCGGTGTCCGGCTGCAGCGCGTACTCCTCGATCACCCACGGGTAGCGCACCTCGAACACCTCGATGGGCACCATGCGCGAGTTGCCGTTGATGCAGTTGATGACCTCGTTGCCGTCGGCGAAGGGCCGCCCGCCCCAGGCGGCGCAGGTGAAGTCGTAGCAGACCACGTAGTCGCCGGAGCGCGGGTCCGTCGCGCCGAAGAGGAAGTTGCTGTGGGTGCCCGCGTCGGTGGCGAACGCGCGCTCCGGCACGCACTGCGCCAGTGCCGCGATGATCGTATACGCGATGCGGATGTGGGTCTCGGTGTTGCCGCCGACGCAGGTCGCCGGATAGTCCGCGTTCACCATCGAGCCGCCCGGCGCCACGATCTTGATCGGGCGGAAGCAGCCCGAGTTCTTGGGGATCGAGGGGTCGGTGAGGTGCAGGATCGCGTTGTAGGCCGATGACCACGCCACCGAGAGCACCGCGTTGATCGGCCCCCGCGCCTGCTCGTCCGAGCCGCCGTAGTCCACCACCACCTCGTCGCCCTGCACGTGGACGTCGACGTGGATCTTGTACGGCCGGTCCTCGATGCCGTCGTCCTCCATGTAGTCCTCGAAGCTGTAGACCCCGTCGCGGAAGGCCGAGAGCTCGGCCCGCATGCGGGACTCCGCATAGTCCATCAGGTCGTCGGCGGTCTCGCGGAAGGTCTCGGGTCCGTACTTCTCGATCAGCGCCGTGAGCCTCGCCGCGCCCACGTCGACGGCGCTGATGAGCGCGCGGAAGTCGCCGTAGTTGGCGCGGGGCGTGCGGTAGTTGGCGAGCATCAGCTTCCACACCTCGACCACGTCCCTTCCGCGCTCCTTGATCTTGACCGGGGGGACGCGCATCCCCTCGTGGAAGATCTCCGTGGCCTCGCCCGCGAAGCCGCCCGGCACCATGCCGCCCACCTCCGCCACATGGCCGATGGCGACGGCGTAGCCCATCAGCTCGCCCCGGTAGAAGACGGGCTTGATGAAGGTGTGCTCCGGCGTGTGCATGCCGCCCCGGTAGGGGTCGTTGTGGACGATGACGTCGCCTTCTTCGATCTCGTCGGGCGGGATTTCCTGAGCCGAGGTCTGGAGGACGAGCGGCAGGCCGCCGATCTGCGAGGGGTTGAACTCGGCGACCCCGATCAGGTCGCCCCGCGTGTTGCCGAGGCCGCAGGTGAAGTCCAGGCCTTCGTTGAAGATGGTGGAATAGGAGGTCTTCATCATCGTGATGCCCATCTCGCGGCAGATGGACACCATCGTCGAATCGATGATGTTCATGGTGACCATGTCCATGGCCGGGACCTCCTCTGCGGCCTCACCCGCGCGCCGGGCGCCGCCACAGTGGCCCACGCCCTTCCGAGCCGCAAGCGGGCGGGCGCGTCGTGCGGCCTCGAGTCGAATTCAAGGGCCGGAATGCGGTTGACTTTCGATCAACAATGCGCTGGTTGGGGCGAAGCGTCGGATGCCGGCGGTGGCGGTCGCTGACTGGAACGCAGAGGAGAGGGGAACAGGGCATCGGAGGCTGTCGACGATTCGGAGTCCGATCCGCCCTGGACCGAGGCAGACATGCAGACGAAGAGAGAACACGACGCAACGCCAGAGATCGGAATTCCGATCACGTTGTTCGACACCGTAATGGAGGACGACGACGGCAACCTGGAAATACCGAACCTGGACATGCTCCTGGCAACTGTCGCCGTGGCCCGCTCGCTCGCGCCAATCCAGTTGGTGGGGGCGGAACTCCGATTCTTCCGCCATGTTCTGCATCTGACGGGGGCCGAATTCGCGCGCGCGATCGATCTCAGCGACAAGACCGTCGTTTCGCGCTGGGAGAACGGCAGGACGCGCCCCGGCGGATTCACGGAAAAGGTCATTCGGCAACTCATCCTGAACAAGCTGGGCCAGCGTGCGCCGGGCATCGAGATTCCGGAGAACGCGATTCCCGGAATGAGGATTCGCCAGCGCGAGGTTTCGGAGGGTCCGCTGCCAATGGCTTTCTGCTTCAAGAGCCGTTCGGAAGCGGGCGGCCGGCCCGCAGGTTGCTATGCCGAGGCAGCCTGACGGATGACCGGGGCTCTGACCGCGACTTAGCAGGTCAGTCGAAGGGATCAAGGCTCGCCTGCGCCTTGCGCGTGAGCCCAGCGCGCACGATGCGGTAGGAGTCCGCGAGCCGCTTGCGGAGCTCGTCCTCCGGCAGGTCCCAGGGAATGTTGATCCAGGAGCGGTGGAAGTAGGGCGCCTTGCGGCCGACTCCCATCTCGATCAGCATCTCGGCGGTCTCGACGCTGTCCGTCTTGATGGAGACGCCCGGCGTCTTCGAGCCGATGCTGGCGAACATCTTGCCGCCCACCTTCCAGGCGTCGTGACCGCCGCCCCAGGGATCCGAGACCTCGGCGCCGGGGAAGGTCCGGCAGATCGCGTTGACGGTGTCGCGGCTCATGCGGCGCCTCGCTCTCGCCCGGCGGATCGGACGAAAATGTCGTCCTGGCGGGCGGCGCCGATGGTACACGCGGCTCTCGCGCCATGCTCCCCCAATTGAGGGCGGTCGGCTGAACGCATTGCCGCGATGCCGAGGAGGGGTATATTTCTCCCTGCCGTTGAATGATATGAGTAATATTTCCCCACGAAGCCGGAAATTTACGTCGGCCGTGCCCATTGCGTTTCACGATATGCACAATTGGCATATCGTGAGCCTTCCACGAGCCGCGAGACGAAGGCGATGGCACGCCTTGCAGCCTTGGCGCTGTTGCTCATGGTGGTGTCGATACCCGCGACGGCGGCCGACTACGCGTGGCCGGTGGTCCGCGTGGTCGACGGCGACACCGTGGCGGTGGATGCCTCGGCCGACCTGCCGCCCGAGCTGGCCGATCTGCGGGTGCGCCTGCGCGGCGTCGACACGCCGGAGAAGGGCGGGCGCGCCAAGTGCCCGGATGAGCGCGAGGCCGGGCGGGCGGCGACGGCGTTCACCGAGCAGGCCGTCGCCGGCGCGTCGACGATCGTGGTGCGCAATCTCGAATGGGGCAAGTGGGGCGGGCGCGTCGTCGCCGACCTCGTGCTCGACGGCCACTCCCTCTCCGAATCGTTGATCGCGGCCGGTCACGGGCGGGCCTACGACGGCGGCAAACGCGGGAGCTGGTGCGCGCAGGCTGAGAGCCGGGAGCAGTAGCGTCCCCGCCCGCGCCATGACTCCACGGCGCCTCTCGTTTATCTTCTGCCCCGACCCGCGCGGCGGACGGTCGCCTGGCGCGGAAGGGAGGGACAGATGGAAGGGCAACTCGCAACCAATTTGAGCCTGGAGCAGATGGACGTGGAGACCACGCTCCACGCGTTTACCCCGATTCACGAGCATGAGAAGTCCGGCCCGCACATCATCACCAGCGGCGACGGCATCTACGTCACCGACAACAAGGGCGACACCTACATCGACTCCATGGCCTCGCTCTTCTGCGTCAACGCGGGCTACGGGCGGAAGGAGATCGGCGAGGCGATCGCCGACCAGGCCCGGAGCTTCCCCTACTTCCACACCATGGCGGGCCATGCCAACGAGCAGCAGATCAGGCTGAGCGACCGCCTCATGGACATCCTGCCGGACAACATGAGCCGCATCCTCTACGCGAGCTCGGGCTCGGAGGCGAACGACGCCAACGTCAAGCTCGCCTGGATGTACCAGCGCTGCCGCGGCAAGCCGGAGAAGCGCAAGATCATCGCGCGCAGCATGGGCTATCACGGCGTCACCGGGATCGCGACCAACCTCTCCGGCCTGCCGCTCATGCACGAGGCCTTCGGCCTGCCGCTGCCGGGCTTCCTGCACACCGACAAGGGCCACTACTACTGGGAGGGCGAGCCCGGCGAGAGCGAGCGCGACTTCTCGAAGCGCATGGCCGCCGCCCTGGACGAGATGATCGTGAAGGAAGGTCCCGAGACCGTCTGCGCCTTCATCTCCGAGCCCGTGATGGGCGCCGCCGCCTGCGTGGCCCCGGCCGAGGGCTACTTCGAGGAGATGCAGGCGGTCTGCAAGCGCCACGACGTGCTCTTCATCGCCGACGAGGTGATCACCGGCTTCGGCCGCCTCGGCACCTGGTTCGCGACCGAGAAGTACGGCCTCGACCCCGACCTGATGACGCTGTCCAAGGGCATCACCAGCGCCTACGTGCCGCTCTCGGCCTCGATCATCTCGGACCGCGTGTGGGAGGTGCTGCACGAGGGCTCGAAGGACATCCCGATCTTCGCCCACGGGCACACCGCGAGCGCGCATCCGCTCGCCTGCGCCGCCGCCAACGCCAACCTCGCGCTGATGGAGCAGGAGGACATGGTGGGTAACGCCGCGTCCACCGGCGCCTACTTCAAGCACCAGCTCGAGGAGCGCGTCGGCCCGCATCCGCTGATGGGCGAGATCAGGGGCGACGGCCTGATGATCGCGATCGAGCTGGTGGCGAACAAGGCGACCAAGGAAGAGCTCAACCTGGAGTGGGACTGCTCGCACCGGCTCTTCGACCTCTGCCTGGAGGAGAAGCTGATTACGCGCGGCTTCTTCGGCCACAACTCGACCTCGTTCGCGCCGCCGCTCACGATCACGCCGGCGCAGGTGGACGACGTGATCGACCGCTTCTCCCGCGGCCTCGACAAGCTCACGGCCGACCTCAAGTCGGAGTACGGCTTCACCCCGCCGGCCTGAGCGACGGAGAGAGCAGGGCGGCCCTCGCGGCCGCCCGTTCTCGCCGGTGCGGAACCGCCGCCCCGGCCGCGGCGCGGTCCGGCATCGCGACGTTGCTTTATTCCGGGATATTCCGGCACTTCAATTCGCTCCGAAGCGTACTCTTGTCGCTTGAACGATCGGATCCCTGTCCCTCAGCCGGCGATAGACCGCGTATGGATCTCTCGCGACCTCGTCGAAGGGCGGATGGTAGGTGACACCGCTCTCGAGTCGCCCGCGAGCCAGCAGCACCTGCATGGCGACCGGCTTGAGGAGACCGGCGACAGCCTTCAGCGCCTTGTTCAGGTTGGGGAGAATTGGCAAGTTTTCTTGCCGTAACCAGAGTGATCGCGGGGATGAGGCGCCATAAGCGCTTGGCCGCGGCCGATCTCGCCCTCAGCCGCCAGCCTCCGGAGCGCCTGCCAGGGACCGTACCAGCCGCACCAGCTCCTCCTGCCGTGAGAACCCGTGCTTGGCGAACACGTGCTTCACGTGGGAGCGGATGGTGCTCTCCTTGCGGCCCGTCGCCGCCGCGATCTGGCTCACGCTCATGCCCTGGGCCAGCAGCACCGCAACCCGGCTCTCCATCCCCGTGAGATCGAGGGCTGCCGCGACCACGGCAGGATCGATGGCGGCCCCGTTCGCCGGATCGACGACCAGCACCAGCGCCGCCACCTGCCAAACCGGGAAGTCCGGCTCCCGGCGGCCCACCGGGCTCACGTGCAGCACCAGCGGAAGCAGGGCGCCCGATCGTCTCACGATCGTCGAGCCGCCGGTCCCCTGCGCCCCGAGAGGCGGCAAGGCACGGCTGAGCAGCGCCTGCAGGTCGTCGTTGTCACGTGGCGTGCGAGCGAACAGGAGCCCGTCGCTGTCGAGCAGGGCGTCGCCAGTCCGCAGCACGTCCCGGGCGCGGTCGTTTGCCGCCACGATCCGCCCGCGCGCGTCAAGCTGTAAGATGCCCAGCCGGGTGCGGTCGAGCATCTCCGTCAGCGTCGCACCCAGGGCATCCGCGCGCGCCAGGGTCTGCTGGACGGTCACGGTCTGGCGGATGTGCGGCAGGAGACGCCGGATCCAGTCGCGTTGCGCGGACGACCAGCCCTCCCCATCGACGGGGTCGTTGACCTGCCACACGATGCGCGAACCGTCGGCCCCCTTCAGACGCACGTCGATCGCGTTACCGGCATGGGCAAGGGTCCGCAGCGCGTTATACGCCTCGGAGGTCTTCCGCTCTTCATCGGTGTAGAGGTCGGTGACATGGAACAACCGGTTGAAAGGGAGGCCCCGCAAGCGGGGTATCCTTTCGTCCAGGGGATAGAGGGTCTCCAGCCAGAGACGCTCCAGGTCCTGGCGCCTTTCTCCATGATGGTAGATCCACAGGAAGGAGATTCGATAGTCCTCTTCCGAATCTCCGTCGCCGCTCGCCAGGGTGCTGCCATGCGTGCCGAGGGCTTCGTCAATCAGCGCCGAGGCGCCGAGCCAGCGGGCAGGGTCGAGTGCCGCCTCGTGCAGCGAGGCGAGGATGCGCTCGAACGCGTTCAGTTCGCTTGTGACCACGGCTTCATCGGCGGGCGCTCCGCAGACCCGACGCCCCTCGTTTCGCAAGAAGTGCGCTCCCTCGTTGCTGATATCCCCAGCCGCAAATCCGCTGGTTCATGGCAGCGCAACCACTCGCGGCTGCGTTGAGGCCACATGAATGGCGAGCTGCCGACATACCGTCACACATCCCCATGTTTGGTGAGGATAATGGACTTGCGGACGTCTGCGCTTCCCCAACATTGGGGAGACGCGGCGAAATTGTCGTTTGCGCGTCCGATGTCATGAGAAGGGCACAGTCGGCCTGCCGCCAATGCGCGACGGGTTACGGGGTCAGCGGCTGCGCAGGCGCTCGGAGCGCCGGCGTAGGAGCTCGATGGTGATGAGGAGGCAGATGGAGACCGCGATCAGCAACGTTGCGACCGCGAGGATCGTGGGGTTGATCTGCTCGCGCAGGCCCGAGAACATCTGGCGGGGAATGGTGCGCTGGTCCGGCCCGGCGAGGAAGAGCACCAGCACCACCTCGTCGAACGAGGTGACGAAAGCGAAGAGCGCCCCCGAGATGACGCCTGGCCGGATCAGCGGCAGGACAACCCGGAAGAAGGTGCGGATCGGCCCGGTGCCGAGGCTGATCCCCGCGTTGTAGAGCCCGCGGTCGAAGCCCGTGAGCGTGGCGGTGACGGTGACGATGACGAAGGGGATGCCGAGCGCCGCGTGGGCGATGATGAGGCCGGGGAAGGTGCCGACGAGCCCGAAGCGCGTGTAGAAGAAGAACATGCCCGCGGCGATGATGATGAGCGGCACGATCATCGGCGAGAGCAGCAGGGCGGTGATGGTGCGCCTGAACGGCATGTCCGAACTGGCGAGGCCGACGGCGGCGACGGTGCCGAGAATCGTCGCCACGATGGTCGCGAAGATGCCGACGATGAAGCTGTTCTGGATCGCCAGCATCCAGTTGGGCGTCTCCAGGATCGTGACGTACCAGCGCAGCGAATAGGCGCTCGCTTCGAAGGCCAGCATCTCCTCGGTAAAGGTGAAGTAGGGCTGGCTGTTGAAGGAGAGCGGAATGATGACGAGGATCGGCAGGATCAGAAAGAACAGCACGGCGCCGGCGCAGCCGCGCAGCGCATAGACCCCCAGCTTGTTCCAGATCGTGAAGTATTCGGGGAAGCTCGCCACGGCTCAGCCGAGCTTGATGTTCTTGGCCCCGACGAGGCGGTCGTAGAGCCAGTAAAGGACGATGATCACGAAGAGGAGGAGCGTGCCCAGCGCGGCCGCGAGTTCCCAGTTGTTCGACTGCTGCATGTGGAAGGCGATGATGTTCGAGATCATCTGCCCGTCGGTCCCGCCCACCAGCGCGGGCGTGATGTAGTAGCCGACCGAAATGATGAAGACGAGCAACGCGCCCGCCGATAGCCCCGGAAGAGTCATCGGGAAATAGACCCGGATGAAGGCGGCGATGGGCCCGGAACCCAGCGAGAGAGCGGCGCGCATGTAGCTCCGGTCAATGCCCTTCATGACGCTGTAAAGCGGCAGCACCATGAAGGGCAACAAGATGTGCGTCATCGCCACGATGGTGGCGAACTCCGTGTACATCATCTCGAACGGCTCGTCGGTCAGCCCGATCCCCATGAGGAAGGAATTGACCACGCCGTTCGTCTGAAGAAGGGCGATCCACGACGTCGTTCTGACCAGGAGCGACGTCCAGAACGGCAGCAGCACGAAGATCAGAAGGATGCCGGCAGCCTTCGCCGGCAGGCCCGCAATCACGTAGGCGAGGGGATAGCCCAGGACGAGCGTGAGCACGGTGATGATCAGCGCGATCTTCAGCGTCTTGAGATAGAGCTGGATATAGATGCGTGCTGACTCGCGCTGCTGGATGCCGCCCGACGGGCCTCGTTCGAGGTCGAGCGCCGTCAGGAAGTTCCGTTCGGAGTAGCTGCGGCCGACCTCGCGCACGGTGGTCCAGAGTGCGGGGTCCGCCCACTTCTTGTTCGCCGCGAGCAGAAGGGCGGCGCCGTCGGCCGCAAGCTCCTCGTCCGCGACGCGGCGCATCTTGCGGGCGGTCGACTTCACCACGCTTGACGTGCCCGGCAGGCCGCGGTTGAGCTCTTCGGCGAGCTTGCCCGAGGTGCGCTCGTTGGCGAGACGCTTGAGGTCGACCGCCATGGAGGTCAGCACAGCCTCGCCCGGCACGCCCTCGCCGCTCCAGCCCTGCAGGACCTCCAGCGTGCCGGGGATCAGCTCCACCACGGTCGGATTGTGCACGCTGCGGTGCAGCATGGTCGCGACCGGGGCGAAGAAGGCGAAGGCCACAAAGGCCAGCAACGGCAGCACCAGCGCCAGCGCGACCAGGCGCCGGCGGTTCAGCGCACGGGAGGCGACCCGCGCTTCCTCCCGGGTCAGCCCGCGCGGAGCGTGTGCGGCCGCAGACTGAAGCGCGGTCTTAGCCCGCATTTCTCACCAAGGCCATGGTCTGCGCGGCGCTGTCCGGCTGACAGGCAAGGAGAGGCGCGCAGCGCGTCGCGCGGTACGCGCGCCTCCGGCGCGATGTGGGACATCGGGCAAGCGCATCGACGCAGCGTGTCGGCCGGACAGCGCCGCCCTTCGGGTCGCGCCTAGGCGCCCGCCCGCGGCGTCGCGAGCCTCCACCGTATTCCCTGATACGCTTTTCGGCCCGCTCCTGGCGGATCGAACGCCTGGACGCGACGCAGGCCGTGGCCTTGGTGAGAAATGCGGGCTAGTCATCGACGTTGGAAGGCGAGCGACGGCGCCGGGCTTGCAGCCGGCGCCGCCATCCCGCGGTCAGGCTACTGCAGTAGCCACTCGTTGAACTTCTCGCCAAGGGATTCGCCGAAATCGGCCCAGAAGATGCCGTCGGCCTTCAGCCCGATGTCGATATGCGCCGTCGGCAGATCGTTCTGTACCGCCGGATCCACCAAAGCCGCCGCGGATCGGCGCGTCGGCCCGTAGGCCACATCCTGCATGCCGGACAGCGGCACCGTGCCGGTCGCGAATTTCACGAAGTCCATCGCCTGCTCCATGTTCGGCGAGCCCTTCACCACCGACCACACGTCGAGGTCGAAGATGTGGCTGTCCCAGACCATGACGAAGGGACGGTCATGGTCCTGGATGTCCTTGAAGATGCGGCCGTTGGCCGACTGCACCAGGACCGCCCCGCCGTCGTTCAGCAGCTGGGGCGCCTGCGACCATGACTCGTACCAGACGAGGTCGTCCCGGATGGTGTCGAGCTTGGCGAAGGCCCGCGCCTGGCCCTCGTCCGTCGCCAGCGTCTCGTACACCTGGTCGCGCGGCACGCCGTCGGCGATGAGCGCCCACTCGAGGTTGACCTGCGGCCGCTTCCGCATGGCCCGCTTGCCGGGGAAGGTCTCGGTATCGAAGAAGTCCTCGATCTTGCTGGGCGTGCCGCCCTGGATCGTCTCGGTGTTGTAGGCGTAGATGATGGTCCAGAAGATCACGCCGACGCCGCACTCGTTGGCGAGCGCCTCCTCGAAGAAGTCCTCCTCGGCCGGCGTGCCGTCGTCGCCGGGCGGCAGGATATCGCGGGGGATGATCTCCAGCAGGCCTTCGGAGCAGGCCCTCTCCAGGTCGATCACCTCGATATCGACGACATCCCACTGGATGTTGCCGGCTTCCACCTGCGCCTTGATCTCGGCGATGCCGCCGGAATAGTCCTCGAACAGCACATTGTTGCCGCTGGCCGCGATGTAGGGGTCGACCATGTGCTCCTTCTGCGCGGCACCGTAAGCGCCGCCGAAGGACACGGCGGTGAGATCCCGCGCCGCCGCAGGGGTAGCAGCGACGGCCAGGATTGCCGCTGCGCTCAACAGGGTCTTGAGTCTCATCGTCTTTCTCCCTTTCGTTGATAACGGTTGATCTTCGGTCGCCATAAAAGGCTCATCCGCGCTCACATCGTGCGGAAGGCAAAGCAGTCGCTTCGTTGCCACTGAAGCCGTGCAAACTCTCCCTCCTGAAACTTCGGTGCCGTCAAATCGTTCAAGAGTTTCACGGTTATTTCCGTCCCGTCCTCCAGCTCGAAGTAGTAGCGAATGAAGTCGCCGACGTAGTGACGCACGATGAAGCGCGCCGTGATTTCGTTGTCGTGGCTGCTTCCGTTCGTCTCGAGAAATATTTTCTCGGGCCGTACCGATACGATGCAGGGGGCACCGATATCCTTGGCGTCGGCCAACGCGGTCACGACGTGCTGATCGCCCGAAATGGAGACCCGCACCGTGCGGTCGTCCACGGCGGCAACGGTGCCGGGCACCATGTTGTTCTCGCCGATGAAGTCGGCGACGAAGGCGTTTCCGGGCCGTTCGTAGAGCTCGTCGGGCGTGGCGCACTGCTGGACGACGCCGTCGTTGAACACGGCGATCCGATCCGACATCGTGAGCGCCTCGGTCTGGTCGTGCGTCACGTAGATGACGGTGAAGCCGAGGCGCTGATGCAGCCGGGTGATCTCGAACTGCATCTGCTCGCGCAGCTTCTTGTCCAGCGCGCCCAGCGGCTCGTCCATCAGGACGAGCGACGGCTCGAAGATCAGCGCGCGGGCGAGCGCCACGCGCTGGCGCTGGCCGCCGGAAAGCTGGGACGGATGGCGGTTGCCGAAATCGCCGAGCTCCACCAGGGACAGGTATTCCTCGACCCGCTCCTTGATGACGCTGCGGCCGACCTTCCTGGCCTTGAGGGGGTAGGCGAGGTTCTCGGCTACCGTCATGTGGGGAAACAGCGCGTAGTTCTGGAAGACGATGCCGATGTTGCGCTTGTTGGGCGCGGTGCGGGTGATGGGGGCGCCGCCGATCAGGATGTCGCCGCCGGTGACGCTCTCGAAGCCGGCCAGCAGCATGAGCACCGTCGTCTTGCCCGAGCCGGACGGCCCCAGCAGGGTGATGAACTCCCCCTTGGCGACGTCGAGATCGAAGCCCTTCACGACCAGCGTCCTGCGGTCGTAGCTCTTCTTCACGTCGATGAAGCGGAGAAACCCTTCCGGCCCTGGGGGTTGAGCCGCTTGGTCGTCTCTTTCGCCGCCCGGAGATGGCCTGCCCGCGCTCTCTTGCCGAACACCCGCTTCAGTGCGTTCCATGGCAGGGACCGGCAAGAGGGTTTATCCCGGACACTGGGTGGGTTACTTGGGCGAGTCTCCAATGACGTGTTGGGGTACCGGCTCCGCTCGCCACCGCGCCTGCGCAACGGGAGCACCGCGCACCGATTGCCGCGGGTCTCTTGACGTGCCCCGCCCTGACGTCCCGACTCACTCTTCGCAATTCCGTCGGCGGACTGCCATGCTGCCCATGCCGCGATTCCCCGCGCCGTTCAGCATGTACCCTCCCCCGGACCAGCACTCACCGCAGCGCGTGCGCGCCGGCCGTTGCGGTCGACACTTCAGTGGTTCGCAAGTATACAAGCTGTTATGCGAATTGTATGATCAAAGCGGGGTCAGATATGCGAATATAGGGAAACTTTCTCCCGCTTCCGTCTATCCCCACGCTGCCCGCGCAGGGCGCCAAACAAGAGCCAGGGACCAGCCGATGGCCGCACCGCCCTGAAAGGCGAAGGTTTCGAGTTCGTCGGCGAGCAATACCGGCTGGACGAAGGAATCGGCATCGCCGTGCACCACGAGGACGCCTCACTTCGGCAACGCCTGAGCGGCGCGCTCAAGGCCATCCTGGAGGACGGCACCTATGAGCGGATCAACGCCCGCTACTTCCCGTTCAGCATCTACTAGGTTGATTGGGGGCGCGCTACCAGGTTCGGGAACGCCGTCTCGGTGCCGATCCTCTGCCCGGCGGGGCGCACATGCGAAGACGCCGGGGCGAACAGCGCGCGCGTCAGCGTCTCCGGGTGCTCGTCGTGGTCGCCGGAGATGGCGCCGGTCAGTTGCCGGTGAGCAGGCGGTCCACCAGCTGGCGCACGGACGGGATGAAGCGGTTCGAGTAGAAGGGGTCGTCCGCGAACCTGAACGCCGCGTGGCCGGCGAACATGAGCTGGTTCTCGATGTCCTCGCCGTGGATGATCTCCTGCAGCGTCTTCTGGATGCAGTAGCTGCGGGGGTCGGTCTTCTTGCCGGTCGAGCCCGTCTCGTTGGTCGCCCAGTTGCTGAAGCGGCAGGCGCTGAGGCAGCCCATGCAGGCCGCCTGGTCGGCCCTGATTTCGCGCGCCTTCTCGTCGGTCACGAAGATGATCGTGGTGTCGGGGGTCTTCAGCACCGAGGTGAAGCCCTCGTCCATCCACTCCTCGGCCCGCACCAGATCGCCCCCGGTCAGCCAGAAGCTGCGCTCGCGCGGGCCGGGCGTGAATTTCCGATCGTGGTCGCCGATGGGCTCGGCGGTATAGGCCACCTGGCGCTGCTCGCGCTCGGCGAGCTCGTGGATGAAGGCGTTGCGCACGGCGGACGAGTAGAATCCGGTCGGGCTAAAGCGGTTCAGGTTGACGTCCCCTTCCTTCATCGTCAGCAGCTTGCGCTTCCACGTTTCGGAGATGGGGCTTTCCTCGGTCACCAGCGGGCGGGTGCCGAACTGAAAGACGACGGGGCCGATCTCGGGATTGTCGAGCCAGTCCTCCCAGTCGCGCAGGTACCAGACCCCGCCCGCCATCACGATGGGCACGTCGTCGAGGCCGTACTCGTTCATCTGCTTGCGCAAGGCGGCGACCCGCGGATAGGCGGGCTCGGGCTGTTCGGGATCCTCGCTGTTGGAAAGCCCGTTGTGGCCGCCGGCGCGCCAGGGGTCCTCGTAGACCACGCCGCCCATCCACTCGGAGAAGCGATGGTAGGCGCGCTTCCAGAGCGCGCGGAACGCCCGCGCCGACGAGATGATCGGGTAGTAGTGGACCTCGTACTGCGCGGACACCTCGGCGAGCCGGTAGGGCATCCCGGCGCCGCAGGTCACGCCGTGAATGAGGCCGCGCGTGGCTTCGAGGACGCCGTGCAGGATGCGCTCGGCGGCGGCCATCTCCCACAGCACGTTCATGTGGAGCCGGCCCTCGCCGCCCGAGACGTCGTGGGCGATCCGGGCCTGCGTGATGCCGCCCCGGATCGCGTAGTCGACGAGCTCCTCGTGGCGCTCCTTTCGCGTACGCCCGCGATAGACCTGCGGGACGGCACGGCCCTTCTCGTCGTAGGAGTCGGCGTTGACGCCGGAGAAGGTGCCGACGCCGCCGGCGGCGGCCCAGGCGCCCGAGCTCAGGCCGTTGGTCACGCCGATGCCCTTGCCCCCTTCGATCAGGGGCAGAACTTCGCGACCCGACAACCTGATTGCGTTCAACGCCTTCATAGTCGGTCCGTCCACCGTTGCGCCTGGCTCGCTCCACGCGCCGTGGCGAGGCAGGGTGGCGGGCCGGCGCCGCCGCTACGCCGCGATGTGGGCGGCGGCAGCGCCGATTGCAAGATGTCGCTTCTCTCGGCGGCTTTTCCTACCCGGCCTGCGCGGTTTCCTCGGCCGCGCTCAGGTCCTCTCCGCTCTCCTGATTCACGGCTCTCATGCTCAGCTTGACCTTACCGCGGTCGTCGATGCCGAGCACCTTCACTTTGACGTTATCGCCTTCGCTCAGCACGTCGCTCACGCTCTTGATCCGGCGCGGCGCGATCTCGCTGATGTGCACCAGGCCGTCGCGCTTGCCGATGAAGTTCACGAAGGCGCCGAAGTCGACGATCTTGACCACCTTGCCGTCGTAGATCACGCCGACCTCCGGCTCGGCGACGATATCGCGGATCATGTCGATCGCAGCCTTCGCCGCTTCGCCCTCGACGGCCGCGACCTTGATGGTGCCGTCGTCCTCGATGTCGATCTTGGTCCCGGTGGTCTCGCAGATCTCGCGGATGACCTTGCCGCCGGGGCCGATGACCTCGCGGATGCGGTCCTTCGGGATCGAGAAGGTGGTGATGCGGGGCGCGTTGTCGCTCACGCTGTCGCGCGCATGCGCGAGCGCCTTCGCCATCTCGCCGAGGATGTGCAGGCGGCCGTCGCGCGCCTGGGCGAGCGCGGTGCGCATGATCTCCTCGGTGATGGACGTGATCTTGATGTCCATCTGCAGCGAGGTGATGCCCTGATCGGTGCCCGCGACCTTGAAGTCCATGTCGCCGAGATGATCCTCGTCGCCGAGGATGTCGGAGAGCACCGCGAAGCGGTCCTCGTCCTTGATAAGCCCCATGGCGATGCCGGCGACCGGCCGGGCGAGGGGGACGCCCGCATCCATGAGCGAGAGCGAGGCTCCGCACACCGTCGCCATCGACGACGAGCCGTTGGACTCGGTGATCTCCGAGACCACGCGGATGGTGTAGGGGAAGGCCTCGGCGTCCGGCAGGAGCGGATGGACCGCGCGCCAGGCGAGCTTGCCGTGGCCGATCTCGCGCCGGCCGGGCCCGCGCAGGAAGCGCGCCTCGCCGACCGAGTAGGGCGGGAAGTTGTAGTGCAGCATGAAGCGCTCGCGGTACTCGCCCTCGAGCATGTCCATGATCTGCTCGTCCTGCCCGGTGCCGAGGGTCGCCGTGACCAGCGCCTGGGTCTCGCCGCGGGTGAACAGCGCCGAGCCGTGGCTGCGCGGCAGCACGCCCACTTCGCTCTCGATGGTGCGAACTTGCGCGGTCGTCCGGCCGTCGATGCGCGCCCCGCTGTCGAGGATCTGGCCGCGCACGATATCCTTCTCGAGCGCGCTGAGCGTGCCGTCGAGGATGGCGGCGGCGCCCTCCTCCTCGCGGAACTGCGCGGCGGTCTCCGCCTTGGCAGCCGCCACCTTCTCCTGCCGCTCGGTCTTGGCGGCGATGGCGTAGGCGTGGCGCATCGGACCTTCGGCGCTGGCCCGGATGCGCTCCACGAGCGCCGTGTCCACCTGCTCCTCGGGCAGCTCCCAGGGCTCTTTCGCGCAGGCCTCGGCGAGGCCGACGATGGCGTCGATCACGGGCTTGATCGCCTCGTGGCCGAAGGTCACCGCGCCCAGCATCTGATCTTCGGAGAGCTCGGACGCCTCCGATTCGACCATGAGCACGCCTTCCTGCGTCCCGGCCATGACCAGGTCGAGGTCCGAGGCCGCGCGCTGCTCGTAGGTCGGGTTCAGCACGTAGCCGCCGTCGACGTAGCCGACCCGGCAGCCGCCGATCGGGCCCATGAAGGGCAGGCCCGAGATCGTGAGCGCGGCCGACGCGCCGACCATCGCGACGATGTCGGAATCGTTGATCAGGTCGTGCGACAGCACCGTGCAGATGACTTGCGTCTCGTTGCGAAACGACTTGACGAAGAGGGGCCTGAGCGGCCGGTCGATGAGGCGGGAGACCAAGGTTTCCTTCTCGCTGGGCCGCCCTTCGCGCTTGAAGAAACCGCCGGGAATCTTGCCGGCGGCGAATGCTTTCTCCTCGTAGTTGACTGTCAGCGGGAAGAAATCCTGCCCTTCCCGCGCCGATCGCTGGCCGACGACGGTGCAGAGCACCGCCGTTTCGCCGTAGCTCGCGAGGACGGCGCCATCCGCCTGGCGGGCGATGCGCCCGGTTTCGAGGACGAGCGTGCGCCCGCCCCACATGACCTCACGACGTGTGATATCGAACATGCTGTTTCCTTCGTTCCATTGGCGAGCCGCTCATTCGGCCCGCCCCTGCATGAGCGCAGCGTCGGAGGCTGCGGCCCCATGCCGCGCCTCCCGCCATGCCCTCTTGACCCGCGTGCCGCATGCGTGCGGACCACGCGAACGCCAATTCTATTTGCGCAAGCCCAGCCGCTGAATCACGGTGGCATAGCGCTCCTGATCGTTGCGCTTGAGATAGTCGAGCAGGCGGCGCCTGCGGCTGACCATCTTCAGGAGGCCCTGCCTCGAATGAAGATCCTTCTTGTGGGTCCGAAAGTGCTCGGTCAGGTTGTTGATCCGTTCGGTCAGGATCGCGACCTGGACTTCCGGCGAGCCGGTATCGTCGGTCTTGGTGGCGTAATCCGATATCAGCTCTGTCTTCCGCGCAGCGGTGATCGACATCTGGCTACTCCGCTTATTGAATGTTGAAGACCCGCACCGGGCGGGCCTGACCCGCGCCGACTTCGGCTAGCGCCACGAGGCGGGAGCCGGCGGTGGCGCGGACCCTTCCGGGCGCCGCACCGGGCGCAGGCACAGGCTGGCCGTGGCGCAGACGATCTGCCTCGCGCGCGGTCAGGGGCAGAGCCGGGATGTCGGCCAGCACTGCATCGACCGGCAGCAGGCTTTCGGCGAGGCCCGGACTATGCCCCAGTGCGACCAGTTTATCCAGTGGTTTCGCATCGTCCTCGGTGAACGGCCCGACCGCGGAGCGGCGCAGCCAGCTCACGTGGCCCACCGTCCCCGCAGCCCGGGCGATGTCGCGGGCGAGCGCCCTGACGTACGTCCCCTTGCCGCACGTGACCTCGAAGGCGGCGCCCTCGTCGTCGGCCTCGGTCAGCGTGAGGCTCGCCACGTGGACGGTGCGGGGCGCAAGCTGCGGCGGCCGGCCCCGGCGCGCCAGCGCGTAGGCGCGCTCGCCGCCCACCTTGAGGGCGGAGAATGCCGGCGGCACCTGCTCGATGCGGCCGATGAAGGCGGGGAGCACGCTTGCGAGCGCCGACTCGGACGGGCGGCTCCCGCTGGTCTCGATCACCGTTCCCTCGGCGTCGTCGGTATCGCGCTGCTCGCCCCAGCGCACGCCGAAGCGGTAGCGCTTGGTCGCGTCCATCACGAACGAGACCGTCTTGGTCGCCTCGCCAATGGCGATGGGCAGGACGCCCGTGGCCATCGGATCGAGCGTGCCGGCATGGCCCACCTTCGCGCCGCGCCCGACCAGGGCCTTGATGCGGGCAACGGTCGCCGCAGAGGTGATGCCGCCCGGCTTGTCGACCACCAGCCAGCCGTGGAGCGCGCGCGGGGCCGCGCCGTCAGCCATCGGAACCGCCGCCCGCGTCGAGCAGCCTGTCGATGCGCTCGACGTTCTCGAAGCTGCGGTCGAGCTCGAAGCGGAGCGTGGGCGAGAATTTGAGCCTGACGCGGCGGTTCACCTCGCCCCGCAGGTAGCCTGCGGCGCGCTGCAGGGCGTCGATCGCTTCCGCCGCCCGCTCGCCGCCGAGGGGCATCACGTAGACCCTGGCGGAGCGCAGGTCCGGCGCCGGCCGCACCTCCGTCACGGTGAGGCGGACTTCGCTCAGGACGGGATCGCGGAACTGGCTGCGGGCGAGCGATTCGGACAGCGCCACCCTGATAAGCTCGCCGACCCGCCGCTGCCGTTGGCTGGGCGTGTCAGCGCTGCCGCTTCTCCTCGTCATCGGTCGCTGGGCAGACGCCGCGCTCTACGCGTCCAGCGTGCGCGCGACCTCCTCGATCTCATAGAGCTCGATGACGTCGCCTTCGCGCAGGTCGGTGTGGTTCTCGAAGGACATGCCGCACTCGTAACCTTCCTTTACCTCGCGCACGTCGTCCTTGAAGCGCCGGAGCGTCTTGAGCGCGCCGTCGTGAATGACGACGTCGTCGCGCAGCAGCCGCGCCTTCGAGCCCCGGCGCACGAGGCCGTTGGTCACCCGGCAGCCCGCGACCTTGCCCACGCGGCCCACCTCGAACACTTGCAGGATCTGGGCGCTGCCCATCGTCCGCTCGCGCGCCTCCGGGCGCAGCATCCCTTCGAGGCTGGCACGCACCTCGTCGACCACGTCGTAGATGACGGCGTGGTAGCGAAGCTCGATCGCCGTCCGCGCGGCGAGCTCGCGCGCCTGCGCGTTCGCGCGCACGTTGAAGCCGATGATGGCCGCATCCGACGCAGCCGCGAGCGTCACGTCGGACTCGGTGATGCCGCCGACGCCCGAATGGAGCACGCGCACCGCCACCTCGTCCGTGCCCAGCCGGCCGAGCGCGCCCACCAGCGCCTCCACCGAGCCTTGCACGTCCGCCTTGATGACGAGCGGCAGCTCGCTCTTGCCTTCCTTCTCCTGAATCTCGGAGAAGAGCTGCTCCAGGCTCAGCGGCGCGCCGCGCGCGACCTCCTTCTCCCTGGCGCGCGCCTGGCGGAACTCGGAGACCTCCCGCGCCCGGCGCTCGTTCTCGACCACCACGACCTCGTCGCCCGCGAGCGGCGCCCCGCTCAGCCCGAGAACCTCGACCGGCACCGCAGGCCCCGCCTCCCTGGCGGCGGCGCCGTGGTCGTCGTACATCGCCCGCACCCGGCCCCACTGCGCGCCGGCAACGACGATATCGCCGATACGGAGCGTGCCGCGCTGGACCAGGACGGTCGCCACCGCGCCGCGCCCCCGGTCCACCTTGGCCTCGATCACGACGCCTTCGGCAGCGCGGTCCGGATTGGCGGTGAGCTCCAGCAGCTCCGCCTGGAGCAGGATCGCCTCCTCCAGCTTGTCGAGGTTGAGCTTCTGGGTCGCCGATATCTCGACCGCGAGCACGTCCCCGCCCATCTCCTCCGTCACGATCTCGTGCTGGAGCAGGTCCTGGCGCACGCGGCCCGGATCGGCGTCTGGCCGGTCGATCTTGTTGATGGCGATGAGGATGGGCACGCCTGCCGCCCGCGCATGATTGATGGCTTCCGCGGTCTGCGGCATGACGCCGTCGTCGGCCGAAACCACGAGCACGACGATATCCGTGACGCTCGCGCCACGCGCGCGCATCTCCGTGAAGGCGGCGTGGCCGGGCGTGTCGATGAAGGTGATGCGGGACCCCTTCGGCGTCTCCACCTGGTAGGCGCCGATATGCTGCGTGATGCCGCCCGCCTCGCCGGAGGCCACGTCGCTGGAGCGGATGGCGTCGAGCAGCGACGTCTTGCCGTGATCGACATGGCCCATGACGGTGACCACGGGGGGACGCGAGAGAAGGGCGTCGGCGGCATCGTCCTCGCCCTTGAGCCCGATCTCGACATCGGACTCGCTGACGCGCCTGACCTTGTGGCCGAACTCCTCGACCACGAGCTGTGCGGTGTCCGCGTCGATGGTCTGGGTGATGGTGACGACCGTGCCCATCTCCATCAGGCGCTTGACGACCTCGGCGCCGCGCACGGCCATGCGGCTGGCGAGATCCTGCACCGTGATCGCTTCGGGAACCACGACCTCGCGCACCACCGGCTTGAGCTCGTCGGCCCGCATCGCCTCCCGCGCGAGGCGCTTTTCGCGCTCGCGCTGGCGCCGCAACGACGCGAGGCTGCGCCCGCGCTGCTCGCCGACGGTGCCGTCGAGCGCTTCCGACAGCGTGATCTTGCCGCCGCGCCGGCGCGGCTGGTCGCGCCGCGTGGGGCTGGGGGGGCGGCGCTGCTCGCCACGGCGGCGCGGCCTGCCACGGTCCTCCTCCGCCGGCGCATCGCCCGGCCGGGCGGGCCTCGCCGCGGCCGGCGCCTCGGCCGCCGCGGCTTCTTCCGGCTTGGGCTCCTCCGGCTGAGGCAGCCGTTTGGCGGCATCTTCCTCCGCTCGCTTGCGCGCGTCCTCCTCGGCCTTGCGGCGCGCGTCCTCTTCGCTCTTCCGCCGCTCCGCCTCGGCGTGTTCGACGGCCTGGCGCTCTTCCTCCTCGGCACGCCGCCGGGCTTCCTCCTCCGCCCGCTCGCGCTCCTGGCGCTCGGCGCGTATCGCGTCCTCGACGGCACGGGCACGGGCGGCTTTCTCGTCGCTCGTCAGCGTGCGCAGGACGACCCGTGAGCGGGGCGCGGTGGAGGTCTGCTGCACCTCCTCCTGAGGAGGAGGAGGCGGCGCCGCTTCGGCCACCGGCTCCGGCGGCGACGCCTTGGGCGGGGCCTTCGGCTTGGGCGCGACCGCCGCATCGGCGGCGGGGCTCCGCTTCAGCGTCCGCTTCTTGCGCACCTCGACGGCGACGGCACGGCTGCGGCCGTGCGAGAAGCTCTGCCGCACCTGGCCGGCGTCGACCGTCTTCTTGAGCTCGAGCCGCCCCGGCCGCTTCAGCGAGAGCGGCTTGCGGCGTTCCTGATCACCGGCTTCGGTTTCGTCAGTCATGATGCCTTGTCCCGATCGCCGGATTCTGCACGCACGCCATCGAGCCGCGCCGATTCCCGAAGGAACCGCTCGGCGAGTCGGCCGGGCGCCAATGCGGCGTGCACCACATTCTCACGGCCCAGGCTGCGGCTCAACGTAGCGCCATCGAAATGCGCGATCACGGGAATGTCCCGCGCGAGCGCGCCGAGGCGTGCCCGGCCGTGCCGGGCGCCGTCGCTCGCTTCCACCAGGACGGCCACGCGACGCTCGACGAGCGCCCGCTGCACCTTGTCGAAGCCCATGACGAGGCCGCCCGCGCGCCGCGCCAGGCCGAGCACATCCAGCGCCCGCGCGGTCAATTGCCGCTCCACCTCGTCGATCAGATCGGGGGCCACGACGATCGGCCGCCGCGCGGCGCGGGCGAACAGGCCGCGCTCGCAGGCCTTCGCCAGCAAGGCGCGCTCGGCGGAGATCCACAGGCCCCGCCCCGGCAGCGATTCGCCCAGGTCGGGCACCAGCGCGCCCTCCGGTCCGACCACGAAGCGCAGCAAGGCATCGCGGGGCCGGCTGGCGCCGCTTGCGATGCAGCGCCGGGCTCCGGCATCCGACGAAACCTGGCTCTCGCTCATGTGTGCCCGCGCGGTCAAACGTTCGCTCTCTCGTGCTCCTCGGCGTCGGCAGCCTCGTCGGCCTCCGCCCCGTCGACCGGCTCTTCGTCCTCGAACCAGTGGGCCCGCGCCAGCATGATGACGGCGTTGGCCTCGTCGATCGTGGGCGCGAGGTCGCCCAGCATCTCGATGAACTCGTCGCCGGCGAGGTCGCCCAGATCGTCCAGCGTCTTGACGCCATTCTCGCCGAGGGCCACGAGGATCGCCGGGTCCAGGCCCTCGATGGCGGCCACCTCGTCGCTGACGCCGAGCTCGATGCGGCGCTCGTTCAGCGCCCGGTTCGTCGCTTCGACGTAAGCCCCGGCCCGCTCGGCCAGCTCGATCGCCAGCTCCTCCTCGAAGCCCTCGATCGCCGCCAGCTCCTCGAGCGGCACGTAGGCCACTTCGTCGACCGTGCTGAAGCCCTCCGTCACGAGCAGGTGGGCGATCACCTCGTCCACGTCGAGCGCCTTCATGAACATCTCGGAGCGCGTGAGGAACTCCTCCTGGCGGCGCTCCGATTCCTCGGCCTCGGTCAGGATGTCGATGTCCCAGCCCGTGAGGTTGGAGGCGAGACGCACGTTCTGCCCGCGCCGGCCGATGGCCAAAGAGAGCTGCTCGTCCGGCACGACCACCTCGATGCGCTTGGCTTCCTCGTCGAGCACGACCTTGGTGACCTCGGCCGGCGCCAGCGCGTTGACGATGAACGCGGCGGGATCGGGCGACCACTGGATAATGTCGATCTTCTCGCCCTGCAGCTCGCCGACGACCGCCTGTACGCGCGAGCCGCGCATGCCGACGCAGGCGCCGACGGGGTCGATGCTGCTGTCGTTGGAATGCACGGCGATCTTGGCGCGGCTGCCGGGGTCGCGGGCCACGGCGTCGATCTCGATGATGCCGTCGTAGATCTCCGGCACTTCCTGGGCGAAGAGCTTGGCCATGAAGTTGGGATGGGTGCGCGACATGAAGATCTGCGGCCCGCGCGGCTCGCGGCGCACGTCGTAGATGTAGGCGCGCACGCGGTCGCCGTTGCGGAAGGATTCGCGCGGCAGCAGGTCTTCGCGGCGGATCACCGCCTCGGCCCGGCCCAGGTCGACGGTGAGCCCGCCGTACTCGGTCCGCTTGACGAGGCCGTTGGCGATCTCCTGCACGCGGTCCTTGTATTCCTCGTACTGGCGCGCGCGCTCGGCCTCACGCACCTTCTGCACGATCACCTGCTTCGCCGTCTGCGCCGCGATGCGGCCGAAGTCGATGGGCGGCAGCGGGTCGGCCAGATAGTCACCGACCTGCGCGGCCGGGTTGCGCTCCTGCGCCTCGCTGATCGCGATCTGGGTCGCCTCGTTCTCGATCTCCTCGGCGACTTCCAGGTAGCGCATGAGCTTGATCTCGCCGGTCTCGCGGTCGATATCGGTGCGGATGTCGTGCTCCTGGCCGTACTTCCGCTTGCCGGCGTGGGTGATCGCCTGCTCCATGGCCTCGAGCACGAGCTCGCGCTCGATCCCCTTCTCCCTGGCGACGGCGTCGGCCACCTGGAGAAGCTCGAGGCGGGCGAGGCCCGACGTGTCCTGATCCGCCATCACAGCCGCTCCGCCGCCTGGCTCGCGGCCAACAGTTCGTCCGTCAACACGAGCTTCGCCGCGCGAATCCCGTCGAAGGGCAACGACACGTCCCGCTCGTCCACGGTCATGCGCACGCAACCGTCGCCGGCGCCCTGCAGCAGGCCGCGGAAACGGCGCCGGCCCTGCAGCGGCTCGCTCATCTCCACCTTGGCCTCGAAGCCGGCGAAGCGGGAAAAATCCGCGAGCCGCACCAGCGGGCGGTCGATCCCCGGCGAGCTGACCTCGAGCGTGTGCTCGGCGGCCGGCAGGTTGTCGTTCTCGAATTGTGCCGTGATGGCGCGGCTCGCCGCAGCGCAGTCGTCCACGGTCAGCGGCACGCGGTCGGCCCGCTCGATCATCACCTGAAGCACCGTCTGCCTGCCCCCGCCAAGGCGGATTCGCACGACCTCATAGCCCATCGCCGCCAGCATCGGTGCAATCGCACGTTCGATCTGCCGTTCCGTGTCCACGTCTCGCGTCTTCGTCACACCACAGGACAGAAAAAAGGCGGGCCAGCACTGCCCACCACGATCACTCAAAACCCTGGGCATACTACACGCGGCACCCTTCGCGCCCGAAGAGCACCGCAGCGCTAACCTATCGCGCTCGGTGCCCCGACTTCAAGGAGTTTCTCCCCTTTGGCGCCCGTTCTCCCTCTCCTCCCCGCCGGGGAGGAGAGGGCTGGGGTGAGGAGGGGGCGATGGCAACCGTGTTCGCGGCGAACCCGCGCAAGCCTCAGCGGGGAACGCGGACGTAGCGCAGGAACACCGGCGGCCGGCCGGCGGCGCGGGCCTTCTGCTCGTAGCGAGTCTCGGGCCAGTCGGCCGGCCGCGACGGCCATGCGCCCGCGCCCTGCTCGGGCCCCTCGAACGCCCCGCTCGCCGCGACCCGCTCCAGCGTCCATTCCACGTAGTCCCTGTCGTCGGACGCCCATCGGAACTCCGCGCCGTCCTTCAGGATGCGCGCGAAGCCCGTGAGCGTCTCGGCCGCGATCAGGCGGCGCTTGTGATGACGCTTCTTGGGCCAGGGGTCGGGAAACAGGACGAACAGCCGCCCGATGCAAGCGTCGGGCAGGCGATCTATCAGGAGGCGCGCATCGTCGGGGAAGATGCGGACGCGCCCGGCCGTGCCGTCGTCCTCCAGGTGGCGCAGGAGGCCGGCGATGCCGTGCACGAACGGCTCGCAGCCGATGAAGGCCACATCCGGGTTGGCGCGGACCTGATGGGCAAGGTGCTCGCCGGCGCCGAAGCCGATCTCAAGCCAGAGATCCCGGAGCGGTTCCGGGAACAGGGCGCGCGGGTCCAGCCGCGCGCCCTCGCCCGCGGGAAGCGCGATCCGGCGTGCCGGCAGGGAGCGCTCAAGCAGCGCCCGGCGGCCGGGGCGGAGACGGTAGCCGAGCCTTCGCCCGTAGACGCGGCGCCGGGGCTGCTCCATCGCGTGCGGAGCGGACGCCGGGCGGCGGCCCCTACCCCACCGCGGCGAGAAGCGGGTCGACGAGGTCCGTCCGTTCCCAGGAGAAGCCGCCGTCGGCCTCGGGCTCGCGGCCGAAATGGCCGTAGGCCGCCGTCCGCTCGAAGACGGGGCGCGCCAGGCTCAGATGCTCGCCGATGCCGCGCGGCGAGAGGTCCATCACCGATTCGAGCGCCGCAGCGAGCCTGGCTTCGTCGACCGCGCCGGTGCCGTGGGTGTCGACGTAGACCGCGAGCGGGTGGGCCACGCCGATGGCGTAGGCGAGCTGGATCGTGCAGCGCGACGCGAGGTTGGCGGCGACCACGTTCTTGGCCAGGTAGCGCGCCGCATACGCCGCCGAGCGGTCGACCTTGCTCGGGTCCTTGCCCGAGAAGGCACCGCCGCCGTGGGGCGCCGCGCCGCCGTAGGTGTCGACGATGATCTTGCGGCCCGTGACGCCGGCATCGCCGTCCGGCCCGCCGATCACGAAGCGGCCGGTCGGATTGACGTAGAACCATTTTTCGTCGCACATCCAGCCGTCGGGGAGCGCGGCCACGACATAGGGGCGCACGATCTCGCGCACGTCGTCCTGCGACAGCTCCGCCGCGTGCTGGGTCGAGACGACGACGGAGGTGGCGCCCTTAGGCACGCCGTCCTCGTAGCGGAGCGTCACCTGGCTCTTGGAATCGGGGCCGAGGCCGGGCGCATCGCCGGCGTGGCGGGCCTCCGCGAGCGCGGCCAGGATGGCGTGGGCGTAGTGGAGCGGCGCCGGCATGAGCGCGTCGGTTTCGCGGCAGGCATAGCCGAACATGATGCCCTGGTCGCCCGCGCCCTGGTCCTTGTTGCCGGCCTGGTCCACGCCGAGCGCGATGTCGGCCGATTGCGCGTGGACGTGGATCTCGACGGCGGCCTTGGCCCAGTGGAAGCCCTCCTGCTCGTAGCCGATCTCGCGGACGCAGTTGCGCGCGATGCTCTCAAGCGCGTCTGCGGTGATCGAATCGGGGCCGCGCACCTCGCCGGCCAGGACCATCCGGTTGGTCGTGACCAGGGTCTCGCAGGCCACGCGGGCGTTGGAATCGAGTGCCAGGTAGGCATCGACCACCGCATCGGAGATGCGGTCGCAGACCTTGTCCGGGTGCCCTTCCGACACCGATTCGCTGGTGAACAGGTACTCTCCTCGCCCCACGGCTTCCCCCGATTTCCATGATGTTGCGGAGGCGGGCGGCGGGCGGCCGCGCCGCGGGCCGGTTTTCGCAGCGTTCGCGGGAGCGGTCAAGCGCGCCCGCGCAGACCATGACCCTGGCGCGACATCCGGGCTAGAGTGACGGCGGAACAAGGCGGTGGCTTACCGACAGGGAGGGAGCGAATGCTTGCCGATATCCGGGGCGTGGGGATCAACTACGAGGTTTCGGGAAACGAAGACGGGCCCTGGCTCACCTTCTCCAACTCGCTGGCCACGAACCTCGGCATGTGGAGCGAGCAGGAGGCGGCGCTCCGGGGCGACTTCCGCATCCTCCGCTACGACAAGCGCGGGCACGGCAAGTCGGCGCCGGTCGAGGGGCCGTACACGTTCGACGATCTGATCGGCGACGTCGTCGGCCTCTGGGATCACCTGGGCATCGCCAAGAGCTACCTCGTGGGCCTCTCCATCGGCGGGATGACGGCGCAGGGCCTGGCGCTGCGCCACGGCGAGCGCATCGCGGCCACGGTGATGGCGAACACCACGGCGCACTGCAGCGCCGATTTCCGCGCCGCCTTCGATGGCCGGGTGGCGGCGGTGGCGGACGGCGGTATGGAGGCGGTGGTCGAATCGACCATCGAGCGCTGGTTCAGCGAGAGCTACCGGACGAGCGGCGCCGCGTGGCTCGAGGACGTGCGGGGCATGATCCGCACGACCTCGGTGGCGGGCTACACGGGCTGCGCGCGGGCCATCCAGGGCCTGGCCTATCTCGACGAGCTGGCTACGCTCGACCATCCCGTCCTGCTGATCGCGGGTGCGCACGACCCCGCCACGACGCCCGCCGACATGCGCCTCATGCACGAGCGGATCAGAGGCTCGGACTATGTCGAGCTCGACGCCGCCCATCTCTCCAACATCGAGCAATCGCCGGCCTTCACGGCCGCGCTGAAGGAGTTCTTCGCCAAGAATTAGAGCGCGTCCGGCATTGACGGACGCGCTCCAGGCCGCGACCGCGGCCCGCCGCGAATGCGGCGCCCTCGCGGAGGCGCCGGCCGTCGCGCCGGAGGCGCGCGGAATCGATAGCGCCGGCAGGCGCGCACAATCGCAAGACGGCCGGCTGCCGTGAGCGATAAAGGCATGGAGCGTTTCCGCGCAAAGTGGAAACGCTCCATGAGTTGCCGGGGCGACGAGGGACAGCCGCCCCGGCACCCACCGACAACGCCGCTCACTCGGTCGTCGTGTGAATCGGCGCGTCGGGATGGAAGGCGTGGAAGGCGAAGGCGAAGCTGATGTCGTAGGGCACGTCTTCCAGGCCGTCGCCGCCGTTGCGCTGCACCACCACGTTGCCGACGTCGCGGCCGTCCGCAATCGTGCGGCTGTCGAGAGCCGAGTTCTGGCCGGCCTCCCAGGTGATGACCAGGTCGCCCCGCTCGAAGCGCCCGGCTTCGCGAATCAGCGCGAGGCTCCAGGCCTCGTCGTCCACCACCACCACGCGGGCGAGCGGCGCGATCCCCTCCGGCAGGTCGCCGCGATAGAGGAAGGGGCTCGTGGACGAATCGTAGCGCGCATACGGGTTCACGCCGTAGGCGCGGGCGCCGTCGTTCTCCGGCACCAGGACGAGGGCGTCCGCGCCGGCGCGCTCGCGATAGCGGGCGAAGGATTCGACCCGCGACGGCAGCCGCTTGAGCACGGTGCCGGTGTGGACGCCGACGATCCCCTCGCCAGTGAACTGCTGCCACCAGCTCTCGGTCTGGCGGTCGTACATCACGAGGTCCGAGTTGCGGAGCTTGCCGGTGGTGCCGAAGTCCAGCACCGCGTCGCCCACGCGCCGGTCGTAGACGACGGCCGAGTTGCAGAGCGGGCAGAAGGTGACCGAGACCGGCACGCCGCCCGCCGTGTCGTTGACGATCTCGTGCCACATCAGGATCTGCAGCGGATAGGCGCGATGCTCGCCGCCGAGCAGCACGCTGATCACGGGCTCGGTGTCGGCAAGGTGGTCGATCTCGCCGGCGGACACGAAGACCGGATTGTCGACCGCTGGAATGCCGTCCTTGGGCGGCCCGCCGGACATGATCTCGTCGAAGTCGATCGACGCCTTCGAGAAATCCGTCTCGCCCCATTCGTACAGCCAGTTGGAGGGCGCCTCGCGCGCCATCGCCGGCTGGATCGAGAGCGCCGCGACGAGCGCGAGAGCGGGAACGGTGAACGCTGAAAGAGCAAGGCTCCGCATCGGGTCATCCTCCGTCCTGTGACGGGTGGAATGTCGGGTCTGCCGGGGCGCGGCGCCAATCGCGATGCTTCAACTTGTCGTGACGAGGCCCGCGCCGGCTCGGCCCAGCATCCCGCGCTGCTGCCGAATTCACCGAATAATGTTCTAAATCAATGGGCTATACGAAATTGGCTTCGTTTTGCAATTTCGTCTTTTTCCGCCCGCCGCCCCCGGACGAACTTTCCCGGTCAGCCGGCGGCGGCCATCGCGCGCTGGGCCATGACGCCCACCAGGTGCGCGCGGTACTCGGCGCTCGCGTGGATATCCGCGTTGAGGCCGTCCGCCGAGAGCGCCGGCAGCTCGGCGTCGGCATCGAGGGAGCCGCCCAACGCGGCCTCCATGGCGGTGGCGCGGAACACGCAGGGCCCCGCCCCGGTCACGGCGATGCGCACGCCGTCCGCCGTCTCCGCCGCCATGACGCCGACGATGGCGTAGCGCGACGCCGGGTTGGGGAACTTGGCGTAACCGGCCTTCGCCGGCCGGGGGAAGCGCACCGCCGTGATGATCTCGCCCTCCTCCAGCGCCGTCTCGAACAAGCCGGTGAAGAAGTCGTCCGCTGCGATGGTGCGTGCGTTCGTAACCACGGTGGCGGCGAGGCCGACAAGCGCGGCCGGATAGTCAGCCGCCGGGTCGTTGTTGGCGACCGACCCGCCGATGGTGCCCTTGTTGCGCACCTGCGGGTCGCCGATCTTGCCCGCGAGCGCGGCAAGCGCCGGGATCGCGCCCCGCACCTCGGCCGACGCCGCGACCGCCGCATGGGGCGTGCGCGCGCCGACCTCGACCGCCGCGCCATCGACCGCGATGCCGGCGAGCCCCGCGATCCCCGCCAGGTCGATCAGGTCCGACGGCGCCGCGAGGCGCTGCTTCATCGTCGGCAGCAGCGTGTGGCCGCCGGAGAGATAGGCGCCGTCCTCCGCCGCCCGAAACGCGGCGGCGGCGTCCTCGACCGATGTGGCCCGGTGGTAATTGAATGCGTGCATGGCGTGCGCTCCTCTGCGGCCAGACTATGGCCTTCGCTCAGGTTTTGCCAGGGCACCATGGTCCGGGTCCGCCGGCCTTTCGGGCGCCCGCCGGCGCCGGCTACGATGCGCGCTCGCGGGAGAGGAGGCGCGGGTGGTCACGCTCAGGCGCGCCCAGATCGTCAATCTGGTCGAGCACAGCTACTACAGCAATATCGATTTCCGCCGCCTCGGCACGGTGCTCGACTGCTTCGCCCAGGACGCGGTGCTCTCGGTCGACGGCCGGCACCACCGCGGGCGCGACGGCGAGATCAGGCAGTACCTCACGCAGATGCTGGCGGACCACCCCACGATCCGCCACGCGGTGCTGAGCCACGAGGTCGACGAGGCCGGGCAGCAATCGACCTGCCGATTCTCGCTCCGCCTCGAAGACGCGAAGGGGGGCGCGCGCGAGGTCGGCGGCAGAGCCACCTTCCGCCTCGAGAACGGCAAGCTCGCGGCCGTGACGATCGAGAGCGACGGCAGCGGCCGCTCAATATAGTCCTTGCCACGCACTCCGGGCCGAAAACCCCCCTCCCCCAAAGGCGGAGGGGGGATGCTGTCGTGGACGGCGGCGCCTACTCCCTCTCCTCCCCTCGGGGGAGGAGAGGGCCGGGGAGAGGTGGGGGCGACGGTGCGTTTGCGTTTGCGAGGCCGATGCGCTCAAGATGCACTGGGCTAGAGACGCGGGGTGCGGCATGGCTTCGGATATCGACATCTACAAGACGCAGAATTTCGGGAACCGTCTGGGCTTCGGCGAGAAGGCGGCGCTGCTCATCGTCGATTTCGTCAACGGCTTCACCGACCCGGCGAAGTTCGGCGGCGGCAACATCCAGGAGGCGATCGACACCACCGTGGGGCTGCTCGCCTTCTGCCGCGAGCGCGGCGTGCCAGTGGCGCACACCCGCGTGATCTTCGCCGACGACGCGGCGGACGCGAACATCATGTGCATGAAGGTGCCCTCGCTCAAAGGCCTGACGGAGGACGCGCCGGATAGCCAGATCGTGGACGAGCTGGCGCCGCAGCCAGGCGAGATCGTCGTCCGCAAGCGGGTGCCGTCGGCCTTCTTCGGCACCGACCTCGCGCCGGCCTTCGCGAAGATGCGCGTCGACACGGTGATGGTCGCGGGCTGCACCACGTCCGGCTGCGTGCGCGCGAGCGTGCTGGATGCCATGTGCCACGGCTTCCGCCCGGTGGTGATCGGCGACTGCGTGGGCGACCGGGCGCTCGGCCCCCACGAGGCCAACCTCTTCGACATGGCCCAGAAGTACGCCGACATCGTCACCAGCGCCGAGGCGATGGACACGCTCTCCGGCGCTGTCGCAGCCGAGGCGGCCGAGTAGCGCCCCGCCGTGAAGGCGGCCGTCATCCGCGCCCACGGCGGCGTGGAGAACCTGCTCTACGAGGAGGTCGAGACGCCCCGGCCCGGACCTGGCGAGCTGCTCGTGCGCATCCGGGCGAGCGGCATCAACCACCTCGACCACGACGTGCGCGAGGGCGTCTCCGGCATCCCGGTGACGCTGCCGCACGTGCCCGGCTGCGAAGGCGTGGGCGAGGTGGCGGCGCTCGGCCCCGGCGTGGACGGCCCGCCCGTGGGCTCCCGCGTCGCCATCGACTTCGCGCAAGGCGATCCGCTGTCGGAGCCCTGGCTGAGCGGCCTCGACGGCGTGGATTTTACGCACGGCCGCATCGGCGCCGGCCAGTGGGGCACGCACGCGGAGTACTGCGTCTCGCACGCGCTCTCGGTGATCCCGCTGCCGGACGCGCTCCCCTTCGAGACCGCCGCCGCCGGCATGATCGGCCTCGGCACCGCGTGGCACATGACGGTGGCGCTGGGCCGCGTGCAGGCGGGGCAGACGGTGCTGGTCAACGCGGCCGGCAGCGTGGTCGGCTCGTCGGCGATCCAGGTGGCGCTGCTGCACGGCGCGCGGGTGATCGCGAGCGCGGGCTCCGCCGCCAAGCTCGAGAAGGCGCGCGAACTCGGCGCGGCCGAGACCATCGATTATTCGCGCCAGAGCATCCGCGACGAAGCGCTGCGCTTCACCCACGGGCGCGGCGTCGACCTCGTGATCGAGAGCGTGGGCGGCGACGTGCTGCGCCAGAGCATCGACGCGGTCTGCTTCAACGGCCGCCTCGTCACCTGCGGCGCGCACGCGGGCGAAGAGGTGCCGCTCAACGTGATCGAGCTCTTCCGCAAGCACATGACGATCCACGGCAGCCATTTTTGTGGCCGCCGCGAGCTGGCGACCGTCTTCGCGCTGATGGCGGAGGGCCGGCTCGGCCCGGTGATCGATACCGTCTACCCGCTCGCCGAAATACAGACCGCCGCGCGGCGGACCGCAGACCGCGACGTCTTCGGCAAGATGGTGCTGGTGCCGTAGGGGGAGTTACCGCCCCCGACGGTTTGCCGCATTCCCTTTTGTCGCTAGACAGCGCGTGTGTTCTCCAACTGAGGAGAGAGTCTGCAACCACGCTTTGCCCAATCGGAAGCGAGTGTTGGCTGTATGGGCATTTCTCGCTACGCTCTGATATCTTGACCATCACCTGCCCTGGCGCCCCGTCTGACAAAGTCGAAGTTGCTCGCATGGACATAGAACAGGCCTTGAAGGCAGCAGTCGGCCGACTTCAGTCTGGGCGGTTGGACAATGAGGCACAGGTCAAACAAGCCGTTATCCTCCCGGTTCTACGTGCCTTGGGCTGGGATGACACAGATCCAGAAGCCTTTAAACCTGAGTACCGCGCGGGGAAAGGCTTGGTTGATTATGCATTGCTTGATCGTGGCAGACCACTAGTTTTCATAGAAGCAAAGCAACCTGGGAATCTGAGCGCTAGTGCGGAGAATCAGCTGTTTGGTTACGCCAATAATCGAGGTGTTCCATTTCTCGTTCTAACCGATGGAAATCGTTGGGACTTTTATCTCAGTATGGCAGACGGAGACCCCAGGGATCGGCAATTCTATGAAATGGAATTACAGTCAGATTATGCTGCTATTGGATATGCCACTTTTCTCAATGAACACCTCAAAAAAGACTCAGTCGTTTCGAGGAAAGCCCGGCTAAGTGCTGAGGAGTTACTTGCTCGCAGACGAGCCCTCGACAGAGCCCGCAAAGCGATTCCGAGAGTTTGGCGTGATCTGGTGAAGGAGCCAGACGAAACACTACGCGACTTACTTGCCGAGACTGTAGAGAGCACATGTGGGACGAGACCTTTGCATGATGACGTGGTGACTTTCCTCAGAGACCTTCCCTCTCCCACCTTGCCGCCTGAGCCCACTCCGAATCCCACACCTGTTGCTCCCAAGCCTCAGCCCTCGCCACCCAGACCGGAATCTGCAAAGGCAAGAATTTCTGGCTTCATGATTGGAGGGGAACGCATCGAAGTTGGAACCGCGAGAGGAACACTGATCGCCATCATATTGAAATTTGATCAGAATGATCCAACCTTCATGGAGCGCTTCTACAAAGCGTCAACTACCAGACGTAGAAGACTTGTGTCACGAAACCGGGCCGAACTATACGATAAGCCGCACCTGGTAAGTGAAGCCAAGGACTTAGGCAATGGTTGGTGGATAGGAACCAACCTTAGCCAACAGCAAATTCGGTCACGCATAAAAACTGCTTGCAGCGTCGCGGGAATGGAATTCGGCCGCGAACTGAAACTGATTGAGCGCTAGAGAGTAGGAAACCAGCGTCCTGATTGAGAAGTTCCCGTGATCAGTCAACACATCCCTCTCACCGTCATGGCCGGACTTGTTCCGGACATCCACGTGTTCACACACCACTCTGTCGGACCAACAGTAAAACATGGATGCCCGCAACGAGTGCGGGCATGACGAAGTAAAGGTTTGAGGTTGAGGAAGCCAAGCACGGGATCGAAAACGCAGAAACTTCGGGCTGGGGTTCCGTCCCCTACTTCTGCTTGCCCGCCTGGCCGCGCTTGAGGAACTGGCCGCCGCCCTCGCGGCCGAGCCAATTGCGGCCGTCGACGATCAGCTCGCCGCGCAGGAACACCTTGGCCACGCGCCCGGTCACCTCGCGGCCCTCGAACATCGTGTACTCGACCCGGCTGTGGTGCTCGGCGGCGCGGATGGTCCAGGTCTCGTCCGGGTCGAAGAGCACGATGTCGGCGTCCGAGCCCACCGCGATCGTGCCCTTGCGCGGGAACAGGCCGAAGAGCTTCGCCGGCGCCGTCGCCATCAGCTCCACGTAGCGGTTGAGCGACATGCCGTTGCGCCGCACGCCGCCGTCGTAGACCAGCGGCATGCGGGTCTCCAGCCCCGGCGCGCCGTTCGGGATCTTGCTGAAGTCGTCGCGGCCGAGCTCCTTGGAGAGCCGCAAGCCCAGCACGTTCTCGCTGAAGCAGAAGGGGCAGTGGTCGGTGGCGATGACCTGGAGGTCGTCGGTCTTCAAGCCCCGCCAGAGCGCGTGCTGGTGCGTGGCGCTCCTGAGCGGCGGCGTCATGACGTACTTCGCGCCCTCGAAGCCGGGCCGGTCGTACTCCTCGTCGGTGAGGAAGAGGTAGTGCGGGCAGGTCTCGGCGTGGACCGGGAGGCCGCGGTCCCGCGCCTCCGTCACCGCGTCCAGCGCCTCGCCCGCAGACAGGTGCACGATGTAGACCGGCGCCTCGGCAAGCTCGGCGATGCGGATGACGCGGCTGGTCGCCTCGCCCTCCATGATCGTGGGCCTGGTCAGCATGTGCCACTTGGGGCTCGTGTTGCCGGCGTCCAGCGCCTCCTGCACCAGCACGTCGATGACGTGGCCGTTCTCGGCGTGGACCTGCACCATGCCGCCGTTGGCGCCCACCATCCGCATGGTCTTGAAGATCGCCCCGTCGTCGATCATCAGCACATCCGGGTAGGCGGTGAAGAGCTTGAAGGTGGGCACGCCCTCGTCGTGGATCAGGCTCTTCATGTCAGCGAGGGTCTGGTCGTTCACGTCGGTCATGATCATGTGCGCACCGACATCGACGGCGGCGACCGACGCGCGCTCGTGCCAGTTGGCGAGGCCGGCGAGCGGGCTCTCCCCCTTCGTCTGGTTGGCGAAGTCCACGATGGTGGTGGTGCCGCCGAAGGCCGCCGCCTGGGAGCCGGTGTAGAAGGTATCCGCCGTGCGCGCGGGCCCGAAATCCCAGTCGAGGTGGGTGTGGACGTCGACGCCGCCGGGCATGACCAGCAGGCCCCTGGCGTCGTGCTCGGCGACGTCGTCGCCGACGGGGAGGTCCGTGCCGATCATGCGGACGCGCCCGTCCTCCATCAGGATGTCGGCCGTGTAGTCGTCCACCGCCGTCACGATCCGCCCGTTCCGAATCACGGTCGCCGTCATCGTCGCCTCCCTGGAGCGTGGAGACCCCCTCATTCTCCGCCCGCCCATCATGCCGCGCCCGCAGGCAGCCGTCCATTGCGCGGCATGGGCGGCTTTGCCAGAGTCGCCTCGGGCTCACGGCGGGAGCAGGGAGGGCACGTCGCCGCTACTCGAGAACAAGGACCTCGCCATCGCCGACATCTACGTGCCGGCCAAGCGCCGCCGCACGCTGAAGCAGGCGACGGTCGATACGCTCGCCGAGAGCATTCTGGAGGACGGGCTGAAGGTGCCGATCCTGGTGCGGCAGGACGGCTCCCGCTACGTGCTCGTGGAGGGGCTGCACCGGCTGGAAGCGTGCAGGGCGCTCGGCGAGGAGGTCATCGCCTGCACCTTCGTCCAGGCCCGGAGCTGACGGGCGCGGCGGTGCTGGCGGCTGCCATCGCCCGGCTCGCGGCGTGGCGGCCCACATCGGGAGCGACGGATGACCGAGGTTCACACCGGCGGCTGCCTCTGCGGCGGGGTCCGATACCGGGCGACCGGCCCGTTGCGCGCGGTCATCGCCTGCCACTGCGGGCAGTGCCGCAAGACCTCGGGCCACCATGCCGCCATGACCTCGGTGCCGCTGGCCCGCTTCGCGCTCGAGAGCGACGAGACCCTGGTCTGGTTCCATTCGTCTGACACCGCGCGGCGCGGGTTCTGCAACCGCTGCGGCGGCAACCTGTTCTGGGAGCCGGTGGGCGAGGACCGCGTCTCGATCACCGCGGGCACGCTCGACGGCGCCACCGGGCTCGCCATTGAGCGCCACATCTACACCGACGACGCGGGCGACTACTACGACGTGCCGGGGTGATCGGGAATAGACCGACGTGCGACCGCGTGGTGCGCGGCGGTCTCGTGCTCCCAGACCGCGTGCTGGAAGGCGGCTCCCTCGCGGTCCGTGACGGCGTGATCGCCGCACTCGGCACGGACACCTTCATCCGCCCGGTGTGAGACGCGCACGCCGAAGGTGCAGACCGCACCATGGTCCGGGGCGGCGGGCCCACAGTGCTTTCCGGTCTTACGAGATCACTGCGGCAACCGGGTAGGTCTCCACTCGGTCGGACAGGGCTCCAGCCGGCCTACTCCTCGACCCAGCCGTCCTTGTGCGGGGTGAAGAACTTCAGGTCGATGCGCAGGTGCTTGTAGTACCAGGTGCCGTCCACGCGCACGTAGTCGTCGTCGTATTCCGCGAGCAGCCAGCGCGCCTCCTTCGGCCCGCCGCCGAGCTCCGTGGTGCACGGCATGATCAGCCACCACTTGCCGTTGGCGCTGTCGCCGTCCACGGTAATGATCGGATTGAGCACCAGGTGGGCGGCGAAGACGATGTCGTTCGAGATGCCGGAGAAGAACTCGTGGATCGCCGCGCGTCCGGTATGGCAGCCGAAGTTCTCGCCGCCGTCCCACACGCCGTCCTCCACGAACATCGCCGCGATGCCGTCGGGATCGTAGCCGGCGTCGCAGAGCTGGCAGTAGCGCGCCTTGAGCTGCTTGATGTCCTCGATCGCATTGAGCCGCTCGACCTTCTCCTCGAACGTCATCGCTTCCTCCTTGTCTCTCGCAGGCGCCCGCCCCGGTACGCCTTCGCAGGCTAGGTAGCACAGAGGCGCCCGAGTCGGGCAAGCCTTCCACGTGCCATCGCCAGCGTGAGTATTCCCGGCCAATTGCCTATCATGGCCGCGCAGGACACGCGGAGGGGACGATGGCACGGTTCGGCGTCGGCCAGTCAGCGCCGCGCAAGGAAGACGACGCGCTTCTCAAGGGCGGCGGGCGGTTTCAGGACGACATCTCGCTCGACGGCGAGGTGCACGCCTGCTTCGTGCGCTCGCCCCACGCCCATGCGGACATAACGGCGATCGACGCCTCGGCGGCGGCCGCGGCGGACGGCGTGCTCGCCGTCTACACCGGCGCGGACGTGGCGGCGGACGGCCTCGGCACGCTGCCCTGCATCGCCGACGCCTTCGTGGCGCTGACGCGGCCGGACGGCAGCCCCGCCTGCTATCCGCCCAACCCGATGCTGCCCTGCGAGCGCGTGCGCCACGTGGGCGAGGCGGTGGCCATGGTCGTGGCCGAGACCCTCGCAGCCGCCGAGGACGCGGCGGCGCTGGTGAACGTGGAGTACGCCACCCTGCCCGCCGTGGTCGACGCCGCGCAGGCCCGCGCGCCGGATGCGCCGGAAATCTGGCCGGAGGCGCCGGGCAACCTCTCGTGTACCTGGGTGCAGGGCGATGCCGATGCCACGGACGCCGCCTTCGAGGCCGCGGCCCACGTGGTGGAGATCGAGCTGGTCAACAACCGCCTGGTCGTGAGCACCATCGAGCCGCGCGGCGCGCTCGGCGTCTACGACCCGGAAGGCGAGCGCTACACCCTCTACATCAACAGCCAGCATGTGCACGGCGCGCGCGCCATCGTCGCCGGCATTCTCGGGATCGAGGAGGAGCGGCTCCGCATCCTCTCCCACGATCTCGGCGGCGGCTTCGGCATGAAGTACTTCACCTACCACGAGCAGGTCCTCGTGGCCTGGGCCGCACGCAGGCTGGGGCGGCCGGTGCGCTGGCTGTGCGGGCGCACCGAGGGCTTTCTCAGCGACACGCAGGCGCGCGACCACCTGACGCGCGCCGCGCTGGCGCTGGATGCCGACGGGCAGTTCCTGGGCCTGCGCGTGCGCACGCTCGCCAACCTCGGCGCCTACGTCTCCAACCTCGGGCCCATCTCGCCCACCCTGCTGTATACGCGCATGCTGGCGAACGCCTACCGCACGCCCGCGATCCATGCCGAGGTCGAAGGCGTGCTCACCAACACCGTGTTCACCGACGCCTACCGCGGCGCGGGCATTCCGGAATCGAACTACGTGGTCGAGCGCCTGGTGGAGAAGGCCGCAGGTGCGCTCGGCCTCGCGTCCGACGAGATCCGCCGGCGCAACCTGATCCCGGCGGCGGCGATGCCCTACCAGGTGCCGCTCGACATCACCTATGACTCCGGCGACTACGCCCGCAACCTCGACGACAGCCTGGCGCTCGCCGGCTGGTCGGGCTTCGCCGAACGGCGCGCGGAGGCGGCGCAGCGGGGCAAGCTGCGCGGCATCGGCATGGCGGTCTACGTCGAATCGACCGTGGGCGATCCGGCCGAGCACATCTCCATCCGCTTCCGCGACGACGGCGGCGTCTCCCTCAGCTCCGGCACGGGCGCGTCCGGCCAGGGGCACGAGACCACCTACGCCCAGCTCCTCGGCGAGAGCCTGGGCATCCCCTACGAGGCCGTCACGCTGGTCGAAGGCGACAGCGACGACCTGCCGGCCGGCGGCGGCAGCGGCGGCTCGCGCTCCACCTACATGGTGGCGCTCGCGATCGAGGACGGCGCCGCCAAGGTGGTCGACAAGGGCACGCAGGTCGCCGCCAACCTGCTCGAGGTGGCGCCCGAGGACATCCGCTTCGCCGACGGCAGCTTCGCCATCGCCGGCACCGACCGCGCCATCGACATCATGGAGCTGGCGGCGCAGGCGAGGGACCCGGCCAACGTGCCCGACGGCATGGAGCCCGGCCTCGACGCCGACGGCAGGACCGAGACCCTCGACGGCACCTTCCCCAACGGCTGCCACATCTGCGAGGTCGAGGTCGATCCCGACACGGGCGCGCTGGACATCGTCAGCTACGCCGCCGCCAACGACTTCGGCCGCATCGTCAATCCCGTCCTCGTGGATGGGCAGGTGCACGGCGGCGTGGCGCAGGGGCTGGGCCAGGCGGTGTTCGAGAACTGCGTCTACGACGAGAGCTCGGGGCAGCTGCTCTCCGGCTCCTTCATGGACTACTGCCTGCCGCGCGCCGACGACATGCCGCCCTTCGCGCTTGCCGACAACGGCGTGCCGACCAGCCAGAACCCGCTCGGCATCAAGGGCTGCGGCGAGGCGGGGGCGATCCCTGCGCCTGCGGCCGTGGTGAACGCCGTCCTCGATGCGCTGAAGGAGCGCGGCGTCACCGATATCGACATGCCGCTCACCCCGGAGCGCGTGTGGCGCGCGCTCGCAACGGCTTAATCGTGATCCCTCAAGCGCATCGCGCACCTGCGCGCGTATCCGCGCGACGCGCTCGCTCCGCTCGCTTGGCTTCGCGCTACGCGCATCGTGCGCTTGCGTACGTGGCCGTGCGACGCGCAGTCGCGCCGTCCGGGCGGCCAGTAGTGGCCGCCCGGTAACGCAACTCATCAACGACACGAGGAATTTCATGGCCGCGACCGACCCCGTCTTCACCGACCTGCCCAACAGCATCATCGGCCAGACCCGGCAGATCTGCATCGTCACCCGCGACCTCGACGCCTGCGTCCGCAACTACGCCGACCGCATGGGGATCGGCCCCTGGTGGGTGCAGGAGTACGCGCCGCCGCTGCTCGTCGACAGGCATTATCGCGGCGGCCCCGGCCAGTTCTCCATGCGCCTCGCGCTGGCATGGACCGGCGATCTCAACTGGGAGATCATCGAGCCGCTGGAAGGCCCCAGCATCTACCACGAGTTCCTCGACGATCACGGCGAGGGGCTGCAGCACGTGGGCTTCCTGCTGCAGGACACGGGCCTCGACTGGGACGCCTGCATCGCCGACATCGAGGGGCGCGGCTTCGCGCGGGTGATGAGCGGAGGCTGGCGCGGCGTGCGCTTCTGCTACTTCCAGACGGAAGACGCGCTCAAGACCACCTTCGAGCTGATCCACCGCCCGGAGGGCTACCGGCGCCCGGACCCGATCTACTGGTACCCCGCGCGGGACTGATGGGGGCGGAGCGCGTCCGTCAAAGACGGACGCGCGACAGGCCGCGAATGCGGCGCGCCCTCGCAGGCGTTGGCCGGTCGCGCCGGCAGGCGCGCGGAAGCGAAGACCGGCCAACTGCCGTGAGCGATAAAGACTCGGAGTGCGTCCGACCTTGACGGGCGCTCTCAGCTATCTTGCCAGACGGGGTCCCGCTTCTCGAGGAAGGCCGTGATCCCCTCGCGCGCGTCGTCGGCCTGGATGGTGCGGTAGATCACCTCGCCGGCGTAGTCGTAGGCATCGCCCCGGTCCATCTCAAGCTGGCGGTAGAAGGACTGCTTGCCCTGCGCGATGGCGTAAGCCGACTTCGACGCAATGTGCCGCGCCACCTCGTCGACCCGCTCGTCGAGCGTCTCCGCCGGCACCACCTCGCTCACCAGCCCCATGCGGAACGCGGTCTCGGCGTCGATCATCTTGCCGGTGAGCAGCATCTGCATGGCATGCTTGGGCGCCACGGCGCGGCTCACCGCCACCTGCGGCGAGTGGCACCAGAAGCCGATGTTCACGCCGGGGGTGGCGAACCTGGCGTCCGCCGAGGCGTAGACGAGATCGCAGCTCGCGACCAGCTCGCAGCCCGCCGCGGTGGCGATGGCGTGGACCTTGGCGATCACCGGCTGGGGCAGGCCGATCAGGCTCTGCATCATGCGCGAGCACGTGGCCGTCGCCTCCCGCTTGGTCTCCGGCGCCTTCATGGCCTCGACCGATTCGTTGAGGTCGTGGCCGGTGCAGAAGAGCCGCCCGGACGCTGCCAGGACCACCACGCGCACCGAGCGGTCGTCCCTGATCTCATCGAGGGTGTCCTGCAGCTCGTGGACCAGCTGGTGGGAGAGGCTGTTGCCCGAGCTGGGCCGGTTGAGCGTGAGCGTCGTCACGCCGTCGTCGTCCTTGCGGCGCAGCACGCGCGCCACGCCTGCCGGCAGTTCCGCGATCTCGGTCGCCATCACGTCCTCCAACTCTCGAGCGAGCGGGCGGCATATTAGCACTCCGCAGCGGGAAACGAAGGTAGCCGGATGGCTTGCTTGCGGCGGCGCCCGTTGTGGCCTATGTCGTGGCCCGCCGGGGGCGAGGCCGGGCCGGCACGAGCATCGATGAGAAGCGGGAGATCCATGGCACAGCTTGAAGGGAAGGTCGCCGTCGTCACCGGCGGCGGGCGGGGCCTGGGCCGCGCCTATTGCGAGGCGCTGGCGCGCGAGGGCGCGGCCGTCGTCGCCGCCGACATCCGCGACACCGCCGAGACGGTGGACGCCATCGGCAAGACCAACGGCCGCGTCACCGGCATCGCGTTCGACGCCGCCGACATGGCGAGCTGCGAGGCCATGGCCAGGCACGCCGTCGACGAGTTCGGGCGCATCGACGTGCTGGTGAACAACGCAGCACTCTACGGCGACATCCAGGGCGGGCGCTTCGACAAGATCAGCGAGGACGAGTGGGACCGCACCATGGCGGTCAACGTGCGGGGCGTCTGGAACTGCTGCAAGGCGTGCGTGCCGGCCATGCGCGACGCCGGCGGCGGCTCGATCGTCAACATCGCCTCGCTGGCCGCAGTCTACGGCATGCCTTTCGGGCTGCACTATGCCACGTCGAAGGCGGCCGTCATCGGCATGACCCGCGCGCTCGCCCGCGAGCTCGGGCGCGACTGGATCAGGGTCAACGCCGTCGCACCCAGCGCCGTGCTGACCGAAGGGACGGACGAGTTCTTCGGCGAGAAGAAGGAAAAATTCCTCCACGCCGTCGCCGGCGGCCAGAGCCTGCAGCAGAACCTCACCACCGACGATCTCGTCGGCACCGTGCTCTACCTCTCGTCCGACGCCAGCCGGCTCGTCACCGGCCAGACCCTGATGGTGGACGGCGGCACGGTCTTTCTGTAGCGGTCCGGTCTTGGGTTTCGCGTGGCTTGAGGTCGGCCAAGCGGCCTCCCCGGCCCGTCCACCCCTCTCGTCATGCCCGCACGTGTTGCGGGCATCCACTCTTGCCGGGCGGAGCCGGATTTACCCCTGGATGGCCGGGACAAGCCCGGCCATGACGTGGTGAGTTATTCGGGCCGGCCCCGAACCGCCGCCCCACCTCCCCCTGTCCCCCTCCCGACTCTTTTCTTATCCCTCAGTCGCCGGGCGCTCGCTCCGCTCGATCGTGCGCTCCGCGCACGTGGCCGTGCGACGCTTCGCGCTCCGCGCACGTGGCCGTGCGACGCGCGGTCGCGCCGTCCGGGCCTGCGGCCCGGCAGGGCGGAGGGGGAACGCAAGTCGGCGCTGCCTGTTCTCCCTCTCCGCCCCTGGGGGGCGGAGAGGGTCGGGGTGAGGTGGGGGATTCTTTTCGGGTCGCGGGCTACCTGCCCGTGAACTTGGGCAGGCGCTTTTCCATGAACGCGGTGCGCCCCTCGGTGTAGTCGGCGCTGGTGAAGCAGGCCGAGACCAGCTCCTCGCAGAGCGCCGGGTCGATCCCCTCGGCGCCGCTCCGCGCGAGCTCGGCGATCATGCGCTTGCTCGCGCGCATGGAGAGCGGCGCGTTGGCGGCGATGCCGCTGCAGTAGCCCTCGATGGTCTCGGCCAGCGCGTCGTCCGGCACGGCCTGGTTGACGAGGCCGATGCGCTCGGCCTCCGCGGCCGAAAAACGCCGCGCGGTGATGAGGATCTCCTTCGCGAAGGCCGGGCCCACGAGGTCGGTCAGCAGCTTGAGCGAGCCGATGCGGTAGCCGACGCCGAGCCGCGCGGCCGGGATCGCGAAGGTTGCGCCCGCGCCCGCAATCCGCAGGTCGCAGGCGATGGCGAGGCCGAGCCCGCCCCCCATGCAGTAGCCGCGGATCATGGCGATGGTCGGCCGGTCCGCGTTGCGGAGCCGCTGGGTCGCGCCTTCGGCAAGCTCGTCGTAGGCCGCGACGGCCTCCTCGCTCGCGCGCTCGGTCGCGAACTCGGAGATGTCGGCGCCCGAGACGAAGGCCCTCTCGCCCGCGCCCTTCAGCACGATCACGCGGATCGCGGGGTCGGCCTCCAGCCGGTCGAGCGCCTCCGGCAGCGCGCGCCACATGGCGACGGAGAGCGCATTGTGCTTCGCCGGGTTGTTGAAGGTGATCCAGCCGACGGCGCCTGCCGTCTCCACGAGCAATTGGTCAGTCATGGCATTCCTGCTCTACACGATTCCCCGGCCGCGAAAGTCCTCGATCTCGGCGGCGCCGTAGCCGAGCGCGCCCAGAATCTGGTCGGTGTGGGCCCCGAGCTCCGGCGTCGCCCCGTGCACGTTGAATGGCGTGCGGCTGAGCCGCGCCGCCTGGGAGACGATGCGCGTGGCCCCAAGCGCCGGGTGCTCCACAGGGTGCGCCATGCCCAGGTGCTGCACCTGCGGGTCGGCGAACATCTCGTCGATGCCGTAGATCGGCCCGCAGGGCACGCCCGCCGCATTGAGCGCGTCCACCCATGCCGTGCTCGGCTTCGTCCGCGTGCGCTCGTTGATGAGCGCGTTGAGCGCCGTCCGGTTCTCGGAGCGGCCCTGCCCGGTGGCGAAGCGCTCGTCCGTGATCAGCGCCGGCATGCCCAGCGCTTCGCAGAGCCGCTCGTAGATCGCGCCGCCGGAGGTCGCGATGTTGATGTGGCCGTCGGACGTCTCGAACACGCCGGTCGGGATGCTGGTCGGGTGGTCGTTGCCCGCCTGGCCGGGGGCCTCGCCCTCGAACAGGTAGCGCGCGGCCTGGAAGTCGAGCTGCGCGATCATCGCCTGCAGCAGGGAGGACTGCACCCACTGGCCCTCGCCCGAGTGCTCGCGCTCCAGCAGGGCGACGAGGATGCCGATGGCCGTGTAGAGTCCGGCGCTCAAGTCCGCGATGGGGATGCCGACGCGCATCGGCCCCCGGCCGGGCTCGCCGGTGATCGACATGAGCCCGCCCATGCCTTGCGCGATCTGGTCGAAGCCCGGCCGCTTGGCATAAGGGCCGTCCTGACCGAAGCCCGAGAGGCTGGCGTAGACGATGCGGGGGTTGAGCGCGCGGAGCGTCTCATAGTCGATGCCGAGGCGGTGCTTCACGTCGGGCCGGTAGTTCTCCACCACCACGTCGGCGGTCTCCGCGAGGCGCTTGAAGATGGCGGCGCCCTCCGGCTCCTTCAGGTTCAGCGTGAGGCTCCGCTTGTTGCGGTGCAGGTTCTGGAAGTCGGGGCCGTGGCGCGCCTTGATGGGGTCGCTCGCCGTCCCCGGCGTGTCCGGCGCCTCGATCTTGATGACGTCCGCGCCCCAGTCGGCGAGCTGGCGCGCCGCCGTCGGCCCCGCCCGGTAGCGGGTGAGGTCGAGCACGGTGAAGCGCGCGAGCGCGCCGTCTGCCGGGGGATGCGTCATCGGAACCCTTCTACCGCCGCCGCTGCTCTCTTGGTAGTGCGCGCTCACTCCTCCGAGAAATCGCGGACCGCGCTGTCGAACCGGCCGTAGCCGGCGTAGTCCACGATGTCATAGAGGTGCGCCCTGGTCATCATGCGGGGCACGAGGCCAGGCTGGTCGTCGCTCTCGTCGAGCGCGCGCAGCCCGTCCTCCACGGCCTTCATGGCGAGCCGGAAGGTCGTGACCGGGTAGATCACCAGGTTGTAGCCGAGGCCCGCCAGCGTGGCCCGCGAGAGCAGGGGCGACTTGCCGAACTCGGTCATGTTGGCCATGAGCGGCACGTCGAGCGCGGTGCGGAAGGCCTCGAACTCGCGCTCGTCCTGCAGCGCCTCGGGGAAGATCATCGCCGCGCCCGCGTCCACGTAGGCCTTGGACCGGTCGATGGCCTTCTCCAGGCCCTCCGGCGCGCGGGCATCGGTGCGGGCGATGAGCAAGAAATCCGGGTCCCGCTGGGCCTCGGCGGCGGCGCGCACCCGGCGCACCATCTCCGCCGTGGGCACCAGGGTCTTGCGCTCCAGATGACCGCAACGCTTGGGGCTCTCCTGGTCTTCCAGGTGGCAGCCGGCGAGGCCCGCTTCCTCCAGCAGCGCGACGGTGCGGGCGGCGTTGAGCGGGGCGCCGAAGCCGGTGTCGACATCGACGATGACCGGCAGTGCACAGGCGCGCACGATCGCCTGGGCGCGGGCCGTGACCTCGCTTTGCGTTACCAGCCCGATGTCGGGCAGGCCGAGATCGGCGGAGAGCGCCGCTCCGGAGACGTAGACGCCGTCGAAGCCCTGGCGCTCGATGAGCGTCGCCACGATCGGCGCGAACGCGCCGGGGAAGCGCAGCAGGGTCCCGCTCGCGAGCGCGTTGCGGAGCGCCCGGCGGCGCTCAGGCGCAGGCGCGGGCGCGATCACGGGCGGCCTCCCCGTACCCGCGGCGGGGTGCGTTCGCCGTACAAATGGTGGTATATGGTGCGCCGGTCCGCGCCAGGGCGGGCAAGCCGCGGCCTCGTGCGCGCGGCGCCACGGGGCAGAGGAGGAGATCGATGAAGCTTGGCCTGTTCATGATGCCGATCCACAACCACGTGAGGGACTACCACACCACCCTCATGGAGGATATCGAGGCGATCGTCCATGCTGATCGGCTTGGCTTCTCGGAGGCCTGGGTCGGCGAGCACTACAGCTCCAAGTCCGAGCAGATCACCTCGCCGCTGCTCTTCCTGGCCCACGTGCTGCCGCAGACCAAGCAGATCGTCGCCGGCACCGGCGTCATCTGCCTGCCGCAGTACCACCCGGCGGTCACGGCCGGGCAGATCGCCATGTTCGACCACCTGGCGAAGGGCCGCTACATCGCGGGCCTCGGCCCCGGCGGGCTGCCGCCCGACTTCGAAATCTTCGGCATCATGGATTCGGACCGCAACGCCATGATGATCGAGGCCATCGACATCATGGTCGACATCTGGACCTCCGATCCGCCCTACGAGTACGACGGTGAGCACTGGAAGATCTCCCTCAAGGACTGGATCTACGAGGATATCGGGCTGGGCTACATGGCCAAGCCCTATCAGAAGCCCTATCCGCCCATCGCGATCTCGGCGATGAGCCCCTTCTCGGGCTCGATCAAGTTCGCGGGCTCGCGCGGCTACATCCCGATCTCGGCCAACTTCATCGGCACGTGGTCGGCCAAGTCCCACTGGCAGGTCTACGCCGACGCGGCGGCCAAGGCGGGCCATCCGACCGATCCGGAGATCTGGCGCGTCGCCCGCAACGTCCACGTCGACGAGACCGACGAGGCGGCCGAGGCCTTCGTCAAGAAGGCCGACGACAGCACCGACTGGTACTTCAGCTACCTCTTCCGCATCTTCGAGCGCGCCGAGATGAAGGGGCCGTTCGTGGTCAACCAGGGGGACGACCCGGCGGCGCTCACCCACGAATCGATCCGCGACAACTACACGATCTACGGCAGCCCGGAGACGGTGGCCGAGAAGATCCTGGCGCTGCGCGACGAGATCGGCCACTTCGGCACGCTGATGCTGACGGCGCAGGACTGGACCGACAAGGAGCGGATGAAGCGCTCCATGTCGCTGCTCGCCGAGGAGGTCATGCCCAAGGTCAACGCCGCCATCGGCACGCAGGCGGCGGCGGAGTAGGGCGGCCGCGCGCGAGCGCCGGGGAGGACGGGCGACGGCCGAGTACGCGCTCATCACCGGCGGCGCCCGCGGCATCGGGCGGGCGTGCGCCGCGCGGCTCCGCGCCGAGGGCTGCCGCGTCGTGGTCTTCGACCGCGTCGAGCCTATAGACGCGGTGGACGAATTCGTCGCCGTCGACCTCGCCGACACCGCGGCCACCGCAGAGGCGCTGGAGCGCGCGCTGGCGGACCGCACCATCACGCGGCTGGTCAACAACGTGGGCGCGGTGCGGCCGGCGCTGCTGGAAGACGCGGAGCTTGCCGACTTCGACTACCTGATGGCGCTCAACGTGCGCTCCGCCATCCAGTGCACCAAGGCGCTGGCGCCGGGGATGCGGGCGACGGGCTTCGGGCGCATCGTGAACGTCTCCAGCCGCTCCGTGCGCGGCAAGGAGCTTCGCACCAACTACGCCGCGACCAAGGCGGCGCTGATCGGGCTCACGCGCACCTGGGCGCTGGAGCTGGGCGCAGACGGCATCACGGTCAACTGCATCTGCCCGGGCCCGACGGCGACCGAGCTTTACGTCGAGGCCAACCCGCCGGAGTCGCCCCGCACCAAGGCGGCGCTCGCCGCGATCCCGGCCGGGCGCATCGGCACGCCCGAGGACATGGCCCACGCCATCGCCTTCTTCCTCGACGCGCGCAGCTCCTTCGTCACCGGCCAGGCGATCATGGTCTGCGGCGGCTCGAGCCTCGGCGCACGGGAGAGCTACGCGCCGGCTTAGGTTCGCCAAGTTCCGCGGCGTTCCAAGCTCGCCGGAGCGGATCAGGCCGCCTCGCCGACCGTGACGCTCACGCGCCTCCCCTGCCGGCGCTCGACGGCTCGGGCAGGGTCTCGCCCTCCCGAATCGTGGTCGCGATCAGCTCGCGCAGCAGGTCCTTTGCTTCGAGGAGCGCCTCGTCGCGCGTGGCGCCGTCGGTGGCGCCCCATCCGAAATCGGGAAACGTGACGACATGCCGGCCGTCCTCGTCGCGCTCGATCTCGGCGGGATAGTCGTAAGTGTCAGGCATGCGTTCGGTCTCTGGGGACACGTGCGTCGTTCCCGCATAGTTGCGCGCAATTTTGAGCGCAACTATCCGCCCTCGGCAACTGCGCGAGTCAAGCGCCCCCACCTCACTCCGGCCCTCTCCTCCCCGGCGGGGAGGAGAGGGAGAACAGGCGGCACCGGCTTGCGTTCCCCCTCTGCCCCTTTGGGGCGGAGGGGGACAGGGGGAGGTGGGGGTGTTTGGTACCTATGCTTCCGGTTGCACATTTTTCATGGCATCAACCTGTGCCCGCCACTGTTTAGCCGCGGGTGCGCGACTCTTGGTATTCGCGCGCAGGTATGCGCGCCCCGCACCTTGGTGCGGTGCACGGGGCAGGCGGGTGGGGGCAGGCTCTGCGGATGCAGCGCGCAGACCGTCGCACGTCCGGGACAGCAGACCACCGTCCTTCCGGGGCTGGCGGGCCGGAGCGGCTCCGGGGAGCCGGCTCGTCGCCGGGCGCTCGTTTATCCGGCTCCAGCCGCCGCCGGGACGGGCCAGCTTGGGCCACCATGAACCGCCTTGGGCCACTTTGGGTCACTTTGGGTCGCTCGTTTCGGACCACCTTGGGCCACTTTGGACCACTTTGGGCCGGAATAGACCGGAATAGGCCGCCTTGAAGCCTTCCGCGCAGAACGGACGCGCTCTGGTCCGCGCCCTTCACCAATGTCACGCGCGCGGCGGCGCGGCGGGCGGTCAGGACTGGCGCTTGAGCGCGCCCTCGGCGGAGACATCGCCCTTGAAGGGCCAGTAGAGCTCGGCGTTCCGCGTGATCCCGCTGCGCCGGAAGATGATGATCAGCATCATCACGACGCCGACCACGACCCATGTGCTGCTGGAGGGCAGCGTGAAGCCGTCGTCGCCGAACATGCCGGACTCGAGGTTCTTCAGCAGGTCGATCACCACCGTCAGCACCACGACGCCGACCACGGCGCCGGAGAGGCTCTGCATGCCGCCGATGACCAGCATGGCGAGGGTGATGAGCGTGAGGTTGAGGAAGAAGGTGTCCACCGTGAGCATGCCGAGGAAGTGGCCGAAGAGGCCGCCGGCCATGCCGCAGAAGAAGCCGCTGATGACGAAGGCGATCAGGCGCTGGCCGAAGACGTTGACGCCGGCCGCACGGGCCGCGACCTCGTCGTCGCGCGACGCCCGCAGCGCCAGGCCGAACTTGGAGCGCGAGTAGAAGAAGGCCGCGACGATCGTGATGACCGCATAGACGTAGGCGACCCAGGGCGAGGTCGTCTGCGGCAGGCCGATCACCGAGCTGGCACCCGAGGTCCAGGTGCTCCAGCGCAGATAGACCGAGTAGATGATCATCAGGAAGGCGAACGTGCCAATCGACGCCGCGATCCCCGACAATCGCATCAGCGCGATGCCGGCCACGAAGGCGACGAAGGCGCTGAGCAGCCCCGCGAGGAGGATCGCCAGCACGAAGTGATGGGTGTTGGTCAGCAGATACTCCGGCAGGCCCGGCATGAACATGTCGCGGGTGAAAGGGCAGCAGGTCTGCCAGCCCGTGGCGTAGGCGCCCACCATCATGAAGCCGATATGGCCGAAGGACATGATCCCGGAGTTGCCGATGAACATGTAGAGGGCGACCACGATGACGACCCGGATCAGGCCCTCGGTGAGCGTCCGCGCCAGGATCCTGTCGTCGAGCGCGACCACGATGGCGGTGATGATGAGCAGGCCGACGACGAGGTTGATCACCGGCCAGAATTGCCGGATGCGCTGCATGAGCGGCGTGGTGGCGTCGATCATCACACCCGCTCCTTGAACGCCCTGGTGGGCACCAGCCCTTGCGGCCGGGCCAGCAGGATCACCACCACGAGGCCGAACACGAAGGCGTCGCGGAAGCCGCGCATCCCCTCCGGCAGGACCGCGATCAGGACGGTCGAGAAGATGCCGACGACATAGCCGCCGACCACGGCGCCGATGAGGCTGCCCATGCCGCCGATCACCGTCGCGATGAAGGCGTAGAGCATCAGGAAGACGCCGCCGCGGAAGTTCAGGATGCCGGTCTGCGTGTGGTACATCAGCGCCATGATGCCGGCGAGCGCGCCGCTGATAATGAAGGCGAGCGCGATCACCCGGGTCGCGTTGACGCCGAGCATCCGCGCCATCCTGAAGTCCTCGGCCGCCGCCCGCATCTCCACGCCGATGGGCGTGCGCCTGAGGAAGAGCGTGAGCAGGATCAGCAGGATCCAGGTCACCGCCACGATCACGAGCTGCAGGATCGGCACCTGGAGCTTGCCGGAGAGCTCGATCACGCCGGTGAGCTCCGGCCAGAGGCCCACCGCCTTCGGCCGCCCGCTGTAGATCATGATGACGAGGTTCTGGATCGAGAAGCTGAGCGCCACGGAGGCGATCATGAGGACGGCGGGCGGCGCCGTCTGGATATGGCGGAAGAGCAGGAAGTACGAGGCGAGCGCCCACACGATCACCACGCCGACCACGCAGATGATCAGCGCCACCGGATGGAAGTCGAGGATCAGCGGGATCGCGACCACCGCCGTCGCCGGCACGATGAGCGAGAAGCCGCCCACCGTGATGAAGTCGCCGTGGGCGAAGTTGATGAGCCTGAGCACGCCGAAGAGGAGCCCGATGCCGAGCGCGCCCAGGGCATAGAAGGAGCCGAGGCTCAGGCTCGAGATGATGGTCTGGACGACGATTTCCATCAGAAGGTCGCCTCGCCTGCGTGTTCCACCCCTTCGGTGAAGCCGAAGTAGGCCTGGCGCACTTTCTCGCCGTCCTGCAGGTCCGCGGCGTCGCCTTCCAACTGGATCTCGCCGCTGCGGAGCACGTAGATGCGGTCCGCCGCCTTGAGCGCGCGCTCGGAGCTCTGCTCGACGATCAGCAGCGTGAGCCCCCGCGCTTCCCTGAGCTCGAGCAGGACCTCGTAGACCCGGTCCACCAGGTTGGGCGCGAGGCCGAGGGAGGGCTCGTCGATGGTCATGATGCGCGGGTTGGTCAGCAGCGCGCGGCCGATCACCAGCATCTGCTGCTCGCCGCCGGAGAGCTTGCCCGCCGCGCCCTTGCGGCGCTCCGCCAGCACGGGGAAGAGCTCCAGCACCCGCTTGAAGTCGGCCTCGATCTCGCCCCGGTCGCGGCGCATCCGGGTGCCGAGCCGCAGGTTCTCCTCGACGCTGAGCGTGGTGAAGACGTGGCGGCCCTCCGGCACCTGGGAGACGCCGCGCCGCGCCACCGCCTCGGGCGTGAGGCCGGCGATCGAATCGCCGTCGAAGGTGATCGTCCCCTGCGAGGGGCGGAGCACGCCGGAGATGGTGAGCAGCGTCGTCGACTTGCCGGCGCCGTTGGGGCCGACGACACAGACGATCTCGCCCTCGCCGACGCCGATGGAGACGCCGCGCACCGCCGGCACCCGGCCGTAGTGGACATGGATATCCTCGACGGAGAGCAGCATGCGCGTCACTCGTGGCCGAGGTAGGCGGTGATGACCGCCTCGTTGGTCTGCACCTCGGCCGGGGTTCCGCGCGCGATGGTCCGCCCGCTGTCCAGCACGTGGATGCGCTCGCAGACGCCCATGATGACCCGCATGTTGTGTTCGATGAGCAGCACCCCGCAACCGAAGCGCTCGGGGATCTCGCGGACAAGGTGCATCACGTCGTCGCATTCGAGGTCGGACATCCCGGCCGCCGGCTCGTCCAGCAGGACGAAGGCCGGGCTCATGGCGAGCGCGCGCGCGATGCCGACTCGGCGCTCGTCGGTGTACGGCAGCACGCCGGCGGGGTCCTGGGCCTGGTCGGCGAGGCCGATCCACTCCAGAATCTCCATCGCCTGCCGATGCGCCTTGCGCCGCGAGGCGCCGAGGCTCACCGCGGCGACCTCGACGTTCTCGCTCACCGGCATGTCGCGGAAGAGCCGCCCGGCCTGGAAGGTGCGGGCCACGCCGTGGCGCCTGATCCAGTGGGGCGTCAGCTTCGAGATCACCTTGCCGCCGAGCAGCACCTCGCCCGCAGCGGGGACCTGGAAGCCGGTCATGGCGTTCACGAGCGTCGTCTTGCCCGCGCCGTTGGGGCCGATCAGGCCGAGGATCTCACCCTGGTGCAGGGTCTCGTCGACGTTGTCGACCGCGGTGAGGCCTTCGAAGCGCACGGTCACGCCGCGCGCTTCCAGCGTCTGGCCGTTCTGCCCTGCCGCCTCCGATCCGGCGTCCGTTGACACCAGTCGCCCTCCTGCTGCCTCGCCCGGTTCTTCGCGCCGCCGCGTCGACGACGCGGCCGCTCGGTCGCCCGCGTGGCCGCGTCTCCCTCGATAGCTACCGAAGGCACGGTCGCGAATCAACGGGGAAATCGTCCGCGCCCTCAATCGGGCTTGCAAAAGTCGCAGCCGCAATGACAATGCGTTGTCGTAAGGTGCTCGGCACCCGGCCGAGCGCAAGGATTCTCATGCAGGGAGGTCTCGGATGAGAAAAGTCGTCTCACTAGCTGCTGCCGGTGCACTCGCGCTGGGCATGGCATCGGCCGCGCCGGCGATGGCGGACGATCACGAGGTCGTCTTCGGCTTCGCGGCGTCATACTCCGGCTGGATGCAGGCCTACAGCGGGCCGTCCACCAATGCAGCGTTGATCGCGATCGACGACTGGAACGCCAAGGGCGGTCTGCTCGGCAAGCAGATCAGGCCGGTCTTCGCCGATGGCAAGACCGACCGGGCCGAGGGAGCCAAGGCCGGGATCTCGGTGATCAACGACGGCGCCGTCGCGATGGCGGTGGACTGCGACTACGACTTCGGCGCGCCCGCCGCGCTGCAGGCGCAGAACGCGGGCATCATTTCGATCTTCCTGTGTGCGGAGAGCGTGCTCGCCGGCATTCAGGGGATCGGCAAGTACTCCTTCTCGAGCTCGATCCTGGCCGCCGTGCAGGGCGCCACGATCGCCGAGTGGGGCTACAAGGTGAAGGGCTGGCGGACCGCCTACCTGCTCCTGGATGACGTGCTCGAGTACAACAAGGGCATCTGTTATGGCTTCGACTGGATGTGGCGCGAAGTGCTGGGCGCCGAGGTCGTCGGCCACGACGTCTACCAGAACGAGGACCCGAGCATCCAGGCCCAGGTCGACCGCATCCGGGCGCTGCCCGAAGAGCCCGACATCATCGAGAACTGCAGCTACATCCCGGGCGGGGCGAGCGCGATCAAGCAGATCCGCGCGGCCGGCATCAACGCGCCCATCGGCGGCGGCAGCTCGATGACCGGGGTCTACTGGCAGGATTCGGTGCCCGGTCTCTCCGGCCACTTCGTGCCCGAACAGGCGTCGATCTACGGCGACGATCCGCGCCCGGCGGTGCAGGAGTTCCTCAAGAAGTACGAGGCCAAGTTCGGCGAGCCGGTGAACAACCAGTACGCCTTCCCCGGCTACGTGGTCTTCGAGATGTGGGCCAAGGCCGTCGAGAAGGCCGGCACCTTCGACTCCGACGCGGTCGTCGAGGTGCTGGAGAGCTTCCGCGAGGAGCCGGTGCTGGTCGGCACGCGGACCTTCACGGACCAGCTCCACCATCAGAACTTCGCGCCCTATCTGATCGTGGAGACCACGAACAATCAGCCGGCGGTCGTCGACTCCTGGACCATCTCGGAGCCGGTGCCCATGGATGTGCTGTTCGGCAAGCGTTACGAGTACATCGCCCGCTAGGGTGGGCTGCCGGATAGCCGGAGCTGCGGCCGCTTGGCCGCGTCCCGGCCGTTCGGGTTTCGAAGCGACGCCCCGTCCGGGCAACCGGGCGGGGCGTTTCCTTGAGCGAGAAGCGTCGCCGGCGCCGCGCGATCGAGGCGCGCGGTTGTCACCCCTGCGGCGCTTTGCGATGATCGGAGCAGGCGAGGCGGATCGAACGACATGGACACGAGCGGCGAAACAGGCGCGGGGCCCTATCTCGAAGGGCAATTGCTCGTCGCCATGCCGACGATGGCCGATCCGCGTTTCGAGCACAGCGTCATCTACATGTGCGCCCACTCGGACGACGGCGCGATGGGCCTCGTCGTCAACAAGCTCCTCGAGTCGCTCAGCTTCTCGGACCTTCTCGAGCAGCTCGAAATCGAGGCGGAGAGCGTGGACAAGCGCATCCGGGTGCATTTCGGCGGCCCGGTCGAATCCGCGCGGGGCTTCGTCCTCCATTCCACCGACTACAGCCACGAAGCGACGATGCGCGTCGATGACAGCTTCGCGCTCACGGCCACGGTCGATGTGCTGAAGGCCATGGCCGAGGGCCGCGGCCCGCGCCTCAGCATGCTCGCGCTGGGCTACGCCGGCTGGGCGCCGGGTCAGCTCGACCGTGAAATTCAGGAGAACGGCTGGCTCACCGTGCCGGCGGACGAGGAGCTGGTCTTCGACGCGGCGCAGGACGGCAAGTGGGAGCGCGCCGTCGGCCGCCTCGGGTTCGACCCCGGCAACCTCTCGGGCTTCGCCGGCCGCGCCTGAGCAGTCGGGCTACGCCGCCTTCTCGCTCTCGGTCTCCCGACGCGATGCAGGGCGCAAGATGTCGGTGGGCCACTCGAGGCCGGTCGGCCAGTGATCGCTCAGGTACTGGACCACGTTCTGTGCGACGCGGAGCGTGCAGCTCCGCCCCCCTTGCAGACGGGCGAAGAACTTGCCGTCTCCGGCCGCCAGGAAGCCCACCCGCCACAGACTGACGCCGCGCGCGTCCGCGAAGCGCTGCCCAAGATCGACCAGGGACTGTTCATTCATGCGCCCATGATAAGGCACATATAACTCTGATGACAGAGTGTATGTCCTCGATGTTTGTGACCTGCATGACGCGGCAACACTTCAATTTTTCAAGTCTGTTGCCTTCTCCGCACAAGGGAATTATCCCTTGTAGCGTGGACGATATCCTCCGAGAGATCGACGACGCGCTGCGGCGCCACGGCATTTCTGCCAGGGCGGCCTCCATTCGGGCACATGGCTCGCCCGAGCTGATCCGGGACATGCGGCGCGGCCACGTCCCGTCCGTGGAGAGGCTGCGCTCGCTCTGCGAGGCTCTCGGCCTCGAGTTCTACGTGGGACGGCCTCGAGGGCTGGAAGGCGACGATGGCGCGGGCGTGCCCGACGTTTCGCTCCACTCGCTGGAGCGGATTGCTCGGGCCTTGGCGCAGCTCACGGCGGATGCCGGCGGCAACCCGATTGCCGACGATCTCTGGCATGCCCTTTCCGCTCGTCGCTATGGCGACTTGACGGCGGACACGGCGTCGCGCCCGGTCCGCTACCTTACCGAGCGTCCGCCACCGGCGTATGGCGGCGAGGCGCGCGAAGCGCCATCGCCCGACCTGGTTCGGTTCGACATGACGGACGGCGCCGGCAACCGGCTGTCCACGGAGGGCGACGAAGACTCGTTGTGGATGAGCCGCGCGCTGCTGGAGAAACAAGGCCTCGATCCCGCACGCTGCAGCGCCGCCCGCGTTGAAGACGACTCCATGGAGCCCACGTTTCCGAACGGGTGCGGGGTCCTGGTCGATCACACGCGCACCGATTGGCAGCCTCCCTGCATCACGGTCGTGCGCACCGACGAGCGCGCAATCGTTAGACGCGCCGCTCTGGATGAGGACGGCCAGCGCCTCATGAGGAGCGATCATCCGGGCTGGCCCGACGTTCCCTTGCCCGACAGGGCCGAGATCGTCGGGCAGGTGCGATGGGTGAACTGGTGGATGGCCTGACGCAGCCCAGCGCGGCATTCGGCTGTCGGCTGCGGAGTGAATCGCGCCCCTGACGCTGGATCGCCAGGAGGGAACCCGCCTCAGGGCCGGCCAGTCGCGCTCAACCCTCGAAATGCACCTCCGCGGTGCCGATGGGGCCGAACTCGGCGGTTACCGTGTCGCCCGGCTGGCACTGCACCACGTCCGCAGCGCTGCCGGTGGTCACGACGTGGCCGGCTTCGAGCGCAATGCCGCGCGCGCTCAAGTGATTGGCAAGCCAGACCATGACGTTCCACGGGTCGCCGAGGACGTTGGACCCTGCGCCTTCGCTCGCCACCTCGCCGTTTACGCGGACGATCACGGGTTGGCCGGCGAGGTCGTGGTCGAGCCCGCCCGCCGCCGCAGGCCCCAGGCAGAGCATGCGGCCGATGGCGTTGTCGCCGATCAGGTCTTCCGCGTGCATGGAGAGCCAGTCGGAGTAGCGCGAATCCGGCACCTCGATGGCGGGATGGACGCTCGCCACCGCCGCCCGCACCTCGTCCCGCGTATAGGGCGCGTCGCGCGGGGGCAGCGCGCCGCCCATGACGAAGTCGAACTCCGCCTCGATGGCGTAGAAGTTGACCGTGTTCGCGGGCACGGTGAGCGGGCTCCCGCCCACGAAGTCGCCGAAGATGCGGCCGGAGAACGGGGCGTCCACGCCGAAGCGCGCCTGCACTTGCGCGTTGGTGGCGCCGATCTTGTAGCCCGCGACGGCAAGCCCGGCGCTTGTCGCGAGCCCGTCCTGCACCGCGTAGGCCTCGTCGAGCGTCCCCGGCCGGCAGTCGTCCGGCAACGCGTCGATCTGCCTGCGCCCCTGCCAGGCCTCCCAGAGCAGCGCGCCGCCGCGTTCAGCCGCCTCTCGGTCCATTCGCTCTCTCCTTGACGTACCGCCTTGCTGGGCCGTCACGCCGCCGGGCGGCGCTTGGCGCGGGCGCCCATCAGGCGCGTGAAGTTGCGGAACAGCCGGCTGCCGTTCGCCCGCAGCGTCCCTTCTTCGCGCGCCGCCGCGGCGACCATGCGCTCGAACGCTCCGGCGCCCTGCTCGCGCTCCAGCGCTTCGACGTAGGCGGGGAAGAGCTCCGTGCCGCGCACCAGGTCCGCGTCCACCTCCATGTGGAACTGCACGCCGTACGCCCGCTCAGCCAGCCGGAACGCCTGGTTCGCGCAGGCCGGCGACGATGCGAGCAGGACTGCCTCGGGCGGCAGCGCGGTCACCGCGTTCAGGTGCCACTGCATGGTGAGCGGGGCAGGCGGCATGCCTGCAAAGAGCGGGTCGGCGATGCCCTCCGCCGTGAGCGCCACGTCGAGGATGCCGACCTCGCCCTCGTCGAGCACTCCCACGGTGCCGCCGTGGGCGTCGGCGAGCAGCTGGCAGCCGAGGCAGACGCCGAGCACCGGCATGCCGCGCGCCACCGCGTCCCGCAGCAGCGCCTTCTCGGGCCGGAGCCAGGGATGGAGGTGCTCCTCGTCGGCCTGCTGCGGCCCGCCCATGGCGAGCACGGCACCAAAGCCGTCGAGCACCGGCAGCGGCTCGCCCTGCCACGGATCGCAGGTCTGCCAGGCGATCCCCGCCTCGTCCATCACCTCGCCGAAGACACCCGGAACGTCGATCTCCGAATGCTGGATGACGAGGACCGGCTCCTGTGCCGCCATCCCTACCAGAGCCGGTCGGAGGCCAGCGCCGCGCCCTCGGCGAGCGTGCGGAGCTTCGCGTAGCAGATGGCCGGGTCGATCTTGCCGAAGCCCGCGAAGGTGGCGAAGCCGCAGTCGGCGCCGGCGAGCACACGCTCGCGCCCGACGATGTCGGCGAAGCGGCAGATGCGCTCCGCCACCAGCGCCGGGTGCTCGACGAAGTTCGAGACCGAGTCGATCACGCCGGGGATCAGCACCTTGTCCTCGGGCACGCCGCGCTCGGCGAAGACGCACCACTCGTGGGCGTGGCGCGGGTTCGCGGCCTCGAAGGAGATCGCCTGCGGCTTCGCCTTCATCACCACGTCGTAGATGGCATCCAGCTCGATGTCGCAGACGTGCGGCCCCTCGTAGTTGCCCCAGCACAGGTGAAGCCGCGCGGCCTCGGCGGGCACGTTCTCCAGCGCGTGGTTGAGCGCCTCCACCTGCTGCTCGGCATGGGCGACGAAGGCCTCGTCGCTCTCGTCCGAATACATGGTGTGCCGGCCCATGGCGAGGTCGGGGCAATCGAGCTGGATCACGAAGCCCGCCGCGTGGATCGCCTCGTATTCGGCCCGCATGATGTCGGCCAGCGCCTCCAGGTAGGCGTCCTCGTTCGGATAGTGGCTGTTCGGCTGGAACACCGAGATCACGCCGGGGGACGCAGCGTTCATGAAGCCCTCGGCGGCGCCCGAGCCCTCCAGCGCCGCAGCCATGTTGGCGATGTCCTTCTCCAGCGGCGCCTCGTCCTTGATGCTGATCTCGCCGGTGCACATGGCGCGCTTCAGCTTGGGCGTCTGGCCTTGCGATGCGATGCGCTGCACGTACTCGGGGTAGAGCGCGAGGTCCGCCGGCACCCGGCGCGGGCTGTCACCGGAGAAGCCGTTGAGGCGGTCCTTGATGTAGGTGGAATAGCCGATCTTGCTCATCTCGCCGTCGGAGACGACGTCGATGCCAACGTCCACCTGCTGGCGCACCACGGCGGCGACGGCGCCCGTCATGCAGGCGTCGAAGGCGGCCGGGTCGGCGAGCGTGCCCTCCTCCTTGGCGAGCAGCATCTCGGAGACGTCGGGCGGCCGGGGCAGGCTGCCGACATGCGTGGTGAGGATGCGCTCGGTGCTGAGCTTCATGCCGTCCTCCCTCGATCCTCCCAGCGGGACAGGCAGCGGATCGCCCGGACTATACGCAGAAGCGGCGACGGCCGCACGCTTGACCGGCATCCTGCGCAGGCGTAACCCATCGCCGGATACCAACGGGGCCTGGCGCATCATGGACGAGCGGCAACAACTCCTCGCGGCGGTCGAGGCATTCTGCGCGCGCGAGGGCATGGCGCCCACCACCTTCGGCCGCAAGGCGATGGGCGACGGGCGTTTCGTCGGCAGGCTTCGCGACGGCCGGAAGGTGCGGGAGGCGACTCTGGCGCGGGCGCGGCAGTTCCTCACGGATCACGGGGCGGCGGTCTCGAAGGGCACCGGCGCGGCGGGCGCTTCGGCAACTCAAGATACCGGGACCGACGACAGCGACGGGAAGGGCGCCTTCCGCTTCTACGACAACCGCCAAAAATACCTGATGTTCGTCAACACCTGCAGCGAGAAGTGGGCGGTGGCCGAGCGCGCAGGCCTCGAGCTCGGGCACGTCCACCCCAGGCCGCCGGCGCTCCGGGTGTTCGACGCCGGCATGGGCGACGGCACCGTGCTCACCGGCGTCATGCGGCAGATGCACCGGCGCTTCCCGACGATGCCGTTCTACATCGTGGGCAAGGAGATATCGGTCGAGGACGTGCGCCTCGGCCTTGAGAAGATGCCGGACCGGCTGTTCGAGCATCCGGCGACGGTGCTGGTGATGACCAACATGCATTACTCCGAGGCGCCCGCGCTGCAGCCTCGCTCCATGCAGGCGGCGTCGACACTGAACTGGATGGAGATCCCGCTCTCGGGCAACACCTCCCACGAGTTCCACGAGCAGATCGCCGACCTTCAGCCGACCCTCGCCGATACCTGGCGCGTGCGCCCGAGCCCGAAGACGGGCAATCCGCTCTATGCCCGCGCGTCGGTGCTGGTGCTCTACCGCGAGGACCACAAGTTCCTGCTCGACCCCGTGATTCCGCGCCCCGGCCGCGCCAGCGACGGCTACGACCTAGTCATCGCCTCGCAACCCTACCGGGCGCGGATGCACGCCGACTTCAAGGTGCAGAAGGTCCTGGCGCCGCTCGCCCGCAGCCTCGGTCCTGGCGGCCGGCTGCTCTGCATCCAGTCCCACGGCGGCGATCCCGGCATGGAGATCATCCGCAGGATCTGGCCCGACGAGCACCCCTTCCAGACCGACAGACACGTGCTGCTCAAGGCGCTCAAGGCCGAGATCGGCAAGAGCCGGCGCAACCTCAACTACAACGCCTATTCCGACCGGCGCGCGATCTTCCGCTACGACATGCACACGCTGCCGACGGAAATCGAGGGCTCCAGCATCGGCACGTCGACGCTGTTCGCGGCGTGGAACGCGGCCATCTACGTCGCCCAGATCGAGGACGCGCGGCTGGAGGGCGTGGTCGCCGACGGCTCCTACCTGGATGCCACGCGCTCGGTTCTCAGCAATCGCGGCGGGCTCTGGTTCTACGACGAATCCTTCGTGGTCTCCCGCCGCCGCGATTGACGGCTGCGTTGCGTCAGCGCTCCGGCACACCGCCTTCGGCAACCCGCCGGGCCACGAAATCGTCCAGCTCTTCCTCGATGGCGGGATCGAGCGGCGGCGGCTCGTAGTCGGCGAGAAGCTGCTTCCATATCTTCGTCGCGCGGTCGGAGGTCTCGACCGCGCCGCTGTCGCGCCAGTTCTCGAAGTTGCGCCAATCCGACAGCAGCGGCCGGTAGAAGGCGGTCTCGTAGCGCGCCATCGTGTGTTCGCAGCCAAAGAAATGACCACCGGGCCCGACTTCGGCGATGGCGTCGAGGCCCAGCTCCGCCTCGTCCGTGTCCAGCGGCTTCAGGAACTCCTGCATCATCTGGACCATTTCGGCATCGAGGATGAACTTCTCGTAGGAAGCGCAGAGCCCGCCTTCGAGCCAGCCGAAGCCGTGGTTGATGAAGTGGGCGTGACTCAGCACCACCGGCCAGAGCGACATCTGCGCCTCGTAGGCGGCCTGCGCGTCGGCGGCATTCGACGCCGTTGCGCTCGACGAGCGCCAGGGGAAGTTGTAGCGCCGCGCGAGCTGCCCGCTCGCGATGGTGGCCTTGGCGTATTCCGGCGTGCCGAAGGCGGGCGAGCCGCTCTTCATGTCCACGTTGGACGTGAAGCTGCCGTAGACCGTCGGCGCCCCGGGATTGACGCACTGCGAGAACGCGATCCCCGCCAGCGCTTCGGCATTCTGCAGCACCAGGGCGCCGGCGACGCTGACAGGCGCCATGGCACCGGCCAGCGTAAACGGGGTGTAGATGACCGGCTGGTTCAGCTCGGCCATCACGATCGCCCCCTCCAGCAGGCCCCCGTCGTAGATCAAGGGCGAGTTGGAATTGACCACCGTGTGGATCGAGGGCTGGCGCAGCAATTCCTCGCGGCTGACTCCGCGCGCGATGCGCACGATCTCGATACCGTCCGCCATACGCGGGCCGCCGATCGCGTAGCCGAATTGGGGCTTGTCGGTGAGGCGCACCGCCGCCGAGATCGCGTGCAGGTGCCGCGTCCGCACCTCAAGATCGGTAGGTTCCACCGGGTAGCCTGCGAGCGTGTGCACGGCGTTCAGCGCCTGGGAGAGCCGCACGAGGTTCTTGTAGTCCTCAAAATTGCCCATGACCCGGCCGCGCTCGCGATCCGACACGTTTGGCGCAGAGCCCACGGTGCCCCAGATCGCGGTGTCGCCGCCGAATTCGAGATCACGGTGGCTGGAGCGGCCGTGCAGGGTGAAGCGCGACGGCACGGTCGTGAGCTTTTCCTCGACGAAAGCGGGATCGAAACGGACGCGTTTGCCGTCCTCGCCGACCTCAGCCCCTGCCTGGCGCAGGATCTCGACGGCGCGCGGCAGTTGAAACTCCATCCCGTTGTCGCGCAGTACCCGGAGCGAGGCGTGGTGAATCGCCTCGACCTGGTCGTCCGAGATCGCCTTCATCGGGTCGTAGGGATTGCGCACCTGGCCGAACGCCAGTTGCTCGACGGCGCCCTGGGCGGCGGCTCTTCTTTCGCGGCTCCTGCCTCGTCTCATTCGCCTTCGCTCCCGACGACGTAGCAATCGTGGCCTACGGTACGCCGCCTCGCGAGGCGCCAACCAGAGAAATCTTTTTGTGCAGGCGCCACAAGGTCGAATGCTGCCGGTTCGACGTCATGGTCCATACAACGTGTGAGATGGCGAACGAGCGTTCGGCACCCTTTCGGCGTCAGCCTTCGCGCGGCGCGTCGTCGATGCGGGGCCGGGTGAGGATCGGCCAGTAGGCCGCGATGAAGAGCGCGAAGGCGCCGGACCAGAGCACCGCCGAGGCCGCGAAGGCGTGGGGCTCGGCGTCCGGCCCGGCGAGCGGGCCGAAGACGCGGAGCGCAGCACCCAGGTGCACCAGCACGTAGGCCGCCACCTCCACCGGACGCGCGGCGAGCGGGCGCCCGGTGTGGCCGAGCGCGCTCCGCGTCATCATGCCCAACATGAGGCCGCCAATCGTGCCGGTGCCCAGCGCGTGGTAGGCCGCGGCCGCCGGTACGTCGGCGCCGGCCAGCCAGAGCGCGCGCAGGATCAGCGCCACCGGCAGCCAGGCGTAAGAGAGCGGCAGCACCCAGAGCAGCGGCTCGCCCCTTGTCGCGGCCGGGTCCCAAAGCCAGAGCCGGGCGACATGGGCAAGCGCGCCTGCCGCCGCAACGCCGGCGAGCCACGAGCCGCGCGGCAGCCAGGGCTCGAACGGGCCGGCCAGCAGGAGAACCGCAAGAGTGCCGAAGGCCAGGGCCTCCACGTAGGCGTTGCGCCGGGGCTTGGCTTGCGGCACCGCGTTGGCGTTAAACGCCGGGATCACGCGTCCGGCCATCAACGCGACGAGCAGCGCGAAGAGATCGAGGGCGAGCAGCGCGCCGCCGTTGGCGCGCGCGAGCGCGATGAGGCCCGCATGGTCGAGGTGAAACAGCAGGTTGGCGGCGCCGAGCAGCGCCGGCACCGCCGCCACCGGCAGGTTCCGCCAGTTCCGCGCCTTCAGGACCGGAAGCGCCACCGCGAGGGAGACGCAGGGCAGAAACAGGCAATCCACGACAATGGCCGGGAGCGCCGGCCCCGTCGCCACCAGCACCCGCCCTGCGATCCACAGCAGAGCCAGCACCGCAAGACGCCAGCCGCTGGGCGTGGCGCGGCCGGTCCACGCCCGTGCCGCCGTCAGCAGGAACCCGGTAAGCACCGCCGCGGCGAACCCGAACGCCATCTCGTGCGCGTGCCACGCCACGTCCGCGAGATAGGGCTCGCCGGGCAGCAGCTCCCCCGACGCGAAGTGCCAGACCGGCAACCCCACCGCGGCAAACGCCGCTGCCAGCAGATAGAACGGCCGGAAGCCCATGGCGAGAAAGGGGCCCGCTTGCCCGCGCGCGTCATTCATCGGCCCGACATAGGGCCGCCGTCACGGGCCGGTCAATGATCCCGTGGCATTGATCTCGTGTATCCTTGTGCCCGCTGCAAACGCAGCGCGCTGAAGCCGAAAGAGCGATAGACGAGCGCGCCACCGGCTGGAATACTGCAGCCAGAAACGCATCCGATTCTCTGCGCTATCGCCTGAAGTCCGCCCACCAGACGGTTTGATGACATGAATTTGGAGCGCTGCATCGACCTCGTCATGCGTCGTCGGTGGCTGACGATTCTCCTCTCATTGCTTGTCATGCTGGCTCTCGCTGCGGGCGCCGAGCACCTGGTCTCTGTCGACGTCGACGTCCGGAACCATTTCAAGAAAGACGACCCGCACATTGTCGCGCTCGACAATCTGGAAGACACCTACGCCATCTCCGATAACGTGCTTGTGGCCGTCGCGCCCAAGACCGGAACGATTTTCAACCGGGATACGCTCGTTGCCATAGAAGAGCTGACCGAACAGCTTTGGCGAACGCCCTATGTCACCCGCGTCGATTCCATCGCCAACTATTCGCACAGCGAAGGGCTCGAAGATGAGTTGATTGTCGAGCCGCTCATCGATGACGCCGCATCCTTGAGCGATGGCGACATAGAACGAATAGAGAGAATCGCGCTCGAGACGGAAGAGGTTGCCGGGCGCTTCGTCTCCCGGGACGGCCGCGTTGCCGGCCTGTTTGTCAGCATCGCACTTCCCGACGCTCGCGAGGATCGAGCACCGGCCAGGATAGAGGTGGTCGACTACCTCTATGACACTGCCGCCGAGGCTCGGGCCAAGTATTCGACCGTCGAATACCACATCACCGGCGAGCTCGCGCTCAATCGCGCCATGAGCGACGCACTGGACGAAGAATTCGGCCTTCTCGGACCCATCGCGCTTGGGACGATGCTGCTCCTCGCGATAGTCCTGCTGCGCTCGATTTGGGGAACCGTTGCGATCATCCTGATGATCGTCGCCGTCATCCTGGCCGCGACGGGATTCGTCGGTTGGACCGGCATGCCGCTGTTCGGTGAAAGCGCGGCCGCAATATTCGTCCTGATGGCGATTGCGGTGGCGCACTCCGTCCACGTCATAGAGGCCATGCTGGCGGGATTGCGCCAGGGAATGGACCGCAAGCAGGCGGCAATTCATTCCCTGGAACTCAACGTCTGGCCGGTCTTCCTCACGTCGATCACGACGTCGATCGGCTTCCTCAGCCTCAATTTCTCGGAAATGCCGCCGTTTCAGGTCATGGGCAACATGGTGGCGTTCGGCTCGGTGTGCGCCTTCGTCTTTGCCGTGACGCTCCTGCCCGCGTTCCTGTCGTACATGCCCATGCGCGTCCGGCCCGCGCGCGAGGGAAGAGTGGACTACTTCGATCGTCTCGGGCGGTTCGTCGTCTCGCGGCGTGTGATCCTTCTGTGCACCTTCGGCGTCCTGACCGTTGCGCTGATGGCCGGTATCGCCCGGATCGAGCTCAAGGAAAATTGGCTCGAGCTGCTCGGCGAAAGCTATGAGTTCCGCCGATCCACCGACTTCATCAGCGAGAATTACACGGGCGTCGAAGCGTTCGAGTATTCGCTCAGCGCGGGCCAGGAGGGCGGCGTCACGGACGTCGAATACCTGAAGCAGGTCGACGCGTTCGCGGAGTGGTATCGGGCGCAACCGAAAGTCGCGCACGTCTTCGCCATCTCCGACATCATGAAGCGCCTGAACAAGAACCTGAACGGCGACAGGCCGGAGTTCTACAGCATTCCCGACAGCTCCGACCTCGCCGCCCAGTACCTGCTGCTGTACGAGTTTTCGCTGCCGGTCGGCCTCGACCTCAACAATCTCATCGACGTCGAGCGCTCGGCGACGCGCGTGACGGTCGTACTCGGCAGCCTGTCCACCAACGAGAAAGTAGAGCTCGATGACCGCGCGCGCGCGTGGTTCCAGCAGAACGCGCCCAATCTGGAGACCGGGGCCGCCGGGGTTTCGATCGTCGGCGCTCATTCGATCCAGAAGAACATAAGGAACATGCTGATCGGCACCATCACGGCGATGGGGATCGTCTCGCTGCTGCTGGTCATCATCTTCAGGAGCGTACGCTTCGGTGTGATCAGCCTGATACCCAACTTCGTTCCGGCCGCCATGGCGATGGGTTTGTGGGGGTATGCGGTCGGAGCGGTCGGAAATGCGGCGGCGGTGGTCACCGCCATCGCGTTCGGCATCATCGTGGACGACACGATCCACTTCATGACCAAGTACATCAGGGCCAGAAAGAACGGGCAGACGCCGGAGGAGTCCGTGCGAGGCGCCTTCCGCACCGTGGGCAAGGCGCTGGTCGCGACGACCGTCGTGTTTGCGCTCGGATTCATGGTGTTCGGTGCATCGGGAATGGCCACCAACCAGGCGCTGGGCCTCCTCGTCGGAACGACCGTCATCATCGCCTTGCTGGCGGACTTCCTGTTCTTGCCACCGTTGCTGATGGTTCTCGAGCGGTTCAGGTTCGGGAAGGCGAGTGGAGAAGGCAGTTGAGCGCGCCTGGGATGGGCGGTTCCCTCCATCGCAAGATCGGGAACGTCCTCGGGCAAATCGGCGCGGCCCGCCTGACCGTGGTTCTTGCGCCTTTGTCGCTGCTGGTTTCGGTGCAGGTGGCGACCGGCGCGCACGCCGACGACGGGTTCGTGGAATTCGTGGAGGTTACCGGGCGCCTCTCCCCGGAAACCCGGCTCTACCCCGAGACTGCCGCGTACCCCGGCCAGCGCTCGCACGCGAGCGGGCTTGCCGCGGAGATGACGCTCTACATGGAGGACGAGGACGGCAGAAGCATCACGGTCACGCCGTTTTACCGCTACGACGCCGGGGATCCGGACCGCACCCACGGCGACCTCCGCGAGGCCTTCCTGCTGCTCTACGGCGATCTCGGCGAGGACGAATGGGAGCTGCGTCTCGGGTTCGACCGCGTGTTCTGGGGAGTCGTGGAGTCGCGCCCCCTGGTCGACATCGTCAACCAGACCGATCTCGTGGAGAATCCGAACGAGAAGACCAAGATGGGTCAACCCATGGCCCATGTCACCTGGGCCGGAGACTGGGGGGCGCTGGAGCTGTTCGCGCTGACCTGGCACCGCGAACGCACCTTTCCGGGCCGGCACGGCCGCCTGCGCGCCGGGCTCGTCGTGGACCACGACTTGACCTCGTACGAGTCGGCGGACGAAGAGTGGCACCTCGACCTCGCCGCCCGCTTCTCCAGCAGCTTCGGGCCGGTCGACATCGGGCTCAGCGTGTTCGACGGCACCAGCCGCGAGCCCACGCTGCTGCCGACGCTGGTGGGCCACGAACTCGTTCTGGCGCCCCATTACGAGCAGATCACCCAATTCAGCCTCGATACCCAGATCACCACGGGCTCATGGCTGCTCAAGCTGGAGGCCATACACCGCGCCGGCGCGCAGAACCGCCGGCTCGATCAACAGCTCAGGTACGAGGAAGAGGACTACGCAGCCTTCATCGCGGGCGGCGAGTACACGATCAACGGTGTGTTGGACACGGACGCCGACCTGAGCCTGATCGGCGAACTGGCGCGCGACGGGCGGGGCCGATGGGCCACCAATGCGTTCGAGAACGACATATTGCTGGCCGCACGTCTCGGGCTGAACGACGAGCAGAGCACCGAGTTCACGGTCAGCGTTCTGGAGTCCCTGGACAACAGCACCCGCGTTCTAAGCGCCGAGCTCAAGCGCCGCCTTTCGGAGAACTGGTCCATGCACGTGGAGAGCACCGCCTACTTCGACGTCGACGAGACTGACGTCATATACGAAGTGCGGCGCGACAGTTTCATCGGGGTGAACCTGGACTACAACTTCTGAAGCGAGTGTGAAGGCTCAGAGAATGGCCACCGACAGGAGGAAACGGTGATGCGCGTCGCACTCCCCCACCCACTGCTTGCCGTGCCCGTGATGTTCGTCGCCCTCGTGGCCTGGGCGGTCGAGCCGTCGGCGGCGCGCGCGGACAGCGCGGAGGAAGCCGGCCTCAAGATCGCGACGGACGCTCGCGAACGCCAGAAGGGTTTCGGCAATTTCACCGCAAACCTGACCATGACCCTGCGCAACAAGCGCGGGCAGGAAAGCCAGCGCGAGCTCCGCCTCAAGGTGATCGAGGTGGAGGGAGACGGCGACCGCACCCTGTTCGTGTTCGACCGCCCGCGCGACGTGAGAGGCACCGCGTTTCTCGTTCACGCCCACAAGGGCGAGCCGGACGACCAGTGGCTCTATCTCCCCGCCTTGAAGCGGGTCAAGCGCATCAGCTCCTCGAAGCAATCGGGATCCTTCATGGGCAGCGAATTCTCGTACGAGGACATGGGCGCCGTCGAGGTCGAGAAATTCACGCACCGGCACCTGCGCGACGAAGCCTGCGGCGATCTCCAATGCGCCGTTCTGGAACGCGTGCCGCTGAGCAAGGATTCGGGGTACGCGCGGCAACTGGTCTGGCTCGACCGGGAAGAGCTCCGCACCATGCAGATCCAGTTCTTCGACCGCCGGGACGAGCATCTCAAGACGATGGTCGTCGAAGACCACCGGCAGTATCTGGATCGCTTTTGGCGGGCAGGAACCATAACGATGACGAACCACCGCACGGGCAAGGGCACCGTGCTGGTCTGGCAGGACTACGAGTTCGGGACCGACCTCGACGAGGGAGACTTCACGAAGACGGCGCTGAAGCGGGTCCGGTAGGCTCGGACGAGGGCCGGCGACGGCTCTCGCCCTCTGGCATCGCCGCTGCGCGCACGGATAGCACGTGTACGTCAGACAGGCAGCGCGCGCTTCTGCTCGGCGATACGGTAATGCAGCTTCTTGCTCTGCTTTATCGACGGAACAGGTCTATCCGATCACGCCGGACCGATGCGCGCCGGTGAGAGTCCGATCGGAATTGCGATCGGCACGGGGGGCGTCCGGATAGAACTGCCTGCAATAGCGCCGATACTTGCCGATGGGACCGTCGGAACGACACAAGCGCGGACGGCGCCTGTAGCTCTTTTGCTGCCAGATTACGACGTCCTGAAGAACATCCTTCTCCTGCATGGACATTATGATCCTGTTCATGGTCCTGGTGCGCAATCCAACCGGCAGGAACCGGAGCCCGGCGATCGCACGTCTCGGCTTTCGCAGTTGCCGAAGCTGCGAGACCAGAACCAGCTCGATGAGCGTGCCATCCACTGGTGTTGTTTCGCACGTTATTTGACGCCGAATCTCCCAGATTATTTGACGTGATCGCTGCCCTGATTTCCCAGATTGCTCGGTCTTTTCCGGATCGAAGCGTAGGAGCTCATGGTCTCTGCGGGCGGTCCGGGGTCGCTGTCTGATTGAGGTTTGGACTGGTGCTTGAGGAGAGCTGACGAGGTGTCGCGCGGCCGTCGGCGCGTCAAGCGGCTGCGCCGCTCCTGCGCTTCGCTTCGGCCCTTCGGGTGACTCGCCACCGTCCACACGACGAAGTGCTGCCATGGCCTGAAGCAAGCTTCCGGCCACGGACTGGCCGCTCACCTGACGTAGTATCCCGGTGGAGGCGCAGCGCCTTCCGGACCGTTGGGGAAGGGTGGTTCCCGACGGCGGTTCCGGCTCGAACCCCTAGGCGTTGGCGGAACCGGGCTCCGGGAACCGCGGGGCCTGCGGCCGACTGCTGCCGTTGGCGGCGGCGGCCGCCGCCCGCTTGTCCGCTGCGCCTGCGACGACGCTGTAGCCGCCCTCGGCGTTGCGCGCGACGCGACCCTCCTGGACGAGCTTTTGCAAGATTACGCCGACGGTCTTGTGCCGGGTCGCGGCGCGTTCCCGGATCTGGCGTTGCGAGAGCGGCGCCCCGGCGTCGGCGAGCGCCTTGAGAACGCGGCATTCGGGTGTTTCGGGCTGAGGCGCCCCGCCGCCGGCCGTGGGCGGCTGGCGCAGCCGGAAGGAGGGCTCCTCTCCGTCTTCCTTGAGCTCGATCTCGATGTCGTCGAGACCGCGTGCGGCGCGATGCTCGACGGTCATGAGGGTCTGCCGGTCCCGGCGGCGCAGGTAGAGGTTCGAGTCCCCCCAGGCGTGCAGCTCACTGCTGCCCCGCAGGGCCTGCCCCGGCCTCGTGGCCCCGCTCTTGCGGGCGTGGTGGACGAGGAGGACGGCGGTCTCGAAGCGGCGTTGCAGGTCGCGCAGGAAGCCGAGGATCGGGGCGACGTCCGCAACCGTGTTCTCGTCCACGCCGTGCAGGCGGACCAGGGGGTCGAGGACCACGAGGCGCGGTGCGATGCGCTCCACGGTCTGCTGCAGGCGGCGGCGGTCGTCGAGATGGTCGAGGCGCAGTGTGGGCACGTCGATGACGGCGATGTCGAGGGTCTCGAAGCGGGCGCCTGCGGCGCGGGCGATCCCCTGCAGGCGCTTGCGCACGAGGTGGCCGGCGTCTTCTGCGGCGAACAGCAGGACCGGGCCAGGCCGGGCCGGGGCGAAGTGCCGCAGGCATGGGACGCCGGCGGCGACTGCGACCGCGAGGTCCAGCGCCAGGATGGACTTGCCGCACTTCGGCTCGCCGCCGACGATGCCGACGGCCTGCTCGCCCCATAGCGTGTCCACCAGCCATTGCTGCTCGCGCGGCCGCTCCTCCAGCTCGATCGGGGCGCGGGTCGGGAAGCCGGTCATGGCCGCAGTTCCTCGAGCGCGTGCTGCAGGTGGTCGGCACTGACGGTCCTCGCCTCGTCGAGAGCGGCGGCGGAGAGCGCGTAGTGGGCGATGCGGTTGATCTGGCGCGGCAGGCCGCGCGCGCCCTGGAACAGGGCCTCGACGGCGGGCTCTTCGAACAGCGGCAGTTCGCATCCCGCGAGCCTGAGGCGGTGCTTGATGTAAGCGTCGACCTCGTCGCGGTCGAGACCGCTCAGGTGGTGGCGGACGACGAGGCGCTGGCTGAGGGATTCGTGCATGGCCATGGCCAGGCGGCGCCTGAGCTCGGTCAGACCGACGAGGACGAGGCACAGGCGCTGCTCTGCATCCATGGCGAAGTTGGTGAGCAGGCGCAGGTCCTCAAGGACGTCGTTGCGCAGATGATGGGCCTCGTCGATGACGAGGACCGGCAGCTGCTTGGCCTCGGTGACGAGGCGGGAGATCTCGTTTCGGATGGCCTGATAGGCCGAGGCGCGGGAGCGCTCGATGGGCAGGCCGATCTCCCACGCGATCGCCTTGTACATGTCGAGCACGTTGCCCGTGGTCAGCGAGACGTAGTGGACCCGGTAGAGGCCTGGATGAAGCTGCGCGGTCAGATGCCGGCACACGGTGGTCTTGCCGGAGCCCACCTCGCCGGTGAGCAGGCCGATGCCGCGCAGGTCGATGAGGTGGCCGAGCCTGGCCTCGGCCTCGCGGCGCGCGTTGGACTCGAACAGCTCGTCGGTCTCTGCCGGGGTCTCGAAGGGCAGGCGGGTGAAGGCGAAGTGGCGCAGGTACATCACTCGTCCTCCTTCTTGTCCTTGAGGTTGCGCATGGCCAGCGGCGAGGGCGGAGGCTCGGGCGCCGGATCTTCGGCCTCGATCTCCCTGGCCGGGTAGGTGCGCCTGACGGCGGTATTGGCGTAGGCGTCGAGAGGGCTGGCCTTGCCGGCCGGCTTGCCGTCATGGACCACGTCGAGAGGGCGCGAGGGCGGCGCGGCCGGGTCGTAGCGCAGGATGACGTTCTGACCCACCAGGAGGGCGTCGACCTCGTAGACGCGGCCGTTCAGACTAACGGTGCGGTCCTTGTAGACACGGCGCCTGGCCTCGAAGAGGAACAGATCGTCGAGGTCCATGGTGGCGTCGGGATAGCGCACGCCGGCCGAGGCCAGCGCCCACTGCTCAAGCGGGGTGCGCCCCTCGTCGAGGCCACGATGCGGGCTGTTGTGATACTCCCCCTCGATCCAGGCCCAGAGGCTGCGGTTGAGCGCCTCCAGGCTGTCGACGTCATCGCCGAGGTGGCGGAGCCAGCCGGCCCGGAGGGTGCGGAAGAAGCGCTCGATCTTACCCTTTCCCGCTGGCTGGAACGCCCTTGCGTGAATCAACGCAACGCCGAGCCTGGCGCAGACCAGGGAGAGATGACGGGAGCGGTAGGCGCTTCCGTTGTCGACGTACAAGCGGGCCGGGAGGCCGCGCCGGATCAGCGCGTCCTTGAACACCGGCAGGAACGCCGCAGTGTTCTCCGCCATGGCGAAGGCGGCGAACGGGATGACGCGGGTGGCGTCGTCGATGAAGGCGATCAGGTAGGTCTTGCGCCGGGTTCGGCCGTGCCGGACCTTGGGTCCGTGCATGACGTCGCTCATCCACATCTCGCCGGCATGCCGGAAGGCGAAGCGGCGGCGATCCGCCCCGTCGGGCGGCTTCTTGTCGAACAGGCCCTCGCGGCTGAAGAGGCGGTGCACGGTGGACGAGGCGAGCGGGTGGTCGATACCCTCCTCCTTGACCTTCTGGATGATGGCGCGAACCGACAATGCGTCGTTCTCGGTCTTCAGCGCGATGAGGCGCTCGGCGACCTCGGGCGGCAGCCGCCGGGGCTTCCCCCGGTCGGTGCGGGGCTTGGGGTAGAGCGCGTCGAAGCCGCCGTAGCGGTAGTCCTTGATCCAGCGCCGCATGGTCTCGGCGGCGACCCGGGTCCTGGTGGTTCCGGGGATCGTGTAGGTCTTCTCGGCTTTGGCGCGCATCATCGCGCCGGCACCCGGTGCACCCACGGGCAGATGCACCAGATCGGCGATGACGTCGTATCGGAAGAGCGCGATCTGTTGGCGAAGGTCGTCGTCTGAGCTGTTCATGGTGCGATCCTCGTTCAGGGACTCCCTGGCCCCGGGATCGTCACGCTACGAACTCTCCGGCGGCGGGTCCGGCCCCGCCCGTTGTTGGAACTGCGGTTTGCGATTCCCCACGTCGATGCCGTGGGGTTGGAAGCCCAGAGGCGCGGGTAGCGTCCGGAGCTGCCCGGCGACCAGGCCGCGCAGTTCCATCAACGCGCTGTCGCTCTTCAGACGCTCGCGCACCGCGCTCATGGTGGGCGCGCAGCCCGCGAGCAGGTCGGGGATCAGGCCGATGACGCGCACAAGCGCGTCGTGCACAAGCTTCAGCCTGCGGCGGATCCAACGCACGGCGCCGGGAAGCTCGATGGCGTCCTCGTCCTCGGGGCAGCGCACCTCGTCCGCTGCCTCCTCCAGGCTGCCGGCCTCCTCCGCCACGACAACAACCGCTTCCAGCGCATCGAGCGTGCCCGGCAGCCGCGCCGCCAGACAGTCGGCCAGCAGGCCGATGGTCGTATGGCTCTCACGGCAATACCAGCGAGGAACCCTTGCGCCGGGCGGGGTCTTCCGCTCGTAGGTGCCGTGGCTTGCCACAGAACATCCGCCGTGCGGGTGATTCGGGCAGCGCTCAAGCCTTGCGTCGCGCCACGCCTCGGTCTTAACGTATTCCTCGCTGGTGAGCCCCGTTTCGTAGCGAAGCTGCACCGGCCCTGGCCCGGCGGGAGTTCCGTCCCCCGGGCCTCTCTTTGTCGTTCAGTGAGAGGCCAAGATTACGGACGCTCCCCGCCGCCGCCAAGCTGTGGAGCCGTGGACGCGTCCTGCGGACCGATCGGCGTCCTGCGGACCGTGTGGACAGCCCGTGGACAAGCTGGCGCTTGCCCACCGCCTGACCACACTCGCCGATCTCGCGCCCACCGCTCCACAGCTTCAACAGCAATGAGGATTCTGCTGAGGATCAAAAAAATGCCGCAGGCAGCGTCCTTCCCGCACTCGGCCACCATCCCGGGAAATCCACCAACCAATCAAAGTGAGAAAAAAACCCGTGCTTCTATCCGGCTAGACCGGAAAACAACAACTGGCGTGGCAAGGACCCACAGACGCGTGTCCATTCCTATCGAGTGTTCGCGGACATCGACGTACGAGTAACCCAGCCCATGGACGTGTGTGATGGCTGAAACATCGTAGTGAACATCGGCGAGACCGGCGATGCGCCAGCGACGCCGGAAGTTGAAGCAACTCACGAGATGCGCGCCGTCTACGGTGGCTGTTCCAACAGCTTCCACATTGTCGTAGCCGTGAACGTACCGCAGGTGCGCCAAGTCTACCGAGTTCTCCGTCGTCTCCTGAGGATGGCCGGCGAATCGGAAGGTCCGAGTTTCCATGCCGCTCCACTCGCCTCCGCCCTCCGGCCCTTTCGGAAGGTCCCATTGCGGCGGGCGTCCATCGATGCCCCACCAGGCGAAAACCAGGCCGGCAATCTCCCGTGTCTCGAAGACGTTCAGCCTTGTGGACTTGGGCGGCTCAGCAAAGGGAGTCGCGACACAAGCACCGGCGGCATTGTAGGCGAAGCCGTGAAAGGGACAGAGGTTGTGTCCCCAGACGTGGTGTAGGAGCTCCCGCTACCCCCGGTAGCTGTGGGTAACCGGCTTGGCGCCGCGACCGCCCTCGAGTCTGGTGGCGCCAAGCCGGTTATCCACAGCGGGGTGGCCATCGCGGTTCCGGTTTAGGGTTTGGGTGAATCCGAATCGACCCGAGCCTAAGGAGAACCACGATGACCGATGACAAGCTTACCCTGCGGACGCTGTTGGAGAAGAGCTCTGACGCCGATCTGCTGCGTGAGATGATCGCCTTCTCTGCGCAGCGCCTTATGGAGCTGGAAGTCGAGGGCCTGACCGGCGCCGAGCATGGCGCGCGGACGCCGGAGCGGATCAACCAGCGCAACGGCTACCGCGATCGGCCTTGGGAGACCCGGGCCGGCACGGTCGACCTGAAGATTCCGAAGCTCAGGAAGGGGAGCTACTTCCCCGGCTTCCTGGAGCCCCGACGGACGGCGGAGAAGGCGCTCACGGCGGTGATCCAGGAGGCCTACATCCAGGGGGTATCGACCCGCTCGGTCGACGAACTGGTTCAGGCCATGGGCATGAGCGGGATATCGAAGAGCCAGGTCTCGCGCCTTTGCGGGGAGATAGACGACAAGATCCGCAGCTTCCTCGACCGCCCGCTCGAAGGCGACTGGCCCTATCTCTGGCTGGATGCGACTTACGTGAAGGTGCGCGAGGCCGGGCGCATCGTCCCGGTCGCGGTCACCGTGGCCGTCGCGGTCAACGACCAGGGCCGGCGCGAGATCCTCGGCATGGCGATCGGCGCCTCCGAGGCCGAGACCTTCTGGACCGAGTTCCTGCGCTCGCTGACCAGGCGCGGCCTGCGCGGCGTGCAGCTGGTGATCTCCGACGACCACAAGGGCCTGAAGGCCGCCACCACCCGGATCCTCGGCGCCACCTGGCAGAGATGCCGCGTCCACTTCATGCGCAACCTGCTGGCCCATGCCGGCAAGCAGGGCCGGCGCGTCGTCTCCGCCTTCGTCGCCACCGCCTTCGCCCAGGACGATGCCGAGGCCGCTGCCGCCCAGTGGCGCCTGATCGCCGACCAGCTCAGGCCCAAGGCCTCCAAGCTGGCGGCCCTCATGGACGAGGCCCAGCACGACGTCCTCGCCTACATGAGCTTCCCCAAGGAGCACCGGGTCAAGCTTCACTCGACCAACCCGCTCGAACGCGTCAACGGCGAGATCAAGCGACGCACCAACGTCGTCGGCATCTTCCCCAACGAGGACGCCATCACCCGCCTCGTCGGCGCCGTGCTGCTCGAGCAGAACGACGAATGGACCGTCGGAAGGAGGTACATGACGCTGGAATCGATCGCTCCCCTGAGCGACAATCCCACGATCAAGCTGTCCGCTGTGGCAGCCTGAATAACCCGGCCCTACCCGCCGGATGCCGCGTAAAGCGCGACGCTCTTACACCACTCCTCGGGACACGATCGTGACAGACGAGAAGGCCGCCCTGCACGCGCCCGCCCACGTCTGGTCCCAGGGAAGAGCCCAGGTGAGGACATACCGACCGGGCGACGCAAATGGCTCCCTCGTCGTCGCACCAGACAACGATTTCCTGACCGAGCCACTGCTTCTGTATCAGCGTCCGCTTCACAATGGAGCGACGGTCAGCAACGAAATACCACCCCTCGGGAAACGGATGGAGAGCCGGCTCAGCGCCGACCACGTCGCCCTTGTCGGCCGGGTCGTGCCAAGCGTCTTGCAGGACATGAAGCTTTTGCATGGCAGGCTCGGTCAGGCCGGAATGCGGGTCGGCACGGGTTCACTGAACGCAAACCCAACCCATGTCGTGCCGGACTATTGTGAGACCTAAGCAAGCCTGTAGCCAAGGCAAGGGGAATTTTCAATCGGAATCGTACGCTATCGCGGCCCATGCCGCTCAAGTCCGAGAGGTGCCGACATTGTCTGATGTCCGGGAGCTTACGCCTGCGCGCTGAAACCGTTGGCGTCCACGCGGCCCGCGACTTGCCGGCTGCTGTTGGACCGCCGGCGGTGCATCGGTTATGAGAGGCGCAGCGACGGGAACGCAAACCCGCTCCGGACGTGGACGTTCAGCGCTCCAACGGGCCGGCGCGGCAAGGGAGAACACGATGGAAGTTATCGCTGATCCGATCACTGTGAATTGCCGCAAGGTCCTCGCCGGCCTCAAGCTGATCGGCGCCGACTACACGCTGACCAAGGTCGACTATTTCGCGGGCGAGCAGAAGGGCGAGGCGGTCGTGGCGCTCAATCCGAATGCCGCGATCCCGGTGCTGCGCGATGGCGACCTGGTCCTCTGGGAATCGAACGCGATGCTGCAGTACGCCGCCGACAAGACGGGCAACGCGTCCGCTTACCCCACCGACCTCAAGGCTAGGGCAGACGTGAACCGCTGGCTGCTCTGGGAGTGCGGCGCCTGGTTCCCGACCTGCTACATCCATCTGGTCGAGAACTGCGTGAAGCCGCTTCTGGGCGCCGAGACGGACCAGGCCGTGCTCGACGGCGAGGCGCCGAACTTCCACAAGCTGGCTGGCATCATGGATGCACGCCTGGGCGAGAGCGCCTACCTCTGCGGCGATCAGCCGACCATCGCCGACGTCGCGTTGGCGGCGCCCATGCACCTCCACGCCTGGGCGAAACTGCCGCTCGACGACCACGCCAACGTCCGGCGCTGGATGACGGAGGGGATCGAGACGCAGCCCTGGTGGAAGGCCACGCATGTGGGCGAGGGCTTCGTAGCCTCCGAGGCGGCCTGAACACGGCAGCGCGCAATCCCGGCTCCGCTGAACGCTTCGGAGCCGGACGGAGGCTAGGTTGGCCGAGAAGGACCTTTCCGGGCGCGTCGCCCTGGTGACAGGCGGCTCGCGCGGCATCGGCCGCGCGATCTGCCGGCGGTTGGCGCGAGCGGGCGCATGGGTGGCGATCAACTACGCGACCAACGAGGAGGCCGCGGCGGAAACGCTGGCGCAGGTCAGGGCCGAGGGCGGCGAGGGCGGCGTCTACGGGGCCGATGTCTCGTCCTTCGAGGCGACCGACGAAATGTTCGGACGCATTGAGGCCGACCGGGGCGCCGTCGACCTCCTCGTCACCAACGCCGGCATCGCCTCGTTCGAGGACGATGTCGACATGCCGGTCGACCTCTGGCGGCGCATCCTCTCGGTCAACCTGGACGGCACCTTTCACTGCGTGTGGCGCGCCAAGGCGGGCATGCAGGCGCAGGGCGACGGGCGCATCGTCTGCATCTCCTCGATCAACGGCCTGGCCCCGACCGTGATCCAGCGGGACAGGCTGATCGCCTACGGCACGTCGAAGTCCGCCATCATCGGCTTCTCGCGCAACTGCGCGGTCGCGTTCGGGCCGGCCATCCGTGTCAACTGCGTGGCGCCTGGCCTGACCGACACGGATTTGACGAGCGAGATGAGCGACGAGGTGCGCGCGCGCATCATCGCGAACACCCCCGCGGGCCGGACCGGCAAACCCGAGGATATTGCCGAACTCACCTACTTCCTGCTGAGCGACGCGGCAGGCTTCATCACGGGCCAGACCTACGTCGCCTCCGGCGGCCTGGTCACGCTGCCCTGACGGGCCGGGGAGTTCGGAACGGCGGGCACCGAAGGATGGCCGAGGATGCCTTGACGGGGTCATCCGGTTTACCGCACCCTCACGAGCGATCCCCGCAGGAGACGCGATGATGGATGCGGTGCGGAGCTTCCTCGATTCGACCGATCTCATGGGCAACGGCCCGGCGCTCGCCGAGCGGCTCCGGCGCGACGGTTACCTCTTCCTGCGCGGGCTGCTGCCACGCGAGGCCGTGCTGGAGGTCCGCCTCCGTCTCCTGGAGAAGGCGGCGGCCGGGGGCTGGCTCGACCCGGAGCGTCCCCCCGAGGACGGCATCGCCAACCCCGCTGCGGCCTGCAAGGACCCCGAGGAACGCTACATGCAGGTGTTCCGCGGCATATGGGCCGACGAGGCGCTGCACCGGCTGAGGACCCATCCGCGCGTGCTCGCGCTCTTCGACGGGATGTTCGGCGAGCCGGCGCTCGCGCATCCGATGTTCGTGCAACGCAACATCTTCCCGCAGAGCGAGAGCTTCGATTTCACCACCGGCGAGCATCAGGACAAGGTCCACATCGGCGGCGCCACCAGCCACGCCATGTGGGTCCCGCTCGGCGATTGCCCGCGGGAGAAGGGCGCGTTGGCCGTGGCGGCCGGCTCGCACCGGGCGGGCGTGCTCGAGACCAAGGTGGGCGGCGGCGCTGGCGGCATGGACATCTGCGTGCCAATCCCCGGCGAATGGGTCAGCGGCTCCTTCGAGGCGGGCGACGTGCTGATCTTCTCCGACACCACCGTGCATCGCGCGCTGCCCAACCGCTCGACCCAGCTACGGCAGTCCTTCGATGCCCGCTACCAGCCGGCAAGCCAACCCGTCGCCGAGACCAACATGGGCCCCTACTCTGGTTGTGGCACGTGGGAGGAGGTCTACGCGGGATGGTCCTCCGACGATCAGAAATACTACTGGGAGGCGCTCTCCCCCACCGTCGTGCCCTTCGACCGCAGCTACTACGAACGGCGCGACCGGATGGCCTTCGCCATGGCCGAGAGCGGCGACGTGGAGGCGCGCGACACGCTGCTGCGTATCGCGCAGCGCGATCCCGACGCGGCGAAGCGTGAGCGCGCGGAAGAACTGCTGCGCCAGCTCGATACGGGAGCGGCCCCGGTGCAGGGCAGCGAGACCCTCAGCGCATCGGCCTGAACGTCAGTCGCCAACGCCCGCTCAGACGACGCGTTTTCTGGGATCGACCACCAGCCGCAGCCCGTCGCCGATCCAGGCGAACGCGAGCGCGACGATGATGATCGCGACCCCCGGCAGCAGCGAGATGTGGGGCGAGGAGTCGAGCACCGGCGCGCCGTCGGCGGTCATGATGCCCCAGTCGGCCGTCGGCGGCTGGATGCCGATCCCGAGGAAGCTGAAGCCCGCGCCGATAACGATCATCGCCCCCACGATCGTCGTCGAATAGACGAGAAGGGAGCCGAGCACGTTCGGCAGAACCTCGCGGGACATGATCTGCAGCGTGCTGCTGCCGCTCACCCGCGCCGCCGTCACGAACGGCTTTTGGCGCATGAGCGAGGTCTCGGTGTAAACCAGCCTCGCCATGAAGGGCAGCTCGATGATGACGATTGCCAGCATGACGTTCATCATGCCGTCGCCCAGCACGCTGACGATCGCGAGCCCCAGCAGCACCATCGGGAAGGCGAGGAAGACGTCCAGCAGGCGCATGATGCCTTCGCCCACCCAGCCCAGGTGGTAGCCGGCGATCACGCCGAGCGGCACGCTGATGACGAAGGCGAGAACCGTCGGCACGATACCGATGAGGAGCGACATCCTGGCGCCCCACATGAGGCGGGTCAGGATGTCGCGCCCCTGCCCGTCGGTGCCGAGGATGTGCCCGTCCACCAGCGGAGGCAGCAGGCGGTCGGCGCCGACGCCCGCGGTCGGCAAGTAGGGGCTGATCCACGGCGCGAAAATGGCGATCAGCCCGACGAGAACAACGATGGCGAGACCGACGACTGCGAGGCGCTCGGACGCGTACGCGCGCCATGCCTGGCGCGCGCCGTCGCGCCACGAGGGCTCTCCGGCCGGCGCCTTCGGCGGCGCGTCAGTGACCAGTGCATGGAGCCATTTCATCGACAGGCCCCGCCGTCACATCGTTTCCCGCCGCCTCGGGTCGAGGCTGGCGGTGGCCACGTCGGCGGCGAGATTGGCGAGGACGAAGAGCGCGCCGACGACGAGAATCCCGCCGAGTGCCACGGGGATGTCCCGCGCGGAGACGGCGTCGTAGATCAGGCGCCCGATGCCGGGCCAGCTGAAGATGACCTCCGTGAAGATGGCGCCGCTGAACAGCCAGCCGATCTGCAGGCCGGACACGTTGACCGTGATGGGCAGAATGTTCCGCATTGCATGGCGCCAGATTCGCCTGCGCATGGGAATACCGCGTGCCACCAGGGCCTGCATGAACGGCGCCTCGAGTGTCTCCAGCAGCGACGCCCGAATGACGCGCGCCAGGATCGTCGTGGAGATGGAGGCCGTGGTGATCGCCGGCAGCACGAGGTGAACCAGGATCGACAGCGTTCGGTTGCTGTCGTGGAAGGAATACATGCGGCTCGCGGGCAGGACATCGAGAACCAGCGCGAACAGGTAGATGAGCAAGAGGCCGAACCAGAAGATCGGCACCATGCCGAGCACGATGATGATGCCCATGCCGATGCGGTCGAACAGGCTACGCTCTCTCAGCGCAGCAACGATGCCGAGCGGGATGCCGACGCTGAACATGACGACGGCGCTGCCGACGAGCAGGATGATGGAGTTCAGCGCCTTGTCGAGAATGAGCCTGGAAACGGGCTGGTCGAAGCGGGCGGATTGCCCCAGGTCGCCCTGCAGCAGGTCTCCAAGCCACACGAAGTACTGGATGTAGGCGGGGCGATCGAGGCCGAGATAGCTCCGCATCCTGGCGACCGCTTCGGGGTTGCCGGCCTGGCTTCCCAGCAGGCTGATCGCCGCGTCTCCCGGCAACGCCTGAAACAGGATGAAGATGAGGACGGTGACGCCCCAGAGGGTGAAGAGCGCCAGCACCGTTCGCTTTGCCAGGAATCGAACCAAGACGGTTCCCTCTGCGGGGCCGTGCCGGAACCAGGAGAGTGCCGCGTCGCCGCTCCCCGAAGGAAGGGCGCGGGTCGAGCCGGTCCGCCCGATGGCGATCGATGGCCTCAGGTTCGCCGGCTCGACCCGCTGCTACGTCACCTCTCCTTGGCTTCCGCGTCTCGCCTGTGCGCTCAGCAGTCGCCCAGCCACGTCCGCGCGACGAAGCCCGTCTGCCAGTCCGACACGTGCGGGTAGTCGCGCACGCACGGGCTGAGCACGATGGGCGCCGTATCGTTGACGATGGGCATGAACCAGCCGGACGCCTCCACCTGCTCGGCGATGGCGTGATAGGCCTCGTTGGCGGCCGCCGGATCGGTCATCTGGTGGGCCGCGGTGATGGCATCGCCAACGCCCACGTCCATCATCCCGTCGGGCTGGTTGCCGGGGTTGAGGAACATGTCCAGCCAGTAGGCGGCCGTCCACCCCCAGGACATCTGGACCAGCGACCAGTTCGGATCGAAGCCCTCGAAGAACTTGGCGATGTAGGCGTTCCACTCCATCAGCTGGATCTCGGCGTCGAAGCCCGCATCGTTGAGGTTGCGCTGGATCCACTCGGCCATCTTCGCCGGCTGCATCTGGCCGGAGCCGCTGGTGGACGTGGCGAAGACGATCTTGGTGCCGATGGCGCCGGCCTCCTCCAGCAGCGCCCGCGCCTTGGCGGGATCGTAGGCGTGCCAGCGGTCGCCCTCCTTGTAGGCCTCCGAGGTCCGGCTGAGCCAGCTCTCGCCCGGCAGTGCGGTGCCCTGGAGCAGCTGATTCGCCATCCCCTCGCGATCGATCGCGTGATGGACCGCCATGCGCACCCGCTCGTCAGCGAAGGCCTCTTCATGTTCGTTGAACGACACGGTCCAGATGTGGGGCATCGTCCCCTTGGAGATGATGAAGCCTTCCTCCACCAGCTTGGGCAGGCTGTCCGGGTCCGGCGCAATCACGATATGCGCCTCGCCGGCCCTGAGCGCCGCCTGGCGTGCCGCGACGTCGGGCATCACCAGAATGATGAGCCGGTCGACCAGGGCGCGCCACTCCTCCTTCCAGTAGTCGTCGAAGCGCTCGAGCACCATGAAGTCGCCCGGCACGCGCTCCACGAACTTGAACGGGCCGGTGCCGATCATGTTCGCCTGAACGCCGTCGTTCCCGTACTTCTCGACCGATTCGGGGCTGATGATCCCCATGGGCCCGCAGTCGGTCTGCGTGAACATCCGCAGGAACGGATTGAACGGGTGCGAGAGATGGAAGTTCACGGTGAGGTCATCCACCGCCTCGACGTAATCGAGGCCGGCGATGTCCCACCGCCATCCGGCCGCCGCTGCCGCAGCCTCGTAGAAGTGGGGGGCGTTCTCGCGGCCCACGGTGGTCTGATCGAACTGCCTGTAGACGTTGAACACCACGTCATCGGCGGTGAAGTCGGTGCCGTCGTGGAACTTCACGCCCTCCTGGAGATAGAAGGTGTAGACCTTGCCGTCCTCGGACACCTCCCAGGACTTGGCCAGCCCCGGAACGAGCGGCGGCGGAATACTCGCCTCGTCGAGCATGTCCTGCTGCACCAGGGGCTCGGCAATGTGATTCATCACCCAGCGCGCGCTGCTGGTGGCGCAGGTGATGTGGGGGTCGAGTTCGCCCAGCTCGGCCTCGTTCGCGGCGATCAGCGTACCGCCCTCCCTGGGCTCCTCCGCCACGGCGATTCCCGCCAGAGCGATAGCAGATACGGCGCCGAGCGCCGTTGCGCCTAGTTTATTGAGTAACGACATTTTCCTTACCTCCCTTGTTTGTGGCTTGTGGCCTTGAAAGCTATTTTGTTTTGCCGATGGCTTTTCCTTCGCCTTCTTCGGACTGTTCCATTGTCCAAACGGATGAGGCAACCAACTCCTTCGTGTGTTCGTGTCGCGGATCCAGAATTACTTGATCGCAATCGCCGAACTCGACCAGCTTGCCGCCGTGCATGACGGCGACGCGGTCGCTCAGGTAGTAGACCACGTCAAGGTTGTGCGCGATGAACAGGTAAGTCAAGTTGAGCCTGGCCTGGAGATCCTTCAGCAGATTGATGATCTGGGCCTGGATGGTGACGTCGAGGGCCGAGACCGGCTCGTCCAGCACGATGAATTTGGGGTGGCCCGCGAGCGCGCGGGCGATGGCGAGTCTCTGCGCCTGACCGCCGCTGAACTGATGCGGATAGCGGTTATGGTGCGATGGATTCAGCCCCACGATGTCCAGAAGTTCGATCACTCTTTCCCGCCGACGCTCCTTGTCCCATCCCAAGTTGACCAGCGGTAATTCGATGGATTTTCCCACTCGTATCTGGGGATTCAAAGACGCCAGAGGGTCCTGAAAGATCAACTGCGTTTCCATCGTAAACTGGCGTCGAAACTTCGCGTCCGCCGAATAAATGTCCTCGCCTTCGAACACGACCTCGCCCGACGTGGGCTCGATCAGCCCCAGCATCATCATGCCGAGCGTCGTCTTGCCGGCGCCCGACTGGCCGACCAGCGCGAGGGTCTCGCCTTCGTGCACGGCGATGGACACGTCGTCGACCGCGTGGAGCAGGCCCACCTGCCGCGGGAACAGAAGCCCCTCCTTGATCGGGATGTCGCGGCAGACGTTGCGCGTCTCGATGATGGTTCGGGACATCGTCGGCCTATCCCGGCGCCGCCGGGCGGTGCGCCGCTGTCGGCGCATCGCCCCTCAGGTGACAGCGCGCCAACCGATCTGGCGCGACGGGCAGGAGTTCCGGCTCGACTCCGTCGCAATGGGGCACCCGCTCGGCGCAGCGGGGCGCGAAGCGGCAGCCCGGCGGCATCGCGGCGGGGTCCGGGGGCTGGCCGTCAAGCTGCTGCAGGCGCCGCGAGCGCCGACCCACCTTCGGCACGGAGTTCATGAGGCCGAGGGTGTAGGGATGCTGCGGCGCGGAGAGAACGTCGCCGACCGTTCCCTCCTCGACGATCCTGCCCGCGTACATGACGCCCACGCGGTCGGCCATCCGCTCCACCACGCCGATGTCGTGGGTAATCAGGATGACCGCCATGTCCAGCTCCTCGGTGACCTCGGTCAGGAGGTCGAGAAGGTCGGATTGCACCTTGGCGTCGAGCGCGCTGGTCGGCTCGTCGGCGATCAGCAGCTTGGGCCGGCAGAGCAGCGCCATCGCGATCATCACGCGCTGGCACTCGCCGCCGCTCAACTGATGCGGGTACGACTTCGCGATCCGATCGATCTGGGAGACGTGGGCGGCGGCCAGATGCTCCCGTGCCGTCTCGTGCGCTTCGCGTCGGCCGAGCCCCATCTGCACGGCCGCGGTCTCCGCCACCTGGTCGCCGATCCGGAAATAGGGGTCGAGGGCCGCCCGCGGGTGCTGGAAGACCATGGTCACCTCGGGCCCGCGCACCCGTTCCATGGCCTTGTCGTCGAGATCGAGCAGGTTGACGCCGTTCAGCGTGACCTCGCCCGCGACGATCCGCCCCGGTGACGGGACCAGCCGGAGGATGGAGAGGCCGGTGGCGGACTTGCCGGAGCCGGACTCGCCCACCAGGCAAACGGTCTGCCCGCGCGCGACATCGAGGTCGATGCCGTCGACCGCCCTCACCGTGTGCGACGAGAGCTCGAAATGGGTCGTGAGCCCGCGCACGCGCAGTACCGGCTGGGCGGCGGTGGCGCCCTTCGCCCTATCGCTTTCTGCGGACGTGCTCATGACTCATGCACGGAGGATCGTCCTTGTGTCGTCTCGGACGGCCCACCACGATACGATGACGATACCGGGAAGAGCGATGGAAATAATCCGGGGCTCCAGGGAGTGCGCCAATTGAGCCGCGCGGATACGAGCTCGCTTTCAGCCGAAGACCTTGACGCGCTGCGGCAGGAGCGCTGGCGCGCCCAGCGGGCCTACGTGATGCAACGCTCGCCCTTCTTCGCCCGGCTCTGGGCGGGCCAGCCGGTGCCGGAGCGGCTGGAGGATCTCCCCGCGCTCCCCTTCTGCGACAAGGGGATGCTGCGCGAGTCCCAGGCCGCGCACCCGCCCTTCGGCGACTACCTCGCGGCCACGCGCGAGTTCGTCATCCGCCTCCATCGCACCTCCGGCACCACCGGCCAGGCCATGAACATCGCCCAGACGCGCGCCGACGCGACGCAGACGGCGGAGGTCGGCGCACGCAGCTTCCAGGCCGCGGGGCTCACCACCGGCAAGCTCACGGTCCACTGCCTCAACTACCAGATGTGGATGGGTGGCGTGAGCGACCACCTCGCCCTCGAGGCGGCAGGCGCCACCGTGATCCCCTTCGGCGTGGGCGACAGCGAGCTGCTGGTGCGCACGATCCTCGACCTCAAGGTCAGCGTGATTCACTGTACGCCCTCCTATCCCGCCGCCCTTGAGCGAACCATCGCGGAACATTTTTCCGGCCTCGCGCCGCGCGACCTCGGGCTCCAGCTCGCCCTCTTCGGCGGCGAGGCCGGGCTGGACAATCCGAGCTTTCGCGAACGCCTGGAGTCGACCTGGGGTTTCACCGCGCGCAACGCCAACTACGGCGTCTCCGACGTGTTCAGCAACTTCGCGAGCCAGTGCTGGGCCGACAACGACCTGCACTTCCTGGGTCACGACGTGCTTTATGCGGAGCTGATCGAGCCGGAGAGCGGCGATCCGGTGCCCTGGCGCGAGGGCGAGAGCGGCGAGCTGGTGCTGACCCATCTGGCCAGAGAGGCGCAGCCGCTGGTGCGCTTCCGCACCAACGACGTGATCGCGATCACCGGCGAGGGCCCGTGCGCCTGCGGGCGCGAGGCGACGCGCTTCCGGGTTCTCGGGCGCAGCGACGACATGGTGGTGGTGCGGGGCATCAACGTGTTCCCCACCGCCGTCGGCGGCGTGATCGGCGGGTTCGAGGCGCTGTCCGGCGAGTTCTGCGTCCGCCTCAAGGGTGCCGGCCCCTACGACCGCCTGCCGGTGGAGGTGGAGCTTGTGGAGGGCGCCGAGGCCTCGGATGCCCTCGCCCGGCGCGTAGAGGAGACGATCAAGTCGAAGCTGCGGGCTTCGGCCGCCGTGACGCTGCTGCCTGCCGCCTCGATGCCGCGCACGGGAGGCAAGACCAAGCGCCTGATCCGAGAGGACTGACGATGACAGGGACCGTTCTCAGAGGAACCACGGACGGCGTCGCGACGCTCACTCTCAACCGGCCGGAGCGGCTCAACGCGCTGAACGCCGCGCTGCTCGCCGATCTCTGCGCGGCGCTCGACGAGGCGCTGGCCGACGATGCGGTCGGCGCGCTGGTCCTGCGCGGGGCGGGGCGGGCCTTCTGCTCCGGCGACGACCTCAAGGACATCGAGAACCAGACCGCCGGCGAGGCGGAGACGCGGGCCTTCATCGAGGCGATCCAGGACGTGACCCGCCGCCTCGTGCTGGGCGACAAGGTGGTGGTCGGCGCGATCCACGGCTGGGCTGTGGGCGGCGGGCTGGAATGGGCGATCAACTGCGACCTCGCGGTCTTCGCTGAGAGCGCCAAGTGCTTCTTCCCCGAGATCAAGTGGGGCATGTTCCCGACCGGCGGCGTCACCGCGATCCTGCCCCGCATAGTGGGGCTGGCGAAGACCCGCGAGCTGATGCTGCTCGGCGAGACCTTCAGCGCGGCGGAGGCCCGCGAGATGGGCCTCGCCTGGCGCGTGGTGCCGGACGACGTCGTGTTCGAGACCGCGCACGAGACGGCGGCCCGCATCGCCGCGCTCCCGCAAGGCGCCGTGAGCGAGCTGAAGCGGGTGCTCAACCGGGCGGGATCGTTGGACGTGGAAGGCGCGCTCGCGCTCGAGACCGAGGCGACCGTGCGCCGCTTCCTCGACCCCGAGACGGCCGAGCGGGTCAAGGGCTTCGGCAGCGATTAGCGGAAGCGCGGGACGTGGCGCAATGTTGACCCAAGATATCCTTGCCGAGAGGCCCAGGGTGCTGACCCAGGAGCAGCGAGCGTTCTACTTCGAACACGGCTACCTGCTGCTCGAACGCTTCATCGGGCCGACATGGCTGGATCGGCTCCGCGCCGTGACGGAATCCTTCATCGAGGCGAGCCGCAGCGCGAGCCCGGAGGACGGCGCCTTCGATCTCGCGCCCGGTCACACGCCGGAGCAGCCGCGCCTCCGCCGCGTCAACACGCCCGACCAGCGGCACGACGCCTATTGGGAATTCGCGACGGGACCCGTGGCCGATGTCGCCGCCGACCTGGTCGGGAGCAACGTCGCGTTTCACCACTCGAAGCTCAACTTCAAGTGGAACGACGGGGCCGACGGGGTCACGTGGCACCAGGACATCCCATTCTATCCCCACAGCAACTACAGCCCGCTCACCATCGGCCTCTACCTGGCCGACGCCGGGATCGCGCATGGCCCGGTGGCCGTGATCGACGGCAGCCACGAGGGCCCACTCTACGACCACTACGACGCAAAGGGCCATTGGGCGGGGTGCCTGTCTGAAGCCGATGTCGCGTCCCTCGACATGACCAGGGCCAGGTATCTGACCGCACCGGCGGGCTCGCTCACGGTGCACAACTGCCGCACGATCCACGGCTCGCCGCCGAGCGAGAGCGACGACGGCCGCCCCCTGCTCCTCAACGCCTACGCGGCGGCGGATGCAAGGCCTTACGCCGAACTCGATCCGCCGGCGCAGTCGGTTCACGGTGGCGAGATCGTGCGCGGCGCGGCGGTTGCCGAGCCCCACGTCGACCCCCGCCCCTGCCCCATGCCGCCCCGCTGGGATGGCCAGAACACCTCGATCTACGCCAACCAGCGCGGCGAGCACAGCATGATGCGGCCCGATGAGTGAGGACCTCCATTACACCACTGCGCTGGAGCTGGTCCGGCTCTACGAATCGAAGCAAGTCTCCCCGGTTGACGTCGCGGGCGCGATCCTCGACCGGATCGAGCGCCTCGACCCGATCCTCAACTGCTACTGCTACGTCAATCGCGACGACGTGCTGGCGGCGGCCGGGCGATCCGAGGCCCGCTGGCGCGCGGGCGAGCCGCTGGGTCCGCTCGACGGCGTGCCCGTCTCCATCAAGGACCTGCTGCTCACCAAGGGGTGGCCGACGCGCTGCGGCTCCCGCCTGATCGGCGCGGAAGGCCCCTGGGACGAGGACGATCCGGCGGTAGCCCGGCTGCGCGAGGCTGGAGCCGTGCTGCTCGGCAAGGTGACGACGCCGGAGTTCGGCAACTCCGGCATCACCGACAGCCCGCTCACGGGCGTCACCGTCAACCCGTGGGACACCAGCCGCACCACGGGCGGCAGCAGCGGCGGCAGCGTGGCGGCGGTCGCGGCCGACCTCGGCCCGCTCAGCATCGGCACCGACACGGGCGGCTCGATCCGCACGCCGTCGAGCTTCTGCGGCCTGGTCGGCCTGAAGCCCACCTTCGGCCGCGTCGCCCAGTATCCCGAGACCGACTGGGGCGGCATCTCGGTCTCGGGCCCGATCGCGCGCACCGCGAGCGATGCCGCGCTGCTCATGACCGTGATCGCGCAGCCCGACCCACGCGACGGCAAGTCGCTGCCCCACGACGGGCGGGACTACGTGGCCGAGAGCGCCGGCGGGATCGAAGGCTGGCGGGTCGCCTTCAGCCCCGATCTCGGCTTCATGCCCGTGGACACGGAGATAGCCGCCATCGTCCGCGACGCGGTCCAGCGCTTCGAGGCGCTCGGCGCCCACGTCGAAGAGGTCCCGCCGCCCTTCGACGATCCCATTCACATCTTCAACACCATCTGGTCGCCGATCATCGCGACCGGCCTCAGGGCCAGGTTCTCCGAGGATCAGCTCATGGACCTGGGAGACGAGACCCGCGAAGCGCTGGAAGAAGTGAAGGACATGGACCTCGCGAGCTTCGTCGAGGCCGAGCGGCAGCGCGACCTCCTCGCCCACCGCATGCGCGTGTTTCACGAGACATACGACCTGCTTCTCACGCCGACGGCGATCGTCTCACCCTTCGGGATCGAGCATGCGTTCCCGCCCGCGTGGGATCGCGAACGCGCCTGGGTCTGGGAGCTGCCGACCTTCCCCTTCAACTTCTCCCGGCAGCCGGCAGCAACCGTGCCGTGCGGCTTCACCGACGCGGAGTTGCCGGTCGGGCTGCAGATCGTCGGCCCCATCTACGAGGACGCGCGCACGCTCCGTGCGGCACGGGCCTATCAGGAGGCCTATCCAACGACGGACCGCCGGCCGCCGCTCGATTGATCCAATCTCGGGGAGGACTCCGTCGTCGACCGAACGCCCTGGCGAAAGCAGTCCGCCGGCCGGTTTCAGGCGGCGGATTTGACCGCGAGCGCGGGAGCGTCAGCCGGCCAGTGCGGCACCGGAGCCCGGTTCCAGCCTCCGGCGCCGCTGCCTTTCCGTCGATCGTCGCGTTCCGGCGTGGCCGGAATTGGAGGGAACCGTACCGGGGACACCACCGTTACAGTCCATGGACGCTTGCCGTCCGCGTATCGATCGAGTTTCGCATCACGGCGCCGAATTAAATGCCAATCGTGCATGTCGGCTATCTGCTCTCCCCCATAGGTTGCTCCCTGCTTCGAGTAACAACAAGCCATCGCCAACAGCGCGAGAGTTTGCTGCCCGACAGCAACGGAATTCGCGTCGGAAGGAATAAAGAATATGCCTGTCACATTGCGTCAGCTGCGCTACTTCAAGGCACTGGTCGAACAGGGGTCCTTTACGCGCGCCGCCCGGAAGACTTGCGTTTCGCAGCCCGCACTCTCCGTTCAGATCCGCGAGCTCGAGGCCACCCTGGGCGGACCGATCGTGGAGCGGGAGAGCCGGGGTGTCGTCCTTACCCGTCTCGGACGGGATGCCATCGAACAAACGCTCCGAATCCTCGACGAGACCTCGTTGCTGGAGTCGCTGGGCAAGCGGCGCGACGGCGGCGCGGCACGGATCCCGCTCGGCATCCTGTCTACGCTGGCGCCCTATCTTCTGCCGGGGATCGTCGAACGCCTCCAGGTGTCTTCGCCGTCTCTCGAGCTCAACGTCGTGGAGAATTCCGGAGACGCTCTCGTTTCGGAACTGCTCGCCAACCGCCTCGACGCGGCGATCGTTTCCCTGCCCATGGGCACGCCGGAGATCCACGAGCGGGAGCTGTTCGAGGATTGCCTCCTGCTCGCCGGGCGTGGCGAGCGGCTGGAAGCGGTTCGGAGCATCCTCGGCGACGAGATATCGCCTGCGGATCTGGGACGGGCGGATGTCGGATCGCTGCTGACGCTGGGCCACGACGATTGCCTTGCCGCCCAGATCAGGAGCACCTGCCTGGATTGGGGCATACGACCGGTGCGACGGGGAGCCGGGTCGCTCTCGACATTGTCGCGCCTGATAGCGGGCGGCGCGGGGCTGAGCCTCCTGCCGGAGACCGCCGCGGTCTCGGAGGGCGCGGCCTGCCCCGACCTGCGTTTCATGCGCTTCGCTGCGTCCGAGCCGTCGCGGCGCATCGGTCTCGCGCACCGGGCGGATGCCGGGGACGATCGATGGATCGATGCTCTGGCGGCGGCGGCAAGCGAGGCCGGGCGCGCGCTGGTATCGGAGGCGGCAGCCGGAATTCGCGTTGGAAGCGCGCAACCGCTCTCGCTGACGGATCGTCTCGAGTCTGCCGCATGAGCCTCCTGGCGCCGGCCGGGTAACGTCAGAGAAGCACGCCCACGTCCGCTGTCGCCGGGCCGCAGCGCCGAAGGGTGCCGCCGGACAGGGAGCCGCACGTCCACCCATTGGCGCGAGCGCAAGGGCTCGTCTGACGAGGCCACCCGCCTGGAGGAGGAGCATGCCTGCCCCGGTCGATTTCGAATTCCGAAGCCGCTCCCCCCAGGCCGCCCAATGCATAGTGGCCAAGCGTCTGGTCGGACCAATTATTCACAATGGTTTTATCATAGGTAACTATATGCATACATTGGTTACCCAATCGGTATAGTGACGGTCGAACAAATGATCCGCGCTCAGAGAAACGGGCCGCAACAACCCCGTCCGGGCCATCGAAGCCCGGCTGTCAATCGGCATTGAAGATTGCCCCTCTATTGGTCAATCTTCAATGCCGATTGACAGACGGCACCGCGAGTCCTGGGCCTCACTCGGGTACTGGGTTGCTTTGAAAGATAGAACCGAGCTATCTTGACTGCTTCGTGGCGAATTCCGCGAGCATTCGCTGGAGCGCCTGTTGCGCTTCCTGATGGCGCTCGGCTGCGATGTCGACATCGTCATCCGACTGACGAGTTCTGCGACCGGTGGCAAGCTGCGCATCGCTGCATCGGAAGAAAACTGACCATGCGGTCGCCCGCCAGAGCTTCTCAATGGTCAGCTTCAGGAATCCGCCGCAGGTAGCGATCTTGAACATCCCCGTGCTCAAGCCGACAGCCTCAGCAGGCTGAAGGCAATCCGAAGCAGCATCCTGCGGCCTAAGAAGTTCTGCACGTCCGTCCAATTCGGGTGGCGTATCGCCAACGACATCGAGTATGGTCTCCACGCTGCGTAGGGCCGTTAGCTCAGTTGGTAGAGCACCTGACTTTTAATCAGGTTGTCGAAGGTTCGATTCCTTCACGGCCCACCATTAACCCACTGAAACATAAGAAAATTTGGAAAGCAATGCCATCGATCGAGTGCGAGACTTCCAGCTCTGGAAGCACTTGGAAGACCACCATTCAATCACTCGCGGTCGGCACCCGAAGCATCCCTCCTCTAGAGTGGCCCATAGCGCGACTTGGTCATCCAAGAACGTGTCCATCAGTCGTAAGCGGGCTCGCATCAGGGACGGTAGCGCCACGCCAAGCCGCCGATCCCCCCGATCACCCGCCCCCCGGGTCGCCTGGGGCTGGGGCTCTTCACCGAACATCCAGCGGCGCACGCGGTCCGTCTCTTCGCTCACCCCACGGCCGGCGTGGCCAAGGAATTGGCGGGGATGCTGTCGCTGCCGTCGGAAAGCCCGCGATGTTCCGGCGCCGGCTCGTTCTACGACCGGGCCACGCCAGGCGACGCATCCCCGTGGCCACCACGCGCCCCCTTGCGGATACCCTCAACGCGCCCGACCAGCCCCAGAAGCCTCTCCTGACCGAATGCCCGGACGACCCCGTCGAAGAAGTCGGCATAGTCGAGTTCCTTCCGCCTTTCTTCCGACGTCCTGTGCACCACCCGCCCGGCGACCGAGTATTCCGCCTCGCCCTTCACACTGATCCTTACCTTCTTCTCGTCGACCCGACAGAATTAGGACTTAGAGATTTCTGTCTAAATCATTGATAACATTTATACTATCATCAGGCCTGGAACTTGCGTACGCCTGACTAAAAGTCAGATGCTCTACCACCTGAGCTACGGGCGCGCCTTGGCGCGGAACGATAGGGAGGGGCCGGCGGGGGGTCAAGCAATCGTCGCCCGACGGTGTCGTCGCTCGACAGTGTCGTCGCCGGCGCCCAGGCTCCCGCGCGTCGCCCGCCGTTTCGGCAACCACGCCGGGGTTGTAGAGTGTCACCGCCATGACGGACCTTAGCCCGCAATTCTCACCAAGGTCGCGGCCTGCGTCGTGCCCAGGCGTTCGATCCGCCAGGAGCGGGCCGAAAAGCGTATCGGGGAATACGGTTGAGGCCCGCGACGCCGCGGGCGGGCGCCTGGGCGCGACCCGGAGGGCGGCGCTCTCCGGCCCGCAGGGTGCGTCAAGGCGCTTACCCGATGTCCCCGCATCGCGCTGCGCGCCTTTCCTGCCCTGCGGGCCGGATAGCGCCGCGCAGACCATGACCTTGGTGAGAAATGCGAGCTAGGACACCGGCCCTGCTGCCGACGGGCCTGCGCGACCTGCTGCCGCCCGAGGCGGGCGCCGAGGCCGCGCTCGCCGAAGCCCTGCTCGGGCGCTTCGCGGGGCACGGCTACGAGCGGGTCAAGCCGCCGCTGGTCGAGTTCGAGGAGAGCATGCTGAGCGGCGCGGGCGCGGGCCTCGCCGACCAGACATTCCGCCTGATGGACCCGGCCTCGCACCGCATGATGGCCGTGCGCAGCGACCTCACGCCGCAGATCGCGCGCATCGCCGCCTCGCGGCTCGCGCGGAGCCCGCGGCCGCTCCGCCTCAGCTATGCCGGCGAGATCCTGCGGGCGCGTGGCGGCGAGCTGCGGCCCGAGCGCCAGTTCCGCCAGGTGGGCTTCGAGCTGATCGGCATCGGCGCGGGCGCCGCCTGCGACGCCGAGGTCATCCTGCTCGCGGCCGACGCGCTTGCCGGGCTCGGGATCGAGGGCGGCCTCTCGGTCGATCTCAACGCGCCGACCCTGGTGGCCTCGCTCATCGCGGACGCGGGCCTCGACGCCGGGCGTGCCGGCCAGCTGCGCGAGGCCCTCGACCGCAAGGACAGGGCGGCGGTCGAAGGGATCGGCGGCGAGGCGGCAGACCTGCTCGTGCGCCTGCTGCGGACCACGGGCGTCGCCGAGACGGCGCTCGACGCGCTGGCGGCTCTCGCGCTGCCGGGTGCTGCAGCCAAGGCGCTCGCTCAGCTGCTGGAGGTGGCGACGCTGCTGCGCGAATCAGCGCCGGGGCTCGCGCTCACCATCGACCCCGTCGAGTGGCGCGGCTTCGAGTACCACACCGGAACCAGCTTCAGCCTGTTCGCCGGCGGCGTGCGCACCGAGCTTGGCCGGGGCGGGCGGTACGCGGTGGAGAGCGCCGGCGCGGACCCCGAGGACGCCGCCGGCTGCACGATCTATGTCGACACCGTGCTCCGCGCCGCGCCCGCGCCGCCTGCGCCCCGCCGGGTCTACCTGCCGCACGGCACGCCGCGAGCGGACGGCGCCGGGCTGCGCGAGGACGGCTGGGTCACGATCGCGGGCCTCGCGCCCGAGCCGGACTCCGCCGCCGAGGCCGCGCGGCTCGGCTGCAGCCACGTGTGGCAGGGCGGCAGCGCCCGGGCCGTCGCTGGAGAGGACTAGCCGTGGGCAACGTCGCGGTCGTGGGCTCCCAGTGGGGCGACGAGGGCAAGGGCAAGATCGTCGACTGGCTCTCCAGCCGGGCCGATGTCGTGGTGCGCTTCCAGGGTGGGCACAACGCCGGCCACACGCTGGTGGTGGACGGCGTCCAGTACAAGCTGAGCCTGCTGCCGTCGGGCGTGGTGCGGGGCGGCAAGCTCTCCGTGATCGGCAACGGCGTGGTCATCGACCCGTGGGCGCTGCTGGACGAGATCGACACGATGGCGGGGAAGGGCATCGCGGTAAGCCCGGAGACGCTCGCCATCGCGGAGAACGTCTGCCTCATCCTGCCGATCCACCGCGAGCTCGACCAGGCACGGGAGGCGGCGCGGGGCCGGGCCAGGATCGGCACCACGGGGCGCGGCATTGGCCCTGCGTACGAGGACAAGGTCGGCCGCCGCGCGATCCGCCTCTGCGACCTGCGCGACGTCGAGACGCTCCGGCCTCGCCTCGGCGAGCTGCTGCTGCACCACGACGCGCTCAGGCGGGGCTTCGGCATCGCGGATTCGGACGCTGCGGAGCTGGAGCGGGCGCTGCTCGCGATCGCGCCCCGCCTGCTGCCCTTCGCGGCGCCGGTCTGGCGCGAGCTCGACCGCGCCCGGCAGGCGGGCAAGCGCATTCTCTTCGAGGGCGCGCAGGGCGCCATGCTCGACATCGACCACGGCACCTACCCCTTCGTCACCTCGTCCAACACCCTCGCCGGCCAGGCGGCGGCCGGCGCCGGCATTGGGCCGGGGACCATCGGCTACGTGCTCGGCATCACCAAGGCCTACACGACGCGCGTGGGCGGCGGGCCGTTCCCCACCGAGCTCGACGACGAAGTGGGCCGGGGCCTGGGCGAGCGCGGGCGCGAGTTCGGCACCGTGACCGGCCGCCCCCGGCGCTGCGGCTGGTTCGACGCCGTGCTGGTGCGCCAGGCGGTGAAGATCGGCGGCATCAAGGGCATCGCGCTCACAAAGCTCGACGTGCTGGACGGCATGCCGGCGCTCAAGGTGTGCATCGGCTACCGGAGCAACGGCGCGATGCTCGACCACATCCCGGCCGCCGCTGCCGATCAGGCGCTGGTGCGCCCGGTCTACGAGACCTTCGACGGCTGGCAGGAGAGCACGCGGGGCGCCCGCTCGTGGGCGGACCTGCCGGCGACGGCGGTCAAGTACATTCGCCGCATCGAGGAGCTGATCGAGGCGCCGGTGGCGATGCTCTCCACCAGCCCCGAGCGCGAGGACACCATCCTCGTCCGCGACCCGTTCGCGGATTGAGTGGTGTTTCCAACATTCGCCGGGCGTCCGATCGTCGATCGCCCGGACGCGACGCAGGCCGTGGCCTTGGTGAGAAATACGGGCTAGACTTGTTGAAATTTTGCGAGGGCGAGGACAACTGGTTCATTGGTGACTCACGAAATAGCATTTGAAACGAGCCAGGGGGCGTCCGCGCTCAGTCTGCCGGAAGAGCTGCTGCTGGCGCTTCTGGACGAAGAGAGAGGTTATTTTCGTCAGGTACCCGGCTGGAACCTGCACTGCGCAATGGTCGGTGCAGCGCTGGGCGAGTTGTCGCTGCTCGGTCGTATCGACACCGATCTGGAGTCGCTGACCCTGGTGGATGCGACCGACACGGGTCGTCCACTGCTCGACCCGATCTTGCGGGAGATCGCGACCGAAACGGAACTGCACGATGCCCGCTACTGGATTGAACGGCTCGCTCCACAGTCCGAGTCGGTGATCTCCCAAGCGCTGGACGAGCTCGTTCGGCGACAGATTCTCGACGCCCACCCGGGCGGTTTCTATACCTTCACCAGGCGACAGCGGGCGGGCGAAACACCGCCAGGAGAAGACTACCCAGCGGGCGAGTTCGTAATTGCCCGGCTGACCAGAATCATCTTCGCTGACGAGTTTCCGGATCCGCGCGACGTGATCATTGTCGGCCTCGTCAATGCCTGCCACGTGTTCCATCTGATGTATCCGATCGACGAGGAGGTGGAGGAACGGATTCAGCTCGTCTGCCGGATGGACCTGATTGGCCGGGCGATTGCGGAAGCGGTGAGCCAGAGCATCATCGCACCCTCGCTTCGCCGGCCCTCGCTGACCAAGAAGATTCCAACCGTGTCCCTGCGCGATCTGGTGTTCAACCGGGAGCTGCGGGAGGGCAGACTGCCGGCAGGGTTCGCCTACCTGGCCGACAAGTACGGTCCCGTGTTCGAGCTTCGGCTCCCGTTCCGCCAGAACGTGATTTTCCTGGCAGGGTTGAAGACGAACGAATGGGCCCATCGCATGGGGCGGGTGTACTTGCGGTCGAAGGAGTACTTCGAGGGCGTCGACAAGGCGTATGGCGTGTCGCGCTCAATGCACTCGATTGACGGTGCCGATCACTTTCGCTTTCGCAAGTCGTTGCATACTGCCTACTCTCAGAAGACTTTGACCAAGCGTCTGGACGAGGTCTATGACCTGTCCCGCGCGCACATGGCGGGTTGGGACGTCGGCACGACGATGCCGGTGCAGGTGATGCTGCGACCGTTTGTGAACGCGCAGTCATCGCCGCTCCTGGCCAGCATCGACACCCAAGCCGAGATCGTCGCCGCGCTCGAATACAAGGTACGGGTGCTCAATGTCGGCATCGTCAAGATATTGCCGCGTTTCATGCTCAAGACCCCGGGGATGCGCCGCCGGGCGAAGGCCACGCAACGGATCATAGACCGTATGCAAAGGACGCATACGGCCGCGCAGCGGGCTGGGAAGCATGAGGACGTGGTGGACGCGTATCTGGCCCTGCACGCGTCCGATCCCCAATTCCTGCCCGAATCGGACCTGTCGCTGCCGCTAGGGGCGATCTTGATGACAGCCATGTACATGGGCGATCAGCTTGGCTTCGCCCTCTACTGGTTGGCGCAGAATCCCGAGCTGTACGAGCGAGTCACGGCTGAAGCGGACGCGCTGTGGGCGGAGGGCGATCCCAGCGAGGATGATTTCAGTCGAGACCGGATCGATGTGACCCACCGCGTGCTGATGGAGTCTCTGCGGATGTCGCCGATCGTGCCCATGTCGATGCGCACGGTGATGAACACCTGCGTGGTGGAGGGTTACGAATTACCGGTGGGCGCGCAGCTCGTGATTGCACAGACGGCCACGCACTATTCGGAAGAGGTGTTTCCCGATCCGTGGACGTTCGACATCGACCGCTACGTGCCCCCGCGAAACGAGCACAAGAGCAGAGGGTACGCGCCCTTCGGGCTGGGCACGCACTCGTGTCTCGGGAGCAACTGGGCCGAATTGCACATAGTGATCAACCTGCTGATGCTCATGCATTACTTCAGGATCGAGCTGGCCCGCCCCTACAAGCGGTTGCCGATGGATCCGTTGCCCTCACAATCGCCCGGCAACAAGCTCAAGTTCAGGCTCGCCGAGCAGCGCCACGAAATTCGAGTCTGAGTTCGCTACGCCCGCTCCTCCGGCGCCCGGTCCTGTCCACGACTCGGGAATTGGGCCTTCCGCGATGACATCATCTGGCGACGGACGATCTCACGCCTTACGGGTGATCACGGGAGCAAGCGGGCAGATCGGCGGGGTCCTCGCGCGGGCCCTGGCCGACCGGTACGGGCCCGGTCAGATCCGCGCGATCTACCGGGAGCGTCGAGGCACGGCGGCGGACCTGGATATCGCATGGGTCAATGGCGACATCCTGGACAAGGAATCGCTGATCGCCGCCTTCAAGGGCGCAGAGGTCGTGTTTCATCTGGCCGCGCGGGTCTCGATCGATACCGTCCGGGCACAGGAGTTCCATCGCACGAACGTCGTGGGCACACGCAACGTCGTGGAGGCGGCCCTGGAATGTGGCGTGCGGCGCCTGGTTCACGTTTCCTCGATCCACGCCTACGACCAGCAGCCGTTGGACCAAGTTCTCGATGAGAGCCGCGGTCCTGCAGACGGCCCGCACCAGGGTCCGTACGACCGTTCGAAAGCCGCCGGCGAAGTGGAAGTCCGCCGCGGCATCGACCGGGGCCTCGATGCCGTGATCCTGAATCCGACCAGTGTGATCGGCCCCTACGACGGCGAGCCGTCCCCCATGGGGCAGGTCTTTCTCGACCTCTACCGCAGGCGGATTCCCGCGCTGATCGCGGGCGGCTACGACTGGGTCGACGTGCGCGATGTCGTGGCGGCCACGATGGCCGCCGAGACACAGGCGAGATGTGGCGAGAACTACCTCGTCTCCGGCCGCTGGCACACCGTGCGCGAATTAGCCGCGCTCTCTCAGCAGGCAACCGGCGTTGCCGCACCCCGTCTCCAGTTCCCGTTGTGGGCCGCCCGGTTATGGGCGCCCTGCCAGGTTTTCCTGGATCGATCGCGCGGCCGCCGGCCGCTCTACACGCCGGCGGCCGTCCGCGTCATGGCCTGCGGCAATCGACGGATATCCAGCGCCAAGGCGCGGGCGGAGCTCGGGTTCCATGCGCGCCCTCTCGCAGAATCGGTGGAGGACACGTATCGCTGGTTCGACGAACACGGCATGCTGGGTGAAGGGGCGTGAAATAACCGAGAAATGCGGGCGGGTCTCTATTGGACAGCCGGACGGCACGTTGAAGGTGTATTCCGGTTGAAGTTCAGGCGGCCAGCGCCGCGCCGTCGGGGCCGCGGGGGTCGATGGGGGTCCGGGCGGCCAGCGGAATCGCCTCCTCGATGGCGGCTGCCGCGCGCAGCACTGCCGCCTCGCCGCGCGGGGGACCGAGGATCTGGAGGCCGACCGGCAGGCCTGACTCGGTGAAGCCCACCGGGACCGACGCGGAGGGACACGCGGTGAGCGTCAGCACGAAGGTGAGGCCCAGCCAGTCGACGTAGTTGTCGAAGCGGTGGCCGTCGATCTCGTCCACCCAGCGCGTGTCCACGTCGAAGGGCGGCACGATTACGCAGGGGCAGACCAGCACGTCGTGGCGCCGGAAGAAGCGCACGCAGTGCTGGTAGATGGCCCCGCGCGCACGCTCGGCGCGGGCGATGGTGTCGGCGTCGAGCGCGAGGCCCTTCTCGATGTTCCAGACGATCTCGGGCTTGAGCGCGTCGCGGTGGGTCTCCAGCAGCGGGCCCTTGTCGGCGGCGAAGAGGGCTGCGCGCAGAACCTGGAAGACGTTGAGCGCGCCGGAGAGGTCGGGGCAGGCCTCTGCCACCTCCATGCCCGCACCTGCGAGCGAGTCGGCGGCCTGCCTGCAGACGGCGGCGACCTCGCGGTCCACCGGCAGCAGGCCCAGGTCCGGGCTGTAGGCGACGCGGCCCGGCGGCGGCAGCGTCGCGACCGCGTCGGCAAAGCTCCGGGCCGGCGCTTCGACGGAGAGCGGGTCCTCGGGGTGCGCGCCCGCCATGGCATCCAGCATGAGGGCGCAGTCCCGCGCGTTGCGCGCCATGGGGCCGTCCACCATCAGCCCCTCGAAGGGCAGGTGCTTGGGGCCGTGGGCGACGCGGCCGGGGCTCGGGCGGAAGCCGAAGACGCTGCAGAAGCTCGCGGGGATGCGCAGGCTGCCCCCCAGATCCGAGCCGGTGGCGAGCCAGACCTGGCCGGTGGCCAATGCCGTGGACGAGCCGCCGGAGGAGCCGCCGCAGGTCTTGTCCGTGTTCCACGGGTTCCGCGTCTTGCCGAAGACCTCGTTGAAGGTGTTTGCGCCGGCGCCGAACTCGGGCGTGTTGGACTTGCCGATGACGATGGCGCCGCGCGCCTCCAGGGTCTCGACCATGATGTCCGAGCGCGGCGGCACGTGATCGGCGTAGATCGGCGAGCCCCAGGTGGTGCGCACGTCCGCCACCTCCACCAGGTCCTTGACGCAGATGGGCACGCCGCCGAGCCAGCCGGGCGGGCGCTCGGCGTCCGCATCGTCGGCCATGATGCGCGCGGCATGGGCGCGGGCACGCTCGAGGCAGAGGGTCGGGATCGCGTTGAGGTGCCCATCGGTGGCCGCGATGCGCGCAGCGCTCGCGTCGACCAGCTCCAGCGGCGAGACCTCGCGCCGCCGCAGCAGATCGACCACCTCGGTCGCGCTCAGCCGCCAGAGATCGCCTCGTGCAGCCATCCTGCCGCCCTCCCTCAGCCCACGGGCGGCGTGCGGGAGTGCCAGTCGGTATCCTGCTGGTAGGCGTGGCCCGCCTGCAGCAGCCGCTCCTCGCTGAGCTGCGGGCCCACGATCTGGAAGCCCATGGGCAGGCCGTCCTCGTCGAAGCCGCCGGGCAGGCACATCGCGGGCGTCCGCGCCATGTCGTGGGGCGCGGTGAACGAGATCAGGCGCTCGACCGAGCCCGGCTCGGCGCCCAGCGTCTCCATGAAGGCGTTGGTGGGCGTGGGGTAGGGCTGCGAGGGGATGATGATGGCGTCGACATCGGCGAAGACGGCGTTGAGCGCGCCGACGAACTTGTCCCGCGCGATCACGATGCGGGCGTGGTCGACGCCGCTGAGCGCGAGCCCCGCCTCGATCAGGCTCGACAGCACCGGCCCGTACTTGGCCTTGTGCCGGGCGTAGTAGGGCTCGTGCGCGATGGCCGTGTCGGCGCCGCAGAAATCGTTCCAGCGGTCCACCATGACCGTGGCGTCGGGGAAGGCGATCGGCCGGATGTCGGCGCCGCGCCCGCGCAGCACGTCGGCCGCCTGCATCACCATGGCGGTCACGCGCGCATCCACGCCGTCGGAGCAGTAGGCCTCGTCGAGGCCGATGCGCATGCCCCCGATGCCGGCGTCGATGCTGCCGAGGTAGTCGGGCACCGGCGCCTGCACGGTGGTCGGATCGTCGGGATCGACGCCGGCGATGACGCCGAGGATCGCGGCGCAGTCGGCGGCGGAGCGGGCCATCGGCCCGATGTGGTCGAGGGTCTCGGAGAGCGCGAAGGCGCCCGCGCGGCTGACGCGGCCCCAGGTGGGCTTTAGGCCGGTGACGCCGCAGGCCTGGGAGGGGAAGCGGATCGAGCCGCCGGTATCGGTGCCGAGCGAGCCGTAGCAGAGCCGGGCCGACGTGGCGACGCCGGAGCCGCTCGACGAGACCCCGGTCCAGTAGTCGGGATGCCACGGGTTGACCGGCGGCGCGATGGAGGGGTGGTGGACCGCGAAGGCGCCCTCGGTCATCTGCAGCTTGCCGGCGAAGACCGCGCCCGCCTCCCTGAGCCGCGCAGTGACGGTGCCGTCGACGCCCGGGCTCCAGTTGCGGAGCGCGACCGAGCCGACGTGCGTGGGCGCGTCCTTCGTCAGGCAGAGGTCCTTGAGACCGAAGGGGACGCCGTGGAGCGGCCCCTTGCGGTTGCTGGCGGCGATCTCCTCGTCCGCCTGCGCGGCCTGCTGCGTCGCGACATCCGCCATGACGGTGGCGTAGCTGCGAAGCGAGCCTTCGAGCTGTTCGATCCGCGCGATCGTGTGCGCCGTCACCTCAGCGGCGGAGACCTCCCGCGCCTCGATCTTCGCCGCGACCTCGGTCAGCATCAGCTCGTGCAGGTCAGACATCCGAATCTCCCTCCTCCATGGTGGGCGCCGATTGAACGCCAAAGCCGCCATGCGTGCAAAGCGAATCTCCCCTGCGCCGTGGGCGATTGCCCGGCCGGGCGGGCCGTGATATCGACTGCGGCCCAAGGGCCGCGCGAGGGCGAGGGGAGACCATGGCGGAGCGTTTCGCAATGACCATCGACGGCCGCACGGTCGTCGCCGAGCTGCTTGGGGGCAAGGCGCCCAACGTCGTCAAGGCGTTCACGCAGAGCCTGCCCTGCGACAGCTTCTCGGTGCACGCGAAGTTCGCGGGCGAGGAGCTGATCGTGATGCTCCCGTTCTACTGCAATTCCGAGAACGAGATCCTCAACGTGAAGCCCGGCGATATCGGCTTCTATCCGGGGCGCCAGACTGCCTGCATCTTCTACGGCGACACGAAGCCGTTCGGGAAGGTCAGCGTGTTCGCCAGGATCGTCGAAGGGCTGGAGCACCTGAAGCCCGCGGGCAGGAAGATCCTCGCCAAGGGGCCGCTGCCGGTTCGGCTCGAACGCGTGCACGAAGGGTAGGGCCATGGCCGCGACGGAAACCACCGCGATCATCGACCGGCTGGAGCGCTTCGGCCGCCGCAACTGGAACTCCGAGCCCGGCGACGTCACCCGGCTGCGCGCCCACAGCCTGCCCCCCATGGGCAACCTGCCGCCCGTGCTCTACGCCAACTTCAACACCTTCTGGATGGGCGAGAACATCCAGGTCGTCCGCCAGCTCGCGCTCGACGAGGCGCTGCCGCCGGCGGCGCTCAACCAGATGGCGGCGGCGCTGCTCGACCGCCATGCCGGGCGGCTCGCCAAGTGGAAGCTCACCAACACGGTCAAGCTCGTGCGCGAGCTCTCCGCCTACTTCGAGGCCGGCGGCGCCAGGAACCACGGCGAGGTGGTGCAGGTCTGCGAGGCGGCGATGGTGGCCTTCGACCGGATCAATTCGTGGATCGACGCGATGATCCCGTGGGCGCACTTCGACAGGAAGGTGAAGCTGCTGGACGCGGCCGGCTGACGGCGGCGGGGCGGCGCGGGGGAGCGAAGGCCATGTGCGGCGTCGGCGGCGTCTTCTTCAAGACCACCGAGCATCATCGCAAGACCGGCGAGATCGCCTACCACGTGCTGGACGGCATCTATCGGCGCGGGCCGGACTCCACCGGGCTCGCCTTCGTCCAGCCGGCGGGCGAGGACCGCCTCTACGTCGGCATCAATTGCGAGGAGCCGGGCGGCGGCGGGCGGGCGCTCGCGCTGCTCGACGAGCTCGGCCGGGTCGAGAGCGCCACCGACGGCGAGGGGTTCATCAGGACCACGATCCGCTACGACGGCGACGATGCGGCGCTGGTGGACGCGATCGACGGCCTCGGGCCCGCCTACAGCGTCGCCAGCATCGGCCGCCGGCTCGAGGTGCTGAAGCACCTGGGCGGCGTGGACAACCTCGAGGACAAATTCACCATCACCGACTACGACGGGCCGATGGCGATGGGGCTCACCCGCTACGCGACGGAGAGCCAGATCGACTTCACCCACGGGCAGCCGCTTTCGGCGAGGCTGCATCGCGACCTCGCGATCATGCACAACGGCCACATCACGAACTTCCACCACCTGCGCTACCACTACGAGCATGCGGGCTACACCTTCACCACGAGCAACGATTCGGAGGTCATTGCCGTGGCGCTGGTGGACGAGATGGGGAAGGGCGCGAGCTTCCGCGAAGCGCTGGAGCGTTCCGTCTCGATCCTCGACGGCTGCTTCACCTACATCGCCGCGACGGCGGACGAGGTGGGCGTCGTCAAGGACCCCTACGCCGCGAAGCCGCTGGTGGTGGGCGAGACGGACCGGCTGGTGGCGGTGTCCTCCGATTGCTGGGCGCTGCGCGACGGCGTGGGCGAGGACATCGAGGTCTGGGAGCCGGGAGCCGGCGAAGTGGTGACATGGCGGCTTCCAATTCACTGACCATCGACTGCGCCGGCAGGCCCACGCGCGCGATCAACGAGGAGATCCGCCGCGCCGCCGACGACGGCGTGCCGCAAGTCGAGCTTCTCAACCCGCAGGCGCGGCACAACCTCGGCGTCTCGATCCTGAAGCCCATTCATCTCGTCTATCGCGGCCATGTCGGCTCCTACACGGTCGGCCTCTGCGACGGCGTGACCGCCGAGATTCACGGCACCGCCGGCTGGGGCGTGGCCGACAACCTGATGAGCGGCGAGGTGGTCGTGCGCGGCAACGCGGCGACCTCCGCCGCGCCGTCCATCCGCGGCGGACGCGTCGTCGTGCGGGGCGATGCGGGGCCGCGCTCCGGCATGATCCTGAAGAAGGGCGAGCTCATCATCGGCGGCAATGCCGGCTACATGTCCGGCTTCATGATGCAGAACGGCCGCATGGTCGTCTGCGGCGACGCCGATACGGGCTTGGGCGATTCCATGTATCAGGGCGTCATATTCCTTGGCGGCAAGGCCGAGGAACTCGGCTCCGGGCTCGCGCAGGTCGATGCCGAGAATGGCGAGCTCGAAGAGGTGGCGGAGCTGCTCGACCGCTTCGAGATCAAGGCGCCCAAGTCGTTCCGCAAGCTCCAGTCGGACCGCAAGTTGTGGCACTTCAACAAGCACGACTTCGCGGCCTGGAAGGACGTGCTATGAGCGAGACCCCGAGCGAATCCGCACCTGCCCACGCGGGCGATTCCAGCGTCGAAGTCGTGGACGAGGCGGCGCCCGCGCCCAACGGCGCCTATCCGCGTCCGCCCGGCTTCAGCGGCGTCTGGCCGCCGGAGGTGATCGAGGAGATCCAGGAGAAGGCGGCGCTCGGGCGCTACCAGATCCGCGGCCAGGCGACCAAGCGGCAGGGCCTGCCCTCCTTCGACGACCTCGTGTTCGTGCCGGCCGGCCTCTCGCGCATGCCGCTGGAGGGCTACCGCGAGAAGTGCGACACGCGCGTCGTCATCGGCGAGGGCGCCTGCGAGAACCCGCTGGTGCTGGAGCGACCCATCATGATCGCGGGCATGAGCTTCGGCGCGCTCTCGGTCCACGCCAAGCGCGCGCTCGGCACGGCGGCGAGCCGCTGCGGCATCTCAACCTGCACCGGCGAAGGCGGCATGCACCACGAGGAGCGCCGCTACTCCGACAAGCTGGTGATGCAGTACCTGCCGAGCCGCTACGGCATGAACCCCTACGACCTCAAGAAGGCCGACATGATCGAGATCGGCTGCGGGCAGGGGGCGAAGCCTGGCACCGGCGGCGTGCTGCTGGGGCTCAAGATGTCGGACGAGGTGGCGGAGATGCGCGACCTGCCGGAAGGCGTGGACCAGCGCAGCCCCTGCCGCCATCCCGACTGGATGGGCGCGGACGACCTCTACATGAAGCTGGAGGAGATCCGCGAGGTCACCGAGTACAAGGTGCCGATCTCGATCAAGGTGGGCGCCGCGCGCATCGCGAACGACGTGCGCATCGCGGCGAAGGCCGGAGTCGACGCCATCGTCTTCGACGGCATAGAGGGGGGCACCGCGGCCTCGCCCACGATCCAGCTCGACCATGCCGGGATACCGACGGTCGCCGCCATCGCCGAGGCGGCGGAAGCGCTCGCCGAGGTGGGCAAGAAGGACAAGATGAAGCTCATCGTGGGCGGCGGCATCCGCAACGGGGCGGACGCGGCGAAGTGCATCGCCTTGGGCGCCGACGTGGTCTACCTCGGCACCGCGCCGATCATCGCCATGGGCTGCCACAAGCCGATCTACCTGGAGGACTACGCGCGGCTAGGGACCTCGCCCTACGAGTGCCAGCACTGCCACACGGGCCTCTGCCCCGTCGGCATCACCACGCAGCTGCCGAAGCTGATGGAGCGGCTCGACGTGGACGAGGCCGCCGACAGCGTCACCAACTATCTGAATGCGCTCACCATGGAGATCCAGCTCTTCGCCCGCGCCTGCGGCAAGAACCGGGTGAGCGACCTCGACCCCAACGACCTCCGCGCACTCACCCACGACGTGGCGATGATGACCGGCGTGGACATGGTCGGCCTCGGCGGCCGCACGCCGTGGTGGAAGAAGTTCTAGAGCGCTATCCGACCGGATGGGATCGTTCGCGGTCGCCGTAGACTCACAGCTTCACACGCCGGGCGACCGAAAGGAAACCCCTCCTCACCCCGGCCCTCTCCTCCCCCGAGGGATACCTCTGCGAAATCGGTTCTGCCGTGCATTGGGGGAAGTCTTCGGCGCTGGACGGTGCTGATGGAGCCGAATTTGCGGCTACCGTTGGACAATCTTGGGTGTGAATCGGTGGTTTGCGGGCGCGATGGAGCGTCAGCAGCCAGCCACAACCCCTTTTCGCAGAGGTATCCCGAGGGGAGGAGAGGGAGAAGGGGCCGGTACGGCTATCGTTCCCCCTCCGCTCATCGGGGGCGACACCGGCGTCTGCGACAGCGTCCCCCCTCCGCCCTTTGGGGGGAGGGGGACAGGGGGAGGTGGGAACCTCGGGCCGTCGTGATCTCGTCGGGTCGGAAACCGCTCTATCTGGCCCGATTCAGGCCGTAGGCGCGGGGTCCATCCACCCGGCGAAGGTCTCGCGGATCGCCGCGTCGTCGGCGCCGGCCATCAGCAGCAGCGTGAGCAGCAGGCGCGACTTGAGCCCGTCGAGCCAGCCGGCGCTGATCAGCCCGCGCGCCAGCAGGTCGATCTCCGAGCCCTTGAAGTCGTAGGTCCGGCGCAGCATCTCGCCGGCGCCGGTGCGGGACGCCATCACCACCGGCACGCGCCCGGCCGCCTCCACGAGCTTGTCGGCGACCCAGGCTGCGGCATGGCCGCCGCCGGTGCATTCCATCACGATCCCCCGGTAGCCTGCCGCCAGCGCGTGCTCGATCAGCCGGCCGTCGTCGCCGAGCGTGACCGTGAGCAGCGCGACGGGCGCGGGCTCGGCGTCGCGGGCCACGGCGAGCGGGTGGCGGGGGCCGGGCGGGCCGGCGAGCCGCACCGCGCCTTCGGCGAACCAGCCGAGCGGGCCGAGCGGGCGTGAGCGGAAGGCTGCAGGGTTCGACGTCTCCCCCTTCTGCACGAAGCGTGCGGCGTGGATCTCGTCATTCATGACGACCGTGACGCCAAGACCCCGCGCCGGCCCGTGGGCCGCGAGGCGGACGGCGTTGAGCAGGTTGGCCGGCCCGTCGGGGCCGGCGAGCGTCGGGTTGCGCATGGCGCCGGTCACCACCACGGGGGCGTCGATGCCAAGGATGCGGTCGAGCACGAAGGCGGTCTCCTCCATCGTGTCGGTGCCGTGGGTGACGACCGCGCCGTGGGCGCCCTCCGCCACCGCCTGCTCGATGGCGTCCGCCAGCGCGAAGAGATCGGGGATCGTGACGGCAGGGCTCGGCAGCAGGCGGAAGGTCTCCGCCTCGACGGTCGCGACCTCGGCGAGCTGCGGCACCGCCTCCACCAGCGCATCGGCACCGAGCGAGGGCGTGACGCCGCGCGCGCCCTGCCCGGCCATGGCGATGGTCCCGCCCATGGCGAAGACGGCGATTTTCGGCAGCATGGCGTACTCCTCGGTTTCGCTGGCGGGACGCGGCTCGGAACACACGCCGGCGGCCGATTGCGCTTCGACGCCGGGCCTCGGACAGGCTACCCTGAATCGATGACGACGCGCACCGTGACACGCCGCCTGGCGCTGAGCGGGCTGGCCGCTGCGGCAGGGGCGATGGCAGTCCCGAGCTTCGCTCGCGCCTCGGGCTACGCGTTCACCGGCCCGGCGGCCGACCGCGGGCTGGGCCTCGCGCCGCCCGAGAAGTGCACCGCCGGCACGCGCTCGCGGTCGGCGGGGCCGTTCTACACGCCGGAGACGCCCCGGCGGGACAGCCTGCGCGAGCCGGACACGGTGGGCGAGCCGCTCGTCTTCGAGGGCCTGCTGCTCGCGCACGACTGCCGCCCGCTCGCCGGTGCCGTGATCGACATCTGGCATGCCGACGAGCACGGCCGCTACGACAACCGGGGCTTCCGCTATCGCGGCCACCAGTTCACCGATGCCGCCGGCGCCTTCCGCATCGAGACGATCCGGCCGGGGCACTACACCGGCCGCACGCCGCACATCCACGTGCGGGTGCAGGGGGAGGGGACCCCGCTGCTCACCACGCAGGTCTTCTTTCCCGACATGGAGGACGAGAACGCCGACGACTGGATCTTTCGCGACGACCTCGTGATGAGCCTCGAGCGCGCCGGCGGCGCCTGGCGGGGGCGCTTCGACTTCGTGCTGCCGCCGGCCTGATAAATCGTTCGGTCAGATCGGGCGCGCGGCGGCGTCGCGGCGCTCGATCCCGCGGTGCAGGCAGAGCAAGAAGACCACCGCGACGCTGACCGCGCCAAGCAGCCATAGCCCCGCGTCGAACCCGCCCGTGAGGTCCGACGCCGCGCCGATCGCGAGCGGCCCCAGTACGCCGCCGATTTCCGCCGCCGAGAAGAAGAGCCCGACCGCTGCCCCGGTGTTGCGGGGATCGACGCCGCGCGATTCCATCAGCACCAGGATCAGCACGGCGATCAGCGAGCCCCGGCCGATGCCTTGCAGGATCATCGCCACCACCAGCGCCGGCGTGCCGGCCACCAGCAGCATCAGCGCGCCCGCGCCGCCGCAGAGCGTCAGTCCGAACAGGATCGCAAAGCGCCGGGACGGAGTCGCATGGCGCGGGATCAGCAGCGCGCCGACGATGCCGATGGCGGTGGGCACCGCCGACCAGATGCCGGCGACATCCGGCGCCATGCCGCCCGTGCGCAGGATCTCCGGCAGCCAGTTGCTGAGCGCGTGATGGAAGAAGAAGGCGCCGATGCCGATGGCGAGGATGACCTGGATGTTCGGCAGGCGCAGCAGCGTGGCGAAGACCGCCATCTGGCCCGCGATGGTCTCGCGGTGGCGCCCGGCGCTCTCCACCACGCGGTTGATGGGGTGGCTCCCCAGCAGGAACCAGGCGAGGCCGGTGGCGAGGATGAAGCCCGCGTAGATCAGCAGCACATGGCGCCAGTTCCCGCCCGTGAGCGGCATCAGGACGCTGTTGGTCAGCATCAGCGCCAGCATGTTGCCGAGCGCGGGGCCGGTGATGTAGACGCCCATGGCGAAGCCGCGCTCCGCGCCCTGGAACCACTGCGCGATCGCCTTCGGCGCACCGATGGAGATGAGCGGACCGCCGATGCCGAAGAGCCCGACGGCCACGAACAGCGTCGCCCCGTCGAAGGCCACGGCGCGCAAGCCCCCCGACGCGCCGATGACGAGCACCGCGAGGAACAGCGACCACTTCAGGCCCACGCGGTCGACGAAGGCGCCGCAGGGCGCGGCGGCGACGATGTAGACCAGCGGCCAGGCGCCCAGGATGGCGCCCATGGTGGTGTAGCTGAGGCCGAGGTCGCGGCTGATGGGGTCGACCAGCGGCGCCATCGCCACCGAGAGCAGGCCGAAGCCGAAGTAGATCAGCCACACGCCCCCCAGCATGGCCCAGCGGTAGCCATGCTCGTGCGGCGGCACGCCGGGCGACGGGTCGGCGGGCCGCACGCGCTGATGCGGGTGTCGGCGGTGCTGCGGCCGTCAGCCGCGCAGCCAGGTCTCGGACCAGGCCAGGCAGCTCGAGCTCGACGGGTGCCCGAACATGACGTTCTCGTAAGCCGCGCCCTGAGCGCGCGTTCCCGCGACGTCCAGCGTCGCGGTGCGGCACGGTATGAGGCAGCTGTAAACCGCCCACGGGCCGGTGTCGGGATTGTCCGGCGGGAGCGTCAGCATGAAGGGCTCGCCCATGTCGGACCAGCTCAGCTCGATCCGCCCGTCGGCCGAGTCCACGATCTCGCGATAGCTGGAGCGGTAGGCGCCTTCGCGCGAGAACGCGGCTTCGGCGATGGGCATGGCGGTATCGGCGAAGGGCGGGTTCAAGATCGCCTCCAGCTCGCCCTGGAGCCAGCGCGCCATCCCGACGTTGTCGGCGTAGAGCTTCACTTCGCCGCCGGTGGCGTCGGAGCGGAGGAAGAGGCAGGTGCCCGGCCCGGACGGCGAGATCAACGTGCGCCAGTGGGCGACGACGGTGGTCTCATCCCCGTCGGCCTCGGCCTTGAGCCGCATGAACGAGTTCTCTCCGGTGAAGTGAATCTTGTTGGGATCGATGGCGGTCATTTCGGTGCACCTCCCTTTGTGCGATACCCGGAGCTTAAGGCCGCAGGCGCCGGATGCGAAAGGTCCGTGGCGGCGATGCAGGGGAGAGAAGCATGACGGGCAACCACGTCGATCTCAGGAGCGACACGGTGACGCGGCCGACGGCGGCCATGCGCGAGGCCATGGCCGGGGCCGAGGTCGGCGACGAGCAGCGGGGCGAGGACCCGTCCACCAACGCGCTCCAGGCGCGCGTCGCCGCGCTGCTGGGCAAGGAGGCTTCTGTCTTCCTGCCCTCCGGCACCATGTGCAACGAGATCGCGCTGCTGGTCCATTGCCGCCCCGGCGAGGAGGTGATCTGCGACCGCACCGCCCACATCATCACGGCGGAAGGCGGCGGCCCGGCGGCGCTCGCCGGCGCCATGGTCCGCGCGCTGGACGGCGAGGCCGGGGTGTATTCGCCGGAGCAGCTCGCCGGCGCGGTCCGCGCCGTCAACCGCTACGCGCCGCGCTCGCGGCTCGCGGTGGTGGAGCAGACCTCGAACCAGGGAGGCGGCACGATCTGGCCGCTCGAGACCATCGAGGCGGTGGGCGAGACGGCGAAGGCGCACGGCCTGCTGCTCCACATGGACGGCGCGCGGCTCTTCAACGCGGTGGTGGAGACGGGGGTGGACGCCGCGCGCTACGCCGCCCCCTTCGATTCGCTCTGGGTCGACTTCAGCAAGGGGCTCGGCTGCCCGGTGGGCGCCGTCCTCGCCGGCTCCGCCGAATTCATCGAGGCCGCGTGGCAGTGGAAGCAGCGCCTCGGCGGGTCCATGCGCCAATCCGGCATCGTCGCCGCGGCCGCATCCTACGCGCTCGACCACCACGTCGCGCGGCTTGCCGAGGATCACGCCAACGCCCGCGCCCTCGCCGATGCCGTGCGCGCGCTGCCCCGGCTCTCCCTCGACCAGCCGCGCGTCGACAGCAACCTCGTCTTCTTCGATTGCGCCGCGACCGGGCTCAGCGCCGCGGCGCTCTCGGACGCGCTCAAGACCAGGGGTGTGCTGATCGGCGCCATGGGCCCGCATCGCTTGCGCGCGGTCACGCACCTCGATGTCGATGCGGCGGCCGTGGCCGAGGCCGGCGAGGCGCTGCAGGCCGTGGTCGGCGAGTAGGGGGCGGTCGCCCCGCCCCTCAGCGCAGGTAGAGCGCCAGGTACTGGCGGATCGCCGTCTCCTGGCTGGCATTGTAGTCGTGGAGCAGCGCCGCGATGACCGCGTCGTAGACCCGATCGCGCTCGATCAGCGTGATGCCCTCCGCCAGCGTGCGGGAGCGCGAGGCTTGCGCGGTGGCGCTGCCGTTGACCTCGCCGTTGTGGTCGATCGCCTCGATGGTGACGCGAAGCCTCACGTCCAGGCGCTCGGCCTGCTCCTTGGTGAAGATGTCCTCGAATTCGATGTCGGTCTCCAGCAGGGTCAGCCTGGCGCTGGCCTCCTCCACCGTGACCCGCAGTGCACCCACGGTGCCCCTCGCCCGCAGCCTGTCGTTCACCCAGATCCCGATCGCGGTGGCGGGCGAGGTCGGCAGGAGGTGATCGACGTCGTCTGGGTGCGGCGCGGCCGGGCGCTCCACGACCTCGATCCGGTCAAGGTCGAAGACCAGCGGCGGCAGCGCGGCGAAGGAGGGGGGCGTGCTCTCGTAGCGCTGCGGCGGTGTATCGCAGCCAGCGGCGACGACCGCCACGGCGAGCAGCGCGGCCGCGGCCAGGCCCAGGTGGCCGAGCCTGCCGCGCACCGTCTCGATCCCCATCGCCAATCCCTTGCCGACCATTGCCTGCCCCCTCGATCCAGAATCGTCGCGCGCGGCCGCGACTCGACCGGCGAGACTGCTGCCATAGGTGCGCACGGGGGCGCCGCAATTCAAGTCAGGGCAGGGGCGCAATGGCGACGAGGATTGGCTCGCTCGGCGCACGCTGCGCTACACTCGCCGGCGGGTGACAGGGGAGCGCGCCATGCTGCCGACACAGGCCGAGATCGACGCCTATCATGCCGACGGCGTGGTCTGCCTGCGTGGCGCCATCGCCCCGGAGTGGATCGCGTGCCTGCGCGACGGCGTCGCCGCCGACATGGCCGAGCCCGGCCCCAACGTCGAAATCTATACGGAGGCATCGGACCCCGGCCTCTTCTTCAACGATTTCGACCTCTGGCGTCACGTGCCGCAGATGAAGGAATTTGCGCTCGAGGGGCCGTGCGCCGCGATCGCCGCCGCGCTCTCGGGCTCGTCCGCGATCACCTTCTTCTACGACCAGATCTTCGTGAAGGAGCCGGGCACCGAGGGCCTCACCCGCTGGCACCAGGACCAGCCCTACATGGCGGTGGACGGCGCGCAGCTATGCTCCAACTGGATCCCGCTCGACCCCATCAGGCCGGAGACGACGCTGGAGTTCGTGCGGGGCTCGCACCGCTGGGGGCGCTGGTTCGCGCCCTTCGACAGCATGCTGGACGGCACGCGCCACCCCGGCACCGTGTTCGAGCGCTGCCCGGACATCGAGGCCGCGCGCGGGGACTACGACATCGTCTCGTGGGAGCTGGAGCCGGGGGACTGCATCTTCTTCCAGGGGCTGATCGTGCACCAGGGCCGCAACAACCCGACGGAAAGCACGCGGCGCCGCACCGTCACCCACCGCTGGCTCGGCGACGACGTGCGCTTCATCCTGCGCGACCCGCCGGCCGAGTTCCCGAAGCATCCCACCGCGCTCCGCACCGGCCAGCCCTTCCACGAGGACCCGCAATACCCGGTCGTCTGGCGCGCGTGAGCGCTTTCGGACGGCCGAGACATTATGTTAGGGACGGCGCACGGCCACGGAGGAGCGGGCGATGAGCGGTGAATTGGTCATGGTGCACACGGTGGCGCCCCTTGCCGACCTGTTCGACGAGCTGCGGGCCGAGATCGACCCCGGCGTGCCGGTTCGCCACGTGGTGCAGGCGGCGCTGCTCAACGACGCCATCGACGCGGGCCGGCTCACGGACGAGATCAGGGCGCGCACCTGCCGGGCGTTGCTGGAGGCGACGGAAGGCGCCGGGCTCGTGCTGTGCACCTGCTCGACGGTGGGCCCCGGCGCCGACGACGCGGCCCTGCAGTCCGGCGTGCCGGTCCTGCGGGTCGACCGGCCCATGGCGGAGGCGGCGGTGGAAGCCGGGCGGCGCATCACCGTGGCGGCGACGCTCGCCACCACCATCGAGCCCACCGCCAGCCTCGTGGCGGACGCCGCACGCCGCGCCGGCAAGGAGGTCGAGATCGGCTCGGTGGTGTTCGCCGAAGCCCGCGCCAGGCTCGTGGCGGGCGACGCCGAGGGCCACGAGCGCATCATCGCCGACGGCCTGCACGAAGCCGCGTCCTCGGCCGACGCCATCGTGCTGGCGCAGGCCTCCATGACGCCGGCGCTCGCGCGCTGCGCCGGCATTTCGATCCCGCTGCTCACCAGCCCGCGCTCAGGACTGGAGGCCGCCATCGCCCGCTGGCGCGCGGCGGCGTAGCGGGGCGACGGGGGGCGCACATGCCCGCGGCCAAGACGCTTTACCTCGCGAACCCCTACGGCTTCTCCGCCCAGCAGAAGGACGGGCCGCTGCAGGCGCTGGTCGCGGCGCTGGAGGGGCTCGGCGCCGAGGTCTGGGAGCCCTTCGCCCGCAACAACCAGGTCGACAAGGCCGCCGCCGGCTGGGCCTGGCGCATCGGCCAGGCGGACCTGCGGGACGTACGCGACGCCGACGGCATCTTCGCCGTGGTGAACGGGTGCCCGCCGGATGAAGGGGTGATGGTGGAGCTCGGCATGGCGATCGCCTGGGGGAAGGCGGTGTTCCTCTTCCGCGACGATTTTCGGCGCTGCACCGACAGCGAGGCCTATCCGCTCAACCTGATGGTCTTCACCGGGCTGCCGGAGCAGGGCTGGGAGGCGTATTGGTACGCCTCGGCGGACGAGATCGCCGATCCCGACAAGGCGCTCGCGCGCTGGCTCAGGGAGGACGGTGCGCCGGGCTGAGCCGGGCCGAGCCGTCAGGCCCGGACGGCGCAAGCGCCCGGCGACCGCGGGAAATGAGTAGAAACTGCCGGACGGCGTCGCCGTCCGGTCACTCCACGCGAGTCCAGGTCTCGGTCTTGCAGACGAACCACACGCAGCCGCTCACCTTGACCGTGTTCGCATCGACGAGTTCGAGCTCCGCGTCGTAGGTCCCGCCGTCCCTGGCATTGTAGACCTCGCCGTCTTCCCACTGGCCGCCGCCCTGATCCTCCAGGTCAAACAGCATCTGGATGCCCAGCACCGGCCGGTCGCGGAGGGATTCGTCCTCGTTCTCGACGTCCCGCCTCGGCTTGCCGTCCTTGCCGAGCGGACTCTTGAGCCAGACGATCTCGCCGCACAGTTCGTCGCCGTTGCAGGAATAGAGCTTTACGTGCGCGTCCTGCGGCTCGTTGAGCCAGACGCCATAGGGGTCTGCCGCGAGCGCACCGCTCGTGATACCGCCAACGATCAGCGCACCCGCCAGCACGCTGCATGTCTTGATCCGTCCCGTCATCTCGCCAGCCTCCGTCCTCGCCCATGGTCGGCCTACGCCCCTCCAGAATAGCCGACCGCGCGCGCTACTGGCAGCCCGAAGCTTGGGGCCATCGAGAGGGGGGCTCCGCTGTCTCCCTGGGTCCGCGCCCTTCAGCCGCACGAAACGCTACGCCCATACGGTCCGCCGATCCCAACGGATAAACCAATTGAACATATTAGTTTTTGTGTTATATCTATTTTGATACATTAAGTTTAGGGCAGGTGGAGACAGAGGGGGCATGCCGATGGTGGCCGGTAGGCAAGCGGAGAGCAGCGCCGTGGGGCTCTCGGGCGAGGACAACGACATGCGCTCGAAGAACGGGGTAGCACAGTACATGCACTCGCCATTGGGGCGCATGGCACTGCTGATCAACACCAGCCGCGTCCGCAACATGTCGGACGCAACCGGCAACCGGTTCTACGAGTCCTGGCGCGTCTTGCGAGCACTTGCCACGCTGGTCGGCCTTCGCCACTTCGCGCGTGCACACGGCCTTCGGCTGAAACTAGTACCGGTCAGCTCAATACCTAGGCCTTCCATGATCGCCTTCCCGCTAGTACTGGTATCAGCTTGTCTAATGTTGCCTTCGTGTGAAAAAACAGAAAGGTCGGGAACAACATTCCGAACATTCTCGGCTATTGAAGGGGAAAGCATCTCTATCGATGCCCATCAGAGAGCCATTATCACTACAGAGGTTCGTGACGAGAGTGGCCAATCTCGCCTCATATATTGCGCCGAGCCGAGTCCCGACGCTTTTGCAAGTATAAACTCGACATTAAATCGTTCGATAGCAGCTGAGGTGGAGAACAGGGGAGAAATATCCGCGGAAAATATAGAGACTTTAACATCCGCAGCTTCCAATGCACTCAATGCTCGCAACGCCACTATTCAGCTTCTTAGGGACGGACTGTACCGAGCCTGCGAGGCTTATGCTACAGGCGCGTTAAGCAAAAATGAGTACGTCGGAATAGTTGGCCAATATCAAAATGTTATATTGGCTCTTCTATCTGTAGAGCTACTAACTACTATCAATAGGCGCGAGGAAAATGGTTCTGAGCCAGGAACTCCTGAAGCGGGTGCTTCTAAAAAAGGCACTTCGGATTACGGTTTTACAGGTCTTGGCGAAACGTCGATTGCAGAAATAGCTCAGACGGCAGAAGACCTTGTACTGCGCGTGTTAGACATCGAACGGGAAAGGGCACTACAGCCACGCTTCGCCGAGTGCGTTCAGCGGACGCGTCACGACGACTCAGAACTTAGCGAAAGCTTATCTCGTTGGTGTGAGATTATGCTAAAGCACATTGCAAAGGAAAGCGTAAGTAGAGGGGACGATTCGGGTCCAACACTGGATGACTTGGCAGAAGCGCTGGTCAATCCGGAGGGTGATGTTCATGTCGGAGAGCCATACCAAGTGAGTCTTAAGCAGGACGATCACCTGAAGGTTTATGACTGGACTAATGTAACTAACGCGGTTTATGAGATAGATCTAATAGATAAATCTCCGATAACTGTTGGCGATCCAGCTCTTATAATTGTCAAAGCTGAAACTTCTGAAATAATAAATAGCGATGATGACTCGGGAAATGGGTTAAACGCAAATATTACTATGCAGTTTGCGCCGGGCACATACCAAATTCTGGTTATCAACAATGCCGAGGAAGGCACTGCCACGTTCGAGTTGCTCATAACGCAAGCCCAAGAACAGGACGCAGCTGATCGCGAGGCGCACGTAGACACGCAGTCGAATGCGGAAACTGTGTCTACAAATGGGGCAAGCAATGTATACCAGGAAGGTGAAGCGGGGGACGAGTCCGTAGACTCGATTGGGTCGCTTGAAGACTTGATAGAAGCGCTGGCCAATCCGGACGGTAACGCTTTTATCGAAAGGCCGGTTAAAGTGAGTCTTGACAAAGGTGAACACTTAAAGGTTTACAATTGGACTAACGAGTCAGACGCGATTTATGAAATAAGTCTAATTGATCAATCTGTTTTAAGTGTGGGAGATCCGGCGCTCATAGTTATCAATGCCGATACTGCTGAAATATTGGCTGATGATGATGACTCTGGAACCGGACTAAACGCGGTAATTTCTATGAGGTTTGCCCCAGCGGACTATCAGTTGCTGATCGTCAACCATGCCCAGGATTCGACCGCTGCGTTCGAGTTGGTTATAAGGCAAGTCGAAGGTCAGAGCGAACGAGATCGCGAAGCACGCGCAAGCGCGCTGTCTCGTGCGAAAGGAGTGTCTCCAGGTGAGGACGGCAACGTATAGCAGGAAAGCGACTTGGATGACGGGATGGGTGAGCAAGCGCGAGATGTATTCAAGGATTCGCTGGCGGTCAGAACAGTAATGGTTGTTGAAAGGGAAACGTGACTGCAGTGCATAGCAAGTGAAGTAAGGGGTTCATCCCTATTTTTATACTCAAAGAGGGAAGCGACACATCAAGCGAGACGGCTGAAACATCGATCAACGCAACGCGCCAACCTAGCGTTGCGTGGTCGGGTCGCGGTACGGTGCCGCCGAGCTATGACCGGAGGCGGGGATGGCCGAGGACATTCTGACGGCCGACTTCAAGGCGACGCCGTATTGGTGGGACCTCGCGCCGAGACCTGAGCCGACCGAGGCCGCGCCGCCGGCGGACGCCGAGACCGTGATCGTCGGCGCGGGCAACGTCGGGTTGTCTGCCGCGCTCACGCTCGCGCGCCGGGGCAGGCAAGCGCTGGTGCTCGACGCCGAGGCCGCCGGCCACGGCGCGAGCACGCGGAACGCCGGCTACCTCGGCCGGCAAGTCTGGCACAAGTACGGCCACATGGTGCCGACGCTCGGCCGCGAGCGCGCCGCCGAGGTCTGCCGCGCGGCGATCGCCGCCCACGACTACGCGTCCTCGCTCATCGAGCGGGAGCAGATCGCCTGCTTCTACCGCAACAGCGGGCGCTTCATCGCGGCGCCGTCCAAGCGCGTGTTCGACGAGCTCGCGCGCGACCTCGCCATGATGCGGGAGGACGGCATCCCCGTTGACGCGGAGATGGTCGAGCCCGAAGACGAGCCGCCCGCCTACCGCAAGGGCCACTACCACGGCGGGCAGATCCTGCGCGGCAACGGCACGATCCACGCGGGCCTCTACCACGCCGGCCTGCTGGAGCGGGCCACGCGCGAGGGCGCCGTGATCGTCGACCACTGCCCGGTGCAGGCCATCGAGCGCTCAAGACACGGCTTCCGCATCGCGACGCCGCGCGGCACGGTGAGGGCGGGCCACGTGATCGTGGCCACCAACGGCTACACGCCCAAGGCCGCGCAATGGCTGCGCCGGCGCGTGGTGCCGGTGGACGCCTTCATGATCGCGACCGAGCCCTTAGGCACGGAGCGGGTCGAGCACATCGCGCCCGGCGCCAAGCCCATGGTCGAGCACCGCTACTCGCCCTGCTGGATCCGGCCCAACGAGGACGGCACGCGCATCCTCTTCGGCGGTCTCAGCGCCGAGCCGCCGGCCGACCTCGAGCTGAAGGCGCGCACGCTCCGCGACGCCATGGTGCAGATCGTGCCCTCGCTCGACGGCGTGAAGATCAGCCATTGCTGGACCGGCAAGACCGCGTTCACCTTCGACATGATGCCCCATACCGGGAGCCACGACGGGGTCGAGTACGCCATGGGCTGGTGCGGCTCCGGCGTGCCCATGGGTACCTACCTCGGCCACAAGACCGCGCTCCGCGTGCTGGGCGATCCCGAGTCAAGGTCCGCCTTCGACGGGCGGCCCTTCCCGTCCGCGCCGTTCTACACCGGCTGGCCCTGGTTCCTGCCGCTCGCGGTGGCGTGGCATAAGCGCAAGGACCGCAAGCTGTTTAAGGGTTAGACTGCGCGCCCCATCACCCGCCCACGCGGGCCGAACCGCCGCGACCGTTGGCACACGCCGGACATGACCGAGAACAGCGCCACGCCCGCGGCGAGAGAGCAGCGCCACCTCGTCCGCCGCGTCTACGACTGGGCGATCGAGAGCGCGGGCACGCGCCGCGCCGTCTGGGTGCTGGCGGGGCTCTGCTACCTGCAGAGCCTGTTCCTGCCGGTGCCGCCGGACCTGCTGCTCATCCCGATGGTGCTGGCGAAGCGCGCCAAGGCGTGGTTCTTCGCCGGCATCGCCACGGTGTCGTCGGTCGCTGGCGGGCTCACCGGCTACATGATCGGCTACTTTCTCTACGACTGGCTGGGCGAGCCCCTGCTGGCGCTCTCCGGCCACTCCGGCGACCTCACGACCTTCTACGAGTACCGCGACAGGTGGGGCGTCTGGTTCGTCGCCGCCGGCGCGCTCACGCCGCTGCCCTACAAGCTGGTCGCCATCGCGAGCGGCGCCGCCGGGCTCGAGGTGGGTGCCTTCATCCTGGCTTCGCTCGTTGCCAGGGGCATGCGCTTCTACGTCGAGGCCGGGATGCTCTGGTATCTCGGCCCCAGGGCGCGGCGGCTGATCGAGCACCGCTATGGCGCGGCGCTGGTGATCGGGGTTGCCGCCGCCACCCTCGGCATCCTGGTGCTCATCCCCTTTTTGACCTGAGGGAGCGCGCCCACGCCGGCGCGCGCCCGCGCGGGGTCAATCCGGCAGCGCGCGCAGGAGCGCCTTGACGACTTCCGCCGCGTTGCCGGCCGCGAGGCCCAAAAAAACCTCCATCTGGTTCGCGCCCTCGCCGCCGCCTGCGAGATCCGCCAGGCTGCGGACGGCGATGAAGGGCACGTCGTTGGCGTAAGCCACGTGGGCGACGGCGGCGCTCTCCATGTCGAGCACGCGCGCGCCGAAGGTCTCGAAGGCCCAGGTGCGGATGGCCGCGTTGTCGATGAAGGCGCCGCCCGAGACGCCTGAGCCGCCGACGACGATGGTGGGCGCCTGCTCAAGGCACGTCTCTTCCGCCGTGCAGCGGGCGAGCGCCACATCGGCCGCCGCGCTGCCGGCGCTGGCGAGCAGGGCGTCGTCCACGGGGAACCAGAAGCGGGTCTCGGGCTGCTCGGCGTGCGCGCGGAGCACGGTGACCGAGCGCGGGAACATCATGCCGAAGTTCCCGTAGGGGTACTCGAAGAAGGGCATCGTCATCCAGCCGCCGTCCACCTCGCGGGCGAAGAGCATTTCCAGGTACTGCCCCCAGCGCTCCGCGATCACCACGTCGCCGATGTTGAGGCCGGGGTCCACGCCGCCCGCGATGCCGGAGAACACGATGCGCTCCACGGCGAAGTGGTCGAGCGCGAGTTGCACCGTCATCGCCGCGTTGACGACGCTGATGCCGCTCAGGAAGAGGACCACGTCCTGCCCCTCCAAGGTGCCGGTGGTGAAGGCGACGCCGTTCACCGCGTGCGACGACGCGCCGTCCAGCTCCGCCTGGAGAATTCCGAGTTCCGGCGCGAAGGCGGAGACCACGGCGGTGCGCCGGGTCTCGTCGCGGATCGCGTGCGCGTCTGCCGGCGCGGGCGCGACGGCGGCGAGCAGCAGCGCGGCGGCGAGGGCCGCGATCAGGGTCCGAGCCGTGCGCGGCATGAGCGAGAGGAGGATCATCGTCGCGTGCTCCCTGATTTTCGAGAGGTCGTTGCGGGCGTCGGGCGGCGCGACCGTGACGCGAAACCGGCCGGTCCGCAATCGCGTCGTGCAGTCGCGATGCGCGTCAATCCTCGCGCGTGATCCGCCCCTCGATCACGGGCGCGACCGTGCCGGCGGCTGTGATGTGGTCGATGAGCTGGCCCGCCATGAGTTTGCCGGACGCCGAATCGATCAGCACCTCGCCGGCCTTGAACACGCGATAGTCGTCGCCGCCGCGCGCGAGGAAATCGTTGGTGGCGAGCGTGTACGTTGCGGTGTCCTCCAGCGGCGCGCCGCCCACCGTGACGCGCGTCACGCGTTCGCCCGGCGGCAGACGCGCGTCGAAGGCGAAGGCGAGGCCCGCGACCTGCGGAAAGCGGCCCGAGGGATGCGGGGCCCGGCTCACGCCGTTCTCCAGCGCGCCCCGCACTTGCGCGCCGGTGAGGCGGAGCACCACGGTCTTGTTGCCGAAGGGCAGCTCGGTCAGCACCATCTTGCGCGTGAGCCGGGTGCCTGGCGGGTAGACCGTGTCGCCCCGGATGCCGCCGCCGTTGCTGAGCGCGATGTCGCTGCCCGTGGCCTGGCGCATGGCGTCGGCCAGCAGGTTGCCGAAGGCGGTCTCGCTCGCGCCGGAGAGGAAGCCGCGCGTGTCGAGCTCCGTGGCGGTCTCGCCCATCGCCACGTCCAGGGTTTCGTCGAGGCGCGCCTGATAGTCGCGCACCCTGGCGGCGAGCGCGGCGTCACCCTCTATGCCGGCGGTCGAGCGCAGGCGAAAGTCGGGCGTCCAGACCACCCTGGGCGCGCCGCCGCGGCCCTCGATGCGCTCGATCGTGAGCGTGAGGACGCCGACGTGGCGGCCCTGGGCGCCGGCCTTCATCACCGCCTGGCGGCCGTCGTGGTTGGCGACGAGCAGATGATCGTGGCCGCCGAGCACCATGTCGATCCCGCGCACCGTGCGCAGCAGCTCGAGGTCCGCGCCGAGCCCCTGGTGGGTCAGCGCGATGACGATGTCGGCGCCGTCCGCTCTCAAGGACTCGGCCAGCCGGGCGCCCGCGTCTGCCACGGGCGCGAAGGAGACGTCTGGGCCGGGGCTCGAGATCACGGGTGTTTCCGGCGTGACGAGACCGAGGAAGCCGATGCGGTAGCCGTCCCTCTCCAGCATCGTCGTGGCCTGGGTGCCGGGGAAGCCCGCGCCCGCCATGCTCACGTTGCCCGCGAGCCACACCGTCTCGGATTCCGCGAGCCGCTGCTGCAGCACGTCCGGACCGAAGTCGAACTCGTGATTGCCGAGCACCGCCACGTCGAAGCCAAGGGCGTTGGCGAGGTCGATCATGTGCGCGCCCTTGTCGATGCCCGAGAGCACGGAGGGCGAGATCATGTCGCCGCCGAAGGTGAGCACGGCATGGGCGCCCTCGGTTGCGGCCCGTGCGCGCTCTTCCGCCGCGACGGCGGCGATCTTCGCCGCGCCGCCCGCGCCCTTGATGCCCGCCATCTGGTCCCAGTCGTTGACGTGAACGAGCGTGAGCCGGAGCTGCGCCGCCTCGGCGGGCGGGGTCGGCGCCGCGAGCGTCACGGCGGCCAGGACGGCGAGCAATGGCGCGACTGCCAACGCCCTCAAATGGTGGATCGTTCTCATGGGCTGCCCTCGCGTAACCCATCGGTGACGGACGCCAAGGGTGACGGAGCCCGCCGGCGCTGTCACGCTGCCGTTCAAGGTGAGTGCAGCCGAGGCCCCGATGCCCCTCTTCCACACCCATATCGTCGTCGACTGGTCGGCGCGGTCGAAGCCGAGTCCGAAGAAGCCCACCAGGGACTCGATCTGGTGGGCGGTGGCGCGCATCGCGGGCGGAGTCGACGTTGAAGAGCCGCAGTATGCGCGTACCCGGCATGAGGCGCTGGACCGGCTTGGCCGGCTGATCGCCAGCGAGGTGGATGCCGGTCGGCGCGTGCTGGTGGGGTTCGACTTTCCCTTCGGCTATCCGAAGGGTGTGGCCAAGCACCTTGCGGGCCGGGCGTCGGCCTTGGCGCTCTGGGACTGGCTGGCGACGGAAATCGAGGACGCGCCCGATAACGGCAACAACCGCTACAAGGTCGCGGAGGCAATCAACGAAAAATATCAAGGTGTCGTCGGTCCATGTTGGGGCCGCCCGGCCAAGTGGAATCACCCAACCATTCCGCTGAAGAAATCGGAGCGCACATGCCGGGAACCACACCCGTTGGAGCGGCGCATCTGCGACGTCCGTGCCAAGGGTGCCAAGACAGTCTGGCAGCTGGCCTACGCCGGCTCCGTCGGCTCGCAGATGCTGCTGGGCCTGCCCGCCCTCAAGTGCCTGAAGGCCGACCGGCGCATCGCGAACCGCGCGATGGTGTGGCCCTTCGAGACCGGCTTGCGAACGCCCGACGCGCCGGCGGTGATCGCCGAGGTCTACCCCTCGCTTCTCAGGGACGAGGTTCGCGCGCGCCGGGGCGAGGGCGAAATCCTGGACAGCGCGCAAGTGCGCGTGAATGCGGACGCCTTCGCCCGGCTGGACGCCGGCGGCGGGCTCGCGCCCCTCTTCGCCGGCGCACCCGGCCTCACGCACGAGGAGCGCCGGATCGTGGAGACGGAGGAAGCCTGGATCCTCGGCCTCGGCCACGCAGAAGCGCTCAAGGGCGCGCTCCCGCCGGCCCGACTTCGTCCCGAGAGTTGACATCGCTCGGCTGTGGAAAACTCTCAGGGTCCAGCGCTCCGTTCCGAGAGTTATTCGGCCTTCCGTATACTGGCAACGAGATGGTGGCATATGGATTGGTCTGACATTATCAATTGGTCAAACCACTGGACATCAATGACTAATTGGTCGAACCAATAAATGCTTATGCCACAATAACCTAATTCTATTTTGCATATATATCAGAAGATTAGAGATAATCCAATATGCCATACGAGATATACCTTTAGGTCAACAAAGTATATTGATTCGGCAAAAATCTCCTGCGAAAGTCCCACGACGTTTGGCTATACCCGGATTCGTAATATCGCAGTTCATCGAGCGTAGCGAGTCTAAAGAAGGATGTTGCAGTGCAAAAAGAATGCCTGCTGCAAGGAAAGAGACCGATGTTCGAGTTGGAAGTATCCGCCCCGCTCGGGCGCGAGGAATCGGCAAGTGCATCGGGACGTATCCGCGCCCGTCGCGAGGAGGCGTTTCGATGATCTGGACAGTCGCCGTGGGTACGGCGTGGGTGGTGGGCGTAGGCCTCATGCTCGCGGCCTTCCTTCTCTCCGCAACGGGCGTGTAGGCCGAGACGGCCGGCCTGAGACGATGCGCCCGGCGTCGAAACACGAATCGCGTGCTGAGGGGATGGGAACGTGTGCGCGCCCTTCAGCCTCCGTTTCTCGTCACGGTCATGGTCTGCGCACCTCCCTGGCGTTCGATCAGCTGCCCGCCTGTCCCTCCCTGCGGGTCGAGCAGCGCCGCGCAGACCATGACCGTGGCGAGAGGCGCGGAGTCACATCACGAATGCGGGGACGAACGGTCCGAACGTCCCCGTTGGGTTCGGCAACGACGGCAGCGCGGATTCCCGCCCAGCCGGTTCGGGAAAGCAATGTTGGGCCGATGGAGGACGGCCGGGCGGCTACCCTTGCCCGAAGCGGCAGGCGTTCGGGGGTGGGCCCGCGCCGCTCGCAGCCAAGGCGGAACGGCACGTTTCGGTCGAGGTCTGGTCGGCCGCGCGCGTGCCGTCCGCCCGGCTGCCACTGAGCACGCAACCCTCCACCTCATTTTCCAGCACACGCGTGGGCTCGCGGGCGAGCGCCCGGCGCCTGAGGGATTAGAACCCCGGGCCGCAGGCCCGGACGGCGCGACCGCGCCGCGCGCCGAATGGCGCGTAGACTTGCGAGTATATGTATCTTTAAGTGTATGCGAGAGGACATAGAAGGACATTATATGAGCTTTGACAGTAGCTTGTCGGAATTATGCGTAGCTTTTCCCTTTTGCGAGACGACATAAGATAACATTCAGTGCCTTTCACGTGTTGAGCAATGTGTTGACAGATCGACAGCCACATGGTCAAATCCCCCCATGAACACGAGTAACTCTTCGGTCCTCGGGTGATGGAGGGATGATGGCGCCAGGCAAAGATGGCTGTGATCCTTGCAGATGGCCGGCTTCACGGTCGGTTCCGTCGCCTCCGTCATCGTCATCACCCGACAACCGAAGGCTTTCGAACACGAAGCCCGGAAAACGCATCGCCAAGACCAAGATTACCATCAACAAGCGTGCCGTCGAGGCCCTCAAGCCCGGCGACAAGCCCTGGATCGCGTGGGACGACAGGCTCACAGGCTTCGGCGTCAGGGTGCACCCCACCGGCGCCAAGTCCTTCATCGTCAACTACCGTGCCGGTGACGGCGGCAGGAAGGCGCCGAACAAGCAGGTCGTGCTCGGTCGATATGGCAAGATCGCGCCCGGTCAGGCTAGGCGCTTGGCCCAGACCACCCTCGGCAAAGTGGCCAGCGGCGAGGACCCGGCTGAGGAACGTTCGCAGGCGCGAGGGATGCCGACCCTGGCGGATGCGCTCAAGGATTACCTGGGTGCCAATCCCAACCGCTCCGAGAGCACCAACAGGCTCTACCGCTACGAGGCCGAGCGCTATCTCGGCGACTGGCTCGGCCGCCCACTCGATTCCATCACGCGGCGCGAGGTGGAGGCGCGCTTCAACCGCATTACCGTGGACCACGGCTGGTCGCCGGCCAACCACGCGATGTCCCTGCTGCGTTCGGTCTACCGCCGTCCCTGCGTCGATCTCGAAGGTCTGCGCAACCCGGTCGACCTCTGGCTTGGCGCAGGCGGGAAGTTCCATCGCAAGACGCGACGCAAGATCTCCACGCCCGCCGAGGTGCTGCCCTGCTGGCGAACCGGCATCGAGGCCGAGGTCAAGATGCCGGCCATGAGTGACGCACTGTGGTTCGGGCTCTACACCGGCATGCGGCTGAGAGAAGTCCTGACACTGCGCTGGGAGAGAGTGGACATGGCGTCCCTCACCTTCCGCGTCGAGCAGACCAAGACCGGCGTCCCTCTCGAGCTTCCGATCACGCGGCAACTGGAACTCATCCTCGAGAGGCGCCGGGCGGCGAGGGCGGCGATGCCGGTCACCGTGCGGGACTGGGTGTTCCCTTCACCGGCCAGCAAGTCCGGGCATGTCGAGGACCCGCACTATCTGTACCCGCGCATCACGAAGACGGGCGGTGCGAAGTTTTGGTTCCATGCGTTCCGTAACTGCTTCATCACGGTGGCCGAACGGGACTTGATGCTTCCCTCGCCGTTGACCAAGCGCCTTGTGAACCACGCCAGACCCAACGACGTGACGGAGGGCTACGCTGCGGACTGGACGATCGCCCAGCTGCGCGAGCCAGCTCAGAGGGTTGCCGATCGGATAGAAGCACTGATGAGCCATTTGCCGGAGGACACCGCCGAACAGGATGGGATTCCAGTCGGCGCCGGGGCTGGCTGAGACGCGGCCGGCAAGCAACGCATTTTCGATCGTCGCTCCCTCGCGGGATCGTGTCCCGAGGAGTGGTGTAAGAGCGTCGCGCTTTACGCGGCATCCGGCGGGTAGGGCCGGGTTATTCAGGCTGCCACAGCGGACAGCTTGATCGTGGGATTGTCGCTCAGGGGAGCGATCGATTCCAGCGTCATGTACCTCCTTCCGACGGTCCATTCGTCGTTCTGCTCGAGCAGCACGGCGCCGACGAGGCGGGTGATGGCGTCCTCGTTGGGGAAGATGCCGACGACGTTGGTGCGTCGCTTGATCTCGCCGTTGACGCGTTCGAGCGGGTTGGTCGAGTGAAGCTTGACCCGGTGCTCCTTGGGGAAGCTCATGTAGGCGAGGACGTCGTGCTGGGCCTCGTCCATGAGGGCCGCCAGCTTGGAGGCCTTGGGCCTGAGCTGGTCGGCGATCAGGCGCCACTGGGCGGCAGCGGCCTCGGCATCGTCCTGGGCGAAGGCGGTGGCGACGAAGGCGGAGACGACGCGCCGGCCCTGCTTGCCGGCATGGGCCAGCAGGTTGCGCATGAAGTGGACGCGGCATCTCTGCCAGGTGGCGCCGAGGATCCGGGTGGTGGCGGCCTTCAGGCCCTTGTGGTCGTCGGAGATCACCAGCTGCACGCCGCGCAGGCCGCGCCTGGTCAGCGAGCGCAGGAACTCGGTCCAGAAGGTCTCGGCCTCGGAGGCGCCGATCGCCATGCCGAGGATCTCGCGCCGGCCCTGGTCGTTGACCGCGACGGCCACGGTGACCGCGACCGGGACGATGCGCCCGGCCTCGCGCACCTTCACGTAAGTCGCATCCAGCCAGAGATAGGGCCAGTCGCCTTCGAGCGGGCGGTCGAGGAAGCTGCGGATCTTGTCGTCTATCTCCCCGCAAAGGCGCGAGACCTGGCTCTTCGATATCCCGCTCATGCCCATGGCCTGAACCAGTTCGTCGACCGAGCGGGTCGATACCCCCTGGATGTAGGCCTCCTGGATCACCGCCGTGAGCGCCTTCTCCGCCGTCCGTCGGGGCTCCAGGAAGCCGGGGAAGTAGCTCCCCTTCCTGAGCTTCGGAATCTTCAGGTCGACCGTGCCGGCCCGGGTCTCCCAAGGCCGATCGCGGTAGCCGTTGCGCTGGTTGATCCGCTCCGGCGTCCGCGCGCCATGCTCGGCGCCGGTCAGGCCCTCGACTTCCAGCTCCATAAGGCGCTGCGCAGAGAAGGCGATCATCTCACGCAGCAGATCGGCGTCAGAGCTCTTCTCCAACAGCGTCCGCAGGGTAAGCTTGTCATCGGTCATCGTGGTTCTCCTTAGGCTCGGGTCGATTCGGATTCACCCAAACCCTAAACCGGAACCGCGATGGCCACCCCGCTGTGGATAACCGGCTTGGCGCCACCAGACTCGAGGGCGGTCGCGGCGCCAAGCCGGTTACCCACAGCTACCGGGGGTAGCGGGAGCTCCTACACCACGTCTGGGGACACAACCCCTCGCGGCTCAGTCCTGGATAGTCCTGGTCCGGGCGTGTTGGCGCTGTCGATCAACTCGCGACCGCGGTCTCCAACGAGGCGCTGTGTCGCGGCCGGGCGCACATGAGCGCACGAAGTCTCGCGCATACGCCCTTGCAGAGAGGTGGCGGTGATCCGTCCCACGCGCCGAGCAGCTCTCGGGATGCGGCCAATGCATCGGCAGCGAGGATTACGGCCGGCATCGGCCACGACATCCGTTGCGGCAAAGACCGATCCTCCGACTCCTGAGCACCGGCAATCTCGGGAACGCGCGTTGTGGGGTGCTCTGAACATCACGGCGTAGGGACACAGCGCTGCGGGAAGCGGCCCAGCCATTCGTTGAGCTTCGACCAGCGCCGCCGTCCCGAAACGTTGCGCACTGCAATGGCCACCGCCTTCTTCTGGCCCACCAGCACCACCAGCCGCTTGCCCCGCGTAACGCCTGTGTAAAGGAGATTCCGCCGTAGCATCGCGTAGTGCTGGGTCAGCACCGGGACGATCACCGCCGGGTACTCGGAACCCTGGCTTTTGTGCACGGTCGCGGCATAGGCCGGCACCAGCGTGTCGAGCTCGCCGAACCCGTAGACGTGATCGCTTCCCTCGAATTGCGCGGTGAGTTCTCCCGTTTCGGGTTCCACGTCGACGACGTGGCCGATGTCGCCGTTGTAGACCTCCTTGTCGTAGTCGTTCTCGATCTGCATCACCTTGTCGCCAAGCGCGAAGGTTCAGCCGAAGCGCTCGACCTTGCGTTCGCCGACAGGGTTGAGGGCGGACTGGAGCTCGATGTTGAGCGACCGCGCGCCCGCCCCACCACGGTTTATCGGGCACAGCACCTGGATGTCGCGGACCGGGTCGAGGCCGAAGCGCTTCGGGATGCGCGTCTTCACCAACTCGACGATCCTCGCGGCGGCGGTTTCCGGGCCGTCCACCGGCACGAAGTAGAAGTTGCTCTCGCCTTCCGGCCGGGATAGGTCGGGGATGGCGCCCCGGTTGATGCCGTGGGCCGTCGTGACGATCCGGCTCCGCGCTGCCTGACGGAAGACCTCGGTCAAGCGCACCACCGGAAACGCGCCGGAGGCGATGATGTCCGCGAGTACCTGGCCGGGACCCACCGAGGGCAGCTGGTCGACGTCGCCCACGATCAGCGGCGCGGCCTCGTCGGGCACCGCAGCCAGCAGCGAGCGCATCAGCATGACGTCCACCATGGACGTCTCGTCGATCACCAGGAGACTGCAGTCGAGGGGGTTGTCCCCGTCGCGCCTGAAGCCGCCGTGCCTGGGATCGACCTCGAGCAGGCGGTGGACGGTCTTCGCCTCCAGGCCGGTCGCCTCGCTCATGCGCTTCGCGGCGCGCCCGGTCGGCGCGCACAGGAGAAGCTCCACGCCCTTGGCCGACAGGATGCGCAGGATGGCGTTGACGATCGTCGTTTTGCCCACTCCCGGCCCGCCGGTGACGACAGTGACCTTGGAGCGCCAGACGCACCGCCTCGGCCTGACCGGCCGCCAGCGTGAGCCCCGTCATACGCTCGACCCACGGCAGCGCCTTGTCCGCGTCGATGTGGGGCCAGGGCAGCCTGCCCGCGGCGATGCTCGACAACCGCTCCGCGATCGCCTGTTCTGCCCGGTAGAGGCCGCCGAGGAAGATGCAGAGGGTGTCTTCCGCCGTGTCCGCGACCACGGTGCCTTCGGCCAACTCCAGATCGAGCGCGGTGCGGAGCGGGCCGTCGGACACTTCCAGAAGCCGGGATGCCAGCGATCCCAGCTCGTCCGCCGGCAGCCCGCAATGCCCCTCGTCCATAGCCTCGGTCAGAGCATACGAGATGCCGGCGCGCACCCGGATCGTCGCCGTCTTCTCGATGCCGAGCTTCATCGCGATCGCGTCGGCCGTCTTGAATGCGATGCCGCGGATGTCTTGGGCGAACCGGTACGGGTTCTCCGTCATGACCTCGACCGCGTCGGCGCCGTAGGCCTTGAATATGCGCACCGCACGCGCCGTGCCCACGCCGTGGCCGTGGAGGAACACCATGATGCGCACCACCTTCTGCTCCGCCCAGGCGTCGGTGATACGTCCGGCGCGCATCGGCCCGATGCCCGTCACCTCGCGCAGCCGACCGGGCTCCGCCTCGATGACGTCGAAGACCTTCTCGCCGAACGCGCGGACCAGCTTGCCGGCGTAGACCGGGCCGATGCCCCGGATCATGCCCGAGCCCAGGTACTTCTCGATGCCCTCCACGGACGACGGCGTGGAGGTGCGCACGAAGCGCGCCTTGAACTGGTGGCCGTGGGTGCGGTCGTTGATCCACTCGCCGGACGCTGTGATCCATTCCCCGGCCCCCACCATCGCGGCTTGGCCGACCACGGTGACGAGGTCGCGGTGGCCCCGCGCCTTGGTCCTGAGCACCCAGAAGCCGTTCTCGGGATTGTGGAAGGTGACACGCTCGACCAGGCCCGCCAGAACCTCGCGGTCCGGTGACGGCGCCGGCCGGACGCCCGGCTTCACGATGTCCCGAGCGCGGGCGCGAACAGCAACTCCCTGAGCAGGCCCAGCTGCCGCGCACGCTCGGCGATCGCCTCCGGATCATAAATGCTCAGTTCGGGCTCTTCCGCCGCGGCCTCTTCCATGTCGTGCAACAACTGCTCGAACCGGGCGAAATTGTCCTGCATTTCCTCGGGTGTGAACATGCTCCGCAGCCTCGACACGAAACCGGGCAGCGCCTGCGGGAACTCGGGACGTTCCGCAGCCGCCTGCGCGAAGGTGACAAGCTTCTCGCCGACGACGTAGTAGAAGGCCGATTCGACTCCAAAACCGTGCATGATCTCCTCGGCTGCCTCGCACTGCTCCATCCAGATGTCCTGCCAGCGACGCTCGGTCATACCTGGAGTTCCTTCTCGGCAGTGAGGCCTCAAAGCGTTGCCAGACTCGCCGTGATCGAGAACCGGCAGCCAATCGATCCAGCCGATATTCTGAGGCGTCCGCGGGAAACCGGCAATGTCATCCCCACGCACCCAATCTTCTTGCTGGCATTGTGCGGAGCTTGCGCGGGCTCGACGGCTGGATCTCGCGGACACGGATGTCCTTTCGGTTCCCGAGATCCCCATGCGGTACTCGCCATCCGCCGCGAGCAACGGCGAGTAGCCGTGATGCCCTTCAACCTGATCCGCGTTCGCTACCCCGATGTTGTTCGCGCTCTTGCTGGGTCACCAATCAGACGCGGACGTCGGGTGCCATCGGTAAGACGCGGGCCGCTCAGGCCCTCGGAGAGGCGGTGCACGTGCCGAGGCCCAAGCAGCAGCGAATGGATCGCCACTCGATGCGGGACCGGCGAACCGCCAGCCCTCTTCCGCTGCGAAGATCCTCCCCCGCCACATCGCGGCACCCTCGCTTTTCCGATAACCTTCCCCGGCGAGCGATCCGGGCGCGGGAGGCGGGGGCCATGAACGAAAGTGAGCGACAGACCTTGTCGATCGTGGCCAAGCTGATGGCCCTGACCTGCGTCCGCAACACCAAGCTCGAGGACATCCACGCCGGCATCGTCCCGGTCACCCGCACCGGCGACTACTCCGACGTGACGGTCGTCGACGCCGACGGGCAGCAGATACCGTGGCCGCGCGTGTCCCATTTCGACGACGATGCGATGCGCGATCTCATGCGGCAAGTTGTCGACCGCCTCTACACGTTCCATGCGAAGATCGACGATCCGCGCTTTCGGTCCATGCTGGAGTTCTGGCGCTCCTCCGTCCGGACGTGGGATGAGCCGAAGCTGGACGCCGACCTGATGGTGGCTCTCAAGCCTCTCGGAAAAGTGGACGGCGATGAAGGTTGACGCGACTCACGACGCTGCCCCAGCCAACGCCTGGCACTCCGGTGCGATGACTCCCGCCCTGCGCCCGCTCGGTGGACCGACCCGTCGCTTCACCGCTGGTCGGTTGGGTTGCGCTACGTCAGTTCAGGGCGAGAAGCGGATCAGCAATCCAATGTTCCCGGCCGATAGTTCGCGTCCCTTCGCAAACTCGGGGTCGAACGATATTGCCAATTCCCATCCCGTGCAGGCGCCCCGCAAATGATCGCGGGCACGGTCATTCAACTTCCGCGGTCTCCTACATTCTCATGTGTCCGGGAAGGTGGCCGATCACGACCTGCCGTGTCGTCTCGTCCCAGGTGAAGTACACGCGAAGGCAGTGTCTTGGATCGCGCGTCCTCGTGTTGTTCTTCAGGTGGCGGTCCAGCATGAGCCTGCGGCCGTCCCACTCCATCGAGAAATCGTCGCGCGCCTTGCCCTGCCGGTCCCTGCCGATGCTCTTCGTTTCCTGCAGCCGCAGCTCGCGTAGTTCGTCCTCGAAGGCATTGCGCAGCGCCTTGCCGCCGCCACCGCTCTTCATCCGCCAGTAACTTCCTGCCAGCACCTCGACCGCCCTGCCGACCAAGCCCACGTCCTCGAACCCCGCACTCTTGAGCGCCCTGAGCGCGCGTCCGGCGAGCACCACGCGCCCCTCAAAATGCCGCTCCGCCCAGGCCGGAAGATCGGCATAGCTCTCAAGCGCAGGCACGGTCTCGCCTTCCGCCGGGGAGGGAGTCCCTGCGCCATCCACGGCGGCGAGCCGCCGCTGCAGCCGGTGCCTCTCGCGCCGCAGCCCGTCGTTTTTCTCCCCGGCGTCGGCGAGAGCCTGCTCCAGGACGGAAATCCGCTCCTCCGACGTCCGGTTCGCAGCCTTCAGCTCGGCGATCTCGGCGCGCAGCGCGCGCTCCCGATCACGCGTCCTGCCGCCGAACGCCTCCCGGCCGTCCAAGTCCTCCTCTTCCGCTCCCTTGCCGTCCGCCAGGGAGCCAAAGCGCTGAACGAGATCTCCGAGACAGGCGGCAACCTCTCCCAGCGCCTTCTTCGCCGGCTCCAGCGAGCGGGGGTTCTCGCGCTCGGCCGCTGCCGCCGCGTGAAGCGCCTCGAGATTCTCCGTGCTGGGGTTCTCCGCGTAGCGTCCGGACGCCTCCCGCAGGGCAAGCTCGTGCGAGCCCGGCTCGACGATCGCGCTGCGGAAGCGTTCCGCCTGCTCCCGGCACATCTCCCACTCGGGATCGGGGATGCAGCGCGGCAGGGCGGTGTCCAGCAACAGCGCTTGGATTTGCCCCGTCAGCGCATCCGCCTCCCCGGCAGGCGCCGTTTGCCCCGCCGCCTCGGCGGCTCCCTTCAGCAGCGTGCGCAGGGCCACGTGGCGGCTGCGGGCAAGAGCCTCGTTGCGCACGGTCTCGATCTCGTCGAGCTCGTCCGCGAGAGCCGCAAACCCAAGGACCATGTACGACAGAAGATTCGCCGAGGGCCGATCGTCGTCATGCTCGACGACATACGTCTTCAGCCGGCCGTAGGCATCGGCCATGTCCTTGCGCAGCAAGGCGCATTCTGCGTCGGCACGCGCGGCCAGCCTCTCCAGATGCGGCCCGCCCGCCTCGCGGGCCAGACGATCCACCAGATCGTCGCGCCCACCGAGTCCCCGGAATCGGCTGCGATGGACCGCGTGCCCCACCAGGCGCTCGATCTCGGGCTCATCCAGCCATGACGACATCATGTAGGCGGATTCGGGACCTCCGGAACACCACAGAACCCAGACCGATTGTGCCACCAGGACACGCTCACCCTCCTCCCAGAGCGCCTCCAGGTGGTCGAGAATGAAATCCTCGGGGCCACCCGGCGCGGCGGGCCGCAGCGCCAGCGCCCGCTGCGCGGCGGACTTGAGAATAAGCCGGCCGAGCTGCTTCTTGCGTCCCTTCACCCGGCCGAACAGTTCGAGGATCCGCTCCTCGAACAGCCACAGAAACCACGCCCAACGCTGCGCGAGGGTGTGAACGGCGCGCCAGAACGCCGCGTCGTCGCTGCCGTCCACCGCCGCCGGCCAGTCCGAATACTCCTCCGCCATCGCCGACGCCAGCTTCCGCAGGTCGGCCCGCATCAGGTGGTGGTTCTCCTTAAGCCACTCCGGCGTCGCGAACTCCGGAAGCATCCCCGGCAGCAGACCGTCTTCCGCGGCTGCCTCCGGCACGCAAGCAATGGGTTGCACCAGGATCGACCCTTTCTTCCGTTCGAGACCGCCGTCGCCCGCCGGCGCGCCTGCGTTGCTCGATGCGGACCGACGACGGTGAAACCATTCCGCGTCAGGATGGGAAGATTCCCGACTGCGTTCAAGCCCGGGAGCACGACCTCGCCGGGCCGTCAACGCCGTTCGTGACACCCCGCAAGCCCGACTGGCTCGCAACCATTGCCTCCTCCGCGTCGGCTGCCTCGCCGGCGGCACCCCTCTCGTGCACACCGCGCCGCAGCGCGCCTGATCGCCCTTCGCCACTCTCATCGCGTACTTTCATGCACCTGCCGCCATTTCCCGAAGGGTCAGAGGGCCGCCCGTTGGAAGTGTGGCTCGGCTCCCAGAGGAGTCGACGCCCTCTTCCTGCCATCCGGAGGCGCCCATGCCCGATCCCGACACCATCTCCGCCGACTACACGCTGCGCCCCAGCGAGTTCGCCGCCACCCTCAAGATCCTGGTCGAGGCCAGGCAGCCGGTCATGGTCTGGGGTGGGCCCGGGTGCGGCAAGAGCGAGGTGGCGCAGCAGGTCGCCGCCGAGGGCGGCCGCACCTACTACGACGTGCGCGCCCTGCTGCTCGATCCCGTCGACCTGCGCGGCATCCCCTGGCGCGACGGGGACAACCGTACCCGCTGGGCGCCCCCCGACTTTCTCCCGCCCAGCGCCAGCACCGACCTCTATCTCGTCAATCTGGAGGAGCTTCCCTCCGGCGTTCCGATGGTGCAGGCGGCGCTGTTCCAGCTCGTCCGCGACCGCAAGTGCGGCGAGTACGAGCTCCCCGAAGGCGCCTCGCTCATGGCCTGCGGCAACCGCGAGGGCGACCGCGGCGTCACTCACCGCATGCCGGCGCCTTTGGCCTCGCGCTTCGTCCACCTCGAGATCAAGGTCGATCCGTCGGACTGGTTGGAATGGGGAGCGGCGCACGGAATCGCGCCCGAGACCCTCTTCTTCATCCAGCTCAGGCCGGAGCTTCTGAATGTGTTCGATCCCCAGTCGCGCGAGGCGGCTTTCGCGTGTCCCCGCACGTGGGAGTTCGTCTCAAACGTCGTGAACCAGCGCGGCAGCCTCGACCCGGCCGCAGAGCGCGCGCTGTTCCGGGGTGCCGTCGGCGAAGCCGCGGCGGTCGAGTTCTCGGCCTTCCTCAAGGTCTGGCGGGAGCTGCCCCACCCGAGGGCCGTCATCGACGATCCCGAAAACGCGGATGTGCCCGAGAACGCGAGCGCGCTGATCGCCCTCTGCGGCTCGCTCTACCGCATGGCCGACGACGTCAATCTCGGCTCCATCGTCTCTTACGCGATGAGGCTCAGGCGCGAGGTGGGCGAGTTCCTCGTCGGCTCATGCGTGCGCCGCGAGCCCGCCCTCCAGCACACCGACGCGTTCATCCGCTGGGCCGCGGCCCGGACCCAGTGAACCCCAGCCCATCGGGAGACCCCGACCATGAACCTCACCCACGACGCCATGCTGGTCAGTCTGCGCATCACCGCCTGGTCCGGCCGGCTCTACGACCGCCAGGCGAGCAACCACGTCGCCGCCCAGCACGACGCGGCCGCCAGCGCCGGCAGATACAACAAGCGCCTGCTGCCCAAGGCCGCCTTCGCCGCGCTCACCGCGACCGTGAGCGAGGCACGCAGTTCACATTACGCCAACTCGCTTCCCTGGGACGACCAGGGCTCGCGGCTGCTCACCGTATCCAACTACGAGGCCTATACCGAGCTCATGGACGGGTTGCGCGAGCGCATGGTGCGCGAACGCGCCCGCTTCATCGAGGACTACGACGACAACATCGACCGGGCCCGGCTCGACCTCGGCAAGCTCTTCCGCATCGGGGACTACCCCTCCAAGGAGGCACTGCAGGGCAAGTTCGGCATCCGCTACCGCATCGTGCCGGTTCCCGACGCCGACCACTTCATGGCGAAGCTCGCGTCCGACGACACCGAGCGGGTCAAGCGCGGCATCGAGCGCGAGATCGAGGAGCGCCTGCACGATGCCGTGGGCGATCTCTACCGGCGCCTCGGCGAGGCGGTCGAGCGTGTCTCCGAGCGTCTCACCGAGGACGGCGAGGGCAAGCCTCTGGTCTTCCGCGACACGATGATCTCCAACGTCCGGGACCTGGTCGACGTCGTGCCCCGCCTCAACATTTTTGGGGACGACCGGCTCGCGCAGCTCTGCCAGGAGGTGCAGGACAGGATCGCTCACGCCGATCCCGCCACGCTCAGGCCGTCGCCGAACTTCAACCCCAACGTGCGGCGCCAGGTGAAGCGCGATGCCGATGCGCTGGTGGAGAAGTTCGCGGGGTACTTCGGTACCCCTGCCGTTGACCGGGAGGCCGCCTGATGGCCGCCCGCGCCCGCAAGGAGTCCGCGCGCCGCGTCAGCGACTGCGTGACGGCGCTGCTGCGCGACCAGCCCTTCTTCGGCAGCCTCGCGCTGCGGCTGCCGATCCGTCCCGACGCGGCGCGCGAGACGCTGGCGAGCGACGGGCGCGAGATCCGCTATTCCCCCGACTGGGTAGCGAACACCGACGCCGATCTCATCAAGACCGCGATCGGCCGCGTGGTGCTGGCCTGCGCGCTCAAGCACCACACGCGCCGGGCCGAGCGCGATCCCGGGCGCTGGCAGCAGGCCTCGCAGCTCGTCACCCACGGGCTCTTGCGCGACGCGGGCTTCAAGCTCCCGCCGGACGCCGAAGCCTGGGACGGGATCAGCGTAGAGCAGGCCTACGATCGGCTGCCCGAGCCGCAGGAGGACGGTGGGGAAGGGAGCGACGGCCCGCCATCGGCCGGCGACGGCGGCGGCGCAGCCGGTCCGCGACCCAACGCGGACGATGACGACCGCGGCGGCGACGACGATGACAGCGAACCGCAGCAGCAGGAGCCTCAGGACGAGGACGGCCGCGCCGACGATGGCACTGACAACCAGGACGATTCCGCCGATGGCGCGGACCCGCAGCCCCGAGACGACTCCTCCGGCGACGGCGACTCCGGCACGCCGCCGAGCTGCGATCCGTCCGGCACCGGAGAGGTGATTGACGCACCGGCCGGCAGCCACGACGAGGCCCGCGCCGGCCAGGCCGCGCCCGACGTTTCCGCCGAGGAGCAGGCCTGGGACGAGGCGATGCACCAGGCCCTCAACCTCGCCAAGGCCCAGGGCAAGGCGCCGGGCGCGGTGGAGGAGACTATTCAGAGCGCCCACCGCAGCACCCTCGACTGGCGCTCGCTGCTGCGGCGCTACATGACCGACGCGGCAGCCCGCGACTATTCCTGGAGCGTCCCCAACCGCCGCTTCATCGACTCAGGCCTCTATCTCCCCTCGATCCGCTCCGAGGGGATGGGCACGCTCGCCGTCATCATCGACACCTCGGGCTCCGTGGACAGCGACGCCCTCGCCGCGTTCTGGTCGGAGGTGCGCGAGGTCGCGGCCGAGATCGAGCCCGAGCGCATCGTGGTGCTGCAGGTCGATGCCGCCGTGCAGGACGAGGAGCACTACGCGCCGGGCGAGCTGCCCGAGCGCATCGTCGTCAAGGGGCGGTGGGGCACCGACTTCCGGCCGGGCTTCGAGCGCCTCTCGGAGCAGGGAATCCGGCCGGCCGTGTGCCTCTATTTCACGGACATGGATTGCGACCGCTACCCCGATGCAGAGCCCAGCTATGACGTGCTCTGGTGCGACTGGAGCGAAGGCGTCGGCCTCTGGTGCCAGCCGCCGCCCTGGGGCGAGCACATCAGGATCAGGGACTGACCCTCAGCAGTGGGGCGGCATGTCCGCCCTACCAACGAGCGCCAGTCCGAAACCGAAGGATCACGCCATGATGCCCACGGCCACCTGCCAGTATTGCGGCTGGAACGGGCCGGCAGACCAATGCGGCCCGCTCAAGAACGCCTGGGAGCGCCTCCAACCGGGAGACACGGTGCCGGCCGGCGAATGCCCGAAGTGCAATGCCTCCGCGATGCTCGACGAGACGAGGCAAGAACCCAGCGCCACGATCGTCACCACGCTGGTGCCGGAGCGCGCCACGAAGTTCGGCGTCCACTCGACCGCGCTGGCCCTCGCCGACGTCATGTGGCTTGCCGCCAACAGGTACAGCTACCGCGTGGAGGACCTCGGGTCATCCGGCTTCCGGGTCGCGGTCTACCGCGAGACACCGAAGCGCGAGACCGTCCCGCGCGGGTACCTGCGCATCGAGACCGCGTGAGCACAGCGGCGCCCTCGGGGCGTGAGGCTCTGGAGAAATTGCGAACGCGCGTCTTGCGCGGGAGTACCCGGAGTCAGCTGGAGGGGACAACCTCGCGGGTTCGAATCCCGCCCGCCCCACCGTCACCCCCGCACTACGAGGACCGAAACCATGACCAAGGTAGAGACCGCCACTTGCCAGGACTGCGGCTGGCAGGGTCCGGTGGAAGAGACGAAAGAGTTCCGCAACGTCTGGGACCGTGTTCTGCCGGGCGACGTCATGCCGGCCGGCGAGTGCCCCGAGGAAGGCTGCGGCGGCGCGGCAATGCTGGATACGGATCGCGGAGGCGCGAACGATCTCCGTCCCCGGATGGTCGCGCTCATGCTCGGTCTCGACCGGCTGCGCGACGACCTCCGCAACGGCGTGCCGCGCTCTCCGATATCCTTCCACCTCAAGGAGCTTGCCGACTACGCCCGCAGGGCGCTGGCGGCAGGGCCCCCTGTTCGCCCCGTCTGCAATGCCTGCGGCGGCACGAACGTCCGGGTGGACGCCTGGGCGCGCTGGGACACTCACTGGCAGCGCTGGGAGCTGCACTCCACCTGCGAGGCGGTCGCCATCTGCGCGGATTGCGACCTCGAGTGCAGCTACACGATGAAGCCCGTCACGGAGCCGGCGTGATGCAGGAGAGAAGCGCGTTCGATTTCGGCGGCAACCGGATCGTCCGCCAGTCGGAGCCGATGAAGATCGGCAAGCACGAATGGCGGCTCACCCTCTACCGCTCTCCGCATCACGAGCACCCGCTGATCGGCTACGAATGGCGCCGCGCCGACGGCGCGCACATCCGCCGCACGTGCCCCGGCGGCGCCTACTGGCTCGACGGCTCCATCTGGATGCGCGACCGGGACTGGCCTTCCTACAACCACAACGACGGGGAGTGGGGCGGCATGCCGCGCACCCTGCGCAAGCTCTGGGAAAACTGCCCCTGGGCTCACACGCGCGAGGCGCGCCCCGCCTGACCCTCGCATCCCGTCCGCGCCGCTAACCCGCCGCCTGCAGCACGGCCCGGCCTCCCGCCGCCGGGAGGTCCGGGCAGCCCCGCGCGGGCCGGCCGGCCGGGGCCTGGAGGGGGCAATCCCTCCCCGTCCCACCGGGCCGCACTGCCGCCCTGACGCGCCCCCTGCGCGAGCCACGGAGGAACACCGCATGATGCCTTCGACCGAGACGCTCGGCCGCCACACCGTCCTTGCGGCCATTCTCGTCACCGCCCGCGCGATCGTCGCCGATCCCGCGCGCTGGTGCCACTACCACCACGCCAAGGACGCCAACGGTCACACCTGCGAAGGACGTTCGGACCGCGCCGCCGCCTGGGGCGCCGTCGGCGCCCTCGACCGCGCGGCCGCTGACGCCGGCGCGGCGCACGTCAACTTCCTCGACGCCCAGCAGCACCTGAAGGACGCGTCCGTCATCGCCGGGCGCAAGTGGACCGGCACACCCTGGCTCCTCAGCACCGAGGCCGCGCACGCCATGACCGTGGCGTGTTTCGACGAAGCGCTCGACATCCTGCGCAAGCCGCCCGCTCCCGGCCCGCTCCACGCCCTCGCCGTGGCCCGCACCCTGATCGCCCGGCCCGAGCGCTGGGCGCAGGGCGCCATCGCCCTCGACCGGCGCGGCCGCGCCCTCGTCACCTTCGACGGCGGCTGCCGCTTCTGCGCCGCCGGCGCGCTCGGCCTTGCCAGCCACGTGCTGACCGAGCGGCCCCTGGACGGCAAGCTCACCGGGTCCCCCTTCGACCAGGCCGAGCGCCTGCTCGACTCCGCCGCCTACAAGCTCGGCGAGTACCCGAGCTACATCGGCCTCAACGAGCACGACAGCCACGCCAAGGTCGTCGCCATGTTCGACCACGCCCTCGACATGGCGCGCGCGGACTCCGCCCCAGACAAGGAGGCAAGCCGGCCATGACCGCCACCGCCCCCTCTCCGCGCGACCTCCTCGTCGAGGCCCGCACGCTCATCGCCCACCCCGAGGCCTGGACCCAGGGTGCCGCCGCGCGCGATGCCGAGGGCGAGACCGTCGGCGTCGAGCACGAGGACGCCGTCTCTTGGTGCGCCACCGGCGCGATCAACTGCGCCATGTACCGCCATGCTGATTCCCTGGACGTCCCGCCGCCGCTGCAGCAGGCCCGCAACCAGGCCGAGACCATCCTCACCAAGACCGTGCGGGCGCTCACCCTCGGCCACTACACGGAGGCCACGACCTACAACGATCAGACCAATCACGGCTGCGTCGTCCATGCCTTCGACATCGCGATCGCCGACGCCGACAGGCTTAGCGACAAGCACTCCAGCAGCCGCGCCAGTGGCACGGAGCGCGCACGATGACCGCCACTGCTCGCCTCCCCCGAACGATCCGGAATCCATACCGCGTGCCGCGTCCGGCCGTCATCAGCTTCAGCGGCGGCAGGACCTCGGGATTCCTGCTGAAGCACGTCATCGACGCCTACGGAGGCCGGCTTCCCGACGGGGTCTTCGTCGTCTTCGCGAACACGGCCATGGAACGGCCGGAGACTCTCGACTTTGTCGACACGTGCGCCGCAGCCTGGTCGGTCACGGTGCACTGGGTCGAGTAGGACTGGGACGCGCCGCACCGCACCCGCGTCGTCGACTTCGCCACCGCGTCCAGGAAGGGCGAGCCCTATGCCGCGCTTATCGATCGCAAGGGATTCGTCCCAAACATCACCACTAAATTCTGCTCCTCGTTTCTGAAGCGCGACAGGATCGACTCCTTCGCTCGCTACCGCCTCGGCCTCAAGCGCTGGCATTCGGTGATCGGGCTGCGCGCCGACGAACAGCGACGTGTCTTGAGGATGCGCGCCCGTAACTGCGGCTCGCGCACCGGCGCCCGCGCCGTGCTGCCGCTGGCCGATGACGGGGTCCGCGAGGCGGACGTCCTCGACTGGTGGAAGCGCCAACCCTTCGATCTCGGCATTCCCTCCTACGCCGGAAACTGCACGCTCTGCATGGTGAAGGCTCGTTCCAAGCTGATCCGCCTCATCCGCGAGGACGCCACTCTCGCCGACTGGTGGATCGAACAGGAGGCCAGGGTGGCGAAGCGCACCGGCCCCGACGGACGCGCCTGCGAATCCATGAAGCGCTTCCGCCTCGCCGAGACCTACGCCGAGCTCAAGGCCGCGGCGCTTGCCCACCGCGACCTGTTCGACGATGCGGCGGCATCCTCCGGCGAGAGCGCCGAGTCGGACTCCTTCGACTGCCACTGCACCGACTGAATCTTTCCCACCTGCCCCCGCCGATTCGGCGACGAGTGTCCCGGTCAGCCCGGCCGCGTGGCGAGGATCGATTTCCGTGGAGGGAGTCGCTCCTCTCCCCATCCACGCATTCCCGGAGACCGTTTCATGCACGACCCCGTCATCCGATCCATCCCGCTACACCGCCTGGAGCTCTCGCCCGCCAACGTCCGCAGGACCGAGGCCGGCAAGACCGCCTTCGCCGAGCTCAAGGCATCCATCGCCGCCCACGGCCTGATCAAGAACCTCGTGGCCCGCTCCATCGGTCCCGGCGAGGACGGCGGCGAGCGCTTCGCCGTCATCGCCGGAGCCCGGCGCCTGGCCGCGCTCAACGAGCTCGCCAGCAAGGGCACCATCGCTTCCGACTTCCCCGTGCCCTGCCGCGTCATCGAGAACGGCGTGAGCGACACCGAGATCTCGCTCGCCGAGAACGTGCTCCACGTCGCAATGCACCCCGCAGACCAAGTCCAGGCCTTCGGCGCCCTGGCGCTCGCCGGCGCCACCGTCGCCGACATCGCCGCCCGCTTCGGCGTCTCCGAGCGCATCGTCGAGCAGCGCCTCCGCCTCGGCCACGCCGCGCCGGAGCTGCTCGACGCCTACCGGGAGAACGCCATCGACCTGGAGACGCTGAAGGCCTTCGCCGTCACCACCGACACCGCGCGCCAGGTGGCGGTATGGGAGCAGGTCAGGGACCAGGGCTACCGACCCACCGGCTGGCAGATCAAGCGCATGCTCACCGAGGACCGCATCCCCGCCGGCGCCGCGCTCGCCCGCTACGTCGGCATCGACGCCTACGAGGCGGCCGGGGGTCCGGTGTTGCGCGACCTCTTCGCCGACGAGCACGAGAACGGCGTCTGGCTGGAGGACCCGGTGCTGCTGATGCAGCTCGCCATGGACCGGCTGAAGGTGGCGGCGGACGAGCTCGCGACGCGGTGGAAGTGGGCCGAAGCCCGTCTCGACGTCGAGTGGTCCGACCTCGCCCGCTTCGGGCGCGTGCGCCCCACGCCGGCCGAGCAGACCTGCGAGGAGCAGGCCGAGATCGAGCGGCTGCACACCCGACAGGGCGAGTTCGCCGAGTTGGACGACGACGAGTGGACCGAGACCCTGGCCGAGGAAGCCGAGGGCATCGACACCCGCCTCGCGGAGATCGACGAGGCCATCAAGGCCCGCGCCGTCTTCAAGCCCGAGGATATCGCCATCGCCGGATGCATCGTCACAGTCGGCAACGACGGCACGCTGCAAGTCGTGCAGGGACTCGTGAAGCCCGAGGACATGCCGGCCGATCCCGACACCGCCACGTCGGACGCCGCCTCCCAGGACGGTGTCGGTCAGGACGACGGCCGACAGGTCGGCTCCGGCATCCAGTCCCCCGCCATCTCCGGCCCGGCCATGCCGCCCGCGCGGCCCGACCCGGATGCCGAGGCGCGCAAGGAGGCCGGTGTGGGTATCGGTCTCGCCGAGGACCTCCGCGCTATCAGGACCACGCTGGTCAAGGCGCATCTCGCCGAGGACTTCGGGGCCGCCTTCGACCTCATGCTGTTCCAGATGGCACGCGCCGTGTTCACCCCAGGCTATCACGACCATGCGCTCGACATCGCCGTGCGCGAGACCCCGGACCGGCCGCCGCTCCGCGCCAACGACGACACGTTCCACGAGTCGAGCCCCGGCGAGGCCATGCTGGAAGATCGCTCCTCGCTCCCCTCCGACTGGCTGGAGATCGAGGACGGCGCGGAATCCTTCGCCGCGCTGAGGGCACTTGCCCCTAAGGACAAGAAGCGGCTGTTCGCCGCCTGCGTCGCGCGCACGCTCAAGGGCCAGCTCGCCTTCGAGGCCAATGCGCGGCCCGAGACGGAAGCGACGGTGGCGCGGCTCGACATCGAGTTCGCGGACCACGTCCGGCCCGGCGCCGAAATGTTCTGGTCGCGCGTCCGCAAGGATCGGATGCTCAAGGTCGCCCGCGAGACCCTGGGCATCGAGTGGGCGCACACCCACCGCAAGGACAAGAAGGCGGCCCTCGCCACGGCAATGGAAACCGCCTTCGCCGCCGGAGACGCAGTGCCTCTGGGCGTCCCGAAAGAAGGACGCGCGGCTGCGCTGGCCTGGGTGCCGCCCGGCTTCGCCGCTTTCGACACAGGCCACGTCGACAGCGGCGACGCGGCGACGCCGGCCCAGGCCGAGGGCGCAGCGTCCGGTCAGACGGTGACAGAGCCCGCGCCCTGTGCGGCCGAGGCCGCCTCCGCGCAGGAGACTTCACCTGTGGACGCGGAACCTTCGGACGACGCGCAGTCCGGTGGACAGCAGGAGGCCGCGGCGGAGCAGCCCGAACCGGACGCCGGCGGCGAGGCCCCCGAGAGCCGGGCGCTCGATACCGCCGATGCGGAACAGGCTGATCCGTCCGAACCGTCCAACGGGACCCCTGTGCCGGAGACCACCGGATCGCCCGGCGCACCCGATGGGGAAACCGTCGCTCCTACCGGCCACGAGGCGATCGACGCCGTGAACGCCGTCCCCGTCGCGGGCGGCGGGCCCAGGGTGATCGTGAACACCGTGGGCTTCGAGAACGGAGATGACGGCGACGCCGATGCGTCCACCGAAGATGTCCCGCCCGCACCGCCTGTTCCCGGCAACGGCCACGATGCCGCCAGTGCGAGCGGCAGCGACGCGCTGGATATCCCCGCCTTCCTGCGCCGCACGTAGGCGCCACGTTCCTTCCTTGCGCCCCGCCGGTCAGCGGCCTTCGGGCCGGCAGCCGACGGGGCGCCTTTCCATTCACCGCTTTCATTGGAGACCACCATGACCGATCCTTTCCACCTGCCCGCCACGATCCGGGCCCGCGTTCACGAAGGCGCCATCGACCGGGTCTCGAGATTCTTCAACGCCTCCGTCGCGGACGCGGCGGCGGAGCTGATCCAGAACTCACGCCGCAGCGGCGCCACGCGGCTCGACGTTTCCACCGAGGACGTGCCCGAGGGCGGCACCGTCGTCACCGTCACCGACGACGGTTTCGGCATCGCCGACCCGGCCGTCCTCCTCTCCTTCGGCGAGAGCGGCTGGGACGCCGCCACGGCAAAGCGCGAAGACCCCGCCGGCATGGGCGTCTATGCGCTGTCCAAGCGCGGCTGTGTCATCTCATCGCGGCCGGGCACCGCCGGGCGCGCACCCATGCCCGGCTGGCGCGTCGAACTTACGCCCGACTGCTTCATCGGAAAGCAGGAAGCCCGGATCGTTTCCTGCGAAGATGCACCCCTGCCCAGCGGCACCGCGATCTCCTTCCGCGCGGACCAGAGCAGTGAGGGCATCCGCGCCGCCTTCGGCGTCGCGGCGCGCCACTGCCCGCTGGCTGTGGCCATCAACGGCGAGGCCGTCGAGCGCACGTCCTTCCTGGACGGCGCCCTCCACGTCGAGCGCTGGCAGGGACTCTCCTTCGGCGTCTTCGACAGCAGGTTCCCCGGCTTCAACAACTCCGACCTCAACTTCCACGGGCTCACGTTCTCCGTATGCCTGCCCACGATGGACACCATCGACGGCGGCACTTGGTCGGTGTGCGCCGACGTCGACGCGTGCCCCGAGCTGGAGCTGGTGCTCCCCGCCCGCCGCGAGGCGGTGCAGACGCCCTTCCTGGACGAGATGCGCAAGGCGGCCCGTATCGCCATCTACCGGGCCATGCGCCGCGCCGACCGCACGCCTGCGCTCTCCCACGCCCGCTTCACCGCGGCCCGGAAGGCGGGCATCGACATGCCCATCGCGCCTGCCGTCCTGCGTCCCTGGCACCCGGCCATCGCCGACATCGACGACTGGCGCGACACACCGAACCGTGAGCCGGTCCGCCCCGGCACCCTGGTCATGGCGGTCGATCCCGAGACCCAGGACCAGCAGTGCCTCTGGCGGGCAGCGGAACGGGCAGGGATCGCCGGCCGCCTGTTCGAGGCCGACACGCGCCTGGAGGGCTACGCCTGGTACGACGCGCTGGCGCGGGTGGAGAGCGTGCGCATCGACGTCACCGAGGCGGACGTCACCCAATCGCTCGATGCCCTGCGCGGCACGGACGGGTCTTCTTCGCCGGATACCGTCACGGCGCCGGGCCTGCCGGACACGCTGGCGCGGCCCGAGGCCATCAACATTCACCTTGACGTGGTGCACAGGGACGGGCCGCCCGAGACCATCGCCATCCCCGCCGACGTCGCCTTCATCGGCGAGGAGGGGACCTGGGTCGAGGATGCGTATCCGCTCGTTACCAGGGACAGCGACCTGCAGCCCCCGGCACTCTGCCAGCTCCTGCAGGCGGCGTATTTCTCGGTCTCCGACGACCCGGACGCGGACAGCCACGACACCCAGCGCCGCCGCTTTCGCGAGGACGCGACGCACATGGCGATCAAGCTGCTCGCCACGGAGGACGAAGCCAGGAAGCACACCATCGCGGAAGCCGTCTGGCGCGAGATCTTCTGGGTGATGCCGCGCGACCGCGAGGTCTCCATCAAGGTCAGCGGCGGCAAGGTCGCGGTGGAATTAGGGCCCGAGACCCCGGCGCCGGAGGGGGTGGCGGCATGAAGAAGCAATTCACTGTGCAGTGCGGGTTCGCCGCCTACCACGCCAACACGGTCTCGGTCGAAGCCGACACCCTCGAGGAGGCGCTGGAGAAGGCCATCCAGGTGGCCAACCAGGACCCCAACTGGAAGTCGCAGGATCATTGTGGCCCGACTCACGTCCATGCGTGCTGCATGGGCCGGGACGAAGATCCGTGGGACGACGGCAAGTCTCTGCCCGTCCCGGCCAGGTTTGCGGAGCTGGGCGAGCCCCCAGTCGTCACCCTCACCGGACCCCGCCCGCCCGGCGGCGTCGAGGTAACGGGCGGCGCGGTCCACATACGCTTCGTTGACCCTGCCGCCACCCTCACCACGGAGGTTTCCGATCCGCCTCCGCACCCCGGCAACAAGCCGATGGTCACGGTCCGGCCCCGCCCCGATCGCGCCCCTGAAGTGGAGGTCACCCGCGGCAAGGCCATCGTAAGGATCGAGGGCTGGGAGGGAGGCAACCATGCCTGAGCCCGGCAACGCCTCCGCATTGGATCCCGTGATCTCGGCCTACACCCGCGCCCAGGCGATCGAGGACGGCATTCTCGTCGACGTCTCCGACACCGCGCGCGAGGCGGGCTTCACCATCCCCGTCGCGCTCACGCGCTCGGTCTGGAACCGGCTCGTCGCCCTTCCCGAGGGGTACCGCGGTTTCCAGGACGAGCGCGGCCGGCTCTGGGACGTCCTCTGGATGGCGCGCCACTACGCGCTCCGCGCCTCCAACAGCGACCGCGTGACCATGTGCGTGCTGGTGCGCGACATCCGCAAGGATCTCCGCGACAGCCACCGGCCGCCCCGCAAGCACTTCCCCATCGTGGCGATCGGCGCCGGCGACGAGGGTCGGGCCGCAATCACCATCATGTTCCCCGAAGACGACTGAGCGCGCCTTCCCCCTGGTGTCTCCGGCACCACCAGGAGCGGAGGCCGGCTCCGGTCGGGCGAGCGGCGCGGAACCTGGAGGACTCCGGCGCCGCCTCCCGCTCTCCTTCGGCGCCCCGCCGCGGTCTGTCCTCCCGCGGCGGGGCGTTTCCATTCCCCGTCATGGAGCCGTGCCATGTCTCATTCCAGCGCCGCCCTCGCGATCCCCGATCTGCCTCCCGCACCGCACCGGGCCATGCACCCCATGGACCCGCGCCGGGGCGAGAACCTCTCGCCGATGTTCGCCGCATTCCTGTGCTGGCTGCTGGTCCTGGAACCGATGACCGACCCCGCCATCACCGGCATCGCCGTCTCCGGCAACTCCGTTCTGGCGGCCACGACCGACGATCCGCTCTTCGACGCCCATCTCGGGGCGCTGGAGGAATTCGAGCGCAACCTGCGTGGCTGGGGCCAGGTCTGCGGCGCCGACCCGCACATGATCGATGCGCTGGTGGCCAGACTCCAGAGCGCCGGGCGATGAGCCTCTCCGATGCGCCCGCTCCCGGCCTGCGCGACGTGACGCCGTTCCCCGCGCCCGCAGTGCAGCACCCCACCGGCACCGGTCACGACGACCTGCAAGCGCGCCTCCTCCGCGCCGGGCGCGAGGCCGTCGACGACCGGGAGCTTCTCCAGCTCCTGCTCGCAGGGTCGCACCCCGCCGCCGAAGCCCGGGATCTCGCCGGGGTCCTGCTCGACACCTTCGGCTCGCCCGCGCGCGTCCTCGCCGCCAGGACCGACACGCTCCGCGCCGTGGCCGGACTCGGCGAAGCCGGCATCGCCGCAATCAAGACCGCCGAAGCCCTCGGCATCGCGATGGCCAGGGCCGCGCTGCCCGAGAGATTCCATCCCCAGCTCGCGACCTACGACAAGGTCGTCGAGTATTGCCGCACCCTGGCGGCGCACCGCGACGTCGAGGAGTTCCGCGCGTTGTACCTCGACACCAAGAACCGGCTGATTCGCGACGAGCTGCTGCAGACCGGCACGGTCAACCACACCCCCGTCTATCCCAGCCAGGTCTGCGTCCGCGCGCTGGAGGTCGGCGCGTCCGCCCTCGTCGTCTTGCACCCGCACCCGTCTCAGGATCCTACACCGTCCAGGGCGGACGTAGAGATGACCGCCCGCCTGCGCGACGCCCTCAAGACCATCGACGTCGATCTCCACGACCATATCGTCGTCGCGCCGAGCGACGCCTTCAGCTTCCACACCAAAGGCCTGCTCTGAAGCGCCCCGGCCCCATCATCCGCCCGGCGCGCCGTCCGGGCGACCAGGCCGCAGCCCAGACCGCAGCCCTCCGACCGGCCCGCCCCTTCCTTCCCGAACCTGTCCACCCCACCCCGCTGCCAATCTGCTCCGCCGCCGCACCCCACCACGGAAGGAGGTCGGCCAGCCGGCCGGGGGCAGTCCGGCGGGGCGGGGCGGAGTGATGCTTCGCGTCCAGCCTGCGCCGGTTCCATGCAATTCAAGCACGGAGCCTGCTCATGCTCGACGCCCACCCGGCGCCGGATGCCCCCGCGCGTCCGCCCGCCCCCGTCCCCGCCATTGCCGAAGCCGCCGAACCGCAGCCCCCCTCCGCGCCTGCCGCGCTGCTGACCGCGGCCCGCACCATACTCCCGGTCCTGGAGACCGGTTGGGCGCTGGATGCCCGCACGATGCGCGAGGCGATGACCTCCGCTTTCGGCGCCTCCGACACGGACGGCGCCTGGATCTGGAAGGATTCCTACGAGGCGGCCGAGGCGGCGCTGGTGCTCTTCCTCCAGCGCTACGGCCGCGCCATGCGGCGCGAGGCCGGTGCAGGTCCGGCCGGACCCACCGCCATGCTGCGCATGCTGGAGATCCTGGCGGCCCTGGAGCCCTCGCAGACCAGGCGCTCAGAGGAGCAGCTCAGGTATCAGCAGTTCTCGACGCCGCTGCCCCTGGCCTACGCGGCGCTGCAGGCCGCCATGATCCGGCCCGGCGACGTCGTGCTCGAACCCTCGGCCGGCACCGGCATGCTGGCCGTCATGGCGCAGCTTGCGCTCGGCAACGGAGCCGCCGGCGCGCTTCACCTCAACGAGATCACCGCCACGCGCGCGGGCCTTCTCGCGGGCCTCTTCCCCGGCTGCACCGTCACCCGCCACAACGCCGAGTCCATCAGGGACCGGCTGCCCGAGCTGCGGCCCACCGTGGTGCTGATGAACCCGCCCTTCTCGGCCAGCCCCGGCGTGGACCGCATTCGCCATCACGTCGATCTGCATCACATCCGCTCGGCCGTCTCGATGCTGCCGCCGGGCGGGCGGCTGGTGGCAATTTCTTCCTCGCACTGCGTCCCCGGCGATACCGCGTGGGCGGATGCCTTCGCATCGCTCGACCCGCCGGCCCATGCGGTGTTCACCGCCCCCATCCACGGCCGCGCCTACGCACGGCGCGGCACCACCTTCGACACCCGCCTCACCGTCCTCGATCGGGGAGGCGAGAAGCCCGCGCGGGTCTATGCCGGCCACCCCGTGCGCGACGCCGGCCACCTGTTGCAGGCGGTCACCGGCACCGTGCCGGCGCGGCGCCCCATCGAGCCGGTGCCGGGCGCGGATCTATTCGGTCAGGCGCCGGCGCCGTCGAGACGGCCCCGGCCCACGCGAGCGAAACGGACCCGGACCGCCCCGGAAGAGGCGCGGCCCCACGACTGGGGGGTTGTGTCCGAACTTGCCTACCAGGCGGTGCCGGCCGGCGCCGGTTCCGCCGGGGCCGCGCAGCCCTCCGGTCCCTACGCACGATGGCAAGCATCCGGCATCCACGTGCCGGGCGCGGTCGAGCACCCGACGCCGCTGGTGCAGTCCGGCGCCATGGCGGCGGTGGCGCATCCCATGCCGTCCTACCGCCCCATGCTGCCCGAGAAAGTGGTGGCCGAGGGGCTGCTGTCCGACGCCCAGCTCGAGAGCGCGGTCCTCGCCGGCCAGGCGCACGAGTGCCATCTCGCCGCCGAGTACCGCATCGGTGCCGGCTGGGAGACGGTGCAGCGCGTCGACGTCGACGCCGACGGCGACAGCGATGAATCCGCTTCCGCCTCCGAAGACGACGGCAAGACCGTCGACCCCGACGAGCCGCTGTCCGAACCGGTCCGCTTTCGGCGCGGCTGGATGCTGGGCGACGGCACCGGATGCGGCAAGGGCAGGCAGGTCGCCGCCATCGTCCTCGACCAGTGGCTCCGAGGCCGGAAGCGGGCGCTCTGGCTCTCCCAGTCCGACAAGCTGCTGGAGGACGCGCGCCGGGACTGGTGCGCCGTCGGCGGGCGCGCCGAAGACGTCATCCCCCTCGGCAAGGTCCGCCAGGGGGCCGACATCCCGCATGCCCAAGGCATCCTGTTCGCCACCTATGCCACGCTGCGCTCCCCCGCCCGGCAGGGCAAGCCCTCGCGCCTCGACCAGATCGTGGCCTGGCTCGCGGACGGCGACGGCGAGCAAAAGCGCCACGCATACCAGGGCGTCATCGTCTTCGACGAAGCGCACGCGATGGCCAACGCGGCGGGGTCGAAGGGCTCGCGCGGCGAGGTGAAGCCCTCGCAGCAGGGACGTGCGGGCCTGCGGCTGCAGAACGCGCTGCCCGATGCCCGTATCCTCTACGTCTCCGCCACCGGGGCCACCACCGTCCCCGGCCTCGCCTACGCGCGAGAGTACGCTTCATACTACACCTCATCTATTCCTGTGGGGGCAAGGTTGCAGCTCGGTTTGCGCAGAGACAGCTTTCGCCCCGGTTGTTTGGTCGGCGGAGGGTCGGGAATCTCGTACAAGTAGTCGGATCCGCCGGTGTAGGCGTGTCCGCGCAAGAGCCCGGCCTTGCGCCATTGGTTGACTGTGCCGACGGAGACCGCGAGGCGCTCGGCGGCCTCGTTGACCGTCAACAGCCCGCGATCGCGCAGCCGTTCATAGCGTGGCTTGAGAGCGTAGTTCGCTCGCAGCACCCCCACCAACTTCGGGGTAAAGGCGTGGCCGTAACCGCTTCGGTATCCGCGCTCGTTGAGGATTTTGGCGATCTCGCCATAGTTGTGGTCGTTCAACAGGCTGTCGACCTCGGCGACGATCTCGGCCTTGGTCTTGAAGGTCTCACATCCGAGAGGATCCGGCGCCCAGGTGAGCTGGCGGGTCGCGCCGCCGCGCAGACGCACCCCCAGGCTCCGCGTGGCCCTGGTCAGCGTCACGTCCTCGATCAGCAGCCGCGCCATCCGCTTGCGCTCGCGGTGCGGCGTCGCAGGATCGTTCCACAGGCGGGGGAAGTCGCTGGCCAGCGCGAGGATTCGCTTGCGTTGCCCTTCGTCCAACCCCTGGCCCGGATCCGCGCGGCTGCGCTCGAGCTCTCGCTGCGCCTCGTCCAGCGTCCGAAGCTTCGCGTTCCACTCCGCCTCCAGCACGTCGGCTACTATCCGGTTGTCGGGATGGGTCTGCATGAACCTCTGCCGCGCCAGGTCCGCTTCCTCGCGGGCGCGCTGCACTCGCTGAGCGCGCCACAGATCGGCCTCCTCGGCGCGCGCGGTGAGTTCGTCCTGCACCTGCAACGCCACCTCCAGCGTCAACGGCGTCATCAGCTCCACCAGCAACTCGCCGACCGCGCGGTCGATGGCAGCGCCGGGGATGCTCTGACACCAGGCGCTCGCCGTCTGCGCACCTTCATGGCTGCACAGGTAGTAGGGGTGCAGCTCCTTTGATTTTTGCTTGTAGTAGCGCACCCCCATGCTCCGGCCGCACACGCCGCAGACAGCCAGTCCCTGCAGCAGTGCCGGCCCCTCGCGTGGGGGAGGGCGGCGCTCCGCGCCGCGCGCTCGGGCAGCATTGTTGTCGCGAAGCTGGCTCTCGTTCTGTTCGAACCGCTCCCAGGTGATGTAGCCCGGGTGCGCATCGCGCAGCTCCACCATCCATTCCTCACGTGGCAGACGTTGGGTCTCGACACCGCCGCCGGGACGCCGCCGGCTGCGGCTGCGCCCGTACGCGTAAGCGCCGGCGTATCGCGGATTGCGCAGCACTCGCAGTGCCCGCGCGAACCTCAGCGGCTTCCAATGCAGCTCGCCCTTGTGCGGCCCGTGGAGAGGACGGTAGGGGAAAAGCAGGTTCTCGGCCCTGAAATACTTGACCGTGGCATTAGCCGAGCCGAGCCGGGTGAAGGTATCGAAGAACAGGCGCAGGCTATGCTGCACTTGTTCGTCGGGGTCGAGCACCACGTTGCCGAGCGGGTCATAGACCAGTCCCACCGGCAGCGGCAACTTCAACTCCCCACGCTTGGCCGCGTTCAGCGTCCCACCGCGCAGCCGGGCGCGCATCATGTGCAGCTCCGCTTCCGACATGGTCCCTTTGAGCCCGAGCAGGAGCCTGTCGTTGAAGTCTCCTGGATTGTAGAGGCCGTCCTCGTCGAGGATCAGCGTCTCGCTCAGGTCACAGATCTCGACCAGCCGATGCCACTCGGTGGAATTGCGCGCGAGCCTTGACACCTCGAGCCCGAGCACGATCCCGGCCCGGCCCAAGCTGACGTCGGCGACCAGACGCTGGAAGCCTTCGCGGTCCTTGTCGGCGCCGGACAGGCCCTGATCGCAATCGATCACGACGACGTTCTCGGTCGGCCAGCCCAGGGCCACGGCCCGCTCGCGCAGCGCGTACTGGCGGCGCGTGCTCTCGCCATGTTCGAACACCTGGCGCACGGTGGACTGACGCACGTACAGGTAAGCATCGCGGCTCAGGTGGTTCGCGCTCACCTTCTGATAGGCAGTGCTCATGCCAACTCTCCTTCCATATGGCCCTTGAGCATCGCGAGAAGAATGTCGATCAGCGACTTCTCGACCCCGCCGGGCAGCGGCTCGGTCGAGGCGCCGGCGCAAACGGCGGCCGGCGGGGCGGGCAACTCGGCCACGGCGTGCAGCCAGGCCGCGACGCCGCGCAACGCCACCACGGCAAGCCCGTGACGGTTGTGCTCTGTGCCGGGCTCGACCGCATGACGGCGCAGCCGCTCGTAGCCGTCCCCATAGGCGGAATGTTCCAGCGGGAGCAGCCCGGCGAGCGGCGGCCGGCACTTCATCGGCTTTTTTTTACCTGCGCGAGCATGCGGCCGATGCTGCGGCGATGGATGGTGATGCCAAAGCGCGCGCGCACCAGATCGACCAGCGCGGCGGCGGTCAACTCCGGCTGTTCGCTCTTCGCCGCGAGCAGCGCCTCGACCACCTCGTCGCTGAGCTTGTGGCGTCGGCGGGGTCCCGGCTTCTCCGGCAGCAGGCCCGGCAGCCCGCCCGCATCGTAGGCGCGCTGCGCCTGGTACCAGGTGGGCCGCGAGACGCCGAAGCTGGCCGCGGCGTGGCTCACCGGCACGCCGTCCTCGCGCACACGGCGCAGCATCTCGTACCTGACCTGGACCAGGTCGCGCGGGTCGAAGAACGCGTTGGACAGGAACAGCTCGTCGCGCACCGTCTCCGCGTTCGGGTTGAGGCAGCCGTGCTCCTTGAGGGAGCGGGTCTTGGCGTCGGCGGGGCGTCTGGCCATTGCGTGGGCTCCGGCGGCGGAGGAATGTAAGTATATTTATGCACACCCCTGGCATCGCATCAAACCCTTTCTTGCCCCATATCGACGAAAACAGGCCGAAATACCGTGTATATTGGTCGATCATGACCGCCCTTCCAGTCCATACGACAACCTCCGACCGCCAGGTATGGACAAAAACGCTCTTACACATGCGGCAAAATCTCCTTGACACCGCTCGCGCCGCCGGCCGCCTCCTTTCCAACCCTCTCGCCGCCGCCCAAGCCATCCAGCAACGCCGACAACGTCAGCAGATCCGAGACACGGAACGCCGACCGGCCCGCCGCTACCCGCGCAAACGGATCCACCGCTGCAACGCTGGTAAAAGCCTGACGAATCGTGCGCAGCGTCCCGTCGTCAGCCGTGTAATGGACCAGCCCCACCCCAAGCATCGACGTGGTCTCGATCAGTTCGAACTCACGTCCGAGAAGAGGATGAAACGGGTGCGTCACCACAAAGCGTTGCTGCTCAACGCATGAACGACGTGCAGTTGAAAGCCTGGTGCCGGCGCCTCGGACTCTGGGCCTCCGGCGAGACCCCCTTCGAGACCCGAACGGCCTTCGTCGCCGCCATGGAGGCCGGCGGCGTGGCGGCGATGGAGGTGGTGGCCCGCGACCTCAAGGCTTTGGGTCTCTACCAGGCCCGGGCCTTGAGCTACGACGGAGTCGAGGTCGACATCCTGGAACATCCGCTCACGCCGGAGCAGCGGCGCATCTACGACTCCTATGCGGGCGCCTTCAAGATCATCCACGCCAACATCCAGGATGCGCTGAAGGCGACCGGCATCGTCGACGGAGAGGCCACCCTCAACAAGAACGCCAAGTCCGCCGCGATTTCGGCCTTCGAGGGCGCCAAGCAGCGCTTCTTCGGCCATCTGCTGACCTCCATGAAGTGCCCCTCGCTGATCCGCGCCATCGAGGCGGACCTCGACGGCGGACGGTCGGCGGTGGTGCAGCTGGTCTCCACCGGCGAGGCGCTGATGGAGCGGCGCATCGCGGAGATACCGGCCTCCGAGTGGGACGACCTCTCCATCGACCTGACGCCCCGCGAGTACGTGCTCGACTTTCTCGAGCACGCCTTTCCGGTGCAGCTGCAGGAGCCCTTCGAGGACGATGACGGCAACCTCATGTCGCGCCCCGTCTTCGATGCCGACAACAACCCGGTGCTATGCCAGGAAGCCCTGGCCAAGCGCGACGCCCTGATCCAGAAGCTCGGCGCTCTGCCGCCGGTGCAGTCGGCGCTGGACCAGATCGTTCACCGCTTCGGGCACGACGCCGTGGCCGAGATCACCGGGCGTTCGCGCCGGGTGCTGAGGATCGAGGACGCGAAGGGCGAGCGCCTCGCGCTCCGATCGCGGCCCGCCTCCGCGAACTTGGCCGAGACCGCCGCCTTCATGGACGGGAGCAAGAAGATCCTGGTGTTCTCGATGGCGGGCGGCATCGGGCGCAGCTACCACGCCGATCTCGGCTGTCCCAATACCGAGCGCCGCATCCACTACTTGCTGGAGCCCGGATGGCGGGCCGACCAGGCGATCCAGGGGTTGGGCCGGACCCATCGCACGCACCAAGCGTTCGCGCCGCTCTTCCGTCCCGTCGCCACCGACGTGAAGGGCGAGCGCAGGTTCATCGCCACCATCGCGCGCAGGCTGGACAGCCTGGGCGCCATCACGCGGGGACAACGGGATTCCCAGACCGCCATGGGGGGCGACGACACCGCGCTGTTCAGGGCCAGCGACAACCTGGAGAGCCTCTACGCCAAGTCGGCGCTCAGGCAGTTCTACATCGCGCTTTGGCGGGGCCACATCGCGGGCTGGTCACTCAAGGACTTCGAGGAGGCCACCGGGCTCAAGCTCACTTACGAGGGCAACCTCAAGGAGGACCTGCCGCCCATGCCGCAGTTCCTCAACCGCCTGCTGGCGCTTCCCATCGACGAGCAGAACCAGCTCTTCGCCGCGCTCGAGACCCGGATCGAGGCCAACATCGAGATCGCCATCGAGGCCGGCACCTTCGAGCGCGGCGTCGAGACCATCGTTGCCGACTCTCTCTCGGTCGCCAGCCGCGAGTCCGTCTTCACCCACGACGGCTCCGGCGCCGAGACCGAGATCGTCGAGATCGCGCGCAAGGACCGGCTGGAGCCTCTCGCCGCCGATGCCGCCATCGAGCTCCACGCGACCACCTCCAGCAACCCGCCGCTTCTCATCGTCAACGCCCAGTCGAAGCGTGCGGCGCTGGTCATGGACGCGCCCGCGCGCACGCTCGACGACGGGGACGTGCAGGAGCGCGTGCGCCTGGTGCGTCCCGCCGCCCGAGAGACCATGGCCAGGGCGGCGCTGGAGGCCTCGCAGTGGCGCGCCGCCGGCGAGCACCGCTGGCGGGCCCTCTGGGACGCGGAGATCGCGGGCCTGCCGGCGCACCGCGAGTCCCGCTTCTGGCTGGTCGCCGGCCTGCTGCTGCCGATCTGGGATCGCCTGCCCGAAGAGAGCATGCGGGTCCGCCGCCTCGTCTGCGACGACGGCGAGCACCTGATCGGCCGCGTGCTCGGTCCCGCCGAGGTCACCCAGTTTCGTGCCGCGCTCGGTCTCGACGGCGGCCCCGGCCTCACCGCCGCCGAGGTCCACGACGAGATCATGAAATGCGGCGCTTCCTTCCATCTCTCCAATGGCTGGAAGCTCGCGCGCCGCCGCCTGATGGGGGCCAACCGTATCGAGATCGTGGGCCCCACGGACGGCGATACCGACGCGCTCAAGCGCATGGGCTGCATCGCCGAGATCGTCTCGTGGCGCACCCGACTGTTCGCGCCCGACCGCGAAACCCTGGAGCGCATCGTGGACCGCTGGTCCATCGCGGCGCCCGAGACGTCCTGACATCCTGCCGCCGGCGCCGATCCGCCGCACGGCGCACGTTGCCGCCCGCATCCGCGCGGGCGGCTCCGCCCCACCGCAACAAGGACATATTCGATGACCACGCACGAGCTACCCGAGGAGCCGGTCTACGCCTTCGCGCCCTCCTACGAGCTGCCCGACCAGCCGCAGCAGATCCGCATCGTCTTCGAGGGAATGGACGGCTACATCCCCACCGCGCTCGTAGCGCTCACTCTCGCCGATGCGGAGCGGCTGTGCGACAGGCTTAACCGGCGCCTCGGACTCGACCGCGACGCCTGGAGCCGGCTGGTCGCCCGATCCATGGCCACAGGTCCCCGCGACGAGACCCTGCACTGAGAATTCGATCGTGGCCCGTCGTGCGTCCGGTCATGGCCCCACGGGCAAGCGAAAGTGGATCGAGCCGACTGGACGCTGCCGCCCGACAGCCGCCGAAGTACCACCCGCTTGCCCGATGTCATATGCAGAAGTAAAAATGTACGACATTCCAACTCATGCCGCGCGAGGACGCCATGCCCCTGGTCACCGTCAAGTCGAAGTTCCAGGTCACCATTCCCGCCAGACTGCGAAAGGGCATCGATCTTCGTGAGGGCGACATCATGGAGGCGACCCTCGTCGGCGACGGCATCCTCTTCCGCCCCAAGCAGGTGGTGGACCGCGACGCGGCCGCCGACCGCATCGCGGCCGCGCTCGCCTCAAGACCGCCCTTGCCCGAGGACATCGGACGCTCCGAAGACGAGATCATGCAGGACGTCATCGCCGATATCGACGAATCGCGCCGGGAACGCCGCAGCCGTGAGACATGACGGTCGTCCTCGACTGCAACGTCATCGTGTCGGCGGCGCGCATCGACGGCACCTGCCGGGCAGTCGTCGACAACGTGGTACGGAACCACGATATCGTCCTCTCCGAGCCCGTCCTGGCCGAGTACAAGTCCGTCGCCGCACGGCCCAAACACGCTGCCTACCGCGATGACTTGAAAGCGATGATCGGCGACATCGAGCGTGTAGCCGTCATCGTCGAGCCCTCCGATATCGCGTTCGGACTGCGCGATCCCGACGACGAGATCTATCTCGCCACCGCGATGGCCGGCGGCGCCGTTCTGATCACGGGCAACACGCGCGACTTCACCGAGCCGCGATACGCGACGGTCGAGGTGCTCTCTCCACGCGCCTTCCTCGATCGGACCGCGTGAACGGCGCCGCTGCGGACTCACGCCCCCTCCCTGCCAGCCTCTGCCCGCCGCGCCCCTACCGGCGCGCTCATCCCGCGCTTTGGCGGTCTCGTTCCTGCACGCAGGACACGCATTGCCGATCCGTGACCCGGCCGCGCCGCACCTGTCCCACCTGCCGGCGACGGCTGCTCCCCTCCCCGGCGATCCGACGAGCGCCGTCGCCGCTATCGCGGACCCGCGAGGAGAGTGGGTGACGAGCTTCCTTCGGGTGAAGCCATCCGAGGAGGGAGAGAACCCGTGACTCAGCTCGTCTATGCCGGCATCGGATCGCGCGCCACGCCATCGTCCGTGCTCGAAGTCATGACCACCATGGCCGCCTGGCTCGCACGCCGCGGCTGGCATCTGCATAGCGGCGGCGCGGCGGGGGCCGACACGGCCTTTGCGGCGGGAGCCCCGGCCGAGTGCCGTTCCGTGTTCCTGCCGTGGCCCGGATACCGCGGGAACGCGGGACCCGACTGCTGCACCCTCTCGCCCAACCGGATGCGCACCTGCCTCGCCATCGCCGCCGATCTGCATCCCGCATGGCACCGCTGCTCGCCCGCGGCGCGGAAGCTCCACGCCCGGAACGTGAGCATCCTCGCGGTGGACACCGACACGCCCGTCCATGCCGTGGTGGCGTGGACCGTCGGCGGAGCGGTGCGCGGCGGCACCGGGATGGGCATCCGCATCGCGCACGATCGCGGTATTCCCGTGTTGAACCTCGGCGTGCTCCACCCCCGTGCCGTGTGCGAGCGGTTGGAGGAGATCCGCGCCGCGGCATTCCCCGACACCCGCCGCGCCTGATCCGGCCCCCCCCTGGAAGATGGGAGCATGCCATGATCCGTTTCACGCACGGCGATATCTTCGCCCAGCCTGTCGAGGCCATCGTCAATCCCATCAATTGCGTCGGCGTCGCAGGCGCCGGCCTCGCCCTCCAGTTCAGGCGCCGCCACCCCGACGCCTTCCTCGCCTACCGCCGCGCCTGCGCTGAGGACCGGCTGCGGCCGGGCCGCATGTTCGTGTTCGACACCGGCCGCGACAGCCCCCGGTGGATCGTCCACTTCCCCACCAAGCGTCACTGGCGCGACCGCAGCGCGATCGGCGACATCGAGGCCGGGCTGCGCGGCCTCGCCGCGGCCCTCGCCGGCCGCGGCATCCGCTCCATCGCCATCCCGCCACTCGGGTGCGGGCTGGGCGGTCTCGACTGGCGCGCTGTGCGCCCCCTCGTGACCGCCTGTCTCGCGGACCTGCCGGGCACGGTCATCGTTCTCGAGCCGGCGCCGGAGGCGGAGCCGCGCGCAGGTGCGGGCGTCCGCTTACGGGAGGAGAGAGAGCCCATGACGCGCGATACCACGAGCATCTTCGACCACGGCGCCACGCTGGTGCCCGATATCATCACCGAGGCCGAGGAGGAGCGCATCCTGCTGCGCATCTCCCAGGCGCCCTGGATGACCGACCTCAGCCGCCGCGTTCAGCATTACGGCTACCGATACGACTACAGGGCGCCGGGCAACGGCCGCCACGCCCCGGCTCCGCCCTTCCCGCGGTGGGCCACTAATGTGCTGGTGGACCATATGTTGCGGTCAGCCCGGTACCCCCCGGCCAGCGCGGAGAGGCCCGGAATCACCGCAACATTATTTTCTCGCCAATGCTACGTGAGCATGATTGTGAGACCTGCAACAGGGAGCCACAATCATGTTCGAAGAACTCTTCTCAGTTCCTCACGTCATCGAGAGATACCGCGTAGCAGCACTTGTCGAAGACCGGCTGCGATATCTCCAGCATCTAAAGGACACAGGTTCCGGTCGAAGAACCTTGAGGGACAACGCAATCAACCAACTCAGCTTGGTGCGCCTTCTCGATTTGAAAGATGGCGATAGAGTAAGTGTCCGCGAAGTCGAGCTCGCGGCAGCGAAGTGGTCGCAACCGGGAGGGCGTAGATGGAAACGGGCCGCTTCATCCAAGAGCAAGTCAAGGTTTACGCATCACGCGCTCCAATGGTTACGTTTTCTTGGCGCGCTCGACGAACCCGATAACGTGCGTCATCCCTATGGTGACGAGGTTGCGGTATATCAGCAGTGGATGCGCGAAGAGCGCGGATTGTCCGAACAGACAATCCGCACCCAACTATTCAACGTCAAGATCTTCTTCGATTGGTTGGCGGTCAGTGAAACACCACTAGCTTCTGTTAAGGTGACCGATATCGACTCTGCCATTGCGGCGAGGCATGCTCAGGGAACCTGCAATCGAAGGACGATACACGACTACGCCCGACATCTAAAAAGCTTCATTCGTTTCGCCGAGGACCGTAGCTGGTGCAGGCCAGGAATGGCCAAGGGCATAAGGCCACTAAGGATGTATCCCGACGAGACAGTGCCGAAAGGGATTAGTCGAACAAATGTCCTGCGCTTGCTGGAGACCACCGAAGGTAACCGGCCAGTTGACAAGCGCGACCGCGCTATTCTGATGCTGTTGATCGCCTACGGGTTGCGGGCTGGTGAAGTTAGTGCCCTACGCCTCGATGACCTTGACTGGGAAAAGGAGACCTTGACGGTCCGGCGTTCGAAGTCGGGGCGAACAAATCTCTATCCCCTTTCCCGAGGCGTCGGACAAGCGACCCTCCGCTACATCCTCGAGGTCCGTCCCAAGCGTCCTGAACGCACCCTCTTCTTCACCCTTGTAGCCCCTATTCGACCGGTCACCCCGGGGGCGTTGTGGGAAATCGTCAGCAAACGTTTAGGGAGCCTGGGTATTGTAACTGGACCCCGGGGACCGCACGCTCTGCGGCATGCGGCGGCCCAGCATCTTCTTGACCAAGGCATGTCGATGAAGGTGATTGGAGATTTTCTGGGACACCGTGACCCTGACTCCACCGCAACCTACGCCAAAGTGAATCTTTCCGCCCTTCGGGAAGTGGCTGACTTCGACTTGGAGGGCCTGGCATGAAACTTCGGGACGCAATCTCTCAGTACATCGAATGGCGACGAGTCCACGGCGCCAAGTTCGAAACCGGTGCCATCACCCTCAACCTGTTTCTAAGGAGCGTCAATGCGGACATTGACTGTGACGCTGTCACGCGGGCGCAGATCTGCGCATTCCTTGCGGGCGATGGCCGACTTACCCGAAATCGGGAGAACAAGTACGGCGCGCTAAATGGATTTTATCAGTTTGCGACTAGCCGCGGATACGCAAGTTCTTCGCCGCTGCCGGACAACGAACCGAGACCTCCAAAGTCAGCACGGTCTTACATCTTCTCTCGCGATGAGATTCGGCGCATGTTCGACGCTATAGAGTTTAGCCGGCGACATGCGCTGCAGTTAGATGCGGATACCTTCCGCACTCTGCTTCTGCTTCTTTACGGAACCGGTCTAAGGGGCCAGGAGGCCCGGAAGCTCACGGTGGCGGACGTTGACTTGTCGGCTGCAGTGCTCACCGTGCGTAACACTAAGTTCTTCAAGAACCGCTTAGTACCAGTCGGACCGCAACTCAACGGTGCGTTGAAAACATATGCGGTGAAGCGTGCAACTCGATCGTTCCCGCAGGGGAGAGATTCCGCCTTTCTGGCAAATCGGGACGGAACGCCGCTGCATAAAGATACGATACAGTGCGCCTTTGCCGGGCTGCTTCGCACAGCAGGGATACAGGGAACGGACGGTACATGCCGACCTCCGTGCCTTCATGCCTTCAGGCACACCTTCGCCGTACACAGGCTGACAGAGTGGTATCGGAAGGGCGCGGATGTGCAGCGGCTGTTGCCGTATCTCTCCACTTATCTCGGCCATTCAGAGCTGGCCTACACCCAAGTCTATCTTCCAATGACGCCGGAGCTTCTGCATGAAGCGGCGCTCCGCTTGGAACGCTATCTGCGGGGAGGGAACGATGAATAACAATCAAGTGCTGGGACCTTGGGTCCAACGCTTCTTCCAAGAATACCTTGTAACTGAGCGCAATGTAGCTCAAACCACCTGGGAGAACTACCTCTGGACTTTCAAACTGTTTGTGCCGTTTCTCTGCACGACGCTCAAGAAGGCCGACTACAAGCTAGCTGTTCACGACATCACGTCAGAACTCCTTCTGAAATTCCTCGCTCACGTTGAGCAAGGTCGGAGCTGTTCTGTGCAGACTCGAAACCAACGGTTGACAGCCATCCGAGGCTTTGCCCGCTTCGTCGGCGGCCGAGATCCTACACATGTCGGATGGTGCGGTCGAATTTGCAGCGTTCCTTTCAAGAAGGCGATACAACAGCCGATAGTCGCGCTCAGCAAGGTTGATGCGGATGCCATGCTTGATGTTCCGGACCGGTCAACGGAGCGAGGCCGTATCGAATACGCCGTTCTTCACCTTCTTCGACATGTCGGGGCACGCGTCTCCGAAGCCACTCAACTACGAGTGGGTGATGTGCAAGTCGGGCGCCGCGACGGGCGCCATGCTCTTGTGACGCTGCACGGAAAGGGCGGCAAGATACGTCAATGCCCGTTGGTGCCGGAAACCGAGCGCGCGTTGACGCCACTGGTCCAAGGTCGCGAGACAAGCAAGGCTGTCTTCCTCAGCAGGTATGGAAGGCCGTACACTCGGTTCGGAATCTATCGACTTGTCGAGCGTTGTGCCAGCCAAGTTCCTGCCTTGGTCGATAGGAAAGTAACTCCTCACGTCTTGAGACACACCGCAGCCTGCGAAATGGTGCGTGCGAGAGTGGACCTCAACACGATTCGGGCAGTGCTGGGGCATGCCAGTCTCGACACGACAAACGTCTATGCGGAGATCGATCTCGAACTCAAGGCGCAGGCGCTCGCACTATGCGATGCCGCCGAGCCGGGGCCGGACCGACCGTGGAAGGAGAAAAAGGGCCTGATGGCCTTTCTGAACTCGTTGTAGCCCAGAAAGTAATGTTGCGGTGATTCCGGGCCTCTCCGCGCTGGCCGGGGGGTACCGGGCTGACCGCAACATATGGTCCACCAGCACATTAGAAGCCAAATGTTGCGCGCAACATTTGGCCACTGTCATCGGCGATCGGCTGGCGCCGTACTTCGACGGGGCCATGCCCGAGCAGTGCATCGTCAACGAGTACCGCCCCGGCCAGGGCATCGGCATGCACGCCGATCACAGTTCGTTCGGCGACGTGGTGGTCTCGCTCTCGCTTGGCGACGCCTGGACGATGAACTTCCGGCCCCGTTCGGCCCGCCCCTACGTCCGCGAGGGGCTGGCGTCCGACGAGGTGGCGCTGCTTCCCCGCCGCTCCGCCCTTGTCCTGCGCGGACCCGCCAGGAGCGCCTTCATGCACGGGATCGATCCCGCCGCCAACGCCAGCCGCACCGAGACGCGCGTCTCTGCGACATTCCGGACGCTCTCCCGGTGATCACCACCGCCGTTTTCGTCCGTGCCGCAGGCAAGGTCGTCGGCCACCCGGCGGGCCTCGGAGCAGGCGGCAGACGAGAGTGAAGGGAGGCTTGGAGAAGGTGAGCAGGGCGGGGCCGAGGAGAGGCTCCAGCCCGCTCGTCAACCTTCGTCATCAACTCGAATCGCAAGGAGACACGATCATGGCGTTCGGACTCAACTCCGCTCAGATCATCGGCCGGCTGGGCGCCGATGCGACCATCAGCAACCTCGCCTCCGGCGGCCGCGTCGCCAATATGTCGGTGGCGACCGACGAATCCTATATCGATCGCCAGAGCGGCGAGCGGGTGGATCGGACAGAGTGGCACAGGGTCGTCAGCTTCCAGAGCGGGCTGATCGACATGCTGGAGAAGCACGCGAAGAAGGGCCGGTTGGTCTACGTCGCGGGCAAGCTGCAGACCAGGAAGTGGCGCAAGGACGGCGAGGACAGCGACCGGTTCTCGACCGAGATCCTGCTCGTGCCCGGTGGCCGCGTGCAGTTCCTGGATCGCCCCGCCGGCACCAACGGCAACGGTGCCCAGACGCCCGACGGTGAGGCTGCGCCGGCCGCCGACGCCGATCCCGCTGACAGCACCATACCGTTCTGAGCGAAGGGTTTAGCGGGCTTCTCCCTTCCGCTGGCCTTGGCCGGACCCGCGTCCCTCCCGCGCGGGTCCGGCCATTTTTGTGCAGCTTGTTCCGAGTCCCTCACGGGCCGGACGGTGGGGCTCGCGCTTCGCGCGCCGCCCGCCGTCCCGGCTCCCATAAGAGAAAGAGTGAGGCCGGGACCGGGGGCGTCCCACTCAGCGGTCAGCGAGGTCCCCATGCTCCCCATCACCGCCGACGGTCCCGGCTTCGCCGGGTCCCGTTCGATCCCGAAGAGTGCGCCATGAACACGGCCGCCGTCGCCGCCGCACTCGCCGAGCGCGCCGAGGAGGTCTGCCGCCGATACCTGCCCTACGGACGCCGCCGGGGCAGGTACTGGGTCGCGGGCGACCTCGACGGCGGGCGCGGCCGATCCCTCTACGTCCGCCTCGCGCCTCCGGGTGCACCCGGAAAATTCACCGATGCGGCCACGGCCGAGCATGGCGATCTGCTCGACATCATCCGTCACCGCATCAACGCGCCGACGCTTCGCGCGGCGCTCGACGAAGCGCGCGCCTTCCTCGCCCGGCCGGCTGCGCCGGCCCAGGGCGCGGGCGACGTCTACGACGCCACCGAGGCGGCACGCCGCCTATGGCGGCGTTGCCGCGCCATCGACGGCACCCATGCCGAGGCCTACCTGCACGCCAGGGGGCTCGACCGCTGCCGCTTCGCCGCTCTGCGCTACCACCCTGCGTTGCTCTACAGGGGTGTCGGTGGCGCGCGCCGACTGCCCGCGCTGGTCGCCGCCGTCACCGGCTCCGATGAAGCCGTCTGCGGCGTGCTGCGAACGTGGTTGCACCCGACCAGGCCCGCCAAGGCGAATCTCTCATCGCCGCGCAAGGCCCTCGGACGGATCTTCGGACATGCCGTCCGCTTCGGCGACCCCGCCGACGGAGCTTCGCTCCTCGTCGGCGAGGGCATAGAGACCGTGCTCTCGCTGGTGACCGCCGTGCCCTCGATCGCTGCCGCCGCGGCGCTCTCCGCCGGCAGCCTCGGCGCATTCGCGCCTCCGCCGGGCGTCGCCCGCCTCGTCATCGCCAGGGACAACGACGAAGAAGGCGAGCGCGCGGCTCTCCGTCTCGCCCGGCGCTGCGCGCGGGCGGGCTTCGCCACCACCGTCATCGTGCCTCGCGGCGCCGACTTCAACGAGGACTTGCTCACCTTCGGTCCCGCCGCGCTCGCCGCCTGGACGGCGGCCGCGCTCGGAGACCGGGAGCTCGGGTGAGGGCAGCCAGGGGGCGAGCCGCACGGAGAGGAGAGAGAGTTCTCTCCGCGCCAGCATCACGCTACGGGGAGAGCACAATGAGCAGCGACATCAGGTTCCGGCGGGTGGGCGAGAACGAGGCCCACATCTATCAGCACGGCGACCACGTTGGCGACCTCTATCGCCATGACGACATCCTCAACCGCGGCGAGGTGTTCTACGTGGTGCATCTCAGCGAAGACCCCCGCGGTCCCGTCAGGGTGCACGAGCGCCATCGCGTCCGCGAGGTCGCCCGCCGCCTCCTCGACACCCACCCGATGCTGTGAGCGGTGACGAGCGCCACCGGCGGTGTCATCGGCGGCACCGGGAGCGGCTCGCTCTCAATCCCCTTGCCCGGCCGGCGGCCGGCACCGTGCCTCCACTCGCCTCGACGGTGCCGCGCCGCTTGCAGGAAAAGAAACAAAGGGTCCGTCCGTCGTGTCCTTACATGATGTCACGCGTGCTCGCGGCAGCAACCCTGCGGGTGTTCCACCCTTCGGGTGCTTCGGTCGCTGCGCTCCCTGCGCCCTGGCCCAAGGAAGTCTAAGGCGGGCCGTGAAGTTCGGCGACCGTGAAGATGGCTTGCGTGTAATCACCAACCGCCTCGTCTTGCAGCGCGCCGGCCCCTCGCGCGGGGCCGCCGCGTCACGCTGCACCGCATCAAATCCATTCGCGGAACCATTCGTCGCGGCGCCTAGACGCCGGGCAGGCCCAAGCGGGCCCGCCCAGCCCGGCGCCGTAATGACCACTGGAATGGATTTGCTGCGGAGCACCGTTTCCATCGGCACGCCGGCGCCATCTTCCGCACCAACATCGCCGAACTTCCGCACCTAAACCCGCCCAAGACTTCCTAGGGCCAGGTGCTGCCACTGCGCGCGCGTGAATCACAAAGGACATCACGACGGGGCACAGGGTCCCGGAGGATGACAAGGGAGATCGTCATGATCGATACTTCAAGCGCTACAGCGTCTGCAACTGCCACCGTTTGCGAGAGCATGGCCCTCTACGGCGCAGCGCCCGAGCGCGGCGAGCTCGACAGCAGGGTCGTCTGGGACGAGGACGATGCCATCGACGCGCTGAACGAAGCCATCCGCATCATCGTCGACGGCATCACCGTCGACGGCACTCAGATGGCCGACGAGCGCGAGCCCCTCATGTGGGGCCTGACCAACATGCTGCACAGCCAGCTCACCCGCCTCGACCGCGCCGTCGATCGCATCGCGCCCGAGATGCGCGACCTCGAGAAGGCGCAGGATGGATCGGAGGTCAAGGCCTGGGAGCTGCAGACTATGACCGACCGCGCGCAGAGCCTCGGCGATCGCAGAGACGCCTTCGAGAAGCTCCGCGACCTCGCCGCCGACGCCTACCGCGTCGAGACCGGAGACACCTGGCGCCCGCGCCACGGCTCGCACGCGAGCCAGACCGGACAGCTCACCTCCGCCGCCATCGACGCACGCGACTTCCGCAGAGCACGCAAGGACCGCGAGACCCGCGCGCACCTGCCCGAGGGCACCCTGGTCGCCATCACCGGCGGCAAGACCGTCAGCGATGCCGACGCGGTCTGGAGCACGCTCGACATGGCGCGCGCGAAGTACGGCGACATGGTCCTGCTACATGGCGGCGGGCCCGGCGTCGAGAAGATCGCCGCGAGCTGGGCCGAGGCCAGAGGCGTCAACCAGGTCGTCTGCCGCCCCGACTGGAGCGCGCACGGCAAGGCCGCGCCCTTCCGCCGCAACGACGAGCTGCTGAACTTCCTGCCCAAGTGCGTCATCGCCTTCCCCGGTAGCGGCATCACCGGCAACCTCGTCGACAAGGCGAAGACATTGGGCATACCGGTCATGCAGGTACAGGCCGCGTAGCAGCGCGCATCCACGACAGCGGCCGATCCCCGATGCGGGATCGGCCGCTTTCGTCATGTTTCACCACGGGCGTCATCAGCGTCGGCCTGTGCGCCGGCACATCGGCATGCGCACCGGAAAACCGAGTGCGTGCGCTCAGGCCGGTGCCGCCGCGCTTCGCGCCGGCGACGTCCGCGCTCTGTGCGCCGTCTGATCTTCTCTCGAGAAACTCCGCCGCCATGCGTCCGGCTCGGCGCGTGCGCGCCATCGCCGGACGCTCGCCTCGCAGCGGCGCGCGCATGGACAGCGCGCGCTCCCGCTTGTGCCGGTGACGATGATCGCGGCGATGAAGATGGCGAGGATGCAACCGGCGAGTACAGCCGCCGACATCGTGCCGCAAATCACCTTCGACCCATGGACTGCATCTCCCATGCGCGTGCTCGGCGTCAGCGCCGTCGCCGATGGCGACGAGCGCCACGACACCGCGCCCGACATCGCCGCCGCCGATGGCGACGAGCGCTACGACGCCTCGCCCGACACTGGTGCCGCCTCGCCTGAACGGCCCGGCGTCACCGAGCCCCGCACTCGTGACGATCATGGTGATCGGTCAACTGCGCCTGCCATGATCGCATGCCCGATCCGGTCGCGATGCACATCGTTGCGTGCCCGACCCGATCGCCCCTAAGCCCTGCGGACTCCGGTCTTATTCCTGCCGCAATTCAAAAGGGCTGGCCCTGACCGCTTCTATATCGAACTTGTGTCCCCCTCGACGCTTGCGCGCTTCTGTCCTCACACCCCACGCGCCTGAAGGCGCAAAGCTATTCTGAGGCGACATAGCCTGTCATGGCCGGACACGAGAGGACGGAATTGTAGCGAATCCACAGGCGGCGGCGTTGGAACGAGCGAATCACATTGAAATACGGCCCCTAGCCGCCTGATTGGACGCATGTCTTGACAGGTAGAAATACATTGAAATACGAAGGCGCTTTGCGACTCTAACCGGTTCGTAGTTCTTTGAAACACGCGACTTGAAGGGCTGACAGGGCGACACATGTCCGCAATCCGGGGCGCGAAAGGGTGAACGCCCAGCAAGATTGCCTTGCGGGAGAGTGCTATCGTGACGAACAAGAGCAAGACAAGACCCCGCCCCAAGACCCAAGTCGACGAAAAATCGACCGGGACTCGCTCGCCGCGGACCATCAGATTCACAGATGCCGAGTGGGCGAAGGTCCAGCGCGCCGCAGCAGCAGCCAACATTTCGACGGCCACCTTCGCGCGAAACGCCGTCCTGAACGCCTTAGTCGAACCCACGGAGGCCTCGGACGGCGCCCTTCCGCCCGGCCTGCTCGAGCTGGTCAAGCGCACTTATCGCAGCGCCTACATCCTTTCGACGCTCAAGCGGGACGACATGATCCGCGAAGGGCGGCAGGAACAACTCGAACGTACGGTTCAGGCAGCCCGCGATGCCGAGGCTCACGTCCTGGGCGACGCGTCCGAGTAGGTCGTAGTACCCGCCACCTCAGCCTCTCGGCACGGCATTCATCGGAGCGCTTGACGGCGGCAAGCGCACCGAGCAGATGTTCGTTGCCGACCGGCACGGCCATACGGCCGGAATGCACAGGCTATTCGCGATCCGGAGGATATCTTGAGCCCGGAGCATCATGGCTTGGGACAACTCGAAAGGACGCCGTCATAAGAGTCCGTGAGACAGCTTCCTTGGCGCTGTCGGCGCTGCCCGCTGCGGCGATGGCAACAGAGACGGTGCTGATCGATATCGGCGCATTGCCATCCCAAATAGGTCTACGCTGTCGCGGATATCATACCTCTGGCCGTTTCGCCGTCGAGCAAGCTGGCTGTTGTCTTGCTCGACCTTGAGGAAGGCGAGGTCTTGCCGCCTCATGCTACCGAGAGCGGTTTGCGCCTGCTGACGGTGATTTCGAGTACGATGTCCTGGGGCGATGGCAGCGAGGTCGACGAGACGAAGGAAACCGTCTGTCCACCCGGAAGTGTGCTGACCATCCCCGCTAAGCTCGACCATTGGCTGGCCGCGCAGCGAACCGGTTCGCATTCAACTGATCTTGCTCGATGAAGAAGCCTTGGTTCCAGGAATACTGGAACAGATGAAGGAAAGGCGGTCCCGCCGGCTCAGTATGGTCGCTGCTCGCCCAGGGTCGGCCTTGCGAGCAACGGCACATAGCAGCATCTCGCCTGATCGTCACTGATCGCCTATCGGCGATAGATGCTGATGAGCCGCGCAACCAGAAGGGCTATGTAAAGTACGCCGGCGACCGCCTCCAGAGACGTCCAAATCCGCGCCACAGCGGTCACCGGACGGATGTCGCCGTAGCCCAGGGTCGTCAACGTCGTGAGGCTGAAGTATAGGAAATCGTTCCAGCCGACCGACGCGCCCGTTCCCGTCAGATCGAATGAACCCGGCACAAGGGTCTCGATGAACCGATACGACACTCCCCACACGACGCCGATCAGCAGATAAACGGCCACCGCTCCGCAGAGCGTGTCGAAATCAGCCTCACTGACTGCGATTATCCGACGAAGCATTGGGCCGAGCGCGTACATAAGGAGGCAGATCGCCAGACCGTCGGAGATCAGGACCGTGACATCTCCCGTGAACGGCCTAGCCCATGTCACCACGGTCCACGCGACGGCCAACCCTGTCGCGGCGACCAGGCCGGCTTTGCGGTTGCTCGCCACATATGCCGAGGCGGCCAGAAGAAGAGAAAACAGGGTCAGAAGGACTGCCCGGCCCACGGCGGCCTCCTCCGCTACAGGTCCGAGGATGACCAGAAGCAGCAGAGCTGCGAGCAACCCGGAGAAGCGAAAACGTCCGAAAAGCCTATTGTTGATTCTCATCACCAAGACCATGCGAAGAGACGGGGAGTCAGACTGAGCAGCCTCGTCAAACGGCTCACGGCGCCGGTCAGCGGTTCCGGCCGCAACCGCCCATTGTCCCGTCGACCCCGACAGTCCCGGCAAAATAGACCGCTGTATGGATCACGGTCTTGAGCCGGTGCGTCGCACCTTCTGTCATTGTGAACAGTTTGAGGCCGATGAAGCCGCCGACGGCACCCGTCACTGCGGAAATGAAGCGCAGTACCTGCTTCTGCCTCAAGGGCAGATGTCTTCCGTGAAGAGGTTACGCCGTCAGCGCATCTGCTCATGGCGCGGCACTGTCGAGGGAATTGAAGCAAGTCGGATTGGATCTTCAAGGCTGTTCTGCGAACGGGCTCATGCTACTGCACAGGCAGTGATACGGGCGAGAATTGCGGGCTAGGCTCTGGGCGGCAGACGTGGCTCGCTTTCGCCCCAGCCGACACGGCCGTCGGTGGACAGCATGACCGCAATGGGCCGCGTACGCGGGAAGTAAGCGAAGACGATCATCGTGATCACGGTGATGGGCACGCAGAGGAACATCCCCGGTATACCCCAGATCGAGCCCCACACCGCGAGCGAGACCAGCGTCGCGAAGGGACTGATGTTGAGCGAGGAGCCCATCAGCATCGGCTCCAGGAAGTTACCGATGAAGACTTGGATCACGGCGAGGCTCGGGGTGACGATGAGGAAGGGCACGAAGGTGTCGAACTGCACCAGCGCCAACAGTGCTGGAAAGATGATGCCGAGCAGCGAGCCGATGGTCGGGATGTAGTTCAGCAGGAAGATGATGACCGCCCAGAAGCCGGCGAAGTCGACCCCGACGGCTGCCAGCACGACGTAACCAAGGCTCGCCGTGAGCGCACTGGTGAAGGTCTTGATCCAGAGGTAGTTCTGAATCTCACGGGTCATTTGGCTGAGGATGCTGCGCACCCGTTCCTCCCGCTCCCGGTTCGGGAAAAGCGCCTTCATCTTGCGGCCGAAGCTACCCTGCTCGACGAACAGGAAGAGCACGTAGATCAGGATCAACCCGGCTTCGCCGGCAATCTCGGTCAGCGTTGCAGCAATACTGCTGACCACGGCCCTGAAGTCGATGCGATCGAGGAGGTCAGTCAGATTTGGCGTCTTTTCGAGGCCGAAGCGTGCGGCCACCTCGCCGATCAGGCGCTGGAGATTGGCCTGATAGGTGGGGATAGCATCGACCACGGCACTGAAGTTGCCGCTCACCATTTCGGCCAGCGACATGACCGCCGCGACGACGGCCAGCACCGTGAGCGTGAGCGCGCCCCAGCGCGGCGGGTGAGCGCCGCGTATGCTGAGCCTCATTACCCCGCGCGCAATCGCGTTGATCAGGTACCAGGCCATGACGGCGATGGCGATCGGGATCAGGATGTTCCGCCCGGAGACGAGAAGGTAAATGGTGAGGGCGGCGATACCGGCCGAGGCGGCGAAGAGGATGGGTCTTGGCTGCATGGCGGCTGGACTTCCTGAGCGCTCCCGGCATTGTTGGGCCGGGCCGGACAACGGTCAACCAGCCGGAACTGGAATGGAAACGCGCAGTCGGTGCATCCTCGTCCACGGTCTCGCCTCGTGGCCGTTCGTATAAACTCCGAACTGTTTCCCGAAATCCGTCCCGATGACACTCTTGCTCACATCGAAAAGGAGAGTTCCGAGGAGCTCGGCGAGGCCTCCCGCAAACGCACCGCGGAACTAACACGAGCGCGAGCGTGTTGAGCTGACAGTCGTTGCGCTTCCGCTTGGAGCGCCGGAACCCGAAAAGCGGCGAGGCGGTGTCGATCTTGGCGCGCTGTGTGGTTTTCCGGGCCTCGAAAGTTCTGAAGCCACGAGTCGCCTCGTCCATGCAGGACCTGGTTGGCAGCGGCCCGAGCACTCGGGACAGACCTTAGGCCGGGCAAGGCGGGTGAGAGCGGGGATTCCTAATCCGATGATGGGGCAACGCCGAAGATCGCGCAGGCGGTGCGGACGAGCGTGCTGCATCCCTGCGTAGGTGGAAGCCGATCAGCGGACGCACCTCGCTTGTAGGGTTGCCCTGCAACTATGACATTCCCGCTCGCGGGCTCCGTCCCGATAAGGTCCGGCACTATTCCGATGCCGCACGTCGGGTTGGGGCAACCACCCCGTTCACCGATCTCGAACACTGGCACGGGCTGGTGGATCACGACGTCAATCCCATGAGAAGGCGCAACCGAAAGATTGGTGCATGAGCACCAGATGCCGTTGCCTACCTCGCTGATAATACCGGTCGCAGTCGCCTGCATCTTCGTCAGGTCCCCACGTCCACGATCGCCACCACGGGGCCGCCGCCCTGCGGCCCCTGGTGCATCGCATCGACCGAGACGAACACGGCGGGATCGCCAATCGCCGCCGCCGCGACGCCGCCCACCGCGCCCTTGGAATGGCGGTGATGGTGAACGTCGGAATCGTCCAGCATAATCTGGCGGCGGCCGCGCAGCCGCGCCGTGCGGTCGGCCTCGCACTTGATGAAGCAGTTCACCAGCCGGTCGCCGAGATCGGCGGCGCGCGGGCGCTCCGGCAGGTCGAGGCCGGCATTGCGAATGCCGTCGTAGATGCCGTCGATGTCGAGCGCGTCCTGCATCACGCCGTGGCCGATGCGGAAGCGACCGCCAGCCCCCGGCGCGTTGCCGAAGAGGACGATCTGCCCGCGTTCGAGCTCCACGCCTGACGAGCACGACGCGACCGAGGAGTAGAGATCGAGGTTGCGGCAAATGTCTTCGGCCCGGGGCATGCTCACCTCGCCGAGCGCGACGGCGATGCCGAGACCGGTGGTGCCGTTGGAGACCCCCATCGATTCATGGACCTCGCAGGCCACGGTCTCGCCGCGCCCGTGCGCCTCCCGCACCGTGTCGATGGTGAGCAGCGGAGTCTTGGTTTGTACGTAGTGGACGTCCGCCGGGTCGCTGATCCCCGCGTCAGCCATCGCCGTGCGGACGCCGTCCGCGATCTTCTCCACCATCGCAGGCCGACCGATATCCTCCGGCAGGATCGGCGCGCTCATGGCGGTGCCCATGGCGAGGCGAGCCGCGTCCGCGGGCCCGGTCTCGTCGTTGCTGGCGAAGACGGTCGCGTGGGGGGTGAGCACGCCGTCGCAGCCGCCCGACCAGACCATGGGGATTTCGCCGACCTCGGCCTCGCTGCGCGTTCCGTGCTTGAGCAGGACGCCGCGGAAGGCGGTGTCCGACAGGATGCGGGTGAAGTCGTTGACCCCGCCGTTGCCCTCCGTCTTGCCGATCACGGCCACGACCTCATCCGCCGCCATGCGGCCCGACGCGATCAGCTCCTCCAGGCCGGAGGCGTCCGAGACCGACTTGATCTCGACCTTTGCAACGTCGATGGCCATATCTCACTCCCTCGCGGCTCTCAGGCCCAGGCCGTGCTGCGTTGTGTCACGGTCTCGGCGACCACCCTGCCGCGCTTGATGACGTGGGTGCGGTCCGCCCGCCTGGTCAGCGCCTCCAGCGGATCGGCAGCGTCGATGATCGCCAGGTCGGCAACGCAGCCGGGCTCCGCGCCGTAGTCGTCGAGCCCCATGGTGCGGGCGGCGGCGCCGGTCTGCATGTCGAATACCGTCTCGATCTCGTGCGGGTGGCTCATGTGCGCGGCGTGGCTCGCGAGGAACATCACCTCCAGCGGATCGACGCGTCCGAAGGGGTAGAAGGTATCGCGGATACAGTCCTGCCCGCAGGAGACGTTGACCCCGGCCTCCAGCAGCTCCTTCACGCGTGTGATGCCACGCCGCTTGGGCTGGGCGTCGCCCCGCCCCTGCAGCATGAGGTTGGTCGCGGGGTTCACGATCATGTGGATGTCGGCCTCACGCACGAGACCGATCACGCGGTTGGCGTAATCCTCCTCGTAGCCTGCGAGCGCGCAGGTGTGGCCGGCGGTGACGCGCCCTCGCCAGCCGTTCTCCATGGTCTGCTCGGCAAGCACTTCAAGCGTCTTCGCGTCGGGATCGTCGGTCTCGTCCACGTGCATGTCGATGTCGGCGTCGTGGTGCTTCGCGATCTCGAAAGCCAAAGCGATGTGCCGGGCGCTGTCGGCAGGCGAATCCTCGTTGAAGGGCATGCCGCCCACCAGATCGGCGCCCGCCTCCATCGCCTTCCACATCAGGTCGTCGGTGCCCTTGTCCTTGAAGATGCCTTCCTGCGGGAAGGCCACGATCTGCACGTCGGCGATGTCGCGGGTGCACTCGCGCGCTTCGACCACGCCCTCCAACGGACGCAAACCGCCGATGCTGTCCACATCGACATGGCTGCGAAAGCGCGTGACCCCGCAGGCGACCGCCGTGCGGATGGTGCGCACCGCGCGCGCCGTGATTTCCTCCACCGTGTAGGCGCGCTTCCGGGCCCAGATGATCTCGATGGCCTCGTCGAGGGTGCCGGAGCGGTTGGGCCTGACATCGTCGTTGATCTGCGCCTTGTCGAGGTGGATGTGCGGCTCCAGGAAACCCGCCACGCAGAGGCGGCCGCCGGCATCGATGGTGCGCTCGGCCGCGGCCGCCCCGCCGGAGGGTGCGGGCACGAAGCGGCCGCCCTTGACGAAGAGGTCGCGCGGCGCGTCCTCCCGCCAGAGATGGGCGTTCGTGATCGCGAGGTCGACCCGGTCTTCCGTCATCCGTTCGCTCCTTCCTGAGCCCCCGGTGCCCGCAAGGCGCGCCAGCGTCCAGTCCCGGCCGAGCGCCGCCATGACGGCGAAGAATCCGGGCGACACGTGGAGGTCAGGCGCGCCGAATGAAACGGCCGGGTGACTGTGTTCAAGCAGACCTCTCCTCCAGGAGAAGCCACTATACCAATCCGGAACGGGCTTGTTTTGCCCTTCGAATACCAAGGCGCCTCGGATGTCGAAGCGCCCGATTGCCGGGCTATGTTCGTACCGCTACGGTCGCGCTGCACGGCACACCGCGCTCGGACCGATCGCACCGGGAGACTCGACACCCATGAGGGCATCGCGCCTGAACCAGGTTCTGCACTCGGTGGCGGATGCTGGCCGCGAGTTGCTGCGACGCGGCGCGCCTGCGGCAAGGCCGCACAGACAATCGCCGCACGCGCTCTGCGAGGCCCTGCTGTCGACGCGGGGCGAGGCGTCGGGCACGGCGCTCGCCCGTGACGTCGCCGATGCCTATCGCGCGATGAACCATGCGGAGAAGCGTGCCTTCTTCTCGATGCTCGCCGCCGACTACGGACCGGATCCGACGGCGATCCACGCAGCCGGCGATGCCTACAGGGCGGCTCCCGGCTTCGAGACGCTTATGGAGCTGAGTGCTGCGATCGAGCCGCCGCGCCAGAAGCTGTTCCGCCGCATCAACATGGCACCGGAAGGAACGGCGACTGTCGTGGCCATGCGCAAGGACCTTCTCGAGCTGCTGCCGGACGATCCGCCGCTCAGGGCGGTGGATGCCGATCTCGTGCACCTGCTCGCCTCATGGTTCAACCGGGGCTTCCTCCGTCTCAGGCAGATCGACTGGGAGAGCCCTGCCGCGCTGCTGCAGAAGATCATGGCCTACGAGAGCGTGCACGCGATGGCGGGCTGGGACGAGCTCAGGCGCCGTCTTGCCGGCGACCGGAGATGCTTCGCCTTCTTCCACCCGGCGCTTGCAGACGAGCCGCTGATATTCGTGGAGGTGGCGCTGACGCGTGGAATGGCAAGCGCCGTGCAGCCATTGCTTGCCAACGGCGGCGATGTCCTCGACCCGCGGGAGGCGGATACGGCGGTCTTCTACGCGATCAACAACTGCCAGGCGGGGCTTGTGGGGATCTCGTTCGGGAACTTCCTCATCAAGCAGGTCGTGGTCGAGCTCGCCTACGAGCTGCCCAACCTCAAGACCTTCGCCACTCTCTCGCCCATACCCGGATTCCGCGCATGGCTCGCGTCGCTCGACAAGAGCGCCAACACGGCGGTCTCGACGGACGAGACCGAGGCGATGGAGCGTCTCTCGACCCCGGGCTGGCACCGGGACGAGGAGGTCGCGGGGCGCATGCGGGAGCCGCTGACGCGCCTGTGCGCACGTTATCTCCTGGAGACCGGCCCCGGCGGCCGCTCCCTGGACCCTGTCGCCCGCTTCCACTTGCGCAACGGCGCACGTCTCGAACGGATCAACTGGCTCGGCGACGTATCCGCCAAGGGGCTGTCGGATTCTGCGAGCCTGCTGGTCAACTACCTGTACGACCCCAGGACGATCGAGCGCAATCACGAGGGCTACGTGAAGGAGGGCGGGATCGCGGCGTCTCCCGAAATCAGGCGTCTGCTCAGATAGCCGTCGGCACGATTCTTGCAACCTCGCCGGCCACGGTCAGGAGTCCGACCGGTTGGCCTGTACGCAGGTTGAGGCCGTGGGTCTGGAGATCTGTCGATGAATCGGGGTTGCGTCCTGCGCCTGAGCTTGCCGCAGGGTTGGCCTGCATAATCGTGATTTCCAGGTGCCGTGCACGTCGTCTCCGGCCCGTATCGGACCGAACATGGATGCCGAAGTGCGGGTTATGAATCGCCGGTAATCTGCACGCCGAACGAACTGCTGGAGACCGACCAAGAAGACGCAGTCTGCTGATCCGGTCATCTCGGAGGTGAGGGTCATGCGCGACGCGCATGTGGCCGGCCTTGATTGCGACATCGCGGCGATCTTCGGGGACATCCGGGCGATGCAGGAATATTCGGGACGAGAGTTCGTCCGCTATCCCTCTCGCCCGGTTGTCGCTACGGAGGTCGGGTTGGCGAGGCATGTGCGAAATGACTGATGCTGGAATTGGGCGCTCGTAACCTACAAACTGTTGAGAGTGTGCCTTGACTGCCAGCCCGGAGGCTCCATGAGAAGGCTTGCCGCAGCGCTGACCCTGGTTCTGTTGCTTTCTGCGTCCGCGTTCGGTGATGACACGGCACGGGAGAGGCTCCGCATCGGCGTCGATCCCGCCTACCCGCCGTTCAGCGACATCGACGATGCGAACCGGCTCATCGGCTTCGATATCGACATCGCGCTTGCGCTCTGCGCGCACATGGAAGCCGAGTGCACGTTCGTCCACCAGGAATGGGAGGGGTTGATCCCGGAACTGCTGGCCGGCTCGTTCGACGCCATCGTCTCCAGCATGTCGATCACCGAGAAGCGCCGGGGCTTGGTGGCGTTTACCGAACGCTATTACAGCAGCGGCGTTCGCTTCGTGGTCCGGAAAGGCTCGGACTTCGATCCCGAAGACCCGGCAGGCAGGACCGTCGGCGCGATGCGCGCGACGATCGCCTCGGACTGGCTCGAAGACAACCGCTCGAGGTTTGCCGACATAAGACTGTACGCCGACCAGGAGGCACTCGATCGGGCGCTGATCGAAGGCCACGTTGACGCGGTGTTCGGAGACGCGCTCGGCTTCTGGAAGTGGCTCAACAGCCCCGAGGGCGCGGACTTCGCCTATGCGGGCGGTGCCTACCGCCTTGATGAAGGCATCGGGATTGCCGTGCGCAAGGAGGACGAGACGCTGCGGCAGGGTCTGAACCGGGCAATCCGGGCTATCCTTGCCGACGGAACCTACAAGAAGATCAACGCAAGGTATTTTCCGTTCTACATCTACTGAGTGCTGCTCAAGGCAACCATGATTGCTCCGCGAGAGCGTCCTGAGCGGATTTCGGCGCCTCGGTCGCAGCAAGGGCATCATGGCGGCAGTGAAAATCCGCCGGCCGTCTTGGATCCGCGACGGAGCCGAAGCCGATCAAGCTCACCGGCGCGTTCGGTGAACTCGGCAAAGCGTTGCAGGCCCGTTCCGAGTAGCGGTCGCGACAAGGAGCGGAGGTTCCGGCGAGGTTCGCGCTATTCCGGCTCACGGTATTGGAGGGATTGTGGGGCCCTCGGGCGCAACCGCGAGGAATCGCGCCCGATGTAATGGAGGTGAATGGCGGCCAGACTCCCGCAGCAGCGACGGATACCCGGCTGCGCGACCGCTACGAAGGGGACACGCTCGGCATCGTCGATTGCGGCGTTCAGCCGCGGGTCGACGCCGCGGCGAACCCCGGACGAAGCCAGCGAACGTGAGACGCTGTCCGGCGAGATGTAAGGGATGCGCCCACCTGGCGCGCTTACCGTGGGCGCAGGGTCAAGATGCCGAGGGCACCGTCCTCCAACCGGGCACGATCGGTGAGCATGGGCAAGTAGCGACCGTCGCGCCAGGGCTCGGCGAAGTCTTCGTAATGCGAGGACAGCGGGTTGCCCGACTGGCCCGTGCTGACGATGAACACCGAGCGCTCGAGGTCTCCAAGGTCGTACACCGCGCGGTAGCCGGCGCCGTGGTTCTGAGCGAAAGGCGCCTCCGGATCGCTCACGTCGAAGCCACCGGCCTTCACCGTGTCCTTCTCTCCGCCGCTCGGCAGCTTCACCTCGAACCATGACCCGATGGCGGGAACCTCGCCGAGTATGCGGTGCTTCATGTGCACCGCGTGGGCCTCGCCCCAGCGCCACGCGCTCATGTCCCGGCCATGGTCCGCGGAAAGGAACGCCAGTGCCCCGTCAAGAGCTCCTGAGACGGCCTCCGCACAGCCCTCCCGTTCTTCGGTCGTCACCACGTCGCACCAAGCCTTGCGCAGGGTGAGCGCGCGGTGGATCGTCTCGGGCCGGATCTTCCAGTAGTCCTCGAACGCCTCGCCGAGCTCGTCGGCGAAGAGAACGCGCATCAGCGCGCGCAGCCATGCCATGTAGATCAATGGCTCGGGACGGTCGCGCGACATGACGCGATCCCACCCCTCCAGCATGGCGACGGCGAGGCGTGAGTGATCGCTCGACGGCTCGACCAGAGGAAGCAGGACCGGCAGCAGCCTCGCCGCCGAAAGCGAGTAGATGTCCTGCTGGATCGCGGCGAAGCTCGCCACGTCGTGCGAAGCCCGCGCGTCGAGCAATGCCTCGATCCGCTGCGCGCGGTACGGTGGAGCCCATACATCGGTCAGGTAATGCGGATAGTCGAGGGGAACGATCCGGTTGTTGGCGCTCACGACCCTGCCCGACTGCGGGTTGTAGGCGCGGGGGAGGTCCTCAAAGGGGACCCAGCCAACCCAGTCGTGTGCGCCGGTCCAGCCCGGCGCCGGCATGTGTCCCTGGCCGGAGGCCCGGATCGGCACACGTCCCGGTGCGATATAGCCGATATTGCCGTCCCGATCCGCGAACACGATGGTCTGCTGCGGAACAGTCACGTCCCGCAGAGCCTCGACGAAGCCGTCCCAATCCTCTGCGGCAGGCGCACGCACCAGCGCCTCGGCCGTACGGTCGTTCTCGGCCAGCGCCGTCCAGGCGAAGGCCAGCACATGTCCTTCCTCCAGAAACTGCGCGCTCTCCTCAACCACGTCGGAGATCACCGGTCCGTGGCGCGTCTCGCGAACGACAAGCTCGACCGTGTCTTCGCCGCTGACGGCGATGCTCTCGGTGCGAACCTCGAAGGGCAAGCTCCCCTCAGGCGCGAGGTAACGGCTGCGATCGCCGGGGTCGAGCCGCTCTATGAAGAGATCCTGCACATCGGAGCCAGTGTTGGTGAAGCCCCAGGCGAAGTGCCGGTTGTGACCGAGCAGCGGGAATGGGAGGCCGGGAAGAGTGGCGCCGACGATCTCGAACTCGGGCGTCGAGACATGAGCCAGGTACCACACACCCGGTATCTCCAGACGCAGGTGCGGGTCGTTCGCCAGCAGCGGCTTGCCCGAGGCCGTGCGTTCGCCGGCGACGGCCCAGCTGTTGGAGCCGAAACCGGAGACCCGCGCGCCCGGTGTCGAAGCGATAAGCGCGCCGTAGTCGATATCGGCAGACACGGCGGCGCCGGGCATGGTGTACGGGCCCGGCGCAGGGTCGTCCGGGTGCTGGGCCCAGAGATCCTGCATCTGACCCGCGTCGAGCGTGCCGGCCAGTCTTGCACGCAGCAGCTCGTCCCGGAAATTGTCGCCGAGGTCCCAGGCCATGATCTTGAGCCAGACCAGACTGTCGGCCGGGCGCCAGAGCGCGGGCTCATGGCCGAGCAGCTGAAACTCAAGCGGCAGCAGCCCCGAACGTGTCTCCAGCCACGCGTTCACACCGGCGGCATACGCCTCGTAGATTGCCTGCACCTCCGGCGAGAGCGCCTCGAAGTTGCGCTCGGCCACCCGGTAGAGGCCCAGCGTGCGCAGGAACCTGTCGGTCTCCAGGCCCGGCTCGCCCACTACCTCGGCAAGCCGTGCAGAGCCGATCCTGCGCTGCATCTCAAGCTGCCAGAGCCGGTCCTGCGCGTGAACGTAGCCCATGGCAAAGGCGCCATCTCTCGGCGAGCGCGCGTAAATGTGTGGGATCGCATTCGCATCGCGCACGATCTCCACCGGGGCATCGAGGCCCGCAACGGTCTCGCTTCCGTCGTAGGACGGAAGGGAAAGCCACGAGCACGAACCGACGGCGAGCAGCACGGAAAGAAGCGCGAACGGCACGAGACCGCTGCCGATCGGCAAACCGCCTGGAAGCCGTGAACGCCAAACATCACCGGCATTGCGAGTCTCGCCGCTCATGATCGCCCCCTTGTAGCCTTCCCTTCTCAGACAAGCGCCGCCTCGATCGAGGCGGCGCTCTCCGTCAATCGACAACAGACGCTAACATTACTCTGCAGCGCACGGATTGCAGGGGTTGCAGGCGTCCCCGTCGTCATCGGCCGCACACGGGTTGCAGGGATTGCGCGGGTTGCAAGCCTCGTGCGAGGCCGCGACGACAAGCGGCGCGTCCGCAGCGGACACGGCCGAAGGCGCGAGCGCGGCACCGGCCGCCATGGTCACGACTGTCGTGGCAACGACGGTTTCCTTGAGCACTGCGTGCTCTCCTCCCCGCAGGTTCCCGTTGAGGCAGAGTCTTCCACAGCCGCTGCGGGCGCCGGACCGCGTGAAGCCCAAGCCATTTTCCAGGTAGGGTCGTGGTTGCAGGGCAGACGAGCGCTCCTGTGGCGATGTGCATCGTCGAATCTGCGGCCCGAGTTTCTCGAAGGCTTGCAGCGGCGCGAGCAGCCCGAACCGGCAAGGCCTTCGCCGACTGCGCTCGGCGCCCCGCCCGCCGAGCGAACGGCAGCGCAAGCCACTCTGGCGGCGGTCAGTATGCCTCCTGAAGGGTGTGCTTCAGGGCCTTCATCTCCTCAAGACAGCGCCCGGTGCCGTGAGCGACGCAGCGGAGCGGCTGGTCGGCGATCGAGATCGGCAGTCCTGTGGCCTGGCGCAGCACATAGTCGAGGTTGCCCAGCAGCGCACCCCCGCCCGTCAGCACGATACCCCTGTCGACGATGTCCGCAGCAAGCTCCGGCGCGGTGTTCTCCAGACCCACCTTGACCGTGTCGATGATGGCGCCCACAGGCTCCGCCAGGCTCTCGGCTATCTGACGCTGGTTGAGAACGATCTCCTTGGGAACCCCGTTCATCAGGTCGCGACCCTTGATGTTCACTCTCTCGCCGTCGCCGTCCTCGGGCGGGCACGCAGAGCCCATCTCCTTCTTGATCCGCTCCGCACTCGCCTCGCCCAGCAGCAGGTTATGGGCACGGCGCACGTGGGCAATGATGCCCTCGTCCATCTTGTCGCCGCCGACACGCACCGAGCGCGAATAGACGATGCCCCCCAGCGAGAGCACCGCGACCTCGGTGGTGCCTCCGCCCACGTCGACTATCATCGAGCCGGTCGGCTCGGTCACCGGCAGATTGGAGCCGATGGCGGCCGCCATCGGCTCCTCGATCAGGAAGACGCGTCGTGCGCCTGCGCTCTCTGCCGATTCCTGGATCGCGCGGCGCTCGACAGCAGTGGCGCCGGAAGGCACGCAGATGACGATCTGCGGGCTCGCGAAGCTGCGCCGCTGATGCACCTTGCGTATGAAGTGCTTGATCATCTCCTCCGCCACTTCGAAGTCGGCGATGACGCCATCCCGAAGCGGGCGGACCGTCTCAATGTGCCCGGGTGTGCGGCCAAGCATCCGCCTGGCCTCGTCGCCCACCGCAAGCACCTGCTTCCTGCCCCGGTGGGTGATGAAGGCTACGACCGACGGCTCATCAAGGACGATGCCCTGCGACTTCACGTAGACCAGCGTGTTCGCGGTCCCCAGGTCGATCGCCATGTCGGCGGAAAGGAACCCCATCAAGTTCGAGAACATGCGCTACGCCTCCCGAACGGCGACGCGTCGCAGAAGCCGCGTCCGACGCCCACAGGCTCGAAGCTCCTGAGACCGTATCCGGGCTCCTAGACCGATTCGCAGCATGCTGGCAAGCAGTAGGGCTCATCTGCTCATCTCGGTCGGGCGGGTCACACGAGGATGCGCATCAAGATGGCGTCTCGATACTGGCTCTGCTGCAGGGCCTCCGCAAAGGAGACAGGTGACGCTGCCCGTGTCGATTTACACCTTGGACAACGATCGCGGACGCCCAGATTCTCTCCCGCAGCCACCTGCGAACCGGGAGAGGAGGAATGTTCTTGCTTATGGAGACGGTAACCGGCATGGAGGTGGAATCCGGTATCGACTGACGCTTGCGCTATGCCAGCGAGCGAGCACCGGTCCATATCCATTAGGAGGATGTTGATGATTTCGATGAAGATCAACGGGGTCAGCCGCCAGTTCCACGGCGATCCCGACATGCCGCTTCTCTGGTATGTCCGGGACGAGCTCGGGCTGACAGGGACGAAGTTCGGCTGCGGCGCAGCGCTCTGCGGCGCGTGTACGATTCACCTGGACGGCGAGGCCGTCCGCTCCTGCGTCACCCCGGTCTCGGAGGCCAACGGCAAGGACGTGACCACCATCGAGGGTCTCGACGCCGACGGCAACCACCCGGTGCAGCGTGCGTGGCGCGCGCACAACGTACCGCAATGCGGCTACTGCCAGTCCGGCCAGATCATGTCGGCGGCGGCGCTGCTCAACGAGAACCCCGACCCCAGCGATGAAGAGATCGTTGACGGCATGTCCGGCAACATCTGTCGCTGCGGCACCTACCAGCGGATCTTCTCTGCGGTCCGCACAGCGGCGCAGGAGGTCTGATCATGCTAGGCGTGCAGAACATCAGCCGGCGCACCTTCCTGAAGTCCGCCGGCGTCACGGGCGCTTTGGTGCTCGGCGCCAACGTCACCACCGGCTCCATGATCGGGACGGCGCGCGGCCAGAGCAACGGCAGCTCGGTCAAGCCCAACCTCTTCGTCGAGATTGCCGACGACGGGACGGTCACCATCACCTGCAGCCGCTCAGAGATGGGGCAAGGCGTGCGCACGGGCATCCCCATGATCCTGGCCGACGAGATGGAGGCCGACTGGCAGCGGGTCAAGATCTGGCAGGCGCCGGGCGACGAGACCAAATACGATCCGGCCGGCAAGGACGCACAGAACACCGACGGCTCGCGCAGCACCCGCCACCACTTCGACGTGATGCGGGAGCTCGGCGCCGCCGGCCGCTACGTGCTGGAGCAGGCGGCGGCGAAGAAGTGGGGCGTCGACGCGAGCGAGGTCTACGCCAAGGATCACCGCCTCTACCACACCGGCACGGGCCAGTGGTTCGACTTCGGCGAGGTGGTGGACGCCGCGGCCGACATCGCGGTGCCCACCGGCGACGCTGCGCCGAAGCTCAAGGACCAGTCGCAGTGGAAGTACATCGGCCGCGACATGCCGGTGGTCGACAACTACGACATGAGCACGGGCGGAGCCACCTACGGCGCCGACATCAGCGTGCCCGGGATGAAGATCGCCGTCGTGGCGCGGCCGCCGGTCTACCGCGGCAAGGCGAAGTCCTTCGACGCCACCGAGGCGCTCAAGGTGCAGGGCGTAGAGCAGGTGATCGAGATCCCGGCGCTCTCCGACGCCATGCCGGCACAGTTCCGCGCGCTCGGCGGCATCGCCGTGATCGGCACCAACACCTGGTCGGTGATGGAGGGCCGCGACAGGCTCGTCATCGAGTGGGAGGACGGCCCCAACGTCAGGCACGATTCGGGCACCTACAACGAAGAGCTCATGGCCTCGGCGCGCGCCGGCGGCCTCGTCATCCGTGACCGGGGCAACGTCGACGAGGCGCTCGGCTCGGCCGCTCAGGTGATGGAGGCCGAGTACTTCGTGCCCTACTTCATCCACACGCCGATGGAGCCGCCGGTTGCCCTGGTGGACGCCACACAGATGCCGGTCAAGATCGTGAGCTCCACGCAGGCACCCAACGAGACGCGGCAGTATGTTGCAGAGGCGCTCGGCATCGAGAAGACTGATGTGGAATGCCAGGTGACGCTGCTGGGCGGCGGCTTCGGCCGCAAGTCCAAGCCCGACTTCGCGTGCGAGGCGGCGATCCTCTCCAGCAAGATCGGCGCCCCGGTGCGGGTGCAGTGGACCCGCGAGGACGAAATCCGGCACGGCTACTATCACGCGGCATCCGCCCACATGCTGAAGGCGGGGCTCGACGAGGCGGGTAACGTCACGGCGTGGCATCACTCCGGCGCGTGGCCCTCGCTCATCTCGCTCTGGAATCCGGTGCAACGAACCGGCCATCCTCTTGAGTTCGGGCTCGGGCTTATCGATACCCCCTATAACCAGGTGCCGAATCTCCGCATCGAGAACGGCGAGACCGACGCCATGATCCGGGTCGGCTGGTACCGCTCGGTCAACAACATCCAGCATGCGTACGCGATGAATTGCTTCGCGAACGAGCTGGCGGAGGCCGCCGGCCGCGATCCGGTCGAGTTCCTGCTGAAGCTGATCGGCGATGCGGACGTCATGGACCTCACGGCGGACGGCGTGGAAGGCCACTGGAACTACGGCGACGCGATCGAGGACTGGCCGATCATGCCGAAGCGGCTCTCCAACGTGCTCCGCGTGGTGGCCGAGAAGTCCGGCTACGGCAAGGCGATGCCGCCAGGCCACGGCCTGGGCATCGCGTGCCACCGCAGCTTCCATAGCTACGTGGGCACGGCCGTGCACGTCGTGGTCCGGGACGACGGCTCGCTCCACATCCCGCAGGTTGACATGGCGATCGACTGCGGCCGCTACGTCAATCCCGAAGGGGTGAAGAAGCAGATGGAGGGTGCCGCCATCTACGGCCACTCGGTCGCGATGCACGGGCAGATCACCACCACGCAGGGAGCGGTCGACCAGAGCAACTTCCACGACTACACCATCACCCGCATGGACGACGCGCCTCTCGATGTGCGCGTGCACATCGTCGAGGACTTCACGCACCTGAAGCCCTGCGGCGTGGGCGAGCCCGGCGTGCCGCCCTATACGCCGGCGCTGGTCAACGCGATCTACCAGGCGACCGGCAAGCGCATCCGCCGGCTGCCGATCGGCGATCAACTCGAGTCTGCGTAGCGCCTCGGACGACGGGACGGCGAGGGATCCGAGATCCCCCGCCGTCCCCGAGCCCGTTCACTCAAGCAGGCAGCGGCGTCCGCTGCCTCACTCGGCGCCGGTGGCTAGGCGATCAGATCCTGGTGGTCTTTCTCCCGCCTGCGCGACCCTGAACCTTGCCGGCGAACAAGCGACAGGCGATGCTTGCGCCGGTGCAGGCGGCCGTAGCGAGTACCGTCGAGACTGGTCTATTCCGCGCCAAGCCGTAGGCGCCGCCCACTTGCCGATGAGGTCGGGAGCATGCAGCTCACGCGATACAGCGACTATGCGGTGCGGGTACTCATGTACCTGGCTCTCAACGGCCGCCGCCGCTGCACGACCCGGGAGATCGCCGACGCCTATGGCGTCTCTGAGAGCCACCTCACGAAGGTGATCCATCACCTGGGCGAAAGCGGCTTCATTACCACGATCAGAGGCGAGGGCGGCGGCCTGGAGATGGCTAGACCGGCAAGCAGGATCAACCTCGGCGACGTTTATCGCGAGTTCGAGCCCAACTTCGAGCTGGCGGAGTGCTTCGCGGGCAAAGAGAAGTGCGCCTGTCCGATCGCAGGATTCTGCGAGCTAACCCATGCGTTGGAATTGGCCCTGCAGGCGTTCCTCGACGTTCTGGACCGGTACACGCTGGAGGACCTCCTGAAATCGGCGCCCGCACTGAAGGGAATATTGATCGACAATGATGAGGACGGGCCCCGGCGCGTCAGCGCTCGAGGAACGCCAGCGCGTCGGCCCGTGTCGGGTGGATCTCCACGACCTTGTCGAATCCGCTGATCTCGAAGACTTGCCGGACGGCGTTCGACGGCGCGCATGGCGAGAACGCAGCATCCTGCCGGAGGGCGAGTCTTTCCCGATCCGCGCCAGGTGATTCTTGAGGTGCGCCAGACCGACGCACGGATGAAGGCGCCCAGGAAACGCCTTGCCGGCGAGCGGGTTCGCACAGACCCGGACCGCTGCAGAAACCCCGATCCGCCTCAAGTGCCTCGACCGTCGCATTGGCCGCCGCGATACTCCCCGGGCGCGCGCTGACAGGCGATACTGGGTGCAATCCGCGAGCGAACGCCGCCTGGCCACCTTGTGGTCAAGCTGTTGAGCAATCATCTTTGGCGCGCGCTCCGGGAGGAATGGATGAAGCACGCCTTGAACTGGTGCCCGTGGGTGCGGTCGTTGACCTATTCGCCCGACGCCGTGCCCCACTCCCCGGTCCCCACCATCGCGGCTCAGCTCACCACCGTGACAAGATCGCGATGGCCCCTGGCCTTCGTCCCGAGAACGCGAAAGCCGTTCTTGGAGGCGTGGTGGGTGACGCGCTCCGCCAGGCCAGCCAGGGCCTCCCGCTCCTCGAACGGCCGCTGCCGGCCGGCGGTCAAGCCGCGCCGGGCGCGGATTGCGCCGCCCGCTCCCGGTTGCGCGAGGCGGGCATGCGCGTGTCGTGCGCTGCCGCTCCGGCGTCCCTGCGGTTCAGCACGACGCCAAGGTCACCATGACCTCGTTCCTGCGGAGCATCGGGATCGTCCAGGGCGGGTTGTAGCCCGCCATACGCCAGTCCCCCGCGTGCTCCAGATCGCGCGCTTCGATCCAGCGTTCAAGCCGCTGCCGCTCCGCCTCGCCCGCCTCGTTGTCCAGCATGCCGCTGAAGCGGATGCTCGCAACACAGCGCGCGCCTAAGTCCCTGACCGCAACGCCGCCGTCCTCCGGCACCGGCGCCGTCGCGGCCGTGTACCCGTCCGGCAGGACGAAGCCGATCCGCCAGCCGCCGATGTCGGGGCCGGCCAGCGCCTCCGGACTCTCCCCGTCATCGGCGCCGAGGTCCGGCTCCAGGACGGCCGCGCCGGCCTTCATCTCCGCCGGCGCGGTCAGCACCGGCGCGGTCATCGCGATATCTGAGCCGCCCGCATTGGCCCCCGTGATGTACTCGAACAGCCGCCGGAAGCCGGCGCCGACCGCCTCGTCGAACGAGCCCGCCGCAGCGGTCCACGCGATCGCATGGCCGTCGTATTCGCGGATCTCAATGTCGCCGTCGGCAAGCACGATACTGTATGCGGGTTCCTCGGCAGCCTTGCCACCAAACACGGAACAGGCGCTCAGGAAGAACGGCAGTGCAATGGCGACCAGTGCGCCTGTCAGCTTGGTTCGTATCGAAACCACCCTCCGCACCGCGCCACCCACGCCTCCGCCCGCGCCGCAGCGATGCGCCTCAGTATACGGCCCCTCCGCAGAGTCGTCCTGTCCGTGCGTCTTCGGCAACAGGCAGCCGCCGGGCCCCGGATTGCGAACTGCGGGTGCCCGACCGTCGCGGTCCGTCGTCCGCGTCTTCGACCGCCAGATGCTCATGGTTCGGGCCAGCCCCCAACCCGGTGCTTCGCCGCCCCGCCGAAGAATGCGAGGCACGCACGGGCCAGTGGTCTTTGCCGTCCCTTTGCCTTGAGCGCTGCATGGAAGCACCGGCCGGTCTCGACAAATCCGCCGGCCTGCATGACCAGTGTGCCGGCCTCCACGTGCCATCCGATCAGGTGACGCCAGCCGAGCGCGATGCCGCGACCGGCGACGGCGGCTTCCAGCGCATGGGCGTGGCTCTCGACGATCTTGTACTGCGGTCCCGCAGTCGGGCGGCCCGAGACCTCGAACCAGCGGTCCCAGGATGCCCCGGCCGCGTTGGGGCCCGTGAGAGCCAGAAGGGTCAGGCCGCCCCATTCCGCCACCGGCCCGTTCAGGACCTGCGCATGAACTGCGGCGTACGCCGGTGAGCAGAAGGCGGCCAGCGCCTCCCTTGCGATCGCCACGCGGTGTTTGGAGGGGGCAATCTCGCCGTCACAGGTCAGGATCACGTCGGCGCAGGGCTGTTGTTTTCCGGTCTAGCCGGATAGAAGCACGGGTTTTTTTCTCACTTTGATTGGTTGGTGGATTTCCCGGGATGGTGGCCGAGTGCGGGAAGGACGCTGCCTGCGGCATTTTTTTGATCCTCAGCAGAATCCTCATTGCTGTTGAAGCTGTGGAGCGGTGGGCGCGAGATCGGCGAGTGTGGTCAGGCGGTGGGCAAGCGCCAGCTTGTCCACGGGCTGTCCACACGGTCCGCAGGACGCCGATCGGTCCGCAGGACGCGTCCACGGCTCCACAGCTTGGCGGCGGCGGGGAGCGTCCGTAATCTTGGCCTCTCACTGAACGACAAAGAGAGGCCCGGGGGACGGAACTCCCGCCGGGCCAGGGCCGGTGCAGCTTCGCTACGAAACGGGGCTCACCAGCGAGGAATACGTTAAGACCGAGGCGTGGCGCGACGCAAGGCTTGAGCGCTGCCCGAATCACCCGCACGGCGGATGTTCTGTGGCAAGCCACGGCACCTACGAGCGGAAGACCCCGCCCGGCGCAAGGGTTCCTCGCTGGTATTGCCGTGAGAGCCATACGACCATCGGCCTGCTGGCCGACTGTCTGGCGGCGCGGCTGCCGGGCACGCTCGATGCGCTGGAAGCGGTTGTTGTCGTGGCGGAGGAGGCCGGCAGCCTGGAGGAGGCAGCGGACGAGGTGCGCTGCCCCGAGGACGAGGACGCCATCGAGCTTCCCGGCGCCGTGCGTTGGATCCGCCGCAGGCTGAAGCTTGTGCACGACGCGCTTGTGCGCGTCATCGGCCTGATCCCCGACCTGCTCGCGGGCTGCGCGCCCACCATGAGCGCGGTGCGCGAGCGTCTGAAGAGCGACAGCGCGTTGATGGAACTGCGCGGCCTGGTCGCCGGGCAGCTCCGGACGCTACCCGCGCCTCTGGGCTTCCAACCCCACGGCATCGACGTGGGGAATCGCAAACCGCAGTTCCAACAACGGGCGGGGCCGGACCCGCCGCCGGAGAGTTCGTAGCGTGACGATCCCGGGGCCAGGGAGTCCCTGAACGAGGATCGCACCATGAACAGCTCAGACGACGACCTTCGCCAACAGATCGCGCTCTTCCGATACGACGTCATCGCCGATCTGGTGCATCTGCCCGTGGGTGCACCGGGTGCCGGCGCGATGATGCGCGCCAAAGCCGAGAAGACCTACACGATCCCCGGAACCACCAGGACCCGGGTCGCCGCCGAGACCATGCGGCGCTGGATCAAGGACTACCGCTACGGCGGCTTCGACGCGCTCTACCCCAAGCCCCGCACCGACCGGGGGAAGCCCCGGCGGCTGCCGCCCGAGGTCGCCGAGCGCCTCATCGCGCTGAAGACCGAGAACGACGCATTGTCGGTTCGCGCCATCATCCAGAAGGTCAAGGAGGAGGGTATCGACCACCCGCTCGCCTCGTCCACCGTGCACCGCCTCTTCAGCCGCGAGGGCCTGTTCGACAAGAAGCCGCCCGACGGGGCGGATCGCCGCCGCTTCGCCTTCCGGCATGCCGGCGAGATGTGGATGAGCGACGTCATGCACGGACCCAAGGTCCGGCACGGCCGAACCCGGCGCAAGACCTACCTGATCGCCTTCATCGACGACGCCACCCGCGTCATCCCGTTCGCCGCCTTCGCCATGGCGGAGAACACTGCGGCGTTCCTGCCGGTGTTCAAGGACGCGCTGATCCGGCGCGGCCTCCCGGCCCGCTTGTACGTCGACAACGGAAGCGCCTACCGCTCCCGTCATCTCTCCCTGGTCTGCGCCAGGCTCGGCGTTGCGTTGATTCACGCAAGGGCGTTCCAGCCAGCGGGAAAGGGTAAGATCGAGCGCTTCTTCCGCACCCTCCGGGCCGGCTGGCTCCGCCACCTCGGCGATGACGTCGACAGCCTGGAGGCGCTCAACCGCAGCCTCTGGGCCTGGATCGAGGGGGAGTATCACAACAGCCCGCATCGTGGCCTCGACGAGGGGCGCACCCCGCTTGAGCAGTGGGCGCTGGCCTCGGCCGGCGTGCGCTATCCCGACGCCACCATGGACCTCGACGATCTGTTCCTCTTCGAGGCCAGGCGCCGTGTCTACAAGGACCGCACCGTTAGTCTGAACGGCCGCGTCTACGAGGTCGACGCCCTCCTGGTGGGTCAGAACGTCATCCTGCGCTACGACCCGGCCGCGCCGCCCTCGCGCCCTCTCGACGTGGTCCATGACGGCAAGCCGGCCGGCAAGGCCAGCCCTCTCGACGCCTACGCCAATACCGCCGTCAGGCGCACCTACCCGGCCAGGGAGATCGAGGCCGAAGATCCGGCGCCCGAGCCTCCGCCCTCGCCGCTGGCCATGCGCAACCTCAAGGACAAGAAGGAGGACGAGTGATGTACCTGCGCCACTTCGCCTTCACCCGCCTGCCCTTCGAGACCCCGGCAGAGACCGACGAGCTGTTCGAGTCCAACGCGCGCCGCGAGGCCGAGGCCAGGCTCGGCCACCTCATCGACCTGCGCGGCATCGGCCTGCTCACCGGCGAGGTGGGCTCCGGCAAGACCACCGTGTGCCGGCATCTGACCGCGCAGCTTCATCCAGGCCTCTACCGGGTCCACTACGTCTCGCTGACCACGGGCAACGTGCTCGACATGTACAAGGCGATCGCGTGGGAGATCGGCCTGCCCATCGAGCGCTCCCGCGCCTCGGCCTATCAGGCCATCCGAAACGAGATCTCCCGCCTCGTCACCGAGGCCAAGCAGCTGCCGGTCCTCGTCATCGACGAGGCCCATCATCTGCGCAACGACGTCCTTGAGGACCTGCGCCTGCTCACCAACTTCGCCATGGATGCAGAGCAGCGCCTGTGCCTCGTCCTCGTCGGTCTGACCGAGCTCAGGCGCCGCCTGGCCATGGCCATGCACGAATCCCTCAGCCAGCGCCTCGTCGTCCGCCACCACCTGAGCGGTCTCGACCGCGACGAGGTCGACGCTTACATCAAGCACCGCCTCAGGCTCGCGGGATGCGAACTGCCGCTGTTCGAAGAGCCCGCCGTCGAGGCCCTGTTCCAGGGCGCGCGCGGCCTGCCGCGCCAGATCAACCGCATCGCCCACTACGCGCTCTCCGCCGCCGCTCTCGACGAGGCGAGGACCGTCAGTGCCGACCACCTGCAGCACGCGCTCGAGGAACTGCGGCCATGACCGGCTTCCCGACCCGCGCCCCGATCGAGCTGGAGGAGCGGCCGCGCGAGCAGCAATGGCTGGTGGACACGCTATGGGGCGAGCAGGCCGTCGGCATCGTCGGCGGCGAGCCGAAGTGCGGCAAGTCCATCCTGGCGCTGGACCTCGCGGTCGCAGTCGCCGCCGGCGTCCCATGCCTGCGGCACTTCGCCCCGGCCCGGCCTGGCCCGGTCCTGCTGTTCGCCGCAGAAGACGCCGGCCACCTCGTGCGCAAGCGCCTGCAGGGGATCGCCCGCGCCGCAGGCGCCCGCTTCGAGACCCTCGACATCGCCGTCATCGACGTGCCCACACTGCGCCTCGACCATCTCGACGACCGCCGCCGCCTGCAGCAGACCGTGGAGCGCATCGCACCGCGCCTCGTGGTCCTCGACCCCCTGGTCCGCCTGCACGGCGTGGACGAGAACACGGTTGCGGACGTCGCCCCGATCCTCGGCTTCCTGCGCGACCTGCAACGCCGCTTCGAGACCGCCGTCCTCCTCGTCCACCACGCCCGCAAGAGCGGGGCCACGAGGCCGGGGCAGGCCCTGCGGGGCAGCAGTGAGCTGCACGCCTGGGGGGACTCGAACCTCTACCTGCGCCGCCGGGACCGGCAGACCCTCATGACCGTCGAGCATCGCGCCGCACGCGGTCTCGACGACATCGAGATCGAGCTCAAGGAAGACGGAGAGGAGCCCTCCTTCCGGCTGCGCCAGCCGCCCACGGCCGGCGGCGGGGCGCCTCAGCCCGAAACACCCGAATGCCGCGTTCTCAAGGCGCTCGCCGACGCCGGGGCGCCGCTCTCGCAACGCCAGATCCGGGAACGCGCCGCGACCCGGCACAAGACCGTCGGCGTAATCTTGCAAAAGCTCGTCCAGGAGGGTCGCGTCGCGCGCAACGCCGAGGGCGGCTACAGCGTCGTCGCAGGCGCAGCGGACAAGCGGGCGGCGGCCGCCGCCGCCAACGGCAGCAGTCGGCCGCAGGCCCCGCGGTTCCCGGAGCCCGGTTCCGCCAACGCCTAGGGGTTCGAGCCGGAACCGCCGTCGGGAACCACCCTTCCCCAACGGTCCGGAAGGCGCTGCGCCTCCACCGGGATACTACGTCAGGTGAGCGGCCAGTCCGTGGCCGGAAGCTTGCTTCAGGCCATGGCAGCACTTCGTCGTGTGGACGGTGGCGAGTCACCCGAAGGGCCGAAGCGAAGCGCAGGAGCGGCGCAGCCGCTTGACGCGCCGACGGCCGCGCGACACCTCGTCAGCTCTCCTCAAGCACCAGTCCAAACCTCAATCAGACAGCGACCCCGGACCGCCCGCAGAGACCATGAGCTCCTACGCTTCGATCCGGAAAAGACCGAGCAATCTGGGAAATCAGGGCAGCGATCACGTCAAATAATCTGGGAGATTCGGCGTCAAATAACGTGCGAAACAACACGGGCTCGGACGGAAGGGAGGCCGGGGCCTCTGCGTGGGCGAGAATACGGACCCGGACCCGCTCCCCGAGCGCGGCCTTCAGTGCATCGTACCGCTGCATCACGAAGAGATGCGAAACCTCCTCCGGGCAGGCGATCGTCACCTCCGGCGGGCCGCTGCCCGAGAGAGCACCTACTTCCTCGGTCCCGTCGTGTAGGGCCGCGAGGCCGACAACGACGGCCGCGTGAAAGCGCCGCCCCGCCTCGGTCAGGGTCACGCCCGTGCGGGAGCGCTCGAAAAGCCGCACCGAGAGGTCCGTTTCGAGCCTCGCGATGTATCGGCTCATCGCCGATTGCGAGGTCCCCAGCTCCAACCCTGCCTGCGAGAAGTTGCCGAGCCGCGCGGCGCTCTCGAACGCAAGCAGGATGCTGGTGGATGGAATGCGGTAACGCCCGCGATCCTTCATGGATACTGCGTTAGGCGTGTCCTGGCCGGCGATCAAGAGCAATTCGGTGGTACCCTTGGCGCAGACAAGTTGATGCACTCCCTCGACAAGGCGCTGGCCCATGCCAGCAGCGGAGGCTCGGCTGTCGTTCGTGGGCACGTGAGCCCTCGGGAGGCCCGCAAGCGGGCGAAACTCACGCCGGCGCAGATGGAACCGCCGATGGACATGAACCCGGACCGCTGCTGGAAGCGGGTGCAAGGAATGTGGTGGGTCAGTGACCCGGCGGCGATACTGCTGCGGGCGATCCCGATGGAGGCGGAATTTGGCGAGCCTTACCGTCTCCGTGAGCGGTGGTTTGGCCGATGAGATCCCTTCCTGTCGCTGTCCGGCCTTACCGGCGTACCCCGGAGTTCACAGAGGAGACGGTGCCGTCGGCCCTCACGAGATCGCATCGCACGAGAGCAGGAACCTGGGGCCGGATCGTGGTTCTCGAGGGAAGGCTTCTCTATCGTATCCTCCAGCCGTCGGCGGAGGCGCTGATCCTGGACACCGACCATCCCGGCATCGTCGAGCCGGAGGTCGAGCACGAGGTCGAGCCGATCGGGAAGGTGCGGTTCTACGTCGAGTTCTACCGCTGACCGGCGCGGCGAGGGAGGCGTTGAACGTCATGACAAACGAATGGGAGATCCTACGATGCGAATAGTCCTCGCAGTGCTCGCCGTGGCCGCCGTGCTCGCGGCGGGTGAGGTTCGTGCCGGCGCGCTGGCACCCACCCCGCAGATCATCGCCGAGTACGACCGCAGCTTCATTGAGCGCTCAGGCGCCCAGACGTTCGGCGAGATGCTCGACACGGGCATCATCCGCTACTTCTTCACCGGAGGGCGCGACCTGCTCATCATGGTGAACGGGCGGCCCTATGCAACGACCGCGCACAATCTGGACACCCTCCCGCTTTCGGCGGTCGAGCGCATCGAGGTGCTGAGAGCCGAGAGCCTGGGGACGATCGGCGGCCACGCCGCGGTACGTGGCGCATTCAACCTTGTGCTGAGGAAGGATCTGGACGGCTTCGACGTGCGCACCGTCGCCCGGATGCCGAGCCGCGACGGCGGCGACGCGCGCCAGGGCAGCGTCGTATGGGGCGGCGAAATCGGCACCGACGGGCACATGACCATCGGCGTTGACGTTCTCGACCGCGAGGAGATCGCCGGCAGTACCCGCGAGCACAGCAGTTCGGAGTGGACGGAGGGCGGGACCTTCGCCGAGGCGAGGAACGTGAGCGTTGGCGGCAACACCGTCTACATCTTCGACACGAGCGCGGAAGAGCTGAGAGCCGTGGCGCTCGGCGCGTGCGACCCGACGCACGGCTACACCGGCCCGCTCAGCGACCCGCCGGGGATCGATTCGGGCGACAAGGGCTGCGGGTTTCGCTATGGCGACTTCTGGTGGGACACCGAGCGCTACGACCAGAGGAACGCAATCCTGAACCTCGACCACCCGCTTGGAGCGAGCGCTGAGCTCCACGTCGACGCCAACGCCACGCTCGGACGCTCGGCGTTCCGCTACGCACCGTCGATCGACATCTTCGCCGTCACCCCGGGCGTCACGCTGCTTGACGCAATCAATGAGGCGGCGCGCAGCGCTGATCCTGAGTTCGAGGCGACGACAGAGGACGTGTTTTCGGTCGGGCACCGCTTCATCGGACACGGCAACCGGGACTGGAGGACGAGCGCCGAAGAGTACGACGTCTCGGCGAGCGTCGAAGGCCGGCTCGCCGACGGCCTGGGCTACGACGCGGAGGTCAGCGCCTGGAAGCTCGACGGCTCGGTAGAGGGCGATACTTTCGTGGATGCCGAGATCATCAGCGAGGAGATCGAAGCGGAAAGGTACGACCTGACCGATCCACTGTCGACGGACCCAGAGCACCTTCGAGCCATCGAGAGGAGCAGCCTGCGCCAGGAGAACGACTTCGGCGGACGGTATCTGGGTGCTCGTTTCGCGCTTGAAGGCGCAGGTCCGGAAATCGGGGGGCGAAGCTCGGCATGGACCGCGGGTGCCGAGCTCGCCGAAGTGGAGGCTCACAGCCTTCTCGCCTTCCGGTCGAGCGACGGGCGCATCCGCGACGTCAACGCGGTGCTTGGATCAGGAGGCACGAGCTATGCGGGCAAGCGCGAAACGGCAGGGGTTTTCGCCGAGGCGTCGATGCCATTCGCCGAGACGGTGGAGGTGAGAGCGGGCGCCCGGGCCGACGAATACGATGACGTCGGCGCGCTACGCGCATGGCGGCTCGGGGCCGAGTACCGCCCGAACGACATCGTGGCGCTGCGCGGGTCATGGAGTGCAGGCGACGACGCACCGTCGATGCACCACCTGCACAGCACCGCGGCGCAGGACCACCCCTACGTGCGCTGCGTACCGCAAAGCGGCCCTGCGCCTCGCACCTGCGACGCCTCGAACTACCGGCAAGTGACGCGCGAGACCAGCGGCAATCCCGAGCTCGAGCCCTCGCGATCGCACCGTCGCTCGATCGGGGCGGAGGCTCGCAGGGGGCCGTTCTACCTCGTCGCCGACTGGTACTGGCTCACGACCTCCGATCTGCCGGGTCGGCGAGACGCAACCTGGGCGATGCTGAACCACCCCGAGTGCCCACCGGGCGGCGGCAGTAGCTGCATCGAGCGCGCGGCCGGTGACATCACCATCCACGAGAGCTTCGCGAACATCCTGGAGACCGAAGTCTCGGGAGTGAACACCCGGTTCGGAGCCCGCGCGGAGACCGGCTGGGGCTTCGTCGCATTGCGCGGGTTTTGGCGCTACGTCACCAACAGCGAGGAGCGCATCGCAGGCGAGGAGCGGCCCAACCCGCTCCCGCGCAACGCCGTGCGCATCGTGACCTCGGCCGGGCGCGGCGACCTTACCGCCTTCTGGGCCGTCAACTACCGCGACGAGATCGAGAACCGGCAGGGCGATGGACGGTTCAAGTCCTGGACCGGCCACGACCTGACGCTAGACTGGAGACAGCCGCTAGGGCTCAAGAGCACGCGGATATCCGCGGGCGTGTACAATGTCACCGACGCGAAGCTCTCCACGAACACCGCGAACCCCTCCGCGACCGACGGGCCCACCGCAGCTGGCTGGGGACGCACCTTCTTCCTCACTCTCAATATGCGGTTCTGAGGCGTTGACCGAAGGGGAGGTAGCCGTGCCGTTGAGGCCCCCCCAACAGATGAGTGAGTGTTTGCGAGTCGATTGTTGGCCCTGGTCGCTGTCCGAATCGTTCGGTCCCCTGGTTCGTTGACAGGCACACGGCGGCAGCGGCGTCCCCTCCTCGGGGACACCCGCCCACCGCCCCGCTCAAGACAAGCTCTGACTATTCGAGGCGCATCGGCACGGGCACGAAATGTGAGATACGGAAAAACGGCGGGGAGCGAAGTCGCTGCCTGACGGTGCGCCCTCGCCGGAACGCTTAACCGCCGCCCCTTGTCACGGCCGAGCTCGCCCTCTCCACGACGCCAAGCAGGGTCTGGGGTGACGGTGGCGAGAAACTGCATTTGACGGGCGCTCTTCGTGCCGTATCGTGATCCGGCGTGGGCGAAGGAGCTATTGGCGATGGCTACCTTGACGCGGGCGGATCTGGCGAAGGTTGTCAGCAAGGAGACGGGGTGGACGCAGCGCGACGGCAGGGCGTTCGTCGACGCGGCATTCGAAGAGATTATGGCGCGGCTTGAGGTCGGGGAGCCGGTAAAGCTCAGCGGCTTCGGCAGTTTCACTCTGCGTGACAAGACGGCGCGTCTCGGTCGCAACCCCCGTACGCTGGAGATGGCGCCGATAGCGCCGCGCCTCGCGGTGGTCTTTCGTGCTTCCCATGTTCTGAAGAGGCGGATCGACAACGGGATGTCGGTCTGCGAATAGGGCAGTTAGGAATTTGCAAGCGGTACTGCTACAAGTGTGTGTGCTGCAGCTTCACTGGCTACGAGAAAGACTGCGATCATGGACCAGGAAAAAACGACTTTGGTCGACCAAAGTACTCTCTCCAAGGGAGAGATTCGCAAGCTTAACGCGTTGCGCAAGTCCGTAGGCAATGAGATCGGCGACAAGGCATTCGCCGAATGGTTGACATCACATTCAGACAGGTCGAACGAGAGAGACCATAACGCCGACAAGATCATCGACATGCTGTGGCCTCTGGTTGAGGCAGGAGCAGTGAGGATTCCGCGCGGCGGCTACCTGCTCAGGCGCGGCCGCGGCAGGATAATCGTCGAGCCTCTGAAGGCATAGCTCGTCTGGCCCCTGGCCTTAGAGCGCCGGCATTGCTCTCCACTGACTACGGATGGAACATGAGCGAGCGGCGCTGGGGCGAGGCCCAAGCGGTGCATATGAAGCACCGCTTACTCGGCGAGGTTCCCGCCACTGGATCGTGGCTTGAGTTGAGGCTGCCAAGCGGTGGCGAGAGAGACACGGTGAAGGCCGGTGGCTTCGACATGAGCGATCCGGAGGCGCCCTTCACTCGGAACCACGGAGCCGGCTACCGCGCGGTATACGACCTGGGAGATCCCGAGCGCTCGGTGTTCAGCGCCAGCACGGGCAAGTCGGGCAACCCGCTGTCCTCGCATTGCGAGGACTTCGCCGAGCCCTGGCGTGACGGTCGCTATCTGCCCATGCTCACCGATCATGCCCGCCTTGAGGATGCCATTGGCACTCTGAATCTTCGTCCCCGGTAACGTCGCGGAGCAGGTGTGCGATGTGCGATGTGCCTCGCGCGGAGCAGCGGCCGCTGGTTCCGTCCGAGATTCGCCGCGGCGGCCACCCATATGTTCGACGATCCCTTCGAACCAGCACGCGACGCAGGAGGAATGCGGTCAGCCTCCTACTCGTCGGGGACAGCCTCGCCGCGGAAGTCCATGTGCTCCAGCACCGCGTGACCCTTGGCAGTTACGCGCCGGCCCTCGTGATCGAGGTCGATCTCGAGCCCGGAGGCGAAGCGCGTGTACCACCAGTGGTAGTTCGCGTCGCTGTCGAAAATGAAGGACGAGATCGCCTTCTCGCCGGCAAAGCGCACTGATCCCTTGTCTTCGACGGTGAAAACGATGTCGCTTCCGATCGTCTTGCCGGTGTCGGGCTGCGCCGCCGTCGCCAGCTCCTGAAACCCGACCGCCGGGCCCAGCTCGGCGACCAGAACCCCCGTCTCGTCCGCCACGTAGACGTTCCGCAAGTCAACGCCGTTGTTGAGCCGCACCGACGCGGCGACGGCAGTGTAGCCGCCGGCCTCGCCCCGCGCCCAGTGCCAGTCCTTCACCAGCACCGACATCGGCACGTTGCCCCAGTTGTGGTCGTGATAGCCCGCGCCCGCCACTTCGTGTGTCACCGAGTCGACCGTCACCGTGCCGCTCAGAGCGCCATTGGGGACCGCACACAACCAGCGGAAGTAGGGCCCATCGGGGTTGCTTCCGTCATCGGGTCCGGGGCTGTAGCTCGGCACCTTGCGGTCCAGTTGAAGGTGAAGGCCGTAGCCGCCGTTGGTCTTGGGGTCGATGAAGAGCTCGTAGCGGTTCAACCCGTCCAGCGAGCGGATGAAGTGCCGGCCGATCCCGACGTCGCAGATCGCGCGACTGTATCGCGTTTGCGAGGCCTCGAACCGAATCTTGCGGTCGAGGAGCACTTCGTCGTCCGTGGCGAAGTTGACAGTGATGTAGGGCTGGAGCACGCCATTCCCGTCGAGTTCCAGATGCCAGGAGGCGACGAAGGTCACGCCGTTCGAGAGATGTCCGTCCGCGTACCACCATTCGAACTGGCCAGGGGCGAACTTCTCCGGATCCAGCCTGAGCGCATCGGCCCAGGCTTGCGGATCGCCGGGCTCGCTGCCGTAAAAAGTGAAGCCCGGCGGCATATCCTGAGCGAGCCCGATGCTCGGCGGAAAGAGCATCGAACATGCGACCGCGGCGGTGAATCCACGTCTGGTCAAGGTAAAGGGCGCAGTAGATGGTGCCGAGACAGCGGTCTTCATTTCTTGTGCATTCCTCATCGTCCAATTGCGAGTCAGGTCCCCACGTCAAGGACGGGACAGGGGCATGTGATGGGCTCGTATCAGCAAGTCAGAAGGCCAACAAGAGCAGTCTCCCGAAGCCTTGTGCGGGGCGGCCCCGTATCGTCGGGCGAATCCCGAATCCACGAACTCCTGCCCTGAAACTTCGACCCGGCGTCAAGCTGAAAACCAAGATGGTGCTCTCGCACCGGTCTTACCGAGTATCCGGTGCCGAGCGAGAAGCGGAACGCCGTCACCGAACCCACCGACGCAAACATGAAGAGCCGCTGCCGGCAGGGGCCGTTTCCCGTCGAGGCGCAAACCCCGTACGCTTGCGGTCCAACGGTTCCGTGTCGGCCCAGTGCTTCAACCCCTTGGGCACCCGCGGCACGACCGAATCCCCGAGTTTCGCTCAGGTAGAATCGGAGGCGGATGCGCCTCGTGGGAAACACTCGTCGACTTCGTCCTGCAGCCAGGCACGGAAGGCGGCAACCCCAGGTTGGCGGAGCCGAGACCTGGGCACCCGCAGCCAGTACCCGCAGCCGTTCTGCATGCTCCCCGCAATCGGGCGCACCAGGCGACCGCTGGCCAGATCATCATGGGCGACGGCAGTGTTGGTGAGCAGCAGCCCCTTCCCGTTGCGTGCGGCCTCCAGGATGAGCGCCGTCGAGAGGTGCAGGCCCTGCATGTCGTCGAAGGCGCTGTTCAGCTTCACCGCCGCTGCAAAGCTCTTCCAACCCGGCCAGTGCGCGGTTTCCGGGATGCCCTTGCGGTGCAGAAGCGTGACTTCGGCGAGACTGCAGCCCTGCGCGATGCGCTGGCCCAGCTCCGGACTGCACACCGGAAATATCTCCTCGTCCGTGAGCTTCTCGACGACGAAGCCCTCGGCGGGCGTGGGTCGACCGTAGTCGATGCTCAGGTCCGCCGAAGGCGGAGACACGTCGCCGCACGTCCACTTGTCCTCAATGGTCACTTCGGACTGAAGACCGAAACGGTCGATGCGAGGAATCAGCCAGGCCGACGCGAACATCGGCGGACAGAAGATACTCAGCCGGTCGCGTGGGCGCCTCTTGCCCAGGCCCTCGACAGTCTTGGCGATTTGGGAAAATGCGGCCTGCAGTTCTCGTTGAAGACGCTCACCGGCATCGGTCGGATGCACACCACGATGGTCCCGGGTTAGCAGGGCGGTATCCAGTTCGACCTCGAGGCTCTTGATCTGGCGGCTGACGGCGCCGGGTGTGACGCGCAGCTCGCAGGCCGCCGCAGCTATGGAGCCCTTGCGAACCGCAGTCTCGAAGCTGCGTAACAAATTGAGCGACGTTCTCATCACCGATCTCGCGAAGTGGCACTGGCATGGGCAGACTCCACCAAGGCTCACCACAGTTCAAGTGAGCAAACAGTGAACATGTCGGATGGCTGCGCTTGCCTATGGCGCATTCTTCGGCAGTTGCCGATCCCAACGATCACCGCAAGGGTGGAGCTCGGTCTACATGGTCGGCGGCACAGAGCGCGTCGAATGAAGTTTGGCCGGCACGCGACCACCCGGAGCGACACTCGAACCGAGGCCTGCGAGGTGCGGTGCCGGTGATCGCTGGCATATGGGATTGAGTTTTTCTCAACGATGTTCGACATTTTCTCAATAATTGAGTATTTCTCAGGTGTTGTTGAGTTTAATTCGCTTGCAACTTTGCCCCGCTCGTGTATTTGGTGAGCCCTGCACATAAATATCGGGGCACCTTACGACATGGTTGCGGGCTGCCTTCGCCGCGTCACGCGAACGAGCGCTGTCATCATCCAGCCGGCCGGCATGCGCTTGCGAATCTCGAACTTCCTTCGCGATATCCGGGGCGGAGCCACGTCGTTCGCTGCGATCTTTATCGCCGTGATGACGGTTGGCGCAGCTGCACTTATCGTCGACCACAACTGGCTCGTCGATCAGCGCGACACGTTGAAGTACGCCTCGGACGCCGCGGCGATCGCGGCAACCATTGAGATGACGCGGCCGGGGGTCCAGAGCAAGAACGATATCGAGTTGAAAGCTCATCTCAGACAGGTCGCCGAGGGCCATGCGTTGCTTAACCTTTCGCACTTGTCCGGGGACCGGCTCAAGACGGCGAAGGACAGCTTGGACGTGAAGGTCGAGCCGTATCGCGACTCGAACACCGTGGACGTAACCGTCTCGGCGGATCTCGGCGGCACGCTCTTCTCGCGCCACCTTCCGATCATGGGCAATAGCAAGGGGCCCGAGAAGGTCCGGGTGGACGCCAGGGTGGAGGGCACGAGCGATCCCGTCGAAGTGGTGCTCGCCATCGATATCAGCAAGTCCATGCAGTGGACGTTGGACGCGAAGCGACCCAAAGCAGGCGAGAGCGCCAGTCGTATGGAAATCGTGAAGGGGGCGGCAAAGTCACTGGTGGATATCCTGGGCCCCAACGCTGAGAACCGGATAGCCGTGGGCCTGGTCCCCTGGCAGGCCCAAGTGCGTCTCGACAGCGCCACCCGGGTCAAGTGGTCGACTGAGGGTTGGGCGGCGCGCCCGATTAGTCGCTACTACGGTGCAAAATATGGCTGCAAACCTCTGGGAACTTGTCGCGCGCAGAAGGAGACCCGGGTCCTGCCGCGCGCACCTCAAACAGAAGAGTGGAGTGGTTGCCTGGACGAGCACCGTGTCGACGGTGGACTCGCGAATCTGCCAGCCAAGACTGACTACAAGACTGACCTTATAAGCCTCCCCGGAAAAAGTGCGTTTGCTCAGGGAATCTACGCTTCGCATTACGCCTACGGCATCGATTGCCCGCAGCGTCCCCTGCCGCAGGATTTCAACTGGCAATACTGTTATGGCACCAGCACGATAACTGGAGACGACGCCTGGAATATTATCCCAGTTGGTCCCCAGTATCTCTGTGAGAACGACCCTGGGTCCATTCTCCCGCTGACTACGGATGCATCGGGCCTCGTGTCCGCAATCGAAAACCTCAAGCCGGTCGGATCCGGCACCTACTCTGCGTTGGGCTTGCTGTGGGGGCAACGGCTTCTCACCCACAGCTGGAAAGACGTCTGGGGCGATAGCGTCCATCCTGTGGATCCGGAAGCGGAGGGGAGCACCGGCGCGCGCAAGGCGATCGTGCTTCTTACTGACGGCGAGGACTCCCAGTGTAGCCTACGTGATCCGACATGCGACAAGACTGACGTCGGCATCGCCCGAGAGGACGCGTGCGAGCATGTGAAGGCTGCCGGGATCGAAATCTTCGTCATCGCCGCAATGCAACCGGACAAGGTGTCTGAAACGCTGGGAAAGTCGTTGAGCGCTTGCTCGAGCCAGAAGCCCGACGACCCCAACAGCAAGTATGTGTTCCTTAACAACACGACCCCTGAAGACTTGGAAACAGCGTTCGCAGATATCGCGAACCAGCTCAAGGTATTCCGGCGCGTCTACTGAACTCCGGCCGGGTTGCGGCACCGACGGCCGCACCCACAATCGACGTATGCTACAAGTGCCGGTGCCGGTGCGATTTCCGGCAAGGAGACGGAAACGCCGGTGCCTCGATCAGTCCGGAATCCGGCCCAGTTGCGAGAGATCCGGAGGCCGTTCGACCAGGTATTCGTAGACGGCCATGCTGCAGGTCGCCCACCAGCCGCCCTCCGCACCCGTGGCGCGGCTTGCGGCCACCTCTACCCCACGGTTCAAACCCTCCTCTACGGTCTCCTTGATTGCAGCCATGTAGGAGGGCGCCAACGCGAGAGGGCCGGCCACCACCACCATCTCGGGCCTCACGAAGTTTCCGTACTGTACGACGAGGCGGCCGAGCTCGCGTCCGGCGCGGGTCATCTGCGCAGCGACCGGCGGGTCTCCCGCCCGGTCACGCTCGATGGTATCGCCGAGGGCGTCATTGAGTGCCGAGAGCGGCAATCGAGCCAGGCTGCCGCCTTGCAGACGGCGAAGGATGCCAAGGCCGCTGGCATGATCGTCCAGTGTCCCTTCGGTGCCGTCCTCTCCGATCACCGTCATCATGCCAATCCCGCCGGTAGGAAAGCCGCTGCTGTCGACCACGCGCCCGTCAATCAGCACCGCCGCACCGATTCCCGATCCGCACAGCAGCCCGAGCACATTGCGCCGCCCCCGTGCCACACCGAAAAGCATCTCCACCCGGGCGACGCTGTCCGTAAACATTCGCACCTGCATCGGCACATTGAGCAGATCGGCAAGCTGTGCCCGTATCGGCACGGGCCCCCATCCGAGATAGGGACAGTGCGTGATGCTTCCTCGCGCGGAATCCAGCACGGCCGTAACCATGAGGAGGCCGCCGAAAAGACGGCTGCGATCCTCAAGATGCACGCCGATCATGCGCCGGCTCTCCTGCGCAATCTTCCGGATGACCCTGTCTGGGTCCTCAATGGGCTCGATGGTGAACTCGGAGCCGGCGATGATGTTCCCCCCGATGTCCGACAGCGCCACGGTCTGGATCACTGGCGTGATGGCGATACCGAGCACCTGCCCGCCTTGCGGGTCGATCTTCAGGGGTTGGAAGCGCCGGCCTCTCGTCGATGGCCGCGCGCCAGGCGCTTCCATTTCCTCCTGCGCCAGACCGGAGTCGATCAGCGCACGGGCTGTGCGCGAAATCGTCGACGGGTCCATCTCAAGCCGGGACGCGATGCGCCTTCGTGTTACCGGTCCCGTCAGCAGGACTTCCCTGAGGGTCGCTCGCAAGGCCCCGCCGACCGTACCGCCGGGGTTCGGTTGTTCATCCGCCATGTGAAAGGTTCCTACCGGCGCGGCCGCTTATCCGCGTGACTCTGCCCCCCCCCCCCCCCCGAGGGAAGCAGGCTGCGAACTCGCCCTTGATCCATTCGCGGAATGCCTGGACTTCGGGCCGATTGTGAGCGGCTCTGTCCATCAACAGACCGTAGCTTTCCTCGACCCTCATGCTCTCGGCAATCGGGCGCACGAGCCGGCCCGAGGCGAGGTCGTCAAGAGCCATCGCGTCGTTGGCGAGCATGACGCCCTTGCCTCTGCGTACGGCATCGAGCAGCAAGGCGGGGGTCAGACGAGGGCCGTCTCTCAACTCTGAGCTGTCCAGGCCCACGGCCTCGATGAACTCCGGCCAGCCGGGCCATCCCCAAGAATTCCCGACGGTCTCATAGTGCAGAAGGGTAGCCCCGGCCAGACCGTCGCGTCCACAGATTCCGGGGCAGCAAACGGGAAACACCTTCTCGGCGGCACTTAGGCGCTCGGCGATCACGCTCGGACCCTCTTCCAGACGTCCCCACGAGATGACGAGGTCGATGCTCCTTGTCGTGCCCATCTTCTCGGCCGAATCGATGAGAATGATCTCGGTGTCCGGTCTCTGCTCGCTGAACCTGTCGAGTCGCGGCAGCAGCCAGCAAGAAGCGAACATCGGTGGCACCATGGCGCGCAGCCTGGCACCGCGCGCCGGCCGCTTGAGGCGGTCGATGGCCTCGTCGATGCAGGAAAAGACATCCTCAAGCCCTTTTTCGAGCTCTCTGCCGTCCGCGGTGAGTCGCATGCAGCGTCCGTCCCGGACAAGGAGGGCCAGGCCGACGTTCTCCTCGAGGCTCTTGATCTGGCGGCTGACGGCGCCGGGCGTAACGCCGAGCTCGCGGGCTGCGGCGGTTACGGAGAGGGTTTGCGCGACGGCGTGGAAGGCTCTGAGGGCGTTGAGCGAGGTCGTCGTCGTCATGGTTGCCCGCCGATCGTTGAGTTTTTGTAAACATGTTCTTGAGAATTTCTCAACCTTTGAGCCCAGATCAATGCCATGTTGAGTTTTTCTCCAGTATTGACTTTATATCAATGCCTTATTGAGAATTATTCGTTTGTGTTTCGCTGCGACTTGCGGCATTTGGGTTCACCACGCACCGCAAGCTGTAGCATGAGCACAGCATGAACGCCAGTCCAGTCGACAGTCTCCGGGAGACCGGTGGGAACGCCAAGGTAAGGCGGACCGCAGCCGAGTCTGCCTGTTCACGGCTGCATTTTCATGCGCCTGCGGGTCTGCTGCGGAGCCTGCATTCCTTTCTTTGCGCGCGCGGCGGTGGCGGCGCCATCGAGTCGGCGATCGCGATTGCGGTGCTGGTCACGGTCTTCGCCGGCCTCATGGCGATCGCTCATGCCGCCTACGAGGACGACAGGATGGGCCGTGCGGCGCGTGCGGCCGCCCGCGCCGTAGCCCTTGTGACCGATACCACGGCGTCCCAGCCCACGCTGGACGCGGTCGCCTGCACGGCGATCAAGAACGAGCTCGCCCTCGTCGACGGCTTCGACTGCAAGACGTGGGACGTCACGGTGAAAGCCGGCCTGACGGCGTCTGCGCTCTCAACCGGCCTGACGGCGTCTGCGCTCTCAAGCGGCGCCAACACCGCGGGCAACAGCGGCGACATGATCCTGGTCACGATCGACGGTTGGGAGCGGGCGCCCTGGGTGACGGAGGTGCGGAAGCTCGACGACCCGGAAGGCCGAGTCGCCACAGGCGTCGCCCGCCGCGAGCCGACGGACACGTGAGCGCTGTCATGATCAACGCGCGCGCACTCTTCGGGTCCATGCCGGCATTCCTCGGCCGGGTGTCGCGCGCCCTGGTCCTCCCGGCCGAGTCGCGTGCGCGAGCCGGCGACGCGCGGCCAAGCGCTGCCCCGCCGGACTCGTTCCTGAGGCCGGCTCCTCTCGGGGGGGGGGGGGGGGGGGGGGGGAGTGAAATTCCTCCCTTCGGCGTTCGGGCGCAACCGGCACAGGGCATGGCGGCCACGGCCTGAGTCCCCTGCCACACTCATCGGGCGCCTAGTTCGCGAGCGGCGGGCGGCGGCATCGATCGAGCTTGCCTTGGGCGTAGTGGCGATCCTGACCGTCGCATGGGTCGCCTTCGATGTCTATTCGCTGACCCGGGCCCACGCGGCGGGCGAGCGCATCGCCGCCATCATGGCCAACTATGTCTCGCAGGAAGCGACGCCCGACGGCGGCGAGATCACGGCTCTCGGCAAGTTTCTGCGCGAGAGCGAACTCCGCGTTCCGTCGTCGCTAGTATACCTGATTTCCGCGGTACATCTTGAGGACGATTCTGCCGAGCAACTCTGGGCCCCCTCCTCCTACGAGATCCGCCTCGGCGACGACGACGACGAAACGGCGTCTCTGGTTCAGACATGCAAGAGCCGGGGGAAGAGCGGCTGGCAGGCGCAGGCGCTCGGGGCCGATGCCACCCTCGCGCTCCAGCCCACCGATGTGGTGATCGTCGTCGAGATCTGCGCGAGCCTGAACCGCGAAGGCATGCTCAGCGAGTCGGTGGCCGGCAACCTTTACCGCGTCCACGCCCTGCTTGCCCGCGGTACCGGGGGCAAGCCCGCAAGGCCGACCGAGCCTTCGACCAGCTAAGAGGCTGCAGTGTCGGCCGATGATCGCACTCGATCGATGGCTTCCCTCCACGCCCCGTCCGAGCCTGTGGATCAGCGGGCGGCGGTCCGGCCCGGCATGCGCGCAGTCATGAAGGAGGCTGCATGACCATGCGCGTGCGCTGCCGGGCCAATCACAGAACAGAAGCCGACATTTCGGAGGGGTCGCCGACGGGTGCGTCCGCAACCCCAAGGAATGGGAAGCGGGATGCGCACAACAAGACGCTCACCCGCTTCGCCACGCATCCGGAGGCAGTTGGGAGTACCTCCGGAGGTCTACACCGCGCCGGCGCGGCTCGCCGGTATCTTCATCAAAGGAGCACGAGATGAAAGTGAAGAACTTCCTGCGGGCTGTTGCCCGCTTCGCACGGGCCAAGGAGGCCGTGTCGGCGCTCGAGTACGCCGTCGTTGTCAGCGTCGTCGTCGCCGGAGTCGGCGGGGCCGTGTGGGCGTTCGTGGGCGATACGCAAACCGCGATCGAATCAATCGGCACCGCAGTTGAGACGACGGCAAGTACGGCCCCGACGGGCACATTGACAGCGCCCACCTCACCCTAATCCTCCACGCTTAACGCGGAACGGCACGGACAGGAGCCTGGGCGGCGATTGGACCGCCGCCCAGACCTTGCCGCTCGGCGATACCATCGGGATTCGAGGACAGGCATGAACTTCGGAAAGCACGCATCCCATCAGCGCGCGACTCTGCCTCCTTGGCGGAGCGGAGCGAACGCCGCGCCAACGCCGGAATTCGCCATCCCTACCTGTCTCAAATTGTTTGTCCAATTGTTTGTATCAAGGCCAAGCGCACGTCAGCACGCAGGAGATATGGAATGCGGACGCACATGACCGAATCGGGCCGGCGGGCCAAGGCCGGCGGAGTCGAAGCAACCGGCGCGCATGCCATGGACCTGCATCGCGCAGGTGACAAGTCTCGTTCGCATCGTTCGCCCAACCGAAGGCGCAGAGCATCCCGGACGTTCCGGGCGCCTGCCGCACAGACATCCGCACCCGGTCTGCCCGCCACGCGAAGGGAACTCTCGTCATGAGCGAGTGGGGAATTCACGGAGCCAGAGCGGCGTTCCAAGGAATCGTGGAGGACCTGATGAGAACGTTGCTGGAGGAGCATCCCACGCTGCTCGGTGAGATGGACCTGTCGAACCTGATGGATGCCGGCTACTGCAAGGACGTCCTCGAGCTGAATATCGCGAACTTCGCGCTGATTCGGCGCCGGGAGCAGGGCCACATGATCCAGGGCCACGCCCGGTATTGGAAGCACGTGTACGCCGGTGAGTTCTACGTGTGTTCGCAATGGTGGAAGGACCATCACCGCTCCAATGCCGCCGCCCTGGCGAGGTTCGCGGCAAGCCTTGCCGGGATGCGGCCGCAGCATCCGGGCGCCCCTGACCTTCTGCGGCACATCGAGTCGCTTGAGCGCTATGCCGCCAGCGAAGACCCGTCCTTCCCGGATGGGCGCCAGGCGAACTCGCTGGGCCTGGCTCACAATGGCTGAAGCACTGAGGCGCGCACCTTCCGGTGCGGGCGTTCCTGCGCCAATGGCCGTTGGTCACGGAAGACGGCGCAACGAGGCTTGTGACCGGCTGGTCGCGCCGAACAGCTTCAGCCACCGCGGAAGAGCGCGGCCGGCATGACCCTCGACTCCTCCAGCCCGGCCAACGCCGTGACTGCGGCGACGGGGTCGCAGCCCGACGGCGATCGCCCGCGTGAGGTGCTGCACGAGCGCCCCGACCTGGGTGCGCTTGAAGCGCTGCTCGCGGACCCTGTAGCCGTTTCGTCGGAGGAGACGGCGCTTGCGGGCTTCATTTCCAAGCCCTTGGGACAAGACAAAGCAGGTGCCGGGACCATCGGTCCGTTCGGGTCGCGAACCGATGATTCACTTGTCGATGCGCTGCCCAAGTTGCCCACCCACGCGCCGGACGCTCCGACGGGGAGCGAGCGCACAGTAGACGACGGTCTCGCAGCGCATCCCTCAGTTCCCGCTGAGTCGCCGATCGCTCCGATCGAACACGATATCCAGCATGCGGACACGTTAGTCCAAGACGGAACTGCGGCCGATGAGACCGGAGAGCACGGCTCGAGTCGCGCAGGCGCAAATGCTGGCGCAATGCCGGGCGCAACCAGGGACATCTCCGGACACGAGATAAGCGCCGAAGACCCAGGTGCCGGCAACACCGGAGCTGCAGACACGAGCACGTTTTCGGGACCCGAAGCGGTTCAGACGGAAACGAACGCCGGCCCATCCGTGAACGAGCACAGTGATCAAAGTGGCGGGGCTATAGCCAACGGCCCGGATGGGACTGCTGCAAGCAAGGCCGCCAACGCCGCAGCTTCCCTGGACGATGCCCTCCTTCGTGAAATCGCCGAGGCACCTTCGGTCTCCTCCGATTCGGCAGCTTCGGACAAAGTGGATGCTGTCTTTCTCGCCCTGGATTCACCGGCCCAAGAGTCCGGTCCGGCGACCGGAACCGATACTCTGGACGGCTTCGATATCGAGTCGTTCTTTGACAGTGGGTCGCGAGGTCCGGAAGCCACCGAGGCCGCCGACGCGCTGGAAGCCGACAAACCGTCTGCTGCATCTTCCGCCGGTGCCGCAGCCGTCAGTGGGGGAACCGCCAGCGGCAGTGACGCGAGCGATGCGAACTTGCAGGATCCGCCCGAATCCGAAGTACCGACCGCCTCACATGCGCACGAGCGGCTGGAACCGGCCGGGGAAGCTGCGGACGACCGATCCGGTCGGGGTGTTGAGGCCGCCGTTAACACACTCGGCGGACTCCTGGACGGCACCCTCGTTCGAGACATTGCCGAGTCGCCCGCAATCTCATCCGATTCGGCATCGTCAGAGCAGGTTGGCACGGCCGATCTCGCAGTCGATTCCCAGGTTCACGATTCGGATTCTGTGACCGAGTCTGCTTCACTGCGCAATCAAGGCCTCGGACGCGACTTCGACCACGAGGCGCAAGATTCTGAATCCCCCGCGACCACCGACGCTGTCGTGGAGAATGCGGCGCGACGCGAAGTGTCCAGTCCTGACGCCGTACAGTCCGCCGACGGAGCAGATTCGGCCGTAGGCGGCGCCGGCGCGAAAGACCCGATGGACGTCGGGGGCGCGGAGCCGGAGCCGAGCGGTCCTCCGTCTGCCGGAAGCGGCGTGGGCCGCGACGAGTCGGTTCTCGGCCGGATCGCCGGCGAGGTGGCGGCCATCGGCGGCGAGCCGGCCGAACCCGACTCCCGGGACACCGGCGTCGAGATGTCTTGCGATGTGCCGGCAAAGCCTGCCCCAAGCGTGTCGGATCGGAACGACCCAGTGGCATCCGACGTTGAGTCCCTTGAGGACTCTGGCCGGATCGACCAGTCCGAGACGAAGAGCGCACGGGAGGAAGCCGCTTCAGTCGCGCACGAACGGCACAAAGAGCATACCGAATCGGCCACGGAAGCGACGACGCCTGCCCGGCCGGCCGTTCCGGGGGACGAGTCGCCCTTCGGCCCGGCGGATCCCGGTGAACCGGCAACTGCCGTTGCGACCGAAGACATCATTGCGAAGGACGTCGACACTGAGAGCGATATTGCGCCCGTCATTCACCTTCCCGATCTGAGCGGCTTGCCTTCCTCTGGAACCTGCGCGGACCAAAAGGAGTCGCTGCTCCGGCAGATTGCCGACGTGGTGGCCGCCTCTGCCGGCGCGGCCGGCGATGCGCCTCCGCCGGGTCTGGCCGGACGCGGTATCGCGAGCGTTGATGAGCAGAATGATGGAGCCCAAACGGATGCTCCGCGTTCGGAGGATTCGGCTTCGATCACACTTCCCAGACCCGAGGGCTCCGAACGGCCTTTCGTGCCTATCGTGCCGGCAACCCCCGAGGGTCCCACCGATTCGTTGCGGGAGGCCGCTCCCGAGTCGACCGGCTCCGCACTTGAGTCTCCCTCCGAACAAGCGGCTCCGGATAAACCGAAGATTGCTGAAACGACCGATGACGCCGGTGACTTCGGCGCCGCACCGGCAGAATCCGAGTCCGAATCGTTCTTCGACCCCACGAACTCCAAAGAGGCGGTGGCTGCCACCGTCGCCCGGTACGCCGTCGCAACGGACGCGGAGATCGAGGACGACACCTCCTCCGTCATTCACCTTCCCGACCTGAGCGGCCCGGCACCCTTCGAAGCTGGCGCAGGCCACGCCGAGTCGGTTGTGCCGCTGGCTGACGATGCCATACCCGATTCTTCCAGCGAGCCCGCCGCGCCGCCTGAAGCGGCTACGCCCCTGTCCGAGGATGCGCAGGCACGTGGTTCCGACGGCTGGCCAGATGCCGACGACGGGCCCGCGGCAGACGACATGTCTCCCGGACACGGAGGTGTCGGTTCCCTTCCCGAATCGGATGAGAGCGCAGTGCCCGCCGACCCGGCAGAGTTTCAATTCGGTGACGACCGCCAGGATTCCGAGTCCGATAAAGAGGACCGTGGCGAGGCTTCCGCTGACGCGACCGGTATCGTGTTCGACGACACCCTTCTCGTAGACCTCGCTGCCGTAGCGCCCATCTCGTCCGATGAGGACATTGCACCGGAACGCTCGTCAGCGGCCGCCGGCGGGAGTGCCGAAGCCGACGCCCACTTGGTGTCCGCTCCGGAACCCGCCTTCGACGTCTCCCTTCCTCACACCGACACCGTTTCCCTTGAGGCATCTGGCGACGAACCGGACCCCGAATACGCGCACGATGCCCTGGAGGCGGAGTCTCCCGGCCCTGCTGCTGCCCTGGCCTTCGCGACCGATGCGGACACGGAGTTGGCGCTGCGCGATGGTTTGATCGGCTTCGGATCCGCCTCCGCCGGGACCGGGGAGCCGCAGGTGTGGCAGGGCGGTCTCAAGGCCGCGATCGCGGCCCTGGCCGAGGGCCGCACGGCTCCCTTGGTTATCGTGGATATCGATGGCGTTCCCTACCCCGCTGGCGCCATCCACGAGCTGGCGGCGGTGTGCGAGGTGGGCACCGTGGTGGTGGCGGTGGGCTCCGATGTCTCCGCGCGCCCGGGACGCGAACTGCTGTTGTCGGGGGTGAGCGACTACCTGGCCAAGCCACTGACGGCGGAAGCGGTGCGCGGGGTGGCGTCCCGCGCTCTCGCGGATGCGGCCGAAAGGCGCCCCGGCGGCCGCGTCGCATGCTTCGTCGGCTGCGGGGGAAGCGGAGCGACGACACTGGCGGCCGCGACGGCACTCCATGCGGCGTCGCGCGGCTGCTACGTCTCGGTACTGGACCTGAGTCGGACGGTGGCGGCGGCGGCGCTGGCCTTGGGGGTAGAGCCCGTGGCGGGTCTGGATCAGCTCCTGGAGACGACAGACAAGGTCGAGGTGGAGCCCGAGTCGCTTGAGGGCGTGTGCGGGCGCCGATCGGACCGGATCGAGGTCTACGCCCATCGCTGGAGCCCGGAGCATCCGGCGGCGGCGACGGCAGCGGCGGTGGATCGCCTGCTGGCCGCGCTTAGACAGCGCTCGCAGTTGGTGTTGGTCGACGGTCTCGATGAAGCAGAGATGCGCTTCCTTCCTTCCGTCGAGATCGACACGCGGGTGTTCGTCGCGGAGCCGACGGCGGGGAAGACGCCTCATCTGATCCGCATGATGGACCTGCTGGACGGTGACCAGCCCACGGTGTTCGTGCAGAACTACACGCGCTCCTTCCGCCGCGACGCCGGCGCGCGCGCATTGCGGGAGGCGGGAACGGGGATCGAGCCAGACCTCGCGGTCCAGTTCGATCCGGCGATTCCCGAGACGGCCGACCGGGGCTGGCCCCAGGGAAGGCTGCCGCGCTCGTTGCGCAAGCCGGTGTCGGCGCTGACGGACCTTCTTCTGGACGAGTCGTCCGCTGCCGGCGCTGCGGCGGCCTTCGCAAGGGCAGCGTGAGCATGGCCGCCCGCGCCTTCGGCCGCCGCCCGCGGTCTGCCGTCCCGGCGCCTGCACCCAAGGCTGCGCGCGCGGCGCCGACGCCTGCCCCGGCCGCTGCCGCCGAGCAGACAACCCCGCCGCGCCCGCGCGGCCGGAGTAGCGGCGGGATCTCCGATATTGTGACCCGGATCCATCCGACGATCGTCAAGTCGCTCGACATGACCAAGATCGCGGAGCTCGACAACGAGCGTCTGGCCTCGCAGCTTCTGGCGTTCCTGGAGACGGGCGAGGCAGGACTGCCGGACTTGAGCCCGCTGGACCGCCAGCAGGTGGTCACCCAGCTGGTCCACGACATCAAGGGCCTGGGTCCGATCGAGCCGCTGCTGCTGGACCGCAGGATCTCGGACATCCTGATCAACGGCATGGACTCGGTCTACGTGGAGCGGAACGGCCGGCTGCAGCAGGTTGACGTGCGCTTCCGCGACGCCGAACACCTTCTCCACATCGCCCAGCGGATCGCGGGCTGGGTGGGGCGCCGGGTGGACGAGTCCAACCCGATGGTGGATGCGCGGCTTCCCGACGGCTCGCGGGTAAACATCATCATCCCGCCGCTTGCGATCGACGGGGCCACGGTCTCGATCCGGCGCTTCACGCTGAAGGGGATCGGGCTCGAGGAGATGGCCGAGCGCCAGGTGATGTCGGAGGCGATGGCGGAGGCCTTCCGTATCTGCGTGAAGGCGCGTCTCAACGTCCTGATCAGCGGCGGCACGGGCTCGGGCAAGACCACGTTCATGAACGCGATGTCGCAGCATATCGACCACGGCGAACGGCTGGTGACCATTGAGGACGCGGCAGAGCTGCAGCTGCAGCAGCCGCACGTGGTGCGGCTGGAGACCCGGACCATGAGCGCCGAGGGCACCGGCGAAGTGACCATGCGCGACCTGCTTGTGAACACGCTGCGGATGCGTCCCGACCGCATCATCGTCGGCGAGGTCCGGGGCGGCGAGGCGACCGAGATGCTGCAGGCGATGAACACCGGCCATCCGGGGTCGATGTGCACGCTGCATGCGAACAGCCCTCGCGATGCACTGACGCGTCTTGAGAACATGCTGATGATGGCAGGCACGGAGATGCCGCTGCCTGCGATCCGGCGCCAGATCGCATCGAGCGTCGACATGATCGTGCAGCTTGCGCGGCTTCGCACGGGTCACCGCTGCGTGACCAGCCTGACCAACGTGGTGGGTCTCGAGAACGACATCGTGACCACGGAGGAGCTCTGGCGGCGGCGTCCGACGGTGGACACGCAGCACATCTTCGAGACCTCCGGCAGGCAGCCGTCGTGGATGGAGGCGGTGGACGCGGTGAGCATGCGCGAGCCTCTCATGGCGGCGCTCAAGGCGGACCCCCGGATCGGGGAGACGCAGACGTGAGGTGCTGCCGCACAGTCATTTTCATCGCGTTGCTGGGCGGCGTATCCGTAATAGCGGCCGTGCTCGTTATGAGCGTCGTCCTTCCGGCCGGGCGGAGCCAGGCGGCAGAACCGGTGCTTCAGGCCGCGTCTGTGCAGGCCGTGCCTGTCCGGGCTGCGCCTGTCCGGGCTGCGCCTGTCCGGGCTGCGCCTGTCCGGGCTGCGCCTGTCCGGGCTGCGCCTGTCCGGGCTGCGCCTGTCCGGGCTGCGCCTGTCCGGGCTGCGCCTGTCCGGGCTGCGCCTGTCCGGGCTGCGCCTGTGCCGGTGGTCGAGGAAGGGACGAAACAGGTTCTGGTGCTTGCGGCCGCGCGGTCTCTGCCGGCGGGTACGGTGCTGGCGGGCGAGCATCTCACCGGGATCGGCATCGCGGCCGACCTGGTCGGGCACGGACACATCCGGGTGGACAACCTCGACGGGGACAAAGCGCCCTACGGCTACGCGGTGCGAGAAGCGATCGCTACGGGCGCGCCGTTGACGTGGCTCTCCCTGGTGGGGCCCCGGCGAGAGGGCTTTCTTGCGGCGGTACTGAAGCCCGGCATGCGGGCCGTCACCGTAACGCTCGGGCCTGCCACGGTTGGTTCCGGGATTGTCGAGCCGAGCGATCGCGTGGACGTGATCCTGGCGTCGCATTCGCGCGATAGCGGTGAGGGGAGCGTGCTGGCGCGAAGGTTGCTGGAGGACGTGCGCGTCGTGGCCGTGGACCGGCGGATCGTCGTCGGCACGGCCGACGCGTCCGCACCCGGGGACAAGATCGAGCGCGGGGAGATCGTGACCGCGACGCTGGAGGTCCTGCCCTCTCAGACAGGCCTTCTCGGCCTGGGCGAGCTCGAGGGCGAGCTCTCGCTTGTCGCACGCCCGCCGGCGGCCGGCGGCGAGCGCGTCCAGGCGCTCGATGCGATCAACGCGCAGCGCCCGCCGGTGCTGGCGGAGGAAGTCGTTAAACAGATGAGCCTGCAGCAGACCGTCCGGGTCATGCGCGGCAGCGCGGTCGATCATGTCGTGTTTGGAAATGACCTGAAATCCGCCGCGCCGGCTGCCGGACCGCAGCATGCGCTTGTGGCCGAAGATCCCGGTTCCGGCGGTGTCCAGATGCGGCGGATGGCCGGCGGCACCACTCCTTCAGTCGAGGCCGACCCCGCAGTCGTCACGGAGGATTGGCCCGGACTTGCGGCGGCCGCGCTCACGGAAGCCGGACCGATCGAAAATGGGCTGGATGCAGGAGCGGAACTCGAGCACGTGCCCGAGCTCGAACCGGTTCTTCCCGTCCTCGACGTTGCTACCGAGGCACGGTCCCCTCGCGGGGCCGTGCAGACGGGCGCGGCGGAGCGGGCGGCGACCGCGGAGCTCGCCCTCACCGCCCCCACGGAACACTTGCCGGACGAGAGCGGCCAGCCCGCCGCGTTGAGTGTCGGAGAGCTGCGCACACCATCGGCAGCGGAGGCCGATCCCGGGAGCGTGCTCGTGCAGAGCCTCGCCGGCGGCATCGCGCTCCCCGGCGCGGCGGCTGCGACGGAGGAGCCGCCGGAGCCGGAAGCCGCCGCGCTTGCGGAAGCGGCTGACTGGTCCTCCCTGTCGGAAAGCGCGCCAGATGAGCACGCGCCGCCTCTTGCGCTCGGTCTTGAGCGACCGAATTCAATTCCGGCGGCGGCTCCCGATGCCGCGGCAGGCAGCATTCTGCTGCCGGCGCGCAGAGCGGTTCCGGCCGATGCGACCGACTCGGCAGCTGCTGCCGGGCTTGCGGCGGATTTGCTTGGGAAGCGCACCCCGGCGCAGCATGACCTGGCGGCGGAACCGAGGCGCGAGCCCTCGCGCACGGACCGGGTGGATCGGCCGGATCGCCAAGGCGTTGCGGCGGAGCGGAGAGACCTTGATCCGACGGCAGCCGAGCAGGCGGCGGAAGCTGCCGTCTCGTCGCTGCCGTGGGCCATGCTGTCGGCGAACGGCGCCACGATCGCCGGCGGCGGTGCCTTGCTGCTCGGCTGGACGGGAGCCTTCCTGTGGCTGCGGCGGCAGAACAAGGCCCTGCGCAGTCGGCTGCAATCGGTGAGCGCGCCCCTCACCGGTCATGGCGCGGTGGAGCAGATAGCGCCGGAAGAGAGCATCTTCCGCCCGAGGCGCCCCGATTCCCGGTTGTCGTGGCTGTGGCGGCGGCTCGAGAGGCGCTATCCGCTGATCGACGCGCCGCAGGTGTTTCCGCGCCTTCTGGGGGTCGGCGTGCTGGCAGCCGCCCTGGTCTGGGCGGGCATGTGGGTGATGGGAATGCCGGGCGCAGTGTCGCCTCTCGCTGCCGCCATCGGAGGCTTTGCCGGCGCCTGGTTTTTCCTGGGGCGGGTCCAGACGCGTAAGGAAACCCAGTTCGTCCAGCAGTTCCCGGAAGTCGTGGACCAGATCGTGCGGCTGTCGGGTGCCGGCCTGCCGCCGCTGGAGGCGCTGGGCAAGGTCGCCGAGGACGCGCAAGAACCGGTGAAGGGAGTTCTGGAAGAGGTCTCGGATGCGCTTCTGGCCGGTCTGGACGCCGACACCGCGCTGGGGATGGTTGCCGGCCGGGTGCGGCTGGCGGAGTTCACTCTGTTCGCCGCGGTGATCCGCCTGCAGCGCCGGGCGGGGGGCAGCATCTCCGGGGCGTTCTCGAACCTTTCGAACACGCTGCGCGCTCGGCGCGCGACGGCGCTGAAGGCGAAGGCGTCGACGGCGCAGACGCGGCTCACGCTGCTGGTGCTCATGCTGATGCCGCCTCTGGTGTTGGGCGCGCAGAGCATGACCTCACCTGGCTCGGTCGACCTGCTGTTCAACTCGGAAGATGGGCAGACTCTGCTGCAGCTTGGCGTGGGCCTGATCGTTGTCGGCCTGATCGTGGCGCGCCAGATCGCTGCCCGGGGCGCGAAGTAGGCCGGGGAGGAGTTGAGATGACGTCTTCGATGATTGTGCTGGCGGGCGTTGCGACCAGCGGGGTGGTGCTGATCCTGCTTGCTCCCCTCATCTTCGGGGAGACGCAGCGGGCGCGGCTTCTCGACCGGCGTCTCGCGATGGCGCGGCGGGAGGCGATGCGTGCGGTGCCGGGCTCTGGCGCCTCGGCGGTGGCTGCGGTGCAGCTTCGCTCCTTCGGACCGGCACTGCTCCAGGCGCTCTCGATGTTGGTTCCGGTGGGCGCACGGGAGCGTGAGAAGCTTACGCGTACCTTGCGCCTTGCCGGGTTTGCGCGTCATGACGCGCTCTCGCTGTTCCTCTCGTGCAAGCTTGCCAGCAGCGTGCTCGGCGCCGGTCTCGCCGCCTTTGCCGCGCAGGCCATCGGTCCCGTGCTCGCGTTCCTTCCTCATGGCGCCCTTGTCGCGGTTGCGGGCGTGGCCGGGTTCGCAATCGGCGGCATCGTGCCCGAGTACGGAGTGCGCTCCCTGGTGAGCCGCCGGCAGCGCAGGATGAGCAGCGCGCTCCCCGATGCCCTCGACCTGATGACCATGTGCCTGGAGTCGGGTCTTACCTTCGAGCGGGCGCTCGCGACGGTGGCGGAAGAGCTGACCCCGATAGAGCCCGATCTGGCGGCCGAGTTCCGCGTCATCGAAGCGGAGCTGCGCGTCGGCGCCAATCGCCGCTCGGTGCTCCAGGCCTACCAGGAGCGCACCGACATCGAGGGTCTGAAGGATCTCGCGATGAGCCTGATCCAGGGCGACCGCTACGGCACGCCGCTTACCCAGTCGATGAAGAACATCGCGGAGGGCGAGCGCGTGCAGCGTGCGGCCCGCATCTCGGCATGGGCGTCCAAGCTGCCGGTGTTGATGACGCTCCCCATGCTGCTGCTGGTGATGCCGGGGATCATGCTCCTGGTGGCGGGCCCCGGGGTGCTCTCGGCGATGAAGGCGCTCAGCGGACTGAGCTCTATTGGAGGCGGACCCAGTGTTGAATGAGATGCGCATAGAGTCCCTTCTGTTCTTCGCGGCTACCGGGCTGGCTGCCTTGCTGCTCGCCGCCGGCGTGCATGCGGAGGAGCCGATCAAGCCGATTCCGGAGGCCGTGAACGTGAACCCGTTCAAGGTCGAGCTGGGCCGCTCGCTCTTCCACGACACTATCCTGTCCAAGGATGACACCATCGCGTGCGCGAGCTGCCACGAGCTCGCGAGCGGCGGCGACGACGGGCTCCGGGTCTCGATCGGGATCGAGGGCCGGGAGGGCCCGATCAACTCGCCCACGGTGTTCAACTCAGCCTTCAACTTCAAGCAGTTCTGGGACGGGCGTGCCAGGGACCTCGAGGCCCAGATCGACGGGCCCATCCAGAACCCTGTGGAGATGGGCAACCTCTGGCCCGACGTGGTCTCCAAGCTCTACCAGGACAGCGACTACCCGGCGCAGTTCAACGCGATCTACGCGGACGGCATCAACCGCAAGAACGTCAAGAACGCGATCGCCGAGTACTTGAAGTCCCTGATCACGCCCAACAGCCGCTTCGACCAGTGGCTCAAGGGCAACGAGAGCGCGCTGACGGACTACGAGAAGCACGGCTACGCGCTCTTCAAGGACTACGGCTGCTCCTCGTGCCACCAGGGCGCGAACGTGGGCGGCAACATGTTCCAGGTCTTCGGCGTGCTGAACGACTACTTCAAGCGGAGGGGCGACATCACCGACGCGGACCTCGGCCGCTACAACGTCACCGGCAACGAAGAAGACCGCCACTCGTTCAAGGTGCCCAGCCTGCGGATGGCGGCCCACACGGCTCCTTATCTCCATGACGGCAGCGCGGAGACGCTGCGGGACGCGGTCGACGCGATGTTCGAGTTCCAGCTCGGACGCGAGGCGCCCGACGAAGACAAGGACGCCATCGTCGCTTTCATCAAGACCCTGGCGGGCGAATCGGAGGAGTTCTGACCATGAAACCTGGCGCGCTCATACTAGGCGCAGTCGTCTCCGTCATCCTGCTGGCGGTGGCGGGCGTCCTCTACATGATGGCCAACGACAGCGGCGAAGAGGACTACCGCAGCTCAATCGCGGCGGTACAGCAGATCCAGCGGCTATCGTCCGACTGGAGCATCGAGGTCAGCCGGGTCAGGTCCGACCCGCTTGCGGACTTCGACTCCCTTGCCGCCTTCATTCCGCGCATGGAGCGGCTCAAGGGAGAGTTGTCAGCGACCGCGAGCCGCATTCCCGATCTCCCGGATCGCCTCGCCAACGCCGTCAACGCCTACATCAGCGCCGTCGACGCCAAGGAAGAGCGCGTCGAGCGCTTCAAGACGGGCTATGCGGTCGTGCGCAACTCCGAGAGATACCTCCCGCTCGCGGCATCCAACGTGGTGCGGCTAGCCGAGGAGGCCGGAGAGGGAGGGCTGGCACGGCGCGTCTCCGGCCTGGTTCAGGAGATGGATCTCTACCTGACCTCGCCGAACGAGACGGCGCAGGAAAGACTGGTGGGCGAGATCGAGGAGCTTCGTGCCGAGAGCGTCACCTACCCGCCGGCCCTCTCCAACACGCTGAGCAACCTAATCTCCCATGCCGAGGTGCTTCTCGCGAAGCAGGCCCCCACGGAGGAGCTATTCGCGGAGGCGACCTCGAACAATATCTCCGGGATGACCGACGAGCTGGTCAACAACCTGCAGTTCGAGCTCGGCAGGTCGCAGGCGCAGCTGGCCTTTTACGACCGGGGGATGCTGATCGTCATCGCGCTGCTGGCGCTGTTCTGGATCCTGCTTGCGCTGCACCAGAGGCGGCGGGGCGGAGCGGAGACCGCGCCGGTTGCGGAGGCACCTGCCTATGCCGCTGTTGCGCCGGGCGCCGCGCCTGTGCACGCCGCAGCGAACGGCTCCGCCGAGCCGGCCGCTCCGGCTCCGGCGGCGCACTCTGCACCCGCGCCGGCGCCCGTGCCCATGCCTGCAGAGCCCGACCTCGAAGAGGCAACGGTCAGGGGCTTCGTGGTCAAGTCGGCCGCCGGCACGCTTTCCGCGGCGGCGGACCAGATCACTGCCCGCATGGACTACCTGCGCCAGACCCGCCAGCACCTGCAGAACGCGCTGGACAATAGCGACACACTTGCCGACCTGCCCGACGGCATCGACCTCGACGAGGAGATGGCGGCCCTCGCCGACATCTCGACGAGTATCCGTCAGGAGGCCGCCGGCATCGCCGGTCTGGCGAAACGCCTCGAGACCGTGGCGGCGCTGCCCAACAGCGAGGTGCGGCGCAGCATGACCGATGTCAACGCCTGTATCGAGGAGGCGATCGAGGCGTGCGGGCCGACGGCGGCGAAGGTGATCTCGAAGCGGCTGGGCGACGTTCCCGAGATCCTCGCGTCGCGGGCGGAGCTGCGCCTTCTGCTCAAGAAGATCGTCGAGAACTCGGTGCGCGCCGTGGACGGGCTCGACGGGCGCGAGGGTGTCGTCAGGATCGACACGGCGCGCAAGGACGACGAGATCGTGATCACGGTAATCGACAACGGCAACGGGATCGCGGCCGAGAAGCGCATGAACATCTTCCGGCCGTTCTACACCTCGCATGAGGATGCCATGGGGATCGGCCTCTCGCTGGCCGGCCACCTGGCGAAGAAGTACGAGGGCGTGATCAAGATCAACTCGCTGCCGGGGCAGGGAACCGTGGCTCAGATCACGCTCCCGGCCGGCGTGCCGAGTCCGTGAGACACGGGCCCCGGGAAATGCCAAGGACATCGATCCGCCGTTGCACCATGACCGGCGCCGCGGCACATCGGATCGAGAACGCGGGCGGAGCATGAGAACGGAACGGAGCACGTTCGGTCGTTTGTCGGAGCGAAGCGGAGCCTCGACGGCACTGCGCGCGTTTTCAGGCGTGGTGACGCGGCGTGCGCGGTGCCTGTTTCCGCTCGTCGTCCTTGCAGCCATCGTGACCGCCGCCTGCGGCGGTGGTGAGCTTCGCATCGCCAAGCCGGAGGGCGGTACAACACTCGAGTTCGATTTTCCGCCGGGGGAAGAGTGGACGCATCGATTGCCCACCATCTCCGGCGGGTTCCTTCCCTATGAGACGAGCATCGAAGGCTGTCCTGACTGGGCGAGATTGCTCTTCCCCGACCAGAGATACCCTTCGCGACGCACTCTCGCGGGCATTGCCCCGGCCGAAGCAAGGGGCCAGCAATACCTGTGCACTTACCGCGTCACCGAGGCCGACCCCGGCTTCCGACCGCAGCGGAGCGTGACTTACGGCCTTCGTCTGGTTGTCGAGAGTGTTCCATCAGACCTGTCACTTCCGACGTATGTCGTGCCGGGGAATGTCCTGCGCCTCAGGGTAGGTAACCCCGTCAGCGAAACATTCAAAGAAGCAACCGGGGGTGTGTGGCCTTACACCTATGAGCTTGAGTGCCCGGACCCTCCTCCTGGCACGTTACCTCCCACCAGCCCGCTTCCTCCCGGATTGGGGTTCGGCCAGGAGACCCGGGTTCTGTCCGGCACGCCGACGGCGGCCTATCAGGGTCCTAACTGCACCTACTCGGTGACGGACAGCGCGCAACCCCCCGCGACCGTCTCCAGGGCCGTCGAGGTCGAGGTCACGACCCCAAATCTTACTCTCGGCGATCCGGACGATATCAGCCTTTCCGTCGGCGAGTTGCACAATGACCCGCTTCCGGAGGCTACGGGTGGCGTCGAGCCCTACGCCTATTCATTAACCTGTGGCGGAGGGCAGTTGCCGTCGGGAATGGACTTCACGCCCGAGACCCGCAGGTTCGCCGGCACCCCGGACGGTCGCTTCCGCGATTCGTGCACCTACACGGTGACGGACAGCGCCGACGAATCGTTCTCGCGGGTCGTCCAGATCGAGGTAACGGGTGATGGCCCCTCGCTTGAATTGGTGTCACCCATCAACCTTACCATCGGCGAGCGCAGCGACCGGTCCCTGCCTGCTGCCTCTGGTGGTGTTGCGCCCTACACATATTCGTTCACCTGCGCCGGGGGACAGCTGCCGTCGGGGATGAGTTTTGCGCCTTCGCCCCCCGTGTTCGCCGGCACCCCGGACGGTCGCTTCCGCGATTCGTGCACCTACACGGTGACGGACAGCGCCGACGAATCGTTCTCGAGGGTCGTCCAGGTGACTAGCGCGGCGGCATCGCCGCTGAGACTTTCCCTGCCCGTCGTACCAGGGAACGTCCTGCGCCTCAGGGTAGGCGAGCGCACCAGGATAACGTTGCAAGCAGCAACCGGGGGCGTGCAACCTTACACCTATGAACTTCAGTGCCCCGACCCCGCTCCTGGCACGTTTCCCCCTCCCACCGTGCTCCCTCCCGGTTTGGGGTTCGGCCCGCAAACCCGGGTTCTGTCCGGCACACCCGAGGTGGCCTATGGGGGCCCGGACTGCTCGTACCGAGTGACCGACAGCTCCAATCCTCCAGCAAGCGCCGCACGAAGCATTGCGCTCATCATTAGTCCCGAACGTGCAAAGTGGCGGTTCACCGAACGAAGCCTCGTACAGAGAGATCGAACCTTGGGCCGCAATAGTGATGCGGACCCGCAGGAGGTTCACGAACTGCCGGAAGCGACGGTCGAAGCAGGAACGCCGCCACAAGATACCGTCCCCATCTACCGGCTCCTGCGCGTCCACCCGCCGCTGCGGTTCGATCAGGACACCCGCCAGCTGGAGTACATGCATCCCGAGTCAGGCAATGATCCGGCGCACGGCGTCACCTCCACGTACCTTTATCAAGTCCTCTTCGGCAATACGGTCGACGACACACTGTGTATCGATGTCAGCTTCCGCGACGAAGATGAGGATGATGAAGATGACCAGCTGATCGCGTCTGTCCGGATACGTGACGATGCGCACTGGGATGGCGAGATGTGGAGGTGCCCGGCAGCACCCTTGCAGCCGTCGTCCGCTTCACTCCCGCCGGTCTCCAATCCCGTCCACACGGCGCTCGCGCCCGTGCATGCGCGCCGCGCCGTCGATGTCGCTCACACTGCCGTTCGAGACCAAGTTCGCAACTGGTCTTCCGGTGAGGCGCGCACGCTCACGGCCATTACCCCTGCGATAGGCCTTGCGTCGCTGTCGGGCGAGAGCGGCGGCTTCGACTACAGCGGGACGAGCGAGGCTCTGAGCGCCGGAGCGGAGCTCGGAGCCGGCTCCTGGCAGGTGGGCGCGCTCGCTTCGTTTGTCCGAACCGGTCTTCACTACCGTGCCGAGGCGAGCCTAGCCCAACACGGCTACCTTACCGGCGAACACGACACGGAATTCCTGTCCCTGCATCCGTTCGCCGCGTGGCACGCCTCGTCGGGCGGCCATGTCTGGGTATCTTTCGGTGCCGGGTTGGGCGAGCTGCGCCACCGTGACGATCTCGGTTTCCCGTCCTGGTCGCGCTCCGACGTGCGCCTTCTCAGCTATGCTGCGGGCGCCTCCGTTCCGGTTGCCGACATGCTGACCGGAGAGCTTCAGGCCGAAGCGGGCATCGAGGCCTTCTCCCTGGAGATCGAGGGCGGCGGCAACATATCCTCGTCCCTGCCCACGATGCGCGGCCGCGACTATCGTGCCGGCTTGGCGTGGAGCGCGCCTCTCTCAGGCTCACCTTCGATATCCATGGCCTACAGGCACCTGACCGGTGATGGGGCCGATGGCGGGTCGCTGGAGGCAGAGGGCTCTTTCTCGGTTGCAGGAGTGTTCGATCCCCGCCTCACCCTGACGGGGAGTGTCGAGGCTTCGTTCGGTCTCGGCGAGAACGACCAGGACCTCTGGGGCCTCGGCGCCGGCCTTCGTTTCGCTCCTGACGGCCTCGGTCGAGGCTTCGGGCTGGGCGTTGAGACTCGTCTCCGGTCCTTAACCCACGAGCAATCTCCCAGCGTGAGCATTCACGGCGAGGCCGGCTACGGGTTGGGGGGGGGACCGTTCGGGACGATACGGCCGTACTTTGGCGTGGTTGGCGAATCGCGCCGCCAGTCTGTCCAGCCAACCCTGGGTGTCGCACTCCGAGAGACACCGGATTTGGTGGCGAAAGTCGAATTTCGCGAACGTCCGGCAATCGACCGTGCACTCATGTTCACGCTTTGGCACCGACTGTGATGCCGGCACTCGTGCACCTGATCCAGCCTTGTGCCGGCGGACGGATCCGCCGGGCGATCGCCGCGTTCGGCGCGAAGCCTGCCGAATCCGGTTCGCAGTCGCATGGAAATAGTTGAGGAGACACATGGCCGACGTGGTCGTCCATATCGCAGAGGCTGCGGCGTGTGCTTTGTTCGCCGCGAGCGTCGCTACCGATGTGCGCCGCCGCGAGGTTCCGAACGCCGTTCCTCTTCTGCTGCTCGGCCTCTTTGCGGTCTACGCGGCAGCGGGCGCGGTGAGGCCTCTTGGGGACCTTTGGCAGCACATTGCGGTCGGCGCGATCATTCTCGCCGCCGGGTTCGGTCTCTTTCTGACGGGGCGCTTCGGAGCCGGAGATGCCAAGCTGTTCGCCGTGGCCGGTGTCTGGATCGGTCCTGCGCTCTCCCACCTGACCCTCTTCCTGTTCGGCATGGCGGCGTTCGCGCTGGCGCTCGTCGTGGCCGCCCTTCTGCCCTTCGAGAGGATGCGGCGCATGCGCAAGGAGCTGCCGTTCGCGGTCGCGATCGCCCCGCCGGCCGTGATCGTCCTGGCTCTGCGGGCGCTCTCGGACGGGATATGAGCGCGAGGAATCGCTGACATGAGACGCTACCGCACCGTCATCATCATCGCGCTGATGGGCATTGTTCCCATGGTCGCGGCCGTGTTCGTGATGCGCTTCATCCTCCCTGCCGCCGAGCCGGTTCAGGCGCCGCCGCCCGTGCAGCAGGCAGCGGCGGCGCCCGCGCCGGTCGTCGAGGAGGAGCCGGACGAATTCATGGTGCTCGCGGCCGCGCGGGCGCTGCCGGTGGGCACCCTGCTGGACGAGCAGCATCTCACCGAGGTCGGCGTCGAGGAAGACAGCGTCAGGCGCTGGCATATCGGGACCGAGGACCTGGAGCCGGACGAGATGCCCTACGGCCACGTGGTGCGGCAGGCGATTTCAGCCGGCGCGCCGGTGACCCGGCAGTCCCTGGTGGGGCCCCGGCAGCGGGGCTTCCTGGCGGCGGTGCTGAAGCCCGGCATGCGGGCCATCACCGTCAGGCTCGGGGCCGGCACGCGCCACTCGGGCCTGGTCGACCCGGGCGATCGCGTGGACGTGGTGCTGACGGCGCAGTCGCGCGATCGGGGCGAGCAGAACGTGCTTGCGCGCACGATCCTTGAGGACGTGCGCGTGGTTGCCGTGGACCGCCGCATCGGCAGTGCGGCGGGCGCTGCGGAAGGCGGCGGCGAGGTCGAACGCACGGAGATTGTGACCGCGACCCTTGAGGTTCTGCCCTCTCAGACGGGTCTGCTTGCGCTTGGAGAGCTGGAGGGGGAGCTCTCGCTTGCGGTGCGCCCGCTGGCGGCGGCCGGAGCACCGGCGGAGCCGGCGGACGTTGTGGACATGCGGAGCCTTCTGGCGCTGCCGGAGGAGAACCTGCAGCAGAAGACGGTGCGGGTCGTGCGGGGCAGTCAGGTCACAGACGTGACTTTCGGCAACGCGCCCGGGCCTGCCCCCTTCAACGAGGCAGTGGCCGATGCAGGCCTCGAGTGAATGCATCCAACCCTTACCGCCGAGCCTCCGACAAGGGAACGACGGGATCGACAGCGTGGCCGAAGAGCGAGGGCTCATAGCCCGCGGCAACTAACCAATACCAGGGAGTAGCAACGTTGAATACCGAGAAGCTGTTCACCCGCGCCGTCACGGCGCTCCCTCAGGCGATCAGGAAGCGACTGGACAGCGGCGCGCCGCTCGACTGGACGATACTGGAGGACCCCAGGACCGGAGCCAGGCTCGCCGAGGCGGGGCGCGTGCATGCGCGCCTGCCGGAGGCCGTCGAGGTCCTTGCGAACCGTCTGGTGAACGAGACCGGTATCGTGCCCGCCGACCTCGTCCGGGGCACGGAGCGGCAGACGGATGCCGCCGCCTGGATCCGGCAGGCCTCGATCGAGTCGGAGGGCGAGAGCTACTGTATCCGCAGTCGCCTCAGCGGCGAGGTCCATACTGGCGTCCGTCCGGAGGCCGTTGCCGGCTACGCGGTTCTGGCGCTGGAGCTTGCGGCGGCGGTGCACGAGGCGGTGGACCGCTGGATCGAGGCCGGCGAGCGGCACAGGACGGTGGACGGCGGGACGACGAGCCTTCTCGGGCTCTACGCCGTGCGCATGCTGGAACACCTGCGTCCCTCCTCCGGGAGCGGTCCCGATCGCCGGACGGCGGCAGAACTCGCTGCCGCACTCGACCGGACCTGGAACACTCAGGAACTCAAGACACGCGCCGCACTGTCCGCTATCCGTCTGCGCAACGTCCGGGGGGCGCATGCGCCGCGGCGGAGCTACTACGCACCGATGACGGGCTACCGCCTGCATTCGTTCGATCCGGGCGAGATCCGGTGGTTGTGGACTCTTGCCGAGCAGGCGATCGAGGCGGCCAGTATGGACGTCAAGAAGAAGCAAGAGGAGGAGCGACCCGCCGCGGCCCGCCCGCCTGCAGCGGCGCCTCCCCCGAAACTTCCCCCGACCGAAGCCTCGGATTCGAACGACATTTCCGCACTGGAGGCGCGCATCAGGGCGGCGAACGAAGAGACCGCCAGACTGCTTCAGCTCGGGTCGCCGGTCGAGGAGTTGGCTCCGGAGCGGGAGCTGAGCGGCCTCAGGGAAGCTGCGGAGAGGCTTCCGGACGCGGTGCGTCGGCGGATGCGCGAATCCAACGGTATCGGCTTCGCCCATGCGCTGTCGCGGCTGCGCAACACCGAGGATTCCGCTGCGGTCCGGGCGGAGCTGGGGTCCGCGTTGGCGAAACAGAGCGTTCCCCGCTGGCTGGAGGAGCTTGCCACAGCGCTGCTGGCCGACGCGGGCGCACAGAGCCGCGAGGGCACACGGACGGGTGGCCTGCGGCTGCATGCGGAAGAGGAACCGGAGGCCGGGTATCGCGCGGTCGAGATCGAAGGCGGTGCAGCCGGGCGGATCACGGCCCTCGGGCTGATCGAGCAGGTTCGCCTCGGCCTCTCCTTCGCCACGGACGCATGGCGGGGCCAGACCGCGATCCGCAGCGCGGGCAAGGAAGGCGGCTGGATCCTGGACAAGGGGGAGGCTGAAGGCAGCGCATTCTCTGAGAGCGAACGAGAGACCCTGGAGGCAGCACGGCAGATGGAGCAGGTGTTGGACCGCATTCAGCGCGGCCGCGGCACCGACGCGCCGACGGCGCTCGAGGAAGCGTCCATGACCGCGGGCACGTTCAGGGGGATCGGGGCTGCGACGCGCACGGCCGCAGGCTGGCCGGGAAGCGCCGAGGCTCCGGACCCCCGTGTCCCGGGCGACGTCGAGCGTATCGCGGCTGTCTCGGAGGCGTTGCACGAGCGGATCCGCTCGATCGCCAACAAACACATCGCGAGCTGGATCGCGGGCAACGGAGATTCCGGGGTCGGCAGGAACGGCCGCCCGGCCACGGGCCAGGACGACGGCCGCCGCACCACGGTGTGAAGGGCGTGAGCGTCCCCGGCAGTGGGAAAGAGTGGAGGAGACCATGACCAGGATTGCCACGGCCCTCGTGGCCGTCGCGGTATTGGCGGGAGTCCTGTTGTCTGCCGCCGCAGCGGTCGCCGACACCCTCGACCGCGCGCTCACGCTCGCCGCCGAGGGACGCTATCCGGAGGCACGGCGGGTTCTCGATCCCCTGCTGGATAACGAGCCGGGCAACGCGCAGCTGCGGCTGCTGCACGGGGTCCTTCGAGTGCAGGAGGGACACAGGGGCGAAGCGATCGCCGTCTTCTCCGGACTCGCGCGGGAGTTCCCCGACATGTTCGAGGCGCACAACAATCTCGCGGTGCTCTACGTGGACGAAGGCCGGCTGGAAGAGGCGCGGGCGGTCCTGGCGGCAATTCTGGAACGGCGCCCGGAGGCCGTGGGCTACCGCAACCTGGGCGAAGTCTACGAGAAGCTTGCGAGGCGTGCCTATGCGCAGAGCCGTGCGCTCCGCGACGACAGGTCCAGGGATGGAGATGACGACGGCGACTCCGGCACGGAGGTCCTGCAGGCGAGCGATGCGGCCGGTACCGTCTCCGAGCCTGCGACCGCGTTGGAGCCGGCATCCGGCAGCGAGCCGCCCGCGGTTCCCGAAAGGCCGGCGCCGGCCGAGGAGGCGATCGCGGCGGCCTGCCTGGCGACGGGGGAGTTCCTGGACATGGGCACTGTCGAGGAAGCACGGCTGTGGCTGGCGGCGCTCGGCGCGGAAGCAACGCGTGTCTCGAGCGGCACTCGCGAGAGAGTCAAGGACTACCGTGTCTACCTGCCGCCCTTCGAGAGCCGCAAGGCTGCCGACGCGGCGCTCGGGGATCTGAGCGAGAAGGGCGTGAGCGACATTGCGGTGATTCCAAAGGGTGCCAGGAAGAACGCCGTCTCTCTGGGCATTTACGCCAAAGAGGCGAACGCGTCGCGGCGGGTGGCACGGTTGGAGGAGCTCGGCTACGCGCCCGTGGTGGAGCCCAATTCCATGGCGGTCGAAGAGCACGCCACGATCAAGGCGCGCCTTCCCGGCGGCTTCGAGGACCTGCGCGATGCCTGGGCGTCGAGTTTCCCTGACCACGCTGTGCGGCAGGTGGAATGTGACTGAACTCCCCGCCAGGAAATCGTCCCGGAGCCCGATCATGAATACGGCACACACCGACAGATATCCGGTCCCGGCCAAACCCGGGCAACCCCGAGCGCGCTTTTCGGTTTCGCCGTTCGAAGCCATCCGGCGCGCCGCGGCGATGGCTGCCGTTCTGTTCTCTCTTTCGGCCTGCTGGGGACTGTCCGGGGAGAGCCGCTCGCCAGGAGGCGAGCAGCTGCTGCAGAGCAACCTGTCGGTCGCATCCGCCGCGCTCGCGGCCGGCCAGCCGGCGGTTGCGCACAAGCTCTATCTGGCGCTCGCCGAGCGCTTCGACGACGCGCCCGAGCCGGTCCTCGGGCTTGGCTACATCGCCCTGCAGACGGAGAGGCCCGGCGAGGCCGGCGACCACTTCAGACGGGCCGCGAAGCTGTCGGACGATGCGCCCGGCTTGCGGGCGGAGGCGCTGCTCGGTGCCGCCCGCGCATCCCTGGCGCAGGGCGACAGCTCTGCCGCACGGCACCACCTGGCGGCAGCACGCGACCTTGCGGAGGATTCCTCGACGATCGCCTGGATCGAGAACGGCCTGGCCGTCGCTGCGGTCTTCGAGGAAGACTACCGGACCGCCGAGGCCCACTACGCAAGCGCTCTCCGCCAGCCGTCCGCCCATCCCCGCATAGCAGCCAACTTCATCCGCATGCTCATCGCGTCCGGGCGCATCGACGTGGCGGAGCGCACGTACGGGGCCTACGCAACGTCCTATTGGGATGAAGGCGACCGGCATGCCTTGCAGAACCTGATCGGCGAGGCGAGGCGCCTGTCGCCGCCGCCCAACCGCTTCGATCCGCGCCTTCTGTTGCGGCTGACTGAGATGAAGGCGCTCCCTGACCCGGCGGACGCCCCAGCGTACCCCGCAGACGGCGGCCTGCGCACCGGCCCGGAGGGACCCGTGCTGACGATCGGGGGCCGCTTGTTCCCGGCTACACCGGCGACGATGGCCGCGAGGCCCGCGGCGACACCGGCAGCACCCGTCCTGTCCGAACCGCCACTGGAAGAGACAGCAGATCCCGTCCCGACCTCCAAGCGAAGCGCGCCCGAATACCAGCCCTCTGTTGGGGAGCGCGGGTCGCCGCGGGCTGCAATCCCCGCCCTCGCGGCTGCACTTCCCCGCGAGGTCCCAGCGTCGTCAGTCACTCGATCCGGCTCCTCTTCGTGGTCCGACGTACTCGTGCTGCGCATCGATCCTGAGGGCACATCACGCGAAGGAATATTGGAAGTCGATGCGCCGGTCGAAGGCCCACCTTCAGCGACATCTACCGATGAGCGGCCACCGGGCAATGCGGAGACCGATGCGGTGCCGGTGGAGGACGTACTTCCAATTGACGGCGCGCTCCGCAGCGGTTTGGTGCTGGTTGTGGCGTCCTCGCATGCTCAGGTCTCGCCCGGCTCCGCCGTGCCGGACTTCGACGCGGCCACGAGCACACCGGGGGCGCCCCCGCAGGTCCACGAACCCGGGGCGGTCCAGGCCGCCGGCATCCCTTCCGCAACCGCCGGGGTCGAGCAACAGGCGCACCGATTGGAGGCCGACCCGGTGCAGTCCGCTAACGCGCTTCTCTTGACCGTTTCCCCCCACGACGGTCCGCCACTGCGGGACAACGCGTCCCTGCGGGCCCCGTCTTCATCGGCCTCCCTCTCGCGCGAAGCCGGAGCGACCAGCGCAACACTCAAGAGTGAAGCACCCGAGGGTGCACCGCCCGAGGGCGCATCACACGTCGCGGCGGCACAGGCTTCGGGCCTGCAGTTGGCCACGATCGAAGGCGCGGGCGGAACGCACCGGTCCGAACCCGGCCCGACGCTGGTCGTAAACGTAGCGATCCTGAACGACTACTCGAACTACGACCCGTTTTCCGCTGCACCTGCCGCCCATCGTCCCTTCCTGCTCGCCTCCGCCTCTTCGCCGTACATCGACCCGTTGTGGGAATCGGTGTGGATGCCGAAAGGGAGCGGAGCGGGCTTTCATACCTTTGCGGCGGTTGAATCGGAGAGCCACGACGACTGGCTTCCGCAGGTTGCCGAGACGGCACCGCCGGAGCCGGCTCGGAGCGACGAATGGACAGTTCTGCTGGGAACGGGCCACAGGCTCACTCTTGGCGTCGACGCTGCGGCGGTCGCGATTGCGTCTCCCGAGATTGCCGACGTCCAGCTGCTTACGCCTCGGGTTCTGTTCGTCATGGGGCGGAACCTGGGCCGTACCACCGTCTCGGTACTCGGCGAGGACGGGTCCGTATTCGAGCGGGACGTGTCGGTCGTTCTGGATATTGAGCCCCTGCGCGCGCTGTTGGCCGGAGAGCCCGGCCTGCAAGGGGTGCAGGTGGAAAGCCTCACCCGCGGCGTTGCCCTGGCCGGGGATGTCGACTCGCAAGAGGCGGCGGATCGGGCGCTCGGTCTCGCGACGGTATCGCTCCCCGAAGGCACTCTGGTCGAGAACAACCTCGACGTCGGGTTGGATCTGGAGCCGTTGCGGGCCCTCCTCGCGGGCGAGCCCGGCTTCGCCGATGTTGCGGTCAAACGGGTCGGCCGGGGCGTGGCGCTCACCGGCGAGGTCGCCTCGGCAGAGTCCGCCGACCGGGCGCGTCGGCTGGCCTTGACCGCGGTTCCGGAAGGCCTCCCGGTGGAGAATAACCTTCGGGTGATTATCGACATCGAGCCTCTTCGTACGGTTCTGGCCGCAAAGCCGGGGCTCGATCGAGTTCAGGTACAGCGTCTGGCCCGCGGTGTGGCACTTGCAGGCGAGGTGGACACACCGGAGGCTGCCGACCGCGCCCTTCGTCTGGCCGCAGCCTCTCTGCCGGAAGGCGTGCTGGTGGAGAATAATCTGAACCTGATCCTCGATCTCTTGCCGCTGAAGGCGCTCCTTGCTGCCGAGACCGGACTGGCCCACGTTCATGTGCGGCAGGTGGCTTGGGGTGTCGCTCTGGCCGGCGAAGTCGCTTCGGCGCGGTCCGCCGACTTGGCGCATCGGCTTGCGGTCGCCTCTCTCCCTGAGAGCGTGCCGGTGGAGAACAACCTGCGGGTGGTGGACCTTGAGCCGCTGCGCGCTGTTCTGGCCGGGGAGGCCGGCCTGCGAGGCGTGCGCGTGGAGAGCCTGACGCACGAGGTCGCACTTGTGGGCGAAGTCGCCTCGCCGGCTCTGGTGGACCTGGCGGTCCGTCTCGCCGCCGACTTTCTACCGGAGAGCGTACCGGTGGAGAACAACCTGCGGGTAGTGGACCTTTCGCCGCTGCGCGTGCTTCTGGCGGGCGAGCCCGGACTTGGAGGCGTTGAGGTCCGCCGGCTCGGTCGGGGCGTGGCGCTCGCCGGTGAGGTTGCCTCGGCAGAAACATCCGAAAGGGCGCACAGCCTCGCCTTGGTCACGCTTCCAGAAGACCTGCCGGTCGAGAACAACCTTCGAATCGTGTTCGACACCGGGCCCCTGCTCGAGATCCTGGCGGGCGAGCCCGGTCTCGAGCGGGTGCGGGTGCAGCGTCTCGCCCGGGGAGTCGCTCTGTCGGGCTACGTCGATTCGCCAGTTGCGGCTGAGCGCGCGCGCGGTCTGGCTTCCGCGTCTCTCCCGGAAGGCTTGGCGGTGCAAGACAATCTGACCGTAGGCCTGGGCCTTGAGCCGCTTCGTGAACTCCCGGCCGGCGAGCCCGGCCTGGACGATCTCGCGCCGCTGCGCGTCTTCATCACCGAGGAACCTGGCCTAGAGGGCGTCGTGGTGCGGCGCGTCGGCCGCGGCGTCGCGCTGACGGGCGAGGTGGCTTCGGTAGAGGATGCCGAAAGGGCACGGCGGCTGGTCGTGGCCGCTTTGCCGGAGACCGTTCCGGTGGAGAACAACCTGCGCGTGGTGCCGGACATCGAGCCCCTGACCACCGTCTTCGCTTCGGAGCCCGGACTGGAAGGCGTGCAGGTGAAACGCCTCCCACGTGGCGTCGCCCTCGCGGGGCACGTCGACTCGCAGGAGGGGGCGGACCGGGCGCTCGGTCTCGCGACGGCGTCGCTCCCGGAGAACACGCTGATCGAGAACAACCTCGACATCGGGCTGGACCTGGGGCCGCTGCGGGCGCTGCTCGCGGGCGAGTCCGGCTTCGCCGATGTCGAAGTCCAGCGGGTCGGCAGGGGCATAGCGCTCACCGGCGAGGTCGCTTCGCCGGAGGTTGCCGATCGCGCACACCGGCTTGCCGCAGCCTCGCTACCGGAAACCGTTCCGGTAGAAAACAGCCTGCGTGTCGAGTTCGATATTGTGCCGCTGCGTGTGCTTCTGGCCGGAGAAGCCGGTCTGGAACGCGTGCAGGTGCAGCGGCTTGCCCGGGGCGTGGCCCTGTCAGGCTACGTCGAGTCGCCGGCCGCGGCGGAGCGCGCGCTCGGTCTGGCCTCCGCATCTCTTCCGGAAGGCTTGCTTGTCGAGGACAATCTGACCGCAGGCCTTGGTCTCGAGCCGCTTCGTGCACTCCTGGCCGGCGAGCCCGGTCTGGACGACCTCTCGCCGCTGCGCGCTTTCATAGCCGGCGAGCCCGGTCTCGAGGGCGTCGAGGTGCAGCGGGTCGGCCGGGGCGTGGCGCTCACCGGCGAGGTCGCTTCGGCAGAGGATGCCGAAAGGGCACGTCGCCTTGCCGTGGCGGCTCTCCCGGAGGGCGTTCCGGTGGAGAACAACCTGCGGGTGGTGTTCGACATCGTGCCTCTGCGTGTGCTTCTGGCCGGAGAAGCAGGCCTGGATCGCGTGCATGTCCAGCGGCTCGCCCGGGGGGTGGCCCTTGCGGGCTACGTCGGCTCACCTGCGGCGGAAGACCGCGCGCTTCGGCTTGCCGCCGCCTCCCTGCCGGAAGGCCTGCTGATCGAGAACAACCTGGACGTGGGGCTGGACCTCGATCCGCTGCGCGTACTGCTGATCGGCGAGCCCGGCCTCGATAGCGTCGCGGCACGGCGCGTGGGCCGGGGCGTGGCGCTCACCGGCGAGGTCGCTTCGGCGGACGCTGCCGATCGGGCACATCGGCTTGCAGTGGCCTCGCTCCCCGAGAACCTGCTGGTGGAGAACAACCTGCGCGTGCAGTTCGACATCGAGCCCCTGCGCGCTGTCCTGGCGGCCGAGCCGGGCCTGGAAGGGATCCAGGTGCGGCAGCTCGCGCGAGGCGTGGCGCTCGCCGGCGAGGTCGCCTCGCCGGAGGCCGCAGATCGGGCCTCTCGGCTAGCCGCCGCCTCTCTGCCGGAAGGCCTGATCGTGGAGAACAACCTTGAGGTGGGTCTGGACCTGGAGCCTTTGCGCGCTCTCATGTCGGGCGAGAGCGGTCTCGAAGGCGTCGAGGTGAGGCGCATCGGCCGGGGCGTGGCGCTCACGGGCGAGGTCGCTTCGGCAGACGCTGCCGATCGGGCGCACCGTCTGGCAGTGGCCTCCCTTCCCGAGAGCCTCCTGGTGGAGAACAACCTGCGCGTGCAGTTCGACATCGAGCCGCTTCGCACTGTCCTCGCTGCGGAGCCCGGCCTGGAGCAAGTCCGCGTACAGCGGCTAGCGCGAGGCGTGGCGCTTGCCGGCGAGGTCGCCTCGCCGGAGGCCGCGGACCGGGCGCACCGTCTGGCCGTTGCCTCACTGCCGGGTGGCCTGCTGGTCGAGAACAATATGAGCGTGGTTCTGGACCTCGTGCCGCTCCAGGCGCTCATGGCCGGCGAGTCCGGCCTGAAGGGAGTCGAGGTGCAGCGGGTCGGCCAGGGCGTGGCGCTCACGGGCGAGGTCGCTTCGGCAGAGGCGTCCGACCGGGCGTACCGTCTGATCGCAGCCTCTCTCCCCGACAGCCTGCCGGTGGAGAACAACCTTCGGGTGGTGTTCGACATCGGTCCGTTGCGCGCGGTTCTGGCCGGCGAGCCCGAACTGGACCGCATCCAGGTGCAGGAGCTGGGCAGAGGCGTCGTGCTGACCGGCGAGGTCGCTTCGGCGGAGGCGTCGGACCGGGCACACCGGATCGCCACGGCGTCGCTCCCGGAAGGCGTGCCGGTGGAGAACAGCCTGCGCGTGGTCCCGGACATCGAACACCTGCGCGCGGCCCTGGCCGGCGAACCCGGACTGGATCGCGTTCAGGTTCAGCGGCTCGCGCGCGGCGTGGCGCTTTCCGGCGACGTCGACTCGCATGCGGCGGAAGGCCGCGCACTCCGGCTGGCGGCAGCCTCACTTCCGGAAGGCGTGCCGGTGGAGAACAACCTGCACGTGGGACTGGACCTCGCGCCTCTGCGCTCGCTGGTGGCCGGCGAGCGCGGTCTGAAGGACGTTCGTGTGCAGCGGACAGGCCGCGGTGTTGCGCTCATCGGCGAGGTGGGTTCGGCCGAGGCGTCCGATCAGGCCTCCCGCCTCGCGGCCGCGCTTCTCCCGGAAGACATGCCTGTCGAGAACAACCTGCGCGTGGTGTGGGACGTGGAGCCGCTGCGCGCGCTTCTGGCCGGATCGCCCGATCTGGAACGCGTGCAGGTTCAGCGCCTTGCGCGTGGCGTCGTGCTCAGCGGGGATGTCGACTCGCATGCGACGGCCGACCTGGCGCTTCGCCTGGCTGCGGCATCCGTGCCGGAAGGCGTTCTGGTGGAGAACAACCTGAACGTGCGACTGGACCTGGCGCCACTGCGGGTGCTCATTGCAGGTGTACCGGACTTGCGCAACGTCCGGGTGAAACGGATCGGACGGGGCGTGGCGCTCTCGGGCGAGGTGGGCTCGGCGGAAGCGTCAGATAGGGCACTTCGGCTCGCCGTGGCCTCGCTGCCCGAGGGTATTGCGGTCGAGAACGGCCTGCGCATAGCGCCGGATGTCGAACCGCTGCGGGCGCTCCTGGCCGGGGAACCCGGTCTTGAGCGGGTGCACGTGCAGAAACTCGCGCGTGGCGTCGCGCTGGCCGGCGATGTCGCTTCGCCGAAAGCCGCAGACCGGGCGCTGCGTCTTGCCGCCGCTTCCCTGCCCGAAGGCATGCTGGTGGAAGACAACCTGAACGTCGGGTTGAATCTTGCGCCTCTCGAAGCGCTCATGGTTGCGGAGGAGGGCTTCGAGAGCATCCGCCTCAACCGGATCGACCGAGGCGTGGCGCTGACCGGCGAGGTGGGGTCGCAGACGGAAGCGGAACGTGCTGCCCGTCTTGCGGCTGCCACGCTCCCTGAGGACGCTCTGGTCGAGAACAACCTGCGCGTGGTGCTGGATTCCGGACCTCTTCGTGCGGCCCTTGCGGGTGATCCGGAGTTCGACCGCGTCCACGTGCGCGATCTTGGGCATGGCGTATCGCTGAGCGGCGAGGTCAGCTCGGCTGCGGCCGCCGATCGGGCGCACCGACTTGCCGCCGTTTCGCTGCCTGCGGACACGCTGGTGGAGAACAACCTGCGCATCGCCGGGCCCCTGCAGGTGAACCTGGAGGTGCAGATCGCGGAGGTGCAGCGCTCCATCGCCGAGGAATTCGGGTTCAACTGGGAGCTCTTCGGACGTTCTGCCGAGGGGGATCTGGGAGGCAGCTTCCGGATCGGACGGCAGAACAGGACCGAGCAAGCCATGGTGGACGGATTGCCGTCGCCGTCCCTCATTCTATCGAGAACGTGGGAAGAGATCGGCATTACCGGCATGGTCGATGCACTTGCGAAAGCGGGCCTTGCTAACGTGCTGGCCCGGCCCAACGTCACCGCCAACTCGGGCGAGACCGCGTCCTTCTTCTCGGGTGGTGAGTTTCCGCTGCCGTCCGGCTTCAAGGACGGGGTGATCGTCTTCGAGTACAAGAAGTACGGTGTCGTTCTGGACTTCGTACCGACGATCGTTGACGACGGCAGGGTCGAGCTTACGGTTCGTCCCGAGGTTTCCGAGCCCTCGCAGGATAACTCGGTGCAGGTTGCCGGCGGCGTCAACGTCCCCGTGATCAACGTGCGCCGTGCCGAGACTACCGTCGAGATGGGCGACGGCGAGTCGATCGTGATCGCAGGGCTCTTCAGCAGCACCTCGAACGAAGTGCAGTCGGGGGTGCCGGTGCTCAAGGATCTGCCGCTGCTCGGTGCGATGTTCGGACACACCTCGACCCGGGCGGACGAGCTGGAGCTGATCGTCACCGTGACCGCCCGCCTGGTGCAGGCCGGGCCCGCGCCGGGCGACGCGATCACGGCCGGATCCGGACAAGCCAACAACAGTTACTACTACTGAGGACGGTGCCGCCGTGCAGTTTCTCCTCCTGGAGTACGCAATGAGGAACACGCGCCCGATAGATGTCCCCGCTTCGCGGGAGAGAGATGCAGCCGCCCCCGCGGTGGCCTCGACTCCTGCCGCAAACCATCCTGCCGGGACGCGTCTCCGCAATGCGGCCGTGCCAGATCCGAATGCCGGCTCAATTCCGGCGGGCTTCCTCTCCCTCCGCGGCGATATCCCGGATGGAGAGCGCCCGCCTGACCGACGCAACGCAGGAAACATTGTCGTGCCCGACCTCCCGACCCGCAGCCGTCCAGCCGCCATCACCGCCGCCCTGTGTGTCGTCGTCGTTCTCGGCGGCTGCCAGGAGCGGCTGGCGCAACGCGATACCTACTTCGCTCCCCTGCGCGGCTTGAGCGCCTCTCTGCATGCGGAGACGGAGCACGTGCTGGATTATCATCAGGCCATGCAGGCCGCGCTGCATGGATGCAGCAAGAGCCAGCGCGCGACTGCAACACCGAGCGTCATGGGGCCGGCGAACGTGGTGCCGGAGGGAGCGTTGGATCCCGACGCGCAGGCGCGGCTCTGCGCATCCTCCGGGATCACGCATGCTACGCACGGGGCGCCGTTGAACGGCTACCGGCGTTGGGTGGGAGACCAGGTCCGCGAGTTGCCCGCGCCGTCCGAGACGGCCTCCTCGATCGGAGGCGGCTCTTGAGCGACCGAGGCCCATCCCGGCTCCCCTCCGGCCGTGAGCGCGATCATGGCACTTTCGCCTGACAGCCTCTACGCGCGAGCGTTCGCTTCGGATGGCGAGACGCTGCGGGCGCTTCGTACCGGGCTCGAGGGCCGCAAGGCGAGGATCCAGCGCGGACGTCTCGCAGCGGCGCTACGCACGCTCGCGAGCGAACCGGCCTCCAGGGTGCTGTTCGTCGACCTCGACGGCATCGCGGAACCTGGCTCAGCCGCTCGGGAGCTGACGGCGGTGTGCGCCTTCGAGACCGCCGTGATCGCCATCGGCTCCATCGACACGGCTCAGTACACCCGGGAATTGTTCCAGCAGGGCATCGCCGACTATCTGGTCAAACCCGTATCCGCCTCCCTTGTGCGCGAAGCCTGCGCGGCGGTGACGGATGATGGTACCGAGCGACCCTACGCAGGACGGGTGGTCGCGTTCGCGGGCAGCGCGGGCAGCGGGACCTCCACCCTTGTAGCCGCGCTCGCCCGTACCATCGGCGCCGAAGGACGGACGGTGTCGGTGGTCGATCTCGATCCGATATCCGGACGGCTTCCCGCGCTGTTGGGCTCCGAGCCTGCCGAGGGTCTTCCGGCGCTACTTGAAGCGTTGAGCGCTCAGGCCGGGAACGACACCGATGTGGGCGCGGCAGCCGACCAGATCGACGGCGTATGCATGCCCGTCGATGCCCAGGTGTCACTGTTCGCCTACGCTCCGGATTTGGCCCTTCCGGCAGCACCTTCGTCGGTCTCGGTACTCAGGTTGCTCGGGCACCTCGCCAACCGGACGCACCTGGTGCTGGTGAGAGGGTTCCCGGATCCCGTCACGCAGCTCGACATCATGCAGCAGACCGACGCCCGCGTGCTGCTCTACGAACCGACGCTGTCCAGCCTGAGTGCTGCGGTTCGATGCCTGGCCCTTCTTGGTACGAGCCACCCCGCGACCTTGGTGCAAAGCCTGCCGAGGATGCCGCGAAGCGCGTTGTCGCCGGCGCATATCCGCTATGCGTTGGGCGACCGCAAACCCGACATCGTGGTGCCCTTCGATTCCGCAATTCACGCGGAAGCCACCGAGGGCAGGTCGAAGCAGCCCGGACGGGCGTGGCACAACGCCGTGCGGCAAGTGCTGGATCGTATCCTCGAGAGCGCCGCCGTGCCGCAGGGAGATTGACGGTGCCGGTCGACAATTGGTTTCTCTCATGCCGCGTTCGCGGAGGCCCGAGAGTCGGAAGCGTAGTGGGCTTGATGGCGGCATGTCTCCTTTTCCTGACCGCCGTTCTGTCGGGATCCGCCCATGCGGATGTGTCCGGGCTGGCTCGGGTGATCGACGGCGACACCATCGAGGTGAGTGGTAGCCGCATCCGGCTACACGGGATCGATGCGCCGGAAAGCGAACAGCTCTGTTGCGTCGGCGGCACGGCCCGGAAGTGCGGCAGGCAGGCAACGCGTGCACTGAGAGATCGGATCGGCGGCGGCCTCGTGGACTGCGAGGAGAGGGATCGGGACCGCTACGGCCGCCTCGTGGCGCTCTGCCGCGTCGGCGGCGGTGACCTGGGAGCCTGGCTGGTCATCCAAGGGTGGGCGCTGGCCTATCGCCAGTATTCGGACGCCTACGTGAGCGAAGAGGCATCGGCAAGAGAGTCCCGGAGGGGTCTCTGGCACGGCGAGTTCGTCGCGCCCTGGGACTGGCGCGCGGGGGAGCGCCTGCTCTCGACATGTCAGGTCAGGCCCCGAAAGGAAGATCACACTCCCGGCAACTGCCTCATCAAGGGGAATATCGCCCGCGACGGAGAGCGCATCTACCACCTTCCGGGCGGGCAATACTACGAGCGGACCCGGATCGATTCAGCAAGGGGCGAACGCTGGTTCTGCACCGAGGCCGAGGCTGAGGCGGCAGGGTGGAGGAGATCGCGCCGGTGAACGACCGTCCTGCCGCGCAGATATTGTCCGCCCGGTCCGGCTGGAGCGAGGAGAAGCGGTCCGCCTCGTCCATGGCGTATCTCCGGCTCCCAGCGAAGACATGCACACCAGGCGTGCCCCTGGCCGGCGGCCGGCGCTTCCTGTGCGCCAGTATCGCACCGGTGGCGAAGTCCGGCACTCGACGCTCCTACAATCCCGGATCGGCAAGGACGTTTCTCTCTGCTTCTCCGGCACCGTGAAGAACAGAATGAACAACGCATACGAGACCTGCCTCTCCATGAATGCCTCACCGGGCACCATCGCCGGAGCGCTCCGGGAGCGAGAAATTTGCCGACCTACAGGCGAGGTACTCGCACATACCCGGGCCTCGCCGCCAAGTCCGCCCGCGCCGGCTAACCCCTTCCGGCTTGTCGGGCGTGCCGCGCTGCCGTGGCACGAAATGAGAGAGGGACGTGAACGGCCGAGCAAGAAGGAGTTCGAGGCTGCACTTCCTTGCAGCTGTGCACGGATTCTTGTCCCCAACGCCGGCGGTGCCGGACGGAAGCCGGGCAGATGCGGGCGCCGAAGACCATGCACATCGGGCTCGAAACCGCCCGAGGTCGCAGATAGGCCCCCGGCGACCGGACGACCCGGTCGCCGGCTACTCGACTGCAACGGCAAACGCTGGCGAGGCCAGGGCCACCAGTGCCGTTGCAGCCGGATTATCTCGAACAACAAACGCGCGCTGAGGAACCTTCGATCCATGAGCAGACGCAGCCTTGAGCGCAATCCGGCCGCGCTGACGGCCGCCCGACACCTCAGGGAGTTCGGCTTTACGGGCTGGCATCTGAGGCAGCGCAAGCAAGACCCCCGCCCCCCCGATGCCGTGGTGGACGGCGCGGACCGCGTGGAGCGGCAGTTGGTCCAGGCCGACCACCACGCCGCCGAACAGTTCCCGCACCGGGACGATTCCGCCGTGTTCCTGCTGATGGGCCGGCCTCGCCCCGAAGCCGGAGACGGACTGATAGCGCTCACTCGCTACTGGCTCATCGAGGAGGTCAACGTCATGCACCAGGACAGGGAAGAGGCGATTTATGCCGTGTTCTGCACATGAGGCGACAGACAACCATTCTTCTGGAAGACCGTGGAACGCCCGAGCGCGCCGCCTGTCTATTACCGGAATGGGAGTGAGTGTCGTGAGAGTGTCGGGAAGAGTGCTGTTGCCAGTCGTGGTTCTACTGTTTACTGCCGGCGCCGTACTCGCTCAGGACAATCAAGACAGCGTGCCGCGCCTCTATCTCTCGGCGAGCGGTGCTCTGGTCATGCCGGCTGACGTTCACGCCGACTTCCACGACGCTTCGGGGAGCCCGAATGGAGGAATGGATGGGGCATTCGACAGGGGCCCTGGTCTCGTTCTCGTCATGGGCTACGGCCAGAAGTGGGGGGTCCGGGGCGAGTTGGAGATCGGGTACCGGACCTTCGCGATCGACAGGATATCGAACTTTCGGCTGGGTGGCGTTGCCGATCCCGGCCCCTATCGAGCGATCGGCGACGTGACGTCATACTCGGTCATGGGGAATGTCGTGTCGTCGCTGGATTTGGGTCCTCTCAACTTGTACGTCGGCGGCGGCATCGGCATGGCCCGCGTCGACGCCGGTATGCGCTCCATTGCACGTGTGTCGTTCGACGAAGCCGATGGCCGGGACAGCGTATTTGCCTGGCAGCTGTTCACTGGCCTCCAGTACCACCTGTCCCAGGACTTCTCCGCGTCGCTGGGCTATCGCTATTTCGCGACCGAAGACGCGAGATTCGGCAGCACCTCCGCACCCATAGAGGCTCACAACGTCGAAGTGGGCATTACCCACTGGCTGGACTGAGGATCCCGGAAACCTTTATTTCCGGTCTGCGAGGGGCAACATATTGCAGCAGCAAACGAAAGCAACGGTTCGCGCGACGAGGCTGTGCGGGATCGTCGCTGCGGCCACCGTCGTCTGGCTCTGCGCACTTTCGCTCGCAGTCGAGGCTGCTGCGCCGTCGGTGGAGGATGTGCGCGTGGATCGGTACGGCGACGGGACGCGGCTCGTCGTGGAACTGACCGGAGCGGTTGACTTTCAGGTCTTCGCTCTGGCCGGGCCGGAGCGGCTGGTGATCGATCTGTCGCCGGTGCGCTGGGTACTGCCGGATCGCACTCTCACCATCGGCCGTGACGGCGTGGCTCAGATCCGGTTCGGCCAATTCCGGCCCGATACCTCGCGCATCGTGATCGACCTGGACCTGCCGCTCATCCTGGGCAGTGCGCAGTGGCTTGAAGCCGACGCAGTCTCCAGGAACCCCTACCGCCTGATCCTCGATCTCGCTCCCGTACCCGCGTCGGCGTTTCTCGCCACCGTCCGCGTTCAGCCATCGGATCCTGCGCCGCTGCCAAGGTTGAAGCCGCTGCCGCCATCCCTCGTCCGCCTCATCGCCCTCGACCCCGGCCATGGAGGGCGCGATCCCGGGGCGGTCTCGTCGGGTGGTGTACAGGAGAAAGTTATCGTCCTGACCTTTGCGCGTGAGCTTCGCGACGTTCTCCAGGAAACCGGTCGCTATCGCGTGGCAATGACCCGGGACAGCGACCGCAAGGTCGGGCTCTGGCAGCGCGTGGCATTCGCCCGCAATTCCGGCGCGGACGTCCTCCTCTCAATTCACGTAGACCGCGTGCATGACCGCCGGGTGCGCGGAGCCTCGGTCTACACCCTGTCCGAGGAGGCCTCCGACGCCGAGACAGCCGAGCTCGCCAGGTTCGAGAACAAAGCTGACATCGCCGCCGGTATCGAGGCGCCGGAGCAGCTTGATCCCGATGTCGCTGCGGTTCTTGCTTCGATGGAGCAGCAGGGAACCATGAACTGTTCCGTTGTACTTGCAGGACTGCTGGTCCCCGCGCTCGGCGATGTGGCTCCCCTCGTCAACCGCTCCCACCGAATGGCGGAGTTCCGCGTGCTCAAGGCACCGGATGTCCCGTCGGTCCTGATCGAGCTCGGCTTCTTGTCCAACGAGCAGGATGCCGAACGCCTGAAGAGCGTCAATCACAGGAGGGCGCTGGCCGTAGCGATCCTCAAGGCTGTCGACGAGTATTTCCTGGAACCTTGCTGAGCGTGCGCCATTGAGACCGGTCGAATTTCTCCGCCTCATCGTGCCAGCCCTCGCTGGAAGGAACCTGCCATGCTGCGAACCACAACAGTCCGCCGGCGAGACGACGAGCCTCGGCGCGATGACACCCCTGGCGAGCGAGCCCGTTCGCTCCAAACGGCTTCGGTCGACGGTGCCGGGCACGTGTTTCACGTTCCGAACCCGCTGGTGCCAGATCGCGCCGCCAGTCTCGCTCTACGGTGCCGAAGTTCGCAATACTACGACGTTTCCATCTTCAGGAAACGCTGCAGCGTACGCACTTCTTCTTGCATGCATAGCTCAATAGCGCTAACGTATATTGGCTGTAAAATCAGCATTGGACTGAGACATTCCTGCGATTTGGTAGAAGCAAATACTCGCGACACTGTATCAATCAGTCGATCAAGATGAGTGGAGTCGAGTGTGGTAGTCTTGGGCGCTATACACGGAAGTATAAGGTTGGGGCGTGTCGAAGAGAGCGCCGGCTACGTTCATCTCTCGGCCAAAAGAACTGGGAAGGAGTTGGGCGATTTATGCATTTCCCGGATACGCGGTTGCACCGCGGTAACGGCATCATCCCTTGACGCGGTGTGTCATGACTCTTTCGAATGAAAGGTCAAGTTTTCATCCAATGACTGGTTACGACAAGTCCATAGGTGCGGATCGATGAGCGGGGATCGAATGCCGGGATACGCCAGACCCAGAGAGCCGATTCCGGCTGCGGCATCGCACAGCGAGCCGCGGTCCTCCCTGGCATGGCTGCGTGGTGCCGGTTTCGACAGCGCACTCATATTCGGTGGAATCTCTCTCGCGCTGCTCTGTGGAGCCGCGATCCTTTACGAGCCGTCCTGGTTCTACCCGATCCTGGTGGTCGATCTCTGGGTGCTGGGATATCACCACGTGATCTCCACCTACACGAGGCTCTGCTTCGACAGGGCGAGCTTCCGTGAGCACCGGTGGATGATCGCCTACCTCGTCCCGGTCATTGCCGCAGTCACCGTTTTGCTTGCCTGGACGGTCGGGATCTGGGCCATCGTAACGATCTATTTCTATTGGCAATGGTGGCACTACACGCGGCAGAGCTGGGGAATTTCACGCGCCTATCGCCGGACGGATCCAAACAGTCTCTACGAGGACGGATGGCTCGACCAGGCGATCTTCTTCGCGATGCCGGTCTACGGAATCCTGCTTCGCTCCAGCCAGGATCACGAGCATTTCATCGGCATGGAACTCTGGACGTTTCCGGTCCCGGAGTCGGTCGCCAGTACCGCGGGCTACGTCATGGGGGCGCTGCTTCTGGTTTGGGCTGGACGGCGTCTGGTGGCCCTGTGGCGCGGACGCCTTGCCACCGTCCACACGCTCTACATGCTGACTCACTTCGCGATCTTCGGCCTCGGATACGTCTGGATATCCGACATCACTCTGGGATGGCTGATGATCAACATCTGGCACAACTACCAGTACATCCTCTTTGTCTGGATGTTCAACAACAAGCGTTTTGCACGAGGGCGGGATCCGAATGCGCGTTTTCTGTCGTATATCAGCCAGAGTGGACGGTTGTGGCTGTACTTGCTGGTATGTCTTGCTATCACCGGTGCCTTCTATTGGGGGGTACTGCGGACCATAGACTGGTTGCTCTTCGCGGGGTTCTCGGCGACGATCGTTCTGTATCAGATCATCAACTTCCATCACTACGTGGTGGACGCGCTGATCTGGACAAAGCGCGGGCGCGGTACGTCAAGCGCCTCGGCAACCGCCAGTTGAAAAGAAGCCACCGCAAGAGAAGATGCACGTGCGATGAAGGATCTTCTATCGAACATTACAGTCGAGCAATGCGCCTATGTTTACTGCTCGATCAGCCCCGAATCGCTTGAATGAAAGTCCTTTCGTAAAGCCGCCGCACGAGTGCATGAAGCCGGCCGCTGCCCGGGACCGCTGCTTCGGTCGGAGGCCACAACAAGAGAGTCGATTATGGAACGGAGAGTCGCAGACAGTGATGCGTGATTGTATTTCCTCCCGACGCGCAACGGACGTAATTCTCGCGCCCGCGACGGCTCGATTCGTCTGTTGCGCGAGCACCGGCCGCACCGCGACGATGTTTCTGGCGGAGTGCCTTGACCGACTGCCGGACGTGGTGGGGCTGCACGAGGGCCATCAGCTGGGTGCCGGGCGAGTTCCGCGACTGCCCCTGATCAATGTTCACAACCGCAAGGCTTGGCACGACCCGGACTACGCCGACCGGCTCGTCGCTGAGAAGCGCGACTTGGCTGCCCTCAGCGCCGCCGCTGACGGAGCGCGACTGATTGTCGACGCGGCCTTCTACAATGCGCCCCTGGTCGAGGCGATTGCCAGACGCCACCCGGACGCCTTGCTGTTCGTGATCTTCCGCCGCTGCGAGGGGTTCGTTCGATCGGCGACGATCGTGAGGGGCGAGGACCTGCAGCCGGCAGGTTGGCCGGATCTGTCCAAGCCGCTCACAAACCGCGAAAAGTTTATCTCGCTCGGCAGGCTCAAGCCGGAGTTAACTCACAGGGATCACGCGTCATGGTCGGCATGGTCCGCCATCCAGCGCAACACCTGGCTCTGGACGGCAGTCAATGGACACCTTCACCGGTTCGCTCGCGACAACGCGAATTGCCATCGGTTCTTCTTCGAGGACCTGGTCGAAAGACCGGAGAAATTCTGGACAGACTTGCTGCAGCAGATGGAGGTTCTCTCCCCTGCAACGCTTTCCCGATGCCTTGAGTTTTCGGGATCGAAGATCAATCAGCGCCAGTCCTACCAGATCGGCCGCGTCGCAAGCTGGAGTGCGGCGGAACGGGCATTCTACGCGGAACGAGCACGCCCCCTGGAGGACGAAATCTATGGCTGACTCACTGGAGGCGCGCATTATCGAAATCATCCAGTCGACATTGCGTCATGAGAGCGGCAATGCGGAACTGACCCTTGGTCCTTCAGCCTCGATGGAGACGGTCGGCGAATGGGATTCTCTCTCTTTCATGAGCGTCTTTTGCGCGGTCAACAAGGCCTTCGATATCGATCCCGATTTCGATGACGCGGTGCACTACATATCGGTCGCATCTCTTCATCGTTATCTGGAAGCAGTGACCGTCTGATGTCCGGTCAAGGCGGTCGCAAGGCACTCCTCGCGCGGATGCAGATAACTATCGACCGCTACGCCCAGCGAACCGCCGTTCGTGCGCCCGGAGAAAGCCTGAGCTACGGCGATTTCTCCCGGATGGTCGGGAGGCTCTGCCTCGAACTGCGGAACCCGAAGCGCGCGCAGGACGGCCCCGTCGGATTGCTGCTGGATCGCTCGGCGACGGCCTATGCCGCCATGTGGGCTGCCATCGCTCTCGGCCGCCCGTACGTTCCGCTGAACGCCAAGTACCCGCCGAGCCGGCTGCGGAGCATCCTGAGGCAGGCAGGTGTCGACGTCACGGTGTGCACGCAAGCCAACCGGGGCTTGGCGACCGGCCTTGGCATCGCATCGGACGATACCGTCGTGGCGGACACCGACCTACCGGTCGACGAATTGGCGGGCGGTGCAATCGACTGGGGTGTAAGCGACGAAGATCAGGGGATTGCGTACATCCTCTTCACCTCGGGTTCGACGGGCGAGCCGAAGGGCGTACCCATCTCCTACGACAATCTCGCGAGCTTCATCGAGAATCTGGGCGCAGTCATCGATTACAGACCCGAAGACGTGTGCTCGCAGTTCTGCGAACTCTCCTTCGATCTCGGCGTGCACGAAATATATCTCTCACTTCTGAACGGATGCACCTTGTGCCCGGCCCGACAAATCGATCTCTTCAACCCCGCTCCATTTGTGGCGAATAACAGAATTACCGTCTGGGTATCGGTCCCGTCGTTGGCGCGCGTCGTGCTCCAACACCGCGGTGCCGACCACGAGTCTCTCGGCACGCTCCGACTGAGCATGTTCAACGGCGAGGCGCTGACCCACCAGCTTGCCAGAGACTGGAACAGGGCGGCGTGCGGCACCGAGATCTGGAACACCTATGGGCCGACCGAGTGCACTGTCGCCGTCACGGCCCAGCGCTGGGAGGACCATCCCGACCTTTCAGAATCCGGCGTCGTCTCGATCGGGACCGCCTTTCCGGATTGCACGGCTGCGCTGCTCGTGGACGAAGAAGTCGTCCCCGTTTCTCCTGAACGGAACGGCATCGTCGGCGAGTTGCTGCTGGCGACACCGCAGCGCTTTGACGGCTACCTCGATCCGGGCCTGCCCTCACCGTTCATCGCGGACAGCAAGGGCCTGCACTTTTATCGCACGGGCGATCGCGTTCGATCGAGAGGGGGACGGCTCTACTACCTTGATCGGCTCGATCTTCAGGTAAAGATCGGCGGCCACCGAATCGAACTCCTGGAGATCGAGCATCGGTTGCGAAGGCGACTGGAGTCGGACGCGCTCGCCGTCATCGCCCATCCGCCCCGGCGTCCGACCGAGCTGATCCTGTTTCTTGTCGGCGACCGCGAGACACCGAAACTAACCAGCCAGGAACTGGGCCTTCCCAGCTACATGTTGCCCCAGCGGACCTTCGTGATCGATGCTCTCCCTCTCACAGCACACGGGAAACTCGACCGACACGCCTTGCATGAGCGCATCGCACCGAACGCCTGACAGGGCTTCATTCATGTTCCGCGTCGTCCTGTTGGCCGGATGTGCTGCCCTGATCTCAGGTCTTCTCTGGCTCGACGGAAACCGGGCCGGGCCGGCGAATTCGATGGGCCGCTGCAACCTGCTGCTCTCCCAAGCGGGCGAACCGGCGGCAGACGTTCTCATAGTCGGCAGCAGCAGGATCGGGGTGGCTCTTGACCCCGTGGCTATGGAGCACATCCTGAGCGCGGAACTCGGTCGCCGGGTCCGCGTCGACCGTCTGTCTCTCGGCCGCAATCCGCTGAGGACGATGAGCGGGCTTCTGGAGAACTATCTGGAGGCGCGCGGATCTCCCGCGGTCGTGGCACTCGAAATCATGTTCATGACCGAACGCAGCGTCAACCGCCTGGCCCAACGCGGCCTCGCGCTTGCCCCGGAAGACTACAACTACTTGAGGGACGTCAACCTTCTCCGCTTTGAGCAACTTCTCAGCCAGCCGTCCATCGCCATGCCGTTCACGAGAAGTGAGAGTGTTCTCAGTCTTTGGAGCCAACGCCTCAGAGGCGTTGCCCTGCGGTCGGGTGCCCTGATCTACCAGGCGCTTCGGGATCCGAACCAGGAATGGGAACTCTCCGCCTGCGCGCGCGACGACTGGAGACGCGAGGCTGAGTGGCCATCCGACTTCTCATTCAGTTACGGAGAGTTCGAACCGGATACCGGCTTGGCGGACCTTGTCCAGGCACTGGAGATGGATGTCGCCCGGCAAGCGGAAGCCCGCGCATTGAAGGACTGGCAGTTCAACAGCCCCGGCGACATTGTCTATCCATACGATTTGGGGGCTGCCTATAGACGGGGTGAGGTCAATGTCCTCGTGTCGATGATCGAGCGTGTCCTCGAACGGGATGCCGAAATTGTAGTCCTTCCCTTGCCGCTATTCGGGTACGCACTCGACCGTACGGAATTGCTCGATTTTGTTACGACGCGCTTTGAGCGGCACGTTCATCTCTTCGACCTCTATGGCGAAATCAGCGCGAATTTCGATCCACTCTGGTACGACGATGCTCATGTCGAACGCTCGCCGGTCGGGGCATTGACCACAGCACTCATGGCGCAACGCCTGCTGAAATCGCGAGCGCTGGTCCCGGTACCGTCAGGGCCCGATGATTGATCCGGTTTCCTTCCTCGTCTTCATCCTGGTCTCGGTAGGTCTGTCTCACACGATTTGGCCCTACAGCGCACTGAACCGACTGTTTTGGGGATGCATGCCGGGCGTGGTTCTCCTTTTCATGGTTCACCCGCTCGCATTGCTGTTCGCGGTGACCTCGTTCGCCGCCTGCGGGAGCTTGTACCTGGTCGGCCGGATCGCCGGAAGCTCCCGCGTCAAGGCCCGCATACCTTACTTGATCCTGCTGCTCCTTTTCGTGCCCGACGTCACCGGAACCCTCACGACCAATCCGATTCTCTGGCTCGGGAGTGCGTTCTTCATCATCCGCCAGATGATGACTGTGGCGGCAGCTCTCAAGGAACAGAGAGACATTTCTAATTTCGTTCCCGGACTTCTTCTGGCGACGTTTTTCTTCGCTGCCTTACCGTCCGGTCCCGTGTTCAACGGCTTGCGCATCTGGAACACGCTGAAGGCCAGGAACAGGCCGAATTATCCCGAGGGTCTGTTCCGACTCTTCGAAGGCTTCGCCTACTTGTTCGCCTTCGCCGGCATCGCGAGTGTCGCCATCGAACACGCCGGCACCCTCGGCGGTGCCCTGGCCGAAGACGGCAATTGGGCAGCCTCCTGGATCCTGCGCATCCTGGTCGATCCGCTTCTCGGCTTCGGTTTCCTGTTCTCTACCTTCTACGGTTACTCACGCATGGCTGAGGGCACGGCTCTGCTCTTCGGCTTCGAGGTGCCGCAGAATTTCAACAAGCCGCACCTGGCCACGGACCTGGCCGACTTCTGGAAGCGCTGGCACCGTTCGATGGCGGAATTCGTCATGCAGTACATCTATTTGCCTCTACTCGTCTCGACCAGGCATGCCAAGTTCGCACTGATCGCCGCCTTCGTCTTCATGGGCCTGTGGCATGAGTTTACACTCGGCTTCTTGATTTGGGGTCTTGGCCACGGTCTTGGACTCGCTGTCGTCCTGCCTTGGGCGAGCCGTCGCCGTATCCCGGCAGGGGTAATTCGCGTCTTGTCCCTGGCCTACGTGCTAGGGCTCTCGGCCGTTGCCCATGGAGTCTGGAAATGACGTTTCGTCGCTGGCTACGGCTGGTCTACCTGGCCGTGTGCATCTTGGCAGTGCTGGCGTGGATCTGGTTCGGACGGTTCGAGGCAATCGAGGTGCCGTATGTGCAGTTCTGATGTCGTACCCCCTCGTTACACTTCGGGACCCTTCCGGTGTCGCACGCGCCGCAAACGCGGACGTGGTTCCTCCTCGCGCCCGCGCCGACATGCCGGGAACAGTGCCGGTCAAGTTGGAAGGCGCATGAGTTGGTCGACCGACAGCACCAAGATTCCGAACATCAGGTGGCAATGAGCCTTGACATGGCAGCGCGCATGATCATGGCGGCGAATCTAGTCCGGTGCGTCCATAATCAGCGCCTGAAGTTCGGCCACAGTGGGGATCTCGTGTTCATGAGCGCGCCGGGTCATGCGCTGGAAGGCCAGCGCTTCCTTCGCCGTATCGGCGTAGCTCGGCGCGTGGTTGTCGATCAGGCTCTTCAAGACGTCTTCCGCCTCGGGCTCGGGCCGGCTGGCGATGGCATGGATGGTGCGCTCGATGAACGCGCTCGCGCCCCCGGGATCGTTCCAGCCGCCGCCGGTGCGGCCACTTCCGGGCCATTGGACCATCCTGGGCCAGCGTGTGCCGAAGACCTCCACGACGAACCGGAGAGTATCGAGCGGCACTTCGCCGAAGAGGAACGCGCTTCCGATCCGCTCCCGGACGAATGCGATGAAGTCCGGGCTGTTTTCCGCCGCGTCCAGCAATGCGTCCCTGCATCCCTCCAGGTCGACTACGCAGGCCATCGACAGCCACGACAGCTTCGCGCACTCATCCCGGTGCACCCTGTCACGGCAATCGACGATCAACCGGCGCACCGCGTCGCGCGGCGCGTCCTCGAGCGCGCAGGTCATCAGTTCCCTCTGCGCCTGCCCGTGCAGTCGGGGATAGGCACGCAGCCATTCGAGCGAGAGGCGGCCGGCCAATTCGTGGAAGCCGCTCCCGTAGTCTCCGCCGAGGCTGTCGAGCTCACGGACGAACTCTGCATTGCATGCGAGCTGGGGCTCGATGCTCGCCCGGAAATGCCGCTCCATGTCCTCCACGCCCGTGAATACCATCTCCCTCAGCGCGAATTCGATATCGATCTGTCCGCCGGAGACGCTCATCGGCACACGCCGCCAGGCCATGTAGGCGGCGTCCAGTGCCGCCCGCCCGATCGTGTCGAGGGGCAGGCCCCGTTGAAGCGCCACGTCGACACCGCAGATCAGCGGCGCCTCCGCCTCGTGCTCGTTGCCCGCACAGTGGATTTGCGCTATCGCCGAAGCGTGGGGCAGCTCGGTGCGTCCGAGTACGGCGACGAAGCCGTTCAGAACCCGCTCGCAGAGGTCCTCACCGAGAAAGTCCCGCAGCCGCTCGCGGGGAGCGAGCGAGGGGTCGCCGTTCACGTTTTCGCCGAGCCTGTCGAACCGGCCCAGATAGACGGCGGCAGGCAGCGCCAGGACCCTGAAGTCCCCGGCCGCAATGCTGTCGGCCTGCCCGGCCAGCGCCGCACGATGCGCTTGCCTGTGGACTTGCACCGCCGTCCCGGCACCGGAGCCGCCGTCCCTGTCCCGTGCATTCTGCAGAGCCGCCAGGCTCAGGGCCGGCCCGCCGCTCACCAGCCCGGCATTATGGAGTACCGGGCGGGCAGCCTCGATGATGCCCCGCCACGTCTCGGGATCGATCGAGCCGTTCTCCGAACGAATGCGAAGCGCCTCTGCCAGTTCATCGTGGTCCGCCGCCGCCGCACCGATACCGAGGCCTGTCTTCCTGAGTTCCAGGCAGGCCGACCGGACGCTGCCCGGGCGAGGTGTCGTCAGCGCATGCTCCAGAACCGCGGCGCGCAGCGCGCGTTCGCGGCCGAATATCTCCGCCAGCCGTTCCCGTGGGGCTGCGGCGCCGGCCTCGCCGGTCCAGCGAATCCACGCCCAGACCCGGTCCGCCGCGACGGCCGGATCGGCTTCCAGCACCCGGGCCGCAAGATGTCTTCCCATATCCGTGAGCGTCTCCCTCTGCCAATCTTCGGCCTCCGCGAGCGCGGCGGGCGCGCCCTCGGCGATGAAGTCGAGCAACGCGGCCAGTCGGGCCGTGTCGAGAGCGCCGAACGGTTCCCGGCGCGAAGATGCCGCCGCCTGCGGCTCCGTGTCGTCCTCTCCGCCAGGCTTCGCTTCCATGCGACCGGCGGACGGAGACCACCTTGCAGTTCCATCGTCCAGTTCAAGGCTCCCGAGTATCTCACAGGCCAGCCGTGCGGAGCCGGCATCGCCCAGGTCGAGAAGCCGAAGCGCCGCGGCTTCGTCATCGGCCGGGGCGTTCGCGTCCAGCGACCAGAACGCAGCGGCGCGCTCCCGGTAATCGCGGTCTCGATCGAACAGGATGCCCTCCAGCAACCGGCCGTCTTCCCCGGACAGGTCCGTCCCGCCCATCGCTTCGATCAGGAACGCCGAAAGCTGCGCATGTGGGCCGGGCTCGGCCAGAACCCCGACGATGTCGTCCTTGAGCTCCCGCCTCATCAGTCCCGAGCCCCGGTGAACGCCCCGGTCCTCGGCGTCGAAGCACGGGTCCTCTCCCGAGCGCTCTTTCAGCGCGGCGAGAAGAGTGCGGGCCCGGTCCGGGGCAAGCGTCTCCATCTCGCCCTCGCGCAGCACCGCATGGGGATCCGCCGCGAGGCAGCGGGCGGCCAGGGCCGGGCTGAGGCGCGCAATCCAGGCGTGGAGCCCGCGCAGCGCCGCGGGAACGCTCCCGCCCGAGTCAAACAGCGAAAGGATGCCGCCGCCGGTGGGACCCTCGGCAACACAACGGGACAGCCATGCGGCCCCGAGAAATTCGGCGATCGCGCGGTGCAGGCAGGAGAAGCGCCCCTCCCCGTCGGCCTGGAACAGCCGTGTTCCGAGCGCGTCGGCGGCCGCGCCGGCGAAGGGGAGCCCGCGGACATCGGAAACGTTCAGGAACCCTGCCGGGGTCTCCGCGACGTTTCCGTCGTGCACGCCCATGAGATCGCACAGAAGCAGCGTCGCGCAGATCGCACCGGAGGCCAGCAGCAGCTCGTCCCCGTCGCTGCGGACCGCAGGAACGATGCCCGGGCTGGCGTCGTGAGCGAGCATCGCGCGGCACCCCTGGGCGAAGAGCTCGGCGCGGTTCCGGGGAATTCCGCCCCCGGCCCGCGCGATCTCGCCCAACAGACGCAGGTTCAGCGGATTCATGCAGGCGCGGATCAGCGCCCGGCTCTCCAGCTTCTCCAGGAGAGCGTGCACCTCGACGCCGGGAAACTCGCGCTCCAGGAACGCACGGGTTTCAGCGTCGTCGAATGGTATCAGGTAGAACGTCTTGAGTTCGCGGCCATACTCGTTCTCGATCCTCGCGCGGTCCACGGCTTCGCGCCACTCGGCGCTGCGGCAGGACACCGTGAATTCCGGTTTTCCCGCCCTGACCAGTTGACCCAGCACTGCATCGAGAGCGCTGCCCCGGTCGGGCGACGCGATCTCGTCGAGGCCGTCCACATGCACACGTCCGAATTCCGGCAGCAGGGAGCCGGGATCGTCGGCCTTCAGCAGCCTGGCCGCGTGAATGTATGTCTCGCCATGCTTCTCGCACACTTGGCGCATGAGCGTGGTCTTTCCCATGCCGGCGTCGCCGAGAAGCGCCACCGGATCGTACAGGTTGCCGAGCGCGTTCAGGTCGATACCCCTGATCTCGCCATCGCAATCCTCTACGAACACTTTCCTTTCGATCCACATCGTCATTGTCTCCTTCGTTGCGTTCATGTTTCGCGCATCGGGTCCGCGCTGCGCTCCACTTCCAGGCCATCGGGCCGTTGCCCGCGCGCGGGTGCAGGCTGTTCTCTCCTTGCGGACCGGAGCTTTCGCAGCCGCCGTTGGGCCTGGCGATCCGATCGCCGGCGCCGCTCCCGGGGCATCAGAGCTCTAGCTCCAGTCCGAGTTCCATTTCGAGGGGCTTGTCCCGCGCAGGCTGCGGGGGCCGGCGATCGCGGGTTTCCCCGTCCTTTCCGCCCCGTTCGGCCGGCGAACGGGACGGCGCGGCGTGCTCGGCTGCCGGCCTTGCGGCGGCATTGCCGGGCGTTTCGGCGCCCTTCGCCGGCGCGTCCGGCGCGACGGCCTCCAGCGCAGCGATCCGCTCGCCGGTGGTGGTCTCAAGCTGCTCCCGCAGCCTTGCCGCGTCGTCCGTCACCAGTTCCGCGCGATAGCGGGCCCGGCTGATCTCCACGTAGAAGCTCTTGGCCGTGGTCAGGTGAGGGTGGCCGGCCTCCATCGCCGCGATCACGCTGTCCACCGTGCGCCCCTGGAACGCGTGCACCGTAGACGCGTGGGCGTGATCGAGGTGGCGCAGCTGCGGATCGCCGGGGCCCAGCACCAGCGCGCGCCCGTCCTCCAGCCGGAACGAGACGCGGCCGTCCACGACCGAGACCACCTCCGCAGTCCGGCTGTTGACGAGCCCGAGGTCCCTGTCGTTGCGGGTCCAGCGCACGCGGTCGCCCGCGCGCAGCTCGACCGGTTCGACGCGGTACGCCTCGCTCCCGCCGTGACGGCCTGCCACGTGGCCGGGCTTCCAGGCGACGGTGCCGCCGTGTGCGTCCGCCAGCACCACGGTGTGGCTGCGGCGGTCCACCTCGAGCACCCTGCGCTCGTCGCCCTTGCCGACGCCGAGCCGCCTGTAGGGGCGGTGGAAGGCCACGACATCGCCCGGCGCATAGTTGGCGGCGAGCGCCTTCTCGGCCCGCGTGTAGCCTCGGGAGACCAGCTGCTCGCCCTGGAACGCCGGACCGTGGATCGCGCCCTCTCTCGCGAGCCGCTCCCTGATATGCCCGTTGATGGCGACGCGAAGCTCGTGGCTCGGCGCCATCACGCCGGTGTTCTCACGCTCGTCGGGCGAGAGCCTGAGCCAGCGGGCGGCGACGGCGCCCGCGATGTTGTCCGCCTTCACCTCCGCCACGGCCGGCCCCAGCTTCTCGAAGGCCTTGCGGATGTCGCCCGCGACGCTGGCCTCGACCGCCTCCTTCAGCGCAGGTTCGCGCTGGCGCATGATCTCGTCCATCACCGCCGTCCGCATGCCCGCCCGCTGCAGCTGGGCGAAGGGCTTGCCGGCATCGACGGCGTCGAGCTGCTTCTCGTCGCCGACCAGTACGACCCTGGGAATGCGCAGTGTGGCGGCGATCCTGAGCAGGTCGCGCGCCTGCACGGTGGACGCGAGAGAGCCCTCGTCCACCACCAGCACGGTCTTCGAGAAGGCGTCGCGCATGTGGCGGGCGCCCCGTCGCGTGAGCCTGCCCCCGGCGATGCCCGCGTTGCGGGCGAGAAAGCCCTGCAGGGTCTCGCTCTCAATGCCCGACTCCGTGGCCAGCGTCTGCACCGCCGAAGCGGACGGCGCGAGGCCGAGCATGCGGTAGCCGCTCTTCTCCGCGAGCGCACGCGCCCGGTTGAGCATGGCGGTCTTGCCGGTGCCGGCGTAGCCCTGGACGCCCACGACCCGGTCCTTCGACGAGAGGATCGCGGTGACGGCCTGTTTCTGGCCGTCGGTGAGCGGCCCGTTGTTCAGGTGCTGGTGCACCTTGCGGCGCCGCATCAGAACCTGTCCCCTGTCCCGGCCAGTGCGCATGAGGCCGATGGTCTCCCGCTCGTCGGCGATCGCGGTATCGGTGGTCAGGCCCTCGCCACCGGCAAATGCAGGAGCGGCATGCAGGCGACCGTCGCGCTGGAGAGCGTCGATGGCCTGTCCGGCGGCCTCGGCGGAAACGGCGCCGGGCTTCCAGGCGAGAGCTGCGGCCAGCAGGTCCGAACGCGCAAACACCGCCTCGCGTTCGCAGACGTGTTCCGTCGCCCAGGACACCGCCTGCATTGCCGGGCCGGCGCCGCGTGCCGGATCCCTGGCGGGTCCCCGGTTCGTTTCTCCGGCCCCGGCAACGTTCCGGTCACGGGCGACCTCGGCCTTCGGCACCTCCGCATCGACGGCAGGCGAGAGGCGGCGCCGGGCCGCTTCGGCCACCGCATCGGGCGAGAAGCCAAGCGACGCCGCCTGTTCGCGCCAGCTCGCCTGAAGCGCCTCCCTGTCCACCTCGCGCTTGTGGGCGCGCGTCATCAGCGCCGCGCGCTCGGCCAGCTGCGGATTGCTCGCCGTATCGCCGAGGCCCCGGGCCTCCATCGCAGCCTCGATCTCCGCACGCCTCGTCGAGAAGGCCTCGACGATCCCGCGGGGCACACCCGCGATCTCGAAGCGCCCGTCGGCGTGCGTCTTCTCGATGCCGTAGCCGAGAGCCGCCAGCTCCCGTGCCAGCTCGCTCCGGTACACCATGCCGATCAGCTTCTGGCGCCGGTAGAGCGGCTCGTTCGACATCGTCCGCCATTTTCCGTCGTCGCCCTGCACCATGTTGGCGACCACGGCATGGGTATGGAGCTGGGGGTCGGCACCAGGCTTTCAACTGCACGTCGTTCATGCGTTGAGCAGCAACGCTTTGTGGTGACGCACCCGTTTCATCCTCTTCTCGGACGTGAGTTCGAACTGATCGAGACCACGTCGATGCTTGGGGTGGGGCTGGTCCATTACACGGCTGACGACGGGACGCTGCGCACGATTCGTCAGGCTTTTACCAGCGTTGCAGCGGTGGATCCGTTTGCGCGGGTAGCGGCGGGCCGGTCGGCGTTCCGTGTCTCGGATCTGCTGACGTTGTCGGCGTTGCTGGATGGCTTGGGCGGCGGCGAGAGGGTTGGAAAGGAGGCGGCCGGCGGCGCGAGCGGTGTCAAGGAGATTTTGCCGCATGTGTAAGAGCGTTTTTGTCCATACCTGGCGGTCGGAGGTTGTCGTATGGACTGGAAGGGCGGTCATGATCGACCAATATACACGGTATTTCGGCCTGTTTTCGTCGATATGGGGCAAGAAAGGGTTTGATGCGATGCCAGGGGTGTGCATAAATATACTTACATTCCTCCGCCGCCGGAGCCCACGCAATGGCCAGACGCCCCGCCGACGCCAAGACCCGCTCCCTCAAGGAGCACGGCTGCCTCAACCCGAACGCGGAGACGGTGCGCGACGAGCTGTTCCTGTCCAACGCGTTCTTCGACCCGCGCGACCTGGTCCAGGTCAGGTACGAGATGCTGCGCCGTGTGCGCGAGGACGGCGTGCCGGTGAGCCACGCCGCGGCCAGCTTCGGCGTCTCGCGGCCCACCTGGTACCAGGCGCAGCGCGCCTACGATGCGGGCGGGCTGCCGGGCCTGCTGCCGGAGAAGCCGGGACCCCGCCGACGCCACAAGCTCAGCGACGAGGTGGTCGAGGCGCTGCTCGCGGCGAAGAGCGAACAGCCGGAGTTGACCGCCGCCGCGCTGGTCGATCTGGTGCGCGCGCGCTTTGGCATCACCATCCATCGCCGCAGCATCGGCCGCATGCTCGCGCAGGTAAAAAAAAGCCGATGAAGTGCCGGCCGCCGCTCGCCGGGCTGCTCCCGCTGGAACATTCCGCCTATGGGGACGGCTACGAGCGGCTGCGCCGTCATGCGGTCGAGCCCGGCACAGAGCACAACCGTCACGGGCTTGCCGTGGTGGCGTTGCGCGGCGTCGCGGCCTGGCTGCACGCCGTGGCCGAGTTGCCCGCCCCGCCGGCCGCCGTTTGCGCCGGCGCCTCGACCGAGCCGCTGCCCGGCGGGGTCGAGAAGTCGCTGATCGACATTCTTCTCGCGATGCTCAAGGGCCATATGGAAGGAGAGTTGGCATGAGCACTGCCTATCAGAAGGTGAGCGCGAACCACCTGAGCCGCGATGCTTACCTGTACGTGCGTCAGTCCACCGTGCGCCAGGTGTTCGAACATGGCGAGAGCACGCGCCGCCAGTACGCGCTGCGCGAGCGGGCCGTGGCCCTGGGCTGGCCGACCGAGAACGTCGTCGTGATCGATTGCGATCAGGGCCTGTCCGGCGCCGACAAGGACCGCGAAGGCTTCCAGCGTCTGGTCGCCGACGTCAGCTTGGGCCGGGCCGGGATCGTGCTCGGGCTCGAGGTGTCAAGGCTCGCGCGCAATTCCACCGAGTGGCATCGGCTGGTCGAGATCTGTGACCTGAGCGAGACGCTGATCCTCGACGAGGACGGCCTCTACAATCCAGGAGACTTCAACGACAGGCTCCTGCTCGGGCTCAAAGGGACCATGTCGGAAGCGGAGCTGCACATGATGCGCGCCCGGCTGCGCGGTGGGACGCTGAACGCGGCCAAGCGTGGGGAGTTGAAGTTGCCGCTGCCGGTGGGACTGGTCTATGACCCGCTCGGCAACGTGGTGCTCGACCCCGACGAACAAGTGCAGCATAGCCTGCGCCTGTTCTTCGATACCTTCACCCGGCTCGGCTCGGCTAATGCCACGGTCAAGTATTTCAGGGCCGAGAACCTGCTTTTCCCCTACCGTCCTCTCCACGGGCCGCACAAGGGCGAGCTGCATTGGAAGCCGCTGAGGTTCGCGCGGGCACTGCGAGTGCTGCGCAATCCGCGATACGCCGGCGCTTACGCGTACGGGCGCAGCCGCAGCCGGCGGCGTCCCGGCGGCGGTGTCGAGACCCAACGTCTGCCACGTGAGGAATGGATGGTGGAGCTGCGCGATGCGCACCCGGGCTACATCACCTGGGAGCGGTTCGAACAGAACGAGAGCCAGCTTCGCGACAACAATGCTGCCCGAGCGCGCGGCGCGGAGCGCCGCCCTCCCCCACGCGAGGGGCCGGCACTGCTGCAGGGACTGGCTGTCTGCGGCGTGTGCGGCCGGAGCATGGGGGTGCGCTACTACAAGCAAAAATCAAAGGAGCTGCACCCCTACTACCTGTGCAGCCATGAAGGTGCGCAGACGGCGAGCGCCTGGTGTCAGAGCATCCCCGGCGCTGCCATCGACCGCGCGGTCGGCGAGTTGCTGGTGGAGCTGATGACGCCGTTGACGCTGGAGGTGGCGTTGCAGGTGCAGGACGAACTCACCGCGCGCGCCGAGGAGGCCGATCTGTGGCGCGCTCAGCGAGTGCAGCGCGCCCGCGAGGAAGCGGACCTGGCGCGGCAGAGGTTCATGCAGACCCATCCCGACAACCGGATAGTAGCCGACGTGCTGGAGGCGGAGTGGAACGCGAAGCTTCGGACGCTGGACGAGGCGCAGCGAGAGCTCGAGCGCAGCCGCGCGGATCCGGGCCAGGGGTTGGACGAAGGGCAACGCAAGCGAATCCTCGCGCTGGCCAGCGACTTCCCCCGCCTGTGGAACGATCCTGCGACGCCGCACCGCGAGCGCAAGCGGATGGCGCGGCTGCTGATCGAGGACGTGACGCTGACCAGGGCCACGCGGAGCCTGGGGGTGCGTCTGCGCGGCGGCGCGACCCGCCAGCTCACCTGGGCGCCGGATCCTCTCGGATGTGAGACCTTCAAGACCAAGGCCGAGATCGTCGCCGAGGTCGACAGCCTGTTGAACGACCACAACTATGGCGAGATCGCCAAAATCCTCAACGAGCGCGGATACCGAAGCGGTTACGGCCACGCCTTTACCCCGAAGTTGGTGGGGGTGCTGCGAGCGAACTACGCTCTCAAGCCACGCTATGAACGGCTGCGCGATCGCGGGCTGTTGACGGTCAACGAGGCCGCCGAGCGCCTCGCGGTCTCCGTCGGCACAGTCAACCAATGGCGCAAGGCCGGGCTCTTGCGCGGACACGCCTACACCGGCGGATCCGACTACTTGTACGAGATTCCCGACCCTCCGCCGACCAAACAACCGGGGCGAAAGCTGTCTCTGCGCAAACCGAGCTGCAACCTTGCCCCCACAGGAATAGATGAGGTGTAGTATGAAGCGTACTCTCGAGGTTGCGCGAGACCTCGTGCCTGAACGTTGCGGCCACCATCTTCTGGCCGCCCGTGTGAACGAGCAGCCCGCTCTCGGGATCCCTGATGCGGGTCTGGATCGTCGAGGCCTCCAGCCAGGCGAGCGTGCGCCGCACCGCGGCGTCGTGGGCCGCCGCGACGGCCGCGTCGCCGCCCAGCATGGCCACGATGGAGACGGACTTGGGCGCCGAGAAGGTGAGGTCCCGCCCTGGGCGGTGCGTGACGCTCCCGTCCCTTTCTCGGCGCCCGAGCCGGCGCCCCGTGCCGTCGGGCACCGTGCCCTCCATGACGTCCTGGAACACGCCGGGCTCGACGGGGCCGCGAAGCTCCAGCGCCTCGGCGCCCCGGCCCGCCCAGGCGCTGGCGTCGAGGTGCCGGGAATCGCCCTTCGCGTAGTATCCGTCCCGCTCGAAGTACGACACGCCCTGGGCGGCGGAGGCGATCGCGCCGATGGAGACGACCATCACTGCCAGTCCAGCGTCTCGTCATCGGACCGGCCGCCGGCCGCACCGCCCCGGGCGTCCGTCCCGCCTGCCGCTTCAGCCGTTAGTTCTCCGGACGGGTCCGCCGTCGAGCCGGCCGTCGGCCCGTATCCTTCGAAGAGCCATTCCGGCTCGCCGTCCAAGTCGTTGGCCGGGGCCGGCAGGGGCTCTCCGCCGCCTGCCCACTCCAGCGCGCTCAGATCGGCTGCCCGGTCGACGTCTTCCTGCCCGCCGAACGCAACTGCGGCGCTATCGGCGGCCGGCGGTCTTCCCGCTCCGCCGGTCCGCTCCCTCGGCATGGCCGTCTTCGCCGCCGGCGTTTCTTCGCCCGGGACGTCCGGCGCCGCCGGCGAATCGGTCCGCCGGTCGACCGCCGCCGGGACCGCCCTGTCGCCGGCATCGTTCGCCGCCCGGGCCTGCGGCCCGGCACCGCCCGTCACCGGCTCCGCCTTCGGCATGAACCGGCCGGCCTTCACAGGCCGCTTCCTGTACTTGAGCCTGATCCTGGCGATCGGCCAGCGTCCGGGGAACTTGAGGTATCCCGACAGCTTCTCCAGACGGGTCACGTCGGAGGGCAGCACCAGGGAGCGCTGGTCGCGCCGCGTGCTGAGCGTCACACCGTCCCTGGGCGTGTCGTAGCTGACGCCCTCCGACAGCGACTCGACCTCTTCCCGCCCCAGGCTCTCCGCGGACCACTCGGACGTGTCCTTGTCGGTCGCTGCGAGAACCACGCGGGTGCCGCAGAGGCCCGAAATCGTCTCCGCCCCGTCGCGCCCGTAGAGGTCCCGCAAGGCTGAGAACACTTGAACGCCCAGCACGAAGCAGCCACCGAACTGACGACTCTCCGCAAGGCCAGGACGGAGGGAAGGAAGCTGGTACAGCGTCGGAAGCTCGTCCAGGATCACCCAGATGCGGCGCCCTTCGTCGCCTGGTAGCGAAAGCAGCGCGTTCACCGCGATCTCCAACCAGGTGGAGATCAGGCCCCGCAGGCTCGCGTGCTGGTCGCCCCTCGACGTTAGGAACAGGAAGCCGCCGCCTTCCTCGCTCTCGATCCACTCACGGATGGAGAACGGTTCGCCCTCGTCGGAGAGCAGGTCCATGGCGCCGATGTTGGCGGTGAGCATGGCGCGCACCGAGAGCGCGGTCTTCGGGTTGGCGGGATCCACGATGGACTGCGCCACGGTGCCCTCCATGGCCTCCGCGAGCTCGTTGAGCTCGGTCTTCAGCAGAAGGTTCACCAGCACCCGGTTCCGGGTCTCGCCGCGCTGCCAGAGCACTGCGGCGCCGCGTGAGAAGAGCTGGCGTGCGGCGGTAATCCAGAAGGGATCGGCCGCATCCTTCTGGCGGGGGATGAGCGCGTCCGCCATGGTATCGAAATCCCGTGCGGTGCGGGCTTCGAGGAAGGGCGACCAGCGGGGTGCGCGCCTGTCGAGAGGGTTGAGCAGCACGTCGCGTGTCTCGTCGAAGAAGGTCTCCGTGTAGGAACCCATCTTGTCGTAGACGATGCAGCGCTCGCCCCTCTTCCTGATCTGCTCGACGAGGTCGGAGATGAGCACGGTCTTTCCCGAGCCTGTGGTACCGGAGACGATCGTGTGCTGCGTCTCCGCTTCCCCGGGCCAGGGGATGCCGGCGATCGAATAGGGCCTGGCTTCGGGCGGCCTGAACCGAAGCAGGGCACGGTGCCGCAGTGGCATCGCACGCCGCCTGAGCGCATTCGCGCTCACCAGCTCGCCGCCGCGCAGGCGGCGCCCCCTTCGAAGCCCGCCGCCCAACGCGCGGAGCCCGAGAAGAACGGCCGTGACCAGGCCAGCGGCAATGCCGGTGCCGAGCAGGGCGGCGTACAGCACATCGCCGATTATCCGATCGCGCAGTTCATGGAAGGGCTCGAACCCGGAGATGTCCCCGATGGTGGTGACGTAGACCTCGCCCTCTTCGGTGCGCACCTTCTTGGTCTTGTCCGGCTTGTAGCCGGCGGCGAGAAGGAACTCGGAGAGCGCGAACACGCCCATGAGGTGCCACTCGTATGAGGAGGCTGCGTTCCATGTCTTCCAGGTCCCGGCGGCAAGGCCTGCGAGAAAGGCGATGACGACGACGAGGCTGGTGATGCGGTTCCAGGTACGCACGCTGCGGGCTGCGACCCGGAGGCCGCGCCCTGTGTCTCCGCCGGCGCCGGTCATGGCGCGCACTCCCCGCCGGCGGATGCGTTGGCAGGGGTACGGGCACCGCCCCCTTCATTGACGCCGCCGGCGTGGAGTTCGTGGAACCGTGCGAGCCAGCGCTCCGCTGCCGCCTCGGGCGCCAGGGGCCGAATGGTGCGGCGCAGCGGCGGGAAGGGGAAGCCCCCGCTGCCCACGCCGAGGTCGCGCCTCTCTGCGGCGTCGGTCATGCGGTCGACGAAGCGCAGCACCTCAGTCCAGTCTTCCGGCAGTTCCGGATCGAGACCCGCTGCCTCCCGCACGGCCCTGTCGATGGCCTTGCCGTGGGTCCTGGCGCGCGCCGCCGCCCGGGCCGATGCGGGGTGTTCTCCCTCCCCGTCGCCGAACCAGGCGGCGCGCGCAGGCATGAGCAGCGCATGGAGCGCGAGCGCGCGGCGGTCTTCGTCCGCGACGCCGTCCAGCGCCTCGATCTCCTCCGAGGCGGTGAGCGCGTGCTGGGCGAGCGAGTAGAAGCGCCGCGTGCGCCCGCCCCAGCGGCAGGTGTTGGCCAGAACATGGGCAATCGCCTCGAAGTCCACGGCGATGCTTTCGCCCTGCTCCGGATCCCCGGGCCAGCGAGGGGGCGGCGTGAGCTTCGCTTGTGCGCGCCTGCGACGGCTCTTGACGGCAGATTCCTGCTCGGTCATCGTGTCTGTCCTCGTGATGTCATGTTGAGTTGTGTCGTTACGTGTCGGGGGCGCCATCAAGGGGCGGCCCCCGGCATCGTCTTGTTCGCGGCAGCTGCGGCCCCCAAAGAGGCACAGGCCACCCGGTCCTGCCGAGTATCGTCATGGCTCTCGAACCGGTCGCGGCGAGCGACGCTGGGTCCGGCTTCGGCGCGACCGCCGCTTGACTGTCGTCGTCCGCTCGGCGATGATTGTCACCGTTACCTTTAGAGACTTCTTCATGTGCATCTCCCTCTACCGGGGGCCGCCCGCCAACAGCGGTCCCCGGCGTCGTTGCAGCGGCGACAAGGCCACCCGCACTGTCGGCCATGCGGCGCGCATCGCGTGCACCACGTCCCACCGCCCTATCCCCCGCTTCCGCTGCGCAGCCGTCCCGTGAGGCGGCCGCTGCCGGCACGCGCGATGCCGCCGGTGACGGCGCCCGCAAGACGGCCCGCGCCGTCGTCCGTGCCTCCGGAGCGCCCGCCGATCCACTCCATGACCGCCGAAGGCAGCAGGTCGATCAGCTTGAAGGCGCCGTTCATCAGCGCGTAGCAGAGCATCACGTAGAGGGTCAGCATCGCGAGGAAGCCGATCGGCCCGAGACCGTCCGAGGCGCCGGCGTCCCTGAGCTGCGGCAGCCAGATGGCGTTCAGCAGGCCGACGGCGGCGAGGAACACGAAGTAGCCGAGGATGAGGCCGAACAGCATGAGCGGCGGGCGCAGGATCAGCCCCGGCAGGAACAGCCACCCCTGCCGTGTCGCCGCAACCATGAGTCCCCGGTCCTGGCCGCGCGTGACGTGGGCGGCGGCGAACACGGTGACGGCGAGCACCGCCTCCACCACGTTCACCAGCCAGCCGAAGACGCCGAAGAGGAAGCGGATGAAGGGCAGCGCGGGAAGCACGAACGCGAGCACCGCGCCCGCGATCAGCATGAGTCCGAGGATGGTGGAGACGAATCCGTCGGTAACGCGCCAGACGGACTCGAAGGCATCGAGACCCTTGCCGAAGAAGGGGATGGATTCCAGGAGACCCGAACCCACGGCGACGCCGGAGATGGCGCCGATGGCCCCCAGGGCGGAGGCGATCAGGTCGTGCCCAAGACCCGCGAGATCGGCGATGGGATTGCCGCTGTCGGCGATCACCACTGCATCGAGGTCGATGAACTCGAAAAGGCCGGCGACCAACCCGCCATCGCCGCTCCCTGCAGCGGGCAGTGTGCCCGTCACGCCTGCCCCTGCGGCAAAGAACACGGGTTGCCAGGTGCGCGAGGAGGCGAGTGCGGCGAGCAGGCCCTTCACCGCCGCGGCCGCGGGCGGCGACCACTCCTCGAGGCTCGGCAGGGGCAGCGCCGCGTCGGGGACGTTGTGGGCCGCGGCCTGGAAGAGGCCGGTGCGGGACGCGATGGTGTTGAAGAAGCCGGCGGCGGCGAGCCACGACGAGCCTGCAGCGTCCTCGGCGACGGCACGCTCCAGGGCGAGGCGCTCCTCGGAGGCGGCGCGGCTCAACGCATCGTCAAGGACGGACTCATAGGACAGCGCGAGGCCCCGCGCATTCATGGCGGCCTCGACGTCCGGCAGCGGCTGGCCGTGCATGGGCGAGCCCGGCAGGTAGCGGTCTCCCAGCTCGGCGGCCAGACCGCGAATGGCGGGGAACAGGCCCTCCATGGCCCTGCGGTGGCCGTGCGCCGCGATCCCCCTGGAGCCCTCGCCGTCAAGGCCGTCGAAGCGCACCGCGCCGCAGAGGTCGCGGGGCATGCCGCGCCCGTCGCCGTCGTAGCGCAGCAGCAGCGCGCCGTCCGCCCGCTCCTCGTCCACCTCTATGTAAGGGTCGTCGCCGATGCGGCGCGCATTGGCGTTGGCGACATGCGTGCAAGTCTCGGCGAGCAGCACCCGCGATATGGCGGAGCGCCAGGCTGCGGCCTTGGGTCTGGGCGCGATGGGATCGCCCCTGCCCAGCGCCTGCTCGGAGAAGGGGGTCCATACGGCGCCCGCGAAGTCGCCGCCGAGGGTCGCCAGGCCGACCACGGCGTGCTGCGCGCCGTTCATGCCGCCCGGCAGCGGGGCCATGAGGGCCACCGCCGCCACGATGCGCACGATCTCCCAGGCCCCGAACCCCCAGCGGCCCGTGCGGGCGGTGTCGACGGTCCCTGCCACGGTGTGCCAGAGCAGGAGGAAGCCGGCCAGCACCAGCACGCCGCCGTTGAAGACAAAGAGCATATCGCCGAGCACGGCGTGGCGAGCCACGTCCATGTCGCTCAGGAAGGAGAGCAGGTCGCGGGTGGCGTTGTCCGCAGTCGCGAATATGTCCGGATCGATGGTCTGGGCGTCCGCAGTACCGGAGACCAGGCCGGAAGCGCCGAGGGACACGAAGGCGAGGCCGGAAGCCGAAAGTGCGGCGCCCAGAACAGCGCGCAGGCGCCGTTCCCGCTCCATAAGACGCTTCCAGCGCCAGCCACCGCCAACCGCAGGGGAACGCCCCGGTCCAGGGGAACGCCCCGGTCCAGGGGAACGCCCCGGTCCAGGGGAACGCCCCGGTCCAGGGGAACGCCCCGGTCCAGGGGAACTCCCATCCGAGAGTGCGCGCACGCTATGCCCCAGGCGCCGGCCCGCCTGGCGCATGTCGGCCAGGCAGCGACCGAGCTCGGGCGCGAAGAGGAAGCGCAGGAGACGCATGCTCATCGGGGCGCGGCGCCCGGATCGGTGAGGCCCGGCAGGCGGCGCATCTCTTCCACCCCGAGAGCGAGCCGCGCCGCCTCCATGGCGCCCCGGCGCTCGTCCAGCCGGAAGCGCTCCCAGTCGAGCATGAGGGAGATGGAGGTCAGCATCGCCAGTTCGCGCAGCAGGTTGTCCGCGGACATTTCCTGCAACGCCACGAACCGGGCGGGATCCTCGAAGCGGCGGCTCGCCAGCAGCTCCATGAGCTCATAGCGGCTGATCGGCTTGCCCGTGTCGCGCCCGCGTCCGCCGGACACGGCGTCGGCCCAGGCGCCGAGTTCGGCCCCAGGAGTGCGCAGGCTGCGGGCATGTCCGAACCAGTCGGCGGCAAGCGCCGTGCGTGCATCGGCCGCACGCGCGAGCAGCACCAGCCTGCGCTCCCGGTCGGTCTCGGCTGACGCCAGCGGCAAGGGGTCGTGCACCACCGGCGCCGCCAGGTTGCGGGAGAGTTCGACGGCCGCATGGAGTTCCGCCTGGCTGCCGAAGGTGCGGCGGTCGAGGAGGATTCCAGGTCTGAGATCGACGCCGTGCCAGGCGTCCTCGCCCCGGCAGGTCTCGTCGCCGGCGCGGCCGGGGCTGCAGTAGACGCCGATCACGGTATCGAACCGCGCCGCACCGTCGGCAGCGCTGCCGGCTTCCGCCACCACAGCGCGGTCGCTCGCGATGCGTCCGGCCTCGACCTCGCCCGCGGAAGCACGGTGGGCATCGGCGGCGCGCCGGGCCGCCCCGAGACCGGTGACGCCGGTGACCGTCGAGCACGCGCTCCGGCTCGGCCGGTGCGCGTTCATGCTCCGCGTCTCCTCGACCTCGCGGGCGGTCTGGGCCTGGAGGCGGGTCTGGGCATCGAGCGCCTGGGTCAGCGCCTTGGTGCTCTGCGCGGTGTAGCCCGCGAGCTGGCCGGTCTGGAGCCGCAAGGCCTCGATGATGGCCCGCTCCATGGCGTCGATCTCGCCCGTCAGCACCCGGATGGCCCGGCTGGCCTCTGCGCGGTCGTTGTCAGTGCGGTCGCAGCGAAGCGCCTCGGCGGGCGACGCCGCCAGGATCGCGATCGCTGCCACCGCCGCGGCACACGCGCCGCGGAAAATCCGCACCATGCCGGCGCGCTCCGTCGCGGCGGCAAGCGGCCGGGCGCCTCTTCCGCCGGCGGTGCTTGACTTGCTCATCATCGCCTCGGTGCTCATCGACCGCCTCCCACGACACTGCGAAACAGGGGAACGCCCTGGTGCAAGGGAACGCCTTGGTCCAAGGGAACGCCTTGGTCCAAGGGAACGCCCTGATCCAACGGAATGCGCTGGTCCAAGGGAACGCCCTGTTCCAGCGGGAAGCGCCGGTCCAGGGGAATGCCTTGGTCCCGCTCGGCGCTCCCGGCGCGCCCCGCGCTCTCGATCGCGTGGACCGGACCGAGCCCCGGCAGCCGGGGAATGCGCGCGGTGTAGAGGGCCGCATTGAGGGGGCGGCCGACGTATCCGCGGTATGCCTCGCGTGCAGCCGCGCAGATGCGCCGCTGCACAAGGCCGAGCAGATCGGACATGCTCCGGCCGGGATCGAAGAGGATGTCGAAGCGTCGAAAATCGAAGAGATCGTCGAGGCAGGAGAAATCCAGGATCGAGTCCGGGTCGCGGATGCCCTGGTCGGGATGGCGCAGCACGGCCACGTCGCGTTCGACGCCCATGCGCGCACCATCGATCAGCGCCCGTTCTACCTCCGGCGCACACTCCGCACCGGCAGCTCCCCCCTCGCCGGCCGCCGAGCCTTCTGCCGGCCAGAGGGAGAGCGCCAGTGCCAGGACACCCGCGAGGAAAAGGATCCTGCTAGGCATGGCCGGCATCGCTTGCCCGGCCTTCGATCCCGACCGTTACCGCCTCGCTGCCGGCATCCCCCGCGTCGGTGGCTTCGGCTTTACCGGTCACAGCATCACCGGCATCGCCCGTCGCAACACCTCCGTCGGACGTATCTTCGGCTCTGCCGGTCGCTTCGCCGGACCCTGGCTCGCCGCAGGTATCGGTCTCCAGCTCTCCCGACGCCGACGTGCCGCCCTCCACACCGGCAGTGGCGGCCTCGGCCGACGCCGCTTCAGCCGAGGCCGTTTCCTCCGGGGAAGCGGCGGACGTGCTATCCCCTCCGTCATGGCCGGTGTCCTCATCGGCCGGGCCGGCGGCTTCACCGGTCTGAACGTCCTGGGTTCCGGGGCCGGCATCTTCGCCGCCTGCCGGCCGCGCTTTCTCCTCAGGTCCATTCCCGGCAGAAGCCGGGGCATCCGCACCTGTTTCGTTCCCAGCCTTCGCCCCGGCTGCAACGGAAGTCGCGCCCGCCGCATCGGCAGCGGCCTCGGCCGGGGCAGCCGCCTCACTCTCCGCACCGTCGGACGAAGCGCGGTCCGCGGCGGCGCCGGTTCCGGTATCGGCATCGCCGTCCACGCCGGAGCCGGCCGTCCTGTCAGCAGCGGCCACCGCGTCTGCGGGGGCGTCGCCGGGGGCATCGGTCGCGGCGTTCGCCGCCCCTGCCGGCGCAGTGCCGCCGGGCGTGTCATCATCGCCGCCCGACCCCCGCGCGCGCTTCGTGAGCACGTTCACCCGCGCCTGCGGACCCGAGACCAGGATCTCCGAGGTCCGGTGCTCCGTGCCCGTCCTGTCCGTCCAGGTGCGCGTCGCGATGCGCCCCTCGACCAGAACTGCAGCGCCCTTGCGCACCATCTTGCGCACCGTCTGCGCGGCGCCGCCGAAGGCCACGATGGCGTGCCACTCGGTGGACTCGCCCTCCATACCGTCGCGGCGCTTGAAGCGCTCGTTGGTGGCCAGGCTGAACAATGCCACCTCGCCGCCGGACGGCAGCGTGCGCATTTCGGGATTGCGTCCGGCGTGGCCCACCAGCGTCGCCCTGTTCATCGTCAACATCGTTCCGGTCTCCCTTTCATGATGGTTACGGTCTTCATGCAGCTCATCCCGCCGCCCCCGCTCCCGCGAGCGCGGCGCGATTCGGTATTCCTTCGTCCTGTGCCAGCTCGTCTGCGAGCCTCTCCAGTAGATCGCTCTCGGACGCCGCGACCCTGGCGCCGCGCAGCTCCAGCCGGCGCAGCTCCGCCTCGACCCACGCGCCTGCCGATCCCGCGGGGAAGCGCCGGGCCAGCGCCGCACGGGCTTCCGCCGGCGCGAGACGGGCGTGCAGCCGCTCACGGAGAGCGGCGTCGCGCGGCGAGGTGGTGAGCGCCCAGAGCTCCACCGGCCCCGGCGCGTTCACCGCCACCTGCTCGAAGCGGCCACGGGCGTCCGCTGCGATCAGCAGGGCGGGCGCCCCGCTAGGCCCAGGACCCGCGAGGCGAAAGCGCACCGCCTCCGTGACCGTTTCGCTCAGCTCGAACACCCGCGCCAGAGATTCCATCTCCCCCGCCTTGCCGCCCGCGCCCAGCACCCAGATGCGGTTGGCGAGCTCCACCAGGGCGTCGCCGAAGTCGTCGAGACGCTGGGAGGCGAGGCAGAGCCGCACCCCGTGCTTGCGCGCCTCGCGGGCGTCGCGCTCCACCTGGGAGCGCACGGCGGGTGCCGTGCCGGTGCGGTGGAACTCGTCGAAGGCGAGGCGCTTGGGGGTCTCGCGGATCTGGCGCAGGCGGCTGCGGTGCCACTCGCGGTAGCGCTCGGGCACCAGGTCGATATCCTCGTCGGCGATCCACCAGTGGCGGGTCAGCGCGTGGCGGGCCAGCATGTAGAAGGCGGCGGTCTGGCGGTCGGCCTCGGCCGAGCCCCTCGGCGCCATCTCGCGCAGGTCTATCGCCGCCACCCTGGCGGCGCCGGTGTCGAAGGCGGTGGGGGCGAACATCGCGGGCCAGGAGCCCACGAGCGCGGTGAGGTTGCGGATGAAGGCCTGCGTCACGGTCTCGCCGCCCGTTCCGTGCCGGGCATCGCCCACGAGGCCCTGTACCGCGGGCTCGCGCACTGCCGAGAGGAAGTCTCCCAGAACCGGCACCGCGTAGCGCTGGGCGCGCGAAGCGGCGACCGGATCGCCCGCGTCGAACAGCGCGTCCACCACGTCCCACCAGGGAACGTCGGCAAGGCCAAGCCCGACCCGCTCCAGCGCCCTGTCGACCCCTTCGTCGCGGCCTGCGGAATAGGCGTTCGGCTCTGCGCCGGCGATCCGGTCGGAGCGGAGCGCATAGGCGCCCGCGATCGTGGGGCCGATCAGCTCGCGCATACCGTCTGGCACCCCTGCGGCGCCCGCCGGAGTCAGGATCAGGCCCAGCAGGTTTTCGAGGAAGGCGCGCTCGGCCGGAAGGGGCGCGCGGCAGCCGAGCTGCGTGTCGCAGGGGTTGATGGCGCAGTCGGCGCTCATGCGGAGCGGAAACCAGCCCGCTTCGGCCCGGCGCTCCGGCGGCAGGGCCTCCTTGATCAGCGAGATCAGGCCGGAGGACGAGGGGCCGATATCGATGGTGGCGGCCAGCGGCAGCCGCGCCTGCCCGCCCTGAAGAACGTGGGCGAGGGTGAGGCTGTTCATCAGCACCGACTTGCCCCGTCCGGGGATGCCGTGGATCAGCTCGAAGCCGTGATCCTCGCCCTCCTCGCACGACCAGGGCAGCATCTTGCCGTCGGGCGCCCGGAACAGGTGGTTCACCGCCCTGCGCGCGAGCGGCGCGGGGCGGCACACGGGCAACAGGCGCAGCGCCTCCGGGAGCGGCGCGAGCGCGGGCTCTGCGGTGCCGCCGCAGCAGAAGCCCGGGACCGAGGATGCGAAGGCCTCCAGGGGATCGCCCACCAGGGCCGAGAACACGCACTCGCCCCAGCCCTCGGCGATCTGCTGCAGGCGTCCCAAGCGGCGCGCCAGCTCTTCTTCTCCCTCTTCGGGACTCACCCACGTCAGCATGCCGAGGCGCAGCCGCACCACGGCGCCGTTGGCCGCGTCATGCTCTGCGAGGGCGCGCATGGCGTCGCGCACGGCGCGGCTGTCGGGATGGGAGAAGGCGAGGAAGGCGGATGCAATGTGGGCCACGGCAGCGCCCAGGCGGCGCAGGCCTCCGCCCTCGATCAGGATCGAGAAGCGGCAGGGGATGCCGGCTTCCGCCAGACCTTCCATGAACTCCGCGAAGGGCGGCGCGCGCCTGGGTCCCAACACCATATCGAGGGCGCCGTAGAGACGGCCGCCCATGCGGATGCCGCTTCCTGCGCGCGCAGGCTCGCGGACCAGGACCTGCGGCGCCAGCGGCGGCGGGAAGGCCCCCGCCTCCGGCGGCTCGGTCACCCTGGCCGGAGCGTCGTTCGCCGCGGTCACCGGCCGCCAGTCTGGCGCGGTCGTGTCGGAGCCGTTGAGCAGCACCCGCATGGTGCGCAGCGCCGCCTCGTCGCCGAGGCGCTCAGCAACGATACCCGTATCTCCGAAGAGCGCCGCCAGGGTGTCCGAGAGCGCCCGGTGGCGCGCCTCAAGCCCGTCGAGCACGGCATGGGGGCACTGGGACTCGCCCGGCTCGGGCAGCCAGCCCTTCGTCCGTTCGCACAGCCGTTTGCGGCCGCGCCTGGCCTCGGCTGCGGTCAGGCACGCGGGCCGGGTCCAGCAGGCGAGCGTCATGGTCTCTGCGGCGAGCAGGGGCGCGAGGAAACGCGACCGCTCGTCGAGAACGTCGCGCAACTCGAGACCCAGCCTCGCCGCCTGCCTCCCGGCCCTGGCGTGCACGCCCTGGACCAACGGCCCGGCCTCGTCCGGGGCCCGCTCCAGCATCAGGTGAAGCGCGTGGCCGGGTTCGGCGAGGCGGCTGTTGAGGCGCCGGCAGGCCACCTCCACGAAGTGCTCCAGCTCGGCCGGACCCGTCATTGAGCGTGCCCCGTCGATGAGGAACAGCGACACCAGGGAGCCGTCGGAGCAGGCGAGCAGACCGTCGCCGATGGCCGCCTGCGGCAGCATGAAGCTCTCCAGCGGCTTGCGCCGGAGCATCCAGCTCGCCGCCAGCGCGTCCTCGAGAGGGCGGTGCATCGCCGTTCTCAGAGCCTGGGCCGGGCCACGGTCTGGACGGCGCCGCCCAGGCCGAAGGTGTCGCCCAGCCCGTTGATCACCGCAGGCGCGGCGATCAGCGCCACGCCGATGAGGATGGCGATGAGCCCCGATCCCAGCGTGGTCTGCTGCGGGTGGTCGACGTGGCGCTTGAGCTTGAGCAGCCCGAAGCCCGCGATGGCGGCGCCGACGATGTAGAAGCCGATGGCCAGAAGCCCCGGCACCGCGTCGAGGTCCGCCGCCGCCTTGTCGGCCATGTCGCCGAGCGACACCGCCAGCGCAGGCTGCGCGGCGAGTAGCCACAGGCATGCGGTCCCGAGGACCGCGAGTGTAGCCACCTGCAGGGGTGTAGCCGCCCGCAGGGGTGCAAGTGCGTTGATCATCTCCGTCTCCTCACGTGATCCTCAGGACCTGGATGCCGAGGCTGGTCTGCACCGCCCCGATCAGGCTCTCGATATGCCAGGCGCAGACGCCGCCCAGCATGTGCATGGCGGCCCGCCCGGCGCTCGCGCCGGGTACCCCGTCCGCTGCCGCGCGCAGCACGAATACGCCGCGCAGGAACGCCAGGAGGCCAACCCAGCCCACGACGGTGAGCACGGCGCCGATGAGCGCGTCGTAGTCGGCGCCCCGCCCGGAACGGTGCCCGAGGCTGGCGGAGGCTGCGGTTCCCTGCCCGAACAGGCTCTCGCCGCCGGCGGCGAGCCACGAGGGGAAGCTCGCCATGACCAGACAGACCAGGAAGCAGAGCGCCGTGCCTGCGGCGGACGGTCCGTTGAAGCGGTCCTCCGAGAGGCGCAGCAGCCGCGCACATCCCTGGACAAACGCCAGCAGCGCAAGCAGGTAGCAGGCCGCCGCAATCAGCCCCATCAGCGCGGGATCGAGGTCCCGCACGAGGGAGATCATCGCGCCGCCCACGTCATTCCCCTGCATGGATCCTCTCCCGCCGATGCAGGTCCGAATCCGCCAGGCCCGGAGGCGCCCCGAAGTGGCGAGCCACCATGACCACCAGGGGCGTGTTGCGGGGGATGCGGACCGTGGCCTCCTTCGGCGCGTCCGCCATGAGGATGTCGCCGAGGGTGCGCGCTGCGGCGCCGGCGCCGGCATGGAGCGCGTCGCGCTCGCCGGCAGCACCGCGCTCGTCGAAGACCGTCCCGTCCTGCATCGTCAGCGTCCTGGCCGGCGCGGCGACGGCGGTGAGAAAACCCTCCGCAAAGCGCGCCGCCGCAGGAAGCAGGACGCGGGACAGGAAGTGCCGGTCGACCTCACCCTCTATCCCGTAGCAGGCGCAGTTCGGGTCCACCGCCCAGGCGTCGACCGGAAAGGTTCGGCCCTGCCAGGTCAGGCTGCCGAGGCGCAGCACCAGCCGCTGGCCCACGCGCTCGAAGTCGCCGTGCGCAACGGCGCCGGCGAGCGGCGGCTGAAGCAGCTCCAGCACCACCGGGCCGGGATAGTCCGAGTCAACGGCGTAAAGGGTGCGCGCGTAGAGCCCGGTCCCGGCCGCGACGTGCGGAGGCCTCGGGCCATCCTGAGCCGCCCTCTCCACGCTGCGGCCGGCAGCCGCGCCGCCGCGGTCCCGGGGGGCCGCGTAGCGCAGGCTCACGATCTGCGGCGGGCGGTTCCACGCCTCCAGCAGCACGGCCACCAGCGCGGCAAGGTCCTCGCCGCCGCCCGTGCTGCGCGCTGCGGGGAGCCCTACGGACTCGTAGACGGTCGCGGGCCGCCCGACTGCATCCGCATCCACACCCCTTTGGGTGGACACACCCCTTCGGGTGGACACACCCGCAGAGGAACGCTCCGGTCCACCCTCCGGCCCGTACTGCACGGCGGGGGGCAGGCCGTCTCCGGGCACGCGGCCCGTCCCGTGCACTGTCCTCACGAAGGAGTCGCCCGTCTCGAGAGCCTCCTCCAGACGCTGCTCGTCGCGCCGGTCGAGCGTATCCTCGTAGGCAGGCGACAACGGATCCTCGGGATTCAGACTCACTCCGCGGTTGTCCGGCACGTCGGGCCAGGCCGGCGCGGCGCAGACCAGCATCAGGAACGACGCAGCCACGACCGCTCCCGACAGCCGGCCCCTGTGGGCAGCCGATGCTGCAACACGTGCGCTGGCGTTCATTTGCGTTCTCCTTCGCTCTCGAATGCGGGGAATCCCGGGATCTCGCTCCGCTCCCGGAACGCGAGCCGCGTCTCGCGGCCGTCCCGGCTGACCAGTGCGTACGGCACGTCGGCAAGCCGGTAGGCCCAGCGCCCGCCGGCGCCGCGTTCCGCCGCCCACGGCCCCGGCGACAGCAGATCGGACCGGGTCACGAGCAGAAGGTCGGCGCCAAGCAGCCACGCCCGGTCGTCGGGACCGCCGCCATCCACCGCGAGGCGCACCGCGCCCGGCGGGGCGATGCCGGCCAGAAGGTCCAGAAGTACCGCGTCCCCGGCGTGGAAGGCGGCCTGCACCGCGACCTCCGGCATGGCGTTGGGCCCGCGCAGGCCCAGCCTGATCTCGACCCGGAAGTCCGCTTCCGCGCCGCCGCCCCGAACGATCGCCGCCAGCGGCTCGGCCAGGCCGTGCAGCTTCACGACCGCGTTGCCGTGCAGCGAGCGCACCTGCGGGGCCAGGTACAGAAGGTGGCTTGCCACACGACCGCTCCCCCGGCCGGCGCCGCCGTGGTCTTCCGCCCCACCAACAGGACGAACTGTCTCAGACAGAACTGTCTCAGACAGTAACCGGCCATCCACCAGCACCCGTTCGATCGGCCACGGCGCGCCGGTGGCATCGGTGAACGAGACTGCTGTCACGTAGCCCTTGCGCACCGCGATCGAGGGGATCGCGCCCTCGCCGGGAGCGCCGACGAGCACCCGCCTGATCCGGCCTTCCGGCGGGGCTCCGCCGCCGAGCGCCACCGCCGCCTGCGTCTCTCGCAGCAGGCGTCCCAGCGCCTCGATCTGCTCCGCCGTGAACGGCATCGCCGCCCGGCCCATGCGCGCGACGTCGTCGTCCGGCGCCGCGTGCTCCATCCACAGGGGATCGCCTTGGTGCAGGGGATCGTCCTGACGGACCTCACCGCCGCCGTCCCGACCGTTATCGGCGGAGATCGATGTCACCGGTGCGGCAGCCAGCAACAGGGACAGGGCAAGAGCGGCTCTCAAGGTTCGTCTCCTCATTGCGCCGGCCTCCGCTTGTCCGCGATCAGCTGTGCGATCCCGATACCGGCGGGTCGCTCCGAGAGCGGCACCCGCATCACCAGGACCCGCGCCAGAAGGTCCTGGCTCACGCTCCGCGCACCCGCCGCGAAGGTCACCAGAAGCGGGAACTCGATGGCCCAGCCCAGACGCCCCTCGAAGTAGCGCGTCTCCGTCACCACCGGTGCGCCCCGCGCCACCGCCGAGGCCACCTGCAGGTTGTCCCTCAGCCGGTCCAGGAACAGGCTCTCGTCCAGTCCCTTCAGGAAGGACTCGTAGCCCTCGTCGGTGAAGCTCTCGCGCACCGAGGCGAGCCTGAGCCGCCAGTCGTGATGTCCGAGGGTGAAGGCCTCGGTGACCGCCGAGACGGTCCAGTTCCTGAGCGCCGCGTCGGACATGATGGGATCGTCGAGCGGCGTCAGCGGCACCAGCCTGCCGTCCGGCGTGGCGGCCACGGTGATGTAGACGGTGGAGTGGAGCGCTACGTATGCGCCGAATATGGCCAGCGTGAGCGCGTTGCAGAGCAGCAGCCAGACTGCGGCCCTGCGCCAGCCGCGGTGCTGGTCGCGGTGGAAGGCGAAGCGGTTCACCGCCTGCCTGACGGCGCGCGACCGTTCACTCATCGGTCAAGCCCTCCAGCCAGGCATCGACGTCTTCGACGTCTCCGACCCGCTGCGCGACACGGCCGTCCCGCGCCCGCCAGGCGATCAGCGGAACCGCGCCGGCGCCCCACGCATCGAAGAGCGTGTTGTTGAGCGCGATCCGGCGCCCGCCCTCCGGGCTCGCCGGTCCGGGGGCTCCCTCGAACCAGGCCAGGGCGGGATCGCGGGCGGAGGCAACGGCAGCGGCCTCGCGGGCCGAGGCGGCGCCGAGCACGCCGACCGGGATCACCCGAAGCCGCAGGCGTCCGTCGAGCGCGGCACGCGCCAGCCGTGTGACCGCCGCGCGCGACCAGCGGCAGGCGGGATCGGCGAACACCACCGCCGCCGGGCCGCTCCGCCCGACCGAGAAGCCGAAAGCGGAATGGGATCGCGCGAACAGCGCCTCGGCGTCCCAAGGAGTTCCCTTGTCCGGCGCCTGCGGCTCGCGGCCATCGGCGTGAGCCAGGCGGAACGTCGCGGCATAGGAGATATCGCCCCTTTCTGCCTTGCCGGTTCCCGGTCTCTCGAACCCGGCGACGTATTCCGGAAGGAAATCGGTCTCGCCGTCGTGAGCCGCCTCATGGCCGGACCGTCCGCCGGAGATAGAGTTCTCTCCGTTCGGCGTGGCACGAGACACGCGCCGGGTCTCATACGCCTCGGCGGCGCTGCCGTCGGCGATACCCGCGGAAGCGAGCTGGCGGCCGGTGAGCAGGGCTCCGTCGGGACCGTAGAGCAGACCCGCGACCGCATGGCCGTCCGGCGTCAGGTAGAGGCTGTAGGCGTCGCCGTCCGCCGGCTCCACCAGGTGCCCGTCGAGCCCGCCCCCCTTGCCCAGCGAGAGGACGCGGGCGCCGTTCGCGCGCAGCGCCGCGACCACGGCCGGCTCCCGCCCCTCCGGGGCCGACAGCTCTACCGGCGGCGCCACCGCGCTGTCCGGCATCGAAAGCACCGCGATACACGTCGCCAGGCCCCCGAGGCACCCCGCCAGGAGAGGTCCGAGAGACCGCATCGGCACTCCCGCGCGCCTCATCGTCCGTCTCCTGCCAAGCGCGCCCGATGAAGGACCGCGAGGGTTCGCCCGCCGGGCCTGAGCTCGCCCGCCGGCGGATGCGGCAAATGGGAGAGCGAAGAGAACAGCGCCCGCGTCGCCTCCTCGAAGGAACCGCGTAACGCCCTCCCCTCGTGCAGCCGGTAGCGGCGGTCGGTGAGGAACAGCACCTCCATGCCGGCGCGCCCTGCCCAGCGGCCCAGAACCTGCCGCAGCATCTCGTTGGGGTTGACGCGCCATCGGCCGGAGACCGGCTTTGCGACCGCAGGGTCGTCTGCAGCAATCCGGGCGTCGCCGCTTGCAGCAGAGTCGAGCGCCCGCTGCGGTTCCGCACCGCCGCCGGCGTCGACCGCGTTCGGCGACGTCCCGTCCTGCGGCACATAGAGGAAGCCGGCATGTCCGGCCGTGGACAGGCACACCGTTGCCAACGCCACCGCCGCCATCAGCCGAAGTCCACGAAACGCCGCGCGCGTCTGGCGTGGAGGGCCGTGCGCCGCCCGGCCAGCCTTGCGCGCACCGCCCTGAGTGCCGCGTGAAGCCGGTAGCCTCTGGCTTCCGCCACCCTCAGCGCGGCCGCCGCGATCAACACCGCCGCCGTCGTCCACCACGCCGGCACGAACAGCCAGACCGTCAGCAGCACAAGCAGCCGTGCGTCGATGAAGTAGAAGCGCACCGGCCGCATCGTGTCCCGCCACAGGGGAACTCCCTGGTACAGGGCACGGCCCTGGTACGGGGGAACACCCCGGTCCTGGGGAACTCCCTGGTGCGGCGTCTCCATCGAGACGGCCATCGTTCGTCTCCCCGGTCAAAGCCACATCCTCCCTGTCGTGCCCGGACTGCGGGCGGTTCGCGGACCGTCCGCGGCAGCCGTCACGCGCCGCCAATCCGCTTCTCCGATCCGCCCTTCCCGAAAGGCTCTGTCGGCGCTCGCCGCGAGATCGTTGCCGGTGCGCCGCAGCGCATCCGCGATCAGCGCCGGCCAGCGCTCCTGCGGCACCTCCAGCAGCGTCCCCGTGAGGGTGCCGTCGAAACGCAGCCATTCCCTGATGGCAGTGCGGCCACCCGAAGGGGTACGGCCACCCGAAGGGGTGTCTTTGCCCTGTGGGTTGGGCAGCAGCATCTGGGTCACGACGAGGGTCGTCACGTCGATCAGCGCCGCGCCGCGCTCCTGGCGTTCGCTCGCCGGGAACTCCGCCAGAAGGCGCCGGATCGCCGCCGCCACGCCCACCGTGTGCGCGGTGGCGAACACGGCGATCCCGAAGTCCGCCGCCCGGATCACGGCCTCGGCCGTCTCCCGGTCCCGCGCCTCGCCCACCACGACCGCCGCAGGGCGCCGCCTGAGGCTGGCCCTCAGCCCCTCGGCGAAGCTCGGGAAGTGGCGCGGCACCTCCGAGGACGACATCAGCGCCCCGTCGCCGGCGATGCCGTCAAAGACGAACTCGATCGGCGCTTCGTAAGACTGAATGCGGCCCGCGCCGCTCTCCAGAAGCCTCCGGGTGCCCGCCGCAAGCAGCGTCGACTTCCCCGAGCCCGGCACGCCCGTGACCAGGGTGAGGCCCCGACAGAGGTCCCAGGCCTCGGCGATCTCCGGCTCAATGCCGAGCTCTTCCAGGGTGGGCGGGCTGCCGGGCAGCACGCGCATGGTGATGTTGATGCCGAAGCGCTGGCCCGCGAGCACCGGCGAGAGGTTGCAGCGGTAGCGGCGGAAGCGCCGGGGGCCGGAGGCGACGGCATAGGAGCAGTCGATGGCCCTGCCGGAGCGCAGGATGCCGTCTGCGGTGCCTCCACCCGGAGGGGTGCCTCCACCCGGAGGGGTGCCTCCACCCGGAGGGGTGCCTTCGCCCGCAGGGATGCGGTCGAAGATGCGGGCGCAGATGCGCTCCATGACCAGGCCGTCCAGAACGGCGCCAGTGGCCCGGCGGAGCCTCCCGTCGATCTCGACGAAGGCCGGCGCGCCTGTCTGGAAGGAGACGTCGGAGGCGCCGAGATCGGCAGCCCAGAGCAGGAAGCAGTCCAGCCCTGCGGCCGGGAAGGCGTGATCGGCGTCCGCCCAGCGACGGTTCATTGAGTGCCTCCATCCGATGGGGTGTTTCCACCCGCAGGGGTGTGCCCACCCGCAGGGGTGTCTCCTTCGGGGAGCGGCTTCCACTCTCCGGGGCGGAGCTCGAAGCGCGCCGGCTCGCCGAGGGCAGCGCGGGTCTCGTCGATCCGCACGAGCCGTGCGTGGCCGCTCACGGCGATTCGTTCGGTCTCCAGAGACGGCGCCGAGACCATCCCTGCCAGGTTGGACCGGCGCCACTGCACCAGCCCCTCGAACACCCGGTTGAGGCGCTCCAGGTCGGCGGCGAAGATATCGTCGGAGAGCGCGGTCCCGTGCTCCCAGCCCTCGCGCACCCACTGACGCCAGAGCGCGCCCTCCGCGCTGCTGCGGGGGAACAGCACCGCCGCCGGGAGCACGGCCTCGGACCATTCGCGCACCAGGTAATCGCGCCAGTGCGGCACTGCGCTCACGATCCGCTCAGGCTCGACGATACGGACGACACGGCGTGCGCTTGCAGCTTGGACGCCGTCCCGGCGGAGCCGGAAAACACGGTCGGTCTCCGCCAGCACCGGCGGCATCACGGTGAAGCCGTCCTTCTCCAGCATCAGGTCCCGGAAGCGGTAGATCGCGGAGAGTTTCCCGGCGTGCCGCTCAAGCACCGCGGCGATCTCCCAGCTCCGGCGGGCGAGCCCGGCACGTGCGCCGAAGCCAAGCGCGGCCGAGCGCATCGCAGGCCGGCGTGCTTCTCCGGAGAGCGCGCCGCCGTCCGATGCCGCCTCGGTCGCCTCGGAACTCAGCAGCGTCTCCAGCGTCGGCGGCGGCTCCGTGCCGCCGAAGGCGATATCGGCGCCGAGGCAGACGAGGGCCAGCAGCAATATGCACATGCGGGTCATGAGCCCTCCTTCCCCGGCGCCGAACCGGTACGTTCTCTTGAATCCGGGCGCTCTCCCGTCCGCGGGGGTTCCCCTGGACCAGGGTGATCCCCTGGACCGAGGTGATCCCTTGTCCAGTCGAGGCGAACCGTGCGGTTGCCCGCGTCCACCACGAGCGTCGCGGCGGCCCCGGCCTGGAGGCCGGCATCCCGCAAGACCTCGATGAGAGGGGTGCCGGCGGCCCTTACGGTGACCATCACCGGCCGTACCGGCATCGAGCCTGCCGCCACGAAGCGGTAGCCCGCGTGTTGCGCGAGAGTCTCGGCAAGGGTCTCGACAGGGCCGATCCAGTCGAGCGTGACTGCGCGCCTCAGGGCGGCCGGCACGTCCTCCAGCGCAGGGGAACTCCCCGGTCCAGGGGAACTCCCTGGTACAGGGGAACGCCCCGGTGCCCTGGCCTCAGCCCCCGGGGTCCGCGCGGACTCGATCCTGGCCAGCGCGGTCAGCGCCGCCTCGGCCCGTGCCGCAGCCTCCGCGAGACGCATCTCCGCAGGGTCCGGCCGCACGGCCGCCGGAGGCGCCGGTTCCGCCTCCGGTGTCCCGGTCCAGAAGGGCGCGCAACCGGCTGTAATCAGGGCGATGCAGCAGACCGCGAGGAGGCGAAGGGCGCGTGAGAGGATCATTGCACAGCCCCCGCGTCCTCGATGACGAGGTGCCGGTTCGGCTCATGCGCGAACGCCACCAGGGACCGTCGCGTCGCGGGGCCCGCCATGAGCAGATCGGCGGCGTCCAGGAACCCGCCCCGGAGCGTGGCGCGGGCGCCCACGGCATAGTGCCGCGCAGCCTTCCAGACCACCGACCAGCCCGCCTGTGCGCCCCAGTCCTCAAGCACGTCCAGCAGGGTCCCGTGGCGTGCCGGGTCCACGATCCACAGCCGATCGCCCCGGTCCGGACCCGGCGTATCGGGGACTTGCCCGGTACCGGGGCGTTCCGCTGCACCAGGGAGTTCCCCTGCACCGGGGAGTTCCCCTGTACCAGGGCGTTCCCCTGAGCCCGTTTTCCGATCGGCAGGCGCTGCCATCCCGTGTGGCGTGGGCTGCTCGATGTCGCGATACCGGTAGAAGACCACGGCGCCGCCTGCCCAGGTCCAGCCGTAGCCGGTGCGCGCCGTCACGAGGTTGAGCAGACCCGGCAGCGCTCCCTCGAACGCGAGACGCACACGCGGCGGATCGGGCAGCCGCACGGTGCCGCCCGCGACGCGCGAAGGCCGCTCCTCGACCTCGACGGGAACGCCCGCGGCGGTGGCGATGCGATCTGCGAGCGCGGCGAAGGCGAGCGGCACTGCCTCGTCGACGGCGACAACGCGCATCGCCAACTTCGGGGGCAACGGCGTCCGCACCGGCGCCAGCTCCGTCGCCGCGAGCATGGCGGACCGGTTCGCAGCTTCCGTCGAGCCCGGACGGGCCGGCGGGGATGCAGGCATGGGGATCCGGGAAGCCGCTACGTCCTGCATGCCCGGATGAACCGGCGGCAGCGGTATCTCCGCCTCATGTGCCGCGAGCGCCCCACCCGCGTTCACGAACACGAACACCGCCATGGCGCCGGCCATCATGCCGGGCCCGAGCGGGCAGTAGCCGCGGAGGAGAGAACGGCCCCGGCGATGCTGCATCCAGACGCGGTGTAGAAGGGACAGAACCGAACCCGCGAGCAGCGCCCAGCCCAGGGCAAGGGGGCCGAGCACGAAGCCGAGGCCGCCCAGCATCATCACATCTCCGGGAAAGAGCGGCCAGCGCCGGCGGCACAGCTGCGCGACCACGATCGGCACGGCAACGACGGCGACACCGAGCGCGGCGCCGAGCACGGCGCTCCAGAGCGGCCCGGTCTCGACCGGTCCGAACAGGCGCCAGAGCAGGCCGGCACCCACCAGCGCCAGCACCAGGCGCGGGTCCACGATCGCGCGCCGGGCGTCCACCGCGGCGACTGCCGCCATGGCCGCCAGCACGAGGGCGATCAGAACGAGGTCAGTCGCGGTCATGGCCGTCCTCCCTGAATGAGATGCCGAAGGTGGCGGGCAACAGCGGGCACCACGCGCCGAGCGCGGGCTCCGCGCACAGTGCTGCGGCGAGGGTCGCGGGTGCCTCGCCCGCCTCCGAACCCGCCTGGTTCAGGGCGAGCAGCGCCGCCTGCGCGTTCTTCAGCGCAGCCAGGGTCGCGATCTCCTCGCGCAGCGACTCCATCGCGGTGAGCACCCGCTGCCGGAGCGCCGTCGCTGAATTGGGGGCGGTGCTGTCCGCAGGCTGCGCCGCACCAGGGCGTTCCCCTGTGCCGTGCGTGCCGATGCCCGCAGGTATCGTCCCGGCCTGCGCCATGGCGCTTGAAGCCCAGACGCAGGCAGCCAAGGCGATGACGATGGGCAGGAGCGGGAACCTCGTCTTCATCGCGCTTTCCCTCTCAACACCCCGAGCACCGTCCGACGGTGAGACGGCTGAAACCCGCCTCCGCCGCGTCGACGCGCCCCGTCGCCCGCACCGACCGAGCCGTGGCGGCTGCGGCGGAAACCTCCGTCGCCGTCACCGCCCTCGCCGTCACCCTGCCGCTCTGCAGGCTCGCAAGGGAGGCACTCCCGGCTGCCACCGTGCCGCGCACCCCGGCCGAGCCCGCCCTAACGGCGCCCTGCGCCGTCAGGCTGGCCGCCCTCAGATCGTGTGTGACCGCAAGCGAGCCCGCCGATGCTGCGCCCGTCACCCGCGCGCTCTGCGCCGTGACCCCGGCTGCCACCTCGGCCGGACCCGAGACGTTCAGCGCGCGGCCCACCATCAGGTCCGCCGTCACCGTGAGCCCGCCGCCCACCGTGAGATCGCTCTCCAGCACCAGCGTGTCCGCCTCCATGGCGTTCGCACCCGTCAGGTCGTTGCCGCCGAGGTCGAGATCGGTCTCCATGCGGTTGGCGCCGGCAAAGCCCGGCACCACCACGCGGTAGAGCTGGTCGCCGTAGACGGCGCGGTGGTCGAGACGCCTGAGCGTGGCCAGTGCGCCCGCTTGCGGCGCGCCGCCGAAGGCGGCCTGGAAGGCGCCGATGTCGGCGTCCACGGCCGGACCCGTCAGGCGGTCGGGAATGTCCGGCAACACCACCCCCATCCTGGCGTTGCCGCCGGCTCCGAAGAGCGCCGAGGCGGGAACCTCGATGGATCCGGGCGTTCCCCCGCCCGCCGGCACGATCTGGGTCACCAGCAGGTCGATGGTGTCCGTGCCTGCCGTGCGCATCAGCACCCGGTAGCCGCGACCCATGGCGCCCACGTCCGCGAAGCCGGCAGGCAACGCGCCGGCGCTTCGAAGAGTGGCCAGCGTGAGCTCGGAGGAGCCGCCGCCGAGGGCGATCAGCATCGCGGGGAAGCGGCCGCTGACGTGGCTCGCAGCAGCGTCGGAGAGCACGGTGAGCTGGCGCGCGGCAAGGCGGGCGCGCTCGTCCATGGCCCTGTTCTCGAAGAAGAGGGCGGCAGCCAGCACCATCGCGCCCAGCAGCCCCAGCGCCAGCAGCGACCCGAAGAGACTCAACCCCCGGCTGAGCCGCAGGCTCCGCCCCCCACCGAGCCCAGGCCTCTGTCCTCGAGCCGCGCCCAGACCCGGGCCTCGGTCGCGTGATCCGTCCGGCGCCGGGATCGCCTTGGCGCTCGCGAGACGTCGATGAGTTGTCCACATGCTCAGCATCCGCCGCAGCTCCCGACGGAGAGGGAGTCGATGGACGCATCGGGCCCGTGCAGGCCGGTGGACGAAATCCGGTCCGCACGCACGGTGCCGCTTGCCGTCAGTATCTCCCCTGCCAGTGTCTGCGCAGACGTGGCACCCGAGACGGAGGCCGTGCTGGCCACGGCCAAGGTGTCTGCGGTGAGCGCGCCGGTGACAGCGGCGGATATCGCTTCGAGACGGCCGTTGACCTCCGCCGTGCCTGCCGATACCGGCCCCGCCACCGCGCGCCCCACCAGGAGCTCGGCCGAGACGGCGAGCGAGGCCGCCCCCAGGGCGCCCGCCTCGAGTGATCCCGCCTTGACGCCCCCCGCGTCCGCATCGCCGGTCACGCTGCCGCTGCCGCCAACCTCCGCATCGCGCGAGACCGACGCCGTGAATCCGTCGGCATCCGCGATACCGGTGACATCGTGGCCGCCGGCATCGAGAGCCGTCTCCATGCGGTTCAACCCCAGCCGTCCGGGCTGTGGGCGCCGGTAGAGAGCCGCGTCCCTGTAGTGCAGCCCTGCGTCTGCCGTGACGTAGAGGCCGTCCGCTGCGAGCGGCCGCCCCAGCGCGGCCTCGATGGCAGGTACGTGAGCCGCCATCGCCGTCTCGGTGCTGCCGGCCTCCGCGAGCGCGGCGAGACCGGCGGCAATGGCGCCGCTCCGCAAGGCCGGGGCCGCCTCCGGGCGTGCCGGCTCCAGCACCCCGAAAGCCATCGCCACAGGGGAACGCCCCGGTCCGGGCGAATGCCCCGTTACCCCACGGCCGTCGTCCATGATGCCGACCATGAAGGTGGCGTCGCGACCCACCCGCTCGGGCAACCCCGGCGGCACCGCGCCCAGGGCCCGCAATGCCGCCGGCGTCAGCACGAAGGCGGGCTCCATCTCGAGGCGCGGCGAGAAGTCGTGCTCCTGGCTCGCCCGGTGCGCCGCCAGCACCCATTCGCCGAACACCCGGCCCGCGTCGAAGGACGACGCCACCTGCCGCGCCGCATGCTGTGCCGCGTAATGGACCGCAAGCCCGGTGCCAGCCAGCGCCGCCAGAAGCAGCACCGCCAGAAGCGCGCCTGCGCCCACACGGTACCGGCGAAGCGGCTTCTTGCCGCCCGGGCTCACGCCACGCATGATCATGCTGCGCCTATCCGCGCCTCGCATGTCCAGGCTTCGCTTGGTCATCCGAAGCGGTTGCATGCCTCGCATGCTCATCCGAAGCGGACTCATCCGAATGTGAACCCGATATCGTTGGCGCCGGCGCCGTCGTCGCAGTTGGCCGTGACCTGCGCCACCGTCACCGGCGAGGCCAGGGTGGTGCCGTTCACCGTGATCGACACGATCCCCGCCCTGGCGCGGGTGCGTCCCGCATAGGCGTCGCCCATCGCCGCGCAAACCTCGTCGTCCACGTCGTTGAAGGCGATCAGGAACTGGTTGGTCGCCCCGCCGGGGCCGCCGGTCACGTTTACCAGGCCGCCGAAGGGGTGGCGGATCTGAACCCTGTTGCCCCGCAACGTGCGAGCGCTGTCGGGGATGCCGCCCCTGCGGTCGATGGTGGCGATCAGGTTCGTGTTGTTGCCGTAGGACGGGGCGCCGGCGAAGACGCTCTCCACGTTGGCGCGCAGCCGGTTGAGCAGGGTCAGCGCCTCGGAGCGGTTGGCGGACTCGCGGGCGGCGTTGTAGAGGCTCACGGCCCCCACGATGGCCACCGCCGCCAGCGTCAGCCCCAGCAGCACCCCGAAGAGGCTGAAGCCCCGGCGCCAGCGCTTCTGGCGCAGACGTTGCAGGCGCCCCGCAGCGAGCGCCCCCAGGCGTTCACGGCGCCCCCGGCGCACCCTTGCTCCAGTCTCGATCGTTCCGTCCATGTCTCTGTCCTCCGTCAGTACCGGGCGGCCTGTTCCAGGATCGAGAACATCGCGTCGATGCCCGAGCCCATGACCAGTGCCGCCACTATGAGAAGCGTCCCGTTGAGAAGGGCCGCGCGGGCGCGCAGCAGCTCGTCCGAGCGCCCCACCCAGCGCTCCACGAAACGCGCGAGCTTCCTCTCCCACCCCGGCGCCCCGTCCAGCGCCGCCACCACCGGAACCAGGGAGGGGTCCGGGAAGCCGTGGCCCGCCAAGACCATGCTGCGCCCGAGGCCGACGCCACGCGCCATGTGCCCCTGGATCGCCGCGATGCGGTGACGGGCGTAGGGGGAGGCCGCGCGCTTCAGCGCCTCGAAGGTGCGATCGTTGACGTCGATGCCCGCCGCAAGGAACTCCATGGTCACGAACAGGAAGGCGGAGCCCGTGAGCGTGCGGTAGAGCGAGAAGGGGGCGATCCTGTCCAGAACGGTGCGGCCGGGCCCGGTCCACGCCACCATCGCGGCCGTGACGGCCGCGACGAGACCCAGGAGCGTGGCACCGAACGCCAGGGTGTTGGCGTTGAGCCAGACGGAGACGCTGCGGAAGAGGCGTGCGCCGGAGCTCCACTGCTCGGGCGGGCTCACGCTCTCGATGACGGGGATGAAGTGGCCGCCGGCGGCCCAGAGCATCAGCACCAGGCCCAGCGCCAGCACCAGCGGCATGGCCAGCGCCTTCCACACCGCCGCGATCTGGCGCTCGCGCATCTCCGCGACGCGTGCGGCGGCTGCGAACAGCATCGCCGCATCGACCCGCCCGTAGGCGTGGAAGATCATCGCCTCGGAGGCGGGCAGACTGGCGGCAACGGTATCCGCGAACCGGTCCTCCAGCAGCGCCTTGCGCCAGGCCCCAAGGAGCTGCGCCCTGCCGCGCTGACCCTGGTCCTTCGCCGCCCGCGCGGCGATCTCCAGCGCGCGCTCCAGCGAGAACCCTGCGTCCAGCAGATCGGCGACCATGCGGAAGACGTCCACGCGAGCCTTGCGCCCGAGCAGGAGCGTGCCCGCGAGTTTCTGTGCGAGCCGGCTCATGCGGCGTCTTCCCCCGGGGCCGGAAGCGGCGAGGCATCCACGGCCTCCGCCTGGTTCACCCGTGCGCCCTTGCGCAGCGCATCGAAGGGGTCCGCTTTGCCGGCCGCCACCAGCGCCCAGATGCGCTCGCCCATGGGCTTGCCGCCCATATGAGTCACCCAGTGCTCCCAGGCGCCCGCCGGGTCGCGCTGGCGTACGAAGGCGAGGTAGGCCGCATCGGGGCGGATGGTCTCGGCGATCGCCGTCTGCCGCGCGTAGCCGTTCCAGGCCTTGCCCGCGACCGCACTTCGGTTCTCGCGGTTGCAGGTCTCGCAGCCCTGCGGGTTGCGAAAGCGCACCCGAGGCCAGTTGCGGAGATGCCGCCCCAGCCAGTCGGGGACCGCCTTGCCTCCCGCAGGCTCTTCGAGCGCGCATGCGTCGCAGAGCCTGGGCAGCAGGGTCTGCTTCATCAGCAGCTCGATGTTGCCGGGCTTGCACACCTCGGCGGTGCCCACCCCCATGTCGAGCAGGCGGAACAGAATCGCGTTGGCGGAGTGGACGTGGATCGTGGTCCACACCTGGTGGCCGGTGTCGATGAACTGCAGCACCTGCCGTGCCGCATCCGCATCGCGGATCTCGGACACCATGCCCGACGCCGGATGAACCCGGCAGAAGTGCATCAGCGCGTCCCTGAAGTGTTTGCCGCGCTCCTCGCCGGAGCCGGTGGTGGGCACCGCGATCTGCACCGCGCCCGGAATGGGGTATTCCACCGGGTCCTCGATGGTCACGACATTGAGCTGGCCCTGCGCTTCCTCCATCTGGAGCGCGAGGTTGGTGGCGAGCGTGGTGGACTTGCCGTCTCCTGCCGTGCCGCCGAGGAAGATGCCGCCCCGGAGCGACATGCGGATCTCGGAGAACACCGCCGCCTCCTCGGCGGAGAAGCCGAGGCTCTCCAGGGTCGTGCCTTTCTCGATGCGGTCCCGGTAGAAGAGGCGTGCGAAGAGATGATCGCCGTCGGGCTCGTGGGGGCCGCGCTGGCAGCGGAGCGCCGATACGGTTGCGGGCAGCGGCACCTGGCCGCCGGCGCGGACCGAGAAACCCTGGAAGGCGCTTCTCTGGTAGGAGGTCTGCGCCGAGCCCTCGTCCTTGCAGTGGAAGATGAAGCCCATCACCTCGCGGCCATCGTCTGCGGGCATAGGGGCTGCGAGCTGGAGCTTGCGGTCGTTGACGATGCCGTGGACGCGGCAGAGCCCACCGTCGTTCTCGAAGACGACGTCGCTGGCACGCGCTGCGGCGGCCTCCTCCAGGAGCGTGCGCACCTTGTGTGCCGCAGGCGCTTCGCCGCTTTCCTCACGGTCGGCGGCGCGCCAGCACTCCGCAATCTCCTCCAGACTTGCCGTCCGCTCGACGAGGTGCGCCGGGATGCTGCCGTCCCTGCGCAGCGCCATGAGCGCCGCCCGCAGGCGGCGGTCGCTCTCGTAGCCCTCGGCGATCAGGCAGCGGCCGTCGGCGTACACAGCGCAGACGCGCCTGACCCACTCGTCGATGGCGGGGTGGCGGATGAGGCCGCCGGAGCCCTCGGAACCCCGACGCCGTGCGGGAATCAGGGCGTTACCCTGCAGGCCCAGCCACTCTGCGGCGGAACAGGGGAACGCCCTGTTACGCTTCACGATCCGTCTCCCTTGCCATCCCGGCGCGGGCCGGTAACGGCGGAAGGACGGGGCCTGTAGGGAAGGGCGGCCTCGACGGCGCCGTCCACGTGCACGCCCGGCGGGCGGACGGCGATGCGCGTCACCGTCACGCCGCCGGGGAGCCGGTCGCCCTCGCGCACGAACCAGACATTCTTGCCACCGTGTCCGGTGCCGTCGCTCACGCCGGCGCGCAACTCGCCCGCCGTGCCGACGATGGAGAACCAGCTGTATGAAGGGAGCTCCGGCGCGGGCGCCGGGGCGGCCTTCGCCGCCTCTGCCGTCTCCGCGGAAGCCGGCGCCGGGACCGTCATCTCGATCACGCGGACCGGCGCGGACACCTTAACTATAGGGGCATCTGCAGACCCCATGGCGCCGGCGCCGGGCGCTCCGGTCTCGCCCTGCGCCCCGTCTAGCAGCGCCTGCAGCTCGTCCTCCAGCGCCACGATGCCGTTGACGATTTCCTGGCGCTCGCGGCAGAGCGCCAGCGTCTCGCGCTCGATCGCGAGTGCCGAGACCGCATCGGCCGTCTCGGTTGCCTTCGCCAGAAGAGATGCCAGCAGCGCGCGCGGACAGCCCTGCAAGACGGCTGCAGGTGCTGCTCCGCCGTTCGCCGGCAACCCGGCCGTAACCGCACCGAGCTCGGCAACGCGCGCTTCCGGCGGCGCCTCCGAAGCCGGCGGCGCCGCCCGCTCGCTCAGCATCCGCAGCAGGCGGCTGTCCGGCATGGCGCCCGCCCCGGCATCCGGCGCGGCAGTTGCGTCGGCAATCCCGATCTCCGTTGCCCGCTGCGCTGCGGGTTCGCCCGCCGCGGCGGCGCCCGCCGTCAGAGCCGCAGCCAGGAGGGCCGCGAAGAAAGCCGCACAGCGGTCCGGGGCTGTCATCGTCCGCTCACTCCCCGCCACTGCCGGCGCCAGGGGCGGCCGGATCGATGACGGGCAGCCGCTGCTGCCAGGCGGCCAGATCGCGCCAGGGCCAGGCGTAGGTCTCAGCGACCCCGTCGAGCGAGACGTGGAGATGCCCGCGCGACCACCACCAGCGACCGCCGATCCCGCTTCCGTCTGCGGCCTCGGCCGTCGCCGTGCCGCCGTCGCCGAAGCGCAGGGCTGCGCCACCGCTATCTCCCAGAGGCAATGTCACCGGCCGATCGGCGGCCAGGAGCCGGTCCGTCAGCACGAAGGCCCCGTAGCGCTCACCGGTCGGCTGCAGCGGGAAGGGATCGCCCAGGCGGTACTCCAGACGGCGCGGCAGGCGCTCCCACTGCGCCACGATGCCTGCGCCCTCGGCCAAGGGCAGCAGCACCGCGGTGTCCGCCACGTGCCCGTCCTCGTCCAGCCGCCAGAGCTCGTCACGCTCGGCCCCCAGCACCAGCACCATCCGAATGCCCGCCGGGCTCTCGAGCACGTGCCCGTCGTTGGCCGCAAGGAAACGCGCGAGCTCGGACGCCGTCACCGCCGGCTTGCCGCCCGCCAACGCCAGCCCGCTCGAGCCCGGCGCGCGCAAGTGCGAGCCGGGATGGGCGCGCACGGCGGCATCGGGGTCCTGCGCGACCGCCTCCTCCATGAGCGCGGAGGTCTGCTTCGCGTTGACCGGAAGGCCGGCAGGAAGATCGAGGCTCGGACAGGCCTCCTTCAGCGCCTGCGGCCAGCTCTCCTGCACCCAGCCGACAGAGAGCACGAACCAGTTGCCCTGCGAGCCTTCGGCTCCGCCGACGCTCTCGCTGTGGAGCCGGCCCGTTTCCGGGTCGTAGAAGATGGGCACGTGTCCCTTCTCGTGGCCGGGATCGGGCGTGGTCCCGGCGTCGTGGTAGTTGTAGAGGGCCCGGAAGCGGGGCGAGGACACCACGCGCCAGCGGTCGACACGCGCCTGCCAGACGCCGTCGAGATGGATGCACGCCCGCGCGGTGCCGTCCGCTGCGTGGTGGATGCCCCAGACCAGGCCCCGGTCGCCCGCATGCGCCGAGTTCGGACGCTCGAGCAGCCAGACCCGGTCCGTCAGCAGGCCTGAGAAGAACGCCGCGTCGTGGGAGCTGTAGTTGGGAGGCCCGGACTGTGCACCCGCCTCTGCCGCGCCCGTCGCCATGAGCGCGGCCGCAGCCAGGCCCATCATGGTGCGTCGCGCCCTCATGACCGAACCGCCCGGACCGGCGTGAGCCAGAGCGCCTCGAGTCGGCGCACCATGGCGACGTAGATGGCGAAGGCACGATCGTTCCCGCCGGCGCGGACCGCCGCCACCGCCTCGTCCACCTGCGCGCCGATCCAGGCCCAGTCGCCGTGCCCGCGCGGGATCGCCGCCACGATGCGGGGCGCGACCTCGTAGTAGCGGGCCACCAGCGCCCGGCGCTCCGGCGTCTCTTGCATGTAGCCGTCGCGGAAGGACCTGAGCGCCGTCAGCGTCGGGCCGTCATCGGCCTCGATGCCCCGCGCGCCTACCACCGCCTCGGTGAGGAAGCAGCCGCCGTCGCCGCCGCCGCTGCCCGCGCCGGGACCCACGCCCGGACCCGAGCAGGTGCCGTCGCCGGGACCGTCCGAGCCGCCGCCGTCCGATCCGCCGCCATCTCCGGACGGGCCGCAGGCGCCGGTGCCTGGTGCCCCCGTGCCCGTTCCCGTACCGCCCGGACCGCCAGGTGTCACCTGCGGTGTTCTGGGTTTCGGCTTCTCATCAGGGGTCTCGGGATCGGGTTCGTCATCGCGGACCTCGGGATCGGGCGTCCCGTCAGGAGACTCCGGATCCCCCTCGTCATCGGGGTTCTCCCCGTCCGTCTCGTCATCCGGAGGCTCGCTGACCGGCGTCACCACCCGGCTGCATCCCGACTGGTCGGCAATCCAGTTTCCGGGGATGTCCTGTACCGTTGGCTGCGCATCCCAAGGCCACGTCGTGGACCGCGTCGTCACCGTCCGGGTCAGCACCGCCGTTCCCGAGTAGCCCGCAGGACAAGCCCCGGCCGCGGTCTCGGTGCGTAGCGTCTCGGTCACCACGGCCTGCGGCAGCGCCGGCACCTGCCCCTCCCAGCAGCTCGTCGAGACGAACTCCGGCGTGCCCCACGAGACGCCATCGGCAGTCACCGTCTTCTCCCGGCGCCAGATCTCCTGTCCGGTCATCTCCCGGTTGTGGGGCGGGCCCGCAAGCCAGCTGCACGCCAGGGTGTAGTGCTCCCACTCGCTGTAGTCGGCGCGGCAGTCGTCGATCGACACCTGCCAGGACCCCGTGACGGGATTGCCAACCGGATCGCCCCGACCGTCGTGCGCCTGCCGCACCTCCCGGGTCATGGTGCGACCTTCGCCGTGGGTGCCCGCGGGGCAGTCCTCCACGGTGCGCTCGTGGGAGATCCGCTCGCGCAGATCGAGGTGCGGATCCCGCACCGTGCCCGCCAGAGCCACCCGCCCGGAGGGAAGGGGGCCGCCGAAGGACGAATCGGAGAGACATGCCGGCAAGGCCGCGTCAGGCCGGCCCGCGGTTCCTTCCGCTACGCTCCCGGCAAGCCAGTGCAGGGCGGCGAGGCCGCCTGCGGCGGCATAGAGGTGCGGCGCCACCTGCACCGAGCGCTGGTCGCGGCCCACCCCCTTGAGGACCTCGGGCTCCATGTAGACCAGCAGGGTGTTCCCGCAGTAGCGCGCCCTTACTCCCCGCTCGGTCCAGGCATCCAGCCATCCGGTCGACGCCGGCGGCACGGAGCCGGTCCAGCGCGTGGGCGCCGCCGAGCGCCGCAGGATGTGGTCCTCCAGGCGCCGCCAGGCCTCGGAGATCGCCCTTGCATGAGCCAGCGCCTCCTGGCGGTAGACCTCCTCGCTCTCCTGCGCCGCCGCCGGTGTCGCGAACATCGGCATCAGCGCACCCGTCGCCGCAGCCTGGATCGCGATTCCGATCGCGAGCGCGCTTGCGCCCGCCAAGATGCGTGTACCGGGGCGTTCCCCTGGACCGGGGAGTTCCCCCGTACCAGGGAGTTCCCCTGTGCGCAGACGCCGCCGGGCGCATCGTGCTCCCTCGTTCATGATCCGGATCCTCCGTCGTTGGCCGTGTGGTTGACCGCGCTGCCGGTGGTTTCACCCGCAGCACCGCCGATCGGGTCGCTGGCCGCGCCTTCCAGCTTTGCCGGTGGCTGCGCTACTGGCTGCGCCACCGACTGCGGCGGTGACTGAGTCAGTGACTCAGTCACCGGCCGAACCGCCTGTTCGAAGCGTTCGCGCGGCATGGAGACCGGCGACACCCGCCGCCCTTCGAGCCGCCACTCGCCGGCTCCGTCCCGCACGAGCCGCACGAGCTCGAGTCCGGGTACGGCCGCGACGGCATCTGCGAGGGGGAAGGGCACACGCCCGGTCGTGACGCGCAACTCAATGCCGTCGCCCTGCATGGGGTATTCGATGCGGGTTCCGCGCGCGCCGAAGTGGCGGTCCACCGCCTCACGGAAGTCGAGCAGGGAGGGAGGAGCAGCCTCTCCAAGCCGCAGCACGGGCGCGACCGGCGTAACCGCCCAGGCCCGGTCCCCCGTGACCGACGCCGCGTACCAGTCCGAGAGGTGCGTTTCGGCGATGCGCCGGTGCAGGGGCTCAGGACGACCCGAACCGAGCCGCCAGCGCACCGTGAGCACAGCCCGGTCCTCGAGCTCCGGCCGCACGCCGATGAGCGCGATGTCTGCGAAGCGGCCCTCGCAGGAGATGCGCTCCGTGCGCCATGCCGGCAGGTACGGCGGATACGCCATGAGCGCCTGCCGGCAGCCCGCGAGCAGCGCGCCCGCATCCAGTATCGCCATCACCGGCGGAACCACGGGCGCCTGCTCCGCCTCCGCCGCCTCCTCGGGTCCGGCGATCAAGTCCCAGATCGTGCCGCGCTGCGTCCACACGAAGGCGCCGCCCGCCACCATGACGGCCAGCGCGAGGAAGCGCCCCACCTTCGGCAGGCCGAGCATCGAGAGCGGCGCCGCCGCAAGGCGCATGGCAGGATCGTCCACCAGCGACGCGGGGTCGATCTCGCTCACGGGGAAACTCCCTGGTACAGGGGAACTCCCCGCTCCCGCGTCCTTCACCAGCCCCGGCGTTGCATGGAGCGCCCAGCCCACGGAGGAACTCTCCGGTACCGTGGAACTCACGGGTACGGTGGAACTCACCGCTTCGGAGGAACCCCCCGGTCCAGGGGAACTGTTCGACTCGCCGCGAGCGCGCTCGAAGGCCGCGGGCGCGGACTCCCGGTCGGCGAACACCTCGTCCCCGTCGGCAAGGAAGGCGCCGTCCCTGGCCTTCAGCAGAGCAAGGCGCCCGTCGTCCGCCTCCACCAGCGCCATCCAGGTGGGGACCGCGATGCGCGCCTGCAGCGACGCCGCGAGGCTCGGGCAGCCCTTCGGGCTCTCCTCGTCCGCCGCGTAGCCGGTCTGCCCGCCCCAGTGAACGTGCCAGGGCCGCTTGAAGGCCCGCGCGTTCCGCGCCACAGATGCTGCGCCGCCCCGCTCCAGCCAGTAGAGCCCCGCCGCAAAGCGCCGCCCGCCTATCGTCAGCACACTCACTGATAGTCTCCCCGATACCGGGGCTCACCCCGGCCCAGCTCGATCCCGTGAACCTGCGTGATGCCGAGCGGTGCGCCGACCTCGGCCGCGATCAGCAGAACCCGCTCCTCGCGCACCAGGTGCGCGCTGCGCCCGCCGAGAGGCGCGGGAATGTCCGCGTCGATGCTGCCCTGCCGGTCCGACACCGCACCCCGGTCGGTGAACCCCGTCACCATCAGGGTCTCGCCATGCGCGATCTTCCGGGTCACCTGCACCGCGCGCCCGCCGTAGGCCGGAAGCTGGATGGTGTGACCGTCGGTGGTGAAGGTGGTGAACCGCGGACGGTCCCGGAGACTGGCGTTGAGACGCACCAGAACCTCGTCCGGCCCGGTGATGCGCGCGAGGTAGGAGAGCGCGAAGCCCGACGACACGGTGCCCGGCACCAGCTCGGTCTGCGCCACCCCCTCGCCGGCCGTGGTCCTGAGCTCCTTGAGATAGGCCTCGTTGGTGAGCTCCAGGAACTGCGCCGGCTTGCCGTTGAGCGAGGGGATGTCGGCGGACAGCACTCTGGATACCGTGCCCGCCCGGCTGAGCGCGCGGACCGCCGCCGCCAGCGTGTCTACGGCACCTCCGGTGTCCACGGCGCCTCCGGTGTCGGTGGGCCTGATCAGCGAGACGGTGTCGCCCGCCACCGAAAGACCAACCGACGAGCCCAGCGTCTCGCTGAGCGAGACATCCACGCCGTGGTCGCTCTCGCGCTCGAAGCGCACCGCGTAGAGGTGGACGCTCAGCGTCACCGGGCGCAGCACCTCGCGGTTGAGCCAGGCGAGGTAGCCGCGCACCTTGCGCACGTCCGCAGGCGCGCCGCTCACCGTCACCGAGGCGCTCGCCGGCGAGACGGAAACCGTGCTCTCCTCGCCCACGAGCCCCGCGATCTGCTCTTCAATCTCGGGCCAGGGGTCGTAGACGGTCTCGCTCTCGATGGACTGCGCGCTGAGGCTGCTCGATCCGTCCTCGCCGGCCTGGTCCTGCGTCGACGACGAGGCGCCGTGGCGCTCGGTGCCGGCCAGAGCGTTGACCCGGAACACTGCCGTCAGCCGGCGCACGATCTCGATGCGGTTCGCGTCGGCATCGAAGCGCCACTCGTGGCCGGCGGCCTCGGTCCAGGCGTTCAGCAGACGGTCCAGGGGGCCGGTCCAGACGGCGCCGTTCGGCACCAGCAGGTCCGCGGCGGCGAAGGCCGTCCCCGCGTTCTTGCGGGCGGCGCCGACGAAGCGCACGGGGATGCCGGTGACGGCCTCGATGCGCGCCGCCAGCACTGCATCGTCATCGGCGCCGGCCAACGGCAGGGTCACCGCGTCTTCGGTAAGCAGGCGCTCGGGCAGCGCGCCCTTCTCTTCTTCAATTGGCACCAGCCCCACCCAGGGCCGGTCCACCCGGCGCACCGTCACGTAGCCGGGCTCGGCCGGGGCCGTGCGCGCCGCCGCAGCGTCCCGGGCCACCGCACGCGCCTCTTCGCGCGCATCTTCAATTGCGCTCAGGCCACAGCCGGTCAGAGCGAGCAGGGCAGAAAGAGCCAGCGTTGAAGGCCGCACGATCCGCAAGCGTGTCCGCGCGCCCATTACTCGCTCTCCGGAGAGCAGGAGGACTCATCGGTGTCGGGTTCGGGTGGCGGCTCACCCGGATCCGGGCGCGGGGAACCCTCAATGGACCTCATCCACGAATCCACCTTCGCACGCGCATAGCGCACGAACCGTCCGTCCTGGTAGAACTCCGGACCCCTGCCTTCGTCCCGCCAGCGGCCCAGGGTTCGCTCGGTCACATTCAGCACGGAAGCCACCTCGCACGGGTTCATGTACGGGCCCTCGCCCAAATCCGGCCAAAGCGTCTCCCCGTCGTCGCCTGCAGAGGCGTTCTCGGCGGCACCGGCGACTTCGATCAGCCGCCACTCCTCGACGTTCGTGCTCTGCCGCATCCAGTCGCGCACACGGTCCATGGTTTTCAGCTGCGGCGAGCGGCCCTTGAGCACGCGCTTGACGAAGGATGTGTCCTTGAGCACCTCCCTGCCCGGCGCCGAGCGATTGGCGCCGGTGATCTTCAGGTACGCCTCCATCTCGCGCCGGAAGCGCGGCCCGATGGGCTCGAGGCCCATGGCCTTGAGAACGCGGTCGGCGGTCTTGAGGCGCGGCGAGCTCCCCTTCAGGAGCCTGAAGACGAAGCTGGGGTTTTTCACCGCTGCCCTTCCCAGCTTGCTGGGGCTGATGCCAGTGCGCTTGAGGAAGCGCCTGACGGTGTTTCGGAGGTCTTGTGCCGTATCGTGCATGGATACGAACATAGTGAGACCATTCGACCGACGCAATGGCCTATTGACGGTTATTTCATACACAACACGACATAGGGCGACATAAGCGGACAAATGTGGCGAAAAGCGACGCAATTCGGACGGAAACGCTACACGGAAATTGCCCGCTCAAGGCCGCTTCCCGGCGGGAATGTTGCCATGTGGCTGCGCGAATATGGCGCAGAGTGCTGTTTTCTGGAGCTCCGTTCGCGGCCGAGCGGCCGGTGTCTCGGGTCTACCGCAGACGGAAGAGCCGGGGCACGGGTTGAGTGAATTGAGAACAGACATACAACATATGCTTGACAATACGTATATAGTGCCTAAAACATATCAACGATCCCACTTCCCGAGAACACTCCATGCCCCATGACCGAAACGCCTCACAGCCTGCCGATGACAGGCACTTTCTCAAGACAGACCCCGTCAGGCAGAGAATCCGCGACCTCCTCCGGGAGCGCGACGGCACCATGCGCGAGGCCTCCCTCGCCATCGGAAGGGGCCCCTCTTACGTGCACCAGTTTCTCGAGCGTGGAACCCCCAAGGTGCTCCGCTCCCGCGACCGCAGCGCGCTGGCCGAATGGCTCGGCTGCGATCCCGAGAGCCTGCGCCAGGACTTTGTGCCAAGGCGCAGGCCCGCAAAACCCCACGTTCCGCGTTTCAAGCCGCCCCAGCTTCCCAACGCGCCGGTCTCGGCCGTGCGCGAGATGGCCGTCGACGCTTCCGCCGGTCCCGGAGCACTCAACGAGGACAACGCCGCCGAGGTCGCGCGCTGGTACATGCCCGACGCCATGATCCGCCACGAGGGACGCACCGCGCCCGAGAACCTGCGCATCCTCGGCGCACGCGGCGACTCCATGGAACCCCTCATCGGAGAGGGCGACAGGATCGTGGTCGACATCTCCCGCCGCATGCCGGTAACCGGCGAGATGGTGGTGCTCTGGGACGGCGGCGGCCTCGTGGTCAAGCGGGTCGAGATGCTGGCCCCCTCCGAGCCCCCCGCGATACGGCTGCTCTCCGCAAACCCGGACTACGAGCCCTATACCTGCCTGATCGACGAGGCCCATATCGTCGGCAAGGTGATCTGGACCGTCAGGAAGGTCTGAGCCGGACCGTCAGGCGCGAGGTCGCCGGCACCCGGGTACCGGCGCCCTTCTCGAAAATGACGTAGGCCGATCGCGCCGGGACCGCTAAGGTATTGACCAGTTGCATGACCACAAGGGGCTGCCGTGATCACCGTCAATCTGGCGCAAGCCAAGGCGCGCCTCAGCGAGCTTCTGGACAAGGTCGAGTCGGGGCAAGACGTGGTCATCACTCGTCGCGGCAAGGCCGTGGCGCACGTGTCTGCCGTCGTTCGACCCAGAAATCCGCTGCCGCTGGGAGACCTGGCAGAGTTTCGGGCGGCCATGCCTCGCTTGCGGCGCCCTGCCGCCGACTTGCTCCGCGAGCTGCGGGACGGGCGTTTGTGAAGTCGGCAATCCCCTCGGATGCGCTATTTCGACACCAGTTTCCTCGTGCCCCTCATCCTGCCCGAGGCCACCAGCGAACCGATAGCCGACTTCTTCGAAGACCTGCCGGCCGACGAACTGGCGGTCAGCCACTGGACCCGGCTCGAGTTCGCCTCGCTGCTTGCCCGCGAGGTCCGCATGGGCGAGCTTGACCCCGCAGCGGCGCACGAGGCGGGTTCGCGGTTCGAATCCATGATCGAGGAGTCCTTTGTCGTCCTGTTGCCGGACCGTAACGATTTCGATCGGGCCAGAGATTGGGTCAACCGGTTCGAGACCGGTCTGAGGGCGGGGGACGCATTGCACCTCGCCATTGCCGCCAACCGCCGGGCCGATGCGATCTACAGCCTGGACAAGTCGATGGTGGCGGCCGCAACGAAGTTGGGCTTGCCGGCTACCGAAGGCATCCTCCTTTCGAGCCACGGTGATCGATGACATCCCTCGGCGGGTTTGCCGGCGAGAATGTCGACCGACCCCATGTCGCTCGACGCCAACGCGCCCGGCCCCACACCCTCGCCGTCCATTACGTCTCGCTCTGGCCCCAAGTCGGAACCACCTGGAGACGCGGGCGCATACGACACGAAAGTGAAGCGCGCGGAGCCGAAAGCGGACATCTGGCTCCGCCCTCTGCGACGGGATTGGAAACGGACACTCAATCGCTAGAATCCCTAGGCGGCGCAACGCTTACCCATCACCCGGTGACCGAACAGATTCCCCTGCGCGCAGAGTTCGGCGTGTGTGTTGACTCAGTGTTTGCAGTGCAGTACGCAATGCTACATGCGGGGAGGGTGAAATCGGCAGTTGATTGATTTTACACGTCAAATTGGCGCCCTAAACCAAGCCGAAAAAATAGCACCGAAAGGCGCGTAGCCAAGCGAGCGGAGCGAGCGCCCGGCGCTTGAGGGATATGAACAAGGTAGACGCTCAGGAGGCCCCGCGATAGTGTCGCGCCGCCGGCGGGGGAGGGGCCTTTCATGCGACCATCGGGCCGCAGAGTCGACGAGTTGCGGGCGGTCAGCCTGGAGCCCGGCGTGAGCAAGCACGCCGAGGGCTCCTGCCTGGTGCGCTTCGGCGACACGCACGTGCTCTGCACGGCGAGCGTGGAGGAGCGCGTGCCGCCCTTCCTGCGGAACAAGGGGCGGGGCTGGGTCACCGGGGAATACGGCATGCTGCCCCGCTCCACCGGCTCGCGGAGCGCGCGCGAGGCCGCGCGGGGGAGGCAAGGCGGGCGCACGCAGGAGATCCAGCGCCTGATCGGGCGTTCCCTCCGCGCCGTCTCCGACCTCCAGGCGCTGGGCGAACGCCAGATCACCCTCGACTGCGACGTCATCCAGGCGGACGGCGGCACCCGCACGGCAGCCATCACCGGCGCCTACGTCGCGCTGCATGCGGCGCTCGAGGGCCTCGTCGCGAGCGGCGCCATCGAGCGCGTGCCGCTCGCCGACCAGGTCGCGGCCGTGAGCTGCGGCATCGTGGGTGGCGAGGCGGTGCTCGACCTCGACTATGCCGAGGACAGCACGGCGGACGCGGACGCGAATTTCGTGCTGACCGCGAGCGGCGGGATCGTCGAAGTGCAGGGCACGGCGGAGGGCGACCCCTTCAGCGAGGCGCAGCTGATCGCCATGCTGGGGCTCGCCCGCGCGGGCGCGGAAGAGCTGTTCGCCCTGCAGCGGGACGCCCTCGCCGGGGCGCGCTAGGCGGCATGGCCCGTCGTCTCGCGGCGGCGCGCCTGATCGTGGCGAGCCACAACGCCGGCAAGGTGCGCGAGATCGCGGCGCTGCTTGGGCCCCGCGGCATCGAGGCCGTGGGCGCCGCGGCGCTGGGCCTCGCAGAGCCGGAGGAGACCGGGGAGACCTTCATCGCGAACGCGGCGCTCAAGGCGCGCGCGGCCACGGACGCCAGCGGCGAGCCTGCGCTCGCCGACGATTCCGGCCTCGTGGTGCCGGCGCTCGATGGCGCGCCCGGCATTTTCTCGGCGCGCTGGGCGGGGACGGCCAAGGATTTTCGCGTGGCCATGGACCGCATCGAGGCGGAGCTGGCGGCGCGCAAGTGCGAGACCACGGGCGCTGCGGCCTACTTCGTCTGCGCGCTGGCCCTCGCCTGGCCGGACGGCCATTGCGAGACCGTCGACGGGCGCGTGGACGGGACGCTCACCTTTCCGCCGCGCGGCGGGCACGGCTTCGGCTACGATCCGATCTTCGTTCCCGACGGCCACAGGCGCACCTTCGGCGAGATGCCGGCGGAGGAGAAGCAGCCGCTGACCCACAGGGCGCGGGCCTTCGAGCAGCTGGCGGCGTGGCTGCCGCCCGGACCGTGAGCGGCGCGCCGGAACCGTCGCCGGCCGGAGCGCCCGCCGCGCTCGCTCTCTACGTCCACTGGCCGTTCTGCCTCTCCAAGTGCCCCTACTGCGACTTCAACAGCCACGTCCGTGACAGCGTGGATCAGGGCAGGTGGCGGGCCGCGCTGCTGCGCGAGCTCGACCATTATGCTGCGCTGCTGCCGAGGGCGCGGGTCACCAGCATCTTCTTCGGCGGCGGCACGCCCTCGCTGATGCCGCCGGAGACCGCAGGGGCGGTCATCGAGCGGGCGGCTGTGCGGTGGACTCTCGCGGATGACGCCGAGATCACCCTCGAAGCCAATCCGACCTCCACCGAGGCGGCGCGGCTCGAAGAATTTCGTGCGGCCGGCATAAACCGGGTCTCGCTCGGCGTACAGGCGTTGGACGACCGCGCGCTCGCCTTCCTCGGGCGTGGGCACGACGCGGCCGAAGCGCGGCAGGCGGTCGCCCTGGCGCAGCGCATCATGCCGCGCAGCTCCTTCGACCTGATCTACGCGCGGCCGGGCCAGACGACCCAAGCCTGGCGCGCCGAGCTGGCGCAGGCTCTGGCGCTTGCCGGCGGCCACCTCTCGCTCTACCAGCTCACCGTCGAGAAGGGCACGCCCTTCTGGCGCGAGGCGCGCGACGGCGCGTTCGCGCTGCCCGACGACGAGGAGGCACGCGCGCTCTACGACCTGACGCAGGAAATGACCATGGCCGCCGGCTTGGCGGCCTACGAGGTCTCCAACCACGCGCGGGGCGGCGACGCCTGCCGCCACAACCTCGCGTACTGGCGCTACGGCGACTATGCGGGCATCGGGCCCGGCGCGCACGGCCGCATCCGGCCGGCGGGGGAGAGGCGGCAGGCGACGCGCCAGCACGCAGGCCCGGAGGCGTGGCTCGCCGCCGTCGGGACGTGCGGCCACGGCACCGCCGAGACCCGCGCTCTCGACGGGCACGAGCAGGCGCGCGAGATGCTGATGATGGGGCTCAGGCTCGCGGAAGGGGTGTCGGAGGCGCACTTGAAGGCGCGCACGGGCTGCGATCCCGACCGGGTGATCGACCCTGCGGGCCTCGCCCGCCTTGTCGAAGCGGGCTACCTGGAGCGCCGGGGCGAGCGGCTCAGGGCCACCGCCGCCGGCCGGCCGCTCCTCAACGGCCTCCTGGTGGAACTTCTCGCCTGAGCGCCACGCGCCGGCCCGCGTTGACAGGACCGGGGCGCGCGCCTATCTCTCGTTCACTGGCGTCGCCGCGGGCGGCGGCAAGCGTTGGCTGCCGGGATCGCACCATGCTTCAAGGCCTCTCCAAGAAACTGTTCGGCACGGTCAACGAGCGCATCGTCAAGGCGCACGCTGCGGAGGTCGGCGCGATCAACGACCTCGAGCGCTCGCTGGAGGCGCTGAGCGACGACGCGCTTCGCGCCAAGACCGACGAATTCAGGAAGCGGGTTGCCGGCGGCGAGACCCTGGAGGACCTGCTGGTCGAGGCCTTCGCCACCACGCGCGAAGCCGCGAAGCGCACGCTCGGCCAGCGCCACTACGACGTGCAGCTCGTGGGCGGCATCGTCCTCCACCAGGGCAAGATCGCGGAGATGGCGACCGGTGAGGGCAAGACCCTGGTGGCGACGCTGCCGGTCTATCTCAACGCGCTCGAAGGCAAGGGCGTGCACGTCATCACCGTGAACGACTACCTGGCCCAGCGCGACGCGGCCTGGATGGGCGAGATCTACGAGTTCCTCGGGCTCAAGGTCGGCTGCATCGTCCACGGCCTCGACGACGAGCAGCGGCGCGCGCAGTACGGCGCCGACGTCACCTACGGCACCAACAACGAGTTCGGCTTCGACTACCTGCGCGACAACATGAAGTTCACGCTGGAGACCATGGTCCAGCGCCCCTTCAACTTCGCCATCGTCGACGAGGTCGACAGCATCCTGATCGACGAGGCGCGCACGCCGCTGATCATCTCCGGCCCCTCCGAAGACAGCTCCGAGATGTACCAGAAGGTCGACCGCGTGATCCCCGAGCTGGAAGAGGGCGATTTCGACGTCGACGAGAAGGCGCGGACCGCGACGCTGACCGACGAGGGCGCGGAGCGCGTCGAGGCCGTGCTCGCCCGGCACGAGCTGCTGAAGAGCCCCAATCTCTACGACATCGAGAACGTCTCGGTCGTCCACCACCTGAACCAGGCGGTGCGCGCCCACAAGATGTTCGAGCGCGACACCGACTACATCGTGAAGGACGGGCGCGTCGTCATCATCGACGAGTTCACGGGCCGCATGATGCCGGGGCGGCGCTTCTCGGAAGGGTTGCACCAGGCCTTGGAGGCCAAGGAGCACGTGCGGGTCCAGCAGGAGAACCAGACGCTCGCCTCGATCACCTTCCAGAACTACTTCCGCATGTACCCGAAGCTCGCCGGCATGACCGGCACCGCGGCGACCGAGGCCGCCGAGCTGGGCGACATCTACGGCCTCGACGTGATCCAGGTCCCGACCAACGAGCCCTGCATCCGCGAGGACCGCGACGACGAGGTCTACCGGACCTCGGACGAGAAGTGGAACGCCATCAGCGAGCTGCTGCGCGACTGCCAGAAGCGGGGGCAGCCGGTGCTGGTCGGCACCACCAGCATCGAGAAGTCCGAGCTGTTGTCCACGCGGCTCAAGAAGGATTCGATCGCGCACAACGTGCTCAACGCCCGCTACCACGAGCAGGAGGCGCACATCATCGCGCAGGCCGGCCGGGTCGGCGCGCTCACCATCGCGACCAACATGGCAGGCCGCGGCACCGACATTCAGCTCGGCGGCAACATCGAGTTCCGCATCGCCGACGAGCAGGGCGAGGACGACGACGAAGCCGCCAAGGAGGCGCTCGCCGCCAGGATTCGCGCGGAGGTCGCGTCCGAGCGCGAGAAGGTGCTAGCCGCCGGTGGGCTTCTGGTGGTGGGGAGCGAGCGCCACGAGGCGCGCCGCATCGACAACCAGTTGCGCGGCCGCTCGGGCCGGCAGGGCGACCCCGGTGCGTCGCTCTTCTTCCTCTCCCTCGAAGACGACCTCATGCGCATCTTCGGCTCCGACAAGATGGACTCCATGCTGTCCAAGCTCGGGCTGAAGGACGGCGAGGCGATCGTCCATCCCTGGATCAACAAGGCGCTGGAGAAGGCGCAGCAGAAGGTCGAGGCGCGCAACTACGAGATCCGCAAGAACCTGCTCAAGTTCGACGACGTGATGAACGACCAGCGCTCGGTGGTCTACGAGCAGCGCAAGGACCTGATG